>NZ_JBHURZ010000004.1:0-914212 GCF_042673825.1 Streptomyces sp. NPDC057002
GGGGGTGTCCGTCCTCGGAACGTCGCGATGGGGTTGGACGCCGACTGACTGTTCGTTGACGCGACAACCGCTGCGGGCGGACACCCCCCGACACGTCCCCTTCTCGCCGTACGCGGGTGCGGGCACGTCCCGACACCGCCCCTTCCGTGAGCCGGCGGGTGCGGGCGCGTTGTGGCTCACGCCGGCCGCGGGCGGCCCGCAGTGGGGGCGGGCCGCACGCGGGCGGGTGGTGCGGGTCAGGAGCAGCGGGGGCGGATGTAGCCGTCGCTGCCTGTGTTCACGTAGGCGTCCGAGATGTACTGGCCGCTCGCGATGTTGTCCCAGATGGTCGTCGTGCCGTACGGGCCCGTGACGCGGGTGCCGGGTGTCTGGCAGTGGATGGCGACCCGGGCGCCTTCCGACAGGGTCCTGACGATCGGGTAGCCCGTGCCGGGGCCGCTGCGGACGTTGAGACGGATGCCGGGTGCGATCGAGTAGTACGTGGCCGCGGCGGCCAGTGTGGTGACCACCGGCATGCCGGTACTGCGCTTGACCTGTTCGACAGGCTCTACAGACATGAAAAACCTCCCCCGTTGACCCCATGGCAGCCATGGGGTCCCGTTGATTCCCCTGAATCACGCCATCAAACACTTGTGCATGATTCGCCAGCGGAGGCTAGCAAGCCGCCTCTGTCTCGTACGAGTCATCGACTAGGCTCCGTGCGTCGCGCGCGCGAACGAACAGCACGGGGGTGGTTCCATGGCGGCGCAGGGAAACGCCGGAGCGGGCCCGGAAGCGGAACTTCCTGAACATGCCGGTCACTACCGGCTCGAGGAGTGTCTGGGTTCGGGCGGCATGGGTGTCGTGCATCTGGCCCGGAGCACCTCCGGGATGAAGGTGGCCGTGAAGGTCGTGCACGCGCAGTTCGCCGAGGACCCCGAGTTCCGGGGGCGTTTCCGGCAGGAGGTGGCCGCGGCCCGGCGGGTCAGCGGCGCCTTTACCGCGCCTGTGGTGGATGCCGATCCCGAGGCCGGGCGGCCCTGGATGGCCACGCTGTTCATCCCGGGTCCGACGCTGGCCCAGGAGGTGAAGCGGAACGGGCCCTTGGCTCCGGCCCAGTTGCGGCGGCTGATGGCCGGGCTCGCCGAGGCGCTGCGCGACATCCACCGGGTCGGGGTCGTGCACCGGGACCTGAAGCCGAGCAATGTCCTGCTCGCCGAGGACGGGCCGAAGGTCATCGACTTCGGCATTTCCCGGCCAAAGGACAGCGAGTTGCGGACCGAGACCGGGAAGCTGATCGGTACGCCGCCGTTCATGGCGCCCGAGCAGTTCCGGCGGCCCCGGGAAGTGGGGCCCGCCGCCGATGTCTTCGCGCTCGGGTCCGTGATGGTGCACGCGGCCACCGGGCGGGGGCCGTTCGACTCCGACAGCCCTTACGTCGTCGCGTACCAGGTCGTGCACGACGAGCCCGAGTTGGACGGTGTACCGGAACAGCTGGCGCCGCTGGTGCTGCGGTGTCTCGCGAAGGAGCCCGAGGACCGGCCCTCGCCCGACGAGTTGATGCGGGAACTGCGGTCGGTGGCGGCCTCGTACGACACGCAGGTGTTCATACCGGCGCAGCGTGTGGAGGAGACGCCGGACGCGGGTGAGGTGCCGAGTGCGGATGAGCCGCCGGCCGTCGGGGCTCCGCGCCGGTCCAGGCTGCGCCTCGGGAAGCGGGCCGCTCTCGGTGCCGGTGCGCTGGGGCTGGCCGTCGTCGGCGCGCTGGCGGCGGTGCCCCTGGTCGGGGGCGGTCCCGGTCCGGCGCCCGCGGTCAGCGCACCGCGGACCACGGCTGCCGCCTTCACGGGGTGGGCGGCTACGCCGTTGTCCGGGACGGGCACTCCTCTGTGTTCTTACGCGGCCCGGAAGTTGCTCTGCGCGCAGAGCGGGCTGGTCTTCGCTCTGGATCCCGCTGACGGGCGTCTGCTGTGGAAGTACTCACTGGAGGGGATCGCCGCCGACGGGCCGCCGAGTGGGGCTCCGGTCGTGTCGGGTGGCCTGGTGCCGGCCGAGCTCGGCCATGGGCAGCGGCTGACCCTGCTCGATCCCGACTCGGGTGATGTGGTGCGGCGGCAGAACATGTCCATGTCCGGCGGGGTGCAGGAGGTGGGCGGGATGGTGCTGCTCACCGCCTCCGACGGCACGGTCACCGGTGTGGACAGTGCCTCCGGGGACGTGAAGTGGAGTCAGTCGATCCCGGGGCAGGACGTGCCGTACTTCGTGGCGTTCCCGGGTGATCCGCTGGCGTACGCGGCGACCGTGTCCGGTGACGGCGCCGGTACGACGGTCACCGCGGTGGACCCGGGCACGGGCGAGGTGCGGTGGGACGCGCGGCTGGAAGGGGCCTTGGAGCCGATCGGCAGCGAGGACGGGTCGGTCGTGTTCGTCTCGGTCGATGCCGTGCGCGGAGAGGCGCGGGCCGTGGTCCGGTACAGCCCGGAGGGACGGAAGAGCGAGCGTGTGCCGTTGCGCATCCCGTTGCAGGGGGTTCAGGGCAGTGTGCGTGGGGACGTCGTCCATCTGATGGCGGAGGGCGGAGGGCTGGTCGCTGTCGATCTGAAGGCGCGCAAGCAGTTGTGGAGCCTGCAGACCGGTGTGGCCAGGGGGTCCGTGCCCGTCGCCGGCGATCGGTATGTGTACGTCACCACGCCGGACGGCCGGCTGCTCGCCGTCGACGCGCGGCGCGGGAAGCTCGTCGGGCAGACCTCGCCACGGCTGAGCGGCCAGTCGGACCGGGTTCCGGCCACGCTGCCGACGCCCGTGGTCGTGGACGGCCGTGTCTACACCGGTGCTCCGGACGGCACCGTCTTCGCCGTGGACGGGCGGGATCCGTCCGCCTGGTAGCGGATACGGGAAGGGGCCGCCTCCCTGAGACGGCCCCTTCGAGAGAGTGCTCAGCCGAGCTTCGACACGTCCCGGACGGCGCCCTTGTCCGCGCTGGTCGCCATCGCGGCGTAGGCGCGCAGGGCGGCGGAGACCTTGCGCTCGCGGTTCTTCGGGGCGTAGACGCCGTTCAGCGCCTTCTCGCGGCGGGCCAGTTCGGCGTCGTCGACGAGGAGCTCGATGGTGCGGTTCGGGATGTCGATGCGGATGCGGTCGCCGTCCTCGACGAGGGCGATGGTGCCGCCGCCGGCCGCCTCGGGCGAGGCGTGCCCGATGGAGAGGCCGGAGGTGCCGCCGGAGAAGCGGCCGTCGGTGATCAGGGCGCAGGCCTTGCCGAGGCCGCGGCCCTTCAGGTACGAGGTCGGGTAGAGCATCTCCTGCATGCCGGGGCCGCCCTTGGGGCCCTCGTAGCGGATGACGACGACGTCGCCCTCCGTGATCTGTTTCAGCAGGATCTTCTCGACGGCCTCCTCCTGCGACTCGCAGACGACCGCCGGGCCCTCGAAGGTCCAGATCGACTCGTCGACGCCGGCCGTCTTCACCACGCAGCCGTCGACCGCGAGGTTGCCCTTGAGGACCGCGAGGCCGCCGTCCTTGGAGTACGCGTGCTCGACGGAGCGGATGCAGCCGCCCTCGGCGTCCTCGTCGAGGGCCTCCCAGCGCTCGGACTGGGAGAAGGCCTCGGCGGAGCGGACGCAGCCGGGGGCCGCGTGCCACAGCTCCAGGGCCTCGGGGGACGGGGAGCCGCCGCGCACGTCCCAGGTCTTCAGCCAGTCGGCCAGGGTCGGGCTGTGGACCGAGTGCACGTCCTCGTTGAGCAGGCCGCCGCGGTGCAGTTCGCCGAGGAGGGCGGGGATGCCGCCGGCGCGGTGCACGTCCTCCATGTAGTACGTGCGGTTCTTGGCGACGTTCGGGGCGACCTTGGCGAGGCAGGGGACGCGGCGGGAGACCTCGTTGATCTCCTCCAGACCGAAGGGGACGCCGGCCTCCTGGGCCGCGGCCAGCAGGTGCAGGATCGTGTTGGTCGAGCCGCCCATGGCGATGTCGAGGGCCATCGCGTTCTCGAAGGCGGCGAAGGTGGCGACATTGCGCGGCAGGACGGTGTCGTCGTCCTGCTCGTAGTAGCGGCGGGTGATGTCCATGACCGTGTTCGCCGCGTCGACGTAGAGCTGCTTGCGCGCGGTGTGCGTGGCCAGGACCGAGCCGTTGCCGGGCAGGGAGAGGCCGATGGCCTCGGTGAGGCAGTTCATCGAGTTGGCGGTGAACATGCCGGAACACGAGCCGCAGGTCGGACAGGCGTTCTCCTCGATACGGAGGATGTCCTCGTCCGAGATCTTGTCGTTCACCGCGTCGGAGATCGCGTCGACCAGGTCCAGCGTGCGGACCGTGCCGTCGACCAGCGTGGCGCGGCCGGACTCCATCGGGCCGCCGGAGACGAAGACCGTCGGGATGTTGAGGCGCAGAGCCGCGTTCAGCATGCCCGGGGTGATCTTGTCGCAGTTGGAGATGCAGATCAGGGCGTCGGCGCAGTGGGCCTCGACCATGTACTCGACCGAGTCCGCGATGAGGTCCCGGGAGGGGAGGCTGTACAGCATGCCGCCGTGGCCCATGGCGATGCCGTCGTCCACCGCGATGGTGTTGAACTCGCGCGGGATGCCGCCGGCCTCGACGATCGCCTCGCTGACGATCCGGCCGACCGGCTGGAGGTGGGTGTGGCCCGGCACGAACTCGGTGAAGCTGTTGGCGACCGCGATGATCGGCTTGCGGCCGATGTCCGCACCCGGTACACCGGAGGCCCGCATAAGGGCGCGGGCGCCCGCCATGTTGCGGCCGTGGGTGACTGTGCGGGACCTCAGCTCGGGCATCGTCGCTCGCTCCTTCAGAGACGGCGTCAGAGGATTCGGAGATTTCTGACTGCTACGAGCGTACGCCGGTCATCCAGAAGGCGGGACGGCGTGTCCGAAATGCGGGATGACTGTCTCGGTCGACGGCTGTGTTCGGCGGGTCAGGGCCCGGTGAGATGGCCCTGTACGACCGGGGCCAGCCGCGCGATGATCAGTTCCGGGTCCGCCGAGGCCAGGGGTTCGACCTTGATGACGTAGCGCAGCATGGCCGTGCCCACGAGCTGGGCGGCGGCGAGCTCGGCGCGCAGTTCGGCGTCCGGGAGGTCCAGGCGGCCGGCGATGCGGCGCAGCACCTGGGTGGCGACGATCCGGCGGAAGACGGCCGCCGCGGTCTCGTTGGTGACGGCGGAGCGGACGATGGCGAGCAGGGGCGCGCGGGTCGCCGGGTTCTCCCAGATGCCGAGGAAGAAGCGGACCAGGCGCTCCCCCACGCCGTCGAGCGGGCCCTCCTCGATGGCCTTCGGTGCCTCCATGGCGGGGGCGAAGGACTGGGTGATCGCCGCCTCGAAGACCTGTTCCTTCGTCCCGAAGTAGTGGTGCACGAGGGCCGGGTCGACCCCGGCCGCCTTGGCGATGCCGCGCACGGACGTCTTCTCGTAACCGCGCTCGGAGAACTCCTCGCGGGCGGCGGCCAGGATGCGGTCCCGGGTGTCGGCCGACTCCGCGCGCGGGGGGCGGCCCCGGCGGCGGGCGGTGGTGCCGGTTCCGGTTCCGGTTCCGGCCGGGGGTCCGCCGGAGGGCCCGTCGTTCATCGTCGCGGCACCTTCACCGCCGAGGCCAGGTGCAGGCGCGTGAAGGCCAGCGCCTCCGCCAGGTCGGCCTCCCGCTCCGCGCTCGACATGGCGCGGCGGGTGTTGACCTCGATGACGACATGGCCGTCGAAGCCGGTCAGGGCGAGCCGCTCCAGCACCTCGGCACAGGGCTGGTTGCCTCGGCCGGGCACCAGGTGCTCGTCCTTGGCGGATCCCCTGCCGTCGGCGAGGTGGACGTGGCCGAGGCGGTCCCCCATGCGGTCGACCATGTCCAGCGCGTCGGAGCGGGCCGTCGCGGTGTGGCTGAGGTCGATCGTGAAGTGGCGGTAGTCGTCCTTCGTCACGTCCCAGTCGGGGGCGTACGCGAGCATCTCGCGGTCGCGGTAGCGCCAGGGGTACATGTTCTCGACGGCGAACCGTACGTCCGTCTCGTTCGCCATGCGCCAGATGCCCGCGACGAAGTCCCTGGCGTACTGGCGCTGCCAGCGAAAGGGCGGGTGCACGACGACGGTGCTCGCGTCGAGCTTCTCGGCCGCCGCGCGGGCCCGCTGGAGCTTGGTCCAGGGGTCGGTGGACCAGACGCGCTGCGTGATGAGCAGGCAGGGGGCGTGCACGGCCAGGACGGGGATCTGGTGGTAGTCGCTGAGTCTGCGCAGGGCCTCGATGTCCTGGCTCACGGGGTCCGTCCAGACCATGACCTCGACTCCGTCGTAGCCGAGGCGTGCGGCGATCTCGAAGGCCGTGGCCGTCGACTCCGGGTAGACCGAGGCCGTCGACAGGGCGACCTTCGCGTCCGGGATCTTTACGGCTGGCTCTGCCATGCAGGACAGATTACGGGGTGTGGTCGGGGCGGGGCGGGGGGCCTCTTCGCCGTTGTGGTGTTTGCCACGGCGGGGGTGCATGTCCTTCGCAGCTCTCTTACGCGGACTCCAATGCTCTCCTACGCGGACTCCATGTGGTCCAGGCGCCGCAGGATCACGCCCTCCCGCAGCGCCCACGGGCAGATCTCCACGCGCTCGACGCCGAACAGGTCCATCGCGCCCTCGGCGACCAGTGCACCGGCCAGGAGCTGGTTCGCACGGCCCTCCGAGACACCCGGCAGCTCGGCCCGTTCCGCCTCCGTCATGCCGGCCAGCCTCGGGACCCAGGCCTCCAGGGACTCCCGCTTGAGCTCGCGCTGGACGTAGGGGCCCTCGGCGGAGCGGGCGGCGCCGGCGATACGGGCCAGCTGCTTGAAGGTCTTGGACGTGGCCACGACGTGGTCAGGAGAACCGATACGGCTGAACTCGCCGACCGTGCGAGCGATCTCGGTGCGTACATGGCGGCGCAGGGCGCGGACGTCGTCCTGGGAGGGCGGGTCGCCGGGCAGCCAGCCCGAGGTGAGGCGGCCCGCGCCGAGCGGCAGCGAGACGGCCGCGTCGGGCTCCTCGTCGATGCCGTAGGCGATCTCGAGGGAGCCGCCGCCGATGTCCAGGACCAGCAGTTTCCCGGCCGACCAGCCGAACCAGCGGCGGGCGGCGAGGAACGTGAGACGGGCCTCCTCCGCGCCGGTGAGGACCTGGAGCTCGACGCCGGTCTCCGCGCGCACACGCGCGAGGACGTCATCGGCGTTGCGGGCCTCGCGTACGGCGGAGGTGGCGAACGGCAGCAGATCCTCGACGCCCTTGTCCTCGGCGGCCTGGAGCGCCTCCTGGACGACCGAGACCAGTTGGTCGACGCCGTGCGGGCCGATCGCGCCGTCGTCGTCGAGAAGCTGGGCGAGGCGCAGTTCCGCCTTGTGCGAGTGCGCGGGCAACGGGCACGCGCCGGGATGCGCGTCCACCACGAGCAGATGCACCGTGTTCGATCCCACGTCGAGGACACCGAGTCTCATGTACGGAACGCTACTGCCAGCCGTGCCGTCCGCCGTCCTCGGTGTGGGTACAAGGCCCGTACCCTGGACCTGTGCCAAAGACGAAAAAGGCGAAACGCGACAAATCATCGGGTGCCGCGGTGTCCGACGAAAAGGGCCTCGACTTCGCCCGCGCGTGGGTGGAGTTTCCTGATCCGGCGGACGACGAGCAGGTCTTCCGCTGCGATCTGACATGGCTGACCTCTCGCTGGAACTGCATCTTCGGCAGCGGCTGCCAGGGCATCCAGGCAGGCCGCGCGGACGACGGGTGCTGCACGCTGGGTGCCCACTTCTCCGACGAGGACGACGAGAAGCGGGTCGCCGGGCATGTGGCGAGGCTCACGCCGGACATCTGGCAGAACCACGCCGAGGGCACGAGCAGCGGCTGGGTCTCCGAGGACGAGGACGGCGACCGGCAGACGCGGCCCTTCCAGGGGTCGTGCATCTTCCAGAACCGGCCCGGCTTCAAGGGCGGCGCGGGCTGCTCGCTGCACATCCTCGCCCTGAAGGAGGGCCGCGAGCCGCTGGAGACCAAGCCGGACGTGTGCTGGCAGCTGCCGGTGCGGCGGACGTACGAGTGGATCGACCGGCCCGACGACACGCGGGTGCTGCAGGTGTCGATCGGTGAGTACGACCGCCGCGGCTGGGGTCCGGGCGGCCATGACCTGCACTGGTGGTGCACGTCGGCGACCTCGGCGCACGGCGCGGGCGACCCGGTGTACGTGTCCTACCGTCCGGAGCTGATCGAGCTGATGGGCAAGGCGGGCTACGACCGGCTGGTCGAGCTGTGCGAGGAGCGGCTGGCCTCGCAGCTGCCGCTGCTGGCGCCGCATCCGGCGGATCCTCTGGACTGACCTGCGTCTATGCCGTGGCCGGGCTCGGGTCGTCGCCTTCCGAGGGCGGGGGCCCCGAGTCCGTCGGGTCCGGGTCCGGGGCCGTTTGCGTCGGGTCCGGGTCGGGTGACGGGGGCGGGGTGGTCGGCGTCGGGTCGGGGTCCGGCGCCGAGGTCGTGGGCGTCGGGTCGGGCTGGTGCGGTTGCGGGTCGCTGGGGTGGGGATCCGGGCCGGGGCCGGGATCGGCGGGGGTGGGCGCGGTGCCGAAGCCCTCGATGTGGACGGCGGCGCCGACGGGTGCCACCGCCACCTGCGCGCGCCAGGGGCCGGAGGGCTCCCGCAGATGGTCGACGTACACCTTGATCGTCAACGACTCGCCGGGCCGTAGCGTTCCCGAGGACTGGCTGAGGTAGAGCCAGTCGGCTCCCGTGGAGGCGGACCAGCGGACCGGGGCCGGGCCCGTGGCGGTGAGGGTGATCAGGGTGGTGTCGCCCGTGTTGTCCGCCGTGACGTCCAGGGTGCTCGCGCGGCCGGCGACGGCGACGCCGATGACCTCCACGGACACGTCGGCCTTGCCGTTCTTTCCGAAGCGGGGGCCGGGTCTGGTGCTCGCGTTGCCGGTGTTCTCGTAGCCGCCGCCCGCCATCTCGCCGTCCAGGCCGAGCGGGTCGTCCACCTCGAGCGCGGAGGCGGAGCGGCCGTCCTGGGCCTCGCCCACGGGGGTGCCCCGGTAGGCGGCCCACAGGGCGAGCACGGGGGCGGCCACGACGGTGGCGACGACGGTCGTGGTGACGGCACGCGCGCGGAGGCGGTCCCTGCGGGCGGCGCGGTCCTTGGGGTCCATCGGATAGCCGCGCCGGTCGAAGCGGGGTGCGGCGCCACGCGCGCGTGGCGGGTGGGCCATGGCCACGTGCAGGGCGGCGAGGGGCGCCGGCAGGACGGGCAGCGCGGCGGGCGTGACGCTGGTGCCGGGCCAGCGGCCGGGGATGGCGCGCTCGGCGGTGCGTCGGCAGCGCGGACAGTCGTCGACGTGCCGGACGAGTTCGCGGCGCAGGGCCGTGCCGAGCACGAGCCGGTCGTCACCGACGAGGTGGGCGACGCTCGGACACGCCCCGGTCTCCACCACGGCGAGGGCGGCGCGCGTGCGTTCGACCTCGCAGGCGGCGGAGGCGAGCAGGTCGCGGGTGGCGGCGAGGTCCATGCCGAGGACGGCGGCGACCTCGTGGGCGGCGAGGTGGTGGCGCACGGCCAGTTCGAGCGCCTCGCGCTGCTCCGGGGTGGTGCCGGCGGCCTCCGGCCAGGCCAGCAGGGCCAGTTCGCCGCGCCGCCGCTCCTGGACCTCCTCGGAGAGGGCCGGGGCGGCCGGGGGTTCGGCGCGCCGTGTGCGGCCCGCAGCGTGGCTGCTCGTACGTTTCTGCTTGGCCTCGGCCAGCCCCCGCAGGCACGCCCAGCGGGCCAGCGCGTACAGCCAGGCCCTGCGGTCCGCGGGCGCCTCGGGGACGTGCCTGCCGCGGCGTTCGGCGAGCGCGAGGACGTCGCCCAGGGCGGCGGTCGCGGCGTCGTGGTCGCACAGCACGGACAGGCAGTAGGTGAACAGGCCGTCCAGGTAGGGCTCGTAGCGCGCGGGCGGCCGCTGCACCAGCGTGCGCGCCGCACCGCGGTCACGCGCTTCCCGGTGCGCCCGGTGGGCGCCGGCCGAGCGGGTCGAGATCTCCGGCGTACTGCTCGTCATTCGGCGACCGTAGGGGGCCGGGAGTGTTACCTTCCGGCGGCTTGAGCACATTTAATCCGTACGGGTGAAACGATCCCTCAATAGGGGACAGGAACCAGTTGTTCCGACGCTGGCGCGGGGTGGCGGGGCCCTGGCGCGCAGTCGGCCGCGCCCTCCGGTCCCCGCGCTGTCAGTGGCTGCGGCTACGGTTTCGTCCATGGCTGCCCGTACGAAGACCACCAAGGACCGTCCGTCCTACCGCTGCACGGAGTGCGGGTGGCAGACGGCGAAGTGGCTCGGCCGCTGCCCCGAGTGTCAGGCCTGGGGGACGGTCGAGGAGTACGGCACGCCCGCGGTGCGTACGACGGCACCGGGCCGGGTCACCACCTCCGCCCTGCCCATCGGCCAGGTGGACGGGCGCCAGGCCACCGCCCGCCCCACCGGCGTGCCCGAGCTGGACCGCGTGCTCGGCGGAGGGCTGGTCCCCGGCGCGGTGGTGCTGGTCGCGGGCGAGCCGGGCGTCGGCAAGTCGACGCTCCTGCTCGACGTGGCGGCCAAGTCCGCGAGCGACGAGCACCGCACGCTGTACGTCACGGGCGAGGAGTCGGCGAGCCAGGTCCGGCTGCGCGCCGACCGCATCGGCGCCATCGACGACCACCTGTACCTGGCGGCCGAGACGGACCTGGCCGCGGTGCTGGGCCACTTGGACGCGGTGAAGCCGTCGCTGCTGATCATGGACTCGGTGCAGACGGTGGCCTCCCCCGAGATCGACGGCGCGCCCGGCGGCATGGCCCAGGTGCGGGAGGTCGCGGGGGCGCTCATCCGGGCCTCCAAGGAGCGCGGCATGTCCACCCTGCTGGTGGGCCATGTCACCAAGGACGGCGCGATCGCGGGCCCGCGCCTGCTGGAGCACCTCGTGGACGTCGTCCTGTCCTTCGAGGGCGACCGGCACGCCCGCCTCCGCCTCGTCCGAGGCGTCAAGAACCGCTACGGCACCACCGACGAGGTCGGCTGCTTCGAACTGCACGACGAGGGCATCACGGGCCTCGCGGACCCGAGCGGACTTTTCCTGACGCGTCGGGCCGAACCGGTCCCGGGCACCTGCCTGACCGTCACCCTGGAGGGCCGCCGCCCGCTGGTCGCCGAGGTCCAGGCCCTCACGGTCGACTCGCAGATCCCCTCCCCGCGCCGCACCACCTCGGGCCTGGAGACCTCCCGCGTCTCGATGATGCTGGCGGTGCTGGAACAGCGCGGGCGGATCAGCGCCTTGGGCAAGCGGGACATCTACTCCGCGACGGTCGGCGGCGTGAAGCTCTCGGAGCCCGCGGCGGATCTGGCCGTCGCCCTCGCCCTGGCGAGCGCGGCGAGTGACACACCTCTCCCCAAGAACCTGGTCGCGATCGGGGAAGTCGGTCTCGCCGGCGAGGTGAGACGGGTCACGGGCGTGCAGCGCAGGCTGGCGGAAGCCCACCGTCTGGGCTTCACACACGCCCTGGTACCGGGCGACCCGGGCAAGATCCCCGCGGGTATGAAGGTTCTGGAAGTCTCGGACATAGGGGACGCGCTGCGGGTCCTTCCCCGCTCCCGTCGCAGAGAGGCCCCACGGGACGAGGAGGGTCGCCGGTAGACTTTGCCCAGGTCTCGCCCGTCCGTGCGAACCAAGTGTGCGACACGGGGCGCCCCAGAACCTGCGACCGGAGGAGTGCAGTGGCAGCCAACGACCGGGCAGCAGCTCCCGGAAAATCCGGTGGGAGTGCCGGTACCGATGGCCTGATGCGCGCTTCACTGAGCGCCGTGGCACCCGGAACCGCCCTGCGTGACGGCCTGGAGCGCGTGCTCCGGGGCAACACCGGCGGTCTCATCGTGCTGGGCTCCGACAAGACGGTCGAGGCGCTGTGCAGCGGCGGCTTCGTGCTGGACGTCGAGTTCACCGCGACCCGGCTGCGCGAGCTGTGCAAGCTGGACGGCGGCATCGTGCTGTCCTCGGACCTGTCGAAGATCCTGCGCGCGGGCGTGCAGCTGGTCCCGGACCCGACGATCCCCACGGAGGAGACCGGCACCCGGCACCGCACCGCGGACCGCGTCAGCAGGCAGGTCGGCTTCCCGGTGGTCTCGGTCTCCCAGTCGATGCGGCTGATCGCCCTGTACGTCGACGGCCAGCGCCGTGTCCTGGAGGACTCGGCGGCGATCCTGTCCCGCGCCAACCAGGCCCTCGCCACCCTGGAGCGCTACAAGCTCCGCCTCGACGAGGTCGCGGGCACGCTGTCGGCGCTGGAGATCGAGGACCTGGTGACCGTCCGGGACGTCTCGGCGGTCGCCCAGCGCCTGGAGATGGTGCGCCGCATCGCCACGGAGATCGCCGAGTACGTGGTGGAGCTCGGCACCGACGGGCGTCTGCTGGCCCTCCAGCTCGACGAGCTGATCGCCGGCGTGGAGCCCGAGCGCGAGCTGGTCGTCCGGGACTACGTCCCCGAGCCGACCGCCAAGCGGTCCCGTACGGTCGACGAGGCCCTGGCCGAGCTCGACGCCCTCACCCACGCCGAGCTGCTCGAACTGCCCATCGTGGCACGGGCGTTGGGCTACACGGGCTCGCCCGAGACGCTGGACTCGGCGGTTTCCCCGCGCGGCTTCCGCCTCCTCGCCAAGGTGCCCCGGCTCCCCGGCGCGATCATCGACCGTCTCGTGGAGCACTTCGGCGGCCTGCAGAAGCTGCTCGCCGCGAGCGTCGACGATCTCCAGACGGTGGACGGCGTGGGCGAGGCCCGGGCGCGCAGCGTGCGGGAGGGCCTGTCGCGGCTGGCGGAGTCCTCGATCCTGGAGCGGTACGTCTAGCCTTCGGCGCACGCTGATGTGTGAGGGGGGTGTTCCCGGTCGGGAACACCCCCCTCACACATGAAGGCCTGGCGGCCGACTGAACGACAAGCGGCTAATCGTTCTTCAGGACGAACGACGTCTGCACCTTCGCGTAGCCCGGGGCCTTGGCTTCCACCAGGTACGTGCCCGCCCCGGCCGAGCCGGAGGGAGGCGTGGCGCACTCGGGGACGCTGGGCTTGCGGTCCCACTTCAGGGCGTAGGTGATGCCGCTGCCCGCGGGCACGCGGTACAGCCGGCTGCCGGCGACCCTGGGGCAGTCCTTGGAGGACCAGTAGCCATCGTCGGCGCTCGCCTCGGTGATCGTGAACACCGCGTTCTTCGGCCCGAGATCGATCTTGCAGTCGTGGCCGGAGATGTTCCGCGCGGTCAGCAGGAACGTGGGCGTCTGCTCGGGGTCGTAGTTGTTGTGCTGGCTGCGCAGGCTGAACTTGACCATGCTCGCGGTGCAGTTGGGCAGCATGGAACCGGCGGGCAGCGTGTCGCCCGCGCCGACGCCGCCCACCGTGGTACCGCCGTCGTAGCCACCGGCACCGCCGGAGCCGCCCGAACCGATCGAACCGCTCGATCCCTCGGACCCGCCGGAGCCGGAAACGCCGCCGGAGCCCGTGCCGGAACCGTCCCCTGCTCCACCGCCCGAGCCGTCACCGGAACCGCCGCCGGACCCCGCCCCGGACCCGGACGACGAGCCGCCGGAGCCCTCGTCGCCCGACTCGTCGCGCCCGCCGGGCGCTTGGCTGATCGCCGGACCCGAACTCGACGGGCCGGGAGTGATGGAGGGCGCGGGATTCTTGCCGTTGGCGCCGTTGTCGCCGTCCTTGCCGCCTTCGCCGCCCATCGTCACGAGCCAGGTGGTCAGCAGCGCCAACAGGGCAGCCACGGACACCAGTACGACCCTCCGACGCCAGTAGATGGAGGAGGGGAGCGGCCCGACCGGATTGCGCAGAGATCCCACGGCGCAAACCTTACGAGAGATCGGAGCGTTCGCCGGTCCCACCCGCCGCTCAGGCTCACAACTTTTCCGGATCATCATGCCGGAAGCAGCCGTCTCACCCCTGTCTTTCGTCAGATACGGCACCCGACGATCGCTGGGTGTGACGGGATCGGTCCGCCACCTACCGTCCGTGACCATGGACTTCGAGAGCAGCGCGCTCTACCGCGACATCACCGACTTCGCCGACGACTCCCCGGTGTGGATACAGCACGGGGCCGGATTATGGACGGAGGCCGGACTGCTGGTCTTCGTCCTGCTGTTCGCCGCCGCCTGGTGGCGTGCCCGCCGTGACACCCCCCACGCGTTCGCGATAGCGGCCCTTGCACCTCTGGCCACGGCTGTGGCGTATGTGTGCAGTGAGGTGCTCAAGTCGGCCGTCACGCAGGAGCGTCCGTGCCGGGCGGTCGCCGGGGCGGCGGCGTCCCTGGCCGAGTGTCCGCCGCACGGCGACTGGTCGTTCCCGTCCAACCACGCCACGATCGCGGGCGCCGCGGCCGTCGCCCTGGCCCTGGTCCGGCGCACCCTCCTGTGGCTGACGGCCCCGCTCGCCCTGCTGATGGCCTTCTCCCGGGTCTTCGTCGGCGTGCACTATCCGCACGACGTGGTCGCGGGGCTGGGCCTCGGCACGCTCGTCGCCCTCGTCGCCGTACGGCTGGGCACGGGTCCGATGACTCGGCTGGCCGGGGCGATGCGCGGTTCGACGGCACCGGCCGCGCGATGGGTCACTGGGCCGGGCCCGGCGCCCGTACGGTCGTACGGGACGCACGCGCGGCCCTGAGCCGACGGGGCGTCACGGTTCGACCAGTCCCGCCTCGTACGCCACGATCGCCGCCTGCACGCGGTTGCGCACGCCCAGCCGGTCCAGGACCGCGCTGACATACGCCTTCACCGTGCCCTCGACGAGATGCAGCCGGGCGGCGATCTCCGGGTTGGACAGGCCGGCGCCGACCAGGCCGAGCACCTCGCGTTCGCGGGGGCTCAGGACGGACACGCGGGCGCGTGCCTGTGCCTCGCGGGTGAGCCGGCCGCCGCCGAGGCCCTCGTCGATGACGTACCGGGCCACCTTCGGCGACAGGAACGCGGCGCCCGCGGCCACCGCCCGTACGCCGGCGATCAGTTCGTACGGGTCCCCGGACTTCAGCAGGAAACCGGTGGCGCCGCCGCCGAGGGCGCGGGTGACGTAGGCGCCCTCGGAGAAGGTGGTGAGCATCGCGACGGCCGTGCCGGGCACGGTCCGTACGATCTCCTCCGCCGCCGTCAGGCCGTCCAGGCGCAGCATGCGGATGTCGAGCAGGGCCACGTCCGGGCGGTGGGCGCGGGCCAGCTCGACCGCCTCGCGGCCGTCGCCCGCCTCGGCGACGACCTCCGTCTCGCCGCCGCTGCCCAGGATGGCGCGCACCCCGGCCCGCACCATCGCCTCGTCGTCGGCCAGCAGCACGCGGATCATTGTGAGAACTCCTCGTAATTCTCCTGGCCTTCGCCGGACCGGCCGGCGCGCGGGACCACGTCCTTGGCGACGAGCCGCCCGGCGGCGAAACACAGTCTGAAGTGGTCGACGGAGACGAACAGCTCGCCGCTCGCCCGGTAGTAACGGCAGTCGGCGCTCTCCGGTGCCGGTGTGGCCGCCCGCTCGGCGGGCGGGTCGTTCACGTCCCGTTCGGGCAGGACGCGCTCGACATCGGCGGCCGGGGCGCCCAGGCGCAGTTTCGCGTAGGCGGCGGGTGCGAGCACCGAGTGCTTCTCCACGTACGCGTACCAGCCGAAGGCGGCTCCGACGAGGGCGACGCCCGTGGCGGCGGCCGTGCCGAGGGCCATGGCGACCCGGCGGCGGGCGTGGGTGAGCGGAGAGGGGGCGAGGCGTGCCGGTCTGGTCGCGGTCTGCTGTGCGGGGACGTACGCCCGGACGCGGTAGCCCTCCCCCTGCGGGCCCGCCTCGAACTCCCCGCCGACGGCGGTCACGGCGGTCCGCAGCCCGAGCAGGCCGGTGCCGCCACCGGAGGGCCGGGAACTGGGCTCGGTGGACGGGCCGTTGGTGACGGTGACGGACGTCCCCTCGGCCCGCCCGGTCACCGCCACGACCACAGGGGCGCCCGGTGCGTGCCGTGTCGCGTTGGTCAGCGCCTCACGGGCCACGCGGTACAGCAGCCGTTCGGCGAGGCCTCCGGGTGCCGCGGTCGGGCGCCGGCCGGCGGGCTGCTCCCAGCGGACCTGGAGGCCGGACTCCGCTGCGCGGGCTACGAGTTGTTCCAGGGTCTCGCCCGCGGGGGTCAGCGGCACCGGCTCGTCGTCCTCGCGCAGGACGCCGATGATGCGGTGCAGCCGGTCCGTGGCGTCGGCTGCCGCCCCGCGCAGTTCGGCCGCCGCCGCCCGGTGTTCGCCGGCGAGGCCGGGAGCGACCTGGAGGGCGCCCGCGCGCAGGGCGATGAGGCTCAGCTCGTGGCCGAGGGAGTCGTGCATGTCCTGGGCGATCCGCGAGCGTTCGCGCAGCCGGGCGCGTTCCTCGGCGAGGCGCTGCTCGTCCTCCAGCCGGGCCGCCCGCAGCCAGCCCTCCGCGGCCAGCTCTCGGCTCTGCCGCCAGTAGCGCCCGCCGAGCCAGGGGAAGACACAGCCGAAGAGCAGCGTGCCCGTCATGACCAGCCACTCGGGGGCCGGGTCGACCCCGGCGAGCACGATCCGCGCGGTGCCCGCACAGCCGACGGCGGCGAAGCCCAGCACCGCGGGGCGGGCCCGGGCCGCCCGCAGGCCGAGGAGCAGCGCGAACACGCCGAGGGCCGGGCCGTAGGAGACGGTGAACAGGGCCGGGGCGGCGGTCAGGCTCAGGGTGGCCGCCAGCCCGAAGGCGGCGAGCGGCAGCCGCCGGGACAGGCCGGCCGCCGCGGCCAGCGCCGCCACACCGGCGGCCTGCTGCCAGACCGTGCGAGGCTCGTTCAGCCCGATCCGGTCCGCCGTGAGCGCGGGGAGGGCGAGGGCGGCCCAGAGGAGGGCGCCCCGGGCGAGCCGCGCCGAACGAGATCGTTCCATTCGGCCGACGCTATCGGCGGACGGCGGGGCGGCACTGCTGCCGATCGTCAGGTACCGATCGTCAGGTACCTCGCCCTCTCGGGTCGCGGTGTGCCCGATTCGCGGCTCCCGCGTGGCAGGATCGAATGGCCATGACTGCTCCCACGAACACCCCGCGCACCAGCCCCGGCCCCACCGACACCGCGTCCGGCCCGCCCCAGGGCGAGGACCTGCACTCCCCCGTCATCGACTGGTTCGACGACAACGCCCGCGACCTGCCGTGGCGGCGCCCCGAGGCCGGGGCGTGGGGCGTGATGGTCAGTGAGTTCATGCTCCAGCAGACGCCGGTGAACCGCGTCCTGCCCGTCTATGAGCAGTGGCTGGCCCGCTGGCCGCGCCCCGCCGACCTGGCCAAGGAGGCGCCCGGCGAGGCCGTCCGCGCCTGGGGCCGGCTCGGCTACCCGCGCCGCGCGCTGCGGCTGCACGGCGCCGCCGTCGCCATAACGGAACGGCACGGCGGTGACGTACCGGCCGACCACGCCCAGTTGCTGGCACTGCCCGGCATCGGCGAGTACACGGCCGCCGCCGTCGCGTCCTTCGCCTACGGGCAGCGCCACCCGGTGCTGGACACCAATGTGCGCCGGGTGTTCGCCCGCGCGGTCACCGGCGTGCAGTACCCGCCGAACGCCACCACCGCCGCCGAGCGCAAACTGGCCCGCGCGCTCCTCCCCGAGGAAGAGTCGACCGCCGCCCGCTGGGCCGCCGCCTCCATGGAGCTGGGCGCGCTGGTGTGCACGGCGAAGAGCGAGTCGTGCCACCGCTGCCCGATCGCCGCGCAGTGCGCGTGGCGGCTGGCGGGCAAGCCGGAGCACGACGGTCCGCCGCGCCGCGGCCAGACGTACGCGGGCACCGACCGGCAGGTCCGCGGGCGGCTGCTCGCCGTGCTGCGGGAGGCCCACGCCCCGGTTCCGCAGGCGGCACTGGACCGCGTGTGGCACGAGCCGGTGCAGCGGGCCCGTGCCCTGGACGGCCTGGTCGCCGACGGCTTGGTGGAGCCGCTGGCGGGCGGGATGTACCGGCTGCCGCTGACCTGATGTACAGGCAGATCACAGCCATGGGTCTCCCGTAACGGCGACACAGGGTGGACAAATCACCCCATAGCGGCCTCAACACCCCCATCGCTGTACCCCGTTCCGACTTCCGTTACACAACCGACGGACAGCCGAGTGCTAGCCGCAGGCTGCTTCGGACAGCGCCGTGACAACGCCTCCGTACCTTCAAATGCGTTCCCGGAAGACACGGGACGACCAAGGAACACAGGCAGTGCACGGGCGGCGGGGAGCCGGCCCGAACGGGGAAACGGGAGGCGGTTCACCATGGCGCAGGGCGAGGTGCTCGAGTTCGAGGAGTACGTCCGCACCCGGCAGGACGCACTGCTGCGCAGTGCTCGCCGCCTGGTCCCGGACCCGACGGACGCACAGGATCTGCTGCAGACGGCGCTGGTACGGACCTACGGCCGCTGGGAGACCATCGAGGACAAGCGTCTCGCGGACGCCTACCTGCGCCGGGTCATGATCAACACGCGGACGGAGTGGTGGCGGGCCCGCAAGCTGGAGGAGGTCCCGACCGAGCAGCTCCCGGACGCCTCGGTCGACGACGCCACCGAGCAGCACGCGGACCGCGCCCTGCTGATGGACATCCTGAAGGTCCTCGCCCCGAAGCAGCGCAGTGTCGTCGTGCTGCGACACTGGGAGCAGATGTCCACGGAGGAGACGGCCGCCGCCCTCGGTATGTCGGCCGGAACGGTCAAGAGCACGCTGCACCGGGCGCTCGCCCGGCTCCGCGAGGAGCTGGAGTCCCGCGATCTGGACGCACGCGCGCTGGAGCGTGAGGAGCGGGAGCGGTGCGCGGCCTGACCGGCGAGGGGTCTGCACGGACCCGGGGCAGCATCCAGGCGGTGAGCACGGCATCGGCCGTGGTCACCGCCCTCGCCCTTTTCGTGTCCGGGTGCGGCGCCGGCGGCACCGGCGCGCGTGACGAGGGCCCGGCGCACGCCGACGCGGTGGCGGGCGCCTCCGCCGCCACACCCTCGGCCTCCCCGTCCAAGACGCCCGACACCGTGAACGCGGTCCGGCTAGTCAAGGACGACCCCAAGGTCTCACCCGAGGTGAAGCGCGAGCTGAAGCCGTGCGTGGCCGACGAGTATCCCGTCGACGTGTCCTACGGCAATCTGACCGGCGGGTCGGCCGACGATGTCGTCGTCAATGTGCTGACCTGCGGTGACGCGGTGGGCATCGGCAGCTACGTGTATCGCGAGCGGGACGGCTCGTACGAGAATGTGTTCAAGGCCGAGGAACCCCCGGTCTACGCGGAGATCGACCGCGGCGACCTGGTGGTGACCAAGCAGGTGTACGACAAGGGCGACCCGGTGTCGAGCCCCTCCGGGGAGAACGTGATCACGTACAGATGGGCTTCCGGCCGGTTCAGCGAGAAGTACCGCACGCACAACGACTACGGCAAGGTCGTCGGCGACAGCCCGTCGCCGGTGCCCGCGAGCTGACGCGGGCGCGGCGTGCGTGAACCGATCGGGCCGCTCGGACCGATCCATGGGTGAACGCGATGCACGGACCGTGCGTCCCCTGAGAGGACGGACCGTGCGTCTCCTGAGAAGTACGCACCCCCACGACCCACACGAGGACTGAGAGCACCGGGATGGCAGACCAGACCCACGTTCTGTTCGTCGAGGACGACGACGTCATCCGCGAGGCCACACAGCTCGCCCTGGAACGGGACGGCTTCGTGGTCACCGCGATGCCCGACGGACTGTCGGGCCTGGAGGCGTTCCGGACGGACCGCCCCGACATCGCGCTGCTGGACGTCATGGTTCCCGGCCTCGACGGGGTCAGCCTGTGCCGCCGTATCCGGGACGAGTCGACCGTGCCGGTCATCATGCTGTCGGCGCGGGCCGACTCCATCGACGTGGTGCTGGGCCTGGAGGCGGGTGCCGACGACTATGTGACCAAGCCGTTCGACGGGGCCGTGCTGGTCGCCCGGATCCGCGCGGTGCTGCGCCGCTTCGGGCACGCCGGCGGCGGCCGGGCCGAGGAGCCGGACGCCCCGGCGAGCGGCGGGATGCTGGCCTTCGGGGACCTGGAGGTCGACACCGAGGGTATGGAGGTCCGCCGGGCCGGGCAGCCGGTGGCGTTGACGCCGACCGAGATGCGGCTGCTGCTGGAGTTCTCCTCGGCGCCGGGCACGGTGCTTTCCCGCGACAAGCTGCTGGAGCGGGTGTGGGACTACGGCTGGGGCGGGGACACCCGGGTCGTCGATGTGCATGTGCAGCGGCTGCGGCAGAAGATCGGCCAGGACCGTATCGAGACGGTCCGTGGTTTCGGCTACAAGTTGAAGGCCTGAGCAGGGGTTATGAGGGGGCATTTCCGGCGCCTGGTCGCCGCGGGCGTGGAGCGCGCGGGGATCCGTACGGGCCTCAGATGGAAGCTGAGCGCGGCCATCGCGCTGGTCGGCGCGCTGGTGGCGATCGCGCTGAGCCTGGTCGTGCACAACGCCGCGCGGGTGTCGATGCTGGACAACGCGCGCGATCTCGCCGACGAGCGCATCATGATCGCCCAGCGCAACTTCGAGCTGTCCGGGCGGATGAACTTCCCCAACACCAAGATCGACGACCCGGATCTGCCGGAGGCGCTGCGGGACCGGGTCGAGGTGGGCCAGCGGGCGACCTATGTGGCGGACCGGCCGGGTGGCTCGCCCGACATATGGGCCGCCGTGCCGCTGAAGAACGGGCATGTGATGTCCCTGCACTCGGGCTTCACCGACCGCAGCTCGGACATCCTTCAGGACCTCGACCAGGCCCTGCTCATCGGGTCCATCGCGGTCGTCCTCGGCGGCAGCGCGCTCGGCGTGCTCATCGGCGGGCATCTGTCGCGGCGGCTGCGCAAGGCGGCCGTCGCGGCCCACCAGCTCGCGGGCGGCGAGACGGACGTGCGGGTGCGGGACGCCATGGGCGGGGTCGTCCGGGACGAGACCGACGACCTGGCGAGCGCGGTGGACGCCATGGCGGACACGCTGCGGCAGCGCATCGAGGCGGAGCGCCGGGTGACCGCCGACATCGCGCACGAGCTGCGCACGCCGGTGACCGGGCTGCTGACCGCGGCCGAGCTGCTGCCGCCGGGACGCCCGACCGAGCTGGTACTGGACCGGGCGAAGGCCATGCGCACCCTCGTGGAGGACGTGCTGGAGGTGGCCCGGCTGGACGGGGCCTCGGAGCGGGCGGAGCTGCAGGACATCATGCTGGGCGAGTTCGTCGCCCGGCGGGTGACGGCCAAGGACCCGGCCATCGAGGTGCGCGTCGTGCACGAGTCGGAGGTCACGACCGACCCGCGGCGCCTGGAGCGGGTCCTGTTCAATCTCCTGGCCAACGCGGCCCGGCACGGCAAGCCGCCCATCGAGGTCACCGTCGAGGGCCGGGTCATCCGGGTCCGCGACCACGGCCCGGGCTTCCCCGAGGACCTGCTCGCCGAGGGGCCGAGCCGCTTCCGCACCGGCAGCAAGGACCGGGCCGGCCACGGCCACGGCCTCGGCCTGACCATCGCGGCCGGACAGGCCCGGGTGCTGGGCGCCCGGCTGACCTTCCGCAACGTCCGCACGCCCGGGACGCCGGAGCACCTGCCGGCCGAGGGTGCGGTGGCCGTGCTGTGGCTGCCGGAGCACGCGCCGACGAACACGGGGAGCTATCCGATGCTGCCGGGGTCGGAGTCGTAGAGCCCGGTTCTCGCGGATGGGCTTTCGCGGACCCGGTTTTCGCGGATCAGCAGGACCAGTCCTGGTCCATGTCGAGTCCGCCTTCGCGGGGCTGGGTGAAGGAGAACCAGTTGCCGGAGTCGTCGCGGAACAGCGCCTCCGTGCCGTACGGGCGCTCCTGCGGCTCCTGGAGGAACTCCACGCCGCGGTCCTTGAGCTTCTTGTAGTCGCCGTGGATGTCGTCGGTGGTCAGGACGCCCGCGCCGAGCGCTCCCTTCGTCACCAGCTTCCTGACCATCTCGGCGGACTCGGGGTCCATCGCGGGGCCGCCGGGCACCATCAGGGTGAGTTCGACGTCGGGCTGCTTCGGTGAGCCGACGGTGAGCCAGCGCATGCCGCCCTCGCCCATGGTCATGTCCGTACGGACCTCCAGGCCCAGTTTTTCGGTGTAGAACTCCTTGGCCCGGTCCTGGTCGAGGACCCAGACGGTGGAGATGGCGAGACCCTTGATCATGGCGTGCTCCTGCTGCTCGGCGGCCGGTTCGGGTGTGCCCTGCCACGGTAGGCAGCGGGGGTGTCAGCCCGCTTCTCCGGAATTGCGCTCCTTGCCGGCGCCGGGCGCGGAGCGGAAGCCGCCGGCCCAGAGCATGGCGTAGCAGCCGGGGATGAGGGCGGCTCCCCTGCCGACGTGCTTGGTGCGGTACTCGCTGGGGGTGAGGCCGGTCCAGGTCTTGAAGCGGGCCGAGAACGTGCCGACGCTGCTGAAGCCGACCAGGTGGCAGATCTCCGTGACGGACAGGTTCGCCGTACGCAGCAGGTCCTCGGCGCGTTCTATGCGGCGGTGAGTGAGGTACTGGCCGGGGGTCTCGCCGTAGGCCTCCTTGAAGGCACGGATGAAGTGATACCGCGAGTACCCGGCGTGCGCGGCGACGGTGTCCAGGTCCAGCCCGGGATCGGCCCAGTCCCGGTCCATGGCGTCCTTGGCGAGCCGCAGCTGCCGCGTCTTGTCCATGACGTCGATGGTGGCACGGGGGTCTGACAGCGGCACCGGCCTCGCGCCCCGGCAAGGCGAAGGCCCCGGCTGGGTGTCCCGTCCGGGGCCTTCGTCAGGAGCTGGAGGAGTCCAGAGAGAGCTGGAGCAGGTCAGACCGTCTCGACGACCGGCGTCTGCGCGGCCGGGCCGTCCGTCTTGTCGTCGTCCGACGTCTTCGGTCCCGCGCCCTTCAGCGGCACCTCCTTCACGAACACCGCCGCCGCGAGCGCGACCACCGCCACCACGGCTCCGAGCAGGAACGCCGAGTGGGTGCCGGCGGAGACCGCGTGCTGGTACGCCTCGCGGGCCAGCACCGGCAACTTCTCCAGGCTCTTCGCGTCGAGCTGCGCCGACTGCTCGGTCACCTTGGAGCCCAGCGCGCCGGCCCGCTCGGCCATGACGTCCTGGACGCGGTTGTTGAACAGCGCGCCCATGATCGCGACACCGAAGGAGGAGCCGAGGGTGCGGAAGAGCGTGGTGGACGAGGACGCGACGCCCATGTCCTTCATCTCGACGCTGTTCTGCGCGACCAGCATGGTGATCTGCATCAGACAGCCCATGCCCAGCCCGACCACGGCCATGAAGACGCCGGAGGTGAAGCGGGAGGTGCCCGTGTCCATCGTGGAGAGCAGGTAGAGGCCGACGATCATCAGGACGCTGCCGAGGACCGGGAAGATCTTGTACTTGCCGGTGTTCGTGGTGACGCGCCCGGCGACCATCGACGTGACGAGCATCGCACCGAGCATCGGCAGGAGCAGCAGCCCGGAGTTGGTAGCGGAGGCGCCCTGCACGGACTGCTGGTAGAGCGGCAGGAAGAGCGTGGCCCCGAACATCACGAAGCCGGTGATGAAGCCGATGACCGACATCAGCGTGAAGTTGCGGCTGCGGAAGATGTGCAGCGGCACGATCGGCTCGGCGGCCTTCGTCTGCCAGAACACGAACCCGACGAGCGCGGCGACCCCGATGCCGATCAGCTCCATGATCCGGGCGGAGCTCCAGGCGTACTCCGTGCCGCCCCAGGTGGTGACGAGCACGATCGCGGTGATGCCGACGGTCAGCAGCGCGGCGCCCAGGTAGTCGATCCGCGCCTCGGACCGCTTCTTCGGCAGGTGCAGGACGACACTGACGGCGGCCAGCGCTATGACGCCGAGCGGCAGGTTGATGTAGAAGGCCCAGCGCCAGCCCCAGTTGTCGGTGATGGTGCCGCCGACCAGCGGACCGCCGATCATCGCCAGCGCCATGACGCCGGCCATCATGCCCTGGTACTTGCCGCGCTCCCGGGGCGGGATCAGGTCGCCGATGATCGCCATGACGCCGACCATCAGACCGCCGGCGCCGAGGCCCTGGACGGCACGGAAGCCGATCAGCTCGCCCATGTTCTGGGCCATGCCGCTGAGCGCCGAGCCGATCAGGAAGACCACGATGGACGTCATGAACGTGCCCTTGCGGCCGTACATGTCGCCGAGCTTGCCCCACAGCGGGGTGGAGGCCGCGGTCGCGAGCGTGTAGGCGGTGACGACCCAGGAGAGGTGTTCGAGCCCGCCCAGCTCACCGACGATCGTCGGCATCGCCGTACCGATGATCATGTTGTCGAGCATCGCGAGCATCATCGCGATCATCAGCGCGAGCAGGACGACCCGCACGCTCCTCGGCTGTTTCTCCCCGCTGCCGGCGTCGACCGCCGGTGTGTCCGTCGTGTCCGCCATCGCTTCCCACTCCCCCAGCTACCGCTACTTACTTGCCGACCGGCTAGTGACTACACTCGGAAGTTAGCTCCGGAACTAGCCGGGCGTCAAGTAAGTTTTATGGAAAGCGGGGCGGCGTAGGAGGATGGGCGGCACCATGGACGGCACCAGGCAGCGGCGCCGCGGGAACACCCGCCAGCGCATCCAGGACGTAGCCCTCGAACTCTTCGCGGAGCAGGGCTACGAGAAGACGTCCCTGCGCGAGATCGCCGAGCGCCTGGACGTCACCAAGGCGGCGCTCTACTACCACTTCAAGACGAAGGAAGAGATCCTCGTCAGCATCTTCGAGGACCTCACCCAGCCGATAGAGGACCTGATCGAGTGGGGCCGGCAGCAGCCGCACACCCTCGCCACCAAGCAGGAGATCGTCCGCCGCTACGCCGGTACGCTCGCCGCGGCGGCACCGCTGTTCCGCTTCATGCACGAGAACCAGGCGACGGTCCGGGAACTGCAGGTCGGCGACTCCTTCAAGGCCCGCATCCACAGGCTGCGCGACATCATCGTCGACCCGGACGCCGACCTGATCGACCAGGTCCGCTGCGCCAGCGCGCTGTTCACGCTGCACGCCGGGATGTTCCTGCTCCAGGACCTCGAAGGCGACCCCGAGGAGAAGGACAAAGCCGTCCTCGAGGTCGCCACTGAGCTGGTGACCCGGGCCCACCTGGGAGCCGGGGGCTCCTAGGAGCCCCTCCCGGGTCAGAGGGGGGTCGTCAGACCTTCACGCCCTTGGCGCGCAGGAACTTCACCGGGTCGACGGCCGAGCCGTAGTTCGCGGTCGTACGGATCTCGAAGTGCAGGTGCGGACCGCTCGAGTTACCGGTGCTGCCGGACTTGGCGATCTCCTGGCCGGTCTTGACTATCTGGCCGACGTTCACGGTGACCTTCGACAGGTGGGCGTACTGGGAGTACGTGCCGTTGCCGTGCTTGATCACGACGGCGTTGCCGTAGGCGGGGCCGTCACCGGCGCCGTTGCCGCCGGCCTTGACCACGGTGCCGCCGTGCGTGGCGACGACCTGGGTGCCGCTCGGCACGGCGAAGTCCTGGCCGCTGTGGGTGGACTGCCACATGCCGCCGTTCTGGGCGAAGCTCGCGGAGAGCTTGTACTTCTTCACCGGGTCGACCCAGGACGGCATGGCCTTCTTGGCGGCGGCCTTCTTGGCGGCGGCCTGCTTCTCGGCCGCCTTCTTCGCGGCGGCGACCTTGGCGGCCTTCTCGGCCTTCACGGCCTCGGCCTTGGCGTGCTTGGCCTGGGCGGCGGCCTGCGCCTGGACGGCACTGGCGGCGCCGGACGCGGACGTGGTGTCGGCGGCGGACGCGACCCCGGCTCCCAGTGCGACCGAGACGCCAAGGCCGGCGGCCAGCACGGTCGCACGGGTGCGGAGCTGGGACGTACGGGAAGAACGGGACGTGACGCGCTGGGACATCGAAACCTCGTGTGGAAGGGGACGGAGAAAACCACCCGGCGCACAGACGCTCGCCGAATGGCCATCCCTTGGTAACCCGAAGTCCGACAAACCCCAAAAAGCGTGATCTACGACTGAAGTTAGTAATTTGGTTCAGTGTTCTACGTCTCTTGACACAGCAGTCATACGGGACGAATCACGCACTGCACCGCACTTCCCCCCACCCTGCGCGGCAAGAATCCCTTTCCTCCCGGTCCGTTAGCCACTATTCCACCTAGTAACGGACATATCGCCTGTGCGCCATGTCACCGGAGGCCCTCTTCGGCCATTCCGGAAATGTGGCGCACGCCTCTAGGCACCTACCGTTCGGTAACCTTACGGTTCCCCTCGCGCCACCCTCGCCCACGAACATGCACACGACATGTTGCAGCGTCACGGACGTGAGAGGACCCCCCACGACATGCAGACCCGACGCCCCTGGTTGCGCCGCGTATCAGTGACCGCCGTATCGGCCGCAGCCCTTGTGGCGATGGCCGCGCCGGCCGACGCCACGACCGCCACCCGCGCCTCCACGGCCGCCACCGCCTCCCCCACGGCCGCTGCGGCGGACGTCGACTACAACACCTGGCAGAAGGACTGCCAGGCGGTGATGGCCCAGGCGCTGCCCTATCTGAAGCAGCGGATCGCGGCCACAAAGCCGGGTGAGAAGCAGGCGATCGTCTTCGACATCGACAACACCACGCTGGAGACCGACTTCGGCTTCAGCTACCCCCAGCCGGCCAACAAGCCGGTCCTGGAGGCCGCCAGATACGCCCAGGAGCACGGCGTCGCCCTGTTCTTCGTGACCGCCCGCCCGGACATCATCGCCTCGTTCACCGAGTACAACCTGAAGCAGACCGGCTACCAGGTCTCCGGCCTCTACGTCCGGAACTTCATCGACCTCTTCAAGAACGTCGCCGAGTACAAGACGGCCCAGCGCGTCGACATCGAGAAGAAGGGCTACACGATCATCGCGAACATCGGCAACAGCGCCACCGATCTCTCGGGCGGCCATGCCGAGAAGACGTACAAGCTGCCGGATTACGACGGGCAGCTGTCGTAGGGCCGCAGGGCATGCGAAAGGGGCCGGTGCTTTTCAGCACCGGCCCCTCTCACTCAGCCGTGACGCTTACGCGTCCTTGCTCAGGTTCGGCCCGCTTCCGCCGGCCGCCTGCTCGATCGGCGGGGCGTCCGGCAGGGCCGCCTTCTCCTCACCCCGGAAGGTGAAGGTCTTGGCCTCGCCCTCGCCCTCCGTGTCCACGACCACGATGTGACCGGGACGCAGCTCGCCGAAGAGGATCTTCTCCGACAGCGAGTCCTCGATCTCGCGCTGGATGGTGCGACGCAGCGGACGCGCACCCAGCACCGGGTCGTAGCCCTTCTGGGACAGCAGCTCCTTGGCGGACTGGGAGAGCTCGATGCCCATGTCCCGGTCCTTCAGGCGCTCGTCCACCTTGCCGATCATCAGGTCGACGATCTTGAGGATGTCTTCCTGGGTCAGCTGCGGGAAGACGACCACGTCGTCGACGCGGTTGAGGAACTCGGGCCGGAAGTGCTGCTTGAGCTCGTCCGACACCTTGTTCTTCATGCGCTCATAGTTCGACTTCTTGTCACCCGAGGCCGCGAAGCCCAGGTTGAAGCCCTTGGAGATGTCCCGGGTACCGAGGTTGGTCGTCATGATGATGACCGTGTTCTTGAAGTCCACGACCCGGCCCTGGGAGTCGGTCAGGCGACCGTCCTCCAGGATCTGCAGCAGCGAGTTGAAGATGTCCGGGTGGGCCTTCTCGACCTCGTCGAAGAGGACGACGGAGAACGGCTTGCGGCGGACCTTCTCGGTCAGCTGGCCGCCCTCTTCGTAGCCCACGTAACCGGGGGGCGAACCGAAGAGCCGCGACACCGTGTGCTTCTCGCTGAACTCCGACATGTCGAGGGAGATCAGCGCGTCCTCGTCGCCGAAGAGGAACTCGGCGAGCGCCTTGGACAGCTCGGTCTTACCGACACCGGACGGGCCGGCGAAGATGAACGAGCCACCGGGACGCTTCGGGTCCTTCAGACCGGCACGCGTACGGCGGATCGCCTTCGACAGCGCCTTGACGGCGTCGACCTGGCCGATGACCCGCTTGTGGAGCTCGTCCTCCATGCGCAGCAGACGCGAGGACTCCTCCTCGGTCAGCTTGAAGACCGGGATGCCGGTGGCGGTCGCGAGGACCTCGGCGATCAGCTCGCCGTCGACCTCGGCGACGACGTCCATGTCGCCGGCCTTCCACTCCTTCTCCCGCTTGGCCTTGGCGGCCAGGAGCTGCTTCTCCTTGTCGCGGAGGGAGGCGGCCTTCTCGAAGTCCTGCGAGTCGATCGCGGACTCCTTGTCCCGGCGGACACCGGCGATCTTCTCGTCGAACTCGCGCAGGTCCGGCGGCGCGGTCATCCGGCGGATGCGCATCCGGGAACCGGCCTCGTCGATCAGGTCGATCGCCTTGTCCGGCAGGAAGCGGTCCGAGATGTACCGGTCGGCCAGCGTGGCGGCCTGGACCAGCGCCTCGTCGGTGATGGAGACGCGGTGGTGGGCCTCGTACCGGTCACGGAGACCCTTGAGGATCTCGATCGTGTGCGGCAGGGACGGCTCCGCGACCTGGATGGGCTGGAAGCGGCGCTCGAGGGCCGCGTCCTTCTCCAGGTGCTTGCGGTACTCGTCCAGCGTGGTGGCACCGATGGTCTGCAGCTCACCGCGGGCCAGCATCGGCTTGAGGATGCTCGCGGCGTCGATCGCGCCCTCGGCGGCACCCGCACCCACCAGGGTGTGGAGCTCGTCGATGAACAGGATGATGTCGCCGCGGGTGCGGATCTCCTTGAGCACCTTCTTCAGGCGCTCCTCGAAGTCACCGCGGTAGCGGGAGCCGGCGACCAGCGCGCCGAGGTCCAGGGTGTAGAGGTGCTTGTCCTTGAGGGTCTCGGGCACCTCGCCCTTGACGATGGCCTGAGCGAGGCCCTCGACGACGGCGGTCTTGCCGACGCCGGGCTCACCGATCAGGACCGGGTTGTTCTTCGTACGGCGGGACAGCACCTGCATGACCCGCTCGATCTCCTTCTCGCGCCCGATGACCGGGTCGAGCTTGGACTCACGAGCGGCCTGGGTGAGGTTCCGGCCGAACTGGTCGAGGACCAGGGACGTCGAGGGGGTGCCCTCGGCAGGCCCGCCGGCGGTGGCGGTCTCCTTGCCCTGGTAACCGGAGAGCAGCTGGATGACCTGCTGCCGCACCCGGTTGAGATCTGCGCCCAGCTTGACGAGGACCTGGGCGGCGACGCCCTCGCCCTCGCGGATCAGGCCGAGCAGGATGTGCTCCGTGCCGATGTAGTTGTGGCCCAGCTGAAGGGCCTCGCGGAGCGACAGCTCCAGGACCTTCTTGGCACGGGGGGTGAAGGGGATGTGCCCGGACGGGGCCTGCTGCCCCTGCCCGATGATCTCCTCCACCTGCTGGCGGACCGCCTCGAGCGAAATCCCGAGGCTCTCAAGGGCCTTGGCGGCGACACCTTCACCCTCGTGGATCAGGCCCAGGAGGATGTGCTCAGTGCCGATGTAGTTGTGGTTGAGCATCCGGGCTTCTTCCTGAGCCAGGACGACAACCCGCCGCGCGCGGTCGGTGAACCTCTCGAACATCGTTAATCGCTCCTCAGAGCGGTCAGGCAGTGGGGGGAACTTCCCCTCCCTGTCCTTCCGCAGCTTAGTCCCGCAAGCGGGGACCGCTCATTCCAACTGCCGACACCGTCGATGGCCTCCTGACCCCGAACGCCGACATCTGCTCCAACCCGATGGTGCGAGACGATGTTCCCGCAGGCCAGGCAGTTACCCCCATCGCCAGTACGCCGATGGCGAACGTGAGACGGCCTTTCCTGCGTGTCGCCCCCTCCCACTAGGGATGTCTTACCCGTAGAGCCCGGATGTCCATGCCGGGTGCCCCGGTTCCCTCCGCTACGGGCGAACAACCTTGCGCCTTCCGGCAGCCCCCACACGCCCCCATTTCGCCACTCTGTGCGCTCGCACGGGAACCCAGCGTAACTCGCACGTCCTTCCGGCGGTTGCACTTGGCATGTTCGGCGCCCCGCACCCCGTGACCGCGTCCGCGTCCCCGCTCGTTCCGCTCCCCCGCCGGCCGCTCGACGAGAGCTGTCCGGTCCGGTGGTGGTACGAGAGGGAACTGGGCTGGCCGACGGTGCCGGGGGAGCCGGGCGAGCCGGTGCGGCTGGCGGTGGGCGCTCGCTTCGACGTCCTGGACGTGCCGGCCGAGGCGGGACACGCGGCGCTGCGGCGTCTGGGGCCGGGCTCTCCCGTGGCCGTACAGGGTGACCGCGTGCGGCTGCTGGTGGCGGCGGGCAGCGTGGAGGAGTTGCCCGGGCTGCTGGAGTGGCTGGAGTGGGGGTCGCTGGCGCTCGATCTGGTCGCGATCGGGGCGGGCGGGTCCATGGAGGCGCCGGCGCCGGCCGGGGTGAGCGGGGTGCTGCCGCGTGTGGCGGATGCGTTGTCGCCCTGCGAGGCGGACGGGGGCCTGCTCTTGCCACGTACGGATGTGCTGTCGCCCTGCGAGGCGGACGGGGGCCTGCTCTTGCCACGTACGGATGTGCTGTCGCCCTGCGAGGCGGACGGGCCGTCGTCCCGTGAGAACGTGCTGCTGCCCGGTCAGAGGGCCTCGCTGGTGCCTCCTGAGGCGGCCGTCACCGGTCCGCTGCCCCTGGGCCCGGTCGGTTCCCAGGGGGCCGCCGTGTGGCTGCGGCCCCCCGAGCCGGGATGCGAGGTCGAGGCCTCGCTGCCGACGCTGTCGGCCTTGGGGGGTGGTGGGGGCGCCCCCGATCTCGTACGGCTGGTGGACACGGTGGCCACGCACTGCCACCGGGTCCGGCTGCGGCGCGCGTGCGCCCAGCCGCCGGCCTTGCGTGCGCAAGGTCAGTAGTGCCGCTGTTCAGCCGTTGGCCTTCTCGTAAGCCTCGCGGATGGTCGCGGGGACACGGCCGCGGTCGTTGACCTCGTAGCCGTTCTCCTTCGCCCAGGCGCGGATGGCCGCGGTGTCCTGGCTGCCGCTCGAAGCCGCGCGCGCCTTTCCGCGCCCGCCCGAAGCACGGCCTCCGGTACGACGACCGCCCTTCACGTAAGCCTCGAGAAGGCCACGGAGCTTGTCCGCATTGGCGGTGGTGAGATCGATCTCGTACGTCTTGCCGTCCAGCGCAAACGTCACGGTCTCGTCCGCCTCGCCACCGTCGAGGTCGTCGACAAGAAGGACCTGAACCTTCTGTGCCACCGGATTTCCTTTCATCGATATCTTCAGGGCCGGGGAGTGTGCCGGCGTCCGCCGTATCGCCGTCCCCTGTTATATGCAGTACTGCAGTACGTCGGAAAGCAAACCGCTTTTGCCGGAAAAACACAAACCCTCGGCAGAGACCGGGAGCCCTGGCTCCGTCCGGAAACGTACGCGTTTCGGACATAGGGCACCGGGGCAGGTGTCGATCCCCAATCGCCGACGATCACAGATGCAGAAGCATCCGGCTGTTGCCCAAGGTGTTCGGTTTCACTCGTTCGAGACCGAGGAACTCCGCGACACCCTCGTCATAGGAACGCAGCAGCTCCGCGTAGACATCCGTGTCGACCGGCGTCTCGCCGATCTCCACGAAGCCGTGCTTGACGAAGAAGTCGACTTCGAAGGTCAGACAGAAAACGCGGCGAACGCCGAGCCAGCGGGCGGTGTGCAGCAACTTCTCCAGCACTTGGTGTCCGACGCCCGCGCCCTTCAGGCCCCGCTTCACCGCGAGAGTGCGGACTTCCGCGAGGTCTTCCCACATCACGTGCAGGGCGCCGCAGCCGACGACCTCCGCGTTGTCGTCCCGTTCCGCGACCCAGAACTCCTGGATGTCCTCGTAAAGCGTCACCGTTGCTTTGTCGAGCAGGATGCCGCCGCGGACGTAGGCGTCAAGGAGACGGCGCACCGCCGGGACATCGCTGGTGCGGGCCCGTCGGACCGTGATGGCTTTTGCGGTGGCTTCGGGGCTCTTCGCGGACATGGGCGGACGCTATCGCCCGCCGCGGTCCTGAGCGGAGGCGGGGTTCTCGGGAGTGGCTTCTCGGGGTTCTGCGGGTTGAGGCGGTTCTGCAGGTTGAGCCGGTTCAGCGGGTTGAGGTGGTTCGGTCGAATCAGACGCTTCGGTCGGTTCCAGGGTTTCCGGGACCTGGACGATGCGTACGGCATCGCGGAGAGCGTGTCGCTGTTCCTCGCTCATCATGCCGAAGAAGGCGACGAGAGCGGCCGCGGGGTTGTCGCTCTGCGACCAGGCGTCGTTCATCAGGGCGGCGGCGTAGGCGGCGCGTGTGGAGACCGCCTCATATCGATAGGCACGGCCTTCCGCCTCGCGGCGCACCCAGCCCTTCTGATGGAGATTGTCCAAAACGGTCATCACCGTGGTGTAGGCGATGGACCGCTCCTTCTGAAGATCTTCCAGGACTTCCCGAACGGTCACCGGGCGGTTCCACTTCCACACCCGCGACATGACCGCGTCTTCGAGTTCTCCCAATGGGCGAGGCACAGCTCAGAACAATAGTGGGAGATCTCGGGAATGGCGTGGCGGACGTGCGCTTCAGCGGCGAACAGGAACAAAAAGGGCGTACGACTCGAAGGGGCGGGCCGGGCGGGGCCTCGCTGAGTCGTACGCCGAGTGGGGCGGTTGGGGCGGTCAGGCCTTCGGGGTGCTCGCGGAGGACTGGTGGGCGCCCTCCACGCGCGCGAGGGCGGCGTCCACGGCCGCGTCCTCCTTGGCTTTGTTGGCGCCGCCCTGTGTCTTCACGATCACCCGGATCACGCCGATGAAGAAGACGGCCATGACGACCGGGGGCAGCAGCGCGGAGACATAGTCCATGGATCCAGGGTAGCCACGTCAGCCTGCGGCGAGCTGCTGGGGGTTCGCGGGAGGCGGCGGGGTGGGCTTGCGGCGCGGGAAGACCTCGCCCGGGGTGGGGATGGGGCGACGGCTGGGCTTGGGGCTGGCCGGGGAGGGGGGTGGGGTGGGAGCCGGGGCGGGTTTGGGGGCGGGTTTCGGGGCCGGTGGCTTGCGTGCGGGCTTCTTCTCGGGGTCCTTTCCGGGGGTGTCCTTGGCGGAGTCTCCGGGGGTGGAGGGGGCTGCGGAGAGACCTCCCGGGAGGGCCAGGAGGCGGGTGCGGGCCGCTGGGACGGTGGGGGTGACGGGGGTGGTGGGGGTCGCTCGGGTGGCCGGGCGGGGGGTCTGGGGGTGCTGCTGCGCGTGGGTGCGTACGCGCTGCTCGGCGAGCCGGCGGCAGCGGTCCAGGAGGGTGGCGGCGGTGGGGTTGCCGCGCAGGGCGCGGAGGGCCGTGAGGTCGTGCGGGTGGGGGCGGTATCCGGCGCCCAGGGCCTCGTCCAGGAGGGTGAGATAGCCGGCGGCGGTGCCTGGCAGGGCTGCGCGGTACCGGCCGAGGTCGGCCACGAGGAAGGCACGCAGCCTGGCCCCCTCCCGCGTCGCCTCGTCCAGCGACTCTGCTAGGCGGAGGCAGTCCTGGACGTCGTCGGACGAGGCGGAGGTGGGGTGGAGGGCGAGGGCGAGAGCGCGGCGGAGCACACGCAGCTCCTCCACGCCGAACGCCATGCCGCCGCGGGATCCGTATGGCGTGGGCATGCTGCGACGATACGCGCTAATCAGACAAATTACGCATAGGGGGCGCGGGTGTGGCGTGGGGGACCACTCGGGTGGGCGGGGTGCCTGCGGCGGCCTGTGCGGGTGTGGTGGGGGTACGCGTAGCGCCTAGCGCCGGGTGGTGGGTCGGGGCCGCGCCGGGGGGTGTCCGTCCTCGGCACGTCGCGATGGGGTGCCACGCCGACTGACTGTCCGTTGACGCGACAACCGCTGCGGGCGGACACCCCCCGACACGGCCCCTTCTCGCCGTACGCGAGTGCGGGCACGTCGTGGCTCAGCGCCGTGCGGCCCACCTGCGCTCGCGCGCCCCGCTCAGCGGCTGCGGGCGCTGGCCACGGCCGCCAGCCCCGCCTAGCCGTGGGCCGCCGGTCCCGCCTAGCTGCGGGCAATCGTGCCGCTAAGGGCGGCACGGGTGGGCGCGGCGGCACCCCGCTCCGCCGGGTTGCGGGCCCACCCGGCCCCAGCACCGGCGCCGGGTGCCTGCTCACATCCGCGAGACGTTCCGCTCGTACACCAGTCGCAGGCCGATCAGGGTCAGCCATGGCTCGTGCTCGTCTATGACCGACGACTCGCCCAGGACCATCGGTGCCAGGCCGCCCGTCGCGATCACGGTGACGTCCTCCGGGTCCTCCGACAGCTCGCGGGCCATGCGGTTGACGACGCCGTCGACCTGGCCGGCGAAGCCGTAGATGACGCCCGACTGCATCGCCTCGACCGTGTTCTTGCCGATGACGCTGCGGGGCCGGGCCACCTCGATCTTGCGGAGCTGGGCGCCGCGGACGCCGAGGGCCTCTACGGAGATCTCGATGCCGGGCGAGATGACCCCGCCGACGTACTCGCCGCGCGCGCTGATCGCGTCGAACGTCGTCGCCGTGCCGAAGTCGACGACGATGGCGGGGCCGCCGTAGAGCTCGACCGCCGCCACCGCGTTGATGATGCGGTCGGCGCCGACCTCCTTGGGGTTGTCCATGAGGATCGGGACGCCCGTCTTGACGCCCGGTTCGACGAGGATCGCGGGCACGTCGCCGTAGTAGCGGCGGGTCACCTCGCGGAGCTCGTGCAGGACCGAGGGGACGGTCGCGCAGATGGCGATGCCGTCGATGCCGTCGCCCAGGTCGTCGCCGAGGAGCGGGTGCATGCCCATCAGGCCCTGGAGGAGGACCGCGAGTTCGTCGGCGGTGCGGCGCGCGTCCGTGGAGATGCGCCAGTGTTCGACGATGTCCTCGCCGTCGAACAGGCCGAGGACGGTGTGGGTGTTTCCTACGTCGATCGTCAGCAGCATGCCCGTACCCGCCCTACTCCGCCGGCCGCAGGTCGAGGCCGATGTCCAGGATCGGCGAGGAGTGGGTGAGCGCTCCGACGGCCAGGTAGTCGACGCCGGTGTCCGCGTACGCCTTGGCGTTGCCGAGGGTCAGGCGGCCCGACGCCTCCAGGGCTGCGCGGCCCTGGACGATGGCCACCGCCTCCTCGCACTCGCCCGGCGTGAAGTTGTCCAGGAGGATCAGGTCCGCTCCGGCGTCCAGGACCTCGCGGAGCTGGTGCAGGGTGTCCACCTCGACCTCGATGGCGACGTCGGGGAAGCGGTCGCGGACCGCCTGGAAGGCCTGGGCGACGCCGCCCGCGGCGACCACGTGGTTGTCCTTGACCAGGGCCGCGTCCGAGAGGGACATGCGGTGGTTGACGCCGCCGCCGCAGCGGACCGCGTACTTCTCGAGGCTGCGCAGGCCGGGGGTCGTCTTGCGGGTGTCGCGGACCCTGGCCTTGGTGCCGTCGAGCGTGTCCGCCCACGCGCGCGTGGCGGTGGCGATGCCCGACAGGCGGCACAGGATGTTCAGCGCGCTGCGTTCGGCGGTGAGGAGGTCGCGGGTGCGGGTGGTGACGGAGAGGAGCTTCTGGCCCGCCTCCACGCGGTCGCCGTCCTCCGCGTGGCGTTCGATCTCCAGCTCTTCCTCGCAGACGACCGAGATGACGGCTTCCGCGACGCGCAGGCCGGCCACCACGCCCGCCTCGCGTGCGGTGAAGTCGGCGGTGGCCACCGCGTCCTCGGGGATCGTCGCGACCGTCGTCACGTCCACGCCGTGGGCCAGGTCCTCCTGGAGGGCCACGTTGGCGATGTCCTCGACCTCGACCGGGTCGAGGCCGGCGTCGGCCAGGAGCTGGGCGAGTGCGGGGTCCAGGCCGCACTCCAGGTACGCCTGCTCGTCCGCGCCGCAGGCACAGCCGTCGCCGCAGCCTCCGGACGAGGCGAGGGGAAGGTCGGGGGTGGTCACGTCGGTCACTGCTCCTGGGGGGCCTGGGTGGGGAGGGTCGTGGGGAAGTGTGTGGTGTCCGTGGTGTGCACGGCCAGCGAGCGGTCCGGGTTCAGGCGTACGACGATGTGGCGCCGCCAGCCGGTGTCGTCGCGCTCGGGGCGGTCCTCGCGCCAGTGGCAGCCCCGGGTCTCCTCGCGGAGCCGGGCGGCGGCGACCAGGACCCGGGCCACGCACAGGAGGTTGGTGGCCTCCCAGGTGTCGACGCCGGGCTCGGCGGTCTTGCCGTTCTCGGCGAGGGCGTCGCGGGCGTCGGTGTGCAGCCGCTGGAGCTGGTCGGCGGCCTTGGCCAGGGACCCGGCCGAGCGGAGCACGCCCGCGCCGTCGGACATGATCCGCTGGATCGTGAAGCGGGCCTCCGCGGTGAGCAGGGGGTGCTCGGGGGTCTCCGGGTACGGGAGCGGCCGGGGCACGCGCGTGAGGAGGCCGTTCTCCGCGTGGCTCGCCGTGATGTCGGCCGCGATGCGCTCGGCGTAGACCAGGCCTTCGAGGAGGGAGTTGGAGGCCAGGCGGTTGGCGCCGTGCACGCCGGTGCAGGCCACCTCGCCGCACGCGTACAGGCCGGGGACGGTCGTACGGCCCTGTGAGTCGGTGCGGACGCCGCCGGAGGCGTAGTGGGCGGCCGGGGCGACCGGGATGGGGCTGGTGACCGGGTCGATGCCGTGGGCGCGGCAGGCGGCGAGGATCGTCGGGAAGCGGTGCTCCCACATCTCGGCGCCGAAGTGCCGGCCGTCGAGGAACATATGGTCGGCGTCCTGCTCCTGCATGCGGCGCATGATGCCCTTGGCGACGATGTCCCGGGGGGCGAGTTCGGCGAGTTCGTGCCGGCCGAGCATGAAGCGCGTGCCGTCGGCGTCGACGAGGTGGGCGCCCTCGCCGCGGACCGCCTCGGAGACCAGGGGCTGCTGACCCTCCGCGTCGGCGCCCAGGAAGAGGACGGTCGGGTGGAACTGGACGAACTCCAGGTCGCTGACCTCGGCGCCCGCGCGGAGCGCCAGGGCCACGCCGTCGCCCGTGGACACGGAGGGGTTGGTGGTCGCCGAGAAGACCTGGCCCATGCCGCCGGTCGCCAGGACCACGGCGGGTGCGTGGACCGCGCCCACGCCGTCGTGCTGGCCCTCGCCCATGACGTGCAGGGTGACGCCCGCGGTGTGGCCGTCGGCGTCCGTGAGGAGGTCCAGGACCAGCGCGTTCTCGACCGTGCGCACGCCACGCGCGCGTACCGCGTCGACCAGGGCGCGGGAGATCTCGGCACCGGTGGCGTCCCCGCCCGCGTGGGCGATGCGGCGGCGGTGGTGGCCGCCCTCGCGGGTGAGTTCCAGCCCGCCCTCGGTGGACTCGTCGAACCGGGCGCCGGTCTCGATGAGACGGCGTACGGCGTCGGGGCCCTCGGTGACGAGGATGCGGACCGCTTCCTCGTCGCACAGGCCCGCGCCCGCGACCAGGGTGTCGTCCAGGTGCTGTTCGGGGGTGTCGCCCTCGCCGAGGGCCGCGGCGATGCCGCCCTGGGCCCAGCGGGTGGAGCCGTCGTCGAGGCGGGCCTTGGTGACGACGACGGTCCGCAGGCCCGCGGCCTGGCAGCGCAGGGCCGCGGTCAGGCCGGCGACGCCGGAGCCGACGACGACCACGTCCGCGTCGATGGACCACCCGGGCTCAGGCGCGTGCAGTCGTATGCCTGTGCTGGTCACGAGGCGGCTCCGAACGTTCCGAAGGTGAGGGGGAGATTGTCGATCAGCCGGGTCGCCCCGACCCGGGCGGCCACGGCGAGGACCGCCTCGCCGGTGAAGTCGCGCCCGATCTCGGTGAAGTCGGACGGGTCGACCAGCGCGAGGTAGTCCAGGGCCAGCGGCGGGTCGAGGCGGGCGGCCTCGTCCAGGACCTGGCGGGCGGCCGCGCGGACGGCCGCAGGACCGCCCGGGACGGCCGTCGCCACGGCGTGCGCGTCGGCCGCCGCGCGGGACTCGCCGATGGCGCTGAGCGCCTCGGCACGCGCGCGCGTGGCCGGCACTTCACGGGCCCGGGCCCGCAGCGCCTCCTGCGCGGCATGCCGGTCCTGGCCCGCGAACAGGGCGCTGGACAGCGCGAGGGCGGTGCGCCGCTCGGCGGGCGAGAGGTAGCGGTTGCGGCTGGACAGGGCCAGGCCGTCGTCCTCGCGGACGGTGGGGACGCCGACGATCTCCACGCCGAAGTTCAGGTCCCGCACCATGCGGCGGATCAGGGCGAGCTGCTGGGCGTCCTTCTGGCCGTACAGGGCGACGTCGGGGCGGGTCAGGTGCAGCAGCTTGGCGACGACCGTGAGCATGCCGTCGAAGTGGCCCGGGCGGGCGGAGCCCTCCAGGCGCTCGCCCATGGGGCCCGCGGTGATGCGGACCTGGGGCTCGCCACCGGGATACACCTCGTCCACGGCGGGGGCGAACACGACGTCCGCGCCGGACTCCTCGGCGAGCTTGAGGTCGGCGTCCAGGGTGCGCGGATAGCGGTCAAGGTCCTCGCCCTGGCCGAACTGCAGCGGGTTGACGAAGACGGTGACGACGACCTCGCCGTCCCGGCCCGCGATGCCGCGCGCGGTGCGGATCAGCGTGGCGTGGCCCTCGTGCAGGGCGCCCATGGTCATCACCACGGCGCGGCGGCCCGCCCGCACGCGTGCGTGCAGCTCGCCGGCGGTGCTCAGCAGGGTGGTGGTCATCGGGCGTCCCCTTCGGTGCCGTCGGTGCCGTCCGTCCCGTCGGCGAGTACCCCGAGGAGGTCCTCGGCGAGCTCCGGCTTCAGCAGGCCGTGGGCCAGGGCCCGGTCGGCGGTCGCGCGGGCCATCGCCAGATAGCCGGCGACGGTCCCCGGGGCGTGCCGGCGCAGCTCGCTGACGTGGGCCGCGACCGTGCCCGCGTCGCCGCGCGCGACCGGGCCGGTGAGGGCAGCGTCGCCGGAGCGCAGGGCGTTGTCCAGGGCCGCGCCGAGCAGCGGGCCGAGCATCCGGTCGGGGGCGGCGACCCCGGCCGCGCGCAGCAGCTCCAGGGACTGGGCGACCAGGGTGACCAGATGGTTGGCGCCCAGGGCGAGCGCCGCATGGTAGAGCGGCCGGTTCTCCTCGGCGATCCACTCGGGCTCGCCGCCCATCTCGATGACGAGGGCCTCGGCCGCCAGCCGCAGCTCCTCGGGCGCGGTGACGCCGAAGGAGCAGCCGGCCAGCCGCTGGACGTCCACGGGCGTACCGGTGAAGGTCATCGCGGGGTGCAGGGCCAGCGGCAGGGCGCCCGCGCGCAGGGCGGGGTCGAGCACCCGCGCGCCATAGCGCCCGGAGGTGTGGACGAGCAGCTGTCCCGGCCGTACGGAGCCCGTGTCGGCGAGTCCGGCGACCAGCTCGGGCAGGGCGTCGTCCGGAACGGTCAGCAGGACCAGGTCGGACCGCTGGAGGACCTCGGCGGGCGGCATCACGGGGACGTCGGGCAGCAGTTGCGCGGCACGGCGCCGGGAGGTGTCGGAGACCGCGGAGACGGCGACCGGGCGGTGCCCGGCGAGTTGCAGGGCCGCGGCCAGCGCGGGGCCCACGCGGCCGGCGCCGACGACTCCGACGGTGAGGCGCGCGGGGCGGTCCCTGGGGTCTGGCTGTGGGGTTGTGTTCACTCGACGGCGGCCTTCCCGTTCCAGTCCGCTCCGGGTACCGGACGATTTCTCGTCATGTTAACGCGATCGGTTCGAGGGGTGTTCGGCCGTCCACAGGGTGTGGGGAAGAGCCGTCCACGGGGTGTTCGGGAAATGCGGGTGCCCGCCCGCACGCGCGCGGGGCAGGATCCGGGGCATGACTGAGACGACGGAACAGGACGAGGAGCGGCGGACGGGGCTCCGTGAGCGGCGGCTGGCCGCCCATCGCGGCGCACGGCGGGTGCTCGCGCGCTTCGCCTTCCACAAGTCGCTCCGGGAGCGCCTGGCGGAACTGGCCGGGGCGGAGGACCTGTACGACCTGGACGAGCTGTCCGACGCGTACGGCGACGGGGTCGTCGAGGCGCTGGAGACCAAGGTCGCCGGGCTGCTCGGCACCGAAGCCGCCGCGTTCTTCCCGACGGGCACGATGGCCCAGCAGGTGGCCCTGCGCTGCTGGGCGGGCCGCACCGGCAACCCGACCGTCGCCCTGCACGCGCTCAGCCATCCCGAGCTGCACGAACGGAACGCGTTCAGCGAGGTCGGCGGTCTGCGCCCGATACGCGTGACGGACGAGCCGCGGCTGCCCACCGCCGCCGAGGTGCGCGACTTCGAGGAGCCCTTCGGGGCGCTGATGCTGGAACTCCCCCTCAGGGAGGCCGGTTTCGTACTGCCGTCCTGGGAGGAGCTCACGGAGGTGGTGGAGGCCGCGCGGGAGCGGGACGCCGTGGTGCACTTCGACGGGGCCCGGCTGTGGGAGTCCACCGTCCGCCTCGGCCGGTCCCTGGAGGAGATCGCGGGCCTGGCGGACAGCGTCTACGTGTCGTTCTACAAGGCCCTGGAGGGGGTCGGAGGTGCGGCGCTCGCCGGCCCGAAGGAGCTGGTGGAGGAGGCGAAGGCCTGGCGGCACCGGTACGGCGGCCTGGTCTTCCAGCAGTTCCCCACGGCTCTGTCGGCGCTGGCCGGACTGGAGCGGGAGCTGCCCCGCCTGCCGGAGTACGTCGCCCACGCGCGCGTGGTGGCCGGCGCCCTGCGCGAGGGGTTCGCGGCGGCCGGGCTGCCGTGGGCCCGCGTGTACCCGGAGGTGCCGCACACCCACGACTTCCAGGTCTGGCTGCCGTACGAGGCGGACGTGGCCGGGGAGGCGGCGGTCAGGACGGCCGAGGAAACGGGTGTCTTCCTGTTTGCCGCCGCCTGGGGCCGGGGCGGTCCGGGCCTGGCCCGCACGGAGGTGAGCGTGCGGGCCCCCGGGCTGGAGTGGACCGCCGAGGACGTGAAGACGGCGGTCACGGAGTTCGTCGCCCGGTTGCCCGGGGAGGGCGGCAGGTAGTCGGAAACGGGCAGAAGGCCGTCGGCCGCCCCTGGTGACGGTCTGCCGGCGCCCGGCGGCCGGAGCGGTCAGCCGGTGAAGCGGCGTCCAGGGTGCAGCCACCGGCTCAGGGCGTGCCGGATCCGCTGCCGGCCGCTCGCCGGGCGCCCGGCCAGGACCGCACGGAATCGGCGTTCGTCGCGCCACTCGCGGACGACCCGCCGGTCGTGTGTGCCCGGCGCGGGCGGGGCGGGCTCGCCGAGCTGCTGGGCGCGGTAGAGGTCGAGGAGGTGCTGCTGGGTGATGCTCATCGTGGATCGCCTCGGCGGGTCGGGGTGATGGAGGTCCGAAGGCTCCGCGGCTGCCCCGGTGCTCCCACCCTGCGCCCGCGCCGGAGGCGAAGTCGCGTCGATTGACGACGCCCGTCAATCGACGGGGGCGTTGTCAGTGGCTGCGTGCACCATGAAGGCATGAGCGTGCACATCGACATCGCGGGGCTGCGGCCGGAGGAGGTCGCCGTCGTGCCCTCGCCCCTGGCCGAGCTCGGAATGGCGCTGCACGCGCTGTCCGAGCCGGGGCACCACCCGGGTCTCCAGGGCTGGGTGACGGGCGTGACCGCCCGGCTCGACCCGCATCTGGCCGACCGGATGTGCGAGGCCGACTTCCTGTGGCGGTCGACGTTCTCGGACCTGTTCATGCCCTTCGCCGGCATCCCGGGCCTGAGCACTCTCCCGGGCGGCACGCTCACCGAGGAGCTGGACCTGCTCGACAAGCTGTCGGACGAGCAGTTCGTGGACGCGGCACTGGAGTTCACCTGTGCCGTCGGGTACGGCTCGTGCGGGCCCACCGCGCTGTCCGACCCCGAGGTGCGCCGCAGGGCACTGGACCTGGCCGCCGCGCGCGGGCCCCAGCAGCTGCGGTTCAGCCGGCGGCTGCTGGGCGACCCGCCCTCGATCCGGGCCTGGCTGCGGCAGTTCCTCCAGGACTGCGACGAGGCGTTCTTCGCGGAGGCCTGGTCCCGGCTGCGCCACCAGCTCGCGGCGGACGCGCGGCTCAAGACGGACCTCTTCCGGCGCAAGGGCATGGCCGAGGCGCTGGCCGCGGTGTCCCCGGCGATCACGCTCGACGAGGCGGCGGCCCGGATCACGGTCGACAAGCTGGGCGGCGACGACGGTACGTCCACCGGCGACGGCGGCCTGCTGCTCGTCCCGACGAGCCTGGGCCGGCCGCATCTGATGGTCCTGCACCGGTACGGCTGGCGGCCGGTGCTGCACTACCCGGTCGGCTCCCCCGAGCTCGCCGCCCCGCCCAATCTGGAACAGCTGGCCCTGCGCATGACCGCGCTGTCCCACCCCGTGCGGATGCGAATGTGCCGCAATCTGGCCCGCAGCGCGTACACCACGGGCGAGCTGGCACAGGTGCACGGCATGACGGCCCCGGAGATATCCCGGCATCTGGCCGTGCTGAAGAAGGCGGGCCTGCTCACCACCCGCCGCCGCGGGCGCTACGTCCTGCACCAGCTGGATGTGACGGTGGTGGCCCGGCTCGGCAGCGAGTTCCTGGAGGGGATCCTCCGGTAAAGGGAATCCTCCGGTAGAGGGGAGATCCCCGGACAGCCGACGGGAGCCGGCCGGTCGCCGTCCGGCTCAGCCGTGCCCGCCGGCCCGTACCAGCCCGGTCTCGTAGGCCAGCACCACGACCTGCACCCGGTCCCTGAGGCCCAGCTTGGTCAGGATGCGGCCCACGTGCGTCTTCACGGTCGCCTCGGACAGCACGAGCCGGGCCGCGATCTCGCCGTTGGACAGGCCCTGCGCGACCAGCACCATGACCTCGCGCTCGCGGCCGGTGAGCCGCTCCAGCTGCTGGTGCTGGGGCTGCTTGGCGGTGCCCGGCAGCATCGGTGCGAAGCGGTCCAGGAGCCGTCGGGTGGTGGAGGGCGCCACGACCGCGTCACCGCTGTGCACGGCGCGGATCGCGGCGAGCAGCTCGCCGGGCGGCACGTCCTTGAGCATGAAGCCGGAGGCGCCCGCCTTCAGCCCCGAGAAGGCGTACTCGTCGAGGTCGAACGTGGTCAGGATGAGCACCTTCGGCGGGTCGGTGTCGGCGCAGATCCGGCGGGTCGTCTCCACACCGTCGAGCTTCGGCATGCGGACGTCCATCAGCACCACGTCGACCTCGGTCGCGCGCAGCACCTGGAGGGCCTCGACACCGTCGCCCGCCTCCGCCACGACCTCCATGTCCGGCTGGGCGGCGAGCACCATCCGGAACCCGGTGCGCAGCAGCACCTGGTCGTCGACGAGCATCACGCGGATCGTCATCAAGGCCTCTTCCAAGTCTCTTTTACGGTGGGAGCGTTGCCGGTGAATGCGTTACAGGTGTCAGCGAGGGACGTGTGCCGACGTCAGTTGACGGGTTTGAGCGGCAGCAGGGCACTGATGCGGAATCCTCCGCCGGGGCGCGGTCCGGCGTCCAGGGTGCCGCCGACCATGCCGATCCGCTCGCGCATGCCGATGAGGCCGTGGCCCTGGCCGTCGAAACCGCCCTCCTCGTACAGCTCGTGCGGGGCGCCCTTGCCGTCGTCCTCGACGAGCAGGCCGAGGCCGTCGTCGAAGTACACCAGGCGCACGCTCGCGCCCGCGTTGGGCCCGCCGTGCTTGCGGGTGTTGGTGAGCGCCTCCTGCACGATGCGGTACGCCGTGAGCTCGACGCCGCTGGGCAGCGGCCGGGGCGTGCCCTCGACCTTGAAGTCGACGGGCAGCCCGGAAGTGCGGCACTGCTCGACGAGGTCCTCGATCTGCTGGACGTCGGGCTGCGGCACGTACTCGCCGGCCTCCTGGTGCTCCCCGGTGCGCAGCACGCCGAGCAGGCGGCGCATCTCGGCGAGGGCCTGGCGGCCGGTGGAGGAGATGGTCTCCAGGGCCTTCTTCGCCTGGTCGGGAGCCGCGTCGAGGACGTAGGCGGCGCCGTCGGCCTGGACCACCATCACCGAGACGTTGTGCGCGACGACATCGTGCAACTCGCGTGCGATCCGGGCGCGTTCGGCGGCGACGGCGACCTTGGACTGGGCCTCGCGCTCCTTCTCCAGACGGGCGGCCCGCTCCTCCAGCTGCGCGAAGTAGGCGCGGCGGGTGCGGATGGAGTCGCCCAGCACCCAGGCGAGGGCGAAGGGCACGGCCATGAAGACCGTCAGGGCGATGTTGCCCGCGATGTTCGTCTGGTCGCTGGGCCAGCGCAGCTGGGACAGGGGGGCCGCGCACAGGCCGGCGCCCAGCGCGAAGCGGGAGGCCCAGCGCGCGCCCTCCGCCGCGACCGTGTAGACGATCACCAGGAGGGCGAAGTCGGCCGGGCCCCGCTCCACATCGGTGATCAGCTGGGCCACGCCGACCGCGGTCGCGAGCAGCAGCATCTTCTCCGGCAGGCGGCGGCGCAGCGCGACCACCAGGCACAGCAGCAGCGTGAGCGGAACGGCGACGGCCGGTGAGCCGTATCCGCCCGCCACTCCGCCGACCACGGAAATCCCGAGGAGGACCACGGCCCAGGAGCCGTCGACCCACATCGGGTGCCTGCGGAGGAAGTCATAGAGGCGCTGCACGTAACCCAGCGTAGGGAAGCGCGATAGGTGCAGGGGTCAACCGGAGGACCGATCCGAACCGGGCGCACGTACTCCGCAAGGTGGAGTTGCGTTCGTTGTGTGCGCTTAGCCTGGCCCGGTGACACCAGGGACCAGGGCCGGGGAGCACGAGTTGCACGAGTGGCGTGGGTGGCGCGCGGCGGTGGAGGAGGCGCTGTACGGGCCGGGCGGCTTCTACCGGCGGGAGGAGGGGCCGGGCGGGCACTTCCGTACGTCCGTGCACGCGTCGTCGCTGTTCGCCGGGGCCGTGGCGCGGTTGCTGTGCCGGGTCGACGAGGCACTGGGGCGGCCCGCGGTGCTGGACTTCGTCGACATGGCGGCCGGGCGCGGCGAGCTGGCCGGCGGGGTGCTCGCCGCGCTCCCGGCCGAGGTGGCGGCCCGCACGCGCGTGCACGCCGTGGAGATCGCCGGGCGGCCCGCGGGGCTCGATCACCGGATCGAGTGGTCGGCCACGCCCCCGGAAGGGACGACGGGGCTGCTGTTCGCCAACGAGTGGCTGGACAACGTGCCGGTGGAGGTCGCCGAGGTGGACTCCGCGGGCACGGGCCGGCTGGTGCTGGTCCGGGAGGACGGGAGCGAGCGGCTCGGGGATCCGGTCGACGGGGATCAGGCTGGGTGGCTCCAGCGGTGGTGGCCGCTGTCCGGCGAGCCGGGGCTGCGGGCCGAGATCGGCCTGACCAGGGACGAGGCCTGGGCCTCGGCGGTCGCCACGGTGGACCGAGGGCTCGCCGTCGCGGTGGACTACGCGCACACAGCGGCTGCGCGACCGCCCTTCGGGACGCTCACCGGGTTCCGGGAGGGCCGGGAGACCACCGCCGTACCGGACGGCTCCTGCGACATCACCGCGCATGTGGCCCTGGACGCGTGCGCGCTGCCCGGCGGGCGCCTGCTCCCGCAGCGCGAGGCGCTGCGCACCCTGGGCGTGACCGGCGCACGGCCCCCGCTCACGCTCGCGTCCACCGACCCCACCGCCTACGTACGCGCCCTCGCGAGCGCCGGGGAGGCTGCCGAGCTCACGGCCGCGGGCGGGCTGGGCGACTTCGGGTGGCTGGTCCAGCCGGTCGGGATCCCGGACCCGCTCCGGGACTGAGCCCCTACTTGTCGATGTCCCCGACCACGAAGAACATCGACCCCAGGATCGCCACCATGTCCGCGACCAGCGTCCCCGGCAGCAGCTCCGTCAGCGCCTGGATGTTGTTGTACGAGGCCGAGCGCAGCTTCAGCCGGTACGGGGTCTTCTCGCCCTTGCTGACCAGGTAGTAGCCGTTGATGCCGAGGGGGTTCTCGGTCCAGGCGTACGTGTGGCCCTCGGGCGCCTTCAGCACCTTGGGGAGCCGCTGGTTGACCGGCCCGGGCGGCAGCTCGGCGAGCCGGTCGAGGCAGGCGTCGGCCAGGTCGAGCGCGTTGTGTGTCTGCTCCAGGAGGCACTCGAAGCGGGCCAGGCAGTCGCCCTCCTGCCGGGTCACCACCTTCAGGACGTCGCCCAGCTCGCCGTAGGCCAGGTACGGCTCGTCCCGGCGCAGGTCGAAGTCGACGCCCGAGCCGCGCCCGATCGGCCCGCTGACCCCGTAGGCGTGCACGGCCTCGGGCGTGAGCCTGCCGACGCCCCGGGTGCGGCCCCGGAAGATCTCGTTGCCGAGCACCAGGTCGTCGAAGCGGTCCATCCGCGAGCGCACGTCCGCGACGGCGGCACGCGCGCGCGTGGTCCACCCGGCCGGCAGGTCCTCCTTGAGGCCGCCGACGCGGTTGAACATGTAGTGCATCCGCCCGCCGGAGACCTCCTCCATGACGTGCTGGAGCTCCTCGCGCTCCCGGAAGGCGTAGAAGATCGGGGTGATCCCGCCCAGCTCCAGCGGGTACGAGCCGAGGAACATCAGGTGGTTGAGCACCCGGTTCAGCTCGGCGAGCAGCGTGCGCAGCCACACCGCGCGCTCGGGGACCTCCATGCCGAGCATCCGCTCCACGGCGAGGACCACGCCCAGCTCGTTGGAGAACGCCGACAGCCAGTCGTGGCGGTTGGCCAGCATGATGATCTGGCGGTAGTCGCGCGCCTCGAACAGCTTCTCCGCGCCGCGGTGCATATAGCCGATCACCGGCTCCGCGTGCCTGATGCGCTCGCCGTCCAGGACCAGCTTCAGCCGCAGCACGCCGTGCGTGGAGGGATGCTGGGGTCCGATGTTGAGCACCATGTCGGTGCTCTCCGCGGCGCCGCCGATTCCGACCATGGTCTCCGTCGTAGGAGTCATGGACCCAGTCTCTCCTACGTACGCTGGGCTCATGGATACGGGGAGTGCGCGGGAGGCGGAGCCGACGGCTGCCGTCGAGGGCACGGCGGGGGCGGCGGACGGGGACGGGCCGGTGTGGATAGCGCTGCCGCCCGGGCTGCTGAGGATGCGGCGGTTGCTGCTGGTGGTGTGGCTGGGGCTGATCGCGCTGGCCGCCGGGCTGCTGCCGGGCCTGCTGGCCGGGCCCGCCTGGGCCGTCTTCGCGGTGCTGCCGCTGGCGCTGATGGCCTGGGGGTGGGTGATGATCGACCGCAACTGGCGTTCCTGGCGGTACGCCGAGCGCGCCGACGACCTGCTGATCAGCCGGGGCGTGCTGTGGCGCGAGGAGACGGTCGTGCCGTACGGGCGGATGCAGCTGGTCGAGGTCACCTCCGGGCCCGTCGAGCGGCACTTCGGGCTGGCCAGCGTGCAGTTGCACACGGCCGCAGCGGCCACCGACGCGACCATCCCCGGCCTGGACCCGGCCGAGGCGGAACGACTGCGCGACCGGCTCACCGAGCTGGGCGAGGCCCGATCGGCGGGGCTGTGACGAAGCCCGAGAGCGCCAGGACCGCCGGGGCCGCCGGGGCCGACAAGACCACCGAGGCCGCCGGGGGTGACAGGGCCGACGAGACCGCCGGGCCCCCCGAGGCCACCGAGACCACCGACACCGCCAGGGGCGACAGGGCCGACGAGACCGCCAAGCCCCCCGAGACCGCCGGGGGTGACAGGGCCGACAAGACCGCCGGGCCCCCCGAGCCCCCCGAGCCCGCCGAGCCCGCCGAGCCCGTCGAGCCCGTCGGCGGCGTGGCCGAGCGGCGGCTGCATCCCGTCACACCGCTGCGGCGGGCCTGGGCGCCGGTCGCCGTGCTCATCGGCTGGGCCGTGCACGACCCCGACGGGGCGCAGCGCCATCTGACCCGGCTGACCACGACCACGCTGCTGATCGGCCTCGCCGTGATAGTCCCGGCCGCCGCGCTCTACGGCTTCAGCTCCTGGTGGTTCACGCACTTCGCGGTGACCGACACCGAACTGCGCATCCGCACCGGCCTGGTGTTCCGGCGCACCGCGCACATCCGGCTGGAGCGGATCCAGGCCATCGACATCACCCAGCCGCTGCTCGCCCGGGTCGCGGGCGTCGCCAAGCTGAAACTCGACGTCATAGGGACCGACAAGAAGGACGAACTGGCCTTCCTCGGCGCGGACGAGGCGCGGACCCTGCGGGCCGAACTGCTCGCCCGGGCGGCCGGTTTCGCTCCCGAGACCGCGCACGAGGTCGGTGAGGCGCCGTCCCGGCAGCTGCTGCGGGTGCCGCCCGGTGTCCTCGCCCTGTCGCTGGTGCTGACCGGCGCGACCTGGGGGTCGCTGGCGGCGGCACTCGTCGTTCCGCCGGTGCTGTGGCTGCTCACCCACAGCCTGTGGACGGTCCTCGCGGTCGCCCTGCCGCTGCTGGGCGCGGCCGGCGCGAGCAGTGTGGGGCGGTTCGTCGGCGAGTACGACTGGACGGTGGGCGAGTCGCCCGACGGGCTGCGCATCGACCACGGCCTGCTGGACCGGGCCCACGAGACGGTGCCGCCGGGGCGGGTGCAGACCGTGCGGATCGTGGAGCCGCTGCTGTGGCGGCGGCGCGGCTGGGTGCGTGTGGAACTCGATGTGGCGGGCTCGTCCAACTCCGTGCTGGTGCCGGTCGCCCCGCGCGAACTCGCGGAGGCCGTCGTCGCGCTCGTGCTGCCCGGGGTGACCGTGCCGGAGCGCGCGGCCCTGTCGCCGTCGCCGCGCCGCGCCCGCTGGTGCGTGCCGGTGTGGTGGCGGGGATACGGACTCGCCGTCACCGACGCGGTGTTCGCGGCGCGCTCCGGGCTGCTGGCGCGGAGTCTGGCGCTGGTGCCGCACGCCAAGGTGCAGAGCGTACGGATGACGCAGGGGCCCTGGGAGCGGGCCCGGGGCGTGGCCGACGTGTGTGTGGACACGGGCGCGAACAAGGTGGTGCGAGCGCGGCTGCGGGACGCGGACGAGGCGCGTGAGTTGCTGGCCCGGCAGGCGGAGCGGTCCCGGACCGGGCGCAGGGACGCACGGCCGGACCGCTGGATGGCGTGACCGGCCGGACCAAAGGCGGGCTTCAGGAAACCGCGCTGCGCAGGCCCTGCACGTCGATCTGTTCCGTCTCGTCGTGCGCGGTCAGGTCGATGACCTGGCCGATCCCGCGCGACTCCTCGTCCGCGGGCTTGTACCGGGCCTCCGCCTCGGCCTTGTGCAGGGCGAGGGCCTCCTGGCCGACGACATCCGCCAGGTCCTCGTTCTGCACGGCCTCCAGGGCGGCGCGGGACGTCTCCTGCTTCGTGCCGAAGAAGTCGAACCCGCCCTCGGTCCGCGGGCGCCGCGCCGGCGTCTGCGGGGCGACGGCCACGGCGGTCGGCACCGTGTAGTGACCTGAGGAGGCGGGCTGCGGGAGCCGCTCGGTCTCGGCCCTGGCGGAGGTGTCGTCCTGGGCGGACGTTCCGACGGCCGCGCGCTCGTGGGCGTCGACCGCCTCGGACCGCTCCTGCGGCTCGTCCTCGTGGGACGGCTCCCGCCGGTCCGGCTGTTCGTCCTGCTGCTCCTGCGCGGGCTCGTCCTCGTCGTCCTCAGGGGCGCCGTCGCCGTCGCCGTCCGGGCCGCCGTCCGGATCCGGGGCCGGGTCGCCGTCGAACCGGGCGAGCGCGGCCGCCGCGCGCAGGAACAGCCGGGAGCCCTCCGGCGAGAAGACGGCGGGAACCGCCGGCTCCTCCTCGACGGTGAGGGCCTCGGCCCGAGCGGCAGGTGCCTCGTCCGCCTCCGCAGAGGCCTCCGCGGAGGCGTCCGCCGTCTTCGCCGACCCCGCGGTCAGCGCCCGCGCCGGAACCGTCGCCTCGATCTCGAGCACCCGGCGGTCCTCCAGGACGCTCGCGCGCTCGGTCTCGGACGTGGCGTACCGGCGCAGCAGCGCGGCGTGTTCGTTGCGCAGCCCGGCCAGTTCCGTGCGCTTGGCGCGCAGCCGCTGCTCGAGCTTCACGCGCAGCTCGCGGGACTCCTCGAGGTCGCCCTCCAGTTCGGCGACGCGCTCCTCGAAGCGCCACTCGTCGCTCGCGCGCCCGCGCGTGAGGTCGGCGACGCGCTTGCCCGCCTGGGCGTCCCAGCGGCGCAGCACGACCGCGCCGACGACCGCCGTGACCGCGGCGGCCGCGGCCAGACCGCGGAGCGCCATCGGCTCCGTGAACACCCAGGGCCCCAGGGCGCAGACGAGGGAGACGCCTGCGATCGCCGACGGGGGGAGCAGCCTGTGCAGGGGCGGGGAATGGCGGTGACGTCCACGTGGCATGGCCAGAAACTTACCGCGCGTAGGCGAATCATGGTGAGCCACCCCGCAAAACAAAGCCATACCGAAGTGTTCACACCGCATCAGAACTCGGCAAGAAGCGGAATCTGCCCTTCAATCAATTCTCAAGATCATTCCCAACGGTCCCCGAACGGCTCTCCAGCCGCCCGCTGATCCACTCCAGCGTCGCCGGAATCTCGCGCCGCCAGGTGTTGAAGTTGTGCCCGCCGCTTTCGAGGACGATCGACGAGATCCGCGTCCGCCCGGTGTTCTTCACGCGCTCGATGAACCGCAGCGTGTCCGTGTAGTTGGACTCGCCCGCCTTGCTGCTGGTGACCAGCAGCGAAGTATCCGGAGCGGGCCGGTGCTTCAGGTACCACCACAGGTCGGCGCGATTCCGCAGCCCCTTGTCACCCTGGAAGAGATCACCGGTCGTGGCGTCGATCGGCGCCTTGTAGTACGCGGAGAGACCCGCTCCCGCGGCATACACATCGGGATGGTGCATGGCGATCTTCAACGCGCAGTAGCCGCCCGTGGAGTTGCCGATGATGCCCAGCCGGCCCGGCTTTCCGGCCACCCTGAACTGCGAACGCAACGCGTCGGGCAGATCCCTGGCGAAGAACGACTCGGTCTGCGGTCCGCCCGGGATGTCCACGCACTCCGTGTCCCGCGGCGGCGCCACCGTCGGCCGCAGCATCACGAGGATCGTCGGCCGCATCCGGCCCGCCCGGGCCAGTTCCAGGGCCGTACGCGGATAGTGGAGCTTCTCCACCAGCGCCGACGCCGTACCCGGGTAGCCGGTCAGCACCACGGCCGCGGGAAACGAACGGGTGCGGTACCGCGGCTGGAAGTACTCCGGCGGCAGATAGACGTACGCCGGGGTGGCGATGCGGGTCGTCCGGCCCACGATGCCGACCTCCTGGATCCGGCCGCCGACCTGGGGCCGCGCACCGCCCGCCCCCGGCACCCGCCGTGTGGCGACCACCTCAAGCGGGCCCTCGCCCCGCGCGTGGTCGACCACCACGCCCTGGTCCTTCTCCTGCCCGAACAGGTCCGCCCAGCTCGCGTAGAACCCGAAGGCCTGGTTGGCGGCGAGACCCACCGCGCCGAACAGCGCCAACTGGGTGGCCAGCAGCAGGCCGACACGCCCGCCCACCATCCGCCAGCCGCGCCGGGCCAGCCGTGGCCACAGCCAGACCGTGCCGGCGAACAGCAGCACGGCCGACAGCACCGCCAGCAGCAGCACCTTGTTGCTCGTGAGACCCATGGGTTGGTTACCTGTCCGCGCTCTCCGTCCGGCCACCTCCGCGACCACACCTTCGCGAGGGCTTGTCCCGGACTTTCCTTGGCCTTTGAAACGGCTTTGACGTGGGGAGTGAACCTCTCCCCCCGAGACACCGTCCTAGAGGGCGCAATGTCGCCGGATGCCCGAATCGGGCCCGGATCCAAGGTCTCTCGCAGAACTACGGGATGCGATGTCTGTCAGGACAGATGAGGAAATGTCGGTCGAGGTTCCGAGTCGCAGAAGCGACGCGGCGCCCACGGGCCGGGTGAACCGGGTGCGCCGGCTGCTGCGCGGACCGCGCCCCGAGGCCGTCCCCGTCCTGGTCGGCAGAGCATGCGCCCTCGTCGGCGTCCTGGACATCGCCGCGGGCGTGTTCCCGCGCTTCCGTCACAGCCGCATGCACGCCATCGCCGAGGTACTGCCCGGCGCCCTCGGCCCGTTCGCGGCCGCCCTGTCCCTCAGCACCGGCGTGCTGTTGCTGCTGCTCGCCCACGGCCTCAAGCGCGGCAAGCGCCGGGCCTGGCGGGCGGCCGTCGCCCTGCTGCCCGCCGGTGCCGTCGCGCAGTTCACGTACCGGCACTCGCTCGTGGGCGTACTCATCTCCCTGGCCCTGCTGGCACCCCTGCTGCGCCACCGCGACCAGTTCGACGCCCTGCCCGACCCGCGCAGCCGCTGGCGGGCGCTCGCCAACTTCGTGCTCATGAGCGCCGGTTCGCTGATGCTCGGCCTGCTCATCGTCAGCGTCCACTCCGAGCGCATCGTCGGCGACCCGAGCCTGGCCGACCGCATCACCCACGTCATCTACGGCCTGTTCGGCTTCGAGGGCCCCGTCGACTACCAGGGCACCACCTCCTGGACCGTGGCCTTCTCGCTCGGCGCCCTCGGCCTGCTCACCGCCGTCACCACCATCTACCTGGCCTTCCGCCCCGAACACCCCGCCGCCCGGCTCACCGAGGAGGACGAGACCCGGCTGCGCGCCCTGCTGGAACGGCACGGCGACCGTGACTCCCTCGGCCACTTCGCGCTCCGCCGCGACAAGGCCGTCGTCTTCTCCCCCAGCGGCAAAGCGGCCGTGACCTACCGCGTGGTCTCCGGCGTGATGCTCGCCAGCGGCGACCCCATCGGCGACGTCGAGGCCTGGCCCGGCGCCATCGAACAGTTCATGGACGAGGCCAAGGCCCACTCCTGGACGCCCGCCGTCATGGGCTGCTCCGAGACCGGCGGTCAGGTGTGGACCCGTGAGACCGGGCTCGACGCCCTCGAACTGGGCGACGAGGCGGTGGTGGACGTCAAGGATTTCTCACTCGCCGGCCGCGCGATGCGCAACGTGCGCCAGATGGTCAAGCGCATCGAGCGCGCCGGTTACGAAACCCGGGTACGACGTGTCCGTGACCTCGGCGACGCCGAGCTGGAACGCATCCGCCGCGCCGCCGACGACTGGCGCGGCACCGACACCGAACGCGGCTTCTCCATGGCCCTGGGCCGCATCGGCGACCTGGCCGACGGCGACTGCCTCATCGCCACCGCCCACAAACAGGACGACCACCCCGGCCCCTACGGCGACCTCAAGGCGATCCTGCACTTCGTGCCCTGGGGCACCGACGGCGCCTCCCTGGACCTCATGCGCCGCGACCGCTCCGCCGACCCCGGCATGAACGAACTCCTCATCGTCGCCGCCCTCCAGGCCGCCCCCAAACTCGGCATCGCACGCGTCTCCCTCAACTTCGCCATGTTCCGCGCGGCCCTGGCACGCGGCGAGAAGATCGGCGCCGGCCCGGTGCTGCGCGCCTGGCGCGGACTGCTCGTCTTCCTCTCCCGCTGGTTCCAGATCGAGTCCCTGTACAAGTTCAACGCCAAGTTCCGGCCCCGCTGGGAACCCCGCTTCGTCGTCTACCGCGCCTCCGCCGACCTGCCCCGCATCGGATTCGCCGCCATGCAGGCCGAAGGCTTCGTCAACCTCGCCCTCCCCCTGCCCCGCTTCCTCCGCCACCGCCGACCCGCGGGCCGCCGCCCCTGCGCCCACGGCACCACGGCCGAACGCAACGTCCGGGCGGCATGACCGAGCCCCACACGGGGCCGTCACTTGGGCCGCAGCGCCTGACGGCCCCCGCCGGGGCCTACGCTGAACATATGAGCAACCAGAGCGGACGCGGGCGCGTGGCGGGCCTACCGGAATGGGACCGCTGCGCGGTCATGGGAGTCGTGAACGTCACCCCCGACTCGTTCTCCGACGGCGGCCGCTTCTTCGACACCACGACCGCCGTCAAACACGGCCTCGACCTCGTCACCGAGGGCGCGGACCTGGTCGACGTCGGCGGCGAGTCGACCCGCCCCGGCGCCGCCCGCGTCGACGAGGCCGAGGAACTCCGCCGCGTCATCCCCGTCGTCCGCGGCCTGGCCTCCGAAGGCGTCACCGTCTCCGTCGACACCATGCGCGCCTCCGTCGCCGAACGGGCCCTCGCGGCGGGCGCCGCCCTCGTCAACGACGTCAGCGGCGGCCTCGCCGACCCCCGCATGATCCCGGCCGTCGCCGACGCCGGCGCCCCCTTCGTCGTCATGCACTGGCGCGGCTTCCTCCAGGGCGGCAACGTCAAGGGCGAGTACGCCGACGTCGTCGGCGAGGTCGTGGACGAACTGCGCACCCGCGTGGACGCCGTGCTGGCCGGCGGCATCGCCCCCGACCGCGTCGTCGTCGACCCCGGGCTCGGCTTCTCCAAGGACGCCGAGCACGACCTCGCACTCCTCGCGAGCCTCGACCGCGTCCTGCGCCTCGGCCACCCACTGCTCGTCGCCGCCTCCCGCAAGCGCTTCCTCGGCCGGGTCCTGGCCGGCCCCGACGGCCCGCCCCCGCCCGCACGCGAGCGCGACGCCGCCACCGCCGCCGTCTCCGCCCTCGCCGCGCACGCCGGCGCCTGGGCCGTACGCGTGCACGAGGTACGCGCCACGGCCGACGCGGTACGAGTCGCCCACGCCATCGAAGGGGCGCGTACGACGGGTCCCGGCGCAGAGGGAGCCCGGTGAGCGCCCCGCACACCGACGTCGAACAGGTCGAGGCCGCCAACACCGCCTTCTACGAGGCACTGGAACAGGGTGACTTCGAGGAACTGGCGTCGCTCTGGCTGACCCCCTCCGACCTGGGCGTCGACGAGTCCTACCACGACCCGGCCGACACCGGCGTGGTCTCCTGCGTGCACCCCGGCTGGCCCGTGCTCACCGGCCGCGGCGAAGTCCTCCGGTCATACGCGCTGATCATGGCGAACACGGACTACATCCAGTTCTTCCTCACCGATGTGCACGTATCGGTCACCGGCGACACCGCCCTGGTGAACTGCACGGAGAACATCCTCAGCGGCGGCCCCGCCCCCGAGGGCGACGAGGAGCTCGGCCCGCTCGTCGGACAGCTCGTGGTCGCCACCAATGTGTTCCGGCGCACGCCCCAGGGGTGGAAACTCTGGTCGCACCACGCTTCCCCCGTTCTGGCCGAAACCGACGAGGACGAGGGCGAGGAGACCCCCTCCTGAGTGGGTAGGCGCCTCACAAGGGCCGGACGCGGGACGACGACGTGGTTGGAATCACGGACCCCCGGGTATGGGCGGCTACCAACCCATGAGCCGCCGGGTTCGCCAGGGGAAACGCTGGATGAATCCTGCCCGGCCCGGCCCGGGCGCCCACCCCCGTGGCCCGGCCCCGTCCGGGCTCGCAGGTAGATTCGACTGAGGCCGGTGTGCCGCCCGCACACGGCACGGACCGGCCGTGACCGACGATTGCAGGAGTGATTCGCGTGGATCGTGTCGCGCTGCGCGGCCTGAAGGCCCGTGGGCACCACGGTGTGTTCCCCGAGGAACGCAGGGAGGGCCAGACCTTCGTCGTGGACCTCGTCCTCGGCCTGGACACCCGGCCGGCCGCGGCCGACGACGACCTGGCGAAGACCGTTCACTACGGCATCGTGGCCGAGGAGGTCGTGGCCGTCGTCGAGGGCGAGCCCGTCAACCTCATCGAGACGCTCGCCGAGCGGATAGCCCAGGTATGTCTGAAGCACGAGGGGGTCGAGGAGGTCGAGGTACGCGTCCACAAGCCGGACGCCCCGATCACCGTCCCCTTCGACGACGTGACCGTCACCATCACCCGGAGCCGAGTATGACTGCACCCTTCATCAAGGGCCCCAGCGACCCGACCGTACAGCCGGTACCCGCCTCCGTCGTCGACAAGGTCGACGCCGCCGACACCACCCTCAGCAATCCCAAATGGGCCGTGGTCGCCCTCGGCTCCAACCTCGGCAACCGACTGGAGACCCTCCAGGGAGCCGTCGACGCCCTCGAGGACACGCCCGGCCTCCGCATCAAGGGCGTCTCCCCCGTCTACGAGACCGAGCCCTGGGGCGTGGAGCCCGGCAGCCAGCCCGCCTACTTCAACGCGGTCGTCGTCCTGAAGACCACCCTCCCGCCCTCCTCGCTCCTGGAGCGGGCACACGCGGTCGAGGAGGCCTTCCACCGCGTCCGGGACGAACACTGGGGCCCCCGCACCCTCGACGTCGACATCGTGTCCTACGCCGACGTCGTCTCCGACGACCCGCAGCTCACCCTCCCCCACCCCCGCGCCCACCAGCGCGCCTTCGTCCTGGCTCCCTGGCACGACCTCGACCCCGAGGCCCAGCTGCCCGGCCGCGGCCCGGTCGCCGGTCTGCTGGACGCCGTCACCCGCGACGGCGTGGCGCCCCGCAAGGACCTGGAACTCCGGCTGCCCGAGTAGCCGTTAAGGTCAAGACGGCCGCGGAACGGGGCCACCGCCGGGGGAACTGAAGGGACACCGTGAGAGAGCTGCGCATCAGGGTGCTGGTCGGCGTCTTCGTCGTGGCCGGGGTGCTGTCCTGGGCCGGGGCCCGCCTGTGGAACTCGGTCGGCACTCTCCCGAGCGTCCCTTTGGCCGCCCCCATCGTCCTGGCCCTGATCGCCGTGGTCCTCCTGGCCACGGCGCTCTCGCTCCGCGCCCGCCTGAAGGCCCAGCGCGAGCGGCAGCCCGACGCCAAGGGCGTCGACCCCATGATGGCGGCCCGAGCAGTCGTTTTCGGCCACGCCAGCGCCCTGGTCGCCGCCCTCGTCTCCGGCATGTACGGCGGCACCGGCGTCTTCCTGCTGGAGTCCCTCGACATCCCCGCCCGCCGCGACCAGGCCATCTACGCCGGCTTCTCCGTCGTCGCGGGCATCGGCGTCATAGCGGCGGCCATCTTCCTGGAACGCGTCTGCAAACTCCCGGAAGACGACGAGAACGACGGCACGGGGGCGGCTCCGACGACGTGACGCCACCCGGGCTTCACCAGGGCGGACGGGCGAGATGCCCGTTGACCAGGAAGCCGGGGTGGGGGTCGGGGCGGTAGCTGTAGAGAGTGAAGGGCTTCTTCGTGGTCGTCCGCCGCCGCACCTCGTGCACCTGGGTCCAGGCGACCTCACGGAGTTGCAGCGAGTGCTGCTCGGGCTTGATCGTCAACCGCTCCCGGCACAGCTTCCGCGCAGGCGTCCAGGCCAGAACGGTCCCCTCTGCATCTCGCCCGTGAACCCACCCGTCGGGCGTGCCCAACGTGACCGTCGTCGGAACTGTGCGCTCCCCGTCCAAGGTACAGAGAGATCAACGACGGTAACGGGCACCACCGACACTCAGGTCAGCGCGCCATGATCAGGCTCATCGCCTCATTGCGGGTCGCGGAATCACGAAGCTGGCCGCGGACCGCCGAGGTGATGGTCTTCGCGCCCGGCTTTCGGACCCCACGCATCGACATGCACATGTGCTCACACTCGACAACGACGATCACGCCACGCGGCTCCAGGATCTGCATCAGGGAGTCGGCGATCTGCGTGGTCAGGCGCTCCTGCACCTGCGGACGCCGTGCGTACACGTCGACGAGCCGCGCCAGCTTGGAGAGGCCCGTGATCTTGCCTTCAACGGACGGAATGTAGCCAACGTGGGCAACTCCGACAAACGGTACGAGATGATGTTCACAGGAGCTCAGGACTTCGATGTCCTTCACCAGCACCATCTCGTCATGCCCGAGATCGAACGTCGTCGTCAGAACATCCTCGGGCTTCTGCCACAGCCCGCCGAATATCTCCTTGTACGCCCGCGCAACCCGCGCCGGTGTCTCCCGAAGCCCCTCGCGGTCAGGGTCCTCGCCGACCGCGATCAGCAGTTCCCGAACGGCGTTCTCGGCTCTCTTCTCGTCGAATTCGCCGAGCTGGCCCTCGCCGGCCAGTGTCACGGGGTCGGTCATCTGGGTGCCTCGTTCCTGTGTCCTTCACGGGGCGGCCTGCGGAAATGGCGAAAAGCCGCGCCCCCCAGGCTAAAACCTGGGGGGCGCGGCATCCATTCCGGGCCCGGGGGGCGCCGGGAGAGCGGTGGTCAGCTCTCGGGGCGGTCCTCCGGGGTCCGCTCGGGCGCCGGGGCGGGTTCCGCCGCGGTGCTCTTCGCGGTGGTGATCGCCGGCGTCGCGCCGTTCGCCCCGTTCGTCAGGGCCAGCTCCTTGGGGGAGAGGACCGGCGGACGGGTGGACGGCGTACGACGGGAGGAGCCGGTCCAGGCGGGCCGCGGCGGGCGCTTGACGATCTGGGAGAAGACCTCGGCGATCTCCTCCTTGCCCAGCGTCTCCTTCTCGAGGAGGGCCAGGACCAGGTTGTCGAGCACGTCGCGGTTCTCGACCAGGATCTCCCACGCCTCGTTGTGCGCGGTCTCGATGAGCTTCTTGACCTCTTCGTCGACCAGCGCCGCGACCTCTTCCGAGTAGTCGCGCTGGTGAGACATCTCACGCCCGAGGAACGGCTCCGAGTTGTCGCCACCGAACTTGATCGCGCCGAGACGCTCGGTCATGCCGTACTGCGTGACCATCGCGCGGGCCAGACCGGTGGCCTTCTCGATGTCGTTGGCGGCACCCGTCGTCGGGTCGTGGAAGACGAGCTCCTCGGCCGCGCGGCCGCCCAGCATGTAGGCGAGCTGGTCGAGCATCTCGTTGCGCGTGGTCGAGTACTTGTCCTCGTCGGGCAGCACCATCGTGTAGCCGAGGGCGCGGCCTCTGGAGAGGATCGTGATCTTGTGGACGGGATCGGAGTTGGGTGAGGCCGCCGCGACCAGGGCGTGTCCGCCCTCGTGGTACGCGGTGATCTTCTTCTCCTTGTCCGACATGATCCGGGTCCGCTTCTGCGGGCCCGCGACCACACGGTCGATCGCCTCGTCCAGCATGTGGTTGTCGATCAGCTTCTGGTCGCTGCGGGCCGTCAGCAGGGCGGCCTCGTTCAGCACGTTGGCGAGATCGGCACCCGTCATGCCGGGCGTACGGCGGGAGACCGCCGACAGGTCGACGTCGGGCGCGACCGGCTTGCCCTTCTGGTGGACCTTGAGGATCTCCAGACGGCCCTGCATGTCCGGGCGGTCGACCGCGATCTGGCGGTCGAAGCGGCCGGGGCGCAGAAGGGCCGGGTCGAGGATGTCCGGGCGGTTCGTGGCGGCGATCAGGATGACGCCGCCCTTGACGTCGAAGCCGTCCATCTCGACGAGCAGCTGGTTCAGCGTCTGCTCGCGCTCGTCGTGGCCACCGCCGAGGCCGGCGCCGCGATGGCGGCCGACCGCGTCGATCTCGTCGACGAAGACGATCGCCGGGGCGTTCGCCTTGGCCTGCTCGAACAGGTCACGGACTCGGGAGGCACCGACACCGACGAACATCTCGACGAAGTCGGATCCGGAGATCGAGTAGAACGGCACGCCCGCCTCGCCCGCGACGGCACGCGCGAGCAGGGTCTTGCCGGTGCCGGGCGGGCCGTACAGCAGCACGCCCTTGGGGATTTTGGCGCCGACGGCCTGGAACTTGGCCGGCTCCTGGAGGAATTCCTTGATCTCGTGGAGTTCCTCGACGGCCTCGTCCGAGCCGGCGACGTCCGAGAACGTCGTCTTGGGGGTGTCCTTGGTGATGAGCTTGGCCTTGGACTTCCCGAAGTTCATGACCCGGGAGCCGCCGCCCTGCATCTGGTTCATCAGGAACAGGAAGACGACGACGATGAGGACGAAGGGGAGCAGCGAGAGCAGGATCCCGACGAACGGGTTCTGCTTGGACGGCGAGACCGTGTAGCCGTCCGGGATCTGCTTGTCCTGGAACTTGGCCTGGAGCGTGTTGGCAATCGTCACGCCCTGGTCGCCGATGTAGCTCGCCTGGATCTTCGAGCTGCCCTCGATCTTTACGCCGTCTTTGAGCTCGGCCTTGATGGTCTGCTCATCGCCGGTGGTCAGCTTGGCCGAATCGACCTTGTTGTCATTGATCGCCTGGACGACCTGGCCGGTGTCCACCGTCTTGTAGCCGCCGGACGAGCCGACGACCTGCATCAACACGACCACGGCAAGGACGGCCAGCACGATCCACATGACCGGCCCACGGAAGTATCGCTTCACGTCCATCCATACGGAGCGGTGCCGCCCCGTCCCTCCTGCCATAGTGAGTTTGATAAAGACTGTTCTTCGGACGGTACCCCAGCATTGTCACCTGAAGCTGCGCGGGACGACTGGCGATCCGTCTACGCATGCTCCAACGGCGGGAAGTCCGCTGGGGTTCCCGATCACCGTCACGGCACCCCGGCCGGGATTCAGCCGCCGTACACGTGGGGCGCGAGCGTACCGACGAACGGGAGGTTGCGGTACTTCTCGGCGTAGTCCAGTCCGTAGCCGACGACGAATTCGTTGGGGATGTCGAATCCGACCCATTCCACGTCGATGGCGACCTTCGCGGCCTCGGGCTTGCGCAGCAGGGTGCACACCTTGAGGGAGGCGGGCTCGCGCGAGCCGAGGTTGGAGAGCAGCCAGGACAGGGTCAGTCCGGAGTCGATGATGTCTTCGACGATGAGGACGTGCTTGCCCTTGATGTCGGTGTCGAGGTCCTTGAGGATCCGCACCACACCGGAGGACTGGGTGCCCGCCCCGTACGAGGATACGGCCATCCAGTCCATGGTGAGGGGGGTGGACAGCGCCCGGGCGAGATCGGCCATGACCATCACCGCGCCCTTGAGGACTCCGACGATCAGCAGGTCCTTGCCCGCGTACTCCGCGTCGATCTTCGCGGCCAGCTCTGCCAGCTTGGCGTCGATCTCTTCTTTGGTGATGAGTACCTGTTGAAGGTCGGCACCCATGTCTTTCGCGTCCACCCGCATCACTTTCGGTCGTCCCACCGGCTGAGCGGCCCCTCCATCGATTGCCCGGAGGGGTCGTTGGTTCAGCCTTGCCGAATCACCAGTCTGCCACCCTGCCGCTGGGCCACGACCTTGCCGGGGAGGTTGATGGCTCCCTGACCGCGCCAGCCGGTGATGAGCCGGTCGACTTCTTCGATGTGGCGGGCGAACAGCGAGCCGGCCGGCGCACCGGCCGCGATGGCGGCCCGGCGCAGGATGCGGCGGCGTACGGCGGGGGGCAGGGCGTAGAGCTTCGCGCACTCCAGCACCCCGGTGGCGTCGCGGACGGTGGCCTCGGCCCGGCCGGCCCAGGCGTCGAGGGCGTCGGCGTCGTCGCGGGAGAGCTGTGCCGTACGGGCGAGGGCTTCGACGACGCCTTTGCCGAGGGCCTTCTCCAGGGCGGGCAGGCCTTCGTGGCGCAGCCGGGAGCGGGTGTAGGCGGGGTCGGCGTTGTGGGGGTCGTCCCAGACGGGCAGGGACTGGACCATGCAGGCCTTGCGGGCGGTCTGCCGGTCGAGTTCCAGGAAGGGGCGCCGGTAGCGGCCGCCGGCCCCCGAGACCGCGGCCATTCCGGACAGGGAGCGGATGCCGGAGCCGCGGGCGAGGCCCAGCAGGACGGTTTCGGCCTGGTCGTCGCGGGTGTGGCCGAGGAGGACCGCGGTGGCGCCGTGGCGTTCGGCCGCGGTGTCGAGTGCGGCGTAGCGGGCGTCGCGGGCGGCGGCTTCGGGGCCGCCGGTTCGGCCGACCGTGACGGCGACGGAGTCGACCGGGTCGAGGCCGAGTTCGCGCAGGCGCTGGACGACTTCCGCGGCGCGTGCGTCGGAGCCGGGCTGGAGGCCGTGGTCGACGGTCACCCCGCCGGCTCTGATGCCGAGTTTGGGGGACTCGAAGGCGAGGGCGGAGGCGAGGGCCATGGAGTCGGCGCCGCCGGAGCAGGCCACGAGCACGAGCGGCGGGGGCGGCGGCTCGTGCGAGGGGGCGTGCCGGAGTGCGGCGGTGGTGCTGTGGTGTTCGGTGAGGAGGTCGTGGAGGACGCGGCGGACCGCCAGGCGTATCGCCGCGACCGCAGGATGGGGACCCATGTCCGGTTCCCTTCATGAAGTTGTCGGGGGGTGAGCCCGAGGTCGGTCACGCAGAGTGTGTAGATGGTGACAGAACCGGGCCGTTCCCCGAGCATTGCACGCCTACCCCTGCCTCACGGTCCCTCGGACGGGTGATTGGAGGGGCGTTCGCCTGCCGTCGCCCGGTTTACTTTCACGACCTTCCCGCGATGTTCACTACTCGGCCCTGCGATGCACCCGCGCGATCCAGTCCGCCGGTTTGGCGATCTCCGTCTTGGTGGGGAGGGTGTTGGGCGAGGTCCAGACGCGGTTGAAGCCGTCCATGCCGACCTCGTCGACGACGGCCCGTACGAAGCGTTCGCCGTCGCGGTACTGGCGGAGCTTGGCGTCCAGGCCGAGGAGCTTGCGCAGGGCCATGTCCAGGCGGGAGGCGCCCTTGGCGCGGCGCTGCTGGAACTTCTCGCGGATCTCTCCGACGGTCGGTACGACGTCCGGGCCGACGCCGTCCATCACGAAGTCGGCGTGGCCTTCCAGCAGGGACATGACGGCGGTGAGGCGGCCGAGGATCTCCCGCTGGGCGGGGGTCTGGACGATCTCGACGAGGGAGCGTCCGCCGTCGTCCTCCTCGGCCTCGGGGCGGCCCCCGGCGAGGGTCTGGGCGGCTTCGCGTACGCGTTCGAGGACGGTCATGGGGTCGACGTCGGTCTCGCCCAGGAAGGACTGGATCTCACCCTCGAGGTGGTCCCGCAGCCAGGGCACGGCGGTGAACTGGGTGCGGTGGGTCTCCTCGTGGAGGCAGACCCAGAGGCGGAAGTCGTGGGGGTCGACGTCGAGTTCGCGCTCCACGTGCACGATGTTCGGGGCGACGAGCAGGAGCCGGCCGCCGCCGTTCTCCCCGGCCGGGAGGCGGCTGGTGGCGGGGGCGAAGGTCTCGTACTGGCCGAGGACGCGGGAGGCCAGGAAGGACAGCAGCATGCCCAGCTCGACGCCGGTGACCTTGCCGCCGACCGCGCTCATCACCGCGCCGCCCGGGGTGTTGCCGCGCCGGTCCTGCATCTTGTCGAGCAGGGGCTTGAGGAGTTCCCGGAAGCCGGCGACGTTCGCGCGGATCCAGCCGGGGCGGTCGACGACGAGGACGGGGGTGTCGTGCCCCTCCTCGGTGCCCAGGCGGGTGAAGCCGCGGACGTGTTCCTCCGAGGCCTTGGCGTGCCGGCGCAGTTCCGCGACGACGGCGCGGGCCTCGTCCCGGCTGACGTCGGGGCCCGGCCGTACGAGCCGGGTCGCGGTCGCGACCGCGAGATTCCAGTCGACCATGCCGGTTGAAGCACCACCGATGCTCGTCATGCGTCAACCGTACGTGAGCGCCGGCCGCTGGGGCAGGGCGGCGAGGGTGGGTGACGCCGGGGTGCGTTCTCAGGTACTCGGCGTTCGGCGGGGTCGGCAGGGCCGGGGTTTCCTGGCCGGTGCTCGGCGTCGCAGGCTGTGCCCACCCGTTCCGCCCCAGCGGAACGACTGCCCACAGCCAGGGCAGGCAGGCGGGCGGCAGTTCGGGGGACGGCTATCCGCAGCCGCACCGCGCCAGTGTCGTCGCCGCTCTGTCCAGGGCCTTCTGGGCTGCCTCGGGGTTTGTCGTGTCATTGGCCATGAACGCGAAGGCGAGGAGGCGGCCGTCCTGGTCGACCAGGGTGCCCGCGAGGGTGTTGACGCCGGTCAGGGTGCCGGTCTTGGCGCGTACGACGCCGGCTGCTCCGTCCGTGTAGCGGCTCGTCAGGGTGCCGGTGAAGCCGGCGACGGGGAGGCCGGTGAGGGCCGGGCGCAGCTCGGGACGGTCGGGGTCGGCCGCCTTGGCCAGCAGGGCGGTGAGGAGGTCCGCCGTCAGCCGGTCGGCGCGGTTCAGGCCGCTGCCGTCCTTGAAGGCGGCGCCCTTCAGCGGGAGGCCGAGCTTGCGCAGCTGGGCGCCGACCGCCCGGTCGGCGCCCTCGAAGTCGGCGCGGTCGCCGGTGGCGAGGGCCGTCTGGCGGGCGAGGGCCTCGGCGATGTCGTTGTCGCTGTTGGTCAGCATGCGTTCGACGAGGGCGGAGAGCGGGGGCGAGGAGACCGTGGCGAGGGTCTTGGCCCGGGTGGTGGCCTTGGACGGGCCGGGGGCGGTGGTCTTGATGCCGTGGGACTTCAGGAGGTCTCCGAACCGGCGGGCCGCGTCGGCCGCCGGGTCGGGGACGCGGGCGACCGGGCCCCTCGTCGAGTCGTCGGTGCGGCCCTCGTCGGCCATCAGGGGGCTGACGAGGGCGAGGTTGGGGTTGACCCCGATCGGGTGTTTTTCGTCGCCCGCGTAGAGGGTCGTGTCGTAGGAGAGCGTCACCTCGCGGACGCCCCGTTCGGCCAGGGATCCGGCCGTCTCGGCGGCCAGTTCGCGCAGGCTCGCCGATCCGTCGGAGTCCTCGTGGGCCGTGAGCGTGGGGTCGCCGCCGCCGACCAGGACGACTTCGTTCGTGTCGGGCTCCAGCGCTGCGCGGGTGGTGATGCGGTGGTCGGCGCCCATGGCGGACAGCGCGGCGACGGCCGTGGCGATCTTGGTCGTCGAGGCCGGGGTGAGCGCGGCGTCCGAGCCCGTGCCGTACAGGCGCCTGCCGCTCGTGACGTCCACGACCGCCGCGGCGGGCCGGGGGCCGAGTGCCGGGTCCTTCAGCAGGGGCGTGAGGGCGTTCGCGAGGGCCTTGCCGTCGGGGGCGGACTTCACCTTGCTGACGCCGCCGAGGCCGGTCAGCACCGGGGCGGCGCTGGGGGCGGGCCGGGGGCGGCCGGGGGCGCCCGAGGTGCCGCCGTGATCTGTGCCACCCGGGCGGTTCAGGGCGGCGGCCCGGTCCCTCTCGGCCGTACGCTGACCCGAGGAGTCCCAGGGACCGGCGGCGGTCACCACACCGGCGGCCAGTGCGAGACCGGCGGTGGCGGCACCCGCGGTGTACTGCCAGGTCTTTGCCCGCGTCAGCCGCGCGACCTGCGGTTTCCCGGCCCGTGCAAGCCGCGCGACCCGTGGTTTCGCGGCCGCGGCGGCCCGGGCCAGGCGCGGTCGTACGGCGCCCGCGATCCGCACCATGTGCGGTCTCGCGGACCGCCAAGGCCTCAGCTCTGGCACGAACACCAGCCCCTTTCGCGATCACACACCTGCGTGAGGGACACTTAACCACCAGAACTATGTGTTGATCATGGAGGAGCCACCGGTGGAGTTCGACGTCACGATCGAGATTCCGAAGGGTTCGCGCAACAAGTACGAGGTGGACCACGAGACCGGTCGTATCCGCCTGGACCGGCGACTCTTCACCTCGACCGCCTACCCGACCGACTACGGCTTCGTCGAGAACACCCTCGGCGAGGACGGCGACCCGCTGGACGCGCTGGTCATCCTGGACGAGCCGACCTTCCCGGGCTGTCTCATCAAGTGCCGTGCGATCGGCATGTTCCGTATGACGGACGAGGCCGGTGGCGACGACAAGCTGCTGTGCGTGCCGGCGACGGACCCGCGTGTGGAGCACCTGCGGGACATCCACCACGTGTCGGAGTTCGACCGTCTGGAGATCCAGCACTTCTTCGAGGTCTACAAGGACCTGGAGCCCGGCAAGTCGGTCGAGGGTGCCGACTGGGTGGGCCGTACGGACGCCGAGGTCGAGATCGAGCGGTCCTACAAGCGTTTCAAGGAGTCGGGCGGGCACTGACCCCTCCTCGACACCATCGGGCCGCACGCCTGCGCGTGCGGCCCGTTCGTCCGTTTGTGCGCATACTGAAGCTGTGGGGGGTACGAGGCTGACGTGTCGTACAGGGAGCGCCAGGCAGTGACGGACGCGGAGGACCGCAAGCCGAAGTCGGACGAGGCGAGGAGTGCGTTCCTGCCGTCGTCCGGGTACGTCGTCGACGGGGAGATGTCGACGACGTCGGAGTTCGCGATTCCAGAGGGCCTCGCCCTCCACAAGGCGGCGGGTACGGAGTCCGAGACGACGTCCGAGTTCGCCGTGCCGGAGGGGCTGGAGGTCTCGCACGCGCCGTCGGTGGACGAGGAGGGGTCGGCGTTCACACCGCCGGCCACGTACAGCGCGAAGCACGCCCTGTCCGCGTTCACCCCGCCGAGCGGGATCCCCGTGGTCAGCCTGACCAAGGACGTGCCCTGGCAGGACCGGATGCGCACCATGCTGCGCATGCCGGTGGCGGAGCGGCCGGCGCCGGAGACGATCCAGCGCCACGCCGACGAGTCGGGGCCCGCCGTGCCGCGTGTGCTCGACCTGACGCTGCGTATCGGCGAGCTGCTGCTGGCGGGAGGCGAGGGCGCCGAGGACGTGGAGGCGGCCATGTTCGCCGTCTGCCGGTCCTATGGCCTCGACCGCTGCGAGCCGAACGTCACCTTCACGCTGCTGGCGATCTCCTACCAGCCGTCGCTCGTCGACGACCCGGTCACGGCGTCACGGACCGTGCGCCGCAGGGGCACCGACTACACGCGGCTGGCGGCCGTGTACCAGCTGGTGGACGACCTCAGCGACGACGAGACGGCGGTCTCCCTGGAGGAGGCCTACCGGCGGCTGGCGGAGATCCGCCGTAACCGGCACCCCTACCCCGGCTGGGCGCTGACCGGTGCGAGCGGGCTGCTGGCGGGTGCGGCCTCCGTGCTCGTCGGCGGCGACCTGCTCGTCTTCGTCGCGGCCGCGCTCGGCGCGATGCTCGGTGACCGGCTGGCGTGGCTGTGCGCGGGGCGCGGGCTGCCGGAGTTCTACCAGTTCACGGTGGCCGCGATGCCGCCGGCCGCGATCGGGGTCGCGCTCACGCTCGTCCATGTGGACGTCAACGCCTCCGCGGTCATCACCGGTGGGCTGTTCGCGCTGCTGCCCGGGCGGGCGCTGGTGGCGGGCGTGCAGGACGGTCTGACCGGCTTCTACATCACCGCGTCCGCGCGTCTGCTGGAGGTTCTGTACTTCTTCGTGGGCATCGTCGCGGGTGTGCTGCTGGTGCTGTATTTCGGTGTGCAGCTGGGGGCGCGGCTGAATCCCGACGCGGCGCTCGGGGTCTCCGACGAGCCGGTGCTGCTGATCGGGGCGTCGATGCTGTTGTCGCTGGCGTTCGCCGTGCTGCTCCAGCAGGAACGATCCACCGTGGTGTGGGTGACGCTGAACGGTGGTGTCGCGTGGGTCGTGTACGGCGCGATGCACTATGCCGGGGACATCTCGCCGGTGGCGTCGACGGCTGCGGCGGCCGGGCTGGTGGGGTTGTTCGGGCAGTTGCTGTCGCGGTATCAGTTCGCTTCGGCTCTGCCGTTCACGACTGCGGCGATCGGGCCGTTGCTGCCGGGTTCCGCGACGTACTTCGGACTGCTGGCGATCGCGCAGAACGAGATCGACGAGGGGCTGGTGTCACTGTCCAAGGCGGTGGCGTTGGCCATGGCGATCGCCATCGGGGTGAATCTGGGGTCCGAGATATCGCGGATGTTCCTGCGGATCGGGTCTGCGGAGAAGCGGCGGGCCGCCAAGCGGACCAGGGGTTTCTGACGCCCTTTGCCTATGGGGTCGGGGCTTCCTGTCCGTTGGCGGCCGCGGGCCGGTGGGGGTTGTTGGCGCAGTTCCCCGCGCCCCTGAGAAGCAGGTCGGCTCAGTAGCCGCCGTTGTAGGGCTGCTGGTTCCCCTGCTGCTGTTGCTGGCCGTAGCCCGGGGCCTGGGGGTACTGGTTGTAGTACTGCTGGTCGTTGTAGCCGTTCTGGTTGCCGTACGGCTGCTGCTGGTGCGGGGGCTGGTCGTCCGGGGTGATGCGGCGGAGCTGGGTCGTGGCATCGTCCATGGCGGGGAGCTGGGACTGGGGGGCCGGGGCCGCGGCCGCCGCGCGCTTCTTCTTGGAGCGTTCGCGAAGGTACTCGATGATGATCGGGACGACGGAGAGCAGGACGATCAGGATGAGGATCGACTCGACGTTCTTCTTGATGAAGCCGATCTGGCCGAGCCAGTAGCCCGCGAGGGTGACGCCGGTGCCCCAGGCGATACCGCCGATGATGTTGTACGTGAGGAACGTGCGGTACTTCATACGGCCGGCGCCGGCCACGATGGGGGCGAAGGTGCGCACGATCGGGACGAAGCGGGCCAGGACGATCGCCTTGGGGCCGTACTTCTCCATGAACTCGTGGGCCTTGTCCAGGTTCTCCTGCTTGAAGAGCTTGGAGTTGGGACGGCTGAAGAGCTTCGGGCCCAGGAACTTGCCGATCATGTAGCCCACTTGGTCACCGACGACGGCGGCGATCACGATCAGCGTGCAGACCAGCCACAGCGGCTGGGTGATGTAGGTGCCCTCGGCCACGAAGAGGCCGGCCGTGAACAGCAGGGAGTCGCCGGGCAGGAACGCGAAGAGCCCGGACTCCGCGAAGACGATGAGCAGGATGCCGGGCAGGCTGAACGTGGAGATCAGATAGTCCGGGCTGAGCCACTCGGGGCCGAGCGCAAGCGTGGTCACGGGGATGTGGCTCCTGCTGCTGGGGGGATACGGGCTGGGGGCTGACTGCCTCAAAGTATCAACGCGGCCGTCATGGCCCAGGTTCCATGGGCGTACTCAGGATGCACTGTGGGCCGTCCCGGTCAAAGCTGTGAACCATGGGCATCGACGAATAAGGCGGCGGACAGGGCCCCCAGCCCGACGTCCTCGTCGTCACCACGAACGACGTACCGGGCTACCGCGTGCAGGAGGTGCTCGGCGAGGTCTTCGGCCTGACCGTGCGCTCCCGGCATGTGGGCAGTCAGATCGGCGCCGGGCTGAAGTCCCTGGTCGGCGGTGAGCTCAAGGGGCTCACCAAGACACTTGTGGAGACCCGCAACCAGGCCATGGCGCGTCTCATCGAGCAGGCACGCGCGCGTGGTGCCAACGGCGTGCTCGCGTTCCGCTTCGATGTGACGGAGGCGGCGGACGTGGGCACGGAGGTGTGCGCCTACGGGACCGCTGTGGTCCTGGCCCGGGAGTGACCCGTACGGGGTCCCGGGCCAGGGGTCACGAGGTGTGCCGGGCGGCGTTCGCCAGGATCGCGTCGCGCAGGTACACCGCGAGGCCCGGGCGGATGGCGTCGTACGTCGCGGTGAACCGCGGGTCGGCGACGTACATCTCGCCCAGACCGGTGTGCATCTCGTGCGAGCAGTCGTAGTACGTCCCGGCGATGAAGCGGCGGTGCTCCTCCGCCGTGTCCATGGCCGGCCCGGAGTCGGCCGGTGTGCCGTCGGCCATCAGGCCGGCCATGCGCCGGTGGATCGCGTCGAACCGCTCGGTGGCGCGCTTCCAGTCCTCCTTGGTGTACGAGGCCGTGCGCCGCTGTGACTGCCGATAGGCGTCGGTGCCGCCCCAGCGCTCGCGCACCTCGCCCTCGTACCGGTCCGGGTCGAAGTCCCCGAAGACCTCGAACTTCTCCTCGGGGGTGAGGTCGATGCCCATGCCGCGTGCCTCCATGGCGTGCTCCACGGCCGCCGCCATCTTGCCCAGCTTCTCGATCCGGGCGGTCAGCAGTTCGTGCTGCCGGCGCAGGTGCGCGCGGGTCCGCTTCCGGGTCGTCGAGCAGGGCGGCGACCTCGTCGAGGGGGAAGCCGAGCTCTCGGTAGAACAGGATCTGCTGCAGCCGGTCGAGGTCGGCGTCGCCGTAGCGCCGGTGGCCCGCGTGGCTGCGTTCGCTCGGGACGAGCAGGCCGATGTCGTCGTAGTGGTGCAGCGTGCGCACGGTGACACCGGCGAAGCCCGCCACCTGTCCCACGGAGTAGCTCACTTCCGCTCCCTTCTTCTTCCGTGTCTTTCTTGCGTGTCTTCTCGCGTTCGTTCCTTCGTGCTTCACGGTCGGGCCTCACGCCACGTGAGGTGCAAGCGTGTTTCCTGATTGTCCCGATTGATCCGTTTATCGTGTGCCCGTGATCCAGGACTCCGGGCGGCAGGCGCCCTCCGTCACCCCCGCGACTCCCGCCCGTGCCCTGCTGCCGTCGATCCTGCCCGCCCTGGCCGTGGGGGTGATCTGCAGCCTGATTCTGGTGGGGGTGGAAACCGCCGCCGAGCAGCTCGAGGACGTGCTGTGGCAGACCGTGCCGGACGCGCTGGGGATCGGCCGGTACTCCGTGGCGTGGATGTTCGTGATGCTCGTCGCCACCGGCATCGCGGTCGGGCTGGTGGTGTGGAAGGTGCCGGGGCACGCCGGCCCCGATCCGGCCACCCTCGGCCTGGACGCCCCGGTCCTGCCGCCCGTCGTGCTGCCGGGGCTGCTGCTGGCGACCGCGCTGATGCTGGCCGGCGGGCCGAGCCTCGGCCCGGAGAACCCGATCATCGCCGCGAACGTCGGCCTTGCGGTCTGGCTGGGCGGCAAGGCCATTCCCCGGGCGCCGGGCCGGATCTGGCCGGCGCTGGCGGAGGCGGCGACACTCGGCGCGCTGTTCGGCACGCCCGTGGCGGCGGCCCTCGTCATCTCCGAGGTGCTGACCCGGCAGGAGACGCGCGGCCTGCTGTGGGACAACCTCTTCGCGCCGCTGATCGCCGCGGCGGCCGGTGCCCTGACCGCGACCCTCATCGACCACCCGAGCTTCGACCTGGACCTGCCGGCCTTCGGTCAGCCGGGTTGGTCGGACCTGCTGGCGGCGGTCGTGGTGGCCTGCGTCGGCGCGCTGCTCGGCATGTGCGCCGTGCGGGCGCTCCCGTACGTCCACGGGGCCTTCCGCCGGCTGCGGCACCCGATGCTGATGCTCCCGGCGGGCGGGGTGGTGCTCGGCGGTCTCGCCGCCCTGGGCGGCCATCTGACGCTGTTCAAGGGGCTCGACGAGATCGCCGAGCTGGCGCACGACCCGGAGGGCTGGTCGGCCGGGGAGTTCGCCCTCATGACGGTGGTGAAGCTGGCCGCGCTGGTCGTCGCCGCGTCCTGCGGGTTCCGCGGCGGGCGGATCTTCCCGGCCGTGTTCGCCGGCACCGCCCTCGGGCTGTGCGCGCACGCCCTGGTGTCCGGGGTGCACCCGTCGGTCGGTGTGTCCGCCGGGGTGCTCGGGGTGCTGCTGGCCATCACCCGGCAGGGCTGGATCAGCCTCTTCGTCGCCGCGGTGCTGGTCCTCTCGCCGGGGATCCTCACCCTGCTCTGCGTCGCCTCGCTGCCGGCCTGGCTGCTGGTGACGGGGCGGCCGCAGATGCAGCTGCGGGAGGACGGGACGCCGCTGCGATGACACCGCTCCGCTGACAGCACCGCCCTTTTCGCACCCATCCCTGGAGGCTCCCTTGCCGCTCAACGAAGGCCCCCGTCAGTCCGGCGAACGCCGGCTGTCCGTCAACCCCTTCTACGGCCCCGCCAACCCGGTCGGCGACATGGCCGAGGCCCCGCCCACGCACCGGCTCCCGGACCAGCCCGTGGCCCCGGCGACCGCCCATCAACTGGTGCGCGACGAGCTGATGCTCGACGGCAACGCGCGGCTGAACCTCGCCACCTTCGTCACCACCTGGATGGAGCCGGAGGCCGGGCTGCTGATGGCGGAGTGCCGGGACAAGAACATGATCGACAAGGACGAGTACCCGCGCACCGCCGAGCTGGAGCGGCGGTGCGTGGCGATGCTCGCCGATCTGTGGCACGCGCCCGACCCCGCGGCGGCCGTGGGGTGTTCGACGACCGGGTCGAGCGAGGCGTGCATGCTCGCCGGGATGGCGCTGAAGCGGCGCTGGACGCGGCGCAACGCCGACCGGTACCCGGGGGTCCGGCCCAATCTGGTGATGGGCGTGAACGTGCAGGTCTGCTGGGAGAAGTTCTGCAACTTCTGGGAGGTGGAGGCCCGGCTGGTCCCCATGGAGGGCGAGCGGTTCCATCTGGACCCGCAGGCCGCCGCCGAGCTGTGCGACGAGAACACCATCGGGGTCGTGGGGATCCTGGGCTCGACCTTCGACGGGTCCTACGAGCCGGTCGCCGAGCTGTGCGCGGCGCTGGACGCGGTGCAGGAACGGACCGGGCTCGACATCCCCGTGCATGTCGACGGGGCGTCCGGTGCGATGGTCGCGCCGTTCCTCGACGAGGACCTGGTGTGGGACTTCCGGCTGCCGAGGGTGGCGTCGATCAACACCTCGGGGCACAAGTACGGGCTGGTCTACCCGGGGGTCGGCTGGGCGCTGTGGCGGGACGCGGACGCGCTGCCCGAGGAGCTGGTGTTCCGGGTGAACTACCTGGGCGGCGACATGCCGACCTTCGCGCTGAACTTCTCCCGGCCGGGCGCGCAGGTCGTGGCGCAGTACTACACGTTCCTGCGGCTGGGCCGGGACGGCTACCGGGCCGTTCAGCAGTGCGCGCGGGACGTGGCCACGGGCATGGCCGGGCGGATCGAGGCGCTCGGCGACTTCCGGCTGCTGACCCGGGGCGACCAGCTGCCGGTGTTCGCCTTCACGACCGCGCCGGACGTGACGGCGTACGACGTCTTCGATGTCTCCCGGCGGCTGCGCGAGAGCGGCTGGCTGGTGCCCGCGTACACCTTCCCTCCGCACCGGGAGGATCTGTCCGTGCTGCGCGTGGTGTGCCGCAACGGCTTCTCCGCGGACCTCGCCGAGCTGCTCACCCAGGACCTGGAACGACTGCTCCCGGAACTGCGCCGGCAGCCGGGCCCCCTGACCCGCGACAAGCAGGCGGCCACCGGGTTCCACCACTAGGTCGTGTCCGCAAAGTCCCGTCGTCCGCCCGGAGGGCGGGCCCCGCGGCGTCTGGTGCGTGCTCTCGGCGTGCCGGGCGGAGTCCCTCGTACTGGATGTACTTGGGGCTTCGCCCGGTGCGGCGAGAGTGCGTGCCGGGCGTCTCGGGGCAGGCGGGACTTTGCGGACACGGCCTAGCGGGAGTCGTCCGGCAGCACCCCGACGAACGGGGCGCCCTCGCCCGCGAAGGTGTAGGCGCCGGCGCGGATGCGTTCGATGAGGTCGCGGGTCCACTGCGCGCCCGTGTCGGCCGAGTGGACCCAGAAGTTCATGATCTCGCCGATGTGGCCGAGCTGCTGCGGGCCGCCCTCGGGCAGGTAGTCCTCGACGACGGTGGCACGCCACTCCTCTATGGACCGCACCCGCTGCTCGAGGAGGCCCAGGGCCTCCTCGCGGCCGAGGTCCACCATGAAGCCGAGCGCGGTGGTGAGCACGTCCGGCTTCTGGTCGTAGGTCGTGAGCGACTGCCGGAGCAGCGCGAAGTACTCCGCGGTGCCCTGCTCGGTGATCTCGTACTCCGTGCGCGGCGGGCCCCCGGCCGTGGACGGGGCGATCTCGTGCGCCCGCAGCAGCCCCTGCTTCGCCATCTGCTTCAGGGCGTGGTAGATCGAGCCGGGCTTGGCGTTGGACCACTCGTGAGCGCCCCAGTACTCCAGGTCGCCCCGCACCTGGTAGCCGTGGGCCCGCCCGTGCTGGCGGACCGCGCCGAGCACGAGCAGGCGGATCGCTGACATGCGGTCCAGGTTAGGACCCGGTCTCCGTCTGCTGTTCCGCGGCCACCAGCGCGAAGGCGGTCGCGCCGTCCAGTGACTCTTCCTGACAAGGACGAAACTACGGACCCTTGCGGTCAGGTTCTGTCCGCAAGGGTCCGCGGCGACCGCCTGGTTCTGCCTAGTCCTCCAGGTACAGGCTCAGGTGCTGTCCGGTGTGCGAGTGCGTCGCCTTCGCCAGTTCGGCGGGCGTGCCCGTGAAGACGATCTCGCCGCCGGTGTTGCCGCCCTCGGGCCCGAGGTCGATGACCCAGTCGGCCTGGGAGATCACGGCCAGGTCGTGCTCGATGACGATGACGGTGTTGCCCCGGTCGACGATCCGGTTCAGCAGTCCGACCAGGTTGTCGATGTCGGACAGGTGCAGTCCGGTGGTCGGCTCGTCGAGGATGTAGACCGTGCCCGAGCCGGAGAGCCGGTCGGCGAGCTTGAGCCGCTGGCGTTCACCGCCGGACAGCGTGGCCAGCGACTGGCCGAGACCGAGGTAGCCGATGCCGGTCTCGATCAGGGCCTTGGTCTTGGCCCGCAGCGGGCCCGAGAGGAAGAACTCCCCCGCTTCCTCGGCGGACATGGCCAGGACGTCCGCGATGTTCTTGCCGCGCACCCGGTGCTGGAGCACCGACTCCTTGAAGCGCCGGCCCTCGCAGACCTCGCAGTGCGTGGTGACCGGGTCCATGTAGGCGACCTCGGTGATGAGCAGCCCGCGGCCCTCGCACTCCTCGCACGCGCCCTTGGAGTTGAAGCTGAAGAGCGAGGCGTCCTCGCCGCTGGCCTTGGCGAAGAGCTTGCGGATCGGGTCCATCAGCTTGAGGTAACTCGCCGGGGTGGACCGCGAGGAGCGCGGGATGGGTGACTGGTCGACGAAGACGGACCCCGGGTACTGGTCCCTGAAGGCGTGGGCGATCAGGGAGCTCTTGCCGGCGCCGGCCACCCCGGTGACGGCGGTGAGGACACCGGACGGGATCTCCGTGGAGACGTTCTTCAGGTTGTTGGCCGTGGCGTTGCGGATCGGCAGGGTCCGGCCCCACGGGCGGGGGGTCTCCTTGATCCCGCCGGTGCGCCGCAGTCCCTGCCCGGTCAGCGTGTCGCTGGTGCGGAGTTCGTCGTAGGCGCCCTCGAAGACGATCGTGCCGCCGTGCACGCCGGCCCGCGGCCCGATCTCGACGACGTGGTCGGCGACCGCCATGACGTCGGGGTCGTGCTCCACGACGAGGACCGTGTTGCCCTTGTCGCGCAGCGCGCGCAGCAGGTCGTTGAGCCGGCTGACGTCGCGCGGGTGCAGGCCGACGCTGGGCTCGTCGAAGATGTAGGTCAGGCCGGTCAGTTCGCTGCCGAGGTGGTTGACGAGCTTGAGCCGCTGGCCCTCGCCGCCGGAGAGCGAGGTGGTGGACCGGTCGAGGGTGAGGTAGCCGAGGCCGATGGACTGGATCTGCTCCAGCGTCTCGATGATGGTGGTGACGAGCGGGGTGTCGAGCCGCTCCCGGAGCGCGGCGACCACGCCGATGAGGTCGCTGACCTGCATCTGGGACCAGTCGGAGATGTTGTGGCCGTCGATGCGGGTGGCGAGTGCCTTCTGGTTGAGCCGGGCGCCCTCGCAGGTGGGGCAGACGCCGTCGGTGAAGAACTCGGCCGCCTTGTCGCGGGCCGCCTTGCTCATGCCGCCGGTGTCGCGCTTGAGGTGGCGGCGGACGAAGCTGTCCACCAGGCCCTCGTAGCGCAGCGCCAGTACGTTGCCGTTGGGGTAGGTCACCTCGACCGTGCCGGTGCTGCCGTGCAGCAGGGTGTGCGTCTCCTCGTCGGTGTAGTCCGCGAGCTTCTTCTCGGCGTCCAGGTGCTCGTAGTTGGCGTAGAACTGCCAGTTGGCGCTGCCGACGGTGTAGCCGGGCAGGAGGATGGCGCCCTCGGCGATCGACTTGCCGGGGTCGGTCATCAGCTCGGGGCTGGGGCGGCGGGCGCGGCCGAGGCCCTCGCACTCGGGGCACATGCCCTTGGGGTCGTTGAAGGAGTAGAGCCAGGTCTGGCCGAGTCCGTCGTTGCCGTGGTTGGCGAAGAGCACGCGCATCACGGTGTAGACGTCGGTGACGGTGCCGACGGTGGAGCGGGCGTTGCCGCCGAGGGGGCGCTGGTCGACCACGACCGGGGTGGTCAGCCGGGTGACGGCGTCCACGTGCGGCCGTTCGAACTTGGGCAGGTCGTGCCGGATGTTCCAGGGGAAGGTGGCGTTGAGCTGCCGCTGGGCCTCCACGGCGACGGTGTCGAAGACCAGGGAGGACTTTCCGGAGCCGGAGACGCCGACGAAGACCGAGATCCGGTTCTTGGGGATGACGAGGGAGACGTCCTTCAGGTTGTTCTCTCGGGCACCTACGACCTGGATGCCCTCGTCGGTTGCGGTAACCGGCGTCTGGTTCACAGATCATCCTTTCCGTGTGGGGCTCACTGCGTCTGCGTCTGCGCGCGGACGGCGCGCAGTAGTTCGGGGTCCTGCGGGTCGACCGTGGGGCCGAAGCGGCCCACGGGTTCGCCGGTGGGCGAGACGAGGAACTTCTCGAAGTTCCAGCGCACGTCGCCGGTGTGGCCCTCCGCGTCGGCGCAGGGGGTCAGGGCGGCGTAGAGGGGGTGGCGGTCCGCTCCGTTGACGGCGGTCTTCTCGGTGAGCGGGAACGAGATCTGCTGGAGGGAGCAGAAGCCGGCGATCTCCTCGGGGGTGCCCGGCTCCTGCTCGCCGAACTGGTTGCAGGGCACTCCGATGACGCTGAGCCCGTCCTCGTGGTGACGGCGGGCGAGCGTGTCGAGTCCGGCGTACTGGCCGGCCAGGGCGCACCGGGACGCCACGTTGACGATGAGCAGGGTCCGGCCGCGGTGCCGGGCCAGCAGGTCGGGCTTGCCGTTGAGTTCCGTGATGGCGATGTCGAAGACGGTCATGCCGTGCACGCTAGGTTCGCCCGCTCCAGAGGTGGTCGACGTCCCGTCGAGGTGGCGGCGGACAGGCTGAGGGGGGTGTGAGCCGACCCGGGGGATTAGCCGGCTCACACCCCGGCACAGGGCCGTCCCTACCGGCTCAGGGACCGGTACTTGCGGACGGCCAGCGGGAAGAAGACCGCGAAGATCGCGAGCGGCCAGACGAAGGACATGAGCATCGCGTGTTCGGCGATCCACGAGGTGCCGCCGACCCCGGGGTTGCCGAACAGCTCACGGGTGGCGTGGGCGGTGGACGACAGTGGGTTCCACTCGGCGATGGTCGCCAGCCAGCCCGGCATCATCTCCGGGGAGGCGAAGGTGTTGGCGACGATGCCGAGCGGGAACAGCAGGGTGTAGACGGCGGAGGCCGCCTCCGGGGTCTTGATGATCAGGCCGAGGTAGATGCCGACCCACAGCAGGGCGAAGCGCAGGAGGAGCAGGAGCGCGAAGGCGCCGAGCGCCTGGGCGAAGCCGTCGCTCCAGCTCCAGCCGGCGATGACCCCGCAGCCCATGAGGATCATCAGGACGACGGTGCTGTAGAGCATGTTGACGATGCTCTGCCCGATGACGACCGAGGCGGCCGACATGGGCATGGAGCGGAACCGGTCGGTGACGCCCTTGGAGGCGTCGGCGGTGACGCCGGCCATGGTCTCGCCGATGCCGAAGGCCATCGACATGACGAACATGCCGGGCATCAGGAAGTCCATGTAGTCCCCGCCGCCCTCGACCTGCATCCCGCTGCCGAAGATGCCGCCGAAGAGCAGCACCATGAGGATCGGGAAGGCGAGGCCGGCGAGGATCTGGGTGGGGTTGCGGGCCCAGTGGGACAGTCCGCGGAGCGTGAGCGTCCAGGAGTCCGCGAGGACCCAGCCCAGTTTGGCCAGCGGGTTCCTGGGCAGTTCGGGCGCGATGATCGCGGTCATGACTGGGCGACCTCCTTGAGGCTCTGCTCGGCGGACGTGGCCGACCCGTTGCCGGTCAGGTTCAGGAACACCTCGTCGAGTGTGGGCCTGCGCAGGGCGATGTCCTCGGCCTCGATGCCGGCGTCGTCGAGTTCGCGGGCGACCGCGGTGAGTGCGGCGACCCGGTTGGCGACGACGACGCTGATGCGCCGGTTGTCGGCGTCCGTCTCGGGCTCGGCCCGCAGCAGCGCGCCGATCATGCGGCCGGCCCGCTCGAGGTCGGGGGACCGGCGGAGCACGACGTCGATCCGGTCTCCGCCGATCTTGTTCTTGAGCTGGTCCGGAGTGCCCGACTCGACGACCCTGCCGTTGTCGATCAGGGCGATCTTGTCGGCGAGCTGGTCGGCCTCTTCGAGGTACTGGGTGGTCAGCATGACCGTGCGGCCCTCGGAGACCAGGCCCCGGACGGACTCCCAGACGTCGTTGCGGCCCCGGGGGTCGAGCCCGGTGGTGGGCTCGTCGAGGAACAGCACGGACGGGGCCAGGATGAGACTGGCGGCGAGGTCGAGCCGCCGTCGCATACCGCCGGAGTACTGCTTGGCCGGCTTTCCGGCGGCCTCGGTCAGGCCGAAGCGCTCCAGCAGTTCGTCGGCCCGGCTCTGCGCGGTGCGCTTGCCGATGTGGTACAAGCGCCCGAACATCACGAGGTTCTGACGGCCGCTCAGGTCTTCGTCCACCGCGGCGTGCTGCCCAAGGAGGCCGATGCTGTAGCGGACCTGCGCCGACTGGGTGGCGACGTCGTAGCCGGCGACGCGGGCGTGGCCCTCGTCGTACTTCAGCAGGGTGGAGAGGATGCGGACCGCGGTGGTCTTTCCGGCGCCGTTCGGGCCGAGAAGGCCGTAGACGACGCCTCGGGGTACCTCCAGGTCGAGTCCCGCGAGGGCCTCCTTGTCGCCGTATTTCTTCTTCAGAGCTTCGGTCTGGATCGCCAAATCGGCGCCGCCCATGCCCGCCCCTTCTTTCGGGTGCTCAAATTTGGGTACCCAGCGAGCATAGGGGAGGGCGGCCCGGTTATTCAAGTTTTAGTACCCCCTCGGGTGCCTCCCGTCGGCGTCGTCCTCCCGGACGTCCCAGTGGTCGCGGTGGGCGGCGTACCACTCGACCGTCTCGCGCAGTCCGTCCTCCAGCGACCAGCGCGGCGCGTAGCCGAGTTCGCGGCGGATCTTGGAGTCGTCCACCGCGTAGCGGAAGTCGTGCCCCTTGCGGTCGGCCACCCGCTGGACCAGGTCCCAGTCGCGCCCGCAGAGCTCGAGGAGACGGCCGGTCATCTCCTTGTTGGTCAGATGGGTGCCGCCGCCGATGTTGTAGATCTCCCCCGGCCGGCCCTCGTCCAGCACCAGCCGCACCGCCCGGCAGTGGTCGTCGACGTGCAGCCACTCCCGCAGGTTGGAGCCGTCCCCGTAGAGCGGGACGGGCTGCCCGTCGAGGAGCCGGGTGACGAACAGCGGGACCAGCTTCTCGGGGTGCTGGCCCGGGCCGTAGTTGTTGGCGCACCGGGTGATGCGCACGTCCAGACCGTGGGTGCGCCAGTACGACCGGGCGATCAGATCGGCCGACGCCTTGGACGCCGCGTACGGGGAGTTGGGCAGCAGCGGCTCGTCCTCCGTCCAGCGTCCCTCGGCGATGGAGCCGTACGTCTCGTCCGTGGAGACCTGGACGAAGACGCCCGTGTCGTGCCGCAGCGCGGCTTCGAGCAGGGCCTGTGTGCCGAGCACGTTCGTGCGGACGAAGGCCTCGGCGCCCGCCACCGAACGGTCCACGTGCGACTCCGCGGCGAAGTGCACCACCGCGTCGTGGCCCGGGAAGACCTTGTCCAGCAGCGTGGTGTCGCAGATGTCGCCGTGCACGAAGGCCAGCCGTGGGTGGTGCGGGGGCAGGTTGTTCAGCGTCCCCGCGTAGGTGAGCTTGTCCACGACGGTCACCCGGTCGTCCTCGTGCCCCGGGTAACCGCCGCTCAGCAGTGTTCTGACGAAGTGCGAGCCGATGAAGCCGGCCGCACCGGTCACCAGGATGTTCACGCGTCTCCCCGTCCTCGTCCCGTCAGCGTGCCGCGACCGGCGACCGGTGACGTGCGGTCAGCTTCTCCAGCGTCGGCACCACTTCGTTGGGGCTCGGCGCCGACAGCATGGCCAGCCGCAGCCGTCGCGCCCCTTCCGTGAACGCCGGGTCGTCGAGCACCCGGACGAGCTTGTCGCGCAGGATGTCGACGGTCAGGCCCTCGGAGTGCAGATGCAGCCCCGCGCCCAGCTCCTCCACCCGCTGGGCGCGGTAGATCGCGTCCCACATCCAGCCGAGCGCCACCTGCGGCACCCCGTAGGCGGCGGCGGTCGCCCAGGTGCCCGCGCCGCCGTGGTGCACGATCGCCGAGCAGCTGGGCAGCAGCGCCAGCAGGGCCACGTGGTCGACCACCCGCGTGTTGTCGGGCACCCGCGACACCTGGGCGAGTTCCTTCTCGCCGAGGGTCGCCACCACCTCGACGTCCAGGTCGGCCAGCGAGGCGAAGACGTCGTTCACGTCGACGGCGTTGGGGAACTCCGTGTCCCGGATGGTGAGCCCGAGGGTGAGGCAGACCCGGCGACGCTCCGGCGGGCGGCGCAGCCAGTCCGGCACGACGGCCGGGCCCGGCCCGTTGTACGGCACGTAGCGCGTGGGCACCGTCGGCAGCCCCAGCTCCATCCGCACCCCGGGGGGCATCTGGTCGACCGACCACTGTCCCGTGACCACGTCGGGGTCGAAGGCGGCCCCGTGCCGGTCCAGGGTGTACGCCAGCCACTCCTCCAGCGGGTCGTCGCGCAGTGCCTCGGGCAGTTCCGCCTGACGCCGGCGCAGCGTCAGATGGGTGTTGGCGAAGAGGTCGGGGAAGGCCAGCAGCCGGGCGTGGGCGGCCCCGGTCGCCTTGGCGGCGATGGCACCGGCGAAGGTGAAGGGCTCCCAGAGCACCAGGTCCGGCTGCCAGAACCGGGCGTAGTCGACGAGCGCGTCGATCATCGAGTCGTTGTTGATCTGGGCGTAGAAGGTCGCCGTCAGCATCGCGTTCGACGTCCGCAGGAAGTCGAGGCTCAGCCGCTCGGGACGGTTCTCCAGATAGTCGCGGTCCAGGTGGTGCATGAGCATCCCGGGACCGACGGTCGGGATGACGGCGTCCATCCGGTGGTTCTCGCCCACCGGCACGGCCGTCAGACCGGCCCGGGTGATGCTCTCGACCGCGGCCGGCTGCCCGGCCACCCGGACCTCGTGCCCGGCGGTCCGCAGCGCCCAGGCGAGCGGGACGACGCCGTTGAGATGGGCGTCCTGTGCGAAGGCTGTCAGCAGTACACGCACCGCGGTGCTCCTCCCCTGGTGTGGGCCGGTCCGGTCATGCGACGGGGAAGCGCAGCACGCCGTGCAGGACCGCCGAGCGCATGCGGTGCAGTACCTCGGCGTTCGTGCGCAGGGCGGGCCGGAGTGCGGCCAGGGCGCGGACCGCGGCCTCGGTCTGGACGCGGACCAGCGCGTCGGTGACCGGGGCGGCGGGACCGCCGAGGAGGGTGAGCGACCGGTCGCCGTCACCGCGGCCGGGCGTGAAGGCGTCCGGGTCGGCGAAGGCCTCCGGGTCCCGGTTGGCCGCGTCGACGAGCACCACCACACGGCGGCCCTCCTCGATCGTCTTGCCGTCGAACTCGACCTGCTCGCGGGCGATACGGCTCTCGAACCGCAGCGGCGGAGCCAGCCGCAGGGCCTCCCGGACCGCGGCCGGGGCCGCCTCGGGGTCCTGCCCGATCCGCTGCCACTGCTCCGGGTGCGCCAGCAGCACCTCGACGGCGTTGCACACAGCGGTCGCGGTGACCTCGACGCCCACCACGACGGCGAGCGTGCCGACGGCGACCGCGTCCTCGGGCGACAGACCGGCGAGGCCGGTGGCACGGCCGGCCTCCACCAGGCCGGTCAGCTCGTCGGACAGGCCCGACACGGCCGTGAGCAGCGCCCGGGCGGTCCCCAGCTGCTGCGGGCAGTGGCCGGCGTCCAGGGCGGTGGCGAGACCCGCGTGCAGTTCGGGCAGGCGCTCGCGGGTCTCGTCGGGCAGGCCGAGCACATCGGCCACCACCCGCAGGGCGGCGGGGACGGCGAAGTCCCGGTACAGGTCGAACCGTTCGCCCGCCGCGGCGAGCGTCTCGCGGTAGGCCGCCTCGATCTGAGGCGCCCGCGCCGCGAGCGCCTCGGCCGACAGCAGCGGCGCGGATACCTCGGCGAGCTCGGCGTACGCGGCCGGGTCGAGGTTGAGGCGGGCGTCGTCGAGCGGGACGACATGGCACAGCCGGGGGTTCTCCCAGACGTCGACGCCCGGGTGGGACTGCGGCCCCTCCTCGGCGTGGCGCGGGGAGAACCGCGGGTCGCCGAGGATGCGGGCGCCCAGTTCGCGGCTCGCGGTGACCCACGCGCCGACGCTGCTCTCGTGCAGGCCCTGTTCGCGGGCGCGGGCCCCGTGGTCGAGCGGGTCGTCGTCACCGGCGCGCAGGATCATGGCGAAGGGGTCGCCCTGGGCGCCGAAGATGAACTGCACGCCTCGGATGGTCAGCAGATGCCGGCCCAACTCGCTGTTGGTCTGATCGGTCAGCATGACACCGTCCTCGAGAGAAGAAGGGTGAAGAGGGAAGAAGAAGGGGCGAAAGCGCCACCGGCGACGCTAGGCCGCGTGCCTACAAAGGCACTCGACACGCACTACACGCGCTACACGCCCAGGGCCCCGGCGGCGGCGCGTACGGCGGCCATGTCCTGGTCGGCCGTACCGGGCCGGGCCGGGAGCAGGGGGACGACGGACGAGCGGCCGGACCGCACGGCCGGGTGGCGGCGGGCCAGCTGGGACAGTCCCTGGCCCGGACCGGCCTCGACGAGCACAAGGTCCCCTTCCGCGAGGAGCGCGTCGAGGGCGGGCCAGAAGAGCACCGGCGCGACGGGGTGACGGGACCAGAACGCCGGGTCCTTGGTCTCCGCGGGGGTCAGGAACCGGGCCGTGTATCCGGACATCACCGGGATGCGGGTCTCGCCGACGGGCAGCGCGGCGATCCGCTCGCCTGCCCCGCGCATGGCCGGGGCCAGGGACGGGCTGTGGAACGCCGTGGAGGCCGGCACGCGCTGGAGCACGAACCCGGCGTCGGCGAGTGCCGCCGTGACCTCGCGCAGCGGGTCGTCGAGGCCGGCGAGGACCGTCTGGCGCAGGGCGTTGACGGCGCCGACGACCACGCCGTCGGTGAGGAAGGGCGCCACCTCGTCCTGGGTGGCCGCGACGGCGGCCATCCCGCCGGGCGGCGCCTGTGCCAGCCGTCCGACGCGGTCGTGGACCAGGGCGGCGGCGTCCCGCAGCGTGAAGACCCGGGAGAGGACCGCGGCCGCCACTTCGCCGATGCTGTGCCCGAGCAGGGCGACGGGCCGTACGCCCCAGTCGAGGACGAGCCGCCCGAGGGCGTAGTCGACCGCGAACAGCAGCGGCTGGGAGCGCGTGACGTGGTCCATCACCGCGGTGTCGGCCGTGCCCAGCCAGTCCTCGCGCAGCCCGGCGCTGTGGCCGCCGAGGTCCGTCAGCGCGGTCAGGGCCTCGTCCATCGCCTCGGCGAAGACGGGCTCGGCGTCCAGGAGTCCGGCGGCCATGCGCAGATGCTGCGAGCCCTGGCCGGGCAGCAGCAGGGCGACCGGTCGGGCGGTGCCGTTCATCGGTCCCTCCAGGGAGGCGTGTTCAGGATCTCGACCACGGCGCAGGACCAGCTGAAGCCGGCGCCGACGCCGAAGAGCAGGCACGTGTCACCGGGCCCGAGCGCCCCGGCGGTGACCAGGTGGTCGAGTCCGGCGAAGGGGTCTCCGGCGCCCAGGTGCCCGATCGTCCGGCTCCAGGACCAGGTGGTGCGCTCGGGGTCGATGCCGAACTTGGCGAAGTAGGCGACGTGCAGCCTGCGGTGGCCGAGGTGCGGCAGCACGAACCGGTCGATGTCCGCGAGGCCGAGCCCAGCGTCGGCGAGCGCCTGCTTGACGACGGACTCCTGCGCGGCGGCGACCCGGGCGACGGTCGGGGCCACTCCGTGGCGGGCCAGGAAGTCCCGCTTGTGCGCCTCCAGATCGACGACCTCGCGGTGGCTGAACGGGGCGGGGCCGAACGGGTCGTCGCCGCGGTGCATGCCCTCCAGGTCGGGCGCGGAGACGGTCGCGACGCTGCGGACCCGGGCGAAACCGGAGTGCCGCGAGAGAACGAGGGCGGTGCCGCCGTCGCCGTAGACGGTTCCGGGGTCGCTGCGCCACCGGTCGAAGCCCGGCGGGCAGAACCGGTCGCCGGTGGTCACCAGGGCCGCGACCCGGGCGGGGTCGGCGGCCAGGTAGGCCCAGGCCAGATCGAGGGCCGCCATGCCGCCGTTGGAGACCTGCCGGACCTCCAGCGCGGGGCACTGGTTGCCGACGGCGGTCCGCTGGACGTAGGAGGCGGGGGCCCACAGGTCGAAGCCCTGGTAGTAGAAGCTGGCGTGCAGCACCAGGTCGATGTCGCCCGGTTCGGCGGCGGCCCGCTCCAGCGCGGTCCGGGCGGCCCGAGCCGCCATCTCGGGAGCGGGCTCCCCCGCGGAGACCGTCACCGACTCCATCCGTGTGGAGCGGGCGACGGCGGCGTCGCACCGCCCGTCCGCGACCGCGTCCGCGACGCGTTCGACCGGCGGCAGCCAGGTCCCGGTCGCCCGGATGTACAGCTCGCCGCCGTTCATGCCGCCACCCTCTCCCCGGACGGGGACGCCAGGGCATCGGCGGACGTGAAGCGCTCGTCCGCGACCGCGTCCGCCACCCGCTCGACGGGCGGCAGCCAGGTCCCGGTCGCCCGGATGTACAGCTCGCCGCCGTTCACGCCGCCACCTTCCGCCCGGACCCCGCGATCGCTGCGGCGGGCGCGGGGGCCCGTACGACCATGGCGCTGTTGAAGCCGTGGTGGCCGCGGGCCAGGACCAGGGCCGCGGTGCCGGTGACCGGCCGGGGCCGGCCGACGACGAGGTCGAGGCCGTAGGCGTCGGGAACCCGGGTGACGTTGACCGTGGGCGGGGCGAGCCCGTCGCGCAGGGTCAGCAAGGCGGTCACCACGTCCAGCGGACCGGCGCCCGAGTAGAGCCGGCCGGTGGCCGTCTTGGGCACGGTGACCGGGACTCCGCCCGCCCCGAAGACCGCGGTCAGCGCCTCTGCCTCGGCCGCGTCGAGTTCGGGCACGCCCGCGCCGTCGGCGAACACGACGGCGATGTCCCGCGGATCGGCTCCGGCGTCGGCGAGCGCCTGCTCGATCGCCCGCCGCAGGGTCGGGGGCCGCCCCGACCCGGGGCGCGGATCGAAGGTGGCGCCGAAACCGGCGATCTCGCCGTAGGGGTGACGCCCCCGGGCACGAGCCCCTTCGGCGCTCTCCAGGGTGAGCAGCGCGCCGCCCTCGCCGGGCAGATGACCGGAGGCCCGGTCGTCGAAGGGCAGGTAGGCGTCGGCGGTGAGCCGTCCGCCGGCCAGTTGGGCGGCCATGCCGTACGGGCACAGGGAGCAGTCCATGCCGCCGGAGATCATCAGTTGCGCCCCGGAGCGGATCTGGCGTCCGGCGTGCGCGAGGGCGTCCAGGCCCCCGGCCTGCTCGCCGACGAAGACGCCGGTCGGCCCGTTCATGCCGTGCCGGATGGAGATCTGGCCGGTGTTGACGGCGTAGAACCACGCGAAGGACATGTAGGCGCTGACCTTCTTGGGGGACTCGCCCCACAGGTGCTGCAGTTCGCGCTGGCCGAAGCCGAAGCCGCCGGAGGCGCCGGCCGTGACGACGCCGCGTGCCAGCGACGGCACGGAGTCGAGGTCGATGCCGGCGTCGGCGACGGCCCAGTCGGCCGCGGCCAGGGCGAACTGGGTCATGCGGTCGGTCTGCGGGATCAGCCGGCTGGGCAGGTGCTCGCCCGCCTCGAACCCGGTCACCTCGCCCGCATGCCGCGTGGGATAGCGGGCGGGGTCGAACGCCTGGACGCGCCGGATGCCGTCCTCGCCGCGCAGTGTCGCCGCCCAGTAGGCGTCGAGTCCGATGCCGGTGGGGGCGACCACCCCGATGCCCGTGACCACGACGGGGGTCATGCGGCCCGCCCCTCGGGCCGGCGCAGCACCATGGCGCTCTGGAAGCCGCCGAAGCCGCTGCCCACGGTGAGCGCGGCCGCGATGTCGCGCTCCCTGGCGTGCAGGGGGACGTAGTCCAGGTCGAGTTCGGGGTCGGGGTCGGTCAGGTTCGCGGTGGGCGGGATGACGCCGTGTTCGAGGGCCAGCGCGGTGGCGGCGACCTCGATGGAGCCGATGGCGCCCAGCGAGTGCCCGATCATCGACTTGATGGAGCTGACCGGGACCCGGTGGGCCGCTGCCCCGAGGCTGCGTTTGAGGGCGGCGGTCTCGTGCACGTCGTTCTGCTTGGTGGCGGTGCCATGGGCGTTGACGTAGCCGAGCGCGTCGGGGCCGAGGCGGGCCTCGTCGAGGGCGGCGTCGACGGCGGCGGCCAGCTCGCGTCCGTCGGTGCGCAGACCGGTCATGTGGTACGCGTTGCCGCGGGAGGCGTAGCCGGCGATCTCGGCGTACACATGGGCGCCCCGGGCCCGGGCCGCGGTGAGTTCCTCGAGGACCAGGACGGCGGCGCCCTCGCCGAGGACGAAGCCGTTGCGGGTGCGGTCGAAGGGGCGCAGCGCGGTCGCCGGGTCGTCGTTGCGGGGCGAGGTGGCCCGGATGGCGTCGAAGCAGGCCACGGTGATCGGGGAGATGGGGGCGTCGGTGGCCCCGGCGATCATCACGTCGGCCATGCCCTCGCGGATGAGGGCGACCGCGTGCCCGACCGAGTCGAGGCCGGAGGTGCAGCCGGCCGAGACGACGGTGCAGGGGCCTTCGGCGCCGGCTTCCCAGGCGAGCTCGGCGGCCATGGAGCTGGGCACGAAGTGGTCGTAGAGATGGGCGCCGGCGGCGGTGTGGTCGACCAGCCACTCCTGTCCGCCGCCGCTGAGGGCCAGGTACTCCTCTTCGAGTTTCTGGGTGCAGCCGACCGCGCTGCCGAGGCTGACGCCGGTGCGGTGGGCGGTCTCGGGGTCGGGCTCGAGGCCGCTGTCGGTGACGGCCTCGCGCAGGGCGACCAGGGCGAACTGCGCCGCCCTGTCGAGCCGTTCGGCGTCCTCGGCGCTCAGCCCCTGCTCCGCGGCGTCGAAGTCGCACTCGGCGGCGATCCGGGAGCGGAAGGGGGCCGGGTCGAAGAGGCTGATGGTCCGGGTGGCGGTGCGGCCGCCGGTGATGGTCTGCCAGAACTGCTTGGTGCCGATGCCGCCGGGGGCCACCACGCCGATGCCGGTGATCGCGACCCGCCGGGTCATCGTGCCTCCCCGGTCGCGCTGTGCCGCTCCAGGTAGAGGTTGGAGCTGCTGGTGCTGATCGCCCGCAGCGCCTCGGCGTGCGGCCGGAAGTCGGCCTGGCCGACGGCGGCGCGGAAGGCGGAGACGTCGGACCAGCGGGCGATGTTGACGTAGCTGTGCGGCTTCTCCAGGTGGCGTACGAGCGTGTAGCCGAGGAATCCGGGCTGCCGCTCCATGAAGCGTGCCGTGCGGGCGAAGACGTCCTCGAACTCCTCCGGGGAGGTGCGAAGCGTGAAGCTGTTCACGAAGGTGGCCGGGCCGCCGGAGGCGGGGCCGGGCTGATCGGCTGACATGGGATCGGTGCTCCTCATCGTCCGGGCGTCCGGCGACGCGTACGCCGAGGTCAGACTGAAACCCTCCGGCGCGTGCCTCGCGGCGCCCTAGAAGACGGCTGGATCCCGCCCCCGGTCAGGGGCCCCCGCGCCCCAGCCGCACGGGGATGCCGACGTCCCGCCGCCAGGCGTGGCCGAGTCCGGCGACGGCGGCGATGACGCTCCAGCCGGCCAGCTCACCGCCCTGGTAGTGGACGATGTCGGAGCCGCTGCGCCGGGGCAGGGCCCGGCCCGCGACGATCTCGGCGAGCGGGAGCGGCTCCTGCGGGGTGCCGGCGGGGCGGCCGCCGGGGGGAGCGATGCCGACGTGCCGCACGGCGGGGGCCGATGCGGCCGACGCGGCCGGCGCGGCGGCGGTGTCGGGAGGCCGGGCAGCCGGGCCCCTGTCGGACGAGCCGTCGGCCGGACCCGTGCCGGGCGGCCAGGAAGCCGGGCCCGTATCGGACCGACCGTCGGCCGGACCCGTGCCGGGCGGCCAAGCAGCCGGACCCGTGCCGGACGGCCAGGCAGCCGGGCCCGTATCGGACGAGCCGTCGGCCGGACCCGTGCCGGGCGGCCAAGCAGCCGGACCCGTGCCGGACGGCCAGGCAGCCGGATCCGTATCGGACCGGCCGTCGGCCGGACCCGTGCCGGGCGGCCAGGCAGCCGGGCCCGTGTCGGGTGGCCGGGCGGCCGGACCGGCAGCGCCGCCGAAGGGGCGAAAGCCGATCGCCGGATCGCGGGGGTCACCCGGGGCGGCCGTCGCGACCGTGGCGGTCTGGTCGATCAGGAGCGCTCCGGCCGCGAGCCATTCGGCCCGGACGGGCGGGTGGCCGCCGGTGGTGGCGACGACGTCGGCGCGGGCGGCGGTGGTGCGGGCGTCCTCGGACACGCGCACCCGCAGGCCGGTGCGCAGGGCCGCGGCGGCGGCGAAGTCCCGGGCCCGGTCCGGTTCCCGGCCGACGACGTGCACCTCGGAGAGCGAGGGCAGCGCGTGATGCAGGACGAGCAGACAGGACCAGGCCGCCTCCCCGGTGCCGAAGAGGCCGAGCGTGGCGGGGGCCGGCGGGGCGAGGTACCGCGCGGCGAGTCCGGCGGGGATGGCGCCGCGCCAGCCGTCGAGGGCCCCGGCGTCCACGAGGCCGAGGAGGGACCCATCATCGGCGAGCAGCAGTTCCACGCAGGCGGCGGACAGGTCCGCTCGGGGTTCGAGACGGACGGCGAAGCAGCGGCCGAAGGGGCCGGAAGCGTGCGGTGCGACGGTCAGCCGGCAGCGCGTGGCGGGGAGCAGGACCAGGGTCTCTGGGCCGGGCGCCGGATCCTGGCCGAGGAGCAGTCGCTGTACGTCGGAGAACCGCTCCTCCATGAAGGCCTCGTCGTCGAAGGCGTCGTCCACGTCTTCCGAGGTCAGCATGATCGGCACAGCGATCGTCCTCTCGGGACCGGCATCTTGGGTATGCAAACTTGAGTATCACGGGACGCGTGCCGTCCTCCACCCGATCCCGATCAACGGCCGGAAGGGCTCCCCGTCAGGCGCCCTTCTCCTCCCCCGCCATGACGTAGGCGCCCGCCTCCAGGCGCTCGATCAGCGCCTCGGTCCAGGCGGCCTGACTGGCGGCGCCGTGCTCCCAGAGGCCGAGGAGCTCACGGATGTGGGCACGCTGCGGCCGCTCGCCGGCCGTCTCGTCGACCTTGGCGATCAGCTCCGACTGTTCGGCCGAGAGCGACGCGATGCGTTCCCGCAGCAGACCGATCGCCTCCTCGCGGCTGAGCGCGGGCAGCAGAACGAGCGCCGCGCCCAGCATGTCCGCGCGGTTGTTCCCCTGGCGCAGCGCGTCACGCAGCAGCCGGAAGAACTCCTCGTCGCCCGGCGGCGCGATCTCGTAGTCGACCCGGCCCGGCCAGTCCGGGATGTCGGTCGACTTCAGCAGCCCGTCCTTGGCCAGCTGCCGGAGCGCGTGGTAGATCGATCCGAACTTGATGTGCGCCCATTCGTCGGCACCCCAGGACAGCAGCTCGGAACGGACCAGATAGCCGTGCGCCCGGCCGTGCATGCGCACGACCCCCAGGACGAGCAATCTCGTGGCAGACATCGTCTCCCTGCTGAATCTCCCTCACGGGGGCGGACCGGCACCCGGCGCTCCGCCCATCGGCCGGGCCCCGCCGGCTGATCCCACGGTAGTACATGACCTGCTGTTCTCCGCGAGCGCGGGAGGGAAGGACCGCGCGATACGCCCCGGATCGAGCGCCGCTGCAACGACTCTCGACTCCCGTACGAGGTCACGGTCCGAGGGTGGAGGCCCATCGCAAAGGGTCGTTCGCCGGAACAGGGGTTGGGATGCGGGTACTCTTCACCACCTTCGCCGCCAAGTCGCACATGCATGCCCAGGTGACACTCGCCTGGGCCCTGAAGGCAGCGGGCCACGACGTCAGGATCGCCAGTCATCCCGATCTCGCCGACGAGATCACCAAGACGGGGCTGACCGCCGTCGGCGTCGGGGAGGAACTGCATCTCGACGAGCAGATGCAGGAAACCCAGGAGAACATCGGCCAGGACGTCGACCAGCTGGAGAGCCAGGCGCAGGTCGGTCTCGACATGAGCGAGACCCGGCCCGAGCGGCTCACGCCGGACTACACACTCGGTGTGTTCACGGCCATGACCTCGGTCGTCTTCCAGAACTGCTGCTCGGACCAGATGGTCGACGAGCTGGTGGAGCACTGCCGCTCCTGGAAGCCGGACCTGGTCCTGTGGGACACCATGACCTTCGCCGGCGCGATCGCCGCCATGGCCACCGGGACGGCACACGGCCGGCTGCTGTTCGGGCTCGACCTGGCGGGTCTGATGCGCGAGACCTTCCTCGGGCAGCTGGCCGCGCGGCCGCCGGAGCTGCGGGACGACCCGCTGCGCGAGTGGCTCACCTGGAGCCTGGAGCGGCACGGCGCCTCCTTCGAGGAGGCCGCGGTGACGGGCGACTTCACCGTCTGCCCGCTGCCGGCGTCCATGCGGCTGCCGGTGGACCTGCACTACGTGCCGATGCGGTACGTGCCGTACAACGGGCAGTCCACGGTGCCGCAGTGGCTCCAGGAGCCGCCGCGCAAGGGACGCCGGGTGTGCATCACCCTGGGTGTGGCGCACCGCGAGGTGCTCGGCGCCGACCGGGCCTCCATCGGGGACCTGCTGGAGGCCGTCGCGGGGCTCGAGGACGTCGAGGTCGTCGCCACGCTCAACGAGAAGCAGCTGACGGACTTCGACACCCTGCCGGACAACGTGCGGGCCGTGGACTTCGTCCCGCTCGACGCGCTGCTGCCCACCTGCGACGCGGTGATCCACCACGGCGGGTCCGGCAGCTTCGGCACGGCGATGATCCACGCCGTGCCCCAGCTCATCGTCGTCGACGGCGTCTGGGACACCATCAACAAGTCCCGCTACCTGGAAGAGCGCCAGGCCGGGCTCTTTGTGCCGGGCAAGCTCAGCGCGAAGGGACTGCGCGAGCTGCTCGTCCGTCTGCTCGAGGAGCCGGTCTTCAAGCGCAACGCCGAGGCCCTGCGGCGTGAGGCGCTCGCCGCACCCGCCCCCGCGCAGGTCGTCCCCACGCTGGAGCGCCTGGCCGTCGAGCACCGCCGCCGGTGACCGGCGCGCCGCACCCGCACACGCCCGGGCCGCCGGCCCTGCCGTACCCGACTACCTCCCGGACGGTGAACCAAGCGATGCAGTTCCGTAAGCTCAAGGTCGAGGGGGCGTACGAGTTCACCCCCCGCCAGTTCCGCGACCACCGCGGGCTGTTCGTCTCGCCCTTCCAGCTCGACGCGTTCCAGCAGGCCCTGGGGCGGCCGCACTTCCCGGTGGCGCAGACCAACCACAGCCTCTCCCGGCGCGGCACGATCCGCGGCATCCACTTCACCGTCACGCCGCCCGGCACCGCGAAGTACGTGTACTGCGCGCGCGGCCGGGCCCTCGACATCGTGGTCGACCTGCGGGTCGGCTCGCCCACCTTCCGGCAGTGGGACGCGGTCGAGATGGACCAGGTCCACTTCCGCGCCTCGTACTTCCCGGTCGGCGTCGGCCACGCCTTCGTCGCGCTCGAGGACGAAACCGTCATGTCGTATCTGCTGACGGGCCCTTACGTGGCCGAGAACGAGCTCGCCGTCGACGTCTTCGACAAGGACCTGGGCGTGCGGATCCCCTCCGGCCCGGACACGGTGCAGTCGGAGCGGGACGCCGCCGCGCTGTCCTTCGCCTCGGCCCGGGCCCAGGGCCTGCTGCCCGACTACGCCGAGTCCCTGGCGGTCGAGGAGGCCCTGTGGCAGCCCTCCGGCATCGGCGCCACGCGCTGAGCCCGGCGATGTCCACCACCACACAGGGCGGGCCGGCCGCCGGGACCGTGGCCGTGCTGGGCTCCACCGGATGCGTCGGCCGCAGCCTCTGCGACGAACTGCTGCGGACCGGGCACCAGGTGCTCGCGGTGGCCCGGAACCCGGCCCCGCACACCCGAGCGGACGCCTTCGTCCCCCTCGATGTCGCCGCCGCCGCGCCGGAGGAGCTCGCGGCGCTCCTCGACCGGCACGGCGTCGGCACCGTCATCAACGCCACCGGCGGCTGGGGCACCACCGTCGAGGAGATGCGCAGCGCCCACATCGATCTCGTGGAGCGCCTGGTCGAGGGGTGCGCCGCGACCTCCCGGCGGCTGCGGATCGTCCAGATGGGATCGATCCACGAGTACGGGCCCGTGCCCGACGGGGTCCGCATCGACGAACAGCGCGAGCCCGGACCGCTGACCCCGTACGGGCTGACCAAGCGCACCGGCTCCGAACATCTGCTCGCCCAGACCCGGGCGGGCCGGGTGGACGGGGTCGTGCTGCGCGCGGTCAACGTCTGCGGACCGCACACCCCGACGGCCAGCTTCCTCGGTGCCGTCGTGGCCCGGCTGCGCGCCCTCGGACCCGGCGAGGTGATCGGTCTCGACGTCGCCGACGCCCGGCGGGACTTCGTCGACGTACGGGATCTGGCCCGGGCGGCCGTCGCCGCGGTGCACGCGCCCGTCACCGGCCTGGTCGTGAACATCGGGCGCGGCGAGGCGGTGCCGATGCGCGACCTGGTCGACGCCCTGTTCGACGCGGCCGGTGTGGACGCCGCGTCGGCGAAGCTCAACTCCGCCGAGGTCGCCAGCAAGGGCGGCGGCTGGACCTGCGCGGACATCCGGTTCGCCGCCCAGGTGCTCGGCTGGCGGCCCACGATCCCGCTCGGCGAGTCCGTCCGGGCGATGTGGGAAGCGTCAGCGGACACCACCTCCCTGGAGGTCTCATGAGCGACACCCCTGCCCCCTCTTCCGCCGCGACGCGAGATCCCGCCGAGCGGCGGATCGACGATTCGGCCCGGCTGCGGACCGGTCCCCTCGGCGACCTCTCCGACTTCACGGACTGGTTCGCCGACTACGGCCGGCGGGCCTACACCCATGTCGACAAGGTCCCCCTGCACGCCCTCGAGGGCTGGGAGACCGACCCCGGCACCGGCGATCTGCGCCACCACACGGGCCGGTTCTTCACCGTGCACGGGCTGGAGGTCAGCAACCCGGGCGCGCCGGTGGCGCGGTGGACCCAGCCGATCATCAACCAGCCGGAGATCGGCATCCTCGGCATTCTCACCGCCCCGATCGACGGGGTGCTGCACTGCCTGATGCAGGCGAAGGTCGAGCCGGGCAACGCCGAGGGGCTCCAGCTCTCCCCGACCGTCCAGGCGACCCGCAGCAACTACACCCGGGTCCACCAGGGGCGCGCGGTGCCGTATCTCGAGCACTTCATGGACATCCACAGCCGTCCCGGAGTGCTCGCCGACGTACGGCAGTCCGAGCAGGGGTCCTGGTTCTACCGCAAGCGCAACCGCAACGTGGTCGTCGAACTGCCCGAGCCAGTGGAGGCCCTCGACGGGTACCGCTGGATGACGCTGGGCCAGATCCACGAGCTGCTGGGGCGCCGGGACACGGTCAACATGGACGCCCGGACCGTGCTGTCGTGCCTGCCGTTCACCGGTCCGGACGTCGAGCAGCCGGACGGGGACGACTTCCGGTCCGCGCTGCTGCGCTCGGGCGACCCCGGGGCGGTGAGCGTACACAGCGCGGCGGAGATCCTCGGCTGGATCACCGACCGGCGTACCAGCAGCGACATCGCGGTCCGCCGGGTCGCGCTCGGCGAGCTGCGCGACTGGAGCCGCACCGACGAACGCATCCGCCACGACGCGGGCACCTTCTTCGACGTCATCGGGGTGCGGGTCGACGCCGGCGGCCGTGAGGTCCACCGGTGGAGCCAGCCGATGATCGAACCGGTGGGGCAGGGCGTCATCGCCTTCCTTGTCCGGCGTTTCGAGGGGGTGCTGCACGTCCTCGTGCACGCGCGCGTGGAGCCGGGCTTCGCGGACGTGGTGGAGCTGGGCCCCACCGTGCAGTGCGTCGCGGAGAGCCACGCGCAGTTGCCCGGTGGGACCGCGCCGCCCTTCCTCGACGAGGTGCTGGGGGCTCCCGGGGAACGGGTCCGGTTCGACACGGTGCTCTCCGAGGAGGGCGGCCGCTTCTTCCACGCGCTCAACCGCTACCTGATCGTGGAGACCGACCAGGACGTGCCCCGCGACCACCCCGACCACCGCTGGATGACGCTGCACCAGCTGTCGGACCTGCTGCGGCACAGCCACTACGTCAACGTCCAGGCCCGCAGCCTGATCGCCTGCCTGCACAGCCTGTACCACGCGGGCTGACGGCAGGCCCCCTGAAACGCCGTGTCCCGGTGAGGCGGACCGCCTCACCGGGACACGGCGTTTAGCACCGGGGCAGGGCGTCACAGGCCGGCGATCACCTCGCGCAGCGCCTCGATCACCTTCTCCTGGACGTGCGGCGGCAGCGAGGGGTACATCGGCAGCGAGAAGATCTCCTTCGCCAGCCGCTCGGTGACCGGCAGATCGCCCTCGTGGTAGCCGAGGTGCGCGAAGCCGGACATCGTGTGCACGGGCCAGGGGTAGCTGATGTTCAGCTCGATGTCGTACGCCTTGAGCCGCTCGATGATCCGGTCCCGCTGGGGGTGGCGGACCACGTGGACGTAGTGGACGTGATCATTGCCCACCGCGTTCTCGGGCAGGACCAGGCCGGTGTCCCCCAGGCCTTCCGCGTAGCGTCGCGCCACGCGCCGCCGGCCCTCGACGTAGGTGTCGAGGCGCCGTAGCTTGCGGCGGAGGATCTCGGCCTGGACCTCGTCGAGGCGGCTGTTGTGCCCGGGAGTCTGGACAACGTAGTACCTGTCCTCCATGCCGTAGTAGCGCAGCCGGCGCAGCTCCGCGTCGGTGCCGGCGTCGTGGGTGACCACCGCGCCGCCGTCGCCGTACGCCCCGAGGACCTTCGTCGGGTAGAAGGAGAAGGCCGCGGCGTCGCCCATGGTCCCGGCGAGCCGGCCGTGGTGGCGGGCGCCGTGGGCCTGGGCGCAGTCCTCCAGGACCTTCAGGCCGTGGCGCTGGGCGAAGGCGGTCACCGCGGCCATGTCGACGCACTGCCCGTACAGGTGCACCGGCACGATCGCCGTGGTCCGCTCGGTGAGCGCGTCCTCGAGCAGGTCGGTGCGCATGAGGTAGTCCTCCTCGCGCACGTCGACGAAGACCGGCCTGGCTCCCACGGCGTCGATGGCCAGGACCGTGGGGGCGGCCGTGTTGGACACCGTGAGCACGTCGTCGCCCGGCTTCACGCCGAGCGCTTGGAGGCCGAGGACTATGGCGTTGGTGCCGTTGTCGACACCGACGCAGTGCGGCTGCCCGTGGTAGGCGGCGAACTCCTGCTCGAAGCCGGAGACGCTCTGTCCGAGGACGAGCTGACCGGACTGGAACACCGTGTCGACGGCGTCGAGGAGTTCCTCACGCTCCTCGGCGTACTCCCGCAGATAGTCCCAGACGTAGGTGGTCATCGTCCGGACACCTCCCGCTCCTTGACTCCGGTGAAGAGCCCGCGGCCGGTCGGCGGGCCCGGCTGGTACGTGACGGAGCAGCCGGCGTCCTTGAACGCCTGCTCGTACTCATCGCGCGTGAACAGGGTCAGTACGTCGATCTCGGTGAAGGTCCGGATGCCCGACGGCTCGCCGACGAGGAATTGGACCTCCATCCGGGTCGCGCGTCCCTGGAGGGTGGAGTGGGAGATCCGGGCAACGGTCCGATCGCCCTCGCGGGCCAGGTCCCCGGCCACGAACCCCTCCTTGAACTGCTCGGGGAACCACCAGGGTTCGATGACCAGCGCGCCGCCCGGTTCGAGGTGACGGGCCATCGAGGCCACGGCGGAGCGCATCTCCTCGACGCTGCCCAGATAGCCGATGGCGCAGAACATGCAGGTGACGACGGAGTACCGGCGGCCGAGGTCGAAGTCGCGCATGTCGCCCTCGTGGATGGTCAGACCGGGCCACCGCTCGAGCGCCAGATCACGCATCGGCGCCGCGATCTCCAGGCCCTCCGCCGTGGCGAAGAGCTTGCTGAAGGGGCCGAGATGGGCGGCGGTGCCACAGGCCACGTCGAGCAGCGTGTCGGCGCCCGGGGCGTGCCCGCGGGCCACGGCCGCGATGTCCTCGGCCTCCGCCGCCCAGTCCTTGCCCCGGCTGCGGTACACCGTCTCGTAGACCTCGGCGAGGTCGGTGCTGTACATGGTTTCTCCTCGGGTCAGGGGCTGGTCAGGGGGGCCTGGTCGTCGACGAGGGCGACCGCGCGCGCCCAGCCGGCCCCGGCGCCGGCGATCTTCACCGGGAAGCAGGCCACCTGGAAGCCGTACGGTGCGGGCAGCTGCTCGAGGCCCGCGAGCCGCTCGATCTGGCAGTACTCCCGGTGGCGTCCGGCGACATGGGCCGGCCAGAGCACGGCGGGGTCCCCGGTCCGCCGGTACTCGGCGATGATCGTGGTGAACGGCGCGTCCAGGCTGAACGCGTCGGTGCCGACCACCCGGATGCCCGCGTCGAGCAGGAAGGCGATGGCACTCGCGTCGAGACCGACGAAGTCGGTGAAGTACCGGCTCGTGCCGGACCACGCGGAGGCGCCGGTGTCGAGGAGCACGATGTCGGACGGGGCGAGCGTGTAGCCGATCCGGTCCAGCTCCTTGCGCAGGTCCGCCGCGTCGACCACACCGGCCTCGCGGCCCCGGACGTCCAGGACGACTCCGGGGGCGAGGAACCACTCCAGCGGCATCGCGTCGATGTGCCGGGGCACGCCGGTGCCGTACGTCGTCCGGGAGCCGTAGTGCGAGGGCGCGTCGACATGCGTGCCGGTGTGGGTGGTCAGACTCAGCCGGTCCAGCGAGAGGAACTCGCCGTCCGGCAGATCGTCGGGGTCGAACTCGATGTCGAAGTGGCGCCGCATCTCGTCGCGCATGTGCAGCGCGCCCTCGCGTGGGGACATCACCTCGTGGACCACGGGGTCCGGTTCGAACGAGCCGGCGTCCACCGGCGAGGACAGGTCAATGATGCGCACGGTCACCTCCTGGACGACCCAGCCAGCCTGGCCGCAGCCGCTCGGAAGGCATTGGAAGACCGCTCGACGACCGCACGGCCCTCTCGAGCGGGATTCGACAGGGGTGCGACAGAGGTACGCCAGGGTCGGGCGTCGAGGACCGACACGCAGGACCGTCGTAGGGGAGGCCGTTCGTGAACAGCACCGATATCCAGCAGTTCTACGCCCGCCATATGCAGTTGCTCGACGGCGGTGCCGCCGAGGCTTGGGCCGGCACGTTCACTCCCGACGCCGTCTTCAAGGCCCCGTCGATGACCGAGCCCGTCCGGGGCCGGGACGGCATCGCCGCCGGGGCGCGGGCGGCGGTCGAGGGGCGGGCCGCCGCCGGGGAGACGCACCGCCACTGGGTGACCATGACGACCGCCCGGAGCACCGGCGACGGGATCGAGACCGTCTCGTACGTGCAGATCCTCGCGACCCCGCGGGGCGGCGCCCCGCGGCTGGAGCTGTCCTGCGTGATGCGCGACCGGCTGGTCCGGCGGGACGGCGAACTGCTCGTGGCCGAGCGGCACATAACCCGGGACGACCGGCCGGCGGACTGACCTCGACCCGGCTTCGAGCCCTCGTCAGTAGCGTCCCGGCATGACTCCTAGGACTGTGATCATCACTGGTGGCGGCACCGGAATCGGCCGTGCGACGGCCCGCCGCTTCGCCGGGCAGGGAGACCGTGTCCTGGTCGTGGGCCGCACCGCCGCCGCCCTCGACGAGACGGCCGAGGGCCATGACGGCATCCGCACCCTGGTGGCGGACATCACCGAGCCGGGCGCCGGCGAAACGGTGGTGGAGGCCGCGCTGCGGGCGTTCGGGCGGGTGGACGTGCTGGTCAACAACGCCGGGACCGGCACGTTCGCACCCCTCGCCAAACTCGACCGGGCGGCGACCGAGCATCAGGTCGCCGTCAACCTGATCGCCCCGGCCTTCGTGGCGCAGGCCGCCCTGGAGGCCCTGGAGGCGTCCGGCGGCACCATCGTCAACGTCAGCTCGGCCGGCTCGCTGGGCATCCAGGGGTTCCCCGACAACTCGGTCTACTGGGCGACGAAGGCGGCGCTGAACCACTTCACCCGCACCTGGGCCGTCGAGCTGGCGCCACGCGGTATCCGGGTGCTGTCGGTCGCCCCGGGCGTGACCGACACCGGCATCGGTGAGCGCGTCGGCATGTCCGCCGAGGAGTACCAGGGGTTCCTGGGACAGCTCGCCGAGCGGATCCCGCTCGGACGGGTCGCCACGCCCGACGACGTTGCCTGGTGGATCACCGCGCTGGCCGACCCCGGGGGCCGCTACCTGACGGGCGCGGTCGTCCCGGTCGACGGCGGTCTCTCCCTCACCTGACCGCTCGTGCCGGCAAGGGCATACCTTCGGGCCGCACCGTTCGCCGGTGCGGCCCGAAGGTATGTGACGGTCGGTACGGCCGCTAGACGCCGTCGTGCTCGACCCTGCGGTGACGCACCAGCCAACCGTCGCCGTGCGGCACCAGTTCGTCCTCGCACACCGCGCTCAGGTGCAGCCTGGCCGGTCCTCCGGCCGGGGTGACGAGGACCTGTGCGTAGCAGCGGGCGCTCAGGGAGCCGTCGGGCCCGGGCACGACGGTGAGCATGGAGAACACATGCCGCCGCTGCTCCGGGGTGTCCGCCGTCCGCTCCAGGTTGCGGCGTACGGCGGCGGCCACGGCGTCCCGGCCGCGCAGGGGCTCGGGGGCGATGTTCTGCGCGAAGACGCCGTCCTCGGTGAACGTCCCCGCCCACTCCTCGGCCCGCCGCTCGTCGAGGAGCCGCATCTGCCGGGCGTAGAACTGCTGCACGGCGACATACGTCTCGGCGGGTACCGGCCCGGTGCCGCGCAGCCGCTCGGCGTGGGCGGCCGCGCACCGCAGCGTCGTGAGGCTGTTGCGGCCGAGGGCCTCGCGGATCATGGTGCGGGCGGCGGCCACGTCCGCCGTCGGGCCGAGGACGCTCGTGACGGCGCCCGGCTCGATCCGCACGGTGTGCCGGGAGGTGACGGTGCAGCCCTTGTCGTCCTCCTCGAAGATCCACTCGCCGGTGTGGGCGGCCATCAGCGCGGGTGTCCGGATCTGCTTGTAGACGATCCGCTCGGCCGGGAAACAGACGCGCACCGAACGCGTGGTGTGGGTCGCGCCGTCGGCGGTGAGCGTGTCCATCTCCAGGATCTGCTCGTTCGGGGTGTCCTCGGTGAGGACGACCCGGGCGACGTGCGGCAGCCGCTCCGTCCAGCGGTCGGCCGCGCGGATGAACTCGTACGCGTCCTTCGCCGAGCCCTCGACGCGCACACTGTCGTCGAACGTGAAGGTGAGCTCCGGGTCGGCGTCCTCCACGCCCCGGCGCAGGGCCTCCAGTTCGGACGCGGTGTTGGTGTCGATGGCCCGGCGGATCCACTCGACGTGCTCGGGATCGTCGTCGGCGGCGGTGAACGCGTGGGTGAACCGCACCCGGGTCCCCTGGTCGCCGAGCGGTTCCAGCAGCCACTCGCCGCTCATGCTCCGCACCGGCGTCCGCGACTCCTCCTGCCGGAACGTCACCCGCAGTCCAGGGCGGTCCAGTTCGCGGCGCGAGGTCCAGCTCTTGACCTCATCGTTGGCCGTCGCCCAGATCCTCAGCCGCTCCTGCCGGCCGTCGCCCTCCAGGCGCTCGACGTGCACGCACGGCGGGAAGTGCACGGGCCAGCGGGAGGCCTCGGCAACCAGGTCGAACACGGCCCCGGCCGGGGCCCGCACCTCGATCTCGTGGACGGTGGTGTGCTCGGTCTCGTCCGGCATGGCTCTCCTCAGTAGTTTCCCAGCCCGCCGCAGACGTTGATCGCCTGCGCGGTGACGGATGAGGCCGCGTCGGTCAGCAGATAGCCGACCATGCCCGCCACCTCGTCGGGCGTGGTGTAGCGGCCGAGCGGGATCTTGGCCTGGAACCGGTCGAGCACCTCCTCCTCGGTGGTCTCCCAGGCGGCGGCGTAGCCCTGCCGGACCCGCTCCGCCATGGGCGTCTCCACATAGCCGGGGCACACCGCGTTGACCGTGATCCCGGACTTGGCCAGTTCCAGTCCGAGGGCCTTGGTGAAGCCGACGACCCCGTGTTTGGAGGCGGAGTAGGGGGCGCCCAGCACCACGCCCTGCTTGCCGCCGGTGGAGGCGATGTTGACGACCCGGCCCCAGCCGCCCTCCCGCATACGGCCGGTGGTCAGGGCGGCGCGGGTGACGCGGAAGACGCTGTCCAGGTTGGTGGCCATCACGTCGTCCCACAGCTCGTCGGCGATGGTGTGCGTCTGGCCGCCGCCGCTGCGGCCGGCGTTGTTGACGAGCACCTCGACGGGCCCGTAGCGCTCCACCGCGGCGGACATCAGCGCCTCGATCTGCGCCACCTCCCGTACGTCGCACACGGCGCCGTCCACGTCGTGGCCCTCGGCGCGCAGCTCCTTGACCGTGAGCGCGACCCGGTCGGCGTCCCGGGCGCAGAGGAACACGCGGTGGCCGACGGCGGCCAGGGACCGGGTGACGGCGAGGCCGATCCCGCTGGTGGCGCCGGTGACGACGGCGACCCTGCTGGTTGGTGAGGACATCGTCCGATCAGCCCTTTCGCGTGCAGAACTCGGTGATGGACTCGACGACGTAGTCGAGCATTTCTTTGGTGAGCCCCGGATAGACGCCGATCCAGAAGGTGTCCTCCGTGACGATGTCGCAGTTGACCAGCTCGTCCACGATCCGGTAGCGCACGTCCTGGTAGGCGGGATGGCGGGTGATGTTCCCGCCGAACAGCCGGCGGGTGCCGATCCTGCGGGCCTCCAGGAAGTCGACCAGGTCCCTGCGGGTGAAACCCGCGTCGGGCAGCACGGTCAGGGCGAAGCCGAACCAGCTCGGGTCGCTGCCGGGGGTGGCCCGCGGCAGCAGCAGTCCGGGCACATCGGCCAGGCCGTCGCGCAGCCGCCGCCAGTTGTGCCGCCGGGCCGCGCCGAAGTCGTCGACCTTCTTCAACTGGCTGAGGGCCAGGGCTCCTTGGAGGTCGGTGGCCTTCAGGTTGTAGCCGACGTGGGAGAAGATGTACTTGTGGTCGTAGCCGGCCGGGAGGGTGCCGAGCTGGTAGTCGAACCGCTTCAGGCAGGTGTTGTCCGTGCCCGGTTCGCACCAGCAGTCGCGGCCCCAGTCGCGCATCGACTCGACGAGCCGCGCCAGTTCCAGACTCGCCGTGAGCACGCAGCCGCCCTCGCCGGCGGTGATGTGGTGGGCAGGGTAGAAGCTCACCGTCGACAGGTCGCCGAAGGTGCCGGTGAGCCTGCCCCCGTAGGTGGAGCCGACGGCGTCGCAGTTGTCCTCGATGAAGAACAGGTCGTGCTTACGGGCCAGTTCCGCGACCTCGGCGACGGGGAACGGGTTGCCCAGGGCGTGCGCGATCATGATGAGCCTGGTGCGCGGGGAGATCGCCGCCTCGATCTGGGCCAGGGAGGCGTTGTAGGTGCCCAGTTCCACGTCCACGAAGACCGGTGTCAGGCCGTTCTGGACGAGCGGGTTGATCGTGGTCGGGAAGCCGGCGCCCACCGTGATGGCCTCGTCGCCGGGGCGCAGCCGCAGGTCCTTCAGCTTCGGCGAGGTGAGCGCGCTGACCGCCAGCAGATTGGCCGACGATCCCGAGTTCACCATGTGGGCCTTGCGCAGCCGGAAGTAGCGGGCGAACTCGCTCTCGAACTTCCGGGTGCGCACCCCGGCGGCGATCCGCATCTCCAGGGCCGCCTCGACCAGGGCGCCCCGGTCCTCCTCGTCGAGGACCGCGCCCGAGGACAGGATCGGCGTGACCCCGGGTTCGAACCCGCGCGGTTCCTGTTCCTTGTGGTATTTGCGCGCCAGTTCCAGCACCAGCGCCTTGGTGTCCGTCACGTCTGGATCCCTCACCCTCGGTCGTGGACTGAGCCGTTCGTGCCGTGCTCGGCGACCAGCCGTTCCAGCACCGGAACGACCTCGTTGGGGCTGGGCACCGCGAGCAGTTCCTCCTGGAGCCGGCGGGCGCCCTTCGCGAACGACGGCTCGCCGACCAGCCGCTGGACCTGCTTGCGCAGGACGTCCGGAAGCAGGTCGCCGCTCGGCACGCACAGGCCGGCGCCGATGTCCTCGAGTCCGCGCCCCATGACCTCGGTGTCCCAGCCGAAGGCCAGGATCAGCTGGGGCACGGCGTGCAGTTCGGCCGTCGCCTTGGTGCCGACACCGCCGTGGTGCACGATCGCGTCGCAGGTGGGCAGCAGGTCGTTGAGCGGGACGAAGTCGACCAGGCGTACGTTGTCCGGCAGGTCCTCGGCGGCCTCGCGGGTCGCCTCGTCGACGGTCGCGACGATCTCCGCGTCCAGCTCCGCGAGATGGGCCAGCAGTTCGGCCATGTCGACGCCGACGTCGGAGGCCGAGGAGCCGAGCGTCACACAGACGCGGCTGCGCCCGGGGTCGGCCCGCAGCCAGTCCGGCACCACCGCGGGGCCGTTGTACGGCACGTGGCGCACCCGCACGGTCGGCAGCTTCAGGTCGAGCTGGGTGCTGGGCGGTGTGGTGTTGACCGTCCACTGACCCGTGACCATGTCCTCGTCGAACCCGGCGTCGCATCCCAGCCGTCGCAGTGTGCGCTCCAGCCACTCCGCGGTGGGGTCCTCGCGGTGCTCCGGCTCCTGCTCGGCGGCCAGCCGCAGGAACTCCTTGCGGGCCCGCACGCTGATGTCGGGGCCCGAGACCAGCCGGCAGTGCGCCGCGCCCGTCACCCGGGCCGCGATGGCCCCGGCGAGGGTGAAGGTCTCCCAGACCACGAGGTCGGGCTGCCAGGAGCGGGCGAAGTCCACGAGGGCGTCGACCATGGTGTCGTTGTTGAGCGCGCCGTAGAGCGTGGGCACCATGATGTTCTCCAGTGCCAGCAACTGCTCGTAGTCCCAGGGGTGTTCGCCCCGGGCGGCGTAGTCGAAGCCCTGTACGTGGGCCGAGGCCTCGTCGTGGAGCTTGCCGAGCAGCCCGAGGTCCTCCAGGGCGCCGAGCGACCACTCCACGGGGACGGCGGTCAGTCCCGTACCCGTGATGACGTCGGTCAGCTCGGGCTGGCTGGCGATCCGCACCTCGTGGCCCGCGGTGCGCAGCGCCCACGCGAGCGGTACGAGCGGGTAGTAGTGGGTGTGGTGGGCCAGTGAGGTGAACAGAACCCTCATCGCGTCTCCTCCTCGCCGAGTCGGGCCGGCAGCCTGACCAGGCGCCGGGTCAGGGGCGCCCGGCGCACGCGCACCGGCTCGCCGTCCGGCCGCGGCAGCGGGCCCCGCGCGGCCAGCGCCACCAGCGCGTGCCCGGCGAGCGCCCGCGCGGCCGGGAGCAGGGTGGCGCAGGCGGCCACGGGAAGGGGCGTCGGGGAGCCGCTGGTCCCGGCGGACCCGCCGGTTTCGTTGGCGCCGGCGGTCCCGGCCGGTACGGCGGTGGTGGTCGTGACGGCGGTGACGGTGTCGCCCGCCTCGATGCGGGTGCCGGCCACCTCCGTCGGGGCAAGGGCAACCAAGGGGCACGCCCGCCACGGCGGCCTGTGGTGCAGGACCTCCTCCACCAGCCGGGCCGCGTGTGCGGGGTCCGAGCGCAGCAGCTCCCACTCCCTCGGCCGGTCGAGGTGCCTGCGCAGCGCGTCGCCGAGCAGGTCCGCCGCGGCCCGGGCCCCGGCCACCGCGAGCACCAGGTCCGCTTCCGCGTGGGCGCGCCCGGCGAAGAGTTCCCGCAGTCCGCGTACGCCCGCCGCAAGGCGTTGCGTCGTGTCCAGCGTCTGCGGGCAGAGCAGCGCGTCCACGGCCGGGGCAGCCGCGGCGAGATCGGCGGCGAACGCCGCGCGCCGCTCCTCAGGGACGTCCAGGAGCACGGCGAACCCGGCCGCGGTCAGCGGCTCGGCGAAGTCCGCCACCAGGTCGACCGGGCCCGGGCCGAGCCGGGCCGCGGCCTGTCCGGCCAGCTCCCGCAGCGATCCGGCCCGCTTCCCCACGGCCCTCGTCCCGCCCCGCCGCGCCAGGTCCCGGGCGAGTTCCGGCGTGCGCTGCCGCTCCGGTCCGGGCAGCCACGCCTCCGCCTGCGGCACCGCGGCGGACACCGCCGGTTCGGCGCCGGCGGACAGCTCCCGCAGCGCCTCGGGGCCGGTGACGACCCAGGTGTCGAGCCGGCTGCGCCACACCGGCCCCCGCTCCGCGATCGCCGCGAGGGTTCCGCCCGCGTCGTCCGTCCCGTCCGTGCCGTCCGTGCCGTCTTCGCCGATCTCGAATCCCCGTACCAGCCGGGCGTACGGGTCACCCGCCCCCGGTACGAACGGCTCCGCGTTGATCGCGTAGAGCCACTGTGCCGCGTGGACGAGTTGCAGTTCGCGCCCCAGGGCATTCGTCGCCGCCGTCACCCCGCCACCTCCGTCATCCGATTACCTCGGCAAGGTACGGGGCCGTATTAGAAGAACACTCGAACTGCCGTTTTCGGTATCCACCGTTCCTCAAGCCGTGCTTGATCTCCCGGTCGTACGGTGGGGAACCCACTGGACTCCCGCAAGGTGATGAGGATCCCTATGCCAGAGCACCGTCAGCAACGGGCGCTCCGAATGGGCGTGATCGGCACGGCGAACATCGCGATTCGCCGGATCATGCCCGTGCTCGCCGCGCATGACCACGTCGACCTCGTCGCGGTGGCCAGCCGGGACAAGGGCAGGGCCGAGCGTGTGGGGGCCGCTTTCGGCTGCGGTGGCGTGGGGGATTACGCGGCACTCGTCGAGCGGGACGACCTTGACGCCGTCTATATTCCGCTGCCGCCCGGCATGCATCACGAGTGGGCGCTGCGGGCTTTGCGTTCGGGAAAGCATGTACTGGTCGAGAAGCCGATGTCGGACACGTACGAGAAAACCCTCGAGCTGATGTCGACCGCTTCGGAACTCGGACTCGTGCTCGCCGAGAACTTCATGTTCCTGCACCATTCCCAGCACGCGGCGGTACGCGCGATGCTCGACGAGTCCGTGGGGGAACTGCGGCTGTTCTCGGGCTCGTTCGCGGTGCCGCCGCTGGCGCCGGACTCGTTCCGGTACCAGCCGGCCCTGGGCGGAGGCGCGCTGCTCGACGTCGGGGTCTACCCCCTGCGGGCGGCCCAGCTGTACCTCACCGGGGAACTCGATGTCCTCGGGGCGTGTCTGCGCGTCGACGAGGCCACCGGGGCCGATGTGGCGGGCAGTGTGCTGCTGAGCGACGACCGGGGGGTGACGGCCCAGCTGGACTTCGGCTTCGAGCACTCCTACCGGTCGACCTACGCGCTGTGGGGCAACCGGGGCCGGGTGAGCGTCCGGCGCGCCTTCACGCCCCCCGAGCAGCTCAAGCCGGTGGTCAGGATCGAGCAGCAGGACGTGGTGACGGAACGGTCGCTGCCCGAGGACAACCAGGTCTTCAACGCGATGGACGCCTTCGTCCGAGCGGCCCTCACGAAGACCGGCCCCTTGGCCGACACCTCGGCGATCCAACGCCAGGCCCTGCTCCTCGACCGAGTCCGCCGAGCGGCCAAACTCATCGGCGACCCCAAGGCGAACCCGGCCACGGGCTTGAGCTGACGCCCTTCTCTCAGGGGCGCGGGGAACTGCGCGAACAACCCCCACCGCCCCGCACCCGCCAACGACACCGCGCCCCGCCAATTCCTCCGGCGGGGCGCGAAGCCATTCCGTCAGCGGTCAAGAACCCGGCGCAGAACCCCCTCAAGCGTCTGCCCCGCATCAACCGCCGCCTCATCCGTACGCCAAGCCACAATCCCGTCCGGCCGCACCAGACTCGCCCCCGCCTTCCCGATGCCATAACGCTCGGACACCACGTTCTCGGAGTCCGTCAGGCCGGCCCCGACCCGGTACGCCCGCACCGGCACCCCCAGTTCCACCGAGACCGCCTCCGCCGCCGCGACCCAGTCCGACCCCAGCTCGCCGGCCAGCAGGGTCCACCCATCGCCGAACAGGTCGACCGTCGAGAGCCGCTCCCCGTGCCGCGACACCAGCACATGCGGCCCACGGAAGCCGGGACGCCCGCTCGGCGTCATCGGGTTCTCCACCCGCGCCGGGTCGTCGTCCGTGGCCAGCACCGCCGAGGACCGGTAGCGGAACCCGAGCAGCGTCTCCGGGTACCCCACCGACTTGTCCCACACATCCGCCATGTGCGGCGCCATCCGCTGTGCGTAGATCGCCAGCGCCTCGGCCACGACCAGCTCCGCGGCGACCTTGCGCTCGTCCTCGTACGTTCCGAGGAGTCCCGTCCCGGCCTGCCCCTGCAGCACCGCCGCCAGCTTCCAGGCCAGGTCGAACCCGTCGGCGACGGCCGCGTTGCCGCTCATGCCCCCGGTCGGCGGGGTGACCTTCGCAGCGTCACCGACCAGGAAGACCCGCCCCTCGCGCCAGCGTTCGGCGATCCGGGCCGCCATCTCCCAGCCCTGGATGTCGACGAGCTCGGGCTTCACCTCGGGGGCGTCCAGGGCGAGGCCGATGAGTTCGACGCAGCGCTCCGGTGTGAAGTCCTCGGGGCGCTCGCCCTTGTCGGGGTCGTACTCGACGAAGAGGGTGTGCCGGTCGGGCCGGTCCGTGGGCCCGAACGTGCCCTTGAACTCCGGGTGGTGGAGGTAGTACCAGCCGGTCGTGCCCGGCTCCATGATCCCGGAGAGGTCCGCGTCGAAGATGACCCCGACCATGTGGGTCAGCGTGCCGTGCCCGTACCGCCCGATGCCCAGGGACTCCCGCACCAGGCTGCGGTTGCCGTCGGCGCCCACGAGGTACCCGGCGCGCAGGTCGTACTCGCCGTCCGGCCCCGCCAGCCGGGCCGTCACCCCATCCTCGTCCTGGCGGAACGAAAGCAGCCGGGTGTCGAAGCGGATGGATCCGCCGTGCTTCTTCGCCTGCGCGAGCAGGATCGGCTCCAGCTTGTCCTGGGACAGCATCGCCCAGCCGGCCGGCGTGCACGGCTCGGTGGCCGCCACCATGTCGTCGAAGCTCTCCGAGACGGTCCGCAGGATCTCGCCCCGCACGCTCTGGGCGAGCCGGATGACGAAGTCGCCCTGGGTGCCGCGGATGTCGTCGGCCCGGACCACCTCGTCCGCGACGCCTCCGATGCGCAGCAGCTCCATGGTCCGCGGGTTCTGCCCGGCGGCCCGCGGATAGGGCGAGAGGCCCGCCCGGCGCTCCACCACGAGCACGCGGACGCCCTGCCGGGCGAGGAACATCGCCGTCGACAGGCCGCCGAGGCCCGCACCCACCACCAGAACATCGACCTCGTGGTCGTTCATGTTGCTCCTCTCTCGTCGTTCGCGTCGTTCACGTCGTTCTCTCGGGTCCTCGGGGGTCGGCCGGTTCACGCCCGGACGCCGACGAACAGGCCGCGGCCCGACGGCGCCTCGGGCAGGTACTCGACCGCGAAGCCGGCCTCACGGAAGGCCTGTTCGTACTCGGCGCGGCTGAACAGGGAGATGATGTGGGTGTCGACGAAGTGCTGGGCGCCGGCGCCGGGTTCGGCGACCACGAAGTGCACGTCCATGTGCGAGGTGCGGCCCCGGCGGGCGGAGTGCGAGACCCGGGAGACGGTGACGCCGTCGACGGTCACGATGTCGGCGGAGACATGGCCGTCGGAGAACGTCTCGTAGAACCACCACGGGTCGATCACGGCCACCCCGCCCGGCTCCAGATGCCGGGCGAACATCTTCAGGGCCTGGCCGAGTTCGGCGACCGACGTCATATAGCCGACGGAACCGAACATGCAGGTCACGACATCGAAGGTGGTGCCGAGGCGGAAGTCGCGCATGTCGGCCGCGTGCACGGTCACCCCGGGCAGCGCGGCCCGTGCCTCCTCGGCCATCGGCTCCGACAGCTCCACTCCCTCGACATGGGCGAAGAGGTCGGCGAAGTGCCGCAGATGGCCTCCGGTGCCGCACGCGACGTCGAGCAGCCGCCCGGCGCCCGGCCTGCTCCGCCGGACCGCGGCGGCGACCGCCTCGGTCTCGGCCCGGTAGTCCTTGCCCCGCTCCCGGTGCACCAGGTCGTAGACCCGGGCGAGGTCCGCCCCGTACATCGTCTCTCCCGCGCGCTGCTCGTCCGCCACGGTCAGACCGCCGAGCGGGCGTGGGCGAGGATGACCTCGGCGAGCGGCCCGTGGACCGAGGAGGGCAGGGCGTGCCCCATGCCCGGGATCTCCTCGAGGCGGGCGGTGGGGATGAGCCCGGCGAGGTGCTTGCCGTGCGGAGCGGGGGCGATCGGGTCGTGCTCGGCCTGGATGACCAGGGTCGGCACGGTGACGTCGCGCAGCTCGGCGGCCCGGGCCGGCGGCGGCAGGGTCAGCGAGTAGTGCGCGTACGGCTCGGCGAGGGCGCCGCCCGCGTGGTCGATCGCCCGTTCCTCCCACCGCGCGTACTCGGCGTCGTCGAACGGCACGCCCGTGCCGGAGAGGATGCGCCACTTGCTCACGCGCTTGGCCACCTCGGCGGCCCGTCCCTCGGCCGGCTGGTTCATCAGGGCGAGCGCGTCCAGGAACGGCTGCTGGGGCCCGGGCAGGCCGTCCAGCGTGGGTTCGCCGCGCATCACGCGCTCGATGTTGGCGTCGAAGTCGATGTCGAGCCCGCCGCCGAGCATCATGGTCAGGCTGCTCAGCCGGTCGTGGTGGTCGAGCGCGATGACCTGGGTGATGGTCGCCCCCATCGACAGGCCGACCACATGGGCCCGGTCGACGCCCCAGCCGTCGAGGACGGCGACCGCGTCGGCGGCCAGTTCGCCGAAGCCGTAGGGGTGCTCGGCGAAGTCGCGGGTGGTGGAGCGGCCGGTGTCGCGGTGGTCGTAGCGGATGACGTGGAGGCCGCCGTCGGCGAGCCGCCGGGCGAACTCGTCGGGCCAGCCGAGGGCGGAGAGGTTGCCGCCCATGACGAGCAGCAGCGCCGGGTCGGCCGGGTCACCGAAGTCGTCGCTCCACAGCTCGACGTCCCCGCTCGGCACGATGCGTTCGGACATGTGTCTACTCCTGTGCTGGGAGGGCCGGGGCCGCTTCCTCGGACACGGCCGTGAACTCGAGGATCGAGAAGTCGAACGGGAGGGTCGTGGAGCCGCTCGTGCGCTCCGAGGCCAGGGCGAGACCGGCCGATGCGGCCAGGGCCACGACCTCGTCCCGGGTGCGCACCCGTCCCCCCATGAACGTCAGCATCCGCAGGTCGAGCAGCGTGCTGAAGAACCGGTCGGCGCCATCGCCCTCGACATCGGCACGGTCGAGGACCAGGAGCTTCCCGCCCGGTTCCAGCGCCCTGACGCATCCGCGCAGGATCGTCAGCGCGTCCTCGTCGGACCAGTTGAGCAGGACGAACGACAGCAGGACGACGTCGGCGGTGACGGGCAGCGGCTTGAAGAAGTCGCCCTCCGCCACCGTGACCCGGTCGGCCAGGCCGGCGTCCGCCATCCTGCGCCGGGCGCGCTCGGCGGGACCCGCGAGTTCGACCAGGGTGCCCCTCAGGTGCGGGGCCCGCAGGGCGATCGCCGCGAGCATGCCGCCGTTGCCGCCGCCCACGTCGAGGACGTGCCGGACCGCCTGCCAGTCGTACGCCTCGGCCGGGGCCTCGTAGGCCAGGTCCTCGTCGCAGGACATGAGCGCGTCGAATGAGTCGGCCAGCGCCACGTCCGCCGAGAGGTCCTCCCAGAAGGGCCGCCCGTACCGCCCGGCGTAGGCGGGGCGGCCGGTGCGGACCACGTCGAGGAGCCCGGTGAAGGCCAGGTCGGCGTGGGAGACGGCCCCGTTGAGGTCCATCCAGGCCCGCTGCTGGGCCGGGTGGCCGTCGGCGAGGAGCATCCCGAGCCGGGTGGGGCGCAGCGGCTGGTCCGGTTTCTCTCCGCCCTCCAGGACGCCGACGACGGTCAGGTGCCTGACCAGGCGGGAGAGCGCCTGGGGGTGGGTGCCCGTACGGTCGGCGAGGCCGGCGAGGGTGTCTGCTCCGGCCAGGAGGTGATCGACCAGGCGGAGCGTCGCGGCGACCCTCAGGGCCATCGGGGTCACCAGGTTGCCGAGGTTCTTCAGGAGTACGTCGAGGTCCTGGTCGGTCGGTTCCAGGGGTTCCCCGGGTGCGGAAGAGCTCACCGTGTTCCTTCCCTTGGGCGTCGGTGTGCCGGAACGAAGGCGCTGCTCAGGGGTCCTTTCAAAGGACCCCTCAGGGGCGCCAGCCCTCCTCGGTGGGCCAGGGCTCGCCGAGCTGGCGGTAGGTGCCGAGATAGTCGGGCCAGTCGCGGTGGTCGCGGATCTTTCCGTCGACGATCCGGATGAGGTGAATCTGTTCGCCGGAGAACTTGCGCCCGGTGGCGGGCATTCCTACGAGTTCGCCCACCTGACGTCCGTACAGGGCGAGTTTCGCCCGCACCCAGCTGCCATTCTCCTCGTAACCGATCTCCTCCAGATGGGCGTCCTCGGAGAAAGTGAGCTTCAACCACTTCACCGCGAGTGCGAACGCCTCGGGACCGCGCAGTTCCGGCATGTGTTCCAGGGCGCCGGGATTGAGGTACTCCTCGTGGATGAACTCGGCGACGTCGTCCGTCTTTCCGGTGTTGTAGCTGTTCACCATACGGCGAACAATGTCGATGCGATCGCTCACGGTCGGCACTCCTTGTCGGTCGTCGATGAGTTCATCCTGACTTCCGCGCCTCTTCGCAACAATCCTTTTCCGCACCGGCTCGACCCGTTGACAAGCCGGTTTCGAGCGGCCGCCGAGCGCCTTCCGACCCACATTTCAGAGGGACGGGCCAGGGTGGTCGGGTCGGCTTTCGTCACCCGGAGGACCCATGGACAAGACGAAGTACAAATCGACGGTCACCGAGGCGTTCAACAATGCCGCGGCGACTTATGACCAGTTGGGCGTCGAGTTCTTCACACCGATGGGCCGGCGACTGGTGGAAAGGGCCGATCCGCAGCCGGGGCAGCGTGTTCTCGATGTGGGATGCGGGCGGGGCGCTTCCCTGTTCGTGGCGGCGGAGAAGGTGGGCCCGTCCGGCCATGTGCTCGGTATCGACATCGCGCCGGCCATGGTCGAGGAGGCCCGCCGGCAGGCCGGCACGCTCGGCGCCCGGCAGGTGGAGGTCCGGGTCATGGACGGCGAGCACCCGGACTTTCCGCCCGCCTCCTTCGACGTGGTGACCGGCAGCTACAGCCTGATCTTCCTGCCCGACGCGCCGGCCGCGCTCCCCCGGTACGCGGCCCTGCTGCGGCCGGGTGGCCGGATCGCCTTCACCAGCCCGGTCTTCACGGAGGACACCTTCCCCTTCCTGCCGCCCGTGTTCACGGAACTGATCCCCGAGCGCCTGCTGCGCAATCTGCCGGCCGACTGGCGGCCGGACGCGCTGAAGCGACGGTTCAACAGCTGGCTTCAGGACACCGGAGACCTGACCGAGGCGATGGTCCGCGCCGGATTCGAGGACGTGGAGATCGCCGACGAGCACATCGATCTGCGCGCGCCGGACGGCGAAACGTGGGTCGACTGGTCCCACACACAGGGAATGCGGTTGCTGTGGCAGCACCTCCCGGAGTACGAGAACCGGCAGCTGCGCCACCGTCTGACCACCGAGCTGGACCGGCTGCGGGGCGAGGGCCCGCTGCATCTGCCCACCCCGGTCCGGTTCGTCAGCGCGTCGATCGCGAACTGAGCGCCCGCCGCGGAGCACGTGGAGCCCGGTCCCCCCTCGGACAGGGCTCCACGTGGCGTCAGTAGACGCGCACCGCGCCGGAGGACGACATCCGCACGATGTCCCCGGTGGGCCTGCGGAGGTTGCCCTGCGCGTCGATCGACTCCGCGTTGAGGATGGAACGGTGCAGTTCCTGGGCCATCGGACCGGGTTCGAGGCCGAGATGGTTGACCAGGTTGACCCGCAGGCGCTGGAAGAGCTCCAGCGCCTGCGCCCGTCGGCCGTTGAGGTAGAGGGCCCGCATGTACTGGGCGTGCAGGCCCTCGTGGTACGGGTTGTCGGCCGTCAGGGCCGCGAGCTCGGTGAGCACCTCGCGGTACATGCCGAGCCGCAGCTGGGTGTCGACGAGATACTCCAGGACGACCAGCCGGGACTCCTCGAACTGCTGGCGCCGCCCTTCGAGGATCCGGCCGGCGACGACGTCCACGAGCGCGGGTCCGCGCCACAGCTGCAGCGCGCTGGAGAGGGTGGACAGCGCGGTGCTGTCGTCCCCCGACGACAGCGCCCGGCGTCCGTCGGACACGAGCTGGTGGAACCGGTGGACGTCCAGATCCCCCTGGGTGGTGCGGAAGAGGTAGCCACCGGACCGGGTCACGAGGATCTCGGAGGCGACCTGACGGGCGGTCATTCCCGTCGCGGACGCCAGCAACTTGCGCAGGTTGAGGATGTAGGTCTGCAGCGTGGTCAGGCAGCTGACCGGAGGCTCCTCGTCCCAGAGTTCGCGTATCAGTGACGACACGGGTACCACCTGGTCGGCGTGCACCAGCAATGTGGCCAGAACGCTTCTCATCTTCGGTGCGCTCGGAGTGTGCAGATCGCCCTCGACCTGCACGGAAAGTGGGCCTAAAACTCCTAGCTTCACGACGTTCCCCCATAGATCGCAGAAAAGCTACTGGTCTATCGACCGTCAACGCCTCCGGCGGTTCACAAGTTCCCCACAGGGAGAACGGAATTTCGCCAGAAAGGAAAGCGCTGTCAGCGCCAGGATTTTCGTTGCGAGAGCAACAAAACAGGTTGCGCAATCAACAGTCGGCCCGGGTTCCTCGGGTGCCGCCGAACGAATCAAGCCACCTTCAACAGGGTGTTGACCACGGACAGAAACCCGGCAGGGGTCGTCACTTCGGAAAGATCCTCTTCGGGGATCTCCACGTCGTACTCGCGCGAGACCCGGGCCGCGGTCTCCAGGAGGGCCAGCGAGTCGTACCCGAGGTCTGTGAATTCCATGTCAACTGCGTTTACCGCGCTGGTTACAGACTCCTCTTCCCCCGCACACTCACGCAGGATGGCAAAGAGTTTCTCGCTCGTCAGTGCCGCCACGACAGTTCTTCCTCCCCTTGCGGTCGATACCTCTCGCTCCTTCGAGACCGTCAGGATCAACAACGGCCACGAAGTTCACCCTATGCAGATTCAGAAGGAACAGACTCGAGAACCGATCGAGCGGACTTGAACAGAAGGTGACCACGGCGCCCTCACCTCGTATCGCAGTCGATATCGGCGGGGCGATTGTTGTCGGTCGGGAGACTTCCGGCCTACTGTCGCAGAGAATGCCCAGACTAAGGAGGAGCCAGTGAAAGGAATTGTGCTGGCAGGCGGCTATGGCAGCCGTTTACACCCGATCACCCTGGCTGTTTCGAAGCAGTTGCTTCCCGTCAACGACAAGCCGTTGATCTACTACCCTCTGTCGGCACTGATGCTGGCCGACGTCCGGGACATCCTCATCATCGCCCTGCCCGGCGACATCCCTCAGCTGCGCCAACTGCTGGGCGACGGCAGCCACCTGGGGATCTCCCTCACCTACGCTGAACAGCCCGTTCCCAACGGACTCGCGCAGGCCTTCCTCACCGGGGCCGACCACATCGGGGACGACTCGGTCGCCCTCGTCCTCGGTGACAACATCTTCCACGGAAACGGTTTCTACGATCTCCTGGACGTGCACTCCCGGGACATCGACGGCTGTGTCCTCTTCGGATATCCGGTCACCGACCCCGAGCGCTACGGCGTGGGCGAGGTCGACGAATCAGGCCGGCTCGTCTCCCTGGAGGAGAAGCCGGAAAAGCCCCGATCAAATCTCGCCATCACCGGGCTCTATCTCTACGACAACGACGTCGTGGAGATCGCTCGCGGAATACGCCCGTCGGCACGCGGCGAACTGGAAATCACCGATGTCAACCGGATCTATCTGGAACAGGGCCGGGCGAAACTCGTCACGTTCGGCCGCGGATTCGCCTGGCTCGACGCCGGCACTCCGCAGTCGCTGCTCCAGGCCGGCCAGTACGTCCAGACCCTGGAGGACCGGCAGGGCGTACGGATCGCCTGCCTGGAGGAAGTCGCCCTCCGCATGGGCTTCATCGACGCCGACGCCTGCCACCGACTCGGGGCGAAACTGTCCCGGTCGGGGTACGGCGAGTACGTGATGGCGGTGGCAAGCGAACTGAACGTCTGACCGCCCCGGGCCGACAGCCCCGGGGGCGAAGGGCGGGCCGGGGGCGGTGGCCTCCGACCCGCTCGCTCCCCGGGGCATCCGTTCCCCGGCCGGCGCGTTCCCGGGGGCATCCGTTCCCCGGCCGGCGCGTTCCCGGGGGCATCCGTTCCCGGGCCGGCGCGTTCCCCCGACCGCCCGCTCCGGACCGCCGGTCCCCCGACCAACTCGCTCCCCAACCCACCCGTCCCCAAAACCGCCCGTTCCGGACGCCCTCTCTCCGGACCGCCGGTCCCCCGACCAACTCGCGCCCCAACCGATCCGTTCCCCGAACCGCCGGTTCCCCGGCCGACTCGCTCCCCCACCGACCCGTTCGCCGGACTGCCGTCCCCGGCCAGTTCGCTCCCCCACCGACCCGTCCCGAAGACCGCCCGTTTCCCGAACCGCCGGTCCCCCGACCAGCTCGCGCCCCAACCGACCCGTCCCCAAGACCGCCCGTTCCGGACGCCCGATCTCCGGACCGCCGGTCCCCCGACCAGCTCGCGCCCCAGCCGATCCGTTCCCCGAACCGCCGGTCCCCCCGACCAACTCGCGCCCCAACCGACCCACCCCGAAGACCGCCCGGCCCCGGACCGTCCGTTGCCAAGACCGCGCGTTCGCCGGGCCGCCCGTTCCCCGGCCGGCTCGCTCCCCCGACCGCCGGTCCCCCGGACCGCTCGCGGCCCAGTCGGGCCATTCCCCGACCCACCGATCCCCCGGCACCCCATCCCCCGGCTTCTCACCCCTCGTCGAGCAGGGTCAGCTGCTCGGCGTCGAGGGTGATGTCCGCCGATGCCATGTTGGATCGCAGGTGGGAGAGGGAGGCCGTACCCGGGATGGGGAGCAGGGCCGGTGAGCGGTGCAGCAGCCAGGCGAGTGCCACCTGCGTCGTCGTCGCACCCGTCTGCGCGGCCACCCGGGCGAGCGCACTGTCCGGGGCCGGCCGGGCCGTACCGGCGAGCGGCTTCCAGGCGATGAAGGCGATGCCCTCCCGCTCGCAGTGGTCCAGTTCCTTCTCGTAACGCCGGTCGTAGAGGTTGTACTTGTTCTGCACGCTCACGACGCGTGCCACGCCCCGGGCCTGCTCGATCTGCTCCACCGTCACCTCGGAGAGCCCGATGTGGCGGATCTTCCCCTCGTCCTGGAGCTGCTTCAGCGCCCCGACCTGGTCCTCCAGCGGCACCTGGGGATCGACCCGGTGCAGCTGGAAGAGCTCGATGCGCTCAAGGCGTAGTCGGCGCAGGCTCAACTCCGCTTGTTGGCGGAGGTAGTCGGGTCGGCCCAGCACCCGCCACTGGTGAGGGCTGGGCCGGACCTCGCCCGCCTTGGTGGAGACGACCAGGCCCGGCGCATAGGGGTGGAGCGCCGACGCGAGCAGTTCCTCGTTGGCACCGAGCCCGTAGACGTCGGCGGTGTCGATGAACGTCGCGCCGAGCTCCACCGCGCACCGTGCCACCTCGGCGGCCTTGTCCGGCCGGGCGGGCGGGCCCCAGTGATGGGAGCCCGTGAGCCGGAGCGCCCCGAAGCCGAGCCGGCCCACGGTGAGGTCGCCTCCCAGGGTGATGTGTGTACCGACGGCTCGGCCGGGTCGCACGGTGACGGTTTCCTTTCAGCCGGGGATCAGGGAAGCCGGACGGAGAGCGGGTGCTGGAAGACGCCTCGGGGGTCGTACTTCGCCTTGACCTTCTGGAGGCGGCGGTATCCGTCCTTGTAGTAGAGGGTGTGCCAGGGCACGTTGGAGGTGTTCCAGCGCGGATCGGCCAGGTCGGTGTCGGGATAGTTGATGTAGCAGCCGTCGTGCTCGTCGTTCGGCACGGGGACGCCGCCGGTGTCGCGGAACACGTCCCGGTACAGCTCGCGGATCCAGTTCAGGTGCACGTCGTCGAGGGCCGGATCCATCCAGGTGGCGGAGAACCACGCCTTGAGGATCGAGTCCCGCTGGGGCACCGCGGTGGCACCGGGCGCCACGGTGTTGACCTTCCCTCCGTACGAGTAGAGGTCGACGGCGCCCCAGCCCTCGAACGCGGGGTCGGTCAGGTGCTTGTGGACGGTCTTGATGCGCTCGGGCGTCCAGGTCCGCCTGAGGTAGGCGCTCTTCGACTTGTGCCGGTCGTATCCGCCGGTGTCGAAGCGTGCCCCGAGGGTGGCCTGGAGCCAGAGGTCCTCGGTGTGCTCGACGGTCGGCTCCAGCCCGGTCCCCGCGTTGACGGCGGTGACGTACCGCTCGATCAGTTCGGCGGCGTCGGCGCGGCCGCCGTCGAAGCGGATGTCCAGAGAGATGGAGCCGATCGCGTGCGTGTTGAGGTGCAGGGTGCTGTAGAGGCTGCCGTACCGGGCGTCGGCGTGGTTCTGCTCGTACCACCGGCTGAAGTTGGTGACGAGCTTGGTGAACTTGGCCAGGTCGAGATCGGCCCACGACCAGGTCACATAGGTGGAGCGGAGCCGGGTGGGCGGCTTGGGCAGCAGGCCCGAGGGGTCGTCGCCCGAGGCCCCGGGCGTACGGAACAGATAGCGGGTGACGATGCCGAAGTTACCGCCGCCGCCCCCGGTGTGCGCCCACCAGAGATCGTGGTGGGGATCGTCCCGCTCACGGGTGGCGGTGAGGGTGCGGGCCTTGCCGGAGGCGTCCACCACCACGACCTCGACGCCGTAGAGATGGTCGACGACGGTGCCGTCGCGACGGGTCAGCGGCCCGTATCCGCCGCCGGCGACATGCCCGCCGGCACCGACCTGGGGGCAGACCCCGGCGGGCAGGGTCACGCCCCAGTCGTAGAACAGCGTGCGGTAGACCTCGCCCAGGGTGGCGGCGGGCTGCACGGCGAACGCCCGGTGCTCCTTGTCGAAGTAGACCGCGCGCATGGGCGAGGTGTCGATGAGCACACGGACGTCGCGGTGGTCGGCGAAGTTCTCGAAGCAGTGCCCGCCGCTGCGGACCGCGATCCGCTTCCCGGCCGCCACGGCGTCCGTGACGACCTGGTCGATCTGCTTCGGCGTGTGGACCACGTGCACGAGGTCCGGCGACCCGACGAAGCGGGCGTTGAATCCCCTGGCGACCAGTTCGCCGTACCGGGGATCGGCGGCGGCGACCGTGGTGACCGGCGACTCCGGCACGCACACGTTGGCCCTGGCCCGTGCTGCCTCGGCCGGTGCCGCGACGGCCCCCGTGGTGGCGACCGCCGCGGCACCCGCCCCTGTGGTTCTCAGAAATCCGCGGCGACTGAATCCGCCCATGACACACACCCAACCCTTCGATGAGAAACGAGTGGGTGGAACGGCGCGATGACGCGTCCCCCCTCACGGCACGGCCCCCTGCCGTCCGCGCGCGGGACCCGGTTCGACCGGGCCCTCGACCGACGCGCACTCCCCCGAGCATCGCCGTAGCCGCCTCCTCACCGGAGGCGTCGGACTCCCGTCAATCCTGTGCGGGCTCCTGTGGCTCCAGCACGATGACGGGGATCTTCCGGTCGGTCTTCTTCCGGTAGCTCTTGTACTGCGGAAAAATCACGGTCATCGCCTCCCACAGGCGATCCCGTTCCCCCTCTTCCGCCTCCCTGGCGACCGCCTCGAACGTGTCCGCGGCCACCTGCACTCGCACCCGCGGCTCCGCCAGCAGGTTGAGGTACCAGTGAGGATGATGGTCGGATCCGCCGTTGGACCCGACGACGACGTAGTTGCCCTGATCCTCCCCGTAGATCAGTCCGGTCCGCCGCAGCGCCCCGGAGCTGCGGCCCCGTGTGGTCAGCAGCAGCGTCGGCTTTCCGTACCAGATGTGGCCCTTCGAACCCTCGCTGGCCACGTATCGACGCACATGCGTGGCGACCCAGCCGGTCGGGCTGTCGAGGACCTCGTCCTGTTCGTGCATGCACTCACTCCGTCCGTCGGTGGGCACAACGTATCACCGGATACTCCAATTTGAGTATCACCTGGCACTTCCCCTCAAACCACTTGGTTCAAGGGGGAGTTGCGCTGTACGACTGCTTTTGGCAGCCCCGACGGACGCGGTAAGAGCATGCTGGGCCGGACCCGCCTCACGCAACGAAATCCGGACATCGGCCACCTGCCGTCGACCGCGTCTCGAGTGAGTCTCGAGACGCTCTTCCGTGACCTGCGGAAGTGCTCTAGAAGGGGAACCCGCTGCGGCCGTGCTGCACCGAGATCCACTTGGTCGTGGTGAAGGAGTCCAGCATCGTCTCGCCGTTGAGCCGGCCGATGCCCGAGTGCTTCTCGCCACCGAAGGGGACGATGGGCTCGTCGTGGACGGTGCCGTCGTTCACATGGAACATGCCCGTGTCGATCTGCTTGGCGAACGCGACGCCCCGCTCGATGTTCCCGGTGTGGACGGCACCGCTCAGGCCGTACGGCGTGTCGTTGACGAGGCGTACGGCCTCCTCCTCGCCGTCGAACGGGACGAGGAACGCGACCGGGCCGAAGACCTCCTGCCGGAGCAGCGCCGAGTCGGCGGGGACGTCCGTCAGCACCGACGGCTCGACGAGGTTGTCGGTCCGCCCGCCGCGCACCAGGGCCGTGGCGCCCTCGGCGAGGGCCTGCTCGACCACGCCGGAGACGGCGTCCGCCTGCGAGGAGTTGATGACCGGGCCGATGACGGTCTCCGGGTCGCGCGGGTCGCCCGCCTTCAGGGTCTTCACCTTGGCGACGAACTTCTCGGTGAACTCGTCCGCGACCGACCGGTCGACCAGGACACGGTTGGCGGCCATGCAGACCTGGCCCTGATGGACGTACCGGCTGAAGACGGCCGCGTCCACCGCGTAGTCGATGTCGGCGTCGTCGAGGACCACCAGCGCGCTGTTGCCGCCCAGTTCGAGGACCGAGCGCTTGAACAGCCGGGCGCAGACGGTGGCCACGTGCCGGCCGACCGCGTCGGACCCGGTGAAGGAGATGACCTTGGGGACCGGGTGCTCGATGAAGGCGTCGCCTATCTCCGCGATGTCGGTGATGACGACGTTCAGCAGACCGGCGGGCAGCCCCGCGTCCTCGAAGATCTTCGCGACCAGGGAGCCGCCGACGACCGGCGTGTTCTGGTGCGGCTTCAGCACAACGGCGTTGCCGAGCGCGAGCGCCGGGGCGACGGACTTCAGCGACAGCAGGAAGGGGAAGTTGAAGGGGCTGATCACGCCCACGACGCCGACCGGCACGCGGTAGACGCGGTTCTCCTTGCCGTCCACCGGCGAGGGGATGATCCGGCCCTCGGGGCGCAGCGCCAGATGGACCGCCTCGCGCAGGAACTCCTTGGCGAGGTGCAGCTCGAAGGCGGCCTTCAGCCGGGTGCCGCCGAGCTCGGCGATGATGGCCTCGGAGATCTCCGCCTCGCGCTCCTCGATCAGCCGCAGGGCCTTCTCGAAGACGGCGCGGCGGGCGTACGGATTGGTCGCCGCCCACTGCTTCTGGGCACGGGCCGCGGCCTGGTACGCCTGATCGACCTCGTCGGCCGTGGCTATGGTGATCGACGCGAGCTTCTCGTCGTCGTACGGGTTGAAGTCGATGATGTCCCAGGAGCCGGTACCCGGGCGCCATTCACCGTCGATGTACTGCTGTGCAAGGTCGGTGAAGTAGGACGACGACATGTGATCCCTCGATCCCTAAGCAGACCTCTGATCGCGCCTTCACGATCTGATCACACGTCATCGTACTTCTGTTTCAGGAGAGTTGGAGGAGGCCTTCAGGAGAGTTGAAGGAGTCCTCGGAGAAGATCCCGGCTCTCCGAGGGGCCCGGGCTGTCGCTCTGGAGTTCCTTGAGCGCCTTCTCGTACTGGGCGACGTCCTCGGCCTTGTCGAGGTACAGCGCGCTGGTGAGCTGCTCCAGATAGACGACGTCCGAGAGGTCGGACTCCGGGAAGCTGAGGATCGTGAACGCGCCACTTTCGCCGGAGTGGCCGCCGAGGCTGAACGGCATGACCTGGAGCCGTACATTGGGCCGCTCGGAGATCTCGATGAGGTGCTGGAGCTGACCGCGCATCACCTCGCGGTCGCCGTACGGACGGCGCAGGGCGGCCTCGTCCAGGATGATGTGGAAGTCGGGAGCCCGCTCGTCGACGAGGTACTTCTGCCGCTCCAGTCGCAGCGCCACCCGCCGTTCGACGTCGGCCTCGCTCGCGCCCTGCATGCCCCGCCGGACCACCGCGTGGGCGTACGCCTCGGTCTGCAGCAGGCCGTGCACGAACTGCACCTCGTACGCCCGGATCAGCGAGGCGGCGCCCTCCAGTCCGACGTAGGTCGGGAACCAGCTGGGCAGCACGTCCGAGTAGCTGTGCCACCAGCCGGCGACATTGGCCTCCTTGGCCAGGGACAGCAGGGAGGCGCGCTCCTGCTCGTCCGTGATGCCGTACAGCGTGAGCAGGTCCTCGACGTCCCTGGTCTTGAAGCTCACCCGGCCCAGCTCCATCCGGCTGATCTTCGACTCGGAGGCGCGGATCGAGTAGCCCGCCGCCTCGCGCGTGATGCCCCGCGCCTCACGCAGACGCCTGAGTTGTGATCCGAGCAGCATGCGCCGCACCACCGATCCCGGCTCTCCCGCGCTCACGTTCGCCAGCCTCCCCAACGTCTTCAGGGCCCGAAGTCTGCCACTAAAACACTCCGAGCAGTACTCGTCCGGTTACGGAAACGGAATCGCATCGGAGAACGCTCGCGCGCGAATGCAAGAAGGAGGCATGCGAACGGCCGGAGAGAGACGCGAAGATGACGGAAAAATTGACCAACAAGCGGTACGGGACGGCTCATTCCGGTCACGTGCACGTGCATCTGCCCTTGCATCTGCTGAACGCATCCGAAACCATGGTCCCGCACCACCGCCGCATCGCACCGACCGCGAATTCCCGGGAGTGCCTCGCATGGGGACGAATGGATCAACCATGCTCGAGCCGTTACGGCAGGGCCTTCCGCCGCTTGATCCAGCGGCCGTGTCCGACGCCGCCTCCTGCGCTCTGCCCGCCCGCTACGAAGCGGTGCGCGACGCACGGCGCTTCACCCGCGTGACCCTCGACCAGTGGGAAATGGGCGACCGCTTCGACGACGTCTGTCTGGTGGTCTCGGAGCTCGTCACCAACGCCCTGCGGCACGGCCTGCCGGCCAACACCGCGTGTGCCGCGGGCCGGGAGCCTCCGGTGCGGCTGCATCTGATGCGCTGGACCGAGCGACTGGTGTGCGCGGTGCGCGATCCCAGTCACGACAGTCCCGTCGCGCGGGAGACCGACGACTTCTCGGCCGAGTCGGGCCGCGGGCTGTTCCTCGTCGACTCGTTCAGCGACAGCTGGGGCTGGCACCCGCTGGCGGGCGCGCTCAGCGGCAAGGTGGTCTGGGCGCTGTTCCGGCTGCCGCGATCCGGCGCCGAATGAGAAACCGCGGCGCTTCCTGGCGCCGCGGTTCTACGCGCGTCACAGCGCGTTGATTTCCGATTACCCCCAGTTTGTAAGGGGTCTGTCGACTCGTCAGCCACCCACCAGGTGGTCGAACTCGCCGTCCTTCACACCCAGCAGCATCGCCTCGATCTCCGCACGGGTGTAGACCAGCGCGGGCCCGTCGGGGAAGCGCGAGTTGCGTACGGCCACGTCCCCGCCCGGGAGCCGGGCGAACTCCACGCACGAACCCTGCGAGTTGCTGTGCCGGCTCTTCTGCCAGGCCACACCGTTCAGCCCGGCGGCCGCCATCCCGTTGTACACGTCGTGGTCCACAGGTCGCTCCCCGGTGGTGCACTGGCTTATGTGGCCATTGATGCAGTGGTCAACTGACCCGGATCATAGCCCTGTTCATGTGCGGATGCATGAGCAGATGCACGTGCACGCGGGGTGGTCCTGCGGTTACAGCTTTGACGACCGCTTTACCGAGTCCTTCTGTTTGACGGCGCTGCCTTCTCACGCGTTCCCGGAGGCAGACGGGGAAGTCGGCGGGTTCGGCGGAGGTCCGGTGGAGGCGGAGCATCCACTCTGCGGCGGGAACGAGGGGCCCGGCGGGGCCCGCGAACGAGAAGAGGGAGCTGGCGGCGCGCGGGCCAGGGACCGGGCGGGGCGGGCCGGGCTCCATGCGGAAGACGACCGCGACCCGCGAGGCCAGGGAGAAATGGGCCGCTCGCAGGACCGGGACGTCGTCCTGCGGGCCGGTGCCCGGCTCGCACCATCGGCGGACGGGCGGTCGGCCACCCGGCCCTGACGGTCCGCCCGGCGTGCACCTGATGGAGGTCCGGAACGCAGGCATGAGGTCCCCCACGCGTCAAGCGTGGGGAACCTCACCCGGGTCCTCTCAGCGGGAGGCGTACGGCAGCAGCGCCATCTCGCGCGCGTTCTTGATCGCCTTGGCCAGCTGCCGCTGCTGCTGCGACGACACCCGCGTGACCCGGCGGCTGCGGATCTTGCCGCGGTCGGAGATGAACTTCCGCAGCAGGTCGGTGTCCTTGTAGTCGATGTACGTGATCCCTGCCTGGTCCAGCGGATTGGGACGGTTCTTGGCGGGGAGCTTGCGGTCGGACTTGCGGGGCATCGGGGATCAGACCTCCAGGAGGGTGTCGAAGGCGTGCGGCAGCCGCTGCCAGGCGTCCCGCCCGGCGGCGTACTCGGCATCGGTCAGCAGGCAGGACTCCAGCAGTCGCTCCAGGCCGTCCCGGTCGAGGCCGGGCGAGGTGAAGACGAGGTGCTGGCCGCGGTCGCCGTGCTCGGGGTGCCAGTCCAGCGCGGCGGCGGCGCGGCGCACCGGCGGGACCATCTCCCAGGCCGCGTCCGGCAGGGAGGCCAGCCAGGGCCCCGCGCTCTCCACGCACAGGGCCCCGCCCGCCGCGTCCCAGTGGTACAGCGTGTCGGGCTTGTCGGCGAGCCAGAACCGGCCCCGGCTGCGGGCCGCCGCACAGGTCAGGTCCTCCAGGGCGGCGTAGAGCCGCTCGGGGTGGAAGGGGCGGCGCATGCTCCACACCAGGGTGGAGACGCCGTGCGCGTCGGCCTCGGCGGGCAGCAGGGCGCAGGCCGGGTGCTGGGCGGCCGCCGCGGCCTCCACGTCGAAACCGGCCAGGGCCGCCTCGGCCAGCGGTGTCACCGGGCGCCGTCGCGGGGCCGGCACCGTCAGGCCGTCGCCGGCCGGCGGCTCGCCCCGGCCGATCGGGACCTGGCGGGCCGTCGGATGCAGCTGCGCGAGCAGCTCGCGGTCCTCGTCGTCGGCCTCGGGAGACTCGGCGATCGCGAGGACGGGGGCGTACTCCAGCTGGCGCGCGAAGGTGTCGGCGACCGTGCGCTGGTCGGTGGCGGCGGCTGCGAGACCGCCGTCGGCCAGGTCGTCGCCGTTGCCGAGGTACGGCAGGACCAGGGCCGGGTCGACGGCGGTGAGCACGCCGGTGACGGTGAGGCCGCCGGCCGTGACGACCTCGGCCATCGCCTTGGGCTCGACGGAGTCCCACAGCTCGACGACGGCCAGCGGCGTCCGCCCGGCGTCGGCGAGCCGCTCCAGTTCCGGGACCAGGTCCTCGCGCAGGGCGCAGCAGGCACAGTCGTTGACCAGCGGCGCCTCCCCCGCGTCGAGGAGGCCGGTGACGTCCCGGACGGTCCGTACGACCGTGCCGGCCGCGGCCGTGGCGAGGTCGTGGTGGAGGGCGACGCTGCCGGGCACGTCGGCGAGCAGCCGGGCCACGGCGGCCCGGCGGGCGTCGGCGTGCAGCCCGCCGACGATCACGACGGAGAGATCGGAGGGACCAGAGGGGGCAGTCACCGGGTCAGCCCTTCTTTCCGTACCGGCGCTCGAAGCGCTCCACGCGCCCCGCCGTGTCCAGGACGCGGGCGGTGCCGGTGTAGAAGGGGTGGCTGGCGTCGGAGATCTCGACGTCGACGACCGGGTAGGTGTTGCCGTCCTCCCACTCGATCGTCTTCTCGCCCGCTCCGGCCGAGAGGGTCGAGCGGGTGAGGAAGGCGTAGTTCGCGGCGCGGTCGCGGAAGACGACCGGGCCGTACTCCGGGTGGAGTCCCTCGCGCATGGTCAGCGCTCCTCTCGGAAGTCGACGTGGCGGCCGGCGACCGGATCGAACTTGCGCAGGGTCATGCGGTCCGGGTCGTTGCGGCGGTTCTTGCGGGTCACGTAGGTGTAGCCGGTTCCGGCGGTGGACCGGAGCTTGATGACCGGCCGGAGTTCGTTGCGTGCCATGCCGCTACACTACTGAAAATGAATTCCATTTACATCTCCTGAGTCAGAGAGGTACGTCACCACATGTCCGCGCACTGCATGCTGACCGGCGCCCGGCCCGGCTTCGGCAACCGCATCTCGCACTCCCACCGGCGCACGTCCCGCCGGTTCGACCCGAACATCCAGTCCAAGCGCTACTGGCTGCCGGGCGAGGGCCGGTACGTCCGCCTCCGGCTGAGCGCCAGGGCGGTCAAGACCGTCGACACGATCGGAGTCGAGGCGGCCGTCGCCCGGATCCGCGCCCGGGGAGTGAAGGTCTGATGGCGAAGAAGAGCAAGATCGCGAAGAACGACAAGCGGCAGGAGGTCGTCGCGCGCCACGCCGCCCGGCGCGCCGAGCTGAAGGAGATCATCCGGCGGCCGTCGTCGACGGAGACGGAGCGCCTCGCCGCGCAGGCGGAGCTGCGCAGGCAGCCGCGCGACGCGAGCGCCACACGGGTCCGCAACCGCGACCAGGTGGACGGGCGCCCGCGCGGCTACTTCAGGGCGTTCGGGCTGTCCCGGGTGAGTCTGCGGGAGCAGGCGCACGCGGGGTATCTGCCGGGGGTGCGGAAGTCCTCCTGGTGAAGGGCCCCGGGGGACGCGCCCCCGAGGCCTCTTGACCGGCCCTGGTAGCTTGCTGCGATCGTTCCGGCAAGGGCCGGCGGGCCCGGTCCGGGCCCGCCGGCGGCTACAGCTTGGGGGCTTGCAGTGACTTCGGTGATCTTCTCGCGTCGCACGGGAGCGCGTCGGCGGCTGCGGGTCGCGGCGGCGGCCGCGGGGCTGGCCGGTGTGCTCGCCCTGTCCGCGTGCAGCGGTGACGGCGACTCCGGGGACGACTCCGCGTCCGGCCCGGCGCCGTCCCCCTCGGCCTCCGCCTCCGCGTCCGACGGCGCGGACGGCGGCTCGGACGGCTCCGGCTCCGGCTCCGGATCCGACACGCTGGCGGGCAGCTGGCTCGCGACGACCGGCGGCAAGGCCGTGGCCCTGGTGATCACCGGCAAGCAGGCCGCGCTCTTCGCCACCGGCGGGAGCGTGTGCAGCGGCACCGCCGGCGAGGAGTCCGGGATGCGGATGGTCCGCCTGAAGTGCACGGACGGCAGCAAGGACCGGACGACCGGCATGGTCGACTCCGTGAACAAGACCAGCCTGAAGGTCACCTGGGAGGGCGGCCTCGGCGCCGAGACCTACACCAGGACCGAGGGCGGCAAGCTGCCGACCGGGCTGCCCACGGCGGGCCTCGGGTAGGAGTGCGACTCCGGCGGGCGGCCTGCCCGGGTGCGTGACGGTCCGTCCGTCCGAGATGATCCCTCCATCGGAACCGCTCACCGCCATCACGCACCAGAGGTCCCCATGCGCACCCTTCCTCCCCTCGCCCTGGCCGCCGCCCTCGCCGGGACGCTCCTGCTGACCGCCTGCGACGACGACGGGGCCGGCACCGATGACGTCAAGAACGCGGACCGGCCGACCACTTCGGCCTGCGCGATCGGCGACATGGGCGTGCAGGTCGGGGCCGGCGCCGCCCCGGCCGCCGGGGACACCGGCAACGTCACCGTCACCCTCACCAACCAGGGCGCGCGGTGCGCGCTGAAGGGCTTCCCCGCCGTCGACCTCGTGGCCGCGGACAGCACGGCCTCCGTCCCCGCCGACAAGGCGGCCCAGGCGGCGAAGGCCGAGTCGCTCACCCTGGCCAAGGACGGCACCGCCTCCTTCACGATCACCTACGTCCGGGGTGAGGCGAGCGGCCCCCGGAGTCTCCCCGTACGGAAGGTGTCCTTCGGCCTGCCCGGCGCGACCGCCACGCACGACGTGAAGTGGTCGTACGGCCCGGTCGCCCTGAAGGGCGACGCGGGCGAGCCCGACGCCTCGGTGAGCGCCTTCCAGGCGGCCGGCGACTGACGGCGGGTCAGCGCAGCGGCGGCCGGTGCCCGACCTGGGCGCGGTCCGCCGCCTGCGCGCCCTCCGTCCAGCCCGCCGCGTCGCGCACACCGCGCAGGCGGGTCGTGGTCGTCTCCGGGAACATGCGGTCCAGCCGCCCGGTGACCGCGACGTCGCGGGAGGCGAGAACCGGGAGCAGATCGTCGCTCACCTGGGCCTGGGCCACTTCTCCCAACCGGGTGCCGATGCGGTGGGCGTAGGCCGCGAGGAAGGACTGCCGGAACGTCTTGGTGCGCTTGCGGCCCCCGGCGCGCTGGGCGGCCTCCGCCTTCGTCATCGCGGTCGTGGCCTGCACGAGCAACGAGGTGTAGAGGAGTTCGACCGCCTCCAGGTCCGTTTCGAAGCCGACGACGGTGGAGAAGCCGAGGGGTTCGTTCCACACCGCGCGGCAGTGATTGGCGGAGGCGACGGCGTCCAGCAGCACCGCCTTGGCCTGCTCGTACGGCGGTTCCACACCGATCCGGCAGGCGCCGGGGGTGTCGGGCGAGGGGGCCCGTGCCGCGAGCAGCGCCTCGTCGACGCTGTGCCGGGCCATCAGCTCCTGCGCCTTGGCGCTGAGCGCCTCCGCCTCCTCCGGGAAGCCGGTGGCCTCCGCCTTGGCGAGCAGGGCGCGGATACGGGTGAGCATGCGGGACTCGGTCCTGGCTCCAGCGGTCGTCCCACCGGCCGCCTCCCCGGCCCTCTCGTCGAGGGATTCGAGGGCGGGCAGCCGCAGCAGCAGGCGGTACAGCTCCAGCACGGCCGTGGCGTGTGAGAAGCGGTCGGCGCGGGGCGGGGCGTCGGCGGGGAGTTCCGCGAGCTGCGCGCTCCAGCGGCGGCCGCGGGGGCGGTCGCCGGGTGCCTGCGCGCGGATCAGCGCGGCCGCGAGGAGCACGTGGACGTCCTCCAGCTCGCTCCGGACGATCCGTACGACATCGGCCGGCTGCCAGCCGCGCCGCCAGGACGCCGCCACGAACTCCTCCCCGCGCCGGGCGAGTTCGGCATCCGCCGCCGAGTCGGAGGCGAGCAGGGACGCGCCGGTGTCGAGGGCCGTCTCGCCGGTCGCGTACAGGGCCACTTCGAACGCGCGGTCGACGGTAGGGGACGTACTCACGGGCCGATGGTGCCACGCACCGAGGTGTCAACTCACGGTTGACACCTCTCAGGGTGCAACCTACGGTTGACACCATGACGAAGAACCCCGACATCACGTCATCCGTGCGCCTCGACGACCTGATCGCGGCGATCAAGAAGGTTCATCAGGAACCCCTCGAGCAGCTCCAGGACGCGGTGATCGCCGCCGATCACCTCGGTGAGGTGGCCGACCATCTGATCGGCCACTTCGTGGACCAGGCCCGGCGTTCGGGCGCCTCCTGGACGGACATCGGCAGGAGCATGGGGGTCACCCGGCAGGCCGCGCAGAAGCGCTTCGTGCCGAAGGAGTCGGCCGACCTCGACCCGAGCCAGGGCTTCAACCGCTACACGCCCCGCGCCCGCAACACGGTGATGGCCGCCCACAACGAGGCCAGGTCAGCGCGCAACGCCGAGGGCCTGCCCGAGCACCTCGTCCTCGGTCTGCTGGCCGAGCCCGAGGGCCTCGCCGCGAAGGCGTTCACCGAGCAGGGCGTCTCCCTCGACGCGGTGCGCGAGGCGGCGACGGCGGCGCTCCCGCCCGGCGTCGAGGACGCCCCGGAGCTCGTGCCGTACGGCCAGGCCGCCAAGAAGGTCCTGGAGCTCACCTTCCGCGAGGCCCTGCGCCTCGGCCACAACTACATCGGCACCGAGCACATCCTGCTGGCCCTGCTGGAGCACGAGAACGGCGAGGGCGCCCTCAGCGGCCTCGGCATCGCCAAGGAGCCGACCGAGCGGTACGTCGTGACGGTGCTGGAGAAGATCGTGCGGGCGCGGGAGGAGACGCCGGAGGAGTCGTGACAGCGGCGTAGCGGCGGCGGTGTCGGCGGCGACGGCGGACGGCGACGGCAATCGGCAGTCGGCGGCGGACGGCGACGGCAGTCGGCGGTCGGCGGTCGGCGGTCGGCGGTCGGCAACGGCAACGGCAACGGCGGCGGCGGTCGGCGACGGCGACGGCGGTCGGCGGCGGTCGGGGGGCGTTGTCAGACCCCCCTGGCAGACTCGCTGCATGGCCGACCGGTGGGCGCTCGCTCCGGCCGAGGACGGTGGCGTGGACGTCGCCCCCCTCGGTCCTGACGGGCTGCCCGCCGGGCCGGTGCGGCGGGAGACGGATCCCGCCGAGGCCGTGCGGAACCGTCCCGGCGTCACGCGGTGGGTGTGGCGGTCCACCGCCGAGGTCTACCCGCGCCTGCTCGCCACGGGGGTGCGAGTCGAGCGGTGCTACGACATCGAGGCCGCCGAGACACTCCTCCTCGGCCACGAGGGGCGGTACGGGGAACCACGCTCGGCCGCGGCCGCCCTGGCCCGGCTGCGCGGCGGCCCCGTACCGCCAGATCCGCCCCAGCGGTCCGCCGAACCGGGCTCGCAGTCCTCCCTGTTCGAGCCGCAGGGCGTCCCCCTCCCCCTCGCGGACCTCCTCGCGGTCTACGCCGAGCAGCAGCGGCGGCACGAGAGCGCCGAGCACCCCGGCCGCATGCGGCTGCTCACGGCCGCCGAGTCGGCGGGCATGCTGGTGGCCGCCGAGATGAACCGCGCCGGGCTGCCCTGGAGCGCCGAGGTGCACCGGGCCGTCCTGCACGACCTGCTGGGCGACCGGTACGCGGGCGGCGGCGAGCCCCGCAGGCTGGCCGAACTGGCCGACGAGGTGTCCACGGCGTTCGGCCGCCGGGTCCGCCCCGACCTGCCGGCCGACGTCATCAAGGCCTTCGCGCAGGCCGGCATCAAGGTCTCCTCGACCCGCCGCTGGGAGATCGAGACCGTAGACCACCCGGCCGTGAAGCCCCTGATCGAGTACAAGAAGCTGTACCGCGTCTGGGTCGCCCACGGCTGGTCCTGGCTCCAGGACTGGGTCCGCGAGGGGCGGTTCAGACCCGAGTTCCTCGCGGGCGGGACGGTCACCGGGCGCTGGGTGACCAATGGCGGGGGCGGGCTCCAGATCCCCAAGGTGATCCGGCGGGCCGTGGTCGCCGACCCCGGCTGGCGGCTCGTCGTCGCCGACGCCGACCAGATGGAGCCGCGCGTCCTCGCGGCGATCTCCCGCGACCCCGGGCTGATGGAGGTGGCGGGCCGGGAGACCGACCTGTACCAGTCCGTCTCCGACCGCGCCTTCTCCGGAGACCGTGCCCAGGCCAAACTCGCCGTGCTCGGCGCGGTCTACGGCCAGACCTCCGGCGACGGCCTGAAGAACCTCGCCGCGCTCAGACGCCGCTTCCCGAGGGCGGTGGCGTACGTCGACGACGCGGCCCGCGCCGGCGAGGAGGGCCGGCTCGTGCGGACCTGGCTCGGCCGGACCTGCCCGCCCGCGGCCCGGGCCACGGACGACGGTACGGAGGAGGCCGGCATCCCCGTCGCCGACGACGACCACCCCGACACCGCCGCGCCCTGGGTGCCCGGCTACGCCTCCACCAACGCCCGCGCCCGCGGCCGCTTCGCCCGCAACTTCGTCGTCCAGGGCAGCGCCGCCGACTGGGCCCTGCTCCTGCTCGCCGCGCTGCGCAAGACCTGCGCGGACATGGCGGCCGAGCTGGTCTTCTTCCAGCACGACGAGGTGATCGTGCACTGCCCCGAGGAGGAGACGGAGGCGGTCGTGACGGCGATCCACGAGGCGGCGACCCTGGCCGGACAGCTGACCTTCGGCCAGACACCGGTGCGGTTTCCGTTCACCACGGCGGTGGTGGAGTGCTATGCGGATGCGAAGTGATCCGCCTCCTGGTCACCGTTGGCCATGTGTTAGCGATCCGTTGGCTCAACCTGATGTGATCACTCCGTCGGATCCGGCCCGGCGGTGCGCGCGTCTCGGCGCGCCACTCGGGGGAGTGTCGCCGCCGCGGCCGGTTCCGGGTCCCGGTCGGCGGAGATGAACGGCCGGGGCCCACTCAATCCCCGTCCCACCACCGCGGCTTCGGCTGTCAGATGACGGGCGGCCGCCCCAGCCGCGTGAGCCGCCACACCGTACGCCAGCGCATGGGCCGCCGCTCGCCCGCCGACTCCCGTACGCCTTCCAGGAATCCGCCGAACCACGCACGCAACCCGGCGGCGGAACGGTTCCGTGCGAGGGTGAGCAGCACCCAGACGCCCAGATGGACGGGGACGAGCGCCACCGGCAGCCGGCGCCGGACCAGCCAGACCCGGTTGCGGGCGTTCACGCGGTAGTAGATGGCGTGCCGGGCGGGCGAGGTCTTCGGGTGCTGGAGCAGCAGTTCGGGCGCGTAGAGGATGTGCCAGTCCGCGTCGGCCGCGCGCCAGGCCAGGTCGGTCTCCTCGTGGGCGAAGAAGAACTCGGCGGGCCAGTCGCCGACCTCGTCGAGCATCGCCATCCGCAGCGCGTGCCCGCCGCCGAGGAACCCGGTGACGTAACCGCCGCGCAGGGGGTCCGAGCCGCCGATCCGGGGCACATGCCGCTGCTGCGTCTCGCCGAGTTCGTCGGCGATGCGGAACCCGACGATGCCGAGCCGTTCGTCGGCGGCGTACAGATCGCGCACGCGGCGCAGCACATCGGCGTCCACGAGCAGCCCGTCGTCGTCCAGGTCGATGACGACGTCGACATCACCGAACTCCCGCAGCCGCGCGAGGGCAGCGTTCCGCCCACCGGGGCACCCGAGGTTCTCGTCGAGTTCGACAGGGGTGACCTCACCGGGCAGCGACAGCCGCCGGGCGAACTCGGGCAGCGGGCAGCCGTTGCCGACGATCACGATCCGCTCGGGCGGCACGTCCTGCTTGGCCACGGACCGGAGCAGCGCGTCGACCTCCTCGGGCCGATTGCCCATCGTCACTACGGCGACGGCGATCCTGGGCGCCCCCATGTCCTCACCTCATCACGGTCGGCAGCTGACGGGTCGACGGGCGATGCTAGCCGTTCACGGTAAGGCCCCCTTAAATACGCCTGCCGGACGACGGTCCGCCTGACTCGTTCGGCCGAACCGGCACCCGACCCGATCGGGCACAGGATGTCGGGTCCGGCAGGGGGCGCGCTGCCTAGCGTGGTGAACACCGAAGAGGCACGAAGAAGGAAGGAACCGGGCGTGCTGGAGCGGCTCAACCAGGCCATGGAACACATCGAGCGCCACCTCGACGACTCCGTCGACGCCGTGGAGCTGGCACGGATCGCGGCCACCTCGGAGTACCACCTGCGCCGGATGTTCTCCGCGCTGGCAGGCATGCCCCTGTCGGAGTACATCCGGCGCCGGCGGCTCACCGTCGCGGGCGCGGAGGTGCTCGCGGGCGGCGAGACGCTGCTGGAGATCGCGGTGCGCTACGGCTACGGCTCCGGCGAGGCCTTCGCACGGGCGTTCCGCACGATGCACGGCGTGGGACCGGGCGAGGCCCGGCGCACCGGCGCCGCGCTCGTCTCCCAGCCCCGGCTCACCTTCCGCCTCACCGTCGAAGGGAGCAGCAGCATGCACTACCGAGTGGTGGACCGTCCGGCCTTCACCGTCACCGGCTTCAAGACCCGGATCCCCCTGGTCCACTCAGGCCCCAACGAGTCGATCATCGACTTCGTCCGCGGCCTCGACAAGCCGGCCCTGGAACACCTGAAAAAACTCTCCGACCAGGACCCCCAGGGCATCGTCGCGGTCTGCGACGACCTGGACCCGAGCCGAGCGGAGGGCACGGAACTCGACTATTACCACGGAGTGATCACCTCAGCGCAGACCTCGCCGCCCGAGGGCGTCGCCACCCTCCCCGTCCCACCCGGCACCTGGGCGGTCTTCACCACTTCCGGCCCGGCCCCCCAGGCCATCCAGGAGCTCTGGCGAGACGTCTTCACCGAGTGGTTCCCGTCCAACCCGTACCGCAGCCGCCCCGGCCCGGAGATCCTCCGAACCGAACTCTCGACGGACGGCACCCACGCGAACGCCGAGCTGTGGCTGCCGGTGGAGCGCGAAACCGTCCACTGAACACCAAGAAACCCCAGGCCGGGCTCCATCCGACCTGGGGTCTCGGTGGAGCCGTCCGCTTCCCCCTCGGGCGGGACAGCGGTCCACAGGCACGCCATGGAATCACCTCGGCCCAATAACAAAAGTTTTGTCAAAGTGGCTCCATGGCCGCCACTCCCGAACCCGCTCCCGGCGAAGGCCCTGTCCGCCCGGTCTCCGTCTCCCTCCACGAAGGCACCATCGCCGCCCTCAAGGCACGCACCGGCAAGCGCGGCATGTCCGCCTACGTCGAAGCCCTCATCCAGCGCCAGTTGGAGCGCGACCGTCTGCGCGAACTCATCGAGGACGCGGAAGCCGAACACGGCTCCGTCGACCAGGCAGCGGTCGAGGCCAAGCGAGCCGTCCTGCGTGGTGACACCGCGGGCTCGGGGGACGCTGCGTGAGCGGCACCCTCGTTCTGGACTGCGAGGGCCTGTCCAAACTCGTACGCCGCTCACCCGAACTCACCGAGTGGCTGACTGCGGCCGAGGCAGAGGACATCCGCGTCATCACCAGTTCCGTCACCCTCGCCGAAGCCCGCGACCCCAAGATCAACCAGGCTCGCTTCGACTACGCGGTCTCGCGCGTCAACATCGTCCCGCCCACCGAAGCCATCGCCCGCCACGCGAGCAAGGCGCTCGCGGCAGCCGGCCTGCACGGCCACGAATACGCCCTCGACGCCCTCGTGGCCGCCACCGCGCTTACCTCCCCCTCCCCGGTAACCGTCCTGACGTCAGATCCCGATGACCTCCACATGCTGTGCGGCCCCGGCGTCCGCATCATCAAGATCTGATCAGGCCCGCGCCACCCCCTCTGCTCGACAGAGGTAGCAGTTCACAGCATCCGGCTCTTCGCAGTTGAGGGCGTAGGCGTGCTGCGCACGTGGCTGACGGTCGGCACTCACTCAGCCTTCCTCGGCGCGTTCCTCCTCGTCCCCGCGACGACGGCGCGCTCGCTCGGCGATCCCGCTGGAGAGTCTGCCCCTCACCGAGCTGGCCCGGTCCAGGGTCTCGTTGCCGAGGCTTCTGGCGGCACCGACGCCCTTCGCTCCTGTCTCAAGCGCCTTGTCCCTCACCTCCGCCGCCGCGACCGCCCATCGTCTCGTCTCCGACGACCGCCGACCGGACTCGATCCCGAGCCGCGTATGGAAGTCATGGATGCCGGTCACTACATGGTTGCTCGACTGGACCACAGCCGGGGACCTGGTCGGGTGCAGCAGCACCTTCGCGTTGGCCGCGTCGGCGGCCGCGTTCATCCGTGCCACCAGTCGCTCGGTGCTCCGCGAGATGAGATCCAGCCGATTCTGCCGGGCGATCCGAACCCCGAGGCGATGCCGGTCCAGCTCCTCCGGAGCCGCGTCCAGCACCCGGTCGAGTTCGAGCACGGCGATCGCGTCCTGCAGTTGGAAGCAACGAGCCAGAACAGCCAACCACTCCTGAGCGTTGGACTCGGCTTCCTTGGCCGCCTCGGCGAGATCACCGATCTTTGCCTTGTGCTCCATCTTCTCCGCGAGTGCGTCGAGTCGACGCAACGCGTACACCTGGGTCGTCGCAATCGTCCCCGGCGTAGCCTGCACCTTCGACCACGTGATCTCGGAAACGCGGCCCACCTGCTCCCGGATGGTCATGGCCTCCTCGATCACGAGCTCCGCTCCGATCATGTCGGACAACGCGGTGTCCTCCTGAGCGCGGAGCACGTCGTCGACCTTCTCGTCGATCGTGGAGAGATAGTCGGTGATCTCGTCCATGGTCTGCTGCATCGCGAGCTGCGCCATGACCCCCGCAGCACGAGCGAGAACCGCCGGGTTGCCCAGAAGCGATCGGGGCCCGCTCACGAATTCGACGAAACCCTTGATCTGGCCCTTCGGCCCCTTCACCACACCGGTGCTGAGACCCGTCTCCGAGCTTTCCCTCAGCCCGTACTTCTTGACGACCTGTGCCGACTCCCGGGTCAGCTTCACCCAGCAGGCGGACTCGGCAGCAACGTCCGAACCTGCCTGCGCGACCACAGCCCCGGCACCGGCCACTGACTTGAGCCGTCGCAGTCCGATGCCCTTCGACGACAGCCCCTCCGAGACGAGGAAACGTTCGACATCCGTCTCACTCCCGATGACTGTCAGTCCGTCACCGTCGCTGATCAGCTGAATCTCGTTGTCCACCCGGCTGATTCTTCACCAGTCCCCGGCTCGGCCCGCGCGTTTTGCGGCCAGTCCTCGTGAGCGTTCCGGTTCAGACCGTCTTGATCGTGCCGCCGTCGATGACGTAGTCGACGCCGGTGATGTTTCCGGCCGCGTCGGACAGGAGGAACGCGATCAGCGCCGCCACTTCCGCCGGTTCGGTCATACGGCCGGTCGTGACGTTCTGCGTCTTCACCATCCGCTGGGTGAACTCATCGAGGGACATGCCGGACGCGGCGGCCCACTGGGCGACCTGTCCGTCCGGGTCCTGGTAGACCGAGGTGCGGACCAGGCCGGGGGAAATGGTGTTCACGCGTACACCCCGGGGACCGAACTCCTCGGACAGGGACTTGCCGAGCGCTGTGAGCGCCGCCTTCGCCGAGCTGATGGCGGGCGGGAAGCCTCCGGTCATCAGGGCCAGGATGGACGAGATGTTGACGATCGCTCCCCGGCGCTCGATCAGGCTGGGCAGAGCCGCCCGCGTGGCACGGACCGTGCTGAGCACGTTGATGTCGAACGCACCGGCCCACTCGGCGTCATCGACGTCCAGGAAGCCGACGGTCGCCCCGTCCCCGCCACCCACGTTGTTCACCAGCAGGTCGATGCCCCCCAGCTCGGCGAGAGCACTGTCGATGAGGGCGGAGACCCCTTCCGCGGTGCTCAGGTCGGCCGACACCGTACGGGCGCCGGTTTCCTTCAGTTCGGGCGTGATGGTGCGAGCGGCGCCCACGACACGGACGCCTTCGCCTATCAGCGTCCGGACGGTGGCCAGTCCGATGCCCCGGCCGGCACCGGTGACGACGGCTGTCTTGGTGGTGAGGTTGAGGTTCATGGCACTCCAATTCCTGAACTACGGGCACAAATTTCTGAACTGCTGGCACAAGAGGGATGGCGAGCATGCAGGTCGGGGCGGCCCTCCGTCGGGCCGGGTGCAGGCGTCGACCGGGCGCCAGACCGGCCGCCTCCGTCGGTGTCGACGCGGCCGAACACGACGTAGGCGAAGTGGACGCCGAATCCGATCGTGCCGGGCTCGGCCAGCTCACGGACGAGGGTGCGGCGGAGGCTCGTGGACGTGCCCGGAGTCGTCGAGGTACTCGGGGTGCTCCGCCCAGTCCTCGTCGGTGGTGTCCAGCCAGAGCCGGGCCTTGTCGAGCCTCAGGGACCGAATGCCCGACGGTCGCCGGAGCCGCTCGTCCAGGTGCGATGCCGTGTGCAGCATGGGTCCGACCTCCATATACCTATGACCTGAAAGGTTATGACCATAACTATCATGACTTGAAGGAGCTTGCTAGCCTGGGGTCATGACGACAACGGATGCGCAGGCAGCGGCGCTGTGGGAGCTGGGCAAGCTGGTGAACCAGCTGGACATCCAGATCACTGCGCACGTCCGTGAGCGTGTGGCCACGATCGGTCTCACCCCGGCGCAGGCCGCGGCGCTGCGCGAGCTGACGAGTCCGATGACCTTGAGCGAGCTGGCCGGGCGGATGATCTGCGAACCGTCGAACGCCACCGTCGTGATCGACAAGCTCGAGAGCCAGCGGCTGATCGAACGGCGTCCCCACCCCTCCGATCGCCGGGCCAAGCAGCTGAGCCTCACCCCCGAAGGCGCCGAGCGCCGGGAAAAGCTGCTGGAAATCCTGCGGGAGGGACCTCCCTTGGTGGGTCTGACCGACCAGGAACAAAGTGCGCTTCAGGACCTGTTGCAGCGAGCCATATCCCGCCGCTGAAACCCATGTTCAGAGCGCGTCGTCAACCCGCCGTTCCTTTCTCGGGCAGCTGCAGGAATCCTGATACGCCTTGGCGTCAACTTGAATGCCTACGGACGAAACTCACCGGAGGGGCCGGAATACGGGAGGCATAACCTCCATCAATCGCCCTTGCCCCCATCGGCCTGCCGGGTGAGGGCCGTTACGAAGTCCTCCAGGTCGGCCGCGAGCGGGGTGCCGTTGTCCCAGACTGCCTCGTAGGCGATCTCCACGGGAGCCCCGGCCGTGGTGGCCGTACCTCCCGCGCTCGCCCTCGCGCGCATCGACTTCGGCTCACAGCTGCCCGCCGAACTGGTCCGCCTCGCCCGGGCGACCCCGGTGTGGATGGGGGCGGTCGCCAAGGTCGTCGTCCGCTACCCTGCCGCCTTCTGGCGGGAAGCGGGGCTCGCCGGGGCGGCGGCCAGCAGGACCGGCCCGCTGCAGGAGCTGCACGACATGTCGGGTCCAGACGGGCGGCCCGCCGCGCTGTGCGGCTCCGAGCCGGCCCAGGCCGTCGGCTCCGGATTCGAGCGGGCGGTGACCGCCCAGCTGACCCAGCTCTTCGACCCGGCCGCCGCCGAGCCCGAGACGCTCCACCCACATACAGGACTGGAGCGGCGAGCGGTGGACCGCACCGCCCGCCGTGCGCCACCTGGCCGACTACTCCCTGTTCGGCCACCCCCTCTACCGACGGCCCGCGCTGGACGGCAGGCTGCACTGGGCCTCGACCGAGACGGCCGACCGGTACGCCGGGCACATCGAGGGCGCCCCCGCCGCCGCCGAGCGAGCGGTGACGGCGTCCCTGACCACCCAGACCACCCCGACCACAGATGAGGCGAACTCATGCTCCAGATAGAAGCGTTGCTGCGCGAGTACGACCGTGCCCGTGCCTACACCGACGACCTGTGGAGGGACCTCACCCCGGACGAGGTGACCTGGCGCCCGCACGAGAACTCCAGCGCCATCGGCTGGCACCTCGGTCATCAGGCCCACGTCGCCCACTTCATGATCCGCAACCTCACCGCGGCCGAGCCCAGCCCGGACCCGGAACTGGACGGGCTCATGGACTCGGCGAACCCGGAGAAGTTCCGCGGCACGCTGCCCACGGTCAAACGGCTCACCGAGTTCCGCACCGCCGTCGCCGAACGCGTGCACGCCCGCATCGGCGACATCGCCGCCGGCCGGGTCGGCGCCCCCACTCAACTCACCGTCGTCGCCACCCACTTGCTCACCACGCTCATCAACCACGAGTACCAGCACGACCAGTGGATCAGCGAGGTCCGCGCCGCCGGCCTCGGCCACGCACTCCCGCCCGACCCCGACAGCGAACACCTGCGCCGGATCGACGGCTATCTCGTCGTAGACGTCCTGTAGCCCCAGGGAGCGACTCACCCGTGACAAGCACCGCCCCGGACACCACCGGCGGTATATCCCCGCGGCCCGAGGCACAGCGCCGCGTGCTCGCCGTCCTGGTCGCCGGCCAGATCCTGAGCGGGGCGGGGCTCGCGGCCGGCATCACCGTCGGCGCCCTCCTCGCGCAGGACATGCTCGGCTCCACCGACCTCGCGGGCCTGCCCAGCGCCCTGTTCACCGCCGGCTCGGCCCTCGCCGCCGTCACCATCGGCCGCATCTCCCAGGCCCGGGGCCGCCGGCCGGGCCTGGCGGCGGGATACCTGACCGGCGCCGTCGGCAGCGCGGGCGTCATCGCCGCCGCCGTCGCCGACAGCCCCGTGCTGCTGTTCATCGCCTTGTTCGCTACGGCGCCGGCACCGCGACCAACCTCCAGGCGCGGTACGCCGGAGCCGATCTCGCGGCCCCCGCACACCGTGCCCGCGCCGTCTCCACCGTCCTGGTCGCCACCACCCTCGGCGGAGTCGTCGGCCCCAACCTCGCCGCCCCCACCGGCGACCTCGCCGACACCCTCGGCATACCCACCCTGGCCGGGCCGTTCCTCCTCGCCGGCGCCGCCTACGCCCTGGCCGCCCTCGCCCTCGCCGCCTGGCTGCGCCCCGACCCCCTGCTGCTCGCCCGCAGCCTCGACCTCCAGCAACCGACGGAGGCCGCCACGGCGAAGACTCGCGGGCCGGGGCTGATACCGGGCGCGCTGACCATGATCCTCACCCAGCTCGTCATGGTCGCGATCATGACGATGACCCCGGTGCACATGCACGACCACGGCCACGGCACCGCAGCGTCCGGCCTCGTCATCGCCATCCACGTCGGTGCCATGTACCTGCCCTCACCGCTGACCGGCTGGTTCGTCGACCGCCACGGCCCAACCGTCGTCGCGGCAGCCTCCGGCCTCACGCTCCTCGCAGCCGGAATCACGGCCGCCGCGGCGCCCCCCGACTCCGTCGCCCTGCTCGCCCTGGCGCTCGCCCTGCTGGGGCTGGGCTGGAACCTCGGTCTCGTCTCCGGCACCGCGATGGTCACCGACGCCGTGCCGCCGGCCACCCGTGCCAAGACCCAGGGCATGGTCGACGTCTCCATCGCCATCGCCGGCGCCACCGGCGGCCTCACCTCCGGACTCGTCGTGGCCACCGCCGGCTACCCCGTCCTCGCCCTCACCGGCGGCGTCCTCGCCCTCGCCGTGCTCCCCGCCATCGCGGCCACCGCGAGCAGCCGGTGAGAGCACAACACAAAAGGCCAGGTCACGAATTATGTGACCTGGCCTTTTTACTGAGCCGCCTTCGGGATTCGAACCCGAGACCTACGCATTACGAGTGCGTTGCTCTGGCCATCTGAGCTAAGGCGGCGCGCTGTCCGCACTATGGTGCGATCAGCAACGACGGTAAGTCTACACAGTTTCGAAGGGTGCTCCGTACCGACCCCGGAGGCGGGCCCTCCGGGGCCGGGGCGACGGTTATGAGCAGCGCTTTCCGTCCTCGGGCGGGGTGCCGCGCAGGAGGTAGGCGTTGATCGTGCGGTCGACGCAGGCGCTGCCGCGGCCGTAGGCCGTGTGGCCGTCGCCCTCGTAGGTGAGGAGGCGGGCCGAGGAGAGCTGGCCGGCCAGGGCCTGGGCCCAGCGGTACGGGGTCGCCGGGTCGCGGGTGGTGCCGACCACCACGATGGGGGCCGCGCCCTTCGCCTCGATGCGGCGCGGCTCGCCCGTGGCGTGCACCGGCCAGTACGCGCAGTTCAGCGACGCCCAGGCGAGGCCCTCGCCGAAGACGGGGGACGCCTTCCTGAAGTCCGGCAGCGCGCTGCGCACCTGGTCGGGGGTGTCGAAGGCGGGCGGCAGGTCCAGGCAGTTCACCGCCGCGTTGGCGAACATCAGGTTGCTGTAGGCGCCGTCGGCGTCACGCTCGAAGTAGCCGTCGGACAGGACGAGCAGTCCGGCGCCGTCGTCCTCCTTCATCGCGGAGGTGAGCGCCTCGCGCAGCTGGGGCCAGGCGCCCTCGTCGTACATGGCCGCGATCACACCGGTCGTGGCGAGCGACTCGGTGAGGCGACGGCCGTCGGGGTCGCCGGTGGGGACGGGCTGCTCGTCCAGTTCCCCGAAGAACGCCTTCAGGTTCCTGCCCACCCGCTCGGGCGAGGTGCCCGCGCCGCCCAGCGGGCAGTCGGCCTGCCGTACGCAGTCCCGCGCGAACGACCGGAACGCCGTCTCGAAACCCGCCGTCTGTTCCAGGTTCAGCCGCCGCGCGGGCAGCGACGGGTCCATCGCGCCGTCCAGCACCAGCCGGCCCGCCCGGTCCGGGAAGAGCCCTGCGTATGTCGCGCCGAGGAACGTCCCGTAGGAGGCGCCGACGTAGTTCAGCTTCTTGTCGCCGAGCGCGGCCCGCACGATGTCCATGTCCCTGGCCGCCTCCACGGTGGACACATGGCGCAGCAGCCTGGGCGCGTCCGCGCCGCAGCCCTCGGCGAACGTCCGGTACGCCGCGACCAGCCCGTCGCCCTCCTTCACGTCGTCGGGCGTGATGTCCGTCTGCGTGTACGTGTCCATGTCCGGCCCGTCCAGACACTCGACGGGTTCGCTGCGGGCCACGCCGCGCGGGTCGACCGCCACCATGTCGTAGCGGGCCCGGACCTCGGCCGGATAGCCGATGCCGGCGTACGACTCCATGTAGCCGATCGCCGAGCCGCCCGGCCCGCCGGGGTTCACGAGCAGCGAGCCCAGCCGCTCGCCCGTGGCCTTCTTGCGGGCGACGGCGAGCCGGACGTCACCGGCGGACGGCCTGGCGTAGTCGAGCGGCGCCTTGATGGTGGCGCACTGGAAGCCGGGGACACCGCAGCCGCGCCAGTCCGGCTTCTGCGCGTAGTACGACGCGAGCGCCGCGGGGACGGACTTCGGCAGTGCGGCCAGCGCCGCCGGCTCCGCCGCCGCGGAGGCCGCGGACGTCGTCGGGCTCCCCGAGGAGCAGGCGGAGACCAGCAGCGCGGCCATGGCGAGGAGGCCGACCGCGGTCCTGACTCCGCCACGGGCCCTGCGGTGAGCGCCGCCGGAGCCCGCGCGACGGGGAGCGGGGTCGGAGGCGGAGGCGGAGCGAGGGGTGCGCCTTGTGTACATCCAGCGAGCGTAACTCTGCGCGATGGAATGAGTGCCGTGCGTGCGTGTCGTGCCTCGTAAGAGTTACAACGTCAACCCCAGGTCCCCCGCGTCTCCCGGCCTCGCCGGGTGTCAGCTCCCGGCCCCGCCGGGTGTCAGCCCGCTCTGAGCGCCATCGTCATCGCCTCCACCGCGAGCAGCGGCGCCACGTTGCGGTCGAGCGCGTCACGGCAGCCGGCGATCGCCTCGATGCGGCGGAGTGTGGACTCGGGGGAGCTGCCGCGGGCCAGGCGCTCCAGGACATCCTCGGCGTCCGCGTTGGCGATGGCCACCCGGGAGCCGAGCTGGAGGGCGAGGACATCGCGGTAGAACGCCGTGAGGTCGGTCAGGGCGAGGTCGAGGCTGTCGCGCTGCGTGCGTGTTCTGCGGCGCTTCTGCTTGTCCTCCAGGTCCTTGATCACGCCGGCCGTACCGCGCGGCATCCGGCCGCCCTGGGCCGCGCCGAGAGCGGCCTTCAGCTCCTCGGTCTCCTTGGCGTCCATCTCCTCGGCGAGCTGCTTGGCGTCCTCGGCGGCCGCGTCGACCAGCTCCTGGGCGGCCTTGAGCGCGCCGCCGACCTCCTCCACGCGCAGCGGCATCCTCAGCACGGCGGCACGGCGTTCGCGCGCGGCCGGGTCGGTGGCCAGCCGACGGGCCCGGTCGACATGGCCCTGGGTCGCGCGGGCCGCCGCGGCGGCGGCGGCCGGCTCGATGCCCTCGCGCCGTACGAGCATGTCGGCGACGGCGTCGACCGACGGCGTGCTCAGGTTCAGATGCCGGCAGCGGGAGCGGATGGTGGGCAGGACGTCCTCGATGGAGGGGGCGCAGAGCAGCCAGACCGTGCGGGGGGCGGGCTCCTCCACAGCCTTGAGGACGGCGTTGGCCGACTTCTCGTTCAGCCGCTCGGCGTCCTCGACGAGGATGATCTGCCAGCGGCCGTTCGCCGGCGAGGTGAACGACTTGCGCACGGTGTCGCGCATGTCGTCGGCGAGGATCTGCGCCCCTACCGCGGCCACGGTGGTGACGTCGGCGTGCGTGCCCACCAGTGCCGTGTGACATCCGTCGCAGAAGCCGCAGCCCGGGGAGCCGCCCAGGGCCCGGTCGGGGCTGACGCACTGCAGTGCCGCCGCGAAGGCCCGCGCCGCCTGGTTCCGCCCGGCTCCGGGCGGGCCCGTGAACAGCCACGCGTGGGTCATCTTCGACGCCTCGGGCGGAGGGGTGTCGGCCGCGGCGGCGGTGACCAGGGCGTCGGCGTCCCTGGCGGCAGCGTCCAGCTGCGCGCTCACCCTCTCCTGCCCGACGAGGTCGTCCCACACGGTCATGGGTCACGCCGCCCTTCCGTCACGTCCGCGTCCGCGGACCGTACTGCCCTGCGAGATCCATTGTGGGGGCGACCACTGACAACCGGCCCCGGCCCTCAGAGGGCCGGGGCCGGTGATCTTCCGAAACCGCCTGCCGGGCAGGGCCTCAGCGGCCCCGGCCCCTCCCCCGGCGCCCCCGGCCCTCGTCCGGCTCGTCCTCGTGCGGTCCGAGCAGCTCGTCCGCGAGTGAGGGCAGGTCGTCCAGCGGCGTCTCCTCGGCCCAGTCGGACCGGCGGCGGCGCGGCTCGCCCTCGGCGTCGACCTGAGGCAGCTCGCGCGTACGGTCCTCGGTCCCGTCGGGACGGGAGGCCGGGGAGTCGTCCCGGAAATAACCGGGCGGAACCCGGTCCGCCGGTTCGTCCCCGCGTACGGGCGGCAGCACGGCCGTCTCCTCGGCGTCCGTCGGCCGGACCGGAGGCAGCACGGCGGTCTCGTCCGCTGCCCAGGACGGCGTGTCCTCGGCCCCGGGGCGCACCGCGGGCAGCACCTCGGTCTCGTCACCCGCGCGGGAAGAGACCGGCGGCAGCACCTCCGTCTCCTCGCCCGCCCTCGGCGGCACCGGCGGCTTCGGCAGCTCGGCCGTCACCTCGGCGTCGGCTCCCCCGGAGGTCCGGCCGCGGCCGGAGGTCTTGCCGTCGGGCCTTTCGCCGGCCTTGCCGCCGGCGTCGTCGCCCGCCTTGTCGTCCCGCACCCGGCGCAGCACGGTCGTCTCGTCCACGGAGCCGGAGCCCGAGCCCGAGCCCGAGCCCGAGCCGGAGCCGGAGCCGGAACCTGAGCCGCCCGGGGCGTTCTCCGGTGTCACCACGGGCGTCGGCACGGTCGCCGCGTCCTGACCGGCCGACGTACGAGAAGCGCCCTGCGGAGCGGAACCCTGGGGAGAGCCCTGGGCAGAGCCTTGGGGGGAACTCTTCGGCCCCGCCTCCGCTGCCGCGGCCGCCGCCTCCGCCAGGCGTCGCGCCTCCTCGGCCCGCAGCAGCGCGGCCTCGGCCTTGCGCTGCTTCTCCAGACGGAGCGCCTCGGCCTCGGCACGCAGCCGGGCCTCTTCCTCGGCCTGCTTGCGGCGCCGGTCCTCCTCGGCCTTGCGGCGGGCCTCTTCCTCGGCCCGGGCCTTCTCCTCCGCGAGGAGCCGCGCCCGCTCCTCCTCGGCCTTCTTCTGCGCTTCCTCGGCCCGTCGCCGGGCCTCCTCGGCCTGCCGTTCGGCCTCGCGCCGCTGCGCCTCCTCGAGCTCGCGCCGCTTGCGCTCCTCCTCCTCGGCACGCAGCCGGGCCAGCTGCTCCTGGCGCTCGCGCTCCAGGCGCTCCTCCTCGGCCTTGCGGGCGGCCTCTTCCTCGGCCTTGCGGCGGGCCTCCTCCTCGGCCTTCTTCCGCGCCTCCTCCTGGGCCTTGATCTCGGCCTCGGACAGCGGCAGCACCTGGTCGAGCCGGTGCCGGACGACGGTCGTGACGGCCTCGGGCTCCTGACCGGCGTCCACCACCAGGTACCGCCCGGCGTCGGCCGCGGCCAGGGTCAGGAAGCCGGACCGCACGCGCGCGTGGAACTCGGCGGGCTCCGACTCCAGCCGGTCGGGCGCCTCGGTGAACCGCTCGCGCGCGGTCTCCGGCGCGACGTCCAGCAGGACGGTCAGATGCGGCACCAGCCCGTTCGTGGCCCAGCGGTTGATCCGGGCGATCTCGGTCGGCGACAGATCACGGCCCGCGCCCTGGTAGGCCACGGACGAGTCGATGTACCGGTCGGAGATGACGACCGCGCCGCGCTCCAGGGCGGGCCGTACGACGGTGTCGATGTGCTCGGCCCGGTCGGCCGCGTACAGCAGTGCCTCCGCGCGGTGCGACAGGCCCTCGCTGGACACGTCCAGCAGGATCGACCGCAGCCGCTTGCCCACCGGCGTCGCCCCCGGCTCGCGCGTCAGCACGACCTCGTGGCCCTTGCCGCGGATCCACTCGGCGAGCGCCTCGGCCTGCGTGGACTTGCCGGCCCCGTCGCCGCCCTCCAGGGCGATGAAGAAACCGGTGCTCGCGGGCGCCTGGTCCGGGTCGTCACCGCGGAGCAGCGCGTCGCGCAGGTCCTGGCGCAGCGGCACTCCGGAGCGGTCGTCGACCTTGGCCAGCACCAGCGCGGCCACCGGCAGCAGCAGGGCGCCGGCGAGCATCAGCGTGAAGGCCGCGCCGCCGTGCGCGAAGACGAGCTTGCCGCTCTCCAGCCGGTGTGGCCCGATCGCCGCCGCCACCAGCGGGGCGATCACCGCGCCGAGCGCCACGCAGACCCGGACGACCGCGTGCAGGTGCTCGGTCGTACGGGACCGTCGGTATTCCTCGGTCTCCTGGTCGAGCAGCGTGTGCCCGATGTTGGCGGCGATGCCCGCGCCCACACCGGCGGCAGCGAGGATCAGCAGCACGGTGGTGACGTCCGGTACCAGCCCGGCGGCCAGCAGCGCGACGCCGGTGAATGCGATCACCAGCGCGAGCAGCCGGCGGCGCGACAGGCCGGGCAGCAGCGCGGGCGCCGTACGGATGCCGACGACGACACCGCCGGTGAGCACGCCCACGAACAGGCCGTACAGCACCGGGCCGCCGCCCAGGTCCTTGGCGTGCAGCACGGACACGGCGACGGCGGCAGAGACCGCGGCGGCGACGGCCGCGCAGGCCAGCACCAGCAGCGGCATCGCGCCGGTGCGGCCCTTGTCCGCGCCGGTTCCGGTCTTCGGGCGGCGCAGCCCCTCGAGCGGGGACCGCGCGCGCGGGGTGCGCGTGGCGGGCAGTTCGAGGAAGGTCAGCACGGAGAGGGACGCGGCGAACAGCCCGGCCGCCACGTACGAGGCGAGGGCCGCCTGGTGCTGGCCGAACCAGTCGATGCCGACGCCCAGCAGGTTGTTGAAGAGGGCTGCGACGACGAGCACGACGGCCGCGAGCGGGATCGCGATGAAACCGGTGCGCAGCGAGAGCCGGCGCAGGGCGTCCAGGTGGTCGGGCAGCGGCCGGACCGTCGCGCCTTCCGGCGGCGGTGCGGGCAGCAGCGCGGGGGCCGCGCTCTCGCGGCACACCGTCCAGAAGCGCTCGGCGACTCCGGTCACGAAGGCCGTGACAAGGAGCATGGCCAGGGCGTCGTCGGGCATCCAGTCGATCCACAGCGGCGCGACGATGAGCAGCGCGGCGCGCAGCCCGTCCGCGCCGACCATGGTCCAGCGGCGGTCGAGCGGGCCGTCCTGGGAGGTGAGCGCCGTGAGCGGACCGAGGAGCACCGCGCCGAAGAGGAGCGTCGCGAGGATGCGCACTCCGAAAACGGTCGCCACTGCGAACGCCACGCCTCGATAGCCGCCCCCGAACGCGCCCTCGGCGACAGCCGCCTGGAGCGTGAGCAGGACCAGCACGAGAAGGGCCAGGGTGTCGGCCACGCCGCCCACGAGCTGTGCGCTCCACAACCGCTTCAACTGCGGACGGCGCAGCAGGGCGCGGACGGCGCGCTCGCGGGAGTCCGCGACCAGGGCATCGTCGGGGGCCGGTGGAGAGGCCGTGGGGTGCTCGGCTCGCGTCATGCATTCAGCCTATCGGGAGCCACCGACACCCTGGAGGGCCCGTCCTGGCATGCGCACGCCCCGACACCGAAGTGTTGCCGGGGCGTTCGCGTTTCGAACCCTGCGCGAAGACGCGGGCCTTGGCGGCCCGGGTCCCGAACAGGTCCTGACCGGGCCTCAGTCCTCCGTCGGCTTCGAGGCGGTCGCCGTCTTGGCCGCCGTCTTCTTCGCCGTGGTGGTCTTCTTGGCCGTCGTCTTCTTCGCGGTCGTGGTCTTCTTCGCCGCGGTCTTCTTGGCTGCCGTCTTCTTCGCCGGGGCCTTCTTCGCCGGGGCCTTCTTGGCGGTCTTCTTCGCCGGCCCCTTCGCCCGCTTCTCGGCGAGCAGCTCGAAGCCGCGCTCCTGGGTGATCGTCTCGACGCTGTCGCCGGAGCGCAGGGTGGCGTTGGTCTCCCCGTCGGTGACGTACGGCCCGAAGCGGCCGTCCTTGACGACGACCGGCTTCTCGCTCACCGGGTCGGTGCCCAGCTCCTTCAGCGGCGGCTTGGCGGCCGCCCGGCCCCGCTGCTTCGGCTGGGCGTAGATCGCCAGCGCCTCTTCCAGCGTGATCGTGAAGAGCTGCTCCTCCGCCTGGAGCGAGCGCGAGTCCGTCCCCTTCTTCAGATACGGGCCGTAGCGGCCGTTCTGCGCGGTGATCTCCTGGCCCTCGGCGTCGGCGCCGACGACACGCGGCAGCGACATCAGCTTCAGGGCGTCGTCGAGCGTCACCGTGTCCAGGGACATCGTCTTGAAGAGGGAGGCCGTACGCGGCTTGACCGCGTTCTTGCCCGTCTTCGGGGTGCCCTCGGGGAGGATCTCCGTGACATACGGGCCGTAGCGGCCGTCCTTGGCGACGATCGTGTGGCCGGTGGCCGGGTCGGGGCCCAGCTCGTAGTCGCCGCTCGGCTTGGCGAGCAGTTCCTCGGCGAGGTCGACGGAGAGCTCGTCCGGCGCCAGGTCGTCCGGGATGTCGGCGCGCTGGTGCTGCTCGGTGTCCTTCTCGCCGCGCTCGATGTACGGCCCGTAGCGGCCGACCCGCAGCACGATGTCGTTGCCCACGGGGAACGACGAGACCTCGCGCGCGTCGATCGCGCCCAGGTCGGTGACCAGTTCCTTGAGGCCGCCGAGGTGGTCCCCGTCACCGTTGCCGGCGTCGGCGGCACCGCCCTCGCCTGTGCCCTCGCCGAAGTAGAACCGCTTCAGCCACGGCACGGACTGCGCCTCACCGCGGGCGATGCGGTCGAGGTCGTCCTCCATCTTGGCGGTGAAGCCGTAGTCGACGAGCCGCCCGAAGTGCTTCTCCAGAAGGTTGACCACGGCGAAGGACAGGAAGGACGGCACCAGGGCCGTGCCCTTCTTGAACACATAGCCGCGGTCGAGGATCGTGCCGATGATCGACGCGTACGTCGACGGGCGGCCGATCTCGCGCTCTTCCAGCTCCTTGACCAGGGAGGCCTCGGTGTAGCGGGCCGGGGGCTTGGTGGCGTGCCCGTCGACCGTGATCTCCTCGGCGCTCAGGGCGTCGCCCTCGGAGACCTGGGGCAGCCGGCGCTCGCGGTCGTCGAGCTCGGCGTTCGGGTCGTCGGCGCCTTCGACGTAGGCCTTCAGGAAGCCGTGGAAGGTGATCGTCTTGCCGGACGCGCTGAACTCGACGTCCCGGCCGTCGGCCGCCGTGCCGCCGATCTTCACCGTGACGCTGTTGCCGGTCGCGTCCTTCATCTGGGAGGCGACGGTCCGCTTCCAGATCAGCTCGTAGAGCCTGAACTGGTCACCGGTCAGCCCGGTCTCGGCGGGAGTGCGGAAACGATCACCCGAGGGGCGGATCGCCTCGTGCGCCTCCTGCGCGTTCTTGACCTTCCCGGCGTACGTCCTCGGCTGCGGCGGCAGATAGTCGGCGCCGTACAGCTGCGTGACCTGGGCACGAGCGGCGGTGACCGCCGTGTCGCTCAGGGTCGTGGAGTCCGTACGCATGTACGTGATGTAGCCGTTCTCGTACAGCTTCTGCGCGATCTGCATGGTCGCCTTGGCGCCGAAGCCGAGCTTGCGGCTGGCCTCCTGCTGCAGCGTCGTCGTACGGAACGGGGCGTACGGCGAGCGGCGGTAGGGCTTGGACTCGACGGACCGGACGGCGAACCGCGTCTGCTCGAGCGCGGCGGCCAGGGCGCGGGCGTTCGCCTCGTCGAGGTGGAGGGTGTTCGCGTTCTTCAGCTGACCCAGGGAGTCGAAGTCGCGGCCCTGCGCGACCCTCCTGCCGTCGACGGACTGCAGACGCGCGACCAGCGACGACGGGTCCGACGAGTCTCCGGCCCGGCCGGTCGCGAAGGTGCCCGTCAGGTCCCAGTACTCGGCGGAACGGAAGGCGATGCGCTCGCGTTCCCGCTCGACGACGAGTCGCGTGGCGACCGACTGGACACGGCCCGCGGACAGCCGCGGCATGACCTTCTTCCACAGGACCGGCGAGACCTCGTAGCCGTAGAGGCGGTCGAGGATGCGGCGGGTCTCCTGGGCGTCGACGAGCTTCTGGTTGAGCTGGCGCGGGTTGGCCACGGCGGCCTGGATCGCGGCCTTGGTGATCTCGTGGAAGACCATCCGCTTGACCGGGACCTTGGGCTTCAGGACTTCCTGCAGGTGCCAGGCGATGGCCTCGCCCTCGCGGTCCTCATCGGTGGCGAGGAAGAGTTCGTCGGACTCCTTCAGCAGGTCCTTGAGCTTCTTGACCTGGGCCTTCTTATCGGCGTTGACCACATAGATCGGCTGGAAGTCGTGTTCGACGTCCACACCGAGGCGGCGGACCTCGCCCGTGTACTTCTCGGGCACCTCGGCAGCGCCGTTGGGAAGGTCGCGGATGTGCCCGACGCTCGCCTCGACGATGTATCCGGGGCCGAGATAGCCCTTGATCGTCTTCGCCTTGGCAGGCGACTCGACGATGACGAGTCGGCGGCCGCCCTCTGCGGTCTCGCTGGTCGGGGACAACTTCGCTCTTCTCTCCGGTCGACGCTGGGCCTCCCCGGGGTCGCTTGCCCGGGGCTGGGTCGTGGTGACGCTGCGGAGTGTGACGGTACAGCCCGCCCCCGTGTCAAACGGGAAAAGCCCGCAACGGCCACTCGAACGGTAACCCGACTACCACCATTCCTGCCGCCCGGAGTGCCCGGAGCCGGCCCGGCCCTATGCGGAGCGCGACCTCTCGATTACCGGCGGGCGCGACGCCGACTCGGGCTTCAGAGGCGGGTGAAGCACCATGTTCCGGCCGCCAGGGCGAGCACCGCGACGATGCTCGCGAGGGTCGCCGATGCGACGGGCCTCACACCCTCGGCGACGGGCCGGTGCTGGCGTACGCGCGTCACGGTCCACGCCAGCAGTCCCCCTCCGAACAGGGAGAACACCGCTCCCGCGAAGATCGCCGGTTCGCTCTCCATGGCCCCCGTGCCCCTTTTCCCCAGTCCGCGACTTCCAGCCCCGGGAGGCTGACACGCGTGGGCGGCGGGCAGGCGAACCGTAGGTGAACGCCGGGGCGACGCGGCCGTGGATCCGGGAGGACCGGCCCCCTCGGGACCCGTTCGGGACGAGGTGTCCAAATCGACTCGAAATTTATTGGCGGGCCTCTTCTCCGGGCCTCTTCTCCGGGCCTCTTCTCCGGGCCCCTCAGCACGCCGCCCCGCCGGGTTCCCTCAGCGGGCCGGCTCCAGGAACCCCTGCTCCACGAGCAGCCGGATCTGCGCCGGTGTGCGGTCGCGCAGCAGCACCGGGTCCTCGCCGATCAGCTGGGCGATGGCGTCGAGGATGCGGCCCGCGCTCATGGTGCCGTCGCAGACGCCCGCGAAGCCCGCGCCGACCGTGTCCACCCGGGTCGCCCGGCGCATGCCGCGGTTCTGGCGCAGCACGACATGCTCGGGGTCCTCGGCGCCGGGCAGCCCGACCTGTTCCTGCACGACCTCGGCGGCGAGCCGGAAGTGCCCTTCGAGCAGTCCGGCGTCGTCGTGGCCGCGGAGGTGGTCGAGCCGGTCGAAGTGGGCCTTGATGGTGTCCCCGAGCGGCTGCTCGACCGGATGCGGCCATTCCTCCACGGTGAGGGAGGGCACGGCGGCGCCCGTCCTGCGCAGGGTGATCCAGCCGAAGCCGACGGCCTTCACCTTGCGCGCCTCGAACTCGTCGAGCCATGCGTCGTACCGGGCCCGGTACTCCGCCGGGTCGCCCTCGTGGTCGCCCGCGTCCCGCAGCCACAGCTCGGCGTACTGGTTGACGTCCTGCACCTCGCGCTGCACGATCCACGCGTCGCAGCCCCGGGGCACCCATGACCGGAGCCGGTCCTGCCAGTCCTCCCCTTCCACGTGCTGCCAGTTGGCGAGGAACTGCGCGAACCCGCCCTCGTTCAGCCGCTCCCCCGCCTCCTGAACGAGCGTGCGGCACAGATCGTCCCCGCCCATGCCGCCGTCGCGGTAGGTGAGCCGGGCACCGGGAGAGATCACGAACGGCGGGTTCGAGACGATCAGGTCGTACGTCTCGTCGTCCCGGACCGGGGTGAAGAGGGAGCCCTCGCGCAGTTCGGCGGCCGGGGCGCCGGACAGGGCCAGCGTGAGACCGGTGATGTGCAGCGCGCGCGGGTTCAGGTCGGTGGCCGTCACGCGGGTGGCGTGCCGCGCCGCGTGCAGCGCCTGGATACCGGAACCGGTGCCGAGGTCGAGGGCGGCGCCGACCGGCGTACGGACGGTGATGCCGGCGAGGGTCGTGGAGGCGCCGCCGACGCCCAGGACGACTCCCTCGTCGCGGCTGCCGATCCCGCCGGCGCCGCCGACCGCGCAGCCCAGGTCCGACACGATGAACCAGTCCTCGCCGCCGGGCCCTCCGTACGGCCGCACGTCCACCGTGGCGGCGAGCTCGTCCTCGCCGGCGCGCTTGAGCCAGCCGCTCTCCAGGCAGGCGTCGACGGGCAGGGTGTCCGCCACGCGCGCGTGCGGCACGGGCTGCTGGAGCAGGAACAGCCGGACGAGCATCTCCAGCGGTGTGTCCCCGCGGGTAGCCCGGAGCGCGGGCACGGTCTCGCTCCGGGCCAGCGCCGCGTACGCGGGGGCGCCGAGCAGTTCGAGCAGTCCGTCGGCGGTGAAGGAGGCCCCGAGCAGGGCGTCCCGGAGCCGGGCGGCGACCTCGGGACGATCGGGGGCGGGCAGCGGGGACAGGGGTGACTGGCTGGCGTTACTCACGCCCCCCATTGTGGCCGCAGACACCGCAGACGCATGTGCCTGTGGCGGGGGTGGCATGTGCCTGTGGTGGGGGTGGCGCGTGCATGTGCCGGGGGTGGCGCGTGCATGTGCCGGGGGTGGCGCGTGCATGTGCCGGTATTCGGACGTGCCCGGGCCGGAGATCGCACGGCCTCTGCCGGGGATCGGACGTGCCCGGGCCAGGGATCGGACGCGCCCTGGCCAGGGATCGGACGTGCCTGTCAGGGATCGGACGTGCCTGTCAGGGGATCGCACGTCCCCGCGCGGGAATCGCCCCTCTCCGTGCCGGTGAGGGGATCGCCTACGCCGGGGATCGAACGCGCCCGGGCCGTGGGTCACACGTCCCCGCGCCGGAGATCAGATCGCACGGCCCTGTGCCGGAGATCGCACGGCCCCGCGCCGGAGATCAGATCGCACGGCCCTGTGCCGGGGAGGGGACGCGCCCCGCTCCCCGGCCCATGTCACTCCCGGCTCAGCAGCCCCCGGCGCCTCGTGCTCCTCGCCCGGCTCCAGATCGTCCGGGTCGCCGACGCCGCGCTCGGCTCAGGTCGCCGACGCCGGCCCCGTCGCCGCCTTGCAGCTCGACTGCCGGGCCATCGCCTGGCCGACCTCGCCCTCCTCCAGGTTGCTGAGCGCGTCGTTCCCGCTCTTGCTCAGCTTGTCCAGCTCGGTGGCGATGTCCTTGAGACCGTCGGCGAACTTGCCCTGGTCCTTCGTGTCGAGCCCGTCGACCTGCTTCTTCAGCGAGGCGTACGACGCGGAGATCGTGTTGAGCTCCTTGACCGCGTCCTTCTGCTTCGTCTCGCCGTTCTCGACGTCCGGCGCGCCGGCCTTGTTCACCGCGGTCCCGATCGCCTTGTAGGCGTCGGACATGTCCTGGAAGGCCTGTGCGTCGGTCTTCTGGACGTCCTCCGGTGTGCTGTTGTCCGAGGTCTCCTTCTGGATCGAGGCATTGGCCGACTCGATCTTCTTGGCCTGCGGCTGTACGGCGTCGCAGACATCCTTGGCCCAGGAGTCCAGCTTCTCGTTGTCGTCGCCGCCGCAGCCGGACAGCGCCAGTACCAGTACCGCACCGCCGGACAGTGCGGCCGCGAGCTTCTTGTTCACCGGTTTGGTCCCTTCCATGGCTCTCGGCCCCGGAACATACACGCCAGAGGCACGGCAACCGCACGTCGAGCACCCATTAAGACCTTTTTGTTATCTTTTGTACTGAGCGAGACAAGGCTCACGACGTGATCGTGCGGACACACAGAGCGGGCGGACGACGCGCCAACGCGCGCCGCCCGCCCGCACCTTGAGCTGGGGCTCGACGGACCTCCCTACGAAACCACCGCCGGATCCGGAGACTTGGGTTCCGGTTCAGCGTTGTTCTCGTCACTTACGGCGATGCCGCGCCGCTTTGACACATAGACCGCCCCGGCGATCACGACGAACGCGAGCGCCGCGATCAGGATCCGCATCCCGATGCTCTTGTCCGGGCCGTAGGAGAACTTGATCACCGCGGGCGCGATGAGCAGCGACACCAGGTTCATGACCTTGAGCAGCGGGTTGATCGCGGGACCGGCGGTGTCCTTGAACGGGTCGCCGACGGTGTCGCCGATCACGGTCGCCGCGTGGGCCTCGCTGCCCTTGCCCCCGTGATGACCGTCCTCGACGAGCTTCTTGGCGTTGTCCCAGGCGCCACCGGAATTGGCCAGGAACACCGCCATCAGCGTGCCCGCGCCGATCGCGCCCGCCAGGAACGCGCCGAGCGGACCGACGCCGAGCGTGAACCCGATGAAGATCGGCGCCAGCACGGCCAGCAGACCGGGCGTGGTGAGCTCGCGCAACGCGTCCTTGGTACAGATGTCGACGACCTTGCCGTACTCCGGTTGCTCGCTGTAGTCCATGATCCCGGGCTTCTCGCGGAACTGCCGCCGCACCTCGTAGACCACGGAACCCGCCGACCGCGACACGGCGTTGATCGCCAGCCCCGAGAAGAGGAAGACGACCGCCGCGCCCGCGACGAGACCCACGAGGTTGTTGGGCTGCGAGATGTCCATCATCAGGCTCATCGGGGCACCTTCGCCGCCGAGCTTCTCGCCCACGTCGCGCGCCCCGGTGATGATCGCGTCGCGGTACGACCCGAACAGCGCCGCCGCCGCGAGCACGGCCGTGGCGATCGCGATGCCCTTGGTGATCGCCTTGGTGGTGTTCCCGACCGCGTCCAGGTTGGTGAGCACCTGCGCGCCCGCGCCCTCGACGTCACCGGACATCTCCGCGATGCCCTGCGCGTTGTCGGAGACCGGCCCGAAGGTGTCCATCGCGACGATCACGCCGACCGTGGTGAGCAGGCCGGTGCCGGCCAGCGCCACCGCGAACAGCGCCAGCATGATCGACGTACCGCCGAGCAGGAACGCCCCGTACACGCCGAGGCCGATCAACAGGGCGGTGTAGACGGCTGATTCGAGACCGACGGAGATACCGGCGAGGACGACGGTGGCCGGACCGGTGAGCGAGGTCTTGCCGATGTCCCTGACGGGCCTGCGGGTGGTCTCGGTGAAGTAGCCGGTCAGTTGCTGGATCAGGGCGGCGAGCACGATGCCGATGGCCACCGCGACGACCGCGAGGATCCGCGGATCGCCGTCCTTGCCCAGGATGGCGGCATCGGTGACGCCGTCGAGCTCCGAGTACTTCCCCGGCAGGTAGACGAACACGGCCACCGCCACCAGCACGAGCGAGATCACCGCGGAGATGAAGAACCCGCGGTTGATGGCGCTCATGCCGCTGCGGTCGGCGCGCCGGGGCGCCACCGCGAAGATGCCGATCATCGCGGTGATCACACCGATCGCCGGAACGAGCAGCGGGAAGCCGAGCCCGGCGTCGCCGAAGGCCGCCGAGCCAAGGATCAGCGCGGCGACCAGGGTGACGGCGTACGACTCGAAGAGGTCGGCCGCCATGCCCGCGCAGTCGCCGACGTTGTCGCCCACGTTGTCGGCGATGGTCGCGGCATTGCGCGGGTCGTCCTCCGGAATGCCCTGTTCGACCTTGCCGACCAGGTCGGCGCCGACGTCGGCGGCCTTGGTGAAGATGCCGCCGCCGACACGCATGAACATCGCGATCAGCGCGGCCCCGAGGCCGAAGCCCTCGAGCACCTTCGGCGCGTCGGCCGCGTACACCAGCACCACGCACGAGGCGCCCAGCAGGCCGAGGCCCACCGTGAACATGCCGACCACGCCGCCCGTGCGAAATGCGATCTTCATCGCCTTGTGCGAGACGGCGGTCAGATCCTTTTCCGGCTCGCCTGCCGCCGGGGTGGCTTCACGCGCCGCCGCGGCGACACGCACATTGCTGCGTACGGCGAGCCACATGCCGATATAGCCGGTGGCCGCCGAGAACGCCGCTCCGATCAGGAAGAACACCGAACGTCCGGCACGCTGATTCCAGTCGTCAGCGGGCAGCAGCATGAGCAGGAAGAACACGACCACGGCGAATACGCCGAGCGTGCGCAGCTGCCGTGCCAGATAGGCGTTCGCGCCCTCCTGGACCGCCGCCGCGATCTTCTTCATGCTGTCGGTGCCCTCGCCGGCCGCAAGTACCTGGCGCACCAGGACGCCCGCGACCGCTAGCGCCGCCAGCGCGACGACCGCGATGACCACGATGAGGACGCGGTTGCCATCGGTCAGTACGGCGGCTGCGAGGTCTGTGGGATGGCCCGACTGTGGTGAGTTGAAAAGCCCCGCCATTCGTCCTCCTTGACGCTTGGGCTGAGCTCAAGATGTGGACGGGATTGTAGGTACCGGAACCTGATCAAAACAGAGCGCGATAAACGGAATTAGCCTTCCGAGGTAATGCCCTGAAAGCATTCCGAGGCGCCCGTGGAGCATGCGAATGATCGTGAACGAATTCACGCGGTGAACGGCACAGGAACTACTGTAAAGGCGAGCACTGACAGCCGCACATGACGAAGGGCCCCACGGGTGGGGCCCTTCGTCATGAACGGTGTGCGGCGTGGCCGGTTCAGACCAGAATCGTCGGCGGCGGCGTGGTCGGCCACGTCATCTTGATCAATCCGCCGTGCTCTCCCGCGCTGACCTCGACGTCGTCGACGAGTCCGCTGATGACCGCGAGGCCCATCTCGTCCTCGTCGGCTTCCCCGTCGGGGTCGCCGGGGCCGGGCGCGTGCTCACCCGGGACCGCGTGCGGGGCCTCGTCGCCGACCTCGATGGAGAACTGCTTCTCCTCCTCGATCAGCAGCACCTTCACCGGTGCCGAGATCCCCACGGTCTGGTGCAGCCCGACGGCACGGGTGCACGCCTCGCCGACGGCGAGCCTGACCTCGTCGAGGACGGCCTCGTCCACTCCGGCCCTGCGCGCCACCGCTGCCGCCACCAGCCGGGCGGTCCTGACGTGCTCGGGCAGCGCGCTGAAGCGGAGCTCAACGGTGGCCATGCATCCCCCTCGCAACTACGGGCGTGCTGTGGGGAGGCTCCGGGCCGCCGAAAGCCCGGGCCCCCTCGGTCTTCACTTCTGCCGATCTTCGGCCGGCCCGGGCGCGAGGCCCGGGACCGGTGTCAGTCGGTGGCCGCAACCGCTTCCTCGACCGAGGTGTGAATCGGGAACACCTTGGTGAGGCCGGTGATACGGAAGATCTTCAGAATGCGCTCCTGGTTGCAGACCAGGCGCAGGGAGCCCTCATGGGCTCGCACGCGCTTCAGGCCGCCGACCAGTACGCCGAGTCCGGTGGAGTCGAGGAAGTCCACGCCCTCCATGTCGACGACAAGGTGGAAACTGCCGTCGTTCACCAGCTCGACCAACTGCTCGCGCAGCTTGGGCGCGGTATATACGTCGATTTCGCCACCGACCCTGACGATCGTGCGATCGCCCATGGTCTCGGTCGACAGGGACAGGTCCACGGATCCTCCAGCACCTTGCTATCGAGCGGTCGCCCTTGGGGCACTCGGCTTCAGCCCTTGGACGCTTCGCCAGCCGCGATGGCATTCAATCACTTACCGGCAGGCGTGCACGACGCCTTGGCTCCATTGTCCGTCACGCCAGTGACACACTCGGTGCCGATGGCCAAGAATCACCGATCCGATCGAACCCCGACGGACCCCGCCTCCCGACCCGCGCCGGGCGTGGTCCTGGACCGGCTCGCATCCGGTCCGAGCAGGGCTTCGCGCGTTACTCATACGGAGCACTTGCCCCCGCGCGAGGGTCGGCATGCCGTCTGGCCGGACCGGATCCGCGCGGAGGTCGTCGCCGCCGTGCGAGCCGCGGGCATCGAACATCCCTGGGCCCATCAAGCGCGCGCTGCCGAGCACGCGCTGGACGGCGACTCGGTCGTCGTCGCGACGGGCACGGCCTCGGGCAAGTCCCTGGCCTACCTCGTGCCGGTCCTGTCCACCCTTCTGGAGGGCGCCGAGGCCCCGAACGGCCGCGGCGCGACCACCCTCTACCTGGCTCCCACCAAGGCTCTTGCGGCGGACCAGTGCCGTTCGGTGAAGGAACTTTCACATCCACTGGGCCATTCGGTGCGCGCGGCCGTCTACGACGGCGACACTCCGTTCGAGGAACGCGAGTGGATCCGCCAGTACGGCAACTACGTCCTGACCAACCCGGACATGCTGCACCGCGGCATACTCCCGTCCCACCCCCGCTGGTCCTCCTTCCTGAAATCGCTGAAGTACGTCGTCATCGACGAGTGCCACACCTACCGCGGGGTGTTCGGCTCGCACGTCGCCCAGGTGCTGCGCCGGCTGCGGCGGCTGTGCGCCCGCTACGGGGCCTCGCCGGTGTTCCTGCTGGCCTCCGCCACCGCCGCCGAGCCTTCGGTGGCGGCCCGCCGCCTCACCGGCCTACCGGTGCTGGAGGTTGCCGACGACGCCTCCCCGCGCGGCGAACTGGTGTTCGCCCTGTGGGAGCCGCCGCTGACCGAGCTGCACGGCGAGAAGGGCGCCCCCGTCCGCCGTACGGCCACCGCCGAGGCCGCCGACCTGCTGACCGACCTCACCGTGCAGGGCGTGCGCTCGGTCGCCTTCGTACGCTCCCGGCGCGGCGCCGAGCTGATCTCGGTCATCTCCCAGGAGCGTCTGGCCGAGGTCGACCGGTCGCTGGCCCGGCGTGTCGCGGCGTACCGGGGCGGCTATCTCCCGGAAGAACGCCGCGCACTCGAACACGCCCTCCATTCGGGTGAACTCCTGGGCCTCGCCGCGACGAACGCCCTCGAACTCGGCATCGACATCTCCGGCCTGGACGCGGTCGTCATCGCCGGATACCCGGGCACCCGCGCCTCCCTGTGGCAGCAGGCAGGCCGGGCCGGACGGTCCGGGCAGGGGGCGCTGGCCGTCCTGGTGGCCCGCGACGACCCGCTGGACACCTTCCTGGTCCACCACCCGGAGGCCCTGTTCGACCAGCCCGTCGAGTCCACGGTCCTCGACCCGGACAACCCCTATGTGCTGGCCCCGCACCTGTGCGCGGCCGCGGCGGAGCTGCCCCTGACGGACGAGGACCTCGACCTGTTCGGCCCTGCCTGCGAGGGGCTGCTCCCCCAACTGGAGGCCGCGAAGCTGCTGCGCCGCCGCACCAAGGCCTGGCACTGGACCCGCCGCGAGCGCGCCGCCGACCTGACCGACATCCGCGGTGAGGGCGGGCGCCCGGTCCAGGTCGTCGAGACCGGCACGGGCCGGCTGCTCGGCACGGTCGACGCCGGCGCCGCGCACTCGACGGTGCACGAAGGCGCGGTCCACCTCCACCAGGGCCGCACCTATCTGGTCCGCTCCCTGGACCTGGAGGACTCCGTCGCCCTCGTCGAGGAGGCCGCCCCGCCGTACTCCACGGTCGCCCGCGACACGACGTCGATCTCCGTCCTGGAGACGGACACCGAGATCCCCTGGGGCGACGGCCGCCTCTGCTTCGGCTCCGTCGAGGTCACCAACCAGGTGGTCTCCTTCCTCCGCAGACGGCTCATCACCGGTGAAGTGCTGGGCGAGACGAAACTCGACCTCCCTCCTCGTACGCTGCGCACCCGGGCCGTGTGGTGGACCGTCACCGAGGACCAACTGGACCGGGCCCGGATCAACCCGGAGATCCTGGGGGGCGCCCTGCACGCCGCCGAGCACGCCTCGATCGGCCTGCTGCCCCTCTTCGCGACCTGCGACCGCTGGGACATCGGCGGCGTCTCGATCCCGCTTCATCCCGACACCCTGCTGCCCACGGTCTTCGTCTACGACGGCCACCCCGGCGGCGCGGGCTTCGCGGAGCGCGCCTTCCACACCGCCCGCACCTGGCTGACCGCCACCCGCCAGGCCATCGCCTCCTGCGAGTGCGACGCGGGCTGCCCGTCCTGCATCCAGTCCCCCAAGTGCGGCAACGGCAACGACCCGCTGCACAAGAGGGGGGCGGTGCGGCTGCTCACGGTGCTGCTGGAGGGCGCCCCCGAGGAGAAGCAGGAGACGGAGGAGAAAGAGACGGCGGAGAGCGTGGCGCCCGAGCGGCCGGCCGGAGGTCCGGAGGAGCCCCTGGAGGACCGGCCCGCGTCCTCCCCGCCGCCGACGGGAGCTCCAGGGGAGCCGTCGGGGGCCCCGCCCGCGCCCTGACCTCCGCCGTGAACGGCCCGCGTCCCGACGCCGCCGTCACATCCGAGATCTCGCCGACGACCTCGCACCGCACGAGCCGCACTCCCTGTGCCCGTGCCACCCGGCCGGCCCGGGCACAGGCCGCCGTACCGCCCTCGGCCCAGTGGTCCGCCGCCGCGAGCGCCGCGAGATCCGCACCGCCCGCCGCACGGTGCCGGATCGCGACCGCCTGTCCCAGCGCCAGGACGACGCCGAACACCACGCACAGGACGGCGATCGCCCCGACGCTCCAGACAGTGGCGGAGCCCCGGTCCGGGACATCGCGCGCCATACCTCGGCGTCTCATGTGCCCACCGCCTCCTCCACCGACGCCACGGCCTCCTCGCGCACGGTGAAGGACAGCCCGCGCAGCACCGGCGGTTCGGCCACGACGGTCACCCGGACGTGTTCCGTTTCCCGGCTGACGGTCACCTCGGCGCCGGGCGGTGCCGCCTCGCGGGTCAGCCGCACGACCGCGTCGGGCGGGTCCTGGCGGGCCGCGGCGCGAGCGCCCGCCCGCGCCGCGTCCACGCACTGGATCTGCGCGGCCACGGCCAGCAGACCGCACACCAGCGCCATCGCGAACATGACCAGTACGGGCAGCACCACGGCCGCCTCCGCCGTGACGAACCCCCGGTCCGAGCCCCGCTCACATCCGCGCATTGAGGGCTTCCGTCACGATGCTCTGCAACTCCGCGCTGACCGCGCCGCCGGTGACGACCTTGTAGAGCACCACCGCGAACGCCACCGCCGCGACGATTCCCATCGCGTACTCGGACGTGACCATCCCCGCGTCCCTCCGCGCCGTACGCATTCCGCACACCAGGGCACGCAGCCGTGCCCGTACCATCTGATCCATCTCAACCTCCGTGAAAAAGTCCGTACTTCTGTCGGGTGTCGCCGGCTTCTGCCGGGTGTCGCCGGCCTCTCTCGGGCCCGTGTCCCGCGTCATCCACCACCCCCTCCGAGCACTCCGCCCGCGAGCCCGATCACCACGGGCAGTACGCCGACCGCGATGAACGCGGGCAGGAAGCACAGCCCGACCGGTGCGCTGACCATGACGCCCGCCCGGCGGGCCCTGGCCGTCGCGGCGCGGCCCCAGTCGGCTCGGGCCTCGGCGGCGAGCCGTGCGACCGGTGCGGCGGCGGGCAGTCCGGACACCCCGGCCCGTTCGAGCAACCGGGCCAGGCCTTCGGCGCCCGGGACGGCGGCCAGCCTCCGCCAGGCCGCGCCCGGTTCACCGCCCAGCCGGACCTCCGCCGCGCCACGCGCCAGGGCGTCGCCCACGGGGCCGCCCAGGGCCTCGCCCACCGCCTGCGCCGCGATCACCGGGCTGGCACCCGCCGCGATGCAGGCCGCCAGCAGGTCGGCCGCGAGGGGCAGTTGCCGTGCCGCCTCGGCGAGATCCGGTGCCCGCGCGTCCGTACCCACCACCTCCTGCCGGAGCCGCCACCGCCACATCACCACCGCACCCGCCAGTCCCACGGCGACACCGACCAGACCGCCGACCAGCGCCCACCCGGCGCACGCCACGCCCGTGGGAGGCAGCCATGTCCGCGCGGTCCGGCGCAAGGCGAGGCGCCGGACGGGAGCGGTCGCCTCCCGGGGCGACAGCTCGGCCAGCCGCCGCCGTATCCTCCGGCGGCGCCGTGCCTCCGTCAGCCACCGCGCCGACCACCCGAGGGCCAGCACGATCCCCACCGCCACCCCCAGCCTGTGGACAACTTCCCCGCTCATGCCGCCTCCTCCGCGCCCCGCACGATCCGCAGCACCCACCACAGCCCCAGGCCCTCCAGCACACCGCCGACGACCAGACAGCCCAGGCCCGCCGCGGTGTGCAGCAGGACATGGAGGGGCTCGGCGCCGAGGGCGGTGCCGATGAGAAGCCCCAGGGCCGGCAAGCAGGCGAGCATCACCGCCGTGGCCCTGGCGCCCGCCAACTGGGCGCGCAGGTCTGAACGTTGGTCCCGCTCGACGCGCAGGGCGGCGGTGAGCCGGTCCAGTCCGGCCGCGAGCCCCGCGCCCTGGTCCACGGCAACCCGCCAGCACGCCGCGAGCCCTCGGAGCCCCTCGCCCCCCGGTTGCCGGGCCGCCGCCTCGAGCGCGCCCGGCACGTCGCCGCCGAAGCGGGCCGCCGCCAGAACCGTCGCCCGCGCGTCCACCAGGCCCCCGCAGTCCCGCGCGGCCCGCAACAGCGCCTCACCCGGCTGGCGTCCGGCCCGCACCTCCCCGGCGAGCGCCCCGCACAACGCGATCACCGCATCCGCCCGCCGCTCCCGGTCCCGCCCCGCCCGGCCGGCCAGCCGGACCCGCCGCAGCAACGGCACCCCGGCCGCTCCCAGGACGACCGGCAGCACCGACGCCCCGAGCACCGCCAGCACCAGCCCGGCCACCGGTGACCACCACTCGGCCCGCAACCGCCCGCGGACCCGCCGCAGCTCACCGCTCATCCGCCGCCACCCGGGCGGCCCACTCCCGACGGCTCCGCCGCCCGCGAGCAGCAATCGCGCCCGCCGCGCCACCGAGTCCCGCTCCCCCAACAGCCAGACCGCCGCACCCATACACGCCACAGCCGCCCCCATCGACATCTCAGCCACCCCCGCCATCACTCGGGCCCTTCAGTCCGTGCCATCACTCCGCCCCCTCAGCCCCGCCATCGCTCAGCCCTCCCAGTCCCTGCCACAGCCCCGCCATCGCTCAGCCCCCTGAGCCCCCGTCACCACTCGCCCGCCGCCCTCACCGGCACACAGCCGACCTCACCCGGCCCACTGCCGCCGCCCCGCCTCCTCCGCTGTCCTCGCCGTCCCCGCCGCCCTCGCCACGAAGCAGCCCCCGCAGCCGCTCCCACCCCCGTTCGCGCACGAAGGCCTCCGCTCCCCACCGCAGCGCCGGCACCGTCCGCACCAGCCCCGACGGATCCCGTTCCAGCACATGCACCTCGGCGATCCGCCGCCGCCCGGACCGGTCGCGTACGAGGTGCAGCACCACGGAGAGGGCGGCAGCCACCTGGCTGTGCAGCGCGGCCCGGTCCAGCCCGGCGGCCGTGCCGAGCGCCTCCAGCCGGGCCGGTACATCGGCGGCGGCATTGGCGTGCACGGTTCCGCAGCCGCCCTCGTGGCCGGTGTTCAACGCGGCCAGCAGATGCACCACTTCGGGTCCGCGCACCTCGCCCACGACCAGCCGGTCGGGCCGCATCCGCAGTGCCTGGCGCACCAGGTCCTCGAGGGTGACGAGGCCCGCGCCCTCCTGATTGGCGGGTCTGGTCTCCAGCCGCACCACGTGCGGATGATCCGGCCGCAGTTCCGCCGAGTCCTCGGCGAGGACGATCCGTTCGTCCGGCCCCACCAGCCCCAGAAGGGCACTCAGCAGCGTCGTCTTGCCCGAGCCCGTGCCCCCGCTGACCAGGAAGGACAGCCGTGCGTCGAGCAATGCGCGCAGCACGCGGTCCCCGCCCGGCGGCACAGTGCCCGCCGCGACCAGCTCGCCGAGGGTGAAGGCACGCGGCCGTACGACCCGCAGCGACAGACAGGCGCAGCCCACGGCCACCGGTGGCAGCACCGCGTGCAGCCGGGTCCCGTCGGGCAGCCGGGCGTCGGCCCAGGGCCGGGCGTCGTCCAGGCGGCGCCCGGCCACGGCCGCGAGGCGCTGGGCGAGTCGTCGTACGGCCGCCGCGTCCGCGAAACGCACCGACGTCAGCTCCAGTCCGCCGCCCCGGTCCACCCAGACCCGGTCCGGGGCCGACACCAGCACGTCCGTGACCGACGGGTCGGCGAGCAGCGGCTCCAACGGGCCGCTGCCGACCAGCTCGGACCGCAACTGTGCGGCGGTGCCCAGGACTTCGGCGTCTCCGAGCACCCGCCCCTGTTCCCGCAGGGCCTGGGCCACGCGCGCGGGGGTCGGCTCGGCCCCGCTCTCGGCCAGCCACCGCCGCACCCCGTCGAGCAGCCCGGCACCCTCGGGCCCGGACACCGCTTCGGTCATCGCACTCATGGGGCACCCGCCTCGACGAGCGCCCGCTCCCAGAACCCCTTGCAGAACCGGGCGAGCGGTCCGCGCGGGGCGCCGCCCGGTGGTGCCGTGCCCTCGTCCGGGCGCAGCAGCCCGGGCTCGACCGGCACCTCGCCGACCAGGGGCAGTCCGAGCAGCCGGGCCACCTCCCGGTCGTCGAGCCCCGGCGGGTACGGCCCGCGGACCGCCACCCGCAGATCGCGCAGGACCATACCGACGGCGGACGCCACACGCCCGGCCGCCGCGACGGCCCGCAGCTCGGCGGGCACCACCAGCACGCCGACGTCCAGTTGGGTGAGCACCTCGGCGACCCCGTCGTCGATGCGGCGTGGCAGGTCGACCACGACCGTGCCGCCCCGGCGCCGGGCCGCCGCGAGCACCGCGCGCACCGCCTGGGGCGGGACGGCGATCCGGTCGCCGCGGTCCCAGCTGAGCACCCGCAGCGAGTGCAGCTCGGGCAGCGACTCCTCCAGTGCACCTCCGCCGACCCGCCCGCGGGAGGAGGCGAACGCGGGCCAGCGCAGCCCTTCGGCCGTCTCACCGCCGAGGAGAACGTCGAGTCCGCCGCCCAGCGGATCGGCGTCCACGAGGAGCGTGCGCAGCCCCTCCCGCGCCGAGGTGACGGCCAGCGCGCACGCGAGCGTGGACGCTCCGGCCCCGCCCCGGCCTCCGATGACGCCCACGGTGAGGGCCGGCCGCCCGACGCCCTCGGCCACGTCGGCGATACGGTCGACGAGCCACTGCTCGCCGTCGGGCAGCATCAGGACGTGCTCGGCGCCGATCTCGACGGCCCGCCGCCACACCCCCGAGTCGTCCTGGTCCCGGCCGACGAGGACAACGCCCCTTCTGTGCACGGCTCCGCGTACGCGCCGCGCTGCGTCGTCACCCACGAGGACGAGCGGCGCGGCCTCCCAGCCGCCTCTGCGCTCCGGCACCCCGTGGTGCACCTCGGGTGTGGCGCCCGCCGCCGCGCACAGGCGCAGCAAGTCGTCGAGGAGGTCGCTGTCCTCGGTGACGATCAGTGGTCCGCCCTGCCGCCCTCCGGCGGCCGGTGGCGGATCGTGTGTGACGGCTCCGGCCACGGTCATCCCCCTTCACTGCTTGCCTCGCGCGGCCCTGCGGCCCCGCGATTCCCGAACGTGGGAAGAACCGACAAGGCGGCCTCCCTATGAACGGCCGACAGAAACCGGCCAAACGCCCCCGGCAATCGGAACCGGCCATGAACTCGCCGCGAGCGGGGCGCGCAGGAATCACCGTGCAGCGATCTCGGAAATCGTGTGGATCTTGGTGGATAACTGTGGACGCTTCGACAGTTGTGAATATCGCCGTCACCCATACCGGTGAGCTCCGCAGGCCCTGTGTACGACTTCCACAGAGCAGTCCGACAGCTACACAACGTGACGAATCATGGGCATGACAAAGCTGCCTTCAGCACCGCATCAGAGCGGCGATCCGGCCGTACGAGGAAGGAGAAAACCCACCCGGACATGCGACGACCCCCGCCGGGGGGGAGAGCGGGGGTCGTCCCCACGGCCGACTCGGGGGGGGAGGAGTCGGGCCGGGTTAGCACGGTCGCGAACGATCCGTGACTTCCATGGTGTACCCGAGAGCCCTCTCAGGCAAACCCACACGCCCCACCTTACGCCGAATGGGCTGCCCCTATGCTCAGGGGCGTGGAAAACCACTCGTTGCCCCGCACAGCGGCCTTCTTTGACCTGGACAAGACGGTCATTGCGAAGTCGAGCACGCTCACGTTCAGCAAGTCGTTCTACCAAGGCGGTCTGATCAACCGCAGGGCTGTCTTGCGTACCGCATATGCCCAGTTCGTCTTCCTGGCCGGCGGCGCCGACCACGACCAGATGGAGCGTATGCGCGCCTACTTGTCCGCGCTGTGCCGCGGCTGGAACGTGCAGCAGGTGAAGGAGATCGTCGCCGAGACGCTGCACGATCTGATCGACCCGATCATCTACGACGAGGCCGCCTCGCTCATCGAGGAACACCACACCGCGGGCCGCGACGTCGTGATCGTGTCCACGTCGGGCGCGGAGGTGGTCGAGCCGATCGGTGAACTGCTCGGCGCGGACCGCGTGGTGGCGACCCGCATGGTCGTGGGCGACGACGGCTGCTTCACCGGCGAGGTGGAGTACTACGCCTACGGCCCGACCAAGGCCGAGGCCATCAAGGAGCTGGCCGCGTCCGAGGGGTACGACCTCAGCCGCTGCTACGCCTACAGCGACTCGGCGACCGACGTCCCGATGCTGGAGTCCGTGGGCAACCCCCATGCCGTGAACCCGGACCGCGCGCTGCGCCGCGAGGCCCTCGCGCGCGGCTGGCCGATTCTCGACTTCCACCGCCCGGTCCGGCTCAAGCAGCGCATTCCCGCGTTCTCCGTACCGCCGCGGCCGGCGCTCGTCGCGGTCGCCGCGATAGGTGCGGCGGCAGCCACCGCGGGCCTCGTCTGGTACGCGAACCGGCGCCGGACGACGGTCGCCTGACCCGATACGACCCGAAGTCCTATTTGAACCCAAAAGTAAAGAAGTGCAGCCTGGACTTCCGCTTACTGCGGGGCAGGAGTACAAAGGACTCAACGGCCCGCGAGACCAAGGACATCCGAGAGGATCACCTTAAATACGCATTTGGCCCCACGGACCGCGCATGAACACCGGGCACCCACGCGACGTCGACCCGTCGAATACGGGCCAGCCGCACCAGGTGACGGGCAAAGTTCCCGACCTGATGGGCATATACCGAGGACGCTTGGTAACCCGATGCTCATGCCAGCGGCGGTACGAGTTTCTCGTACCGCCGCATCTCTTTCCGGCCCTTCCGACTGGGTGTCACGCCGCTCCGCGCTGCAGCGCCTCACACACCGCCGTCGACTCGCGTGCCCCCAGTTCGACCGCCCTGCCGCAGTGCGCGATCCAGGCGGCCACGCCCTCCGGCGTACCGGAGACGTACCCGTCGAGGGCTTCCAGGTAGGCGCCGCGGCCCAGCTCGGCGTGGCCGACCTCGGCCGGGCAGACCGACTTCGGGTCCAGGCCGCTGCCGACCAGGACGATGCGCTCGGCCGTGCGCGCGACCAGTCCGTTGTGGGACGTGAAGGGGCGCAGCGCGAGGAGTTCGCCGTGCACGACGGCGGCCGTCACCAGCGCCGGTGCGGTGCCGCCCGCGATGATCAGCCCGGCCAGCCCCTCCAGCCGGCCGTGCGTCTCGGCCGCGCTCGGCAGCGGCAGCGCGACGAGCGGCTCGTCGACCGGCTCGCCCTCCTGCCGGGGCCGTCCCACCTGGTCGGCCTGGTCGGCGGCCGCGACCAGGTGCAGCCGGGCCAGCACCCTCAGGGGTGACTGCCGCCAGATCGACAGCAACTGACCCGCCTCCGCCGTGAGCCGCAGCGCGGCACCCACGGTGTGCGCCTCGTCGTCACCGCTGAAGTCCGTACGCCGGCGCACCTCTTCCAGGGCCCAGTCCGCGCCGGACAGCGCCGCCGAGCCACGGGCGCCGCGCAGAGCGGCCTCGGAGGTGACCGCGTTGCTGCGCCGCCGCATGATCCGGTGCCCGTAGACCCGGTCCACGGCCTTGCGCACGGACTCCACGGACTCGGCCACCCCGGGCAGCGCCCCCAGGGTCGCGAGGGGATCGGCGGTCGCACCTGCTGTACTCATGAGTACGACCCTACGCACCCCGGGGGTCCTCCCCACGGCGGAGTGGCCTTCTTCACTGCGCTACCGCTTCGCCGCCGGAGCCCCGGGCACGCCCCTCGGGGCCGGGGCGGGGCCGCCGGCGAGGAAGGACGCCCAGCCCTGCTTCGGCTTCTCGCCGACCTTCAGGGAGCGCAGCTTCTCCAGCGTCGCCGGATCCTGGGCGTCCAGCCAGTCCACGAGCCGGCGGAACGAGACACAGCGCACCTCCTTCTTGGTGCACACCGCCTCGATGACCTCCTCGACGGCCCGCATATAGGTGCCGCCGTTCCAGGACTCGAAGTGGTTGCCGATGATCAGGGGCGCGCGGTTGCCGTCGTACGCCCGGTAGAAGCCCTTGAGCAGGCCGTCGCGCATCTGATCGCCCCAGAAGTCGAACTTGTCGGGGTCGCCCTGGGTGGTGGTGCCCGACTGGTTGACCATGAAGTTGTAGTCCATGGTGAGCTGCTCGTAGGAGTGCCCGGGGAAGGGCACGAGCTGCATGGACACGTCCCACAGGCCCTGCTTCCGCTTGGGCCAGACCTGGTCGTTGACGCCGCTGGTGTCGTAGCGGAAGCCCAGTTCGCGGGCCGCCTTCATGAAGTTCCGCTGGCCTTCGAGGCAGGGCGTGCGGGCGCCGATGAGCTCCTTGTCGTAGTCGAAGGGCAGCGGGGACGCGTTCCTCATACCGGTGTTGGTCTTCCAGGTCCTCACGAACTGCTTGGCCTGGGCGATCTCGTCCTTCCAGTCCTCCACGGACCACTCGCCGACCCCGCCGCCGCTGCCGCAGAAGTGGCCGTTGAAGTGCGTGCCGATCTCGTTGCCCTCCAGCCACGCGAGGCGCAGCTGCTTCGCCGTGGCGGCGATGCCGCGGCGGTCGTTGAAGCCGATGTCGGAGCGGCCCGGGGAGTGCTGCGGCGGCCGGTACAGGTCGCGTTTCTCATCCGGCAGCATGTACACGCCGCTCAGGAAGTACGTCATCGTCGCGTCATTGGCCTTGGCGACCTCGCGGAAGTGGGAGAACAGCTTCTGGCTGTCCTCGCCCGCGCCGTCCCAGGAGAAGACGACGAACTGCGGGGGCTTCTGGCCGGGCCGCAGCCGTTCGGGCCTCGGCAGGTGGGGCTGGGCGCCGGTGTAGGCAGTGGAGCCGTCTCCGATCAGCCGGACCGCGCTCTTCGGCGCCTGGGCCGGCTTCGCCCTCTGCGGAGCGGGGGCTTCGTGCCGGGGAGTGCCGGTCGAGCAACCGGCGAGCGATGCGGCGCAGACCGCGGCGATCACGGAGCCCGCGGCGATCCTGTGGGTGGCGGCCATGTGTCGCCCACCTTCTTCCTTCTCTCGGGTGCCGACAGCGCCGCCAAATTCGCACGGGACCGAAGAAGGAATTAGTACGACAAGCCGATCAAATGGCCACTTCACTCGTCGGGGTGATTTATTCGCCCATTTGCCCGTAAAGTCTATGCCCGTCCTTTACTCTGCATTACGATCCGTTTACCGAGCGTTGATTCATCCCGCCGATTTACGCCGTGACCTACGGCCGCGACCGAACCCCGCCCCGAGCGGGAGCCCCAGTTACGCGACCGCGCAGCCCCGGAGGAGACGGGAAACAATGTCTGCCTGCGTCCCCACACGCGCCGCCGACCAGAACCGGACCGAGCGCACCCACCCGCCCCACAGCCCGCCGCCGACCGGCCCCCGCCGCTTCCGGATCGCGGGTGCCGACGTGTCGGCCTCGATCGCGGTCTTCCTGATCGCCCTGCCCCTGTCCCTGGGCATCGCCCTCGCCACCGGCGCCCCCCTGCAGGCCGGCCTCGTCGCCGCCGCCGTGGGCGGACTCGTCGCCGGACGGCTCGGCGGCTCCCCGCTCCAGGTGAGCGGACCGGCCGCCGGACTCACGGTCGTCACCGCCGACCTCATCCTGCGCTACGGCTGGCGGACGACCTGCGCCATCACCGTCCTCGCCGGACTCGCCCAACTCGGCCTGGGCTGCCTGCGCGTGGCCCGCGGCGCGCTCGCCGTCAGCCCCGCCATCGTGCACGGCATGCTCGCCGGGATCGGCGTCACCATCGCCGTCGCCCAGCTGCACATCGTGCTCGGTGGCACACCGCAGAGCTCCGTCCCCGACAACCTCCGCGCGCTACCCGCCCAGTTGGCGCACGTGCACCCGGCGGCCGTCTCGGTGAGCGCGCTGACCCTCGCGCTGCTGCTGCTCTGGCCGAGACTGCCCGGCTGGGCCGGCCGCCTGCTCCGAAAGATCCCGGCCGCGCTCGTCGCCGTGGCCGGAGCCACCGCGGTCGCCGCCCTCGCCGGTCTGCGCCTGCCCAAGGTCGACCTGCCGTCCTGGAGCAACCACGCCCTGGCCGGGCTGCCCGAGGGACCCGCGCTCGGCCTCGTCGCCGCGGTGCTCACCATCACGCTGGTGTGCAGCGTGCAGTCACTGCTCGGCGCGGTCGCCGTGGACAAGCTGGTGGCGGGCCGCCCGGGCCTTTCCGCCCACGTCGGGCGTTCCCGCCTCGACCGCGAACTGCTCGGACAGGGCGCCGCCAACATCGTCTCCGGATCGCTCGGCGGACTGCCCATCGCCGGTGTGGCCGTGCGCAGTTCGGCGAATGTGAACGCGGGCGCGGTGAGCCGGAACTCCACGATGCTGCACGGCGTTCTCGTAGTGATCGCCGCCCTGCTGATGGTCCCGCTCCTGGAGCTCATCCCGCTCGCCTCACTCGCCGCCCTGGTGATGGCCGTCGGCATCCAGATGGTGTCCCTGCACCACATCCGCACGGTGACGCGCCACCGGGAAGTGTGGGTCTACGCCGTCACCACCCTGGGCGTCGTGTTCCTCGGCGTCCTGGAGGGCGTGGCGCTGGGCGTCGCCATGGCCGTCGGCGTCGCCCTGCACCGCCTCACCCGCACCCGCATCACGCACGACGAGACGGAAGGAGTCCATCACGTACACGTCAGAGGACAGCTGACGTTCCTCGCGGTGCCACGGCTCAGCCGGACCCTGCATCTCGTACCCCATGGGGCCGACGCCGTCGTCGAGCTGGACGGTTCGTTCATGGACCACGCGGCGTACGAGACGTTGCAGGACTGGCAGAAGACGCACACCGCGCAGGGCGGCACCGTTGAGGTCGCCGGGCGGCATCCCGGCACCCGCGTCTCCGAGCCCCAGGCCTTCACCGGCTGCCGTTGCCGGCCCTGGACACCCTGGCGCAACCACCAGTGCGACCGCCCCCGGTCCGCGCCCCACTCCGAGCACGCCCCGGACGGGACGGACCGCCCCGAGCCGGACCCGGCGGGACCCGGCGGAGCAAGCGGGCACGAACTGGCGCGTGGCATCAGCGCGTTCCAGCGCAACACGGCGCCCCTGGTGCGCAGTGAACTGGCCCGGCTGGCGCGCGAGGGGCAGCGCCCTTCGCAGCTCTTCCTGACCTGCGCCGACTCACGGCTGGTCACATCGATGATCACCTCCAGTGGTCCGGGCGACCTGTTCGTCGTGCGCAACGTGGGCAACTTCGTCCCGCGCCCGGGCGAGGAGAGCGGGGACGACTCGGTGGCGGCGGCGATCGAGTACGCGGTGGACGTGCTGAAGGTCCGGTCCATCACGGTGTGCGGGCACTCCGGGTGCGGAGCGATGCAGGCACTGCTCGGCTCCGAACCCGGCGGCACCCGGACCCCGCTCGAGCGATGGCTGCGGCACGGGCTGCCCAGCCTGGAGCGCGTGGCCGACGACAGCCCCCCGTGGGGCAGGCTGGCAGGGCGAGCGCCGGAGGACCCGGTCGAGCAGCTCTGCCTGACCAACGTGGTCCAGCAGTTGGAGCACCTGCGCGCCTACGACTCGGTCGCCCGCGCCCTGAAGGAGGGCGAGCTGGAGCTGCACGGCATGTACTTCCACGTGGGCGAGGCCGAGGCGTACCTGCTCACCGAGGCGGGCGACGGCGTCTTCGACCGCGTGCGGGAGGCGGACCTGACGGCGTGAGCCGGGCACCGGCCGGGTGCGGGGCCTCTGCTGCAGCCAGGGCCGCGCACCCGGTCGGGCGCACGGGCTCGCGCTCTGTCGCCCGCCGGGCACCCGCCCGGGTGACGCGACCGGCCCGTGGCACCCCAAGCGGCACCCCCCACCCACGTGGCCCGCACCCCAATACCCGCGCGGCACGCATCCCCTGGCGCATGGGTGACGCGCGTTACACGGACTGAACCTTCCCTGGTCGGCGTCCGTGGGTACGGATGACCCCGCCGCCGAAACGGACCCCCGAGAGGTCTAAACCAATCGACGGTCGGCCCTTGTCATCGCACCCCCGGGTCTGATGAGCTGTGGCCTGGGACACAACGGACACCCCGGGAAAGGCAGATGCCGTGAGCAACGAAAGCCTGGCCAACCTGCTGAAGGAAGAGCGCAGGTTCGCACCCCCCGCCGACCTGGCCGCCAACGCCAACGTCACCGCGGAGGCGTATGAACAGGCCAAGGCTGACAGGCTCGGCTTCTGGGCCGAGCAGGCCCGTCGGCTGACCTGGGCCAAGGAGCCCACCGAGACCCTGGACTGGTCGAACCCGCCGTTCGCCAAGTGGTTCAAGGACGGCGAGCTCAACGTCGCCTACAACTGCGTCGACCGGCATGTGGAGGCCGGGCTCGGCGACCGGGTCGCCATCCACTTCGAGGGCGAGCCCGGCGACAGCCGCGCGATCACCTACGCCGAGCTCAAGGACGAGGTCTCCAAGGCGGCCAACGCCCTGCTGGAGCTGGGAGTTCAGGCCGGCGACCGGGTCGCCGTCTATATGCCGATGATCCCCGAGACCGCGATCGCGATGCTGGCGTGCGCCCGGATCGGCGCCGCCCACTCGGTCGTCTTCGGCGGCTTCTCCTCGGACGCGCTCGCCACCCGCATCCAGGACGCCGACGCGCGCGTGGTCATCACCTCCGACGGCGGCTACCGGCGCGGCAAGCCGTCCGCGCTCAAGCCGGCCGTGGACGAGGCGGTCGAGAAGGCGGGCATCGTCGAGCATGTGCTGGTCGTGCGCCGCACGGGCCAGGAGGTCACCTTCACCGAGGGCCGCGACGTGTGGTGGCACGACGCCGTGGAGCGGCAGAGCGCCGAGCACACGCCGCAGGCGTTCAACGCCGAGCACCCGCTGTTCATCCTGTACACCTCGGGCACCACGGGTAAGCCGAAGGGCATCCTGCACACCTCCGGCGGCTACCTCACGCAGACCGCCTACACCCACCACGCCGTCTTCGACCTCAAGCCGGAGACCGACGTGTACTGGTGCACCGCCGACGTCGGCTGGGTCACCGGCCACTCGTACATCGTCTACGGCCCGCTGGCCAACGGCGCCACGCAGGTCATGTACGAGGGCACGCCCGACACCCCGCACCAGGGCCGCTTCTGGGAGATCGTGCAGAAGTACGGCGTGACGATCCTCTACACCGCGCCGACCGCGATCCGTACGTTCATGAAGTGGGGCGACGACATCCCCGCCAAGTTCGACCTGTCCAGCCTGCGGGTGCTGGGCTCGGTGGGCGAGCCGATCAACCCCGAGGCGTGGATCTGGTACCGCAAGAACATCGGCGGCGACCGCACCCCGATCGTGGACACCTGGTGGCAGACCGAGACCGGCTCGATGATGATCACCCCGCTGCCGGGCGTGACCGCGACGAAGCCCGGCTCCGCGCAGACGCCGCTGCCCGGTATCTCCGCGACGGTCGTCGACGACGAGGCGCGCGAGGTGCCCGACGGCGGTGGCGGCTACCTGGTCCTCACCGAGCCGTGGCCGTCGATGCTGCGCACCATCTGGGGCGACGACCAGCGGTTCATCGACACGTACTGGTCGCGCTTCGAGGGCAAGTACTTCGCCGGTGACGGTGCCAAGAAGGACGACGACGGCGACATCTGGCTGCTCGGCCGGGTCGACGACGTCATGCTCGTCTCGGGGCACAACATCTCCACCACCGAGGTCGAGTCCGCGCTCGTCTCCCACCCGTCGGTCGCCGAAGCCGCCGTGGTCGGCGCGGCGGACGAGACGACCGGGCAGGCGATCGTCGCGTTCGTGATCCTGCGCGGTACGGCCGCCGAGAGCGAGGACCTGGTCGCCGAGCTGCGCAACCACGTCGGCAACACCCTCGGCCCGATCGCCAAGCCCAAGCGGGTCCTGCCGGTGGGCGAGCTGCCCAAGACCCGCTCCGGCAAGATCATGCGGCGTCTGCTCCGGGACGTCGCGGAGAACCGCCAGCTCGGTGACGTCACCACGCTGACCGACTCCACGGTCATGGACCTCATCCAGTCCAAGCTGCCCGCCGCACCCAGCGAGGACTGAGCACGGCATACCGGAACGGACGAGGGGCACCCGGCAGCCACGCGCTCCGGGTGCCCCTCGCGGCGTTGGTGAAGATCACTCCCTGCACCCCGTCGCACACTTAGGTAAGCTAAACAAAACGAGCTCATAGGGGTGCCGGGAAGTCTGGTCGGCAGGAAGCTGTGTCCTGCCCAGAACCGGAGGTCTCCCCCGTGACCGCGCCCCGCTCCACCACCCCTCGCAAGGTCCTCGGACGACTGTCGCTGCCCGAGCGGACCTATGTGGCGGACGCGCTGCGCACCGAGACCGTCGGCGGTGTGCTGCTGCTCGCCGCCGCGGTCACCGCGCTGCTCTGGGCGAACATCCCCGCGCTGCACGACAGCTACGAGAACGTCGCCCACTTCCGACTGGGCCCCGCCTCGCTCGGCCTCGACCTGTCGGTCGCGCACTGGGCCGCCGACGGACTGCTGGCGATCTTCTTCTTCGTCGCCGGGATCGAACTCAAGCGCGAGCTCGTCGCGGGCGACCTGCGCGAGCCCAGGGCCGCCGCGCTCCCGGTCGTCGCCGCCCTGTGCGGCATGGCCGTACCGGCGCTCGTCTACACCGTCACCAACGTCACCGGCGGCGGCTCCCTGGCCGGGTGGGCCGTACCCACCGCCACCGACATCGCCTTCGCGCTCGCCGTGCTCGCGGTCATCGGCACCTCCCTGCCGAGCGCGCTGCGCGCCTTCCTGCTCACGCTCGCCGTCGTCGACGACCTCTTCGCGATCCTGATCATCGCCGTCTTCTTCACCGCCGACCTGAACTTCGCCGCGCTCGGCGGCGCCGTGGTGGGCCTGACCGTCTTCTGGCTGCTGCTGCGCAAGGGCGTACGCGGCTGGTACGTGTACGTGCCGCTCGCGCTCGTGATCTGGGCGCTGATGTACAACAGCGGCGTCCACGCCACCGTCGCCGGCGTGGCCATGGGCCTGATGCTGCGCTGCCACCGCAGGGAAGGCGAGGCCCACTCCCCCGGCGAGCACATCGAGCACCTCGTACGCCCTCTGTCGGCAGGCCTGGCAGTACCGCTGTTCGCGCTGTTCAGCGCGGGTGTCTCCGTCTCCGGCGGAGCGCTCGCGGACGTGTTCGGCTCGCCGGAGACCCTCGGTGTCGTCCTCGGGCTGGTCGTCGGCAAGGCACTCGGCATCTTCGGCGGGACCTGGCTGACGGCCCGTTTCACCAGGGCCTCGCTCAGCGACGATCTCGCCTGGGGAGACGTGTTCGCGGTGGCGAGCCTCGCCGGCATCGGCTTCACGGTCTCGCTGCTCATCGGCGAACTCGCCTTCGCCGGCGACGAGACGATGACGAACGAGGTCAAGGCCGCCGTGCTGCTGGGCTCGCTCATCGCCGCCACGCTGGCGACCGTCCTGCTGAAGATACGGAACGCCAAGTACCGCCGCCTGTGGGAGGACGAGGAGCGCGACGACGACCTGGACGGCATCCCGGACGTCTACGAGGAGGACGACCCGGCGTACCACCTGCGCCTGGCCGACCGCTACGAGGCCAAAGCCGCGGAACACCGCCGGATCGCCCAGGAGAAGGCAGCGGCGCGCCACGAGCTTGCCGAAGTACCGGGCGGGGCAGGCGAGGACCACGACGGTCCGGCATGATCTGACGAGACGGTACAAAAGACGAAGAGGGAGAGACCGCGATGAGCGCACCCGACGGCAGCCCGGTCGGCGCCGAACGCAGCATCGGCCAGCTGTTCGCCTCGGCGACGACGGAAATGTCGGCGCTGGTGCACGACGAGATCGCGCTGGCGAAGGCGCAGCTCAAGCAGGACGTCAAGCGCGGCGCGACCAGCGGCGGCGCCTTCTCGGCAGCCGGCGCGGTGCTGATCTTCTCCCTGCCGATGCTGAACTTCGCGCTGGCGTACGGCATCCGCACCTGGAGCGACTGGAACCTCGCGATCTGCTTCCTGCTGTCCTTCGCGGCGAATGTGCTGGTCGCGGTCGTGCTGGCGCTGATCGGCGTGGTCTTCGCGAAGAAGGCCAAGAAGAGCAAGGGCCCGCAGAAGGTCGCCGCCTCGATGAAGGAGACCGCGGTCGTCCTGCAGAAGGCCAAGCCGCACCCGCGTCCGGAGCTCCCGCAGGACCGGGTCCCCGAGGCCATCGAGGCTGTGGCACGCTCGTCGTCATGACGGACCCCGCCACACCTTCGGCACAACCGGCCTCGGCCGTTCTTCTCGACGTCCCCGGCGGGAGGAAGGTGAGCCACCGCGACGTCGCCGCCAACGGCGCCCGCTTCCACATCGCCGAGCTGGGCGACGGGCCGCTGGTGCTGCTGCTGCACGGCTTCCCGCAGTTCTGGTGGACCTGGCGGCACCAGCTGGTGGCGCTCGCCGACGCGGGCTTCCGGGCCGTCGCCATGGACCTGCGGGGCGTCGGGGGCAGCGACCGTACGCCGCGCGGTTACGACCCCGCCAACCTCGCGCTCGACGTCACCGGTGTCATCCGCTCGCTCGGCGAGCCGGACGCCGCGCTGGTCGGCCACGACCTGGGCGGATACCTGGCGTGGACGGCCGCCGCGATGCGCCCCAAGCTGGTGCGGCGGCTGGCGGTCGCGTCCATGCCGCATCCGCGGCGCTGGCGCTCGGCCATGCTGCGAGACGTCAAGCAGACGCGTGCCGGTTCACACATCTGGGGGTTCCAGCGGCCCTGGATCCCGGAGCGGCAGCTCACCGCCGACGACGGGGCGCTCGTGGCGGAGCTGATCCAGGACTGGTCCGGTCCGCGCCCGCCGGAGGACGAGGCGCTCGAGACGTACCGCCGCGCCATGTGCATCCCCTCCGCCGCGCACTGCGCCGTCGAGCCGTACCGCTGGATGGTGCGCTCCCTGGCCCGCCCGGACGGCATCCAGTTCAACCGTCGTATGAAGCGGCCCGTGCGCGTGCCGACCCTCCATCTGCACGGCTCGCTCGACCCCGTGATGCGCACCCGCAGCGCGGCCGGATCCGGCGAGTACGTCGAAGCCCCCTATCGCTGGCGCCTGTTCGACGGTCTCGGCCACTTCCCGCACGAGGAGGACCCGGTCGCGTTCTCCTCGGAGCTCATCAACTGGCTCAAGGATCCCGAACCCGATCGGTGACCGGACGACCCCGCCCGGTATCCGCACGTGAACGCTCGTCCGACGAACGGCCAATTGCCTGGCGCATAGGCCAATTGGGCGCGCCGGGAGCGGTTATCGACCATGGGGCGGGGGCACACGTCGGGGTATGGGCTGGACGCACGACTACAGTGACGCAAGCCGCAATCGCCGCTCGGCGGGCGGTGCGAACCCCCACCATCGAAGCGGCGCACCGCAGATGGTGACCACGGATCCCCGGGTCGGGATCCCGCGCATCCTCCGTCGCCGGGCCCGCTGGGTCTCCGTACGTCTGCGCCACACCCGCGACTGAGGCGCCACCCGCGCGAGTGACGCCCCGACCACCCCGCCGCAGAGCCGCTCCTAGAGCGCGCAGCTGTCGCTGTCCACCTGCTGGTTGGCGGTGCGCCCCTTGGTGATGTCCTCCTGGATCTCGTCCACGGTCAGCGCGTACCCCGTCTCGGCGTCGTCGAGGGACTTGGCGAACACCACGCCGTAGACCTTGCCGTCGGGGGTGAGCAGCGGGCCGCCGGAGTTGCCCTGGCGGACGGTCGCGTAGAGGGAGTAGACGTCGCGGCGGACCGTGTCCCGGTGGTAGATGTCCGGGCCGTTGGCCGTGATGCGGCCACGCACGCGCGCGGCACGCACGTCGTACGCCCCGTTCTCCGGGAAGCCGGCGACGATCGCGCTGTCCCCGCTGGTCGCGTCCTCGGTGGTGAAGCGCAGCGCGGGCGCCTTCAGGTCCGGCACGTCCAGTACGGCGATGTCACGCCGCCAGTCGTAGAGGACGACCGTGGCGTCGTACTTCTTGCCCTCGCCGCCTATCTGCACGGTCGGCTCGTCGACGCCGCCCACCACGTGCGCGTTGGTCATCACACGGCGGCCGGAGAAGACGAAGCCGGTGCCCTCCAGGACCTTGCCGCAGCTCGGGGCCGTGCCCATGACCTTGACGATGGAGCGCTGGGCGCGGCCCGCCACGGGGCTGTTGGCCAGGGCCGGGTCCGGCGGCTGGACGTCGGTGATCGGCTCGTTCGAGAACGGGCTGAAGACCTGCGGGAAGCCGTTCTGCGCGAGGACGGAGGAGAAGTCGGCGAACCAGGTGGCGGCCTGGTCCGGCAGCGCCTGCGAGACGCCCAGCAGCACCTTGGAGTTGCGGACCTCCTTGCCGAGCGTCGGCAGTGTGGTGCCCGCGAGGGCCGAGCCGATCAGCCACGCGACCAGGAGCATCGCCACGACGTTGACCAGGGCGCCGCCGGTGGCGTCGAGGGCCCTGGCCGGGGACCAGGTGATGTGCCGGCGCAGCTTGTTGCCGAGGTGGGTGGTGAGGGCCTGGCCCACGGAGGCGCAGACGATGACGACGACTACCGCGACGACGGCGGCGGTCGTGTTCACCTCCGCGTTGTCCGTGAGCGCGTCCCAGATGACGGGCAGTACGTAGACCGCGACGAGACCGCCGCCCAGAAAGCCGATCACCGACAGGATGCCGACGACGAATCCCTGGCGGTACCCGACGACCGCGAACCACACGGCGGCGACCAGCAACAAGATGTCCAGCACGTTCACGGAGGCCACCCTGTCATGCGCGCCAGTCGAGCGGGACCTGCTTCTCGCGGTCCCAGGGCAGCTCCCAGCCCGCGAAGTGCAGCAGCCGGTCGATGATTCCGGCCGTGAAACCCCATACAAGGGCTGATTCGACCAGAAATGCCGGACCTCGGTGGCCGCTGGGGTGGACGGTGGTGGCGCGGTTGGCGGGATCCGTGAGATCCGCCACGGGGACGGTGAAGACCCTGGCGGTCTCGTTCGGATCGACGACCCCGACCGGGCTCGGTACGCGCCACCAGCCCAGCACCGGGGTGACGACGAAGCCGCTGACCGGGATGTACAGCCTGGGCAGGACGCCGAAGAGCTGGACGCCGGAGGGGTTGAGGCCGGTCTCCTCCTCCGCCTCGCGCAGGGCGGCCCGCAGCGGGCCGTCGCCGCGCGGATCGCCGTCCTCCGGGTCGAGGGCGCCGCCGGGGAACGAGGGCTGGCCGGCATGCGAGCGCAGGGAGCTCGCGCGCTCCATGAGCAGCAGCTCGGGCCCGCGCTCGCCCTCCCCGAACAGGATCAGCACGGCGGACTGGCGCCCGGCGCCGTCCTCCGGCGGCAGGAAGCGGCTGAGCTGCCGCGGCCTGACCGTCTCCACGGCATGCACCACCGGGTCCAGCCAGGCCGGCAGGCCCTCCTTGCTCGGCGTCAAAGGCCCGCCCTGTGTGTCGCTCGCCCGCGTCATCGCCACCCCCGTCGTCCTGCCGCTTCCAACGCGCGGCGGGCCCGAGATCGTTCCGCGAACGACCGCGATCCCCCGATCGGGCAGCTCATCCGGCCCCCAGCGGCGGCGCCGGCTTGCCGCCCGCGTCCAGATACGCCTGCGGGGGCCGCAGGCGCTGGCCGGGGAAGCCGCCCTTCTCGTACTTGAGCAGCTTCCTCGCCTTCTCCGGGTCGGTCTCGCCCTCGCCGAACGCCGGGCAGAGCGGGGCGATCGGGCAGGCGCCGCAGGCGGGCTTGCGGGCGTGGCAGATTCGGCGGCCGTGCCAGATCACGTGGTGCGAGAGGTCCGTCCAGTCGCTCTTCGGGAAGAGCGCGCCGATGGCGGCCTCGATCTTGTCCGGGTCGGTCTCGCCGGTCCACTGCCAGCGGCGCACCAGACGCTGGAAGTGCGTGTCCACGGTGATGCCGGGCCGCCCGAAGGCGTTGCCGAGCACGACGAACGCCGTCTTGCGGCCTACGCCGGGCAGCTTGACCAAGTCCTCCAGCCGGCCCGGGACCTCACCGCCGAAGTCCTCCACCAGGGCCTTGGACAGCCCTATGACCGACTTGGTCTTGGCCCGGAAGAAGCCGCACGGGCGGAGGATCTCCTCCACCTCCTCCGGGTTGGCGGCGGCCAGGTCCTCGGGGGCGGGGTACTTGGCGAAGAGGGCGGGTGTCGTCTGGTTGACGCGCAGATCGGTGGTCTGGGCGGACAGGACCGTGGCGACGACCAGTTGGAAGGGGTTGTCGAAGTCCAGCTCGGGGTGGGCGTAGGGGAAGACCTCGGCGAGCTCGCGGTTGATACGGCGGGCCCGGCGGACCAGGGCGGTACGCGACTCGTCACCCGGCGGATGGACGACGGCCTTCGCGGGGGCGGTGCCCTTGACGCGGGCCGTGGCCTTCTTGGGCGCGACGGTGACCTTCTTGGCGGCAGGCGCCTTCCTCACAGATGCCGCCTTCTTCACAGATGCCGCCTTCTTCGCAACTGTCTTCTTGGCGGCAGCCTTCCTGGCCGGCGCCGACTTGCCTGAAGGCACCGCCCTCTCTGTCGCTTTCGCCGTTTTCCTACCGCCATCGGGGCTCTGTTCGCCCACAGCGGAATCGCGACGTACAACCACCCGCGCAGCCCCCTCGGCCTGTGCTCTCACCGGCGATTTGGACACCCGGCCAGCCTAAGGCGTGGCACTGACATCTGCCCCGGGCCCTGAAGATCGGCGTCCAATTGGACCCCTGCCGCGTACCCCGGGACACCTGTGCGGCATCCTTGTGACAGATCACACTGTTTGGACCGTCCGGCAAAATGGGCACCTCGGTGCCTTGATACAAGGGGGATCCAGGTCCCCTGAGCAGGTCGACAAGGAGAGAACTCGTGGACGACGTTCTGCGGCGCAACCCGCTCTTCGCGGCGCTCGATGACGAGCAGGCCTCGGAGCTCCGCGCCTCCATGAGTGAGGTGACCCTCGCGCGCGGCGACTCGCTGTTCCACGAGGGGGACCCCGGCGACCGCCTGTATGTGGTCACGGAAGGCAAGGTCAAGCTCCACCGCACGTCCCCGGACGGCCGCGAGAACATGCTGGCCGTGGTCGGCCCCGGCGAGCTCATCGGCGAGCTGTCGCTCTTCGACCCGGGCCCGCGCACCGCGACGGCCTCCGCACTGACCGAGGTCAAGCTGCTCGGTCTCGGCCACGGCGACCTCCAGCCCTGGCTGAACGCCCGCCCCGAGGTGGCCACGGCGCTGCTGCGCGCTGTCGCCCGCCGGCTGCGCAAGACCAACGACGCGATGTCCGACCTCGTCTTCTCGGACGTCCCGGGCCGGGTCGCCCGCGCCCTGCTGGACCTCTCGCGCCGGTTCGGCGTGCAGTCCGAGGAGGGCATCCACGTCGTCCACGACCTCACGCAGGAGGAGCTGGCCCAGCTGGTCGGCGCGTCCCGCGAGACGGTCAACAAGGCGCTTGCGGACTTCGCCCAGCGCGGCTGGCTCCGCCTGGAGGCCCGCGCGGTGATCCTGCTGGACGTGGAACGCCTCGCCAAGCGCTCGCGCTGACGCGCACACGCGCGTGCCGTACGTCATCGGGCCCCGTCTCCTCGCGGAGAGGGGGCCCGACGTCGTACAAGGGCGGTCGTGCACGGGCACGGTCAGATGAGTCCGTGCTCCTCCAGGTAGTCCAACTGCGCCCGGACCGACAGTTCCGCCGCCGGCCACAGGGAGCGGTCCACGTCCGCGTAGACGTGGGCGACGACCTCGGTGGGGGTGCGGTAGCCGTCCTCGACGGCCGTTTCCACCTGTGCGAGGCGCTTGGCCCGGTGGGCGAGGTAGTACTCGACGACGCCCTGGGCGTCCTCCAGGACCGGCCCGTGGCCCGGCAGCACCGTGTGGACGCCGTCGTCGACGGAGAGGGACCTGAGCCGCCGCAGGGAGTCCAGATAGTCGCCGAGGCGGCCGTCGGGGTGGGCCACGACCGTCGTACCGCGGCCGAGGATCGTGTCGCCGGTCAGGACCGCCTGGTCCGCCGGGAGGTGGAAGGACAGGGAGTCGGCGGTGTGGCCGGGGGTCGGTACGACCTTCAGTTCGAGGCCGCCGACGGTGATCACGCCCCCGGCGGCCAGTCCCTCGTCCCCCAGCCGGAGGGCCGGATCGAGCGCACGAACGCGCGTGCCGGTCAGTTCGGCGAACCGCCCGGCGCCCTCGGCGTGGTCGGGGTGGCCATGGGTCAGCAGCGTCAGGGCGACGCGCTTGCCGGCCTGCTCCGCCGTGGCGACGACATGGCGCAGGTGCCCGTCGTCCAGCGGGCCCGGGTCGACCACCACGGCCAGGTCCGAGTCGGGCTCGGAGAGGATCCAGGTGTTCGTGCCGTCCAGGGTCATCGCCGACGGGTTGGGGGCCAGGACGTTGACGGCCCGCGCGGTGGCGGGGCCCGTGAGGACACCGCCACGGGGCTGGCCGGGAAGGGCTGCTGCGTCCGTCATGCGGTGGCTCCACCGGTGGTCGGGATGTGCTTGGTGAACTCGTCGTGGCCCGGCCAGGAGAGCACGATCTCGTCGTCCACGAGACGGGCCGTGGCCAGCACCGGCGTGAGGTCACGCCCCGGGGCGTCCGCGAGCGCCCGGGCGGCCGTGTCGTACGGCGTCAGCTGGCGCAGGGTCGCGAGGGTCGGCGGCATCATCAGCAGCTCGCCCTTGTCGTAGCCGGCCGCCGCCTCGCCCGGGGCGATCCACACCGTACGGTCCGCCTCGGTGGAGGCGTTGCGGGTGCGCTGTCCCTCGGGAAGGGCCGCCACGAAGAACCAGGTGTCGTAGCGGCGGGCCTCGAACTCCGGGGTGATCCAGCGGGTCCAGGCGCCGAGCAGATCGGAGCGCAGGACCAGGCCGCGGCGGTCCAGGAACTCCGCGAAGGACAGGTCCCGGGCGACCAGGGCGGCACGGTCCGCCTCCCAGTCGGCCCCGGTGGTGTCGCCGACGACCGAGTCGGGCGCCGGTCCGGCGAGCAGGACGCCCGCCTCCTCGTACGTCTCCCGTACGGCCGCGCAGACGATCGCCTGGGCTTCCGTCTCGTCGACGCCGAGCCGGTCCGCCCACCACGCGCGCGTGGGGCCCGCCCAGCGGACCTGGTGATCGTCGTCCCGGGGGTCGACGCCGCCGCCCGGATACGCGTACGCGCCTCCGGCGAAGGCCATGGAGGCGCGTCTGCGCAGCATGTGGACGGCCGGGCCGGTGCCTGTGTCCTTCAGGAGCATGACGGTGGCCGCGCGCTTCGGGGTGACCGGCGTGAGGCTGCCGGCCGCCAGTGCGCGGATGCGGTCCGGCCACTCCGGGGGATACCACTGACCGTTCGCCATGGGCGCGAGGCTATCCCGTGACGGGCGGATGTTCGAGTGGCCCCCGGGGCCGATGCCGCACCCGGGCCTGCGGAGAAGGCCTGCGGAAAGGGCCTGCCAATGGCCTGCCGAAAGGGCATGCCGAAAGGACCGCCGAAAAGGCCTGCGCGAGCGCCGTAGGGCGCTACGCGAGCTCCACCTGGATCTCGACCTCCACCGGGGCGTCCAGCGGCAGCACCGCCACGCCCACCGCGCTGCGCGCGTGCACGCCCTTGTCGCCGAGGACCGCGCCGAGCAGCTCGCTCGCGCCGTTCAGCACCGCGGGCTGGCCCGTGAAGTCCGAGGCCGAGGCCACGAAGCCGACGACCTTCACCACGCGCGCGATGCGGTCCAGGTCACCGGCGACGGACTTGACGGCGGCCAGGGCGTTCAGCGCGCACGTACGCGCCAGCTCCTTGGCCTCCTCCGGGGTGACCTCCGCACCGACCTTGCCGGTGACCGGAAGCTTGCCGTCCACCATCGGGAGCTGCCCGGCGGTGTAGACGTACGGGCCGCTCTGCACGGCCGGCTGGTACGCGGCCAGCGGCGGGACGACGTCGGGCAGGGTCAGACCGAGTTCGGCCAGCTTCGCCTCGACGGCACCCATTACTGCTTCTCCCGCTTCAGGTAGGCCACGAGCTGCTCGGGGTTGTTCGGGCCGGGCACGACCTGGACGAGCTCCCAGCCGTCCTCGCCCCAGGTGTCCAGAATCTGCTTCGTGGCGTGGACGAGCAGCGGCACGGTTGAGTATTCCCACTTGGTCATGCGGCCGACTCTAGCCCCTGGCGGACAGGGGCAGGCGGCCGACCACGGCGGCGGTTGTCCACAGCCTCCGGAGTAGCCCGGGCGCCGACTGGTTAGGCTCGAATACGTGAGCAGGCTCCAGGTCGTCAGCGGCAAGGGCGGTACCGGCAAGACCACGGTGGCCGCAGCCCTAGCGCTGGCCTTGGCCACGGAGGGGAAGCGGACGCTTCTCGTCGAGGTCGAAGGCCGCCAGGGCATCGCGCAGCTCTTCGAAACTGAAGCGCTGCCTTATGAGGAGCGGAAGATCGCCGTCGCTCCCGGGGGCGGGGAGGTGTACGCACTGGCCATCGACCCCGAACTGGCCCTTCTGGACTACCTCCAGATGTTCTACAAGCTGGGCAGCGCCGGACGGGCCCTGAAGAAGCTCGGCGCGATCGACTTCGCCACCACCATCGCGCCGGGCCTGAGGGACGTACTCCTCACCGGCAAGGCGTGCGAGGCGGTGCGGCGCAAGGAGCGCAGCGGGCGGTTCACCTACGACTACGTCGTCATGGACGCGCCGCCCACCGGGCGCATCACGCGTTTCCTCAATGTCAACGACGAGGTGGCCGGCCTCGCCAAGATCGGCCCGATACACAATCAGGCACAGGCCGTGATGCGGGTGCTGAAGTCGCCGGAGACGGCCGTGCACCTGGTGACGCTGCTGGAGGAGATGCCCGTCCAGGAGACCGTGGACGGCATCGCCGAGCTGCGGTCGGCGCGGCTGCCGGTGGGGCGGATCATCGTGAACATGGTGCGTCCGGAGGTGTTGGACGAGGCAGATCTGGAACTCGTCCGGACGGCCACGCGTTCCACGGTTGCACGGTCGCTGTCGTCCGCCGGGCTCGGCGGCGCACGGCGCGGCGGGCGCGCCGAGCGGCTGGTGGACCCGCTGCTCACGCAGGCCGAGGAGTACGGCGAGCGGTACGCGCTGGAGCACGAGCAGCGTGCGGTGCTGGCCGAGCTCGGCCTGCCGCTGCACGAACTGCCGCTGTTCGCCGAGGGCATGGACCTGGCGGGGCTGTACGCGCTGGCCCGCGACCTGCGCGGGCAGGGCGTGTCATGAGCGGGGCCGCCGCCGGACGGGGCGTGTCCATGAAGGCAGCCGTGGAACAAGGCGTCATGAAGCTGGTCATGAGTCGGAAGCAGGGGATGTCATGAGTCGACCGGACCCGGCCCACACCCACGACCCGGCCCGCCCCCGCATGTCCCCCGCCCGCCTGCTCGACGTCGATCCGCTGCTGGCGGACCCGAAGACCCGGATCGTGGTGTGCTGCGGCTCGGGCGGGGTCGGCAAGACCACGACCGCGGCGGCCCTGGGCCTGCGCGCGGCCGAGCGGGGCCGCAAGGTGGTCGTCCTCACCATCGACCCGGCCCGCCGGCTCGCCCAGTCCATGGGCATCGACTCCCTCGACAACACCCCGCGCCGGGTCAAGGGCATCGACGACTCCGCGGGCGGCGAGCTGCACGCGATGATGCTCGACATGAAGCGCACCTTCGACGAGATCGTCGAGGTGCACGCGGACGCCGAGCGGGCGGCCGCGATCCTGGGCAATCCCTTCTACCAGTCACTCTCGGCGGGCTTCGCGGGCACGCAGGAGTACATGGCGATGGAGAAGCTCGGGCAGCTGCGGGCCAGGGACGAGTGGGACCTGATCATCGTCGACACCCCGCCGTCCCGCTCGGCGCTGGACTTCCTGGACGCGCCCAAGCGGCTCGGGTCGTTCCTGGACGGGCGGCTGATCCGGCTGCTGACGGCGCCGGCGAAGCTGGGCGGGCGCGCCGGGATGAAGTTCCTGAACGTCGGGATGTCGATGATGACCGGCACCCTCGGCAAGCTGCTCGGCGGTCAGCTCCTCAAGGACGTCCAGACGTTCGTGTCCGCGATGGACACGACGTTCGGGGGCTTCCGCACACGCGCGGACGCGACGTACAAGCTGCTCCAGGCGCCCGGGACGGCGTTCCTCGTGGTCGCGGCCCCGGAGCGGGACGCGCTGCGCGAGGCCGCGTACTTCGTCGAGCGCCTGGCCGCGGAGGACATGCCGCTCGCCGGGCTGGTGCTCAACCGGGTCCACGGCAGCGGTGCCGACCGGCTGTCGGCCGAGCGGGCGCTCGCCGCCGCGGAAAATCTTGAAGAGCCCCGCATTGTGGATCAGGAGGGCGGGAAAGCTGGACTTCGTAACTCCCCCGACGCATACGACAGTTCAGCCTCTTCCACGTCCGAAACCCCAGCTCAGACCTCAGATCAGACCCCAGCTCAGACCCCGGCTCAGACCCCAGCCACGGCATCGACTTCGGCTCCCGAGGGTGGCTCCCCCACCGAGAACGCCGAGGACGCCGAAGACATCGCTGACACCGAAGACCCCGAGCGGTCCATCGACCAGCTCACGGCAGGCCTGCTGAGGCTGCACGCCGAACGCATGCAGCTGCTCTCCCGTGAGCAGCGCACGCGTGACCGCTTCGCCGCGCTGCACCCCGAGGTGGCCGTGACGGAAGTAGGCGCGCTGCCCGGCGATGTGCACGACCTCGCGGGACTGCGCGACATCGGCGACCGGCTCGCGGCGAACGAACGCGAGCTTCCCGACGCGGCCGAGCCGGAGTCGCCCGGCCGTGATGCCTGAGGGCCCGTACGGGCCCTCGACCGGACATCAGCGACGAGGAGCCCCCGTAGAGTCCCCGGTGGGAACTCCTCAGCTCACCGCGGCGTAGTTCTCGTAGATCTCGTCGTCGTCGAGGGACACGACACCCGTGCCGCGCTCGTACTCGCTGCGCGCCGTCTCCAGCAGCCGGCGCCAGGACGTCACCGTGGGCCGCCTGCGCAGCAATGCGCGGCGTTCCCGCTCCGTCATGCCTCCCCACACGCCGAACTCGACGCGATTGTCGAGCGCGTCGGCCAGGCACTCCGTACGCACCGGACATCCGGTGCATACCGCCTTGGCCCTGTTCTGCGCTGCTCCTTGAACGAACAGTTCATCCGGATCGGTAGTGCGGCAGGCCGCCTGCGCACTCCAGTCGACTACCCAGCCCATACCGGCGCCGTCCTCTCCCGAATCGAGGCTCCCCCACGGCGGCAGCGGCATATTCACCGCCGCCAGTTGAGGACGTTACGGAAGGTGGGCACAGCGCAACACCCCCGTCGGGCCCAATCTTGAATGGCCCGAACGGACTATGGGTAAGCGGCAGATCACCCGGGGGAGTGAGCTGGCGACATAAATAACTTTCCCGGCAAACCAGGACAGTTCAGTTGCGTCACAACGGACGCCGCATGACACACAAGGCGGATTCGGACACGACCCCACCAAAAAAGTTGGGGAACACCCGGAACGATTCGGGGTCGCCGGACGTATTGATACGTGGCCTCACTGCTGTGACAGTTGAGAGCAGCTTAGGCCAAGGCATATACGCCTGTCCGGCGAATGAGAACGTAGGCTGCCCTCATGCCAAAGAAGAGCTCGGGCGGTGGTCTGTCTCCTGCGCAGCAGGCCGCCAAGTTCCTCGGTGTCAGTGTCCTTGCGGGAGCCGTGCTGGCCGGCATCGCGCTGCCCGCCGTGGGCGCGCTGGGGCTCGCGGCGAAGGGCTCGGTCGAGAGCTTCGACGAGCTCCCCGCCAACATGAAGACGCCGCCGCTGAGTCAGCGCACCACGATCCTCGACGCCGACGGCGGCCAGATCGCCACGGTCTACTCGCGCGACCGCACGGTGGTCCCGCTCAAGGACGTCTCGCCGTACATGCAGAAGGCGATCGTCGCGATCGAGGACTCACGCTTCTACCAGCACGGTGCGGTCGACCTGAAGGGCGTCCTGCGCGCCCTCAACAAGAACGCGCGCAGCGGTGAGGTCTCCCAGGGCGCCTCGACCCTGACGCAGCAGTACGTGAAGAACGTCTTCGTCGAGGAGGCGGGCGACGACCCGACGAAGGTCGCGCAGGCCACCCAGCAAACCATCGGCCGCAAGATCCGCGAGCTGAAGTACGCGATCCAGGTCGAGGAAGAGCTCGGGAAGAAGAAGATCCTCGAGAACTACCTGAACATCACGTTCTTCGGCCAGCAGGCCTACGGCGTCGAGGCCGCGGCCCAGCGCTACTTCTCCAAGTCCGCCAAGGACCTCAACATCGAGGAGTCGGCCCTTCTCGCCGGCATCGTCCAGTCGCCCAGCCGGTACGACCCGGTCAACGACGAGGCGGAGGCCACCAAGCGCCGCAACATCGTGCTCCAGCGCATGGCCGCCGTCGGCGACATCTCCCGGGCGCAGGCCGGCGAGGCGATGAAGGCGCCGCTCGGCCTCAAGGTCAGCAAGCCCAGGAACGGCTGCATCACGGCGGTCAAGGGCGCGGGCTTCTTCTGTGACTACGTGCGCGAGGTCTTCCTGAACGACAAGGTCTTCGGCAAGACCAAGGAGGCCAGGGCGAAGGTCTGGAACCAGGGCGGCCTCACCATCCGCACCACCATGGACGCGGAGGCCCAGGACTCGGCACAGCGGTCCATCAAGGACCACGTCTACACGAGCGACGAGGTGGCCACCGCCGCCAGCATCGTCCAGCCCGGCACCGGCAAGATCCTCGCCATGGGCCAGTCGCGTCCGTACGGCGTCGACATCAAGAAGGGCGAGACGACCCTCAACCTGTCCGTCAACGACGACATGGGCGGCGGTATGGGCTACCAGCCCGGTTCGACGTTCAAGCCGATCGTGGCGGCGGCGGCCATCGAGGACGGCATGCCGGCGAACAAGGTGTACTCGGCGCCGTACCAGATGGCCTACCCGAGCCCGGTCTCCGCCTGCGACGGCAAGACCTGGCGGAACAGCCGGACCGACCCCGCCAAGCTCGAGAACGAGAACAGTTCGGAGGTCGGCCCGTACGACATGAAGGAAGCGACCGCCAAGTCGGTCAACACCTACTACGTCCAGATGATCAGTGACATCGGCATCTGCCCCGTGACGGCGATGGCGAAGAAGATGGGCGTCGAGCGGGCCGACGGCCGCAAGATGGACCAGGCGCCGTCGATCGCCCTCGGCACCCAGGAGATGTCCCCGCTGACCATGGCCAACGGGTACGCGACCTTCGCCGCGCGCGGCATGTACTGCACGCCGATCGCCATCGAGTCGGTCAGCCAGCGGGTCGGTGGCGAGACCAAGTCGCTTCAGGTCCCGAAGTCGACCTGCTCGCGCGCGATGTCCGAGAAGACCGCCGACACGATCAACGCGCTGCTGAAGGGCGTCGTCGAGGACGGTACGGGTTCGAAGGCCGGCCTCGGCAGCCGTCCCAGCGCGGGCAAGACCGGTACGACGGACGAGCGCTACGCGGCCTGGTTCGTGGGTTACACGCCGAACATGGCCGGCGCGGTGTGGGTCGGCGACCCCGCGCACAAGCGGAAGATGTCCGGCATCACCATCGGCGGCCGGTCGTACGGCAAGGTCTTCGGTGGTGAGGTCCCCGGTCCGATCTGGCGCGACATGATGTCGGGCGCGCTGGAGGGCAAGCCCGTGGAGCAGTTCAACGACATCCACATCCCCGACGGCCGCAACAAGAACCGTGACGACGAGGACCGCGACGACGACCGTGACGACGGGGGCAACGGCAACGGCAACGGTGGCTTCATCGGCGGCCTGGTCGGCGGAAACAACAACGGCGGCGGGGGCGGCGAGCCCATTCCGACGCCTTCGTTCTCCCTCCCCGAGGGCTTCTTCCGGGGCCAGGACAACGGCGGGGGCAACGGCAACGGCGGCCGGTTCGGCTGAGTGACCCGCGCCAGGGCCGCCCCGGGTCGGCCCTGGCGTGATTACGACAACCTGCGTCGAGCACGCCGCTGTCTCATGTGGTGACGACGACGATGGTGAGCATGACAGGCGATCTCGCCCGGCGACTGGTCACCGACGAGTTGTGGGCCCTGACGGAGCCGCTGCTGCCACCGTTCACACCGCGTCGGCAGGGCGGGGGCACCGCGCCCGTCGACGAGCGCAGGGTGCTCACCGCGGTGGTGTGGGTGCTGACCAGCGGCTGCCCCTGGCGGATGCTGCCGCCCTGGCTCGAGGTCTCACCGGCGACCGCGCACCGCCGCTTCACCGCCTGGACGGAGGCCGGTGTGTGGCACCGTCTGGACCGGGCCGCGGTGCGTGACGGACTCGCCGGCCCGGGTGATTCCGGGTGGGCCGCCGTGATCGTGAAGGCGGCGAGGCTGCGGGCCGGGCAGGCACCACGCGAGACGGCCACGAAGGGTTAGATTCACCCAGCAACGACCCAATCCGGACAGCACCGGCGCCCTTGACTCCCCAATTGAACTGGTGTTCCTTTACTCATCAGGCGCATGAGGGGGGAATGCATTCATGGGGCTCCGGAACATCTCCGAGCGGCGAACACGCGGCTTCTTGGCAAGTGCCGCGGCCACTCTGACAGTTCTGGCCGGGGTCACCGCGTGCGGCTCGGGCACAGCCGGCGAGGAACGCGGAGAGCCGGTTGCGGCCCACGGTGAAGCCGAATCCACCGCCCATCCGGCCAAGGGCCCCCTCGACGTCGTCATGAAAGAAAAGGCGGACGAGGGCAAAGGGTTCTCGCTCCGTGATGCGACAGACCTGAACCGGTATGTCAGCCCGGCCCACGCGGAGAAATTCAAGGTCTGTTTCGAGAAGGAGAAACCGGACCTCAAGGCGGTTGTCCTGTTCACGGTCCGGAGTTCCGAGACATGCCCGCCGAGGGTCGGCGCCGAAGGGAAAGCCGACGCGACGCCGGACATCGAGGGCATGGCCCTCCGTAAGGCCACCGACCGGCTCGTGCTGTCGGGATACACACCGAGGCACATCCACGTGGATGCCACCGGAGGAACCGTGTCCAAGGAACGTAGCTGGTCATACAAGGTCTGCGAGCAGAGCCCCGCGGCCGGCACCCCCTTCTCGGCGGACGTGAAGGCGCGGCTCGTGATCGCGGCCTCCTGCCACAAGGGCTGAACCAGAAACCGACGGATCCACCCCGAGACAAAAAGAGGTAATCCATGCGCAAGTTCGCACGCGCCGCGGCCGTACTTCCGATCTTCGCGGCACTCACCATCGGTATGACGGCAACCGCCCAGGCCGAGACCAACTGCACCGACTACTCCGACAACGGCGGCGCCAAGGCCACGTTCAAGGCGTACGGCGAACATCTCCTGGTCGACGACATCTTCGCCGACGGGAACTCCGCCATCGGAGGCATCGAAATCTACGGCGACGGCCACTACTTCTACTGGAACAGGAACGGCGCGGACTCCGGCGTCCGCGACGTCGACCTCAACATCGCGGAGGGAACGAGCGTCGTCATCAACGCCTTCCTCGGAAACTGGGACGGCACCACCACGGGCGGCATCGATTTCGGTTCCAACGTGGTCTCGAATTGCCACGGGGTGGCCTGACCCACCGCGTCACACCCGCGTTGGGCGAGATGTGGGAGTCGCAGGGGGCCGGCCGTATGTCCCTTACCCGGTACGGCCGGCCTCCCTGCGGCCTTCGTTGATGCCGAAGATGAGCCCGAGCTCCTGCGCCTTCGCCCCCAGGGCGAAACGGCCGCTCACTCCGAGATCCGTCATGATCCTCTGGACGCGACGCTGCACGGTCCGATGACTGACCCCGAGCCGTCGGGCAACGGTCGCGTCGTCGAGCCCGAGGTACAGCAACCTCAGCACGTCGAGATCCCTGCCGTCCCCCCGATTGGCCGCCTTCATCGGCCCCCCTTCGCCCCACCAGTCATACCGATCGGCTCAACCCGCAGCGGCCGGCTCGAGGCCGGTCAGCCGGCCAGCAGCTTCTTCACCTCGGCGGCGACGCGGCCGCCCTCGGCCAGCCCGGCCACCTTCGGGTTCACGATCTTCATGACGGCGCCCATGGCCCGCGGCCCCTCGGCACCGGCGGCTTTGGCCTCCTCGACGGCCTGGGCCACGATCTGCTGGAGCTCGTCGTCGGACAGCTGCTTGGGCAGGTACCCGGCGAGCACCTCGCCCTCCGCCTTCTCCCGCTCGGCGCTCTCGGCACGACCGCCCTGCGCGAAGGCCTCGGCCGCCTCGCGGCGCTTCTTGGCCTCGCGGGTGATCACCTTCTGCACCTCGTCATCGGAGAGCTCGCGCTTCTCCTTGCCCGCGACCTCCTCCTTGGTGATCGCGGCGAGCGTCAGCCGGAGCGTCGAGGAGCGGAGCTCGTCGCGCTCCTTGATCGCAACGTTGAGGTCATCCTGCAGCTTCGACTTGAGCGTGGTCATGGGGCTGATTGTCGCAGGTACCGGAGGAAAGACGCCCCCTGTTTTGCGGGGCGGTGGCGGGACGGGGGCGGAGTGGTGCCGGGACTGCGGCGGGGCTGCGGTTTCGAAGCGCCGGTGCCGCCAGGGGGTTTCGGGTCACCGCCCGGGCGGGGTCCACGTCCGGGGTCTGAGACGATGGTCGTATGCGCGCGCGATACGGAGTCCCCCTGGGAATCGCGGCGGCTGGTGCCGCCGGTCTGTTGTACGCCGCGGGCTTCGAAGCCCGCTCCTTCCGCCTCCGACGGGTCACCGTCCCGGTCCTGCCCTCCGGAATGCGCCCTCTGCGCGTGCTGCAGGTCTCCGACATCCACATGGTCGGCGGCCAGCGCAAGAAGCAGCGCTGGCTGCGTTCCCTGGCGGGCCTGCGCCCCGACTTCGTGATCAACACGGGCGACAACCTCTCCGACCCGGAGGGCGTCCCGGAGGTCCTGGACTCGCTCGGCCCCCTGATGGAGTTCCCGGGCGCGTACGTCTTCGGCTCGAACGACTACTACGGCCCCACGCTGCGCAACCCCGCCCGCTACCTGCTGGAGAGGGCCCAGGGCCGCCACGGCCTCAACGGCAACGCCCCGGCCGTGGGTGTGGTGCACAACCCGTGGGAGGACCTGCGGGACGGTTTCGACGCGGCGGGCTGGCTCAACCTGACCAACACCCGCGGCACGCTCAAGATCGAGGGCGTCTCACTGGAGCTGACGGGCCTGGACGACCCGCACATCAAGCGGGACCGCTACGCGCAGGTGGCCGGCGGCCCGTCCGACTCCGCCGACTTCTCGATGGGCGTCGTCCACGCCCCCTACCTGCGCACCCTGGACGCCTTCACGGCCGACGACTACCCCCTGATCCTGGCCGGCCACACCCACGGCGGCCAGCTGTGCATCCCCTTCCACGGCGCCCTGGTCACCAACTGCGACCTGGACACGGACCGGGTGAAGGGCCTGTCGACGCACACGGTGGAGGACCGTACGTCGTATCTGCACGTGTCGGCGGGCTGCGGCACGAGCCGCTACACGCCGGTACGGTTCGCGTGCCCGCCGGAGGCGACGCTGCTGACGCTGGTGGGGCGGGAATAGCGGAGGCGACGCTACTGACGACCCTGGTGGGGCGGGAGCGGCGCGAGTAGCGGGGGTGCGGCCGGGCTCGCGGGTCGGATCGGCGGGTGACCGGCGGGGTGATCGGCGGGGTATAGGGCAACCCTGGTAACCCACACAGCCCCGCCCGCATCGCCCCCTATGTCCGCTTCTGTCAGCGTGGGGGCATGACCGCCCCGATACCCAGGGACATCCCGGACCTGCCCGCGATACCGGGCAGGCCCGCGCTGAAGCCCTCCCCCGTCCCGGCCACGGCCGTCGTCAGCCCGGTCCGCCGCCCCGCGGCCGCGGCCTTCCGCCTGCTGGTCGCCTGCGCGGCGGCCGTCGGCGTGACACTCGAACTGCTCCTCGGCGACCCGTCCCGGGCCCTGGGCTACTTCGCGATCCAGAGCAACATCCTGCTGGCGCTGGTCATGGCCGTCTCGGCCCGCCGCGCCTGGTCGGCCGGCCGCCCCCTGCCGGGAGCCCTGCTGGGCGCGACGACCCTCTACGTCGTCATCGCGGCCCTGGCGTACCACGTGCTCCTGGCGAACGAGGCGAGTCCCTTCTCCCTCACGGGCGAAGCGGCCCACCCGACGGGCTGGCAGGCCCTCACCCACTACACCCTCCACACGGTGACCCCGATCGCCGCCGTACTGGACTGGCTCCTGCTCACCCCGCCCGGCCGCCTGCATCTGCGCCAGGCCAGCACTTGGCTGCTCTATCCCCTGGCCTACCTGGCCTTCTCCCTCATCCGAGGTGAACTGCTCCTCCCGGGCTCATCCGGCCGCTACCTCTACCCCTTCCTCGACGTCGACCAGGACGGCTACAAGAAGGTCCTCGGCAACGCCCTCCTCCTCGGCCTCTCCCTCTACGCCCTGGCGGTCCTCCTCGTAGCCCTCGACCACGCCCGCCCGAACCCCCTCCGGCACCCCTGGAAAACCGGATTTCGTCTCTAGCCACCGGTGGGCTAAAGTAAACGACGTCGCCGCGACAGCAGCGGCATCGGGGTGTAGCGCAGCTTGGCAGCGCGCTTCGTTCGGGACGAAGAGGTCGTGGGTTCAAATCCCGCCACCCCGACAGTTGAAATACCAGGTCAGGCCCAGTGCTGAGAGATCAGCAGCGGGCCTGATTTGCGTTGTGGCCCTGATTGGGGAGCCGGCTGGGTGTGATCTTCGAGATCCGGCTCCGGGCGCTCCCGGAGCCCTTTTGAGTCCGGTGAAACCGGCCGCCCAAGAGACCGACCTGCACGTAGGCTCTGGACGCCCGGTGTGACGCTGCCAGGGCGCATGAGGGGGACGTAGTGGATCATCTCTTCGCCGTTGCGGGCCGGTCGGCAACACCGATCGCGCCGACCGGACTTGCCGCGGAGGGGCTCCTCGAACGGCAGCACCTACAGGAGTGGGTGATTGACAACCCGCAGGTCCTGGGCGATTCGGTGCTCGTGATCACCGCTGAGTTCGACCGGTGGGCCGATACGGACGGAGTGCCGGCAAGGGATCGGCTGGACATCCTTGGGCTGGACGCCACCGGTCGCCTCGTAGTGGTCGAGCTGAAGCGGGGAACGGCCGACCGAGACGTACATCTCCAGGCAATCACGTACGCCGCCCTGGTGTCCCGGTTCGACCTCGGCACCTTGGCGCAGGCGCACCGCGACTTCCTGAGAGGCAGGGGGCAGGCCGTCGAGCTCGACGCGTGCAGGCAGCGCCTCCTGGACCATGTGGACGGAGACTGGAGTCCGGAACTTCTCCAGCGTCCTCGACAAGTGATCATCGCCGCTGACTTCCCCAAGCAGGTGACCCACACCGTGGTGTGGCTGTCGGAGATGAACCTCGACATCGACCTCGTTCAGGTGGGCCTGTGGAAGGTGGATGGCCATCTCGTCGTCGGCTTCACCAAGTTCTATCCGACGCCGGAGGTGGAGGAGTTCACGCTCGCTCCTGCCCGGGTCGAGGCCAAGGCCGCCGCCCAGAAGTTGGAGGAGCGCTCCCGGGCCCGTAACGCCGCGCATGTCCTCGTCGCCGCCGGCCTGCTGCCGGACGGGAGCAGACTGCGGCTTACGCCGAGGCACGGCGCACCGCAATCCATCCGCGAGGCCATCCTCGCCTGGGCAGGTGAGGATGACAGCCGCGCGACGGTCTCCTGGAACAACAACACCGCCAAACCGCTGACCTGGGATGCCGACGGCAAGCCGTACACGCCGACCGGACTGGCCAACCACATCTTCAAGAGCGTGACCGGCCGGACTCCCGACGGCATCCAGGGGACGACCTGGTGGGACGTCGACACCGACAACGTCCCGAACACCGTCGATCCCGATGAGTGGGCGGCGTTGGCAGGGGCCAGCATCGCGGACCTGGCCAAGCAACTCAGCGACACCCGCAAGGACTGGACGAGTCTCCACACCCTGCTGGACGCCATCCCGCCCGGGCGGTGGACGACCTACGGTGACGTGGCATCCGTCATCGGCAGCCATGCCGTTCCCGTCGGCACCCACCTGGCCACCTGCCGCCAGTGCCCCAACGCGTGGCGGGTCCTCACCGCGGTGGGGCGTGTCAGCGCGGGGTTCCGGTGGCCGGACTCAACACGCACCGGGACACCTGTGGAGGTCTTGACGGCAGAGGGCGTTCGATTCGATGGGGAAACCGCCGTTCCGGAAGCCCGCCTGCCACTGGCAGCGCTCCGGGGTCTACTCGACAACTGACTCGCCCCCAAGCCGCTCCGTCAACCGCGTGGGCAAGGTGCGTCTTTACGCACTGTGGATCACGCTGCGCATGGGCGTCGCAGTGAGCGGCGCCATCTTGTCGGTGGCCATCTGCGTGCAGGCCCTGTGACGACGGCTATGCACTTCTGGGCCGTGATGTGGGGCGATGCGTCACTACGATCACGGGCCATGGACTGGTTGGAGCGAGCCTCGAAGCTCAGGCAGTGGAGTCGGGACGGGGTGCGGGCGCCGCACAAGCCGTTGCTGCTGCTGTACGCACTGGCCCGATTCCAGGCGGATTCCGAGGACGGGTTGCGATACAGCGCGGTGGAGGCCGATCTGAAGCAACTGCTGGCGGAGTACGGTCCGGCGCGCGGGACCAGTCCCGCCTATCCCTTTCATCATCTGGTCAGCGACGACATGTGGGAGGTACGGACCGATCGCGGGCCCGGCAGCCCCGGCACCGGAGTTCGGGAACTGCGGGCCAGCGGAGCCACCGGGCGGCTGAGCCCTGACCTGCGGGTGGCTCTCGGACGGGAGCCCTCGCTGTTGGGGCGCATGGCAAGGGTGCTGCTGGATCTGCACTTCCCGCCGTCACTGCACCAGGACCTGTGCGAGGCGGTCGGCCTCGAACTGGAGCTTGCGGAGACGGACTCCCTGGCAGCGCCCGAAAGACGGCGGCGGGACCCGCGAATGCGGGACGTGGTGCTGACCGCCTACGAGTACCAGTGCGCCTTCTGCGGCTACGACGGCATGCTCGGCACCATGCCCGTCGGACTGGAGGCCGCTCACGTGCGCTGGTGGGCGTTCGACGGCCCGGACGACGTCGACAACGGGCTGTGTCTGTGCTCCCTGCACCACAAGCTCTTCGACAAGGGCGTCCTCGGCATAGGCGACGGCCACCGCGTCCTGGTCTCGCAGCGCTTCGTCGGCCGTAGCCCCGCCGCCCGCGAACACGTCACCTCACTCGCAGGCCGTCCGCTCATCGGCCCGCAACCCGGCGTCCGGCCCATCGCCACTGCCCACCGCTCCTGGCACCTCAGCCAGGTCTTTCGAGGCGCGCCACGCCCCAGCACGACCTGAGTAGTTGCGCCCGCGGGCCTGCCTGGGCGCGCCGCACCTCAGAGGTCAGCCGATGCAGCGACATGCGCCTCCGCCCATACCGTCTTGCCGAGGCGCTGAGTTCAGGGACTGAGGTCCAGGGTGCGCACCGGATGCTCCTTCCACATGTGTGGCTTGGTGGTGGCGATCACCGCACCATCCGGTCGGTCGGGGCTGGGCTGGGCGGCATAGAGCGTGTGGGCGTCGGCCCATGTGGTCGCGCGGGCCACCGAGAGGGCGGCCGGCAGGTCCAGGTCGACGATGGCGACGCCGGGCAGCGCCTCGGTGTGCTCCGCGGTACCGGGCCGGGCCCGGTCGGCCTCGACCAGGGCACACACCGTGGCGTAGAGGAACCAGCCCGGCTCGGCGTGAGCTCGATGGATAAGCCGCGAGGTCAGTACGCTGCCCCGGCCGGCGGCCACCATCGCGCTCTCGTCCAGGAACACGTGCACATCACGGGTCACGCGGCACCCGCCTCGGCCATACGGCGGTCCAGCTCGGCGTCCAGCTCGGCCTGCTGGTGCTCGTCGAGGTCGTAGCCGTTCCACTCCCGCAGCACTGCCAGTGCCTTCTCTGCCCGTTCTGCCCGCTCTGCCGGAGTGAGCAGGGTCTCGGCCAGCCGGGCCAGGTAGGAGCGCAAGGACAGTCCTTCCCCAGCAGCTATCTCGGCCAGGCGGTCGCGGGCGTCGGCGGGGATCCGGACGTTGGCATCAGACATCGCGAGAGTTCCCTTTCACGCATCGACCCGGGGTGCGGGTACGCGTACGTACCCGTACCCGCGGTGTCAGTTTAGCCTGGCCGGTAGCCCGGGGGCCGTCCGGGCCGTATGCGGTCAGGTGCGTGCGGCGGGCGTCGCCCCGGGTGAGCATGCCGGCCGAGCCGAGGACCTCGGCGCGTACGTCGTAGCCGTAGACCGCCTGGAACGTGGCCTCGGCGGTGGCCAAGGCGCCGTTGCCGAAGCGGACCGTGACGATGGCCGTGTCGAGCAGGCCGCGGTCCTTGAAGTCGGGGCGGACCACCTGAACCCGTCCGAGCGCTTGCCCTCGCGGTGCCAACTGCCACCACTCCCAGGCCACTTCGATCATGTGCGGTCGTAAACACGTTGTAAGGTGATCGTTCTCTGCTCATGCGTGGGCAGATCGCAACACCACAACGAGGGGAACCTGAAAGTGAATCTGCGTCGAACAGTGCCTTCTCGGCAGTCGTCCGCAGGCAAGAAGTTCATGTCGGTCGCGCTGGTCGGTGCCACCGTCGTCGGCGCGTCCGTGCTGTCCGTCTCGCCGGCGGCCGCGCTGAGCTGGAAGTGCAAGGAAAGCTCCAAGACCATCGACGACGCGGGGTACACCGGCCCCTGGGGCGACAACTGGGACTTCACCGTCAAGAACTGTGTGGCCCGGTCCGGCAGCTATGTCTACGCCAAGGCCAAGGTGACCTGGGACGCTCCCCCGTGGTACTCGGGGACCGACCTGTCGGAGACCTTCGACAGCGCCCAGTTCCGGCTGTACCTCAAGCACTCCGACGCGGGCGCGGACACCATCCTGCTGAAGAAGGACTTCGGCATCCGGTCCAAGCTGGCCGCCATGAACGGCAGCGGGAACGGTTCGTGGACGTCCTCCACGATCAAGAAGAAGGTCGGCGGCAAGAGCGCGTACGCCGACGGGGCCCTGCGCCTCAACTGGGACGAGGACGGCAAGGACATCATTCACTACGGCTTCAAGGCCAGCCGCTCGGTCTGACCCACTGAGCCTGTGCCGAGTTCTCCCATGGGGAGGGCTCGGCACAGTCCTTACGTGAGCGCCCCGGCCAGTGTTCCCGCCAGGGTGAGCGTGAGGAAGACCGCGCCCCAGGCCATCGCATGGCGTATGGAGCGGTACTTGAGCCAGGCGGTGTGGGAGAGGGTCTCCGGCCGGGGCTCGTCGTCGGTGACCGGTCGGGGCCTCGCGGCCAGACTCAGCAGGACCAGGGACGGGGCGCAGGCCGCGCAGCCGGCCCATACGAGGATCTGGGGAATCACGGCGTACTGAGCGGGTGCGATGACGCCGGCGGTGATCGCCACGAGCAGGGCGGTCAGGGCCGCGCCGAGCGTGGCCAGGGTCAGTCCGGCCCGGCTGTCGGCCTTCGCCAGTGCCCTGCGGGCCTCGGTCAGGAGTTCCCGGTCCGGTTCCGTCGCCCGCTCGCCTTCGAGTGTGGTCATGCGGCCCCCTCCCCCTCGGCGGTCAACGGCTTCTTCGAGTACCCGAAAGGAGCCGAGCTACGCCGGGCGTCATGTGTTCCACGTTTCGTCATAGGGGTCGTGCGGTGTGGGCACCGGCTTGGCGCGGGTGACCTCGAGGTACGGGATCGGGCCGTTGTTGACCGGGTCCTCGGTCCGGCGCGGGGTGTAGCGGCCGGTGACCTCCAGCCAGGTGTCCGGGCTCAGGACCGGGGGGACGTTGCCGGTCAGGGCGATCTTGACCGGCTGGGCGTCCGCCGCACAGCAGTTGAGGCCCATGCGGACCAGGTACAGGGAGCCCGCCCGGTCCAGGGTGACGAAGCCGGTGATCTTCAGCTCGCGGTCGCGGAGGGAACGGCCGTCGCCGTAGACCGCGCGGCCCGCGTAGTCGGCCACGCCCAGGCGGAGCGGGCCGTCGGCGGGGAGGTCCGGGAAGCCGAAGGGTTTCTGGAGGGCCGTGCCGGTGTGGGAGGCGCTGTAGGAGCCCAGGGCCGGCGGGGCGACCAGGATCAGGGCCAGGACGGGGAGCGTGAGGAGCCAGGTGACGCGGGGTTCGTGGTGGTGGTCGTGCCCGTGCCCCTGTCCGTCGCTGTCGTGCCCGTGCCCGTGCCCGTCGCCATCTGGCCCGTGCCCGTCGCCATCATGTTCGCCCCCGGCGCCATCGTGGCTGTGCCTGGCGCCATCGTGTCCGTGCCCGCTGCCGCGGCGTTCGTACCAGAGCGTCGCCGCCGCCGTCGCGATCAGTACCACGCCCGCCAGCAGGACCAGTGGGCGCAGGCCCGCCTTGACGTAGCGCAGATAGAGGTCGGTCATGCCGGCGTGCAGCAGCGTGGCGCCCAGGAGGAAGAGGAGGGCGCTCTGGGCCAGGCGGTTCACAGCAGGACCGTTCCGGTCAGGGCCGACACGACGACGGCCAGGGCAAAGGTCGCGGGGGCGAAGCGCAGGGCGAAGGCGCGGCCGAAGGTGCCCGCCTGCATCGCGAAGAGCTTCAGGTCGATCATGGGCCCCACCACCAGGAACGTCAGACGGGCCGTCAGCGAGAACTGGGTCAGCGACGCCGCCACGAACGCGTCCGCCTCCGAGCAGATGGAGAGGAGAACGGCCAGGACGGCGAGGGCCAGGACCGACAGCACGGGGTGTCCGGCCGCCAGTCGCAGCCACTCCGCCGGCACCACCGCCTTGAGCGTCGCCGCGGCCATCGCGCCGATCACCAGGAAGCCGCCCGCGTGTGTCACGTCGTGGCGCACCGAGCCCCAGAAGGCCGCGCCCTTGCCCTGGCCCTCGTACGACGCCCTTTCCGGGGGACGCAGCCAGTCCGTGCGGCCCAGGCGGTGCCAGAGCCAGCCCATCGCGCAGGCCACCAGCAGGCTCGCGACGAAACGGGCCAGGACCATCTCCGGGTTGCCGGGGAAGGCCACGGCCGTCGCCGTCAGCACGATCGGGTTGATGGCGGGCGCGGAGAGGAGGAAAGCCAGCGCCGCCGCGGGTGTGACGCCTCTGCGCACCAGTGCCCCGGCGACCGGCACCGAGGCGCACTCACAGCCCGGCAGCACCGCGCCCGCCGCGCTCGCGACCGGAACCGCGAGGACCGGGCGTTTCGGCAGGGCCCGGGCGAAGAACGACGCCGGCACGAACACCGCGATCGCCGCCGACAGCAGCACGCCGAGGACCAGGAACGGCAGCGCCTGGACCATGACCGCCACGAAGACCGTCATCCAGCTCTGCATCACGGGCGCGGCCAGGGCGCCGCGGATCGGGCCCTGGAACATCACCGCCGTGACCAGCAGAAGGGTCAGCAGGAGGGCGGAGTCGAGGTGTCTGCCCTCGTCCCGGCCTTGCCGGCCGTGCCGGCCTTCCTGGCCTTTCTGGCCTTCCTGGCCTTTCTGGCCTTTCTGGCCTTTCTGGCCTTTCTGGCCTTTCTGGCCTTGCTGGCCTTCCCGGCCTTCCCGGCCCCGGGCCGCCTCGATGTCCCCGTGCTCGCCGCTCTCCCCCGGGACGGTCTTCGTGGTGGCCACGGGCCCGGTACCTCCGGTGGTGCGCATGGGCATGCATTGCCTCCCCTTCGGTACGGACGGACGGGCCCGGGCGTTCAAGCACCTCGGTTCCCTTCTGGAACCAGCCGTCCCGGTGAGGCAGTCTTCTCCCTTGTGGGGAGCGTTCCGAATCAAGGTCAGCCAGGCGAACCGGCCACGCACATGGTCGTATGCGGTGACGACGGGCTCGCCCATCGGCTGGCCGCCGAACTCCGGGGTGTCTACGGCGAACAGGTCACGCTCGTCGTGCCGCCGTCGGGGCGTCGGGTGCGGCAGCCGGTGGTCGGACGGGCCCGGGCCGCCTCCGCGGCCCTGCTCGACCGGGTCAGCGCGGCCGTCAACCGGACGGGCACCGGCAGCGCCGAACCGCCTGCGGCCGAACAGGTCGTGGAGGCCGCCGAGATCACCGAGGCCGTGCTCACCGAGGTGGGCGCGGACCGGGCGGCGGCTCTGGCGCTGGTGTACGACGACGACGAGACCAACATCCGCGCCGCGCTCACGGCCCGCCGGATCAACCCCAGCCTGAGACTCGTACTGCGGCTCTACAACCGGCGGTTGGGACAGCACATCGAGGAACTGCTCGACCAGACGGCGGCCGTGGCCTCCGGGGCGGGACCGGGCACGGGCGTGGACACCTCGACGACCGTGCTGTCCGACGCCGACACGGCCGCGCCCGCGCTGGCCGCCACCGCCCTGGTCGGCACCAGCAAGGTCGTCCAGACGGAGGGGCTCGTCCTGCGGGCCGTGGAGCGGCAGCCGCCGCGGCCGGGCGAGGTGGCCGACCCGGGGCTGTGCACCCTGGCGCTGCTGTCCGCGACGAGCAACGACCCGGCCGGTGCCGACGGTTCCGAGAGCAGCGGGGAGCACGGGCCTCAACTGCTCCCGGACGAGATGGCGGTGGCGTCCGCGACGGGGCGCGGGACCGTCGTCCTGGAGCAGGTGTCGTACTCCGGGCCGTCGCTGTCCTCCGGGCGGGGCGGTGTGCCGCCGTTCGCCTCGCTGTTCTCGCGGCGGCTGCGGTGGTCGCTGGCGGGGCTGGTCGGGTGTGTGCTCGCGCTCGCCGTCGCGTTGATGTTCGTGACCGGGGAGCATCCCCTGTACGCCACGTACGTCACGCTCCTCGACCTCTTCGGCATCAACGATCCCGCGTACCACGAGTCCACCGGGCGGCAGGTCCTGCAACTGCTGTCCGGGCTGGTCGGGTTGCTGCTGCTGCCGGTGCTGCTGGCCGCGGTGCTGGAGGCCCTGGGCACGTTCCGCAGCGCGTCCACCCTGCGCAAGCCCCCTCGGGGGCTCGGCGGGCACGTGGTCCTGCTCGGGCTCGGCAAGATCGGGACGCGGGTGCTGACGCGGCTGCGTGAGCTGCACATTCCCGTGGTGTGCGTCGAGTCCGACCCGGAGGCCAGGGGGATGGCCACGGCGCGGCGGCTGCGGGTGCCGGTGGTGCTCGGGGACGTCACGCAGGAAGGGGTGCTGGAGGCCGCCAAGATCCACCGGGCGCACGCGCTGCTGGCGCTGACCAGTGCGGACACGACGAATCTGGAGGCCTCGCTGTACGCGCGGTCCGTGCGGCCCGATCTGCGGGTCGTGCTGCGGCTGTACGACGACGACTTCGCGACCGCCGTGTACCGGACCCTGCGGGCCGCGCATCCCTTCGCCCTCACCCGGAGCCGGAGTGTGTCCCATCTGGCCGCGCCCGCGTTCGCCGGGGCGATGATGGGGCGGCAGATTCTGGGGGCGATCCCGGTGGAGCGGCGGGTGCTGCTGTTCGCGGAGGTGGAGGTGGCCGGGCATCCGCAGCTGGAGGGCAGGACGGTGGCGGAGGCGTTCCGGGGCGGGGCCTGGCGGGTGCTGGCGCTCAATACGGCACCTCCTGGGGGGCGGCGGAGTGAAGGTGAGAGTGCGGAGGAGGAGGGTGCGCCGGCCTCGGGGCTGGTGTGGGATCTGCCTCCTACGTATGTGCTGGGGGCTGGGGACCGGGTGGTGCTGGCGGCGACTCGGCGGGGGTTGGCGGAGTTGCTGGGGCGGAGGAGGCGGGAGCGGGCGGGCACGTAGACGCCGGTTCGCTGCGCGGCTCGGCGTTACGAGGTGCCCGGCGTTGGCGCTGAGGCCGGGGCGTTGCGCAACCCGGCGCAGCGGGGTGCCGCCCGCGCCCACCCGTGCCGCCCCTGGCGGCACGCATGCCCGCGGATTGACGCGCCCCCGAGCTACTCGGCGCTCCCCCGCTCCCTCAGGTACCTCTCCGCGAACTCCAGTTCCAGCCGCACCTGCTTGATCCGTTCGTCCACGACCAAGGACCCGTGCCCGGCGTCATAGCGGTACACCTCGTGGATCGCGCTTCGCTTCTCCAGGCGTTTGACGTAGTTCTCGATCTGGCGGATCGGGCAGCGCGGGTCGTTGACGCCGGCCGAGATGTAGACCGGGGCCTTGACCTGGTCGACGTAGGTCAGAGGAGAGGACGCCTCGAAGCGGTCGGGGACCTCCTCCGGGGTGCCGCCGAGGAGGGTGCGGTCCATCGCCTTCAGCGCTTCCATCTCGTCGTGGTACGCCGTGACGTAGTCGGCGACGGGGACCGCCGCGATGCCCAGCGTCCACGCGTCGGGCTGGACGCCGAGGCCGAGGAGGGTGAGGTAGCCGCCCCAGGAGCCGCCGGTGAGGACGATGCGGTCGGGGTCGGCGAGGCCGGAGCTGACGGCCCATTCCCGGACCGCGGCGATGTCCTCCAGCTCGATGAGGCCCACACGGTGCTTCAGGGCGTCGGTCCAGGCACGGCCGTAGCCCGTCGAGCCGCGGTAGTTGACCCGGACCACCGCGTAGCCGTGGTCGACCCAGGCCGCCGGGCCCGCCGCGAAGGAGTCGTTGTCGTGCCAGGTCGGGCCGCCGTGGATGTCGAAGACCGTGGGGAGCGGGCCGGTGGTGCCCTCCGGCTTCTGGACCAGTGCGTGGATGCGGCCGCCGGGGCCCTCCACCCACACGTCCTCCACCGGCACCGAGCCGGGTGACTTCATGCCGGGCGGGTCGAGCACGACACCGCCCGTCGTGGAGCGCAGCGCCGACGGTTCGGCCGCCGAGGACCACAGGTACTCCACGCTGCCGTCGGGCCGGGCCGTGGCGCCGGAGACCGTGCCGGGCGGGGTCGGGATCTCCACCAGGGCGCGGCTCGAGAGGTCGTAGCGGAACAGCTCGCTGCGGGCCTCGAAGCCGTGCACGATGAGCAGGCCGGTGCCGTCCGGGTACCACTCGGCGCCGACGTCACCGGGAAGCTCCAGCGCCAGGTCCGTCTCCTCGCCCGAGGCAACGTCCCACACCAGGGGCTCCCAGCGGCCGCGTCGCTGGTGGCCGATGAGGAGACGGGTGTCGCCGTCGACGGGGGCGAAGCCGAGGACCTCGAGGCCGAGCTCGCGCGTACCGCCCTCGGTGTCGTCGAGGTCGGCGACCGGGGTGCCGTCGGGGCGCAGGACGCGCAGGGCCGAGTGCATCGCGTCGCCGTGCTCGGTGTGCTCGACGGCGATGAGCGAGCCGTCGTGGGAGAGGTCGCCGACGCCGGCGGACTCACGGTGACGGTAGATCTCCACCGGGTCCTCGCCGGTGCGGACGAGGTGGATCGTCGTACCGTCCTCGTCCGTCGAGCGGCCCACGACCGCCGTGCGCCCGTCGCGGCCGAGGGCGAGGCCCGCCGGATAGGAGGCCTCGAGGCCCGCGGCGGCCGGTTCGTCCGCACCGCCCGTGAACGGCTGGCGGCGCCACACGCCGAACTCGTCGCCGTCCTTGTCGTCGAACCACCAGATCCACGCGCCGTCCGGCGACAGCACGCCGTCCGTCGTGCCGTTCGGCCGGTCCGTCACCTGGCGCTGGTCGCCCGTCGACCGGTCCCACGCGTACAGCTCGTACGTCCCTGTCGCGTTCGACACGAACAGGGAGCGGTCCGGCGCGTCCTCCGCCCAGTCGGGCAGGGACACCCGGGGCGCCCGAAAGCGCTTTTCCCAGTCCGGCATCCGCTCCTGCTGTCCCGCCTGTACCACTTGTTCGTGCTGGTCCCGCGGGTCCCGCTGGTCCCGCGCATCGGACGCGTTGCTCTCAGTCATGGCCCCATACTGCCCGCCTGGACCGACATCGCGCTGCCGAGGCCCTCAGCCTGTGGACAACCTCCACCGGTCCCCCTTCCCGGCAGGGTCCGGAGGAACGGAAAGCGCGTACGGGACAGCGCCCCACCCCGCGGGCGGGAACCGTCCTGCCGCCCCGTACCGTAAGGGTGTGTACCGGTTTCTGCTGACGCCCCGATGGTGGGGGATCAACGTCTTCGTGCTGTTGTCCATCCCCTTCTGCATCTTCATGGGGTCCTGGCAGCTGGGCCGGTTCGAGGACCGCGTGCAGGACCACCGCACCGCGACCGAGCAGGTCTCCGAGGCCCGGCACGAGGCGCCCCGGCCGCTCGCCGAGATGCTGCCGGTGACCAAGGCGACGTCCGGCAAGCAGGTCACCGCGACCGGCCGCTACGGCAAGCAGCTGCTGGTGCCGGGCCGGGAACTCGACGACAAGCAGGGGTACTACGTCCTGACGCTGCTGCGCACCGACTCGGGCGAGGCGCTGCCGGTCGTCCGCGGCTGGCTGCCCGGCTCACCGGACGCGGCCGCGGCCCCCGCCCCGCCCACCGGTGAGGTCACGGTCACGGGGGCGCTTCAGGCATCCGAGTCCCCGGGCGCCAACGGCGTCAGCGCGCAGGGCGGCCTGCCGTCCGGGCAGACCGCGGCGATCAGCGCGGCATCCCTGGTGAACCTGGTGTCGTACGACGTGTACGACGCGTGGGTCACGCTCGCCAAGGGCGACTCGGGCATGAAGGCGGTGCCCGCGAGCGCCCCGCCGGACTCGGGGCTGGACCTGAAGGCGTTCCAGAACCTCGGCTACACCGCCGAGTGGTTCGCCTTCGTCGGGTTCGTGATCTTCATGTGGTTCCGGTTGCTGCGGCGCGAGGTGGAGTTCGCCCGGGACGCGGAGCTGGGCCTGGTCCAGGAGGACGAGGAAGAGGAGCGCGTGGTCGCCTGACGAGGCGACCACCCCTGCTCGGCGAGGCCGGCCGGTCGCCCTGGAGAGGCAGGCCTGCGCGCCGCAGGCCTACGCGCCCGCCAGCACGCCCGTCCAGTACACGGTCCCCGCGCACGCGTTGGACACCGTGACCGAGCTCGCGCCCGCGCCGGTACCCGGCGTGTACGTCACCGCCACGCTGCCGTCGGTCGTGCCGTCCTCCGTGGCCAGCTGCGGGGCCGTGCCCGTGTCGCCGCCGGTGGAGGTGCCGCCCGTCTCCGTCGTGTCGCCCGACGGGGTGGGGTCGGGGCTGGGGTCGCCGGGGCCGCCGACGCTGCCGCCGGGGGTGGGGCAGGTCTCCGTGGGGACCCAGGCGAACTTCACGTCGTAGGCGGCTCCGGGCGCGAGCACCAGCTGGGCCGCCTCCAGGGACGGGTCGGGCAGGCCCGCCGCCGCGTCCCCGGCCGCGTGCCGGGCCGTGCTCACCTTGCTGATGTCGGCCGTGCCCTGCGGAAGCGCGCTCACCGAGCCGGGGCCGGTGACCGTGCAGCTCGCCGCGGAGACGTTGGTGACGCGGAAGGAGCCGTAGACCGCGCCCGTGGAGTCGGGGGCGGCGCTGCTTCCGCTGGCGGGACCGAGCTGGGCCGCGGTGCACGCCGCGATGCCGGCGGCGGTGGTGGAGGAGGGGTCGGCGCCCTGGGTCGCGCCGGTGGTGGCGCCGGGGCCCTTGCCCTTGTCCTCCTCCTTCTTGTCGCCCTTTTCCTTGCCCTCGGTCTTGCCGGAGGAGCTGCCCGTGCTGCTCTCCCCGCCGTCCGGTCCCTTGCCCTCGCTCGCGCCGCCCTGGGTCTCGGAGGCGTGGCCGATGGCGGACGGGTTGGCGTCGGAGCCGGTGGAGTTGGACACGTGCACGAGCGCGGGGACGGCGGTGCCGATGAAGAGGCACGCGGCGGCCATGCCGACGACGGCCTGCCGCTTGCGGGTCCGCCGCTGGGGCACCGCCTTCCGGAGGTACTCCAGCGTGCCGTCGCGCGGTTCCACCTCCTGCACCACTTGGTGCAGCATCGTGCGCAGGTCCAGCTCGTCCGAGTCGAACCCCTCGGGGCTCTGGTCGTCGGGGCCGTGGTTCACAGTTCCGTTCCCAGCGTGCGATTGCTTCGGATCTTGCCCGTGCAGCCTGGTCGGCTCATGCCGGTCGCGCCCGTCCCGGCCCGCGCCGCCGTCCGAGGCGCTCATGCCGGCGCCTCCATGGCCAGCCGGAGCGCCGCGATGCCGCGCGAGCCGTATGCCTTGACCGAGCCCAGGGATATGCCGAGGGCCTCGGCGACCTGCGCCTCGGTCATGTCCGCGAAGTAGCGCAGCACCAGCACCTCGCGCTGGCGGCGCTGCAGACCCTTCATCGCCTTGATGAGGGAGTCGCGCTCCAGCTGGTCGTAGGCGCCTTCCTCGGCACTGGCCATGTCGGGCATGGGCTTCGACAGCAGCTTCAGGCCGAGTATGCGGCGGCGCAGCGCGGAACGCGAGAGGTTGACGACCGTCTGCCGCAGGTAGGCCAGGGTCTTCTCGGGGTCGCGGACCCGCTTGCGGGCCGAGTGAACCCGGATGAAGGCCTCCTGGACGACGTCCTCGCAGGAGGCGGTGTCGTCGAGGAGGAGGGCGGCGAGACCCAGCAGCGAGCGGTAGTGCGCGCGGTAGGTCTCGGTGAGGTGGTCGACGGTGGTGCCGGCCGCCGCGTCGTCCTCGGCGCCGTCGCGCTGGTTCGGTATGCGGGCCGGCCGCGCTGCGGGCACGGGCGCGATCACCGGCATGCCACCGGGCGTACCGGCCATGCGGGGTCGTAGAGCCGCCGGACGGGGCGGTCGTAGGACCGTGCCGCGTGCCGCGCTGAAGTCGAGTACCTCTGCCACGCCTGTTGGACACGCTCACCCCTGTGAGGGTTGTACGTGCCGGGCGTCACTTTCACGCCGACCGTCGCCGTCGACGGTCTACCCGCGTCAGGCAGCACAACAGATGGTGCGTCAAATGCCCTCATGCGTCCCGCTCTTCCCCTATGTCCAATTGTGAACGGACGTCCCCACGCCCGGTTCCAGGCGTCCCCACGCCTGATGAAGCGCTTGCACGGCCGAAGGGCGACCGCAAAGACGCTCCCCGCCCTCCGCACGGTTGCGGGGGACGGGGAGATAAATCCTCTGATGCCGAAGCGCCGCGGACAAGTGGTCCGGACCATCGATCAGCTCACATGTCGCACACAGATCCTACAAACCGCCCACGATCAGGACAGCTCGGCGGCCACCACCTCGGCGATCTGCGCGGTGTTGAGCGCGGAGCCCTTGCGCAGGTTGTCCCCGCACACGAAGAGTTCGAGCGCCGTGGGGTCGTCCAGCGCCCGCCGCACCCGTCCGACCCAGGTCGGGTCGGTGCCGACGACGTCGGCGGGGGTCGGGAACTCCCCGGCCGCCGGGTTGTCGAACAGCACGACACCGGGCGCCGTGGCGAGGATCTCGCGGGCCTTGTCGACGGTGACCTCGCCCTCGAAGCGGGCGTGCACGGTCAGCGAGTGCGTGGTGATCACCGGCACCCGGACACAGGTGACGGCCACGGGCAGATCGGGCAGGCCGAGGATCTTGCGGGACTCGTCCCGGACCTTCAGCTCCTCGGAGGACCAGCCGTCGTCGCGCGCCGAACCGGCCCAGGGCACGACGTTCAGCGCGACCGGCTCCGGGAACGGCCCGGTGTTGTCTCCGACGGCCCGCCGTACGTCACCGGGGCTGGTGCCCAGCTCCGTGCCGGCGACCAGGGACAGCTGCTGGCGCAGGGTGGTCACGCCCGCGCGCCCGGCGCCGCTGACCGCCTGGTACGAGGAGGCGACGAGCTCGCGCAGCCCGAACTCGGCGTGCAGCGCGCCCAGGGCCACGATCATGGAGAGCGTCGTGCAGCTGGGGTTGGCGATGATCCCGCGCGGCCGCATCCGCACGGCGTGCGGGTTGACCTCGGGTACGACCAGCGGCACGTCCGGGTCCATCCGGAACGCGCCGGAGTTGTCGACCACCACCGCGCCCTTGGCGACCGCCAGGGGCGCCCACCGCTCGGCGACCTCGTCGGGGACGTCGAACATCGCGACGTCGACCCCGTCGAAGGCGTCCTCGGTGAGCGCCATGACCTCGGTCTCCTCGCCGCGCACGGCCAGCTTGCGGCCGGCCGAGCGGGGGGAGGCGATCAGCCGGATCTCGCCCCAGACGTCGGCACGCTGGGACAGGATCTGGCGCATGACCGTGCCGACGGCCCCGGTCGCGCCCACCACGGCGAGCGTCGGACGCCCGGACCTGCCGGTCCGGGCGTCCTGTCGGAGGTGGGCCATCAGCGGCCGGTGCCCCCGTAGACGACTGCCTCGTCGCTGTCGGAGTCGAGCCCGAACGCGGAGTGCACGGCGCGGACGGCCTCGGGCACGTCGTCGGCGCGCGTGACGACCGAGATGCGGATCTCGGAGGTCGAGATCAGCTCGATGTTCACGCCCGCGTCGGACAGCGCGCCGAAGAAGTCGGCCGTGACACCCGGGTTCGTCTTCATGCCGGCGCCGACCAGGGAGATCTTGCCGATCTGGTCGTCGTAGCGCAGCGAGTCGAAGCCGATGCCGGACTTGTTCTTCTCCAGCGCGTCGATGGCCTTGCGGCCGTCGGTCTTCGGCAGCGTGAAGGAGATGTCCGTCAGGCCCGTGGAGGCCGCGGACACGTTCTGCACGACCATGTCGATGTTGAGCTCGGCGTCGGCGATCGTGCGGAAGATCGAAGCCGCCTCGCCCGGCTTGTCCGGCACACCGACGACCGTGACCTTGGCCTCGGAGGTGTCGTGCGCGACACCGGAGATGAGAGCCTGCTCCACCTGCTTCTCCCCTTGCTGCTGCTTCTTCTGAACGACTGGCTCGTTGCTGACCCACGTGCCCTGGAGTCCGCTGAAGCTGGACCGGACGTGGATCGGGATGTTGTACCGGCGGGCGTACTCCACGCAACGGTGGAGCAGCACCTTCGATCCGGACGCCGCCAGTTCGAGCATGTCCTCGAAGGAGATCCAGTCGATCTTCCGGGCCTTGGTCACCACGCGCGGGTCGGCGGTGAACACGCCGTCGACGTCGGTGTAGATCTCGCAGACGTCGGCGTCGAGGGCGGCGGCGAGAGCCACCGCCGTGGTGTCGGAGCCGCCGCGGCCGAGGGTGGTGATGTCCTTGGTGTCCTGGCTGACGCCCTGGAAACCGGCCACGATCGCGATGTTGCCGTCGTCCACCGAGGTCTTGATCCGGCCCGGCGTGACATCGATGATGCGCGCTTTGTTGTGGACCGAGTCGGTGATGACACCTGCCTGGCTTCCGGTGAACGACTGGGCCTCGTGGCCCAGCTTTTTGATCGCCATGGCCAGCAACGCCATGGAGATCCGCTCTCCGGCCGTCAGCAGCATGTCGAGCTCGCGCCCGGCAGGCATCGGGGATACCTGCTCGGCGAGATCGATCAGCTCGTCCGTCGTGTCGCCCATCGCGGAAACGACGGCAACCACCTGGTTGCCGTTCTGCTTCGCTTCCACGATTCGCTTGGCGACGCGCTTGATGCCCTCGGCATCGGCTACGGAGGAGCCTCCGTACTTCTGCACGACAAGGCCCACGTGCGCTCCTCGCTCAATCCGTCTCTATCCGCTCATACGCATTCGTACCGCGGTCGGCTCAGTCTAACGAGCGTCCGAAAATCCCCTCCGCGATATCGCATGGTGAGATTTCCGGGGTACTCGTTCAGAGCTGCTCATGCCCACCTGGGCACAGGCCACGCGAGAAAGTGCCCGGGGTCACAATCGTCGCTCGGCCGGCCCTGGTGCGCCAACTTTCAAGCACTAGGGTTCGGCTGTGCGCGTACTTCTGGTGGAAGACGATGAGCCGGTCGCCGAATCCCTGCGCCGTGGCCTGAAGCGCTACGGCTTCGAGGTCGAATGGGTGACCACCGGCGCGGCGGCGCTCCGGCACGAGGGCCCCTACGAGGTCGTCCTGCTGGATCTGGGCCTGCCCGACACCGACGGCCTGGACGTCTGCAAGGCGCTGCGCGAGCGCGGCGACGTCCCGATCATCGTGATCAGCGCCCGCAGCGACGAGACGGACCGGGTGGTGGGGCTGGAGCTCGGCGCGGACGACTACGTGTCCAAGCCGTTCGGGGTCCGCGAGGTCATCGCGCGGATAAGGGCGGTCATGCGCCGCGCGCGGCCCCGCACATCCGCCGCCGAGGCAGGGCCGGACCACTACGGACCCCGACTGACCATCGACCGCAAGGCCGCCCGGGTCCGCCTGGCCGGCGCGGAGGTGGCCCTCGCGCCCAAGGAGTACGACCTGCTGGCCTTCCTCACCGAGGAGCCCGGGGCGCTGATGTCGCGCGAGCAGATCATGGAGGCGGTCTGGGACGCGAACTGGTTCGGGCCGACCAAGACGCTGGACGTGCATGTGGCGGCGCTGCGGCGCAAGCTCGCCGGGGCGATCACGATCGAGGCGGTGCGCGGGGTCGGCTTCCGGCTGGAGATCGTCAAGGACGACGGGGCTTCATGAACCGGCAGCTCATCCGGAGTTACATCCTCCTGGTCGCGGTGGCGATCTTCCTGTTCACGGTGCCGGTGGCGTTCACCCTCACCAAACAGCTGCGGGACGACACCAAGCAGTCCGTCCTGCGCGAGGCGAACACGATGGCGCTGCTACTGAGCAACGGAACCGGCGCCTCGTGCGAGGCCCTGACCGAGGTGGCCAGGGCGTACGGCGACGTACAGGCGACCCCCACCGCCTCCTGTGACCCGAAGCTGCCGGAGCCCACCGCGGACGAGGCACTGGCCCGGGCCACGGAGAAGAACGAGGTGACCACGGACTGGGGTTCCGACTTCGTCTGGGGCGAGCACCTGAATGTCACCGTCCCCGCGCGGGGGGACGCGGCCGTGCGGATCGTCTACTCGACCTCGGACATGACCAAGCGGCTCTGGCAGATCTGGGGCTTCCGGGCCGGGCTCGCGGTGGTCGTGCTCGCGGCGGCCGCCGCCATCGGCGCGTTCGCCGCCCGCCGTATCACCCGGCCGCTGCGCCAGCTCAACGACATGGCCAGCAAGTTCAGCGACGGCGACCTGACGGCCCGCTCCCCGGTGACCGGGCCGCCGGAGACGCAGACCCTCGCCCGCACCCTCAACCAGGGCGCGGAACGCCTGGACACGCTGATCGCGGCCCAGCGCATCTTCGTGGCGGACGCGTCCCATCAACTGCGCACCCCGCTCACCGCGCTGCGGCTGTCCCTGGACAACATCGCGGACGGCGTGGACGACGAGTTCGTACGCGAGGACGTGGAGCAGGCGACGGCGGAGGTCGTCCGCATGAGCCGGCTGGTCAACGGCCTGCTGGTGCTGGCCCGGGCCGAGGCCAAGGTGGCGGCGGCCGAGCCGCTCCCGCTGATGGACCTCGTGCGGGAACGGCTCGCCGTGTGGAGGCCGGCCGCCGACGAGCGCGGAGTCACCATCGCGCTCAGGGGGAGTATCGACGGCCGGCCGTCTGTGCTGGCCAGCCCCGGTCATCTGGACCAGATGCTGGACAACGTGCTCTCCAATGCCCTGGAGGTGTCACCGGACGGCGGGACGATCACCGTGCGGGTCGACCCCCGGGGCGATGTGGTCGGGGTGTCGGTCCTGGACGAGGGACCCGGTATGTCGGACACCGAGAAGTCCCGCGCCTTCGACCGTTTCTGGCGGGGCCAGGGCCTGACCGGGAAGTCCGGCTCCGGCCTGGGCCTCTCCGTCGTCCGGCAGCTGGCGACGGACGACGGCGGCACCGTGGCACTGACGGACGCCCCGGGCAGCGGCCTGTGCGTGACGATCACACTCCGGGCGGCACCCCACCGGGGCGGCGGCTGACGCGGCGGCCGGGGCGGCTCACCCCTCCGGCATCTTCGAGGAGTGGTGGTTCACGATCAGCCACCTGCCGTTCGGCTGCTTCTCGTAGGCGTAGGTGTAGCGGGCCTTGACGGTGCTCTTCTCGCCCGTCTCGTGGTCGGTGAGCGCGAACTCGTACACACCCGTGTCGATCACGGTGTCGCGGTCGAGGATGTCGACCACCGACTCGACCTTCTTCCCGACCGGCTTGTTCTGGAGGAAGTGCTCGAAGTAGTCGACGATCTCGGCTCTGTCGGTGCGGACGTTGTTCGACACGGTCGGCAGCAGGACCGCGTCCTTGGCATACAGGTCGGCGACCTTCTCCGGGTCGCCGGTCCCCAGCGCGGCGTTCCAGTTGTCGAACAGTCCGAGCACCTGCGCCTTGGTGACCGTCCTGCCGGACTTCTTGCTCTCGCTCCCGGAGTCGGCTCCGGCGACCCCGGCACCGGCGGCGAAGGTGCCGGCGGCGAGAACGACCACGCCGGTGGCGACGGCGACGCGCTTGCGTATGGAGGTGGCTGCGGGGCGGCGGGTCATGTGCGTCTCCGGTGGGATCGGGGCGAGTTGGTGAAGTGACTCCAGACTCGCGTTCCACCGGTCAGGGCCCGTGCAGCGGACGTACAGGGGAGATCCAAGACGGCCCCAATTCACGCGGAGTGACCCTGCCCCAGGCGCTACTGTCCGCACATGGAGATATTGCGCTACGTGGCATTCAGTACGGATCCCGAGGGCGGCAACCCGGCAGGTGTGGTGCTGGACGCGGCCGGGGCCGACGACGCGGCGATGCTGGCGACGGCGGCCGAAGTCGGTTACTCCGAGACGGCGTTCGTGGTCGCGTCCGACGACGACACCCTGGACGTGCGGTACTTCAGCCCGCTCGCCGAGGTGCCGTTCTGCGGCCACGCGACGATCGCCACGGCCGTGGCCCACGCGGAGCGGCACGGCACCGGGCGCCTGCTGCTGCGCACCGCGGCGGGCCCGGTCACCGTCACCACCGACCGGTCGGCGGACGGCACCCTGGTGGCGACCCTGGTGAGCGTCGCCCCTCGTACGGCACCGGTCGAGGAGGGCGACCTGGCCGAGCTGCTGGCGATCCTGGGCTGGTCCGAGGCGGACCTGGACCCGGCGCTGCCTCCCCGGGTGGCCTTCGCCGGGGCCTGGCATCCGGTCCTCGCCGCCGCGAGCCGGGAGCGGCTGGCCCGCCTGGACTACGACATGGCGGAACTCGGCACGCTCATGGCCCGCAGGGGCTGGACCACGATCGACCTGGTCCGGCGGGAGTCCCCCACCGTCTTCCACGCCCGCAACCCGTTCCCGCCGGGCGGTGTGCCGGAGGACCCGGCCACGGGAGCCGCGGCGGCGGCGTTCGGCGGCTATCTGCGGGAACTGGGCCTCGTACCGACCCCGGCCACCCTGACGGTCCACCAGGGCGTGGACATGGGGCGGCCGAGCACGATCACGGTGACGGTACCGGCGGAGGCGGACACCGGAATCGCCGTGACCGGCCCGGCCGTACGGCTCTGACGCGGACCGCTACGTGGCCGGGCGCATGCCCAGCGGACCCCCGATTTCCTCGGCCATGACCCGGCCCGCCTCGAACTCCAGGGTGTCGTCGCCCATGCTCTGGTCCGTGTCCAGCCCGTCGAGTTCTGCGAGGGGCTGGTTCAGGCGGACGTGGGCGAGGACCGACTGGAGGGCGCGGAGGGTCGCGGAGGCGGTGGAGCCCCAGTTGGAGAAGTAGGAGAACTGCCACCACCACAGGGCCTCCGTGGTGCGGCCCGCGCGATAGTGGGCCATGCCGTGGCGCAGGTCCGTGATGACGTCCGTGAGGTCGTCGGAGATCCGGGCCGGGACCGGCGCCTTGCGGGGCTCGTAGGGGTCGAAGACCTCGGAGTAGATGTCGATCGGGTCGAGGAGGCGGGCCAGGTTCTCGCGGAGCTCGTCGACGTCCGGCTCGGGTCCCGAGTCGGGCTCGTAGCGCTCGTCCGGCACGATGTCCTCGTGCGCGCCGAGCCGGCCGCCGGCCAGGAGGAGTTGGGAGACCTCCAGGAGGAGGAAGGGCACGGCCGATTCCGGCTCGTCGCCCTTCGCGACCTCCGTGACGGCGACCAGGAAACTCTCGACCTGGTCCGCGATCTGGACCGCGAAATCGTCCGGGTTCTGGTCGGTCGCGTGCAGCGTGGCGTCAGACATCTAGGAGTCGTCTCCCCTCGAAGGCGCGGCCGAGGGTGACCTCGTCCGCGTATTCCAGGTCGCCACCCACCGGGAGGCCGCTGGCCAGGCGGGTGACCTTCAGGCCCATGGGCTTGATCATGCGGGCGAGGTACGTCGCTGTCGCCTCGCCCTCGAGATTGGGGTCCGTGGCCAGGATGAGCTCCGTGACCGCCCCGTCGGCCAGCCTCGCGAGCAGTTCCCGGATCCGCAGGTCGTCCGGGCCCACCCCGTCGATCGGGCTGATCGCGCCGCCCAGGACGTGGTAGCGCCCCCGGAACTCACGCGTCCGCTCGATCGCCACGACGTCCTTCGGCTCCTCGACCACGCAGATGACGGCGGGGTCGCGCCGGGTGTCGCGGCAGATGTTGCACAGCTCCTCCTGCGCGACGTTGCCGCAGGTCGCGCAGAAGCGGACCTTCGCCTTGACCTCCATGAGGGCCTGGGCGAGCCGCCGTACGTCCGTCGGTTCGGCCTGAAGGATGTGGAAGGCGATCCGCTGGGCGCTCTTGGGACCGACGCCGGGCAACCGCCCCAGTTCGTCGATCAGGTCCTGGACCACGCCTTCGTACAACGGACTGCCCTTCCTGGGTCTTCGAGGTCGTTCGCCGCGTACGGCCTTCCCGTACGTACGGTAGTTGTCGGCCGCCCGTCCGAGGAAGGCGGCGGGAGCCTCAGAACGGCAGACCCGGGATGCCGCCGCCGCCCAGACCCTGCGCGAGCGGGCCCAGCTTCTGCTGCTGGAGCGCCTGCGCGTTCTCGTTGGCCGCCTGGACCGCCGCCACGACCAGATCGGCCAGCGTCTCGGTGTCGTCGGGGTCGACCGCCTTCGGGTCGATCTTCAGGGCGCGCAGTTCGCCGGCGCCGGTGACGGTCGCGGTCACCAGGCCGCCGCCCGCCTGCCCGTCGACCTCCGTCTGCGCCAGTTCCTCCTGTGCCTGAGCCAGGTCCTGTTGCATCTTCTGGGCCTGCTGGAGCAACTGCTGCATATTGGGCTGGCCACCACCGGGGATCACGATCAGCTCCTTGCTCGGTACGGGTTTTCCCGTTCGGCACGAGCCTACGTGGTCAGGCCTGCCGTCGCCCCAGCACTCTTTCGAGTGAGCCCCCCTCGCGCCCTATACCGGATCAAGGAATACTTCCGGGCGGAAAAGTGACGAAAGCTGCGTCTTCGCCACCCATTGGGGGGTAGGAAGGGTCCGGCGCGTCAGGTGGGTCGTTCGTCGCGCAGTGTGAGTCGGCGTGGACCGCGCGTGGTCGCTCGTGGTCAGTAGGGAGTGCCGGGTGGGTCAGCCGGAGATGCAGCCCGAGGTGCCGCCTCAGGACGGGCGGGGCGAGGGGGCGTCCCGGCCGCGGCCGGGCGATCTGACCGGGCGGGCCTTTCCGCTCGGGGACTGGGGCGAGCCGGCGGTCCGGCTGGACGAGCTGTACCGGTGGGTGGAGCGCGGGGCGCTGCGGACGGCTGCCTGGTATCTCGAGGACCGGGTGTGGAAGCGGCGGTGCGCGCGGGTGCTGCGCTGCGGGGCCGCGGCGGGGGCGGTCACCGGCGTCGCGCTGCCCCTGCTGGAGCTCACCGGGGTCGCGGGCGGGGTCGCGCCCTGGGGGTGTCTGGCGCTGCTGCTGGGGGTGGCCTGTGTGGCCGCCGACCGGTACTTCGGGGTGACGTCGGGCTGGATGCGGGACGTGGCCACCGCGCAGGCCGTGCAGCGGCGGTTGCAGGCGCTGCAGTTCGACTGGGCGGCGGAGAGCGTGCGGGAGGTGCTCGGTCCGGCCGAGGGGACGGCCGCAGAGGCCGCCGAGCGGTGCCTCGGGGTGCTGCGGAGGTTCACCGAGGACATGAGTGAGCTGGTCCGGGTGGAGACCGGCGACTGGATGGGCGAGTTCCGGGCCGGGGGTGTGCCGGTGGGGATGCAGACGGTGGTGCTGTCCGGTGCGGGGCGGGGAGTCGAGGCGGGGGGTGTGAACGGGCGGTTCTCCGTGCCGCCGCCGGGGGGTGCGCGGCCGAACATGCCACGTCAGCGGCCGCCGGAGCCGAGGTGAGGGGGCGGGGTCAGTTCCCTTCGCCCTGCGCGCACAGGATGAGACCCTCCGGCGTCCAGCACGGCACGTGTCCGTGGGTGCGGGTGACGTCCTGGCCGTTGCCTCGGGAGAGGTACGTCAGGAAGCTCGACGCCAGGGAGTCCGCCGGGGGCCGGCCGTAGGTGTAGGCGTACTCGATCTCGCGGTACGGGTAGGCGCTCGTGCCGTGTTCGATGGCGTCGACGGAGGCGGGGTCGCCGTCCAGGCGCAGCGAGTGCAGGCCCTTCGCGCGGGCGGCCAGGTTGAGTTCGCTGTAGCCGACGGCGCCCGGGAGGCCGGCGACCGTGGTCAGCACCTGTTCCGTGGAGTCGAGTTCGCAGCGGATGACGGCCGCCGTCGGGTCGTCCTTGTGGACGCAGTCGACGGAGGAGTTGGCGATCTCGCCCCGCCCCAGCACCCGGCGCTGGAAGACCTGTCTCGTCCCGGAGCCCGCGTCCCGGCTGACCAGGTGCACGGGCAGGTCCGGGCCGCCGAGCTGCTTCCAGTTGCGGATCTCGCCCCGGTAGAGGCGCCGCACGTCCGTCGTGGACAGGTTCTTCAGGCCCACGTCGTCGTTGACCACCAGGGCGAAGACGGACACCGCCACCCGGTTCTCGCGCAGTTCGGGCAGGCCGGCCGGCTTGGGGCCGTCCGACAGGGCCACCAGCGGCGGGGAGCCCCGCCCGTCCCGTGCCGCCTCGGCGCCGGCCGCCGCGAGCTCCCGGATCCCGGCCGTCGAGCCGTGGGTGTCCACCTCGATGGCCGGGTCGCCGCCGCAGTCCCGCTCGTACTTGCGGGCCACCTCGCGCAGGACGGGCGCGAAGGCGGTCGAGCCGGTGAGGGTGAGGGTGCCGCTCGCGCAGCCGATCGGGGGCGGGGTGTCGTCCTGGACGACGACGATCGCCGCCAGGGTGACCACGCTCACCGTGAGCGCGATGGTGATCAGCCGCGCCGCCCGGCTGAACAGCGGCGGTTTGTCGTCCGGCGTGGCACTGCGGTTGGGGTGCACCTCGCCGTCGCGCAGGCCGCCGACCAGCCGGATCTCGTCGCCGACATCGCCTCCGGCGAGCAGCACGAGCAGCTTGAAGTGGTCGCCGCGGTTGAGCGGGACGCGGGGGATGCGCAGGGTGTTGTCCTCGTAGGCGAAGCCGCGGGCCGCGGTGAAGTGGTCCATGAGGTGGTCGGTGTCCGACGGCTGGGTCACCGAGACGCCCCGGACGGTACGGCCGGCGAACACCGCGGTCAGGCCGTGCAGTTCGGGGCCGGTGTAGTCGTCGCGGTCGATGCCCTGTGAGCCGTCGTTCTCGATGCGCAGCAGGACCAGGGTCGCGTCGGCCATGCCGGGCGCCTCGTCGAACAGGCCGAGACGGCGGTTGGCGCGGCCCGAGCGCACGTCGTCGCCGATGGGGTTGTCCATCTGCACGCGGTACCCGACGCGTTTGCGGCGCGGCACCCGGCGCTCGTACCAGACCATGACGCCCGAGGCGATGATGCCGAGGAGGGCCGTCGCCACGGCCACGAGGTTCTCCGCGCTGAGCCACTCCATCGTGCGTGCCCCCGCCGCCGCCCGAACGAAATCGATCGTCTGGTCACCGTACGACTGTACGAGCGGGTATCCGGATTTCGTCGGCTTGAATTCGCCGGACGTTCAACGACACCACGGCGACCCGGAGTTGGTCACTGCTTCGAGTACGTCAGCCGCTCCCCGCTGCTCGTGTTCACGCGCTCGAGCGTGTAGTCGGTCAGAAGGGTGACCTCGGTGGCCGCGCCGGGTGTGCAGGCGGTGCGCGGCTGCCCGACGGTCACGGTGGACGGGCCGATCTTCAGCGGGCCGTCGGCGCCCGGGGCATCGGTCAGTTCGCCCTGGAACACGCAGTGGTAGGTGCCGCCTCCCTTGGTGGGACCGTCCGCCACGAGGGACAGGACCGTGTCGCCCGGCTCGCCCTGCTGGATGGTCAGGGAGCGGGTGTGCTGCCCGTCGGCGTTGTCGATGGTGGTGGCCCAGGTGCCGAGGTACGCGGTGGGGATCGCGCCGTTCGCCGGGGTGGCGGTGGTGTCCGGCCGCGAGGTCTCCGGGGAGGAGCCGGAGTCCGAGGGGGTGCCGGTCTCCTGCGTGGGGGTGGGGCGGTCGTCGGCCCGGTCGCCCTCACCGCCCTGCATCAGCGCGTACACCGAGCCGCCCGCGGCGAGAGCGACGACCAGGGCGATCACGACGAGCAGCACGGTGGAACGGCCGTTCCGGGGCGGTTCCTGCGGTGTGCCGTACGGCGTTGGGCCGTAGGGCGGGGGTGTGCCGTACGGGGTTGAGCCGTACGGCGGTGGGCCGTAGGGCGGAGTGGAGCCGGGCTGGGGGTGTTGCTGGGGGTAGCCGTATGCCGGTGCCGGGTACGGGGGCGGGGGCGCATGTGGGCCGGGCGGTACGCCCTGGCTCGCGACCATGGTGGGCAGGTGGTTCAGCGGTGGGCCCTCGCCCGGTTGGCCCGGCGGGGGTGGGGCGGTAGGGGCGGGGGGTGCCTGCGGTACGGGGTTCGGTGACGATTCGTCGGTGGCCGGGGCGTGTTCGGGGGTGGCATCGGGTCCGCTTTCCGGCTGCGGGCCGGTGGGGGCTGGTTGCGCAGTTCCCCGCGCCCCTTGGGTCTCCGGATCCTCTGTTTCCAGCAATCGCACCGCATGCCGCCCCAGTTGGGCCACCAGCGCGCTCGGCAGCCAGGGGTCGAGGGCGCGGCCGTCGGAGACGGTGTCGTCCGCGCCGGTGCGTTCCAGGACGCGGTCGAGGGTCGGGCGGGCGGCGGGGTCCTTGCGGAGGCAGTCGCGGACCAGGTCGGCGATGCCCTCGGGGACGCCCGTCAGGTCCGGTTCCTCCTGGGCGATGCGGAACATCAGCGCGTGCACACCGCTGTTGGCGGTGCCGAAGGGCAGGGCGCCGGTCGCGGCGTAGGCGAGGACGGAGCCGAGGCAGAAGACGTCGCAGGCCGGGGTGATGCGGTCGCCCCGCACCTGCTCGGGCGCCATGAAACCGGGCGATCCGACGAGCGCGCCGGTGCGTGTGAGCCCGCCGTCCGTCACGGTCTCCAGGGCCCGTGCGATACCGAAGTCGATGACGCGCGGGCCGTCGATGGTGACCAGCACATTGGACGGCTTGAGGTCGCGGTGGACGATGCCGGCGGCGTGGATGTCCTGGAGCGCGTGCGCGAGCCCGGCCGCGAGGATGCGGACCGTCCGCTCGGGCAGGGCGCCGTGGTCGTGCCCGACGACCTGCTGGAGGCTCGGCCCGGCGACGTACCCGGTGGCGACCCACGGCACGGCCGCCTCGGTGTCCGCGTCCAGCACCGGCGCCGTCCAGTGCCCGCCGACCCGCCGCGCGGCCCGCACCTCCTGCCGGAACCGCTCCCTGAACTCCTCCTGCGCGGCCAGTTCCTCGCGCACGAGCTTCACGGCGACCGTACGGCCGCGCTCGGAGCGGGCCAGATACACCTGCCCCATCCCACCGGCGCCGAGCCGCGCCAGCAGCCGATAGGCACCGATGCCTACGGGATCCCCGGGCCCCAGCTTCTCCATCGCTCAGCCGCCTTCCCCCCACACGTGAGCAACAGATCGAGAATAGTGCGGGGCCGGGACGGGGTGACCTGGGCGATGTCTACGGTTCCGTAACAGGCGGACCCACCTGGTCGAGCACGGTGGACAGACGTTCCAGCAGCCGTACCGCCTCGTCGAGTTCCGCCTCCCCGAACGCCTTCGCCAGCCGGTCGGCGAAGGCCGCGTGCCCGGGGTCGATCCGGGTGATCGCCGCGCGCCCCTCCTCGGTCGGCGCGAGGAGCTTGGCGCGGCGGTGCGCGGGGTTCGGCCGGTACTCGGCGAGGCCGCGCTCCACCAGCAGGTCGGCGATGCGCTGCACGCTCTGCCGGGTGATGCCCATGGCGCGGGCGATGCCGGAGACGGGCAGCGGTTCGCGGAGCACCGCGCCGAGCACCTGCCACCAGGCGGCGGTGAGCCCGGCCGGCCGGGCCAGTTCCTCCGCGACGGCGAGGAACTGGCCGTTGAGCCTGAACACCCCGAGGGCACTGCGGCTGAGCAGGTCCTGACGCTCCCGGCTCACAGCGCGCCGGCCTTCTCCAGCACCGCGTACGCCGCCGCGTCGGAGTCGTGGAACAGCCGGTACCAGGCGTCGAGCACCTCCCCCTCGTAGACCCCGAGCAGCCGGAGGATCTCCCGGGCGAAGGCGACGGGCTCGGTCGGGCCCGCGGTGACCAGGGGGCCGTCGGTGACGGCGTCGGTCTCGACGTAGCGCTCGCCGCCCGCGTAGCCGGTCGCGGCCAGGTAGAAGGAGACCGCGCTGGTGTGGTCGCGGTCGTCGAGCAGGCCCTCCCGGGCCAGTCCGGCGGTGGCCCCGCAGATCGCCGCGACCGGCACGCCCGCCTCCAGGAAGGCCCGGGCCTTGCGGGCGAAGGGCGCGAGGTCGTCGCTCGTGTCCCAGAGGTCGGCGCCCGGGAGGATCAGCAGCGCGCTGTCCTCGGGCCGTACGTCGTCCAGGGCCGCGTCGGGCTGGATGCGCAGTCCGCCGGTGCTGGTGACGGGGGCCGTGGACGGGCCGACCGTCCGGATCGTGCGGCCGGCGCGGGCGAGCTGGGCCGTGGCGTGGCCGGTCTCCCAGTCGGCGAGGGTGTCGTAGACGGCGAGATGGACGGGCTTGGCGCTCATGGCTCCTCCTGGAGTTCCGAGTATGACAACATACTGTCGATTAAGCAGCATGCTGTCAATACCCCTGTGTGACACCTTCCCGTCGACAACCTGTCGCGGAAACCCCCGGACCTCACACACGACGCCGATTTCCCGCCCGCGCCCCGCGTGCCTACGCTCGCCCGCATGACCCCTCAGCCGAACCCCGAAGCCGGTGCCGCCGTCAAGGCCGCCGACCGTGACCATGTGTTCCACTCCTGGTCCGCCCAGGAACTCATCGACCCGCTCGCCGTCGCCGGCGCCGAGGGGTCGCACTTCTGGGACTACGACGGCCGCCGCTACCTCGACTTCTCCAGTGGGCTCGTCTACACGAACATCGGCTACCAGCACCCCAGGGTCGTCGCCGCGATCCAGGAGCAGGCGGCGAGGATGACGACCTTCGCGCCCGCGTTCGCGATCGAGGCGCGGTCGGAGGCGGCACGGCTGATCGCCGAGCGGACCCCGGGCGACCTGGACAAGATCTTCTTCACCAACGGCGGCGCCGACGCCGTCGAGCACGCCATCCGCATGGCCCGTCTGCACACGGGCCGCCCGAAGGTGCTCTCGGCGTACCGCTCGTACCACGGCGGTACGCAGCAGGCCGTGAACCTCACCGGCGACCCGCGCCGCTGGGCCTCCGACAGCGGCACGGCCGGGGTCGCGCGCTTCTGGGCGCCCTACCTCTACCGCTCCCGCTTCTACGCCGAGACCGAGGAGCAGGAGTGCGCGCGGGCGCTGGAGCACCTGGAGACGACGATCGCCTTCGAGGGGCCCTCGACCGTCGCGGCGATCATCCTGGAGACGATCCCGGGGACGGCCGGGATCATGGTCCCGCCGCCCGGCTACCTCGCCGGGGTGCGCGAGATATGCGACAAGTACGGGATCGTCTTCATCCTGGACGAGGTCATGGCCGGGTTCGGGCGGACCGGTGAGTGGTTCGCGGCGGACCTGTTCGACGTCACGCCCGACCTGCTGACCTTCGCGAAGGGCGTGAACAGCGGCTATGTGCCGCTGGGCGGTGTCGCGATCTCCGGCGCGATCGCGGAGACGTTCGGGAAGCGGCCGTACCCCGGCGGTCTGACCTACTCCGGGCACCCGCTGGCCTGCGCGGCGGCCGTGGCGACGATCGACGTCATGGCGGAGGAGGGCGTTGTCGAGAACGCGGCCCGGCTGGGCGCGTCCGTCGTCGGGCCGGAGCTGCGCGCGCTCGCCGAGCGGCACCCGAGCGTCGGCGAGGTGCGCGGCACCGGCATGTTCTGGGCGCTGGAACTGGTGCGGAACCGGGAGACGCGCGAGCCGCTGGTGCCGTACAACGCGGCCGGGGAGGCGAACGCGCCGATGGCCGCCTTCGCCGCCGCCGCGAAGGGCGGCGGGCTGTGGCCGTTCGTGAACATGAACCGGACCCATGTGGTGCCGCCCTGCAACATCAGTGAGGCGGAGCTGAAGGAAGGCCTCGCGGTACTGGACACGGCGCTGTCGGTAGCGGACGAGTACACGGAGTAAACAACTGTAAACCCGTCAGTAACCGACAACCTCGCCTCCCATTCGAACGCGTAAGGTGGCGTGCTCGTAGACATATACGTGCACGCCACCCGAACGCGACGAGGGAGACGCCCTGACCATGCCCGGCAGGACCGGCAACGGCGCCGTGACGCGCAGCACCCTGCGCCAGCAGATCGCGGACGCGCTTCGTGACGAGGTGCTGGCCGGACGGCTCCAGCCGGGGCAGGAGTTCACGGTCAAGGAGATCGCCGAGCAGTACGGGGTGTCCGCGACGCCGGTGCGCGAGGCCCTGGTCGACCTCTCCGCCCAGGGGCTCCTCGACGCCGACCAGCACCGCGGCTTCCGGGTCCACGAGTACTCGGCCGAGGACTTCCGCGGCATGATCGAGGCCCGCGACCTGGTCATCGAGGGGATGTTCCACGCCCTGACCTCGGGGCAGCGGGCCTCCCTCCAGCCCGACGACCCCCGGGTCGCCGCCGTGCTCGCCGGGGTCCGGCGGCGCGGCGAGGAGGCCCAGCGGGCCGCCGCGGCCGGTGACCTCACCGTCCTCATCGGCTACGACCTGCGCTACTGGCGCGAACTCGCCGCCCTCTTCGGCAACCCGTACCTGGGCGACTTCCTGCACCGGCTGCGCGTCCAGACCTGGGTGGGCGCGGTGCAGCATCTGCGCCGCCTCCCCGACCTGCGCGGCGAGCTGTGGGCCGGCCACACCGCGCTGGTCGACGCCCTGGCCGCCCAGGACACCGGCACCGCCCGGGCGATCATCGCCGGCTACAACTCGCACTCGCTCGCCCTGATCGAGCGCCTCTCCTCCTGATGGCCTGCGTCGCGGCTGTTCGTATGGGTATGGGACATGCACGACAGGAGCCTCTGGCGTGCCGCACCGATACCCTTCCCTGACCACCGTGCTATCCGACGCCACCCGAACGCTGAGCTGAGCGAGGAGCCTTCTTTGGCCTGTGACCTGTGGCTGGTACCGCTCGTCGATGTCTTGTGCCACACGCCGGACAACCCGTTCGCCGAGGAACTCGCGCAATACAACAAGGTGCTCGCCGAGGCCGGGTTGCCGCCGGTGCCGGTGTACCAGTACATGCCGGGCCTGTCCGGCGATGTCGCGCCGGTCGCGGGCTTCGACTACGACGCGCTGCACTTCCTGCGCCGTGCCTATCTGCTCCAGGTGTGCGGCCTGCCTGTGACGCCCGTGGGCGAACTCGGCGGCGACTACGAGCAGTTGCTGGAGATGTTCGAGTCGACGGCCCAGCAGTCGCATCTCGTCTGGCACTACGACCACGCGGGCGCGTACGTCCCCGTCGACTTCCCCAGCCCGCTCGCCGACGACGATCTCCTCGCGGGCGGCGGCCCGCTGGGCTCCTCGCACGCCCTGCTGCGGGAGCTGGAGACGGTCGCCCCCGCCCTCGGCATCGACCCGGCCAACCCGCCGGCGGCGCCCCAAGCACCGCCGACCCCCACGGAGCTGGAGGAACCCGCCGCCCCCGCCCCGTACGACCCCAGCCCGTTCGCCCGCGAGCGGCACGTCTGGCTCGGGCTGCACGCGGCGGTCACCCGGAGCCTGGCGCAGGGGTCGATGATCGTCTTCAGCTGAGGTCAGCGCAGCTGGGACAGCCCCTTCCGGAGGTCGTCGCTGTTCATGATCGGACAGACCTCCACCTCGGCGTTGAGGTCGGTGAAGAACGACTCCAGCGCGGGAGGCAGCTGAGAGCTGTCCTGCATGTCGAAGACCATGAAGCAGGTCCTGCGCCCGCCCATGGGGCCGAAGTAGGCCGCCTCCGGCTTGAGCCTCTCCATGGCCTCCTGCATGATCTGCGGCATCTTGCCGGCCCGGAGGGCCTCGTTCGCCTTGTCCGTGTCGAGCGTCGCCTTGAGCATCACGCGCATAGCACTCACCTGGTTTCTGTTTCTCTCACGGCTGCTGTGATCAGACTATGGCCGGGTTTGCGGCAAACATCCGTTTGCTACTCCATCAGAGGACGTCGGGAAACCACCGGCAGCCCATCGGTCGGATGACGGCCACTCGCCGAAATTCCATGGCATGTAAGTTCACGTGTGTATGCGGGTTCTCGCAGCTCGGCCCGAAGGGAGAGATCACTCCCCGGGGAGAGAACTTCGTGACGCAGGAGTCCGACTACGTCACCGGAATCGCGGAACGGTTCGCCCGACGTGGGGGCAGGAACGCGCAGAAGTACACCCATCTCGTGCGGTACGAGATGGAGCCCGGAACCCGGGACGCACTCATCGCCGCAGGACGCGGTTCGGGTGACAACATCGCCGCGATCCGCGAGAGCTTCGGCATCCATCTCGACGAGATCGGGGAGAGCACCCAATTCGTCCATGTGAAGCTGGAGCGGGGCGGGCTGAACTTCGGCCTCCGCGAGGGATCCGCCCATGTGTTCAACTCGAACATTCTGAGAATGAAGCACGAACTGCTGTGACCGCGCACCAGCGCTCAACGGGGTTGCCCGAACCGGAATCAGGAGAACGACACAGATGTCAGGTGACGCGGTGGAAGCGAACACGCCGATGGAGCGGGCGGACTCGATCGTCGTCGGCCGTGGGTATGTCGGGCGGGAGCGCGCCGAGGAGGTCGCGGCAGAGGTTCCCGAGGCACGCACTCACATCCTCGGCTGGCTGCGAACCGTATCGGAAGCAGGTGACTGGCGCCGGTTCGAACGGCTGGCGGGCGTAGCGGTCCACCTGCACCCCGACGGCCTCGCCCCTGTGCTGGCTTCCGCACTAGCCTCGCACGCCGCCGGGCTGAACAGCGAGGACCTGGTCGACATGCTCGGTGAGCTGCGGGCCCCGGAGGGGGTGGAGCCGATCTCCGCACTCGTTCAGGAGAAGAGGGACGTGGACGGGCCCTTCTTCTCCTTCTGCGTCAAGGGCATCCAGGCGCTCGGGGAGATCGGTGGTGCCGACGCCGAGCGGTTCCTGAGGAGCATCGCCACGAACGAGCCGGGCTCATGGCCCGACGCCCTGCGCTGGCACGCGGCGGAAGAACTGGGCATCGAGGACGAACTGGGTTTCGACGAGGACGACATGCTCGGCGGTGCGTAGGACAGCGGCGGCCGGCTCTCACAGGAGAGCCGGCCGCCGCTGGATGTGAGTCGGGGCCGGGCTAGAGGAACGAGTTGATCTCGATCGTCTCGTCCCGGCCCGGGCCCACGCCGATCGCGGAGATCGGGGCGCCCGACATCTCCTCCAGCGCCTTGACGTACGCCTGGGCGTTCTTCGGCAGGTCGGAGAAGGACTTGGCCTTGCTGATGTCCTCGCTCCAGCCCGGCAGCATCTCGTAGACCGGCTTCGCGTGGTGGAAGTCGGTCTGGGAGTACGGGAGCTCCTCGACGCGCTTGCCGTCGATCTCGTAGGCCACGCAGACCGGGATCTGCTCCCAGCCGGTGAGGACGTCGAGCTTGGTGAGGAAGAAGTCCGTCAGGCCGTTGACGCGGGTGGCGTACCGGGCGATGACGGCGTCGAACCAGCCGCAGCGCCGGTCACGGCCCGTCGTCACACCGCGCTCGCCGCCGATGCGGCGCAGCGCCTCGCCGTCCTCGTCGAAGAGCTCCGTCGGGAACGGGCCCGCGCCGACACGGGTCGTGTAGGCCTTGAGGATGCCGATGACCCGGCTGATCTTCGTCGGGCCCACACCGGCGCCGGTGCAGGCGCCGCCCGCGGTCGGGTTCGAGGAGGTGACGAAGGGGTACGTGCCGTGGTCGATGTCGAGGAGCGTGCCCTGGCCGCCCTCGAAGAGGACCACCTTGTCCTCCTCCAGGGCCTGGTTCAGGACCAGGACCGTGTCGGCGACGTACGGGCGGAGCTTCTCGGCGTAGGCCAGCAGCTCCTCGACCACCTGGTCCACGGCGATCGCGCGCCGGTTGTAGAGCTTGGTGAGGACCTGGTTCTTGATGTCGAGGGCCGCCTCGACCTTCTGCGTGAGGATCGACTCGTCGTAGAGGTCCTGCACACGGATACCGACACGGTTGATCTTGTCCGCGTAGGTCGGGCCGATGCCGCGCCCGGTCGTGCCGATCTTGCGCTTTCCGAGGAAGCGCTCCGTCACCTTGTCGACGGTGACGTTGTACGGCGTGATGATGTGCGCGTTGCCGCTGAGGAGGAGCTTGGAGGTGTCGACACCACGCTCGTTCAGACCGCTCAGCTCGGAGAGCAGGACCGACGGGTCGACTACGACACCGTTACCGATGACCGGCGTGCAGCCGGGAGACAGGATTCCGGAAGGGAGGAGGTGCAGTGCATACTTCTGGTCACCCACGACCACCGTGTGGCCGGCGTTGTTGCCGCCCTGGTAGCGCACTACATAGTCCACAGATCCACCGAGCAGGTCGGTGGCCTTTCCCTTGCCTTCGTCACCCCACTGAGCACCGAGCAGCACAAGTGCGGGCACGCGCGTACACCCCTTCCGGGCGGGGCATGTCCATGGTCGAGGGCGAACGCGGCGGTGTACCACCGTGTGCACCGCGACCACCGTTGGCCGCCAACCGTCGGACCGGATGCCCCGGAATAGACGAAGCCCCTGGCGCAATAGCGCAAGGGGCTCTTGCACAAAGATGCTACCCGAGGAAGCGAGGCATGGCCGAGGTGGCGACTTCCGCGACGTCCGAGCAGCTGCTGGTGGTCATCGACCATGTCGCCCGTCGGTCGGACGGCGAGTCCGTCCGGATCGCGAAAGACGTGCTCAGCGCGGGTGCCTCCATGAAGGTGTGCCTGCCGGAGGGGCCGGACGAGTTCGCCCGGGCGCTGGCCCGGCGGGGCTCCCGGCGCCCCGTGGTGGTGGGCGACGACCGGGCGCTGATCCGCGCGGTGTCGCTGCTGCACCGGCATCGGGAGCTGGCCGGATGTGCGCTGTCGGTGGTGCCGGTCGGTGGTGTGCTGTCCCTCGCGAGCTCACTGGGGGTGCCGACGGGGACGGTGGCGGCGGCGCGGGCGGTGCTCGACGGGGTCGAGCGGCGGATGGACCTGATGGTCGACGACAGCGACGGGGTGGTGCTCGGCGCGCTGCGCATACCGCCCCTCTCGCCCTTCCCGGCGGCCGAGGACGAGAGTTCTCAGACCGAGGATCCGGAGGCGGCGGGCCACGCCTGGCTGCGGACCTGCCAGTCCCTGGTACGGACCCTGGTGCCGGCCGGCCGCCCGTCCCGGCTCACGGCCTCGCCGGAGCCCGGCCCGTCCCGGCTGCGGGTCGAGGTGGACGGGGAGACCCTCGTCGACCTGAACCAGCCGGTGGAGGCGGTGTCGGTGGCACCCGGCCCTGCGGGGATCGCGTCGGTGGAGGTCCGGCCGGTGTCGGTCGGCGCCGAGGCCTCTCCCCTGCTCGCGGAGGGCCGCACGGTGACCGTCTCGGGCGCCCACTTCCGCTACCGCGCGGACACGGTGGTGTCGGGGCCGGTGCGGACCCGGACGTGGAGGGTGCGGGAAGGAGCCTGGGGGCTGACGGTGCCGGCGGTGTCGTGAGTCAGCTCTCGGGAGTCTGGAATCCGGCGGTGTCGAGGGTGCAGCCGAACGGGTCCGGGATGTCGAGCTTCTCACCGAAGGGCTTGGAGAGCCGGAGCTCGTATCCCTTCACCGACGGGGACCCGTAGACGATGGCCTGCTGCTCCTGCATGTCGAGGACCAGGTAGACGGGGACCCCGGCCCTGCCGTAGACCTCGGCCTTGTCGGTGAGGTCGTCGGTCCGGGTGGAGGGGGAGGTCAGCTCGGCTACGAAGGACAGGCTCTCGCCGTCCAACTGGTTGCTCTCCGTCTCGAAGACGCGTTCATGGGCCGCATGGATGTCCGGCCCGAAGGCCCGCTCGTGCCCTGGAAAGACATACAGAAACGGCGAACGCTCGATCACGTGCCGCTCGGGCAGATGCGGCTCCAGTTGGCTGCACACCAGACGCATGACGCGCCAGTAGTACCCCTTCGACCACGGCGACACGACGATGCTCCCCCTGACGATCTCGGCCTTGAAGCCGTCGGGCACGTTCAGCTCGTCGAGGAGGTGCAAGAGCTCCTCGAAGCCGCTGTGGGGCCTGGTGCCGCTCATCACCGGTCGCTCTGCCATGAGTGTCATGATGCGCCCTCCCCTTTGATGCGGACCACCCGCCACTCAGTGCAGCCAGCCGGTCACCCCGGCCCGAACGTCTTCTCCCGGTGCTCCCGCCAGCGCTCCATCATCGCCGCGACCTCTCCCTCGACGAACTCGAAGAACGCGAGGGTCTCGGAGAGGCGTCGGCCGGCCGGGGTGGTGGGGCCGAGGCTGGTGACGCCCTCGCGCAGGGCGCCTTCCCAGCGCTTGAGGACGGCCTCGCGGTTGGTCAGGGCCTCGTACCACTGGTCGCCATGGACGCGGTAGCGCTCGCGGCGTGAGCCGGGCTCCCGTTCGCGGGAGACCATGTGCGTCTGGGCCAGATAGCGCACCGCCCCGGACACCGCAGCGGGGCTGATGCGCAGCTGGTCTCCCAGTTCGGCGGAGGTCAGCGAGCCCTCGTCGGAGGCGAGCAGCGCGGCGAAGACCCGGGCGGGCATCCGCGGCATCCCGGCCTCGGTGAGCTGCGCCGCGAAGGACTCCACGAACCTCGACACGGCCTCCGCGTCCCGCGTGTTCCCGGCTGATTCCGTCATGCGGTTCATCCTATCCATGATTCATACGGTTCCTTAACTTCACAAATTTCTGAAAGAAGCGTACGTTCTGAAGCATGACGAAGGCCATCACCGTCTCCGGACTGCACAAGTCCTTCGGACGGACGCACGCGCTCGACGGGCTCGATCTGGAGGTCGCCTCCGGCGAGGTCCACGGCTTCCTCGGCCCCAACGGCGCCGGGAAGTCCACCACCATCCGCGTCCTGCTCGGCCTGCTGCGCGCCGACTCGGGCGCCGCGCAGGTGCTCGGCCGCGACCCGTGGACGGACGCGGTCGAGGCGCACCGCCGTATCGCCTACGTTCCGGGGGACGTGACGCTGTGGCGCAACCTCTCCGGCGGCGAGGTCATCGACCTCTACGGCCGGCTGCGCGGAGGGCTGGATTCCCGGCGCCGGGCGGAACTGATCGAGCGCTTCGAACTCGACCCCACCAAGAAGGGCCGTACGTACTCCAAGGGCAACCGGCAGAAGGTCGCCCTGGTCGCCGCGTTCGCCTCGGACGTCGACCTGCTGATCCTGGACGAGCCGACCTCGGGCCTGGACCCGCTGATGGAGGAGGTCTTCCAGCGGTGCGTCGCCGAGGAGCGCGACCGGGGCCGCACGGTCCTGCTCTCCTCCCACATCCTCAGCGAGGTCGAGGAGCTGTGCGACCGGGTGAGCATCATCCGCAAGGGCCGTACGGTCGAGAGCGGTTCGCTCGCCGACCTGCGGCATCTGACCCGCACCAGCGTCCTCGCCGAACTCGCGGGCCCGCCCAACGGACTGGCGGGCCTGCCCGGCGTCCACGACCTCGACGTGCGGGGGCGCCGGGTGCGGCTCCAGGTCGACACCGACCGGCTGGACGGCGTACTGCGGTCGCTGAGCGAGTCGGGTGTGCGGTCGCTGACGTCGACGCCGCCGACGCTGGAGGAGCTCTTCCTGCGGCACTACCAGAACGAGGCGGACGAGGCGGCGGCCCGATGACGACCTTCGCGGTGCGGCCCGGCACCTCACGCCAACTGGCCGGCACGGGCACGCTGCTGCGGTTCGCGCTGCGCCGCGACCGGCTGATGATCCCGGTGTGGATCGGGGTCAACGCCCTGATGGTCCTCTCCATGCCGAACACGCTGGAGGGCCTGTACGGCACCCCGGCCGAGCGCGCCGACCTGATCCGGCAGATGACCGCCAACTCCTCGCTGCGCGCGATGATCGGCCCCGTCTTCGACGACTCGATCGGCGCCCTGACGGCCTGGCGGGTCGGCGTCTACGCGGGCGCCCTGGCCGCCGTGATGAGCCTGCTGGTCGTCGTACGGCACACCCGGGACGAGGAGGAGAGCGGCCGTCAGGAGCTGGTGGCGTCCGGGATGGTGGGGCGCCGGGCCTCCCTCACGTCGGCCCTGCTGGCGGCGGCGGTCGCGAACGCGGTCCTGGCGCTGCTGGTGACGGCCGGACTGGCCGGGCAGGGTACGGCCGGGGCGCTGGCCCTGGGCCTCGGGATCGCCGGAGTCGGGATGGTCTTCGCCACGATGGCGGCGATCGTCGCCCAGCTGACGGAGAGCGCCAGGCTGGCCCGTGGGCTGACGGCGGGGGTGCTGGGTGCCGCGTTCGTGCTGCGCGCGGCGGGCGACTCGGCGAGCGACGACGGTTCGTCGGTACTGACGTGGCTGTCACCGCTCGGGTGGCTGGAGAACCTGCGGCCGTACGCGGACGAACGCTGGTGGGTGCTGGCGCTGCTCGCCGGTGCGGTCCTGCTCCAGGGCGCGGTGGCCTACGGGCTCGCCGGCCGCCGGGACATCGGCATGAGCTTCCTGCCCACCCGCCCGGGGCCTGCGACCGGCCGCCTGGGCAGCGCGGGCGCACTGGCCTGGCGGTTGCAGCGGGGCGGTGTGCTGGGCTGGAGCATCGGCTTCCTCCTCGCCGGGGCCGTCTACGGCGGTATGACCGAGGGCGCGGCCGGCCTGGTCGGCGACAACGAGAACGCCCGGCGGATCTTCGAGCGGATGGGCGGCCAGTCCGGCCTGACGGACGCGTTCCTGGCGTCGATGGTCGGCATGCTCGGCCTGGTCGCGGCCCTGTACATCGTGGCGTCGGTGCTGCGGCTGCACGGCGAGGAGACCTCGGGCCGGGCGGAACCGGTCCTGGCGAACGCGGTCGGCCGCCTGCGCTGGGCCGCCGGGCATCTGGCGATCGCCTTCGGCGGTTCCGCGCTCCTCATGCTCCTGGCCGGCCTGGGCTTCGCCGTCGGCTACGGCAGGGAGACCGGCCCGATCCTGGGGGCATGCCTCGTGCAGCTCCCGGCGATCTGGGTGATCGGCGGCCTCGCGGTCCTGCTGACCGGCGTACTGCCCCGGGCGGCAGCGGCGGCCTGGGGCGTCGCCGGGGCGGTGCTGCTGATCGGCTGGGTCGGACCCGCGCTGGACGTGCCGCAGGCGGTGCTGGACGTGTCTCCCTTCGGCCATCTGCCCAAGCTGCCGGGCGGGGAGATGGAGTGGGGGCCGGTACTGGTCCTGCTGGGGCTGGCCGTGGTGCTGGTGGCCGCCGGCCTCGCGGGGTTGCGGCGCCGGGACATGACGACCTGAGCGGCGGCGGGAACTGCGAAGCGGCCCGCGTACGTCCATGCCGGGCATGGGACAACGTACGCAGGCCGCGGCCGGGTGTCTGACCGCGGCGGTCGGCGCGGGCGCGGGACTCGCGGTGTGGGCCGTCGACGTCCGGGAGCGGCTCTGGCGGTTCGAGGCCGCCCCGGACTGGAGCGTGCTCTACGCCGAACTGCCGCTGGCGCTCCTCGGCGGGGTCGCCGCCGCCCTGACGGCCTGGGCCCTGCTCCGGCGTCTCAGACCTCGACGCTGAGCCCCTCGAGACCCCGGATCACGAAGTTCGGCTTGCGCCGCGGCTCCTCGGCGAGACGGAGTGCCGGGGCCTTCTCCAGCAGGGCCGCCATCGAGGCCGCCAGTTCGATCCGGGCCAGCGGCGCGCCGATGCAGTAGTGGATGCCCGCGCTGAAGGAGATGTGCGGGTTGTCCGTGCGGGTCAGGTCGAGGCGGGCCGGGTCGGTGAAGACCGCCGGGTCGTGGTTGGCGGAGCCGAAGAGCAGGGCGATCTCCGCGCCGCGCGGGATCGTCGTGCCGGCGATCTCGATGTCGTCCAGGACCCAGCGTTCGAAGAGCTGGAGCGGGGTGTCGTAGCGCATCAGCTCTTCGACGGCGGAGGGGATGAGGGTGTGGTCGGCGCGCAGGGCCGCCAGTCGGGGCTCGTTGCGGAACAGGGCGTACCAGCCGTTGACCGTGGAGTTCACCGTGGCCTCGTGGCCGGCGTTGAGCAGGAGGACCGCCGTCGAGATCATCTCCTGCTCCGTGAGGCGGTCGCCCTCGTCGTGTGCCTCGATGAGGCCCGAGATGAGGTCGTCGCCCGGTTCCTTGCGGCGGGCCGCGATCAGTTCGCGCAGGTAGTCGGAGAACTCGACCGACGCCCTGACCGCCTTCGCCGCCGTCTCCTCGGACGGGTTCAGCTCGTACATCCCGCAGATGTCCGCCGACCAGGGGCGCAGCGGGGCCCGGTCGGACTCCGGGATGCCGAGCATCTCGGCGATCACCGCGACGGGGAGGGGTTCCGCCACGTCCTTGAGCAGATCTCCTCCGCCGGCCTCCGCCAGCGCCGCCGCCAGATCGTCGGCCAGGCCCCGCACATACGGCTTCAGCCGCTCCACCGTGCGCGGCGTGAACGCCTTCGACACCAGGCGCCTGATCCGGGTGTGGTCCGGCGGCTCCAGGTCGAGCATCCCGTGGTCGTTGAGCGTGTGGAACGGCTCCTGCCCGGTTGGCGGCGCGGTCCGGCCGAACTCCTCGTGGGTGAAGCGGTGCTGATACGTCCGGCCGAGGCGCCGGTCGCGCAGCAGGGCCGAGACGTCCGCGTGGTGCGGGACTAGCCACTGGTTCGTGGGCTCGTAGTAGTGCACGCGGCCCCGGGCACGCAGCTCGGCGTAGGCGGGGTACGGGTCGGCGAGGAACGCCGGGTCCCACGGGTCGAAGGCAGCCATGGCGGGACGCTAGCCCCACATCCCCTTCACTGACCAGGGGTGTTCCTTCACGAGGTCGAGCCGGTGCCGGGCCGGTTCGGCGAACCAAGATCGTTAAGCTGGATGTGCCGCCTGAGCGGCAACTGCCTGCGCACAGAGAGAAGTTCATGACACAGCAGCGAGCCAAGCTCCGCACCCGCGTCCCCGCCCGTCTGGCCGCCTCGGCCATGCTCGCCCTGTCGCTGACCGCCGGCGCGGTGGCGACCAGCGCCCCGGCCGCCACCGCCGCCGAGATGCCGTGCAAGCCGAACGTGTACTACTACGTCTACAAGGGCAGCGGGATCAACTTCCGCACGGGCGCCGGCACCGGCTACGCCTCCAAGGGCATCCTCCACAAGAACGACTGGGGCAAGAAGCTCGCCACCAAGGGCTCCTGGATCCAGCTGAAGCTCGGCCAGAAGTCCAAGAGCGGCATCGCCAAGGGCACCACCGGCTGGGTCTCCAAGTCGTACGTGAGCGACTGCACGCCGATGCAGCTGGACTGATCAGGTCCGTCGCCCCGGGACCCGAGGCCACCGGGGCGACGTCCCCCTGCTCACCCCGGCTATCCGGGCGTCACCAGACGCGCCTCGTACGCGAACACCGCCGCCTGGGTGCGGTCCCTGAGGCCCAGCTTCACCAGGATCCGGCTGACATGCGTCTTGATCGTCGACTCGGCGACCACCAGCCGCTCGGCGATCTCCGCGTTCGACAGCCCTTGCGCGATCAGGACCAGCACCTCCGTCTCCCGCTCGGTGAGGTCCCCGTACGCCGCCTGCGCGGAGGGCATGAGACGCGGGGTCTCGGAGAGCTTGGAGAACTCGGTGATCAGACGCCTGGTCACCGAAGGGGCGAGGAGAGCCTCCCCGGCGGCCACGATCCGCACCCCGTCGGCGAGCTGACGGGCCGAGGCGTCCTTGAGGAGGAAGCCGGAGGCTCCCGCGCGCAGCGCCTGGTACACATACTCGTCGAGGTCGAACGTGGTGAGCACCAGCACCTTCGCCTCGCCGTCGCCGGCGACGATCTCGCGGGTCGCCTCGATGCCGTTCAGCTCGGGCATGCGGATGTCCATCAGCACGACGTCCGGGGCGAGCTCGCGGACCTTGGCGACGGCCTCCCGGCCGTTCACCGCCTCGCCGACGACCTCGATCTCCGGCATCGCGTTCAGCAGGACCGAGAAGCCCTCGCGCACCATCATCTGGTCGTCCGCGATCAGCACGCGAATGGTCATGCGTCACCCTCGTCCGGCAGGGCGACCGGCAGGAACACCGCCACCTCATAGCCTCCGTCGTCCGTCGGGCCCGCCGTCATCTCGCCGTTGAGCATCGACACCCGCTCCCGCATGCCGGTGATGCCGTGCCCGGCGCCGGGCGAGGGTTTGATCAGGCTCGGGTTCGGCGGCGGGCCGTTGACTATGCGCAGCCCCAGCCCGCCGAGCACGTAGCCGATCTCGACGCGGGCGGTCGCGCCAGGCGCGTGCCGCAGGGTGTTGCTCAGCGCCTCCTGCACGATGCGGTACGCCGACAGCTCCACACCCTGGGGCAGTTCGCGCACCGCCCCGGTCACCGCCTTGTCCACGGTGAGCCCGGCGTCCCGCACATTGGCCAGCAGCCCGTCCAGCTCGGCGAGCGTGGGCTGCGGGGCGTCCGGGGCCTCGTAGTCCTCGGCGCGGACGACGCCCAGGACGCGGCGCAGTTCGGTCAGGGCCGCCACCGCGTTCTCCCGGATCGTGGCGAAGGCCTTCTCCAGCTCCGGCGGCGGGTTCTCCACCCGGTAGGGCGCGGCCTCCGCCTGGATGGCGACCACCGACATGTGGTGGGCGACGACGTCGTGCAGCTCGCGCGCGATCGTCGTGCGCTCCTCCAGCAGGGTGCGGCGGGAGCGCTCGTGCGCGGTGACCGTCTGCTGGGCGGTGACCTCCTGCACGGCGTCCCGGCGGATGTGCCGGACGGTGACGCAGAGCAGGATCAGCGCCGAGAGGATCAGCATGGCGCCGGAGTTGCTGCCGTACATGTAGGTCGGGCCGATGCCGCTGTCCGCGACGATGGCGTACAGCGCCGTCAGCACCCACATCCACCCGGCCGTGCGCGGCCTGGTGCGCATCGCCACCACCGTCATCACGGTCAGATGGCTGACGAAGCTGCCGGCCGCCCACGGCCACTCGAACCAGCGGCTGCCGACCACGGCCACGACCGGGGTGGAGACCATGGACGCCCAGAACGCCCCCACCGGCCGCACCATGGTCAGCAGCACCGGAACCGCGCAGAACAGGCCCATCAGCGCGGCGGGTCCGCCGGAGTCGACGGTGGCGAAGGCCACGGAGATCAGGGCCGCCGCGACGATCAGGGCGTGCGGCATCCAGGCCGCGTACTCCCGCAGGCGGCCGGGCAGCCGCCGGGCGAACCGCCCGTCGGTGCGCCGGGCCGGCAGCGGCCGGTAGGCGAAGGCGTCATGGATCAGGTCCTGCCGCAGCCCGCGCAGGGAGTCCACCGCCACCCGGTACTCCGGGCTGTGCGGCTTGGCCCCGTCCCCCGGCGGCATGGTCTGGATGTGAGTCGTCTCGGTCACGTACAGAAAGGTATGCGCACCCCCGGGTCCCGGTCGTCCCCAGTGAGAGGGGTTCCTCGGTCTCCCTCTCAGGTACTACGGGGACCCTGGAGTGGGGACTCAGTACCCCGACGGCCGTACCAGCCCCGACTCGTACGCGAACACCGCCGCCTGCGTCCGGTCCCTGAGGCCCAGCTTCACCAGGATCCGGCCCACGTGGGTCTTCACCGTCTGCTCGGCGACGAAGAGGTGCCGGGCGATCTCCCCGTTCGACAGGCCCTGTGCGATCAGGGCGAGCACCTCCGTCTCCCGCTCGGTCAGATCGCCGATGCGTTCCTTGAGCGGGGCGCGGGGCCGGTCGTCCAGCCGGGAGAACTCGGCGATCAGCTTGCGTGTGATGACCGGGGCGAGCAGCGCCTCCCCTGCCGCCACCACCCGGACCGCCTCGGCGAGCTGCTCCGACGACGCGTCCTTCAGCAGGAACCCGGAGGCCCCGGCGCGCAGCGCGTCGTACACGTACTCGTCGAGATCGAACGTGGTCAGCACCAGCACTCTGATGTCCGGGTGGGCGGCCGTGATCAGCTCGGTGGCCTCGATACCGCCGACCCCGGGCATGCGGATGTCCATCAGGACGACGTCCGGGGCGAGCTCGGCGGCCTTCGCGACGCCTTCCGCGCCCTCCTTCGCCTCGCCGACGACCTCTATGTCGGGCTGGGTGCCGAGCAGCACGGTGAAGCCCTGCCGGACCATCGCCTGGTCGTCGACGATGAGGACCCGGATGGGTTTGCCGCTGCCGCTCGTCATGGGGTTCCTGCCTCGGGGTCGGGGAAGTGGTAGGTGATCCGGTCGGTGCCCGGTGCCGGGTCGGCGGGCGGGGTGTCCGGGAGGAACGCGGTGACCTTGAAGCCGTCCCAGTGCCACGGGTGCGCGGTCATGGTGCCGCCGAGCATGGCGACCCGCTCCCGCATGCCGAGCAGTCCGTGCCCCGCTCCCGTCGAGGGCGACGCGGGCCCGGTCGGCCGGGAGTTGACTATCTCCACCTCCAGCCCGTCCGACTGATATGTGAGACGGACCTTGGCGCTGGCGCCGGGCGCGTGCCGCAGGACGTTGCTCAGGGCCTCCTGCACGATCCGGTACGCCGACAGCTCCACTCCGGGCGGCAGCGGACGCCGCTCGCCGTTGATCTCCGTGGTGACCTCGCGGCCGGCGGCCCGGGTGTTCTCCACCAGCGCGTCGAGCCGGTCGAGGGTGGGCTGCGGGGCGTGCTCGGCGGTGCCGGTGCCGCCCGGGCCGACGGGCGCCTCCCCCGGCCCGGGGTGCTCCGAGCGCAGCACGCCCAGCACCCGGCGCAGCTCGGTCAGCGCCTCCAGGGCGTTCTGCCGGATGCCCGCGAGGTTCTCCTTGAGCTCGTCGGGCGGGTTCTCGACGAGATGCGGGGCGACCTGTGCCTGGATGGAGATGACCGACATGTGGTGCGCCACCACGTCGTGCAGCTCCCGCGCGATACGGCTGCGCTCCTCCAGCAGGGTGCGCCGGGTGCGCTCCTCGGCGGTGAGCGTGGTCTGTTCGACGAGTTCCGCCCGGGCCTCGCGGCGCCCGCGCAGGGCGGTGCCGACGACCACGACGACGGCGGACAGCGGGATCGCGATCGCGCCGGTGGCGTCGTAGTTCACACCGGCCGACCACCAGCCCTGGAGGACGGAGGTGAGCACCACCGTCACGGCCAGCGCCTCCACCGCCGCGCGGGTGCGCACGCGCAGCGCGAGCAGCAGCAGCACGAACAGATGGGAGATGATCCCGGCCGCCGTCCAGGGCCAGGTGTAGGTCTCGGCATCGGCGCCCAGCCGGCTGTGCAGCAGGGCGGCGCCCAGCACCCAGCTCACCGTGGACAGCCACCACCCCGGGACCGGCCGCCACATCCCGAGGATCATGGCACCGGCCTGCCCGCCCGCGATCAGGAACGCCGCCCCGGAGTTCAGGTGGCCGTTGTCCACCATGTCGCCCATGGCCCCGACCAGGACGCCGAACGCGGCCAGGCACACCAGGCCGTGCGGCAGCCAGCGCAGCCAGGTGGAGGGCGGCAGCGGTTCGGCCCGGACCGTCCACAGGTCCTCGCGCAGCGCCCGCAGCCAGCCCCCTCCGCGCGTTCGCAGCGCGCGGCCCGCCCCCGTGTCCGTCACGCGGCCCAGCCTAGACATGGCGGGCCTCCGCCGCTGTCTCCCGGACGGACGGACGGTGCGCCCGGACGACCCGCGACCGCCGGCCGCGCAGGCCGCTTCGCACGCCCTGCCCGGCGCCCTGCTCGCCGCCCTGTTCGCAGAACCGGAAGGCCGCCCAGCAGACCGCCAGGGCCAGGGCGAACACGGGAAGCCAGAGGAGCCGGGCCCCCACCCAGTCGAGCCCGTCGGGCCGCGTGTGCAGCCCAGGGAGCCGGCCCGCGAGGAGGCCGGTGGCCGTCGTGGCCATCAGGGCCGTCTGATGCCACAGAAAGATGGTCATCGCGGAGAGGTTGACGAGCGCCACCGCCGCCCAGGCCACGGGCCGGCGCATCGCGTGCCGCAGCCGCTCGCGCAGCAGCAGGGCGAGACCGCACTGGGCCAGGCCGAAGGTGACGACGGCCAGCGTCGGCGGATCCAGGTTGGACATGCCCTCGCCCGGGACGCCGACCATCGACGCCGGGTAGCCGGCGAAGACGACGAGCACGGCCGTCGCCGCCGCGCCGCAGCCGAGCAGGACCCAGCCCGCGCGGCGGCCCTCCAGCTCGCCTCGGGTCCAGGCCGCGCCCAGGGTGTAGGGCACCATCCAGCCCGCCGCCACGTTCACCCAGCCCAGCCAGGAGGGGCCGCCCAGGCCGAACCGCACAAGGTCCACATGCAGTACGACGGCCAGCGGCCACAGCGGGTTCAGCCGGGTCAGCAACGGGGTCGCCGCCGTCAGCGCGGCGAACACCACCAGGAACCACAGCGGCGACAGCGCCAGTTTCACCAGCGTGCGGACCGTCCCGAACTCGGCGCCCGACAGCAGCAGGGCGAGCGCGGCGATCGTCCACAGGCCGAGGACGGCCGCGACCGGTTTGAACAACCGGGTCAGACGGCCGCTCAGCCAGAGGCGGTACGGGACGCCCCGGGCGCGGGCCGAGGTGTAGCCGCGCGTGGCGACATGGCCGCCGACCAGGAAGAACACGGCGAGTGTCTGGAACAGCCAGGAGACGGGCGTCAGCCAGGGCATGTCCTTGAGCGGGCTCGCCGTGCGCAGGGCGCTGCCGTCGGAGACCAGGGCGGTGACCAGCCAGTGGCCGAGGACGACGCCGAGCACCGCGACGGCGCGCAGGGCGTCCACGGCCCGGTCCCGGCCGGCCGGGGTGGCCGTACCGATGCGCTCGGCGCCGCGGAGCACCGCGTGCCGGACATTTCGTACGCCGATGCCGGTCATCCGTACACCGCTGTCAGCCATGGGTCACCGCCTTGGTCTCGCCCAGGACGATCCGGGTCAGGTTGGTCAGGGAGGCCGAGCCGGGCCTGAAGTAGTCGCTGTGGCCGCCGTCGCCGGCCGTGAAGACCCGGGCGCCGAAGGCCGGGGAGACGGGGTCGGTGCCGAAGCCGACGGTGGTGCCGAACAGGTTCGTGCTGACATGCGGGACGTTCGCCACCCAGTCGTCGCCCCCGAGGGCCGCCCAGACGCGGGCGCGGGTGCGCAGGCCGGCGGCGGAGGCCGCGCCGGTTCCGGGGCTGCCGACGAGCACGAGGTCGTCGACGGCGAGCCCCGCGGCGGCCCGCCCGCAGACGACCGAGCCGTACGAATGGCACAGCAGCGAGACGCGCGGTCCGTCGCCCGCAATGGCGCGGAGGTCGGAGACCAGGGCGCGCAGTTGCGGGGCCGCCTGTTCCGCCCTGCCGGTCGTGGTGACCGTCGTGCTGACCGTGCCCGGCGTCTCGTAGCCCAGCCAGGCCACCACCGCGGTGCGCGTGCCCGCCGGGGCCTGCCGGACGAGTTGCCCGTACAGCGCGGCGGCGGCCGCGTGGAAGCGGCCGTAGGTGTCGAGGCTCGTGTCGGAGCCGGGGACCAGGACGGCTATCCGGTCGGCCCGGCCGAGGTCGCCCAGGACCTCCGTCACCCGGCCCGAGCCGCGGCCGTCGAAGGCGAGAAGACGCCGGGCCGGGGCGGCCAGCGAACGGTCCGTCGCGGCCCGGGCACGGTCATGATGGCCCGCGGCCATCCGGGCCGCTTCGGCGGCGTTGGCACGGTTGGCCGCGTACGCCTCGTCCAGCGTCGACGCGCTGAGCGGAGCGAGAGTGGCGGGTGCGGGCGCGGGGATCTCCGGCCGCACCGCACCGGAAAGAGGGAGAACCACCGCACCCGTGACGAGAGCGGCGAGCGCGGCACGACGCCATCGGCCGACGCGGCGCCGCACACCACCGCCGTCGCGGCCTCCGTCGCGGTCGCCGTCGCCGTCGCCCCGGCCGTCACTACGGCGGTACCTCGATGCGGACCCCATGGTCGTCCCCCTCCAGCGCACCCGGCCATCGGGTCTGCACGGAAGGGAAGTTACGGAGCGGGACTCGTCGTCCGCGTCCCACCGAGGAACTCACCTGCGGAGTAGCTCTCAGGTACTACGGGTATGGCCAGGGACCCCTCTAGGGGTCCGGCCGGGAAGGCCTCTCACCAGGCCAACTGCTCGATCTCCTCCGCCACCACGGCACACGCGTCCGCCGCCGGATCGATGAGCGGGAAGTGCCCGACGCCCTCCAGCAGCGTCACCCCCACCATCTCCCCGGCCTTCGCAGCCGCCTCCGCGTACGACTCGGCGACCATCTGCGGCACATCGAGGTCCGCGCGGCCCTGGACGAGGGTGGTGGCGATGCCGGTGGGCAGCAGCAGCGCGGGGTCCGCGTACGGCTGCCGCTCGGCGAAGTGCTCGTCCCCGCCCAGGAGTTGGCGCACGGCACCCCCGCACACATCCAGCTTGTCGGCGACCGCGAAGTCCGCGATCGGAGCGAGGGCGACCACGCCCCGCAGGGCCACCGGGCCACCGGTGCGCCAGGGCGAGCCGGCCGGCAGGACGTGCCGGGCCGCACCCCACAGCGCGAGGTGCCCGCCCGCCGAGTGGCCGGTGAGGACCGTACGGCGCGGGTCGGCCTGCGGCAGCAGTTCCCGTACCAGCGCCGGAAGGGCGTCCAGCGCGGCGGCCACGTCGTCGAAGGTGTCGGGCCAGCGGCCCGCGAGGGAGTCGTCACCGCCACCGCACCGGTACTCGGCACTGGCCACGGCGAAGCCGCGACGGGCGAGGAAGTCCGCGAAGGGGCTGATGTGACGCCGGTCGTACGGCGCCCGCCAGGCACCGCCGTGCAGCACGAGCACGACCGGGGCGAGTCCGCCCGGGCCGGCCTGCCCGCGCGGGGCGTAGAAGTCGATCACCTGGTCGGGGTGGTCGCCGTAGGCGGCGGTGGCGTCGGGACCGACGGGCTCGTGGGAGAACGCCGACTTCTCCTCGGCAGCGGCCCGTGCTGCTGCGACGTCGTCCGTCATGCTCCAACCTTCCAGCGAAACGAGCGAGAACGTACGGGCGGACCAGGTCAGAAGTCGGCCGTTGGCCGGGACGGTACCAGGCACGTGACATGCGCGGACACCGTGGATGTCACGCTGGGTGAAGATCGGACGGTTCAGCCGTTTCCTTGCGTCTGCGGCGAGTTGGTGACGAACGGCGAGTCGGGAACGAACGGCCCCCGCGGCGGCAGGGGCCGTCCGTCACACGCGGCCGTCAGTCACGGACGGCTCACGCGAGGGACAGCGTCTCCGCCAGCACCCGCGCCGCCCGCTCCACGTCGGCGAAGCCCACATACAGCGGCGTGAACCCGAAGCGCAGCACGTCCGGCGCCCTGAAGTCGCCGACCACACCCCGCTCGATCAGCCGTTTCATCACCTCGCCGGCGTCGTCGCAGCGCAGGGCGATCTGGCTGCCCCGCTCCGCGTGCGCCACCGGCGTCAGGCACTCGACCCTGCCCTCGGGCACGTACTCAGCCAGGCACTCCAGGAAGAAGTCCGTCAGCGCGAGGGACTTGGCCCGCACCGTCTCGACCGGCACCCCGTCCCACACCTCCAGGGCCGCCTCCAGGGCGAGCATGGAGAGGATGTCCGGCGTACCGACCCGGCCGCGCGGCGCACCGGAGGCCGGTTCATAGGCAGGACGCATCCCGAACGGCTCGGCGTGGGAGTTCCAGCCGGGCAGCGGGGAGTCGAAGCGGTCCTGGAACTCCCGGCGCACATAGAGATACGCCGGTGAACCCGGCCCGCCGTTCAGGTACTTGTAGGTGCAGCCGACCGCCAGATCCACCCCGTGCTCGTCGAGCCCGACCGGCAGGGCGCCCGCGCTGTGGCACAGGTCCCACACGGCGAGCGCGCCCGCCTCGTGCACGGCGGCCGTCAGCGCCGGCAGGTCGTGCAGCCGGCCGGTGCGGTAGTCGACGTGGTTGAGGAGGACGGCGGCGGTACGGCCGGACAGCGCGCCCGGCACCTCCGCCGGTGTCACCGGCCGCAGCGTGCGGCCGGTCATCCGCGCCGCCGACTCCGCGATGTACCCGTCGGTGGGGAAGGTCGTGGCGTCGACGAGGATCTCGTCGCGGTCGTCCCCGGCGAGGCGCACCGCCCCCACAAGTGCCTTGAAAACATTGACACTTGTCGAGTCGCCGACCACGATCTGGCCCGCGGCCGCCCCGACCAGCGGGGCGATCCGGTCACCGATCCGCTCGGGCGCCGTCCACCAGCCGCTCTCCTCCCAGGACCGGATGCGCAGCTCGCCCCACTGGCGCCGTACGACGTCCTCGACCCGTCCGGGCACGACGGCCGGCAGCGCGCCGAGCGAGTTGCCGTCGAGGTAGACCACCTCGTCGAGGACGAACCCGTCTCGCTTGCCGCGCAGTTCGTCGGCGGCGTCCAGCTTCTCGGCCCTCATCGCCGGTTCAGACATAGGACCGCGCCGTCCACAGCTCGGGGAACACGTTCTTCTGCGCGCGCTTCTCCAGCCAGGCCACCCCGGCGGAGCCGCCCGTGCCGGTCTTGGAGCCCATCGCGCGGCGGGTGGCGACCAGATGGTCGTTGCGCCAGCGCCACACCAGCTCGGCGACATCGCTCAGCGCCTCGCCCAGCCGGGCGACTCCGTCGCTCTCGTCACCCGAGTAGACGGCCGTCCAGGCCGCCTCCACCTCCGGCGACGGCTCGTAGCGCTTCGCCACGTCACGCCGCAGCACGGCCTCCGGGACGTCGTACCCGCGCCGCGCGAGCAGCCGTACGACCTCGTCGTACAGGCTCGGCTCGTGCAGTGCCTTCTCCAGCTCGGCGTGCACGCGCGGCGCGCCCCGGTGCGGGACGAGCATGGACGCGGACTTCTCGCCGAGCAGGAACTCCATGCGCCGGTACATCGCCGACTGGAAGCCGGAGCCCTCGCCGAGGGCGCTGCGGTACGAGTTGAACTGGGCGGGCGTGAGCTGGGCGAGCGGCCTCCAGGAGGCGTTGAGCGCCTCCAGCTCGCGCACGGACCGCTTCAGCGCGGCGGTCGCGGTGGGGATGTCGTCGCCGCGCAGTGCCCGCGCGGCCGTCTCCCACTCGTGGACGATGACGGTGAACCACAGCTCCATCACCTGGGTCGTCACCAGGAAGACCATCTCTCCCGGGTCGTCCGAGAGGGTGTGCTGGAGGTGGGTGAGCACGTCCGCCTTGACGTAGTCCTCGTACGGCGTGGTGCCCTGGAAGTCGAGATGCGGGGTCTCGGGCTCGTGAGCCTCAAGGGACATCGCTGTCTCCTGCGTATAACTCCGGGTAGCGGTCCGCCCCTGCCGAATCCGACACGGGGGCCCCGGTCCCCACGGGCATCTTCCGCAATCGTCCCCCGGAACCGCAAGGCCCGCCCGCTGACCGGACGGGCCTCGCGTACACGGACCGCTGTCGTCAGCCCAGGACCTGCGCCGCCGTCGGCGAGGAGTCCTTGAGGAACTGGGAGCAGCGCTCGTACTCCTCCTGCTCGCCGATCGTCTGCGCGGCACGGGCGAGGGCGTGCAGGGCGCGCAGGAAGCCGCGGTTCGGCTCGTGCTCCCACGGCACCGGGCCGTGGCCCTTCCAGCCGCTGCGGCGCAGCGCGTCCAGACCGCGGTGGTAGCCCGTACGGGCGTACGCGTACGACTCCACGGCCGCGCCCCGCTCGAACGCCTCGTCGGCGAGCTGCGCCCAGGCGAGCGAGGAGGTCGGATGCGCGGCGGCGACGTCGACCGGCGAGGTACCCGACGCGAGCAGTTCCCGCGGCCCGGGGTCGTCGGGGAGATGGGTCGGGGGCGGACCCCCGAGAAGGTTCTCGTGAATGGACATGCCCCAAGTCTGCGCCATCCCGCTCAGCTGCGGGCAATCGTGCCTCCCCCAGCCTGGGAGGTGCCCCCAGGGCGGCACGGGTGGGCGCAACGGCACCAACGCCCAGCACCTACGACAACGCCTCTACCCCAACCGCTTCCGCACCGGCTCCCCCTCCAACGGCGGCGACACCACACCGCCGTGCCGCAGACACTCCGGCCGCTTGCATCCAGGGGGCGGCCTCCGCACCGTCGCCCCCGCGATCAACGCCCCCACCACCAGAGCCCCCGCACACCACCCCATCGCCCGCCCGAACGCCGCGTCGAAGGCGGCCGGCTCCCGGTACGCCTCCTCCCCCATCCCTGCCAGCAACGGCAGCGCCGCCACCGCCACAAGACCCGCCGCCCGGGCCGCCGCGTTGTTGATCCCGCTGGCCAGCCCCGCCCGCGCCACATCCACGGAACCCAGCACCGTCGCCGTCAGCGGCGCCACCAGCATGACCATGCCCAGCCCGAGCACCAGCAGCGCCGGCAGCACATCGGCCCAGTAGGACGCGCCCGGCCCCACCCGCAGCATCAGCAGCATCCCGACGGCACACAGCAGCGGCCCCACCGTGAGCGGCAGACGCGGCCCGATCCGGTCGGCCAGCTCCCCGGACCGCGCCGACAGCAGCAGCATCAGCACGGTCGTCGGCAGCAGCGCCGTACCGGCCCCGAGGGCGGAGTAGCCGACGACGACCTGGAGCTGAAGAGCCGCGAGGAAGAAGAAACCGCCGAGGGCCGCGTACACACACAGCGTGACGATGTTGATCACCGTGAACTGGCGGGAGGAGAAGATGTCCGGCGGCATCATCGGCTCGGGCCTGCGCCGCTCGACGACCACGAACGCGACGGCCGCGGCCACGCCGGCCACCGCCGTGACCGCCACCATCAGACCGCCGTCACCGGCCTCGATCAGCGCGTACGTCAACAGCGCAAGCGCCACCGCACCCAGCACCGCACCGAGCACGTCGAACCGCCCGTGCGCCTCACCGTCCCCCGACTCGGGCACATGCCGCAGTGCCACCGGCACGCACACCAGGGCCAGCGGCACATTCAGCAGGAACACCCACCGCCAGCCCGGCCCGTCCACCAGCCAGCCGCCGACGAACGGCCCGACCGCCGCGCCGACCCCGCCGAAGCCGGACCACAGTCCGACGGCCCGGCCCCGGTCGTCGGGGTGGAAGGACGCCTGGATCAGCGCCAGCGACCCGGGGGTGAGCAGCGCGCCGCCCACTCCCTGCAACGCCCGCGCGGCGATCAGCGTCCCCGCGTCCGGCGCGATCCCGCACAGCAGCGACGCCACCGCGAACCACACCACGCCGACGACGAACACCTTCCGGCGCCCGAAGCGGTCCCCCAGCGCCCCGCCCAGCAGGATCAGCCCGGCCAGCGTGACCATGTACGCGTTGACCGTCCACTGGAGGGCGGACAGATTCGCGTCGAGGTCACGGCCGATGCGCGGCAGCGCGACATTGACGACGGTCGAGTCCAGCATGGCCATGCTGGAACCGAGGACGGTGGTGAACAGGATCCATCGGCCCTGCGGGGAGGCCAGCCGGACATCGGGCATGCAGGGAGCATACGGAAGAGCCCGGCACCACAGGCGGTGCCGGGCTCAAGCCGTGCAAACGTGACTTACTTGATCTTGGTGCCGGTGGAGCGCAGGTTGCCGCAGGCCTCGAGGACACGCTTGGCCATGGACGCCTCGGCCAGCTTGCCCCAGGTGCGCGGGTCGTAGGTCTTCTTGGAGCCGACCTCGCCGTCGACCTTCAGGACACCGTCGTAGTTGCGGAGCATGTGGTCCGCGACGGGGCGGGTGAAGGCGTACTGGGTGTCCGTGTCGAGGTTCATCTTCACGACGCCGTTGTCCAGCGCGGTGGCGATCTCCTCGGCGGTGGAGCCGGAGCCGCCGTGGAAGACGAAGTCGAAGGGCCCCGGAGAACCAGCCTTGCCGAACTTGGCGGCGACGCCCTCGTTCAGCTCCTTCAGCAGCTCGGGACGGAGCACGACGTTGCCCGGCTTGTACACGCCGTGCACGTTGCCGAAGGACGCGGCCAGCAGGTAGCGGCCCTTCTCGCCCAGGCCGAGGGCCTCGACCGTGCGGATCGCGTCGTCGACCGTGGTGTACAGGGAGTCGTTGATCTCGTGCGAGACACCGTCCTCCTCGCCACCGGTCGGGGTGATCTCCACCTCGAGGATGATCTTGGCGGCGCGGGCGATCTCCAGCAGCTCCTGCGCGATGGAGAGGTTGTCGGCCAGGGTCTCGGCGGAGCCGTCCCACATGTGGGACTGGAACAGCGGGTTCAGACCGGCCTCGACGCGCTTCTGGGAGAGCGCCAGCAGCGGACGTACGTACCCGTCGAGCTTGTCCTTCGGGCAGTGGTCCGTGTGCAGGGCGATGTTCACCGGGTACTTCTCGGCGACGATGTGCGCGAACTCGGCCAGGGCGACCGAACCGGTCACCATGTCCTTGTTGAACTGACCGCCCAGGAACTCGGCACCACCCGTGGAGATCTGGACGATGCCGTCGCTCTCCGCCTCAGCGAAACCGCGCAGGGCCGCGTGCAGGGTCTGGGTGGAGGTCACGTTGATGGCCGGGTAGGCGAACTTTCCTGCCTTCGCCCGGTCCAGCATCTCGTTGTAGACCTCGGGAGTTGCGATGGGCATGCGTCCGCTCCTTGTATCTGCGGGTTGGGGTACTGCGTTCTGCGTTCTTTACGGCCCTGACCTAGACCTTGGGATGCGACGTCATCGTCGGCCCCATCTTTCCAGACTTGGCCGGAAGGTCCAGGCCACCGTCCACGCCCTGGTCAGTCCAGCCCGAGCTCGTCCTTCGAGAAGGCGAAGAGATACGGCACCCCGGCCCCCTCCTGGATCTTCTCCGCGGCGCCGGTCGCCCGGTCGACGATCGTCGCGACGGCGACGACCTCGGCTCCGGCCTCGCGTACGGCCTCGACGGCGGTGAGCGGGGAGCCGCCGGTGGTGGAGGTGTCCTCGACGACCAGCACACGGCGGCCCGCGATGTCCGGGCCCTCGACGCGCCGCTGCAGGCCGTGGGCCTTCGCGGCCTTGCGGACGACGAAGGCGTCCAGGCGCTTCCCGCGCGCGGCGGCGGCGTGCAGCATGGCGGCGGCGACGGGGTCGGCGCCCATGGTGAGCCCGCCGACGGCGTCGAAGTCCAGCTCGGCGGTCAGGTCCAGCAGCACCTGGCCGACCAGCGGGGCGGCCTCGCCGTCGAGCGTGACGCGGCGCAGGTCGACGTAGTAGTCGGCCTCCAGACCCGATGACAGGGTCACCTTGCCGTGCACCACGGCCTTGTCCTTGATCTGCTGCAGCAGCGCGCCGCGTGTGTCCGTCATGCGGCCCAGCTTAGAGGCGGCGCCAGCTCCAGGTCGTGGTGGCCTCCAGCGGCTCCAGGGGCGTGACCAGGCGCGGCAGGGTGTTGAGCCCGTTGGGCGGCCCGGTCTGCGGCTCCACGCACACGGCGGCCTCCTGCTCGTCGTAGACGACGACCCACTCCTCGCGGCTCGCCACCTTCAGCTCCAGCTGCCCGGGCCAGGTCAGGGTGACGTCGACGCCGCCGGGCATCCCGAAGCAGTCGTCCCAGGGGCCGGGCTTCGGGTCGAGGCGGTTGCCGGTGGGCAGGTGGTCGTCGCCGCGCTCCTCCTGCCAGGCGGGTTCGAAGTCGAGCCGGACGTCCTGGGCGCCCTCGCCGCCCAGGTTCCGGTTGAACCACGGGTGCCAGCCGATCTGCGCCGGGAAGGACGAGTCGTACGTCTCGACGGACGTGGTGAGCGTCAGCGCGTCCTCGGCGAGGGCGATGATCTGGGTGACGCGGCCGGGGTGGGGCCAGGGGTCGACGAGCTCGTACGTGATGACGGCCTCGTCCGTGCTCGTGCGGGCGGTGTGCCAGGCGTGGTCGCGGACGGTGCCGTGGATGGCGTGGGGCGGGGCGTTGAGCGGCAGCTGCCGCACCACGGCGCCGTCCAGGAAGCGTCCGTCGCGGACCCTTCCGCACCACGGCACCATCGGGAAGCAGCCGAAGCGCTCGCCCTGCCGGAGCATCTCCACGCCGCCGATCCGCAGCCCTCCGACCCGGCCGCCGTTGCCCGGCTGCACGGTCACCTCCGCGTCGCCCGCGGTCAGCGTGATGTCTTCGTCACTCACGGGTCGACCCTACTCGGGTGATCAAGAGGGCCTCATGCGGAACGGGGCGTTTCAGCGCCGTCGGCGCAGGGCCCGTACCGCGACGATGGCCGACGCCACCGCGAGCGCGGCCGCGGGCGCCGCCCAGCGCAGCGGGGCCGAGGGTGTCACGGTCTGCGGCGCGGGCACCGGCGCGTACCGCCCGCGCGGCGGGGCGTGATCGACCTCCTCGGCACTACGCCCGATCATCGTCCGCCGCGCATGCGCCGCCTCGGCGATGGACTCGGCGTCCTCGTCCCCCTCGGCGGAGCGCCCGCCAGGGGCCGGCGGAACCCCGGGGGGTTCGGGGGCGGAGGGCTCGTCGTCGGGGGCGGGGGCAGAACCCTCGCCGGCCGAACCGGAGCCGGCGCTCTCGCCACCGGGGCCGGTGGCCGGGCCCTCACCACCCGGACCAGCAGCCGGACCCTCACCACCCGAACCGGCAGCCGGGCCCTCGTCGCCCGGGCCGGTGGCGGCAGGCTTCCCCGCGGTCCCCGAGGTCCCCGCGGTCCCCGAGGGCGCGGCGCTCTCGTCGTCGCCGGCCGCCGCCGTACCTCCGTCGGCCTTCGCCGGAGGCGGGGACTCGTCGTCCGCGTCCGGGGTCGTTTCGTAGTCGGTCGTCGCCCTGGGTTCGAAGTCCTGCGTGGCGAAGGACGTGGTCGTCTCCGGCGCCGCCTCGGCCAGGCCTTCCGCGAAGCGGTTCAGCAGCCGGACGACGGCTCCCTCCACCGCGTCGGCCGGCAGGTCCTTGATCCGCCCGTCCGCCGAGGCCGTGCCGTCGAACAGGACCGTGCAGCCGTCCTCCGCCTCCCGCAGGCCGATCCGCAGCGCGAGCTTGACCGAGCCGCTGCCGCGCGACTCCTCCGCCTCACCCTCCACGGCGTACGCATCGTCGTCCCGCCGGGAGACCCGTACGGCACCCCGGTAGGTGACGGAGTGACTGCCGACGCGGATCTTCAGCCGCCCCGTGACGGGCTCGGCGCCGGCGTCCTGCTGGAGCCCGGGTACCACCCGGGCGACCCGCGCGGGGTCGTCCAGCACCTCCCTGAGCCGCTCGGCCGGAACCGGAACGAACACCTCGTGCTCCATGTCGACGGACTCTACCCAGCACAGGCGGAAACGCACCCCCACCTCCGGGATTCGCTCCGGATCCGGGTCCGCCCGGCGTATCCTCCGCGACCCCGCCCCGGCTCAGTACCGCGGATGCACCAGCGTCGAAGCGGGCAGCCCGGCGATCCGCGTGCCCCGCGCCGCCCGCGCCCCCGCCGCCAGGGACGCGTCCGTGAGGGTCCGGGGGCGCGGACCGTCCGGGTCGAGGCGTGGCCGCGGGTCCGTGCGGGCGGCCAGGACGAAACCCCAGTCCCGGGGCGCCCGGGAGCGGTCGGCGGGTGTGCGGTCGGGGCCGACGGCGAACCCGGCGCGCCGGCCGCCCGTACCGTACGGGGCGGTACGCAGGCCGGCCGCGCGCACTGTCGCGTCCACCGTCCAGTACACCCGGGGGCTGGACGCGACCGGCCCGGCGTGCACCACGAGCCGGCCGCCGGGGGCCAGCACACGCCGCGCGAGGCCGTAGAACTCCTGCGAGTACAGCTTCGTACTCGCCGTGATCCCCGGGTCGGGCAGATCCGAGACGACCACGTCGTACGCCGCCGGGGGCGCTCCGCGCAGCCAGCCGAAGGCGTCCTGGATCGTCACATGCGCGCGCGGGTCGCCGTAGGCGTGCCGGTTCAGCGCGGACAGGCCGGGGTCGGTGCGGGCCAGCCGGACCACCTCGGCGTCGAGTTCGACGACGTCGACCCGGTCCACTCCGGGGTGGCGCAGCACCTCGCGGGCCGCCAGGCCGTCACCGCCGCCGAGGATCAGCACGCGCGCGTGCCGCCCGGTCATCGCGGGGTGGACGAGGGCCTCGTGGTAGCGGAGTTCGTCGCGTCCGCTGACCCGGAGCCGGCCGTCGAGGAACAGGTCGAGGGGCCGGCCGTGCGTGCCGCCGGTGAGGACGACCTCGTGCACACCGGTCTGGAGCGCGACGCGGACGTCCCTGCCGTACATCGCCTGCCGGGCGGCCCGCTCGAAGTCGTCGACGAGGACGGCGGCGGAGGCGAGGATCGCGAGCACGAGGCCGTTGGCGAGCAGCAGCAGCCAGCGGGCGCGCCGCGTCAGATCCCGGCGGAACAGCCCCAGCACCAGCGCCCCGCCGACGACGGCGTTGACGGCGCCGGTGAGCAGCGCGCCGGTGAGCTGGCCGAGGAACGGCAGCAGGAGGAAGGGGAAGGCGAGGCCGCCGACGAGGGCACCGACGTAGTCCGCGGCGAACAGGTCGGCCACCGCGCCGCCGGCGTCCTGGCGCCGGATGCGCTGGATCAGCTCCATCAGCAGCGGGACCTCGGCGCCGATGAGCACTCCGGTCGCGAGGGAGAAGGCGACCAGGAGGCAGCGGGGGCCGCTCGCCCACATGCCGCCCCAGTGGCCGGTCCAGGCGAACACGGCGTACAGGGCCATCGCGCTGCATCCGCCGACGAGCGCGAGCGTGGCCTCGACGGCGCCGAAACCGGCCGCGGCGAGCCCGCGCAGGCGCTTCGCGGCGAGGGAGCCGATGCCCATCGCGAAGACCATGACGGACAGCACCACGGACGCCTGCGTGACCGAGTCGCCCATCAGGTAGGAGGCGAGGGCGACGAGTTCGAGTTCGTACACGAGTCCGCAGGCCGCACAGACGAACACGCCCGCGAGGACCAGGAACCGTCCGGTGCCCGGCCGGACGGGCAGCCGCGCCGGGCCGCCGGGGCCGCTCGGGGCGCTCCAGGGCGGCGGGGAACCGGGTGGGGCGGGCGCGTGCGGCTCGATCACTCTGCGACGTTACGTCACGCCTCGACTGCGGTTCGTCACCCACACGTGTGGTGCTGGTTTACAGAGGCCGGATATCGGTACGAGATTCGGTTCGCCGGTTCGTCGGTTCGTCATCGGTACGGAGGGAAGGGGACGTTCAGTGGGCGGCGGCCGTCGCCGGCATCCGTACGCCGACTCTCGTACGGGTCGCGACCAACTGGCCGTCCTGCGGGTACGCGTGCCAGGTCCGCCAGTGCACCTGCCCCTCGTGGTGCTGGGCCAGCAGTGCCGTGAAGGCGTGCGGGCTGCCGGGGAAGACGCCTACGAGGCCGTGCGGGTGGTCGGAGACGAGGGCCAGCAACTCCTGGGCGCGGCCCTCGAAGGAGCCGGGCGAGAGGACCTCGACCCGGGCGGCGAACTCGTACTCCCAGTCGCCCACCCGCTTGGCGACGCCGAGCGGAAGCGGAGTGCTGCTGCCCGGAATGCACGCCACCGTCTCCGAGCAGATGCCCCGCTCCTCCTCCAGCAGGACCTGGTGGGACGCGCCGAGGAGTCGCAACTGCATTTTGGCGCCCGTCAGTTCGAGGTCCATCGCGGCCAGTGCGGGAAGCGGCTCGCGGCCCAGCGCCCAGGCGAGATCGGCCGCGCGCGTGTCGGTGTAGGAGGTGTTCAGGGTCGTGAGCATGGATCGGCTCCGCAAGCACACAAGGAGAGGGAGGTGGGTCCGCCGCGCCCCGGTAGCACCGGGGGGTTCGGCCCGGATCAACCCGGTCGGCCGGTTTCTGGAAAGTGTCCGCAGGGCGTCCGAAGGGCTGCGTTGGTGTGTTAGAGGGAATCATGAACTGTGGCGCCGCCACAGCGTTTTTACCCAAGTTCGTAGGGTTTCCATCCCTCAGAGGGCTCTACAGCTCAATTGTTCAACTACGGCGTGCGCCGGTGCCGGGGAGGCGTGCGCCGGTGCGCCGTGGCTCGCGCCCGGAGTCGCGACGGCCGGGCGTCCGGGCTCCCGGCACGCTCCCGAAGTGGCCGTTTGACGGGCGCAGTTGCCGGAGTCACGCCCGGGTACGCCGTCCCATGGACGCGGTTGTCCTACAGGCATGCGAAGTTGTCTGAGACCTCGCTCAGTTGCCCGACAGGCGTTCGACGGATCCGCCGGACGGGAACTCCGGGATCCCCGGACCACGGCCCGGCACGCAAACACGGGGCCCGCCCAGATGCGGACCCCGCGTTCGGTGGTGCGGCTTCCCCCGTGAACTCCCCCGTGAGGTCCCCCGTGAGGTCCCCCGTGCTCTCCCCGTGGGGAAGACCTGCCGACTGCCGTCAGCTGCCTCCGCCGCCGCAGCCACCGCCGCCACCACCGCCCCCGCCGCAGGACGACCCGCCTCCGCAGGACGAGCCGCTGCTGCAGGACGAACCGGACGAGCCGGAGTCTCCCCCGCCGGCCCACCAGCTGCCGCTGCCGCTGCTCGCCGAACCGGAGGACGTCCACCCCCCGCGACGCGCCGACCGCCCGGAACCGCCCCTGCGGACCCCGGACACCAGCGCCGCGATCAGGATGACAGCGAACACCGCCAGGATGATGCCGATAACCATGGCGTCACCCTCCTTTCGTTTCCCCCGAAGCGGCCCCCCGTGGGCGCCTCGCTCTTGCGTGAACAGGGGATGCCCGGCCCCCGCACGGCCCAAAGCAGAGTTGAGGAAGTTCAGAGCCTTCTCTCAGGGTGACGGCCCTGGCCTGCACGGAACGATCGCTCAGGCTCCGAGGTGTGCCCCGTCGCCCGCGCCGAGGAGGGGGATCATGAGCCGGCGTTCGACGGCGGTGGGCAGGGACCACAGCTCGGCACGCCGCCTTTCGTCCTCCGAGCCCTGGCGGGCCGCGCGGCGGATACCGGGCACGGCCCGGGACAGGGCGGCCAGGGACACGGCGAGCCCGGCCCCCAGGAGTGCACCGTCGAGCACGGCGCCGTCCGCCAGGGCGAACGGAAGCGCGACTCCGAGGCAGAGCGTGCCGAGGCCGCCGAGGACGGAAACCATCCACCACAGTGGCGTGAGCGGGTGCTCGTTGCGCAGGTGGCTGACCAACTGCCGGTCGCTGGGACGCCGCCGGGGGTGCTGTGCGGCGGCGACGAAGAGCTCGGCCCGCCCGCGCAGCACCCACACGGCGTGCACTCCCACCCATGCGACGGGCAGCACGAACAGCGTCACCAGCACCAGAGCCGCCTGGATCGCCCGCGGCACCGACACCCACCCGGAGGCATCGGCGACCACGGAGGCCACGGTGGCTCCCACGAGTACGGCACCCGCAATGCTCGTGGCCACGAGCCATCGCCGGGCCCCGCGCACCCGAGCACTGAGAGGGAACTCGACCGCGTCCAACGTCTTCTCCGTTCGCAGACCGCGGGTACTCTACGCAGCCCTGCTCCCGCTCGGAGGCGGCGCCGCGGATACCGGCGCAGGTTCTCGTCCGGGCCGGTGGTTGAGGAACTCCGGAGCTTCGGCGGAGGATGGCCGGCATGACCTCCAGCGCGCGCCCCCTCCTCAATCGCCGGCTCGCCGAGTTCGGGACGACGATCTTCGCCGAGATGTCCGCCCTGGCCCTGAGCACCGGTGCCATCAACCTCGGGCAGGGCTTCCCCGACACCGACGGCCCCGAGGAGGTCAGGGAGGCCGCCGTACGGGCGCTGCGGGACGGCCGCGGCAATCAGTACCCGCCGGGCCCCGGTGTCCCCGAGCTGCGTACCGCGGTCGCCGCCCACCAGCTGCGGCGCTACGGCCTGTCCCACGACCCCGACACGGAGGTCCTGGTCACCGCCGGGGCCACGGAGGCCATCGCGGCCTCACTGCTGGCCCTGGTGGAGCCCGGCGACGAGGTGATCGCCTTCGAGCCGTACTACGACTCGTACGCGGCGTGCATCGCGATGGCGGGCGGGCGCCGGGTGCCGGTCACCCTCCGCGCGCACGAGGACGAGGGCCGCTTCCGCCTCGACCTGGACGAGCTCCGCGACGCCGTCACCGACCGCACCCGGCTGCTGCTGATCAACACCCCGCACAACCCGACCGGCACGGTCCTCACCCGTGAGGAGCTGGCCGCGATCGCCGAGCTGGCGGTGGAGCGCGATCTGCTGGTGGTGACGGACGAGGTGTACGAGCACCTGGTCTTCGACGAGGCCGAGCATGTGCCGCTGGCGACGTTCCCGGGGATGCGCGAGCGCACGGTGACGATCGGTTCGGCAGGCAAGACCTACTCGTTCACCGGCTGGAAGGTCGGCTGGGTGACGGCGGCCCCCGAGCTGGTCACGGCGGTGCGCTCGGCGAAGCAGTACCTGACGTACGTCTCGGCGGGCCCGTTCCAGTTCGCGGTCGCCGAGGCCCTGACACTGCCCGAGTCGTACTTCACGGCCTTCCGGGACGACATGCTGCTCAAGCGGAACCTGCTGGCGGCGGGCCTGGAGGAGGCCGGGTTCCGGGTGTTCCGCCCGTCGGGGACCTACTTCATCACCACCGACATCCGCCCCCTCGGCCAGTCGGACGGCTTCGACTTCTGCCGCGCCCTGCCGGAACGGGCCGGTGTCGTCGCCATCCCGAACGCGGTCTTCTACGACCACCGCGAGGAGGGCGCCCCGTTCGTGCGGTTCGCGTTCTGCAAGCGGACGGGGGTGCTGGAGGAGGCGGCGAAGCGGCTCGGGGCGGCGTTCTAGACGCATGGGGAACCGGCCGGAGAGTGGCGTCAGGCCGGGCGGACCGCGCCCTTGATCGCCGACTGGCCGGCGAAGAACACCGACTCCTCACGGATGAGCGCTCCGGGGCCTGGGGCGTGGATCATCATGCCGTCGCCGCTCCAGATGCCGACGTGACCGAGGTCGTCGTGGAAGAAGACCAGGTCTCCGGCCTGGGCGTCAGCGAGCGAGACCTGCGTTCCCGCTTCCCACTGGGCCTGCGTGGTCCGGGGAAGCATGACGCCGGCGGCCTTCCAGGCGGCCTGGGTGAGACCGGGGGCGTCGTACGATCCCGGCCCGACCGCGCCCCAGACGCAGGGTCTGCCGGTCTGCGCCCGGGCGAAGGCGATCACTTGCTCGGCCCGGCCGCGGTGGCCGCTGTCCGGCGGCAGCCACGATCCGCCGTAGGCGCCGGGTGTGAACGTAGCGAAGCGGGCGGGGGCGGGGGCGGCCGCCGGCTCGGTGGGCAGTACCGGAGCAGGAGCCGTCAGGGCAGCTGCCGGGACGTCCGGCAGACCGGCGTCATAGGGCGGGGCGGTCAGGCCGGCCGGTGCAGCGGAGGTGTAGTGAGCGGCGGGATCGGCCGGCAGAGCCGTGGGATACGTCGCGGTCGCGCCGGTCGCCGGACCGGCACCGTAGGCCTCCGTCCCGCCGGCCGGAAGATCCGCCCGGAGAGTGCCCGCGGTGGGGCCCGGGACGGTGGGCAGCGTCACGGTGGACTGCGGGCCGGGCAGTGGGCCGGGCTCCGGGGCGGGCGCCGGTACGGGCTCGTACAGCGGCCACGCCGCCGCGTCGCCGCCGAGGACCGGTAGCGCGTCACCGGGCCAAACGCTCTCGTCCCGCCGCGACTCGCCCGGCAGAGCCGGTGCGACACGCTGGGCGGGGATCTCCGGGAGGGATCCGGTGGTCGGTGACTGAGCTGTTCCGCCGGTCAGCTCCCGCGCGACACCGGTGGGCTTCTTGGGCGCTTCGAGGGCGAGGGGTTCCGCGGGGCGTTCCGCCGGGCGCACGGGTCGCACGGACTCCGGTGCGCGGCCGGGACGGACCGGCGACTTCCTGTCCGTCAGCGTCGCCGGCAGGGTCGGGCCCAATGTGGCACGGGCGGAGTCGAACCACTTCCGGGCGAAGGTTCCGACCGCGGGCTCCGTGCCCTCCCGGGACTGGCCACCGGTGGCCGCTCCCCGCCGGCGCGGGATCGAGGCGGCGCGGGTCGCGTTGTACCTGCCCGTGTCGCTCTCGGCCCGGTCGTAGAGCCTGTTGACCAACTGCCGGACCTCGTCGGGGCTCGGGCCCTCGCCGTCACTCGCCAACGGAGTTGGCCTTGTTCGCGAAGTCGGTCACTTCGGGGCGCGAGGTGCGTTCCGACGCCATGGAAAGGGCGCTCCTTCCGTCCGCAAGCGCACGAGACCACCTGCCTGTCGGTCGAAGTCGTGCACGCAGCGGTCAACTTAGCAAACTTGTGAACCTTCCGTGAAGATCGAGCCCCAGGGGGCCGGCTGGGCCGAAAAGACATACGGCGCGTACAGCACGTACCGGTCCTGCTCGTACGCGCCGACGCGCCGCTGGGGCGGGGCCTCGCTGGGCCTACTCTTCGTCCTCGGGCTTCTCCGCCTCGTTGATCTCTTCCTCGAGACCGAGCTGCTCGATGAGCCACTTGTCGAACTCGATCGCGGCACGCACCCAGCTGACCGTCGAGGAGACGAAGTGCTCCAGGCTGACACCCATGCCGATCAGCATCTGGGCCTCGCCGATCAGGCGGACCGTGCCGTCGTCGTGGGTGTGGCTGTAGACCTTGGGCCACAGGGTGCGGCGGTTCCAGTCGTCGATGGACTCCAGGATCTGCGGCTTCGCCTCGATCTCATGGGGCCGGTCGTAGAACGTCCGCACGGAGAAGACCTGCTGGTCTCCCTCACCCCGGAACATGAAGTAGGTGCGGAACTGCTCCCACGGCGCCGCGAGGTCTCCCTCGTCGTCGACGACGTACTTGAGCTCCATCTGGTCGAGGAGCTGCTTCACGAGGTCCTGATCCGGGACGACGGGGCCGGCCGGGCCGCCGGGCTGCGGCTCGGGCTGGCCCCCGAAGTTCGGAATCGAGGACGGGTCGATGGTCACCGTGAATTTCCCTTCGTACGGATTCCGCCATCCTCCCCCATGCGGGGAGGGGGGTGGCAAGCCCGGACGGGCCCCGTCAGCCCTCGGCTGACAGGATCCGGCCGGTCAGGGGAAGTACCGGGTACCCACCGGAGTCCTCACACCGCTGTCAGGCGCGACGGACCTCGAAGATGTCGACCTTGTTGTTCCAGTGCCCGCCGCCCGGGTAGTCGAGGTTGGTGAAGTTCGACCAGCCGCCCGGCGGGTCGAGCCGCCGGACCCGGTCCTCGACGGGCCAGGAGCGCAGGTCGGTGATCTTCGCGTCGCCGTAGTTCACCGAGTAGCGGCCGACCCAGTAGTAGACGGCGCTCAGCTTGTCCCGGCAGCCCCACTCGTTGAGGTCCTTCTTCCCGTCGGAGTACAGCCGCAGGAGCTTGCCCTTGTAGCCGACCTTCATATAGAGGCACCAGTAGTCGGCGACGCACCGGGCGGGCGGCGCGGCGGCCGCGCTGGGCCCGGCGGAAGCGGATGCGGTGGCCTTCAGCGTCTCCGCGCGGATCTCGGCGGGCAGCTCGGGGTCGGCCAGCGCCTCGGCGTCCGAGTCGTAGCAGTGCACCTCGCCGCTGGGCAGCTCGGTACAGCTGTCGGCGCCCTCCCACGAATCGGCGAGGTTGATCTTCTTCCCGTTGTACTCGGCGATCACGGGGTTCGCCGGCGCTTCGTCCGCCGGTGTGGCGGTGACCGACGGCTCGGCGGTGGGCTCCTCGGCCGCGTGCGCCACCGTGCCGCTGGTGAGCACGAGCACGGTGGCCGAGGCGGTTGCCACGAGGGCAGCCGTCAACGATCTGCGTATCACGTCTGTCTCTCCGGGATGTGTCGTGGTGGGCTGACGGGTTCGGCTGGTCAGCCGTGGATCAGCCTGGTGCCGACGAGCTCCTGGGTGATGGCGCCCTTGCCGTCGCCCTCGATGTCGTAGACGACCGTGGCGTCCGACGACCACCACAGCTCACCGTCGTAGGTGGTGGACGGAGCGACGCAGGTGTTCTCAGGGGAGTCGTAGGACCACGCGTAGTGGTTGTTGACGACCTCGGTCATGTCGCAGGTCTTCTTGGTTCTGATCTCGTCGGTCCCGGACGTGCCGAGGCGCGACTCGAGTCGCGTCGTGATCTTGAAGCTGGTGAACCGGGTCGAGCCGTCGATCACCTGGTCGACGCCGAGCTGCCAGTAGACGACCGACTTCCCGGTCATGTTGCCGTTGGACGTCGTGTTCGCACCGGTGTTTTCCACGTAGTAGGTCGTCTGCGGCTTCTGGCCGGGGAAGACGACGTCGAACTGGGACGAGGCCGTCCAGGCGGCCGCCGGGCCGGCGAACAGCACGCCGATCGCGAGGGCGGACGAGGCGAGACCGGCTGCGGTCAGGATCTTGCGCATGGGCATTCCTTCTGGGCTGGAGTCGGTACGCGTGAGAGCAGTACGGAGCGGGGCAGAACAGGGGAGCCGTCGAAGGGCTGGTCACCTGTGCCGGCGTCGGCGCGGGCCGTGCCGCGATGAGATCCCCGTCAGCGGACGGGTGGCGGCGTGAAGGCGCGCGGAATGACGTGCATGGCTGAATTCCCCCGTGAATCCCCCGTGAATGGTCAACGCGCCAGGCAGGACTGGTCAGGTCCACTTCACTGGCAGCCCAGTCACTCTAGACACAGCGGCAACACGCCGACAGAGGCCCGAGGGAACGTGGCCGATACCGCTTCACGAGCGGAATCGACGGGCAGATGCGAAAAGACGTTCGACCTCTGGGGGGAAACTGTGAAGCCGCCGTGAAGCGGAAGCAACGCACCGTGCGGATGCGGCCAGAGTTGGCCGAATACCGCCGAACACCTCGTACGCCCGGCCGGTTCGCCTCATCACGGCATGCGACGGCCCGCCCCACATGTGCGGGGCGGGCCGTCGTCGGGGCATGAGCGTTCGGTCAGAGGGTCTTGCCCGTCGCCGGGCCCACGATCAGGCCCTCCTCGAAGCGGTCCACCCGGACCGTGTCACCGTCCTTGATCTCGCCGGAGAGGATCTCCTTGGCGAGGCGGTCGCCGATCGCGGACTGCACGAGGCGGCGCAGCGGGCGGGCGCCGTACGCCGGGTCCATGCCCTCCTCGGCGAGCCAGGCCAGGGCCCCGGGCGTGATGTCGAGCGTGAGGCGCCGCTCGGCGAGGCGCTTGGCCAGACGGTCGAGCTGGAGCTTCGCGATCCGCTCCAGCTCCGGCTTGGTCAGCGCGGCGAAGACGACCAGGTCGTCCAGGCGGTTCAGGAACTCCGGCTTGAAGGAGGTCCGCACCACCTCCAGGACCTGCTCCTTCTTCTCCTCCTCGCTGGTCACCGGGTCGACCAGATACTGGCTGCCCAGGTTCGACGTCAGCACGAGGATCGTGTTGCGGAAGTCGACCGTGCGGCCCTGGCCGTCCGTGAGCCGGCCGTCGTCCAGGACCTGGAGCAGGATGTCGAAGACCTCGGGGTGGGCCTTCTCCACCTCGTCCAGCAGGACGACGGAGTACGGGCGGCGGCGCACCGCCTCGGTGAGCTGGCCGCCCTCCTCGTAGCCGATGTATCCGGGCGGGGCGCCGACGAGGCGGGCCACGCTGTGCTTCTCGCTGTACTCCGACATGTCGATGCGGACCATCGCCCGCTCGTCGTCGAAGAGGAAGTCGGCGAGGGCCTTGGCCAGTTCGGTCTTGCCGACGCCCGTCGGGCCGAGGAAGAGGAAGGAGCCGGTGGGCCTGTCGGGGTCGGCGATGCCTGCGCGGGAGCGTCGTACGGCGTCGGACACCGCGCGCACCGCCTCGGTCTGCCCGATGAGGCGCTTGCCGAGCTCGTCCTCCATGCGCAGCAGCTTCTGCGTCTCGCCCTCCAGCAGGCGCCCGGCCGGGATGCCGGTCCAGGAGGCGACGACATCGGCGATGTCGTCGGAGCCGACCTCCTCCTTGACCATGGTGTCCTTCGCGACCTCTTCCTCGGCCTCGGAGGCGGCCTCCAGCTCCTTCTCCAGGCCCGGGATCTCGCCGTAGAGCAGCTTGGAGGCGGTGTCGAAGTCGCCGTCGCGCTGGGCGCGTTCGGCCTGGCCGCGCACCTCGTCGAGGCGTTCCTTCAGCTCGCCGACGCGGTTGAGGGACTGCTTCTCCTTCTCCCAGCGGGCGGTGAGGCCGCGCAGCTCCTCCTCCTTGTCGGCGAGGTCGCGGCGCAGCTTGTCCAGGCGCTCGCGGGAGGCCGCGTCGGTCTCCTTGCCGATCGCCAGCTCCTCCATCTTCAGCCGGTCGACGGCGCGCTGGAGTTCGTCGATCTCGACGGGGGACGAGTCGATCTCCATGCGCAGCCGCGAGGCCGCCTCGTCGACGAGGTCGATGGCCTTGTCGGGCAGGAAGCGGGAGGTGATGTACCGGTCGGAGAGCGACGCGGCGGCGACCAGCGCGCTGTCCGCGATCTGCACCTTGTGGTGGGCCTCGTAGCGCCCCTTGAGTCCGCGCAGGATCGCGATGGAGTCCTCGACGGTCGGCTCGGCGACCAGCACCTGCTGGAAGCGGCGCTCCAGGGCGGGGTCCTTCTCGATGCGCTCGCGGTACTCGTCGAGGGTCGTGGCACCCACCATGCGCAGCTCACCGCGCGCGAGCATGGGCTTCAGCATGTTCCCGGCGTCCATGGCGGAGTCGCCGCCCGCACCGGCCCCGACGACGGTGTGCAGCTCGTCGATGAAGGTGATGATCTGCCCGTCGGAGTCCTTGATCTCGGCCAGGACGGTCTTCAGCCGCTCCTCGAACTCGCCCCGGTACTTCGCGCCGGCGACCATCGCGCCCAGGTCGAGCGCGACGAGCCGCTTGTCCTTCAGCGACTCGGGCACATCGCCCTTCACGATCCGCTGGGCGAGCCCCTCGACGACGGCGGTCTTGCCGACACCGGGCTCACCGATCAGCACGGGGTTGTTCTTGGTCCGCCGGGACAGCACCTGCACGACCCGCCGGATCTCCTGGTCCCGCCCGATGACCGGGTCGAGCTTGCCTTCGCGGGCGGCGGCGGTGAAGTCGGTGCCGAACTTCTCCAGGGCCTTGTACTGGCCCTCGGGGTCGGCCGTGGTCACCCGCCGCTGCCCCCGCGCCTTCTGGAAGGCGGCCTGGAGCTTCTTGGCGTCGGCGCCCTGCTGGGAGAGCACCTCGCCGGCCGCGCCGCCCTTCGCGGCGATGCCGAGGAGGAGGTGCTCCGTGGAGAGGTACTCGTCCCCGAGCTCCTTGGCGCGGGCTTGCGCGTCGGCGACGACGGCGAGCATCTCGCGGTTGGGCTGGGGCGGCGCCACGGTGGAGCCGGTCACGCTGGGCAGCCCGGCGAGCACGCGCTCGGCTCCGGCGCGTACGGCCGCCTGATCGGCGTCGACGGCCGCGAGCAGATCGGTGATGTTCTCGTTGTCCTGGCCCTGGAGCAACGAGAGCAGCAGATGGGCGGGGGTGAGGTCGGGGTGCCCCTCGGTCACGGCCCGGTTGCTGGCCGCGTTGATCGCGTCCCGGCTCCGGTTGGTCAGCTCGGCGTCCACGTTCGCGTTCTCCTCCTCCTTGCACTGACCAGATCAGCGCACTGACTCAATCAGCGTACATAAAGTTGAGTCTATTCCACTCAAGGCCGGATCCGGGAGTGCGCGAGGGGTTAAGTTCCGGGTCATGGCCACCAAGTACTCCGTCGATCCGAGTGCCCCCGACCAGCCGTATCTCGCCTTCTGGCGGGAACGGCACGTCTGCACCCTGACGACTCCCCGCCCGGACGGCACTCCGCACGTGGTACCCGTCGGAGTCACATACGATCCCGAGGCCCGTCTGGCTCGGGTGATCGCGAACAAGGCGAGCGCCAAGGTGCGCCATGTACTGGCCGCCGGGGAGCGGGGGGCGGCCGTCGCCGTCTGCCAGATGGAAGGGAAGCGGTGGGCGACGCTGGAGGGCCGGGCCTTCGTCCACGGCGAGCCCGAGCGGGTCGCGGAGGCGGAACGCCGCTACGCGGAGCGCTACGGCCGGACCCCGTCGCCCAACCCGGCGCGCGTGGTCATCGAGATCGAGCTGACGCGAGCGATGGGGCGAGGGTGAGCGAGGTTGAGCGGAGTGAAAATCCACACCGGTGATCGACTGCTTCCGGCCACCGCGTGACCAGGCCGATTCCAGGAAATGTCCCCCAAAACTGCAGCGGCGTCACCGTGTTCAGGTCACGGTGACGCCGCTGCGGGGGGAAGCACCTGAGCGATCTGTTACGACGGGGGAATCGCGTCAGGCACTGCGGGGGGTGGCAGAGATGGTCCTCGGGGCAGGGGATTCGGCGTCCACCTGCTCGTGGTCCCTTTGGTCCAGGTTTACAAAGATCATTCCGTACCGTACGGCACATCGCACGGGCTGCGGCGCCCCCCGAGGCCGCCGCAGACACCGGTAAGCCCGCACGTCCTCGTCCTCGTCCCGGGTGACGACCACCGGCTCGCCGAAAACAGTCACCATCAACGAGTCACCACTGTGGGGGATGGCGGTGACCAGGTCGATGAAGTGCCAGCCGGAGCGGTAGGCGGTGGCCATTTCACGACGGAAGGAGCGGTCGTCGGGTGGAGTGGTCACGGTCAGCTCCCGGATTCCGCTGCCCCGGAACTCGGCCAACTGCTGTTACTCGCGCCGTTGGTGTTCACGGCAACAGACGGCCAGCTGCTGTTCGCCCGAACATCATCCTTCGCATCGGAGAAGCCACTCAGAGTGCCGAGAGCCACAACGACGGAGAAGGCGGCGACAAGCACCGAGCGAAGCATTCTGTTACGCATAGTCGGCTTCGTCCTCACTTGAAGGTCCCCTTTTCCCCCGTCAGGTACGACGATGGCTCATTCGGGCACGTCATGGCCACACAATCGATGCATCATGTTCCTGCATGTTCAGGACCCTGGGGGGTGGAGATTTGGCAGCGAATCGGACTAAGGCGACACATCCCCATGCGATGACCGAGTGGTGCGAGGAGGGCGGCCGTCTGTATGCCGCCGCACTGCGCGCCGGACGCATCGCTCGCGAGGATGCGGAGCCCGCCCCCTGCCTGGTGGAGTTCGCCCTGCTTCATCCGGATCCGGACGACCCGAACTGGCTGCGGCCGGTGCCCCCGGCGGTCGCCCTGTCCCGGCAGCTCAACCCGCTGGAGCAGGAGATAGCCGACCGCCGTCGTCTGGCAACCGGCCTCGCGGAGACCTTTCAGCCGTTCATGGCCCTGGGTACCCAGCTGGCCGCCACCAGTGACGCCATCACTGTGCTCGAAGGCGGCGAACGTATCAACGCCGCGCTCAACATGGCCACCGTCCAGTGCCAGGCGGAGATGCTCACCGTCCAGCCGAGCGACCGGATGTCCGAACGCAGCCTGCTGCGCGGGCTGGAGCGTGACAGGCCGCTGATCGAACGCGGCGTGCGCATCCGCACCCTGTACCAGCACACCGCCCACTACAACCCCGAGCAGCTCGCCTACGCCGCCCAGCTCTCCAACGGCAAGGCGGAGTACCGCACCATCGACGAACTCGTCGAGCGCCTGATCATCTGCGACGAGTCGGTCGCCTTCATCCCCGCCCGCGACGACCAGCAGGTCGCCCTGGAGCTGCGCCACCCCGGCCTGGTGCGCTACCTCATCAAGCTCTTCGAGTACCTGTGGGACCGCTCGGTGCCGCTGAGCACGGGCACCCCGTACGAGACCGCCCGCGACGGCATCACGGAGATCCAGTACTCGATCGCCAAGCTCCTGGTCGAGGGCCACGTCGACGAGGCCATCGCACGCCGGCTGGGCATGAACGTACGCACCTGCCGTGCGCACATAGCCAAGCTGGCCTCGGCCCTGGGCAGCGGCAGCCGGGCCCAACTCGGATATCTGATAGCGCAGTCGGGGATCCTTCAGCAGGAGCACTGAAATGGGAGGACGTCATCGGACGGTCGGGGATTCCTGACCGGGAACCCTGACGGACGCGGCGGAGCGCGGTGGGCCGTCCAGACCTGCCTGGGCGATGCGGACGCCCAGTTGCGTGCGGCTGGCCGCCCCCAGCGTCTCCGAGAGCCGCGCGATGTGCGCCCGGCACGTCCGGACGCTTATCCCCAGCCGTTCCGCGATCACCGCGTCCTGGTGGCCCTCCGCCAGCAGGGCCGCGATGGACTGCTCCCGGTGGGAGATGCCCTCGATGCCGGTCTCGGGGAGCGCGGCGGTCAGCGGGGTGGCCAGGCGCCACAGCCGCTCGAACACCGTGACCAGATACTCGATGAGCGCCGGGTGCCGTAGCTCGAGGGCCATCGTGCGGTCGGTGTTGGCGGGGACGAAGGCCACCGTCCGGTCGAAGAGGATCAGCCGGTCGATCACCTCGTCCAGCGTGCGGGCCTCCACCGCGTCGCCCATCAGCTCCAGATACGTGAGCAGCCCCTGCCCGTGCCGGGCGACATGCGTGTACAGGTCCCGCATCCGCACCCCGCGGCCGCGCAGCGCCATCGCCCGGTGCAGGCCCTCGGAGAGTTCCGCCTCGCGCCGGATGCCGCCGGGCTGGACCGTGAGCACCTCGGTCGTGCAGGCCTGGGTCGCCTCGTCCATCGCGGCCTGGATCCGGGCGAGCCCGTCCAGCACCCGGATCGCCGAGCCCTCGCCCGCCGGCGGGGCCGGCCGTACCCGGCGGCCGAGACCTGCGTACCACTCGACGGCGGCCACGGCCGAACCCACCCGCCGCTGACTGGCGCTCACCTCGTCGTACATCCCGCGCAGCAGCCGGGTCATGACCTCCTGCGGGGAGGTCGGCACCAGCCAGTCCATGTCGTCGGGGTCCGGGTGCAGCAGGGCGAGTTCCAGCAGACAGGGCACCGGTTCGGCATCCCCGCGCGGCACACGGCCCCGCCGTACGGCCCGGGAATACACGCGATCCCCGGCCTCGCACAGTCGGTCGGCACCGTGTGGATGCTCATCCGCGCCGTGCCTGGCCATCGCCCATCCCACCCCCGGTTCGCCGACTACCGCAGCGCAACTATGCGCGGACCGGACCTGCTCCGCAACACGGCTTCCCGCGCCGCGACCACCGGTAAACACCGCTACACACCGGTTTCGCCGAGCCTCAGCGCGTCACGTTGCAACAAATGGCCAGGGGGTGACCGAATCCTGCCGGGGGGTGGCCGGACAGGACCGAATGAAGCGGGCCGCATCGGAAGCGGCCCGTCACAGGGTCACTTCAGGCCGATCGCCCGGCAGGCCGCCTCGTACTTGCTCGTGCAGATGTCCGACAGCTTGTAGATGTCGTCCGCGACCACCGTGTCCTTGATGTTGCCCTTCGTCAGCGCGACCACGGGCACCAGCTGGGCCGGGATGGCCTTGTGGGTGGGGCTGTCGACCTTGTCGCGGGTGAGGGCGGCGAACTGGATGTCCCGGCCCTGGACCTTGGCCACGGCCATCTCCGCGGCGTTCTCGGCCTCCTGCGGGTACGACTTGTAGACGCTCATGTACTGCTCGCCCGCGATGATCCGCTGCACCGCCTGGAGCTCCGCGTCCTGCCCGGTGATCGGCGGCAGGTCACTCACGCCCGCGGCCTCCAGCGCCTTGACGATGCCGCCGGCCATGCCGTCGTTGGCGGAGTAGACGGCGGCGATGTCGTCCTTGCCGATCGCCTGGATGGCCTCGGCCATGTTGGCCTGCGCGTTCTCCGGCTTCCAGTCCTTCGTGTCGTAGGACTGCGCGATCGTCACCTTGCCGTTCAGCTCGGACATCGCACCCGCCTTGAACTGCTTGGCGTTCGGGTCGGTCGACGAGCCGTTCATCATGACGATCTTGTCGGAGAGGCTCGCGTCCTCGCCGATGGCCTCCAGCAGGGTGCGTCCCTGGACCTCGCCGACCAGCTCGTTGTCGAAGGAGATGTACGCCTCGATCGGGCCCTCGGCCAGCCGGTCGTAGGCGATGACGGGGATGCCCGCCTCCTTGGCCTTCTTGACGCCGCTCGCGATGGCCTGCGAGTCGACCGCGTCCAGCAGGATCACATCGACCCGGTCGTCGATCATCTTCTGCATCTGGCCCGCCTGCGTGTCGGCGTCCGCCTCGGCGTTGGCGTACTCGACGCGGCCCTTGTTGTTGGTGAGGGACTCGACCTTCGTCTTGATGATCGGGTAGTCGAAGTTCTCGTACCGGGTGTTCGCCTTCTCCGGGAGCAGCAGGCCCACGGTGATGTCGTTGCCCTTGGCCGGGCTCGCGTCGTCACTGCTCCCCGTCGCGTTGAGCGCGCCGCAGCCGGCGAGCGTGACGGACATCGCGGCCGCGGCCACGGATATGGAGATACGACGACGCATGTCGGGAGCCCACTTCGCGTGTGATTCGGACGTGGGCACAGCTTTGTGGCCCATGTGACTGAAAAGCCAACGCGGACGCGGCCCCCAGCGTCAAGCGGAACCACTTAACGAGATGACAACACCACGCTCCGCAAGCGTTGTGAAGACTCTGCGGAATCACCTCCAGGTTCCCTGCACGGGCCACCCATCGACGGGAGACCCAGCGAAATCGCCCCAAGGCACGCGAAAGGGGCCGGGAGTTGCCTCCCGGCCCCTTCCACAGACTGTGGACAGGCGGTCAGTCCGACTGCTGCTGCCGCTTCGGCCGCCACACCACCAGCGCGCTGCTCTGCTGGACCTCCTGGTACGGCACCAGGTCTCGGCGGTACGACGCGTGCACCGCCGCCTCGCGCTGGCGCATCGCCGCCGCCGCGCCGTCGAGCGCGTTCTGCAGCTCGGCCGCCCGGGCCTGGAGCGCGGCGACCTGGTTCTCCAGTTCGATGATGCGCTTGATGCCGGCGAGGTTGATGCCCTCGTCCTGCGACAACTGCTGCACCTGACGGAGCAGCTGGATGTCACGGGCCGAGTAGCGCCGGCCCCGGCCGGCGGTGCGGTCGGGGGAGACCAGGCCCAGGCGGTCGTACTGGCGCAGGGTCTGCGGGTGCAGGCCGGACAGCTGGGCCGCCACCGAGATGACGTAGACCGGGGTTTCCTCGGTCAGTTCATACGGATTGCGCCGACGACCGTCCATCTGACTCATGCTCCCTTCGCGGCCTGGAACAGATCCGCCCGCGGATCCTCACCCGCGGTCGCCTCGCGATACGCCTCGAGTGCGTCACGAGCCTTCCCCGTCAGGTCCGTCGGAACACTCACTTCGACGGTGACCAGAAGGTCCCCGCGGGTGCCGTCCTTGCGGACCGCGCCCTTGCCCCGGGCGCGCATGGTGCGGCCGTTGGGCGTGCCCGGCGGCAGCTTCAGCGTGACGGGCGGGCCGCCCAGCGTCGGCACCCGGACCTCACCGCCGAGGGCGGCCTCGGCGAAGGTCACCGGGACGGTGACGGTGAGGTTGTCGTCCTTGCGGCCGAACACCGGGTGGGAGTCGACGTGCACGACCACGTACAGGTCGCCCGCCGGGCCGCCCCGCTCACCGGGGGCGCCCTTGCCGCGCAGCCGGATCCGCTGGCCGTCGGAGACGCCGGCGGGGATGCGCACCTGCATGGTCCGCGAGGACTTGGCCCGGCCGCTGCCCTTGCAGACCTCGCAGGCGTGCTCCGCGATCAGGCCGCGGCCCTTGCAGTCCGGGCAGGGGTCGGTGAGGGAGAAGCCCCCGCCACTGCCCCGGGCGACCTGCCCGGTGCCGACGCAGGTCGGGCACACGCGCGGCGTGCCGTTCTTGTCGCCGGTGCCCGAACAGGCCTTGCAGGGTGACTGCGAGGACATCCGCAGCGGGACCGTCGCGCCCTCGATCGCCTCGGTGAAGCTGAGCGTGACCTCGGACTCGATGTCCTGGCCGCGCCGCGGGTGCGTGCGCGTCCCCGCGCCCGTACCGCCGCGGTTGAACAGGCCCCCGAAGACGTCACCGATCCCGCCGCCGAAGCCGCCGGCTCCCTGCCCCTGGCCCTGGGCGCCGCCTCCGAAGAGGTCGCCCAGGTCGAAGTTGAAGGAACCGCCGCTCCCGCCGGGCCCCGGACGGAAGCCGCCGTTGCCGAAGAGGGCGCGTGCCTCGTCGTACTCCTTGCGCTTCTTGGGGTCGCCGAGAATGTCGTTGGCCTCGGAGATCTCCTTGAAGCGCTCCTCCGCCTTGACGTTTCCCTTGTTGGCGTCCGGGTGGTTCTCGCGGGCGAGCTTCCGGTACGCCTTCTTGATCTCGGCCTCGGTGGCGTCCTTGGGGACGCCGAGGACCTTGTAGTAGTCCTTCTCGATGAAGTCCTTGGTGCTCATCCTCGACGCCCCTCCTTCCTGTCGTCCGATATGACGTCAGCCCTCGTCCGGGCCACCGCTCTCCTTGTCGTCGGCGTCGGCGGACTCGTCCGCCTTGACCGTCTGTGCCCCCGGCTGGGGTTCGGCCACCGCCACCCGCGCGGGGCGGATGGTGCGCTCGCCGATCCGGTACCCGGGCTGCAGAATCGCCACGCACGTCGTCTCGGTGACGTCGGGTGCGTAGCTGTGCATCAGGGCTTCGTGGATCGTCGGGTCGAAGGGCTCGCCCTCCTTGCCGAACTGCTGCAGGCCCATCTTCGCCGCGGTGCTCTCCAGCGACTCGGCGACGGACTTGAAGCCGCCGACCAGTTCGCCGTGTTCGCGGGCGCGGCCGATGTCGTCGAGCACGGGCAGGAGCTCGGTCAGGAGGTTCGCGATGGCGATCTCCTTGACCGCGATCCGGTCGCGCTCGACCCGGCGGCGGTAGTTCTGGAACTCGGCCTGGAGGCGCTGGAGGTCGCCCGTGCGCTCGCCCAGCGCCGTGCGGGCCTGGTCCAGCTGGGCCACCAGGGCCACGTCCTGGCCCGTGTCCCCGGCCGGGGCCGCCCCCTCCTCGGAGGCGGCCTTCGGCTCGGCGTCATCGGAGGTGGCGCCGGAAGGGACGTCGGGCTGCTGCTCGTCGAAGCCCGGGGTCTCCTCCGTCACGCGGCACCATCCTTCCGGTCCTCGTCGACGATCTCGGCGTCGACGACGTCGTCGTCGGCCTTGGCGTCACCGGCACCGGCACCCGCGCCGGCTCCGGCGGAGGCGCCGTCGGCCTGCGCGGCGTTCGCGTCGGCGTACATGGCCTGGCCGAGCTTCTGCGAGACGGCCGCGACCTTCTCGGTGGCGGTGCGGATCTCGGCCGAGTCCTCGCCCTTGAGCTTTTCCTTCAGCTCGCCCACGGCCTCTTCGACCTCGGTCTTGATCTCGCCCGGGACCTTGTCCTCGTTGTCCTTGAGGAACTTCTCGGTCTGGTAGACGAGCTGCTCGCCCTGGTTGCGGGACTCGGCGGCCTCGCGGCGCTTGTGGTCCTCCTCCGCGTACTGCTCGGCCTCCTGGCGCATGCGGTCGACCTCGTCCTTCGGCAGCGAGGAGCCGCCGGTGACGGTCATCTTCTGCTCCTTGCCGGTGCCGAGGTCCTTCGCCGTGACGTGCATGATGCCGTTGGCGTCGATGTCGAAGGACACCTCGATCTGCGGGACGCCGCGGGGCGCCGGGGGCAGACCGGTCAGCTCGAACATCCCGAGCTTCTTGTTGTACGCCGCGATCTCGCGCTCGCCCTGGTAGACCTGGATCTGCACGGAGGGCTGGTTGTCCTCGGCGGTGGTGAAGATCTCGGACCGCTTGGTCGGGATCGTCGTGTTCCGCTCGATGAGCTTGGTCATGATGCCGCCCTTGGTCTCGATACCGAGGGACAGCGGGGTGACGTCGAGGAGCAGGACGTCCTTGACCTCGCCCTTGAGGACACCGGCCTGCAGGGCGGCGCCGATGGCGACGACCTCGTCCGGGTTGACGCCCTTGTTGGCGTCCTTGCCGCCGGTCAGGTCCTTGACCAGCTCGGCGACGGCGGGCATACGCGTGGAGCCACCGACGAGAACGACGTGGTCGATCTCGGAGAGGTTGATCCCGGCGTCCTTGATGACGTTGTGGAACGGCGTCTTGCAGCGCTCCAGCAGGTCCGCGGTCAGCTGCTGGAACTGGGCGCGGGTGAGCTTCTCGTCGAGGTGCAGGGGGCCCTCGGCGGAGGCGGTGATGTAGGGCAGGTTGATCGAGGTCTCGGTGGACGAGGACAGCTCGATCTTCGCCTTCTCGGCGGCCTCGCGCAGACGCTGCAGGGCCATCTTGTCCTTGCCCAGGTCCACGCCGTGGCCGGACTGGAACTGCTGGACCAGGTAGTCGACGATGCGCTGGTCCCAGTCGTCACCACCGAGGTGGTTGTCACCGTTGGTGGCCTTCACCTCGACGACGCCGTCGCCGATCTCCAGCAGCGAGACGTCGAACGTACCGCCACCGAGGTCGAAGACCAGGATGGTCTGGTCGTCCTTGTCGAGGCCGTACGCCAGGGCGGCCGCGGTGGGCTCGTTGACGATGCGCAGCACGTTCAGGCCGGCGATCTCGCCGGCCTCCTTCGTGGCCTGGCGCTCGGAGTCGTTGAAGTACGCCGGGACGGTGATGACCGCGTCGGTCACCTTCTCGCCCAGGTAGGACTCGGCGTCCCGCTTCAGCTTCTGGAGCACGAAGGCGCTGATCTGCTGCGGGTTGAAGGGCTTCCCGTCGAGCTCGATCTTCCAGTCCGTGCCCATGTGGCGCTTGACGGAGCGGATGGTCCGGTCCACGTTCGTGACCGCCTGGCGCTTGGCCACCTCTCCGACGAGCACTTCACCGTTCTTGGCGAAGGCGACGACGGACGGCGTGGTCCTGGCGCCCTCGGCGTTGGTGATGACGGTGGGCTCGCCGCCCTCCAGAACGCTGACGACGGAGTTAGTCGTGCCCAGGTCGATGCCGACCGCACGTGCCATGGTTGATTCCTCCAGCTGACTTGAGTGGAACGGACTCAAGTGTGCACGACCGCCCCCGACCGGTCAACAGAGCTGAGTCGACCGGACTCAAGTCTTATCCGTTCCTTACACGCAACGGCGCCCTGACCTGCGGCGACACCTCGCGCCGAGGAGCCCGGGGGCCTCGGGAGGCGTTCACCGAGACGCATGACACAGCGAGGACGACGACGAGCGCCACGCCCGCCACCCACCACAGCGCGTCCTTGCCGACCCAGCCGGCGTGCGCGAGTACCCCGACCGCCACCCCGGACAACGCCCCGGCGCCCAGCAGCAGACTCGCCCCCGGCGCGGTCAGCCCGAGCCGCCGCAGCCGGTGCGCGAGATGGTCCGGGCCGCCGCGGAGAACGGGCCGCCCGGCCATCCGCCGCGACAGCAGCACCAGCCCGGCGTCGGCGCACACCAGGGCGGTCAGCGCGAACAGCACGCCCGCGCTCTCCCCGATCCCGGACCCGGCCCGCGCGTACACGGCCCCCAGGGCGATCACGAACCCCGCGGGCATGGCCCCGCACGCCCCGAGCCCGACCCGGGCCGGATGCCAGTTGTGCATGAGGAACCCGGTCAGCGCGGCGGCCAGCACGCTCATCAGCACGGCGATCCCGTCCATCACCTCGACCGCCGCGCAGACCCCCACCCCGAAGGCGGTCACGACCCCCACGGTCCCGGCGAGCCCGTCGGCGTGATCGACCCCCCGGAACCCGAGGGCCATCCCCGCGACCCACACCACGGCCAGCAGCCCGGTCCCCACACCCGTCTCCCCGTACGGCACGACGCACGCGGCCGCCGCGGCCGTACCGGCGAAGAGCACCCGCCGCCGCAGCCGCCACACATCGTCGACGAGCCCGAGCAGGGCCACCACTCCCCCGGCGACGAGCAGTTCGCGCACCTCGCCCCCGGTCGGCACGCCCTCGACCCAGCCGTAGGCACACACCACCGCACCGGTGACCGCCACGACGGCCACACCACCGGACAGCGGCACCTCCCGCTGCCGCCGCCGGTCCACCAGACGCGACCACCGGGCGGGCGTCCGGAGGAGGGCGGCGAGCAGGGCGGTGAGCAGAAGGGCGATGGCCGCGGCACTGATCCCGTAGAGCACGGATCCAAAATAGGGGTTATTGGGGTGATTAGACCGGAATAACACGATCATCCTGGCGCCTCAACCGGGACGCCGTCTTCTGCTCGACCCGCCGCTCCGAGGTGCCGTCCCACTCAGGCAACCCTCAGCGACGCAGATCACCGCCGGGCTGGCTACAGTGCGACAGAGGATAGGGGTAGTCTCAAACGGACTGCATAAGTTACCGCTTAGTAATTTCGGGAAACCTCAAGATCGACAGGTCTTCCCGACGAAACCCCTCGCAGGCCCGAGGAGCCCCCATGCAACTCGCCGCGATCATCGTGTCGCTGGTTCTGACCGTGGTCGGCGTCGCGCTGCTCGCACGCGCGATCGGCCAGTTCGTCCGGTACTTCAAGCTGGGCCAGCCGGTCCCCGCGGGTACCAGGACCGACAACCCCTACCAGCGCAGCGTGACCCTGGTGACGGAGTTCCTCGGGCACACGCGCATGAACCGGTGGGGCATCGTCGGTGTCGCCCACTGGTTCGTGGCGATCGGCTTCCTGACGCTGCCGCCGACGATCATCACCGCGTACGGCCAGCTGTTCCAGGCCGACTGGACGCTGCCGGTCATCGGCGGCTTCCTCCCCTATGAGCTCTACATCGAGTTCATCGCCGCGATGACGACCGTCGGTATCGCCACGCTGATGGTGATCCGTCTGCTGAACCTGCCGTCGCGCCCGGGCCGCAAGTCCCGCTTCGCCGGTTCGAAGATGGGCCAGGCGTACTTCGTCGAGTACGTCATCCTCACCATCGGCCTGGCCATCTACGTGCTGCGAGGCCTGGAGGGCGCGCTGCACCACGTGGAGGGCTACGAGGCCGCGTACTTCGCGTCGTACCCGCTGGTCCTGGCCTTCAAGGGGCTGAGCCTCGCCGCGCTGCAGAACCTCGTCTACTTCTTCGCGATGATCAAGCTGGGCACGACCATGATCTGGATGATCACGGTCAGCCTGAACACCAACATGGGTGTGGCCTGGCACCGCTTCCTGGCGTTCCCGAACATCTGGTTCAAGCGCGAGGCGACCGGCGGCACGGCCCTCGGTGCCCTGCAGCCGATGACGTCCGGCGGCAAGCCGATCGACTTCACCGACCCGGGTGACGACGACGTCTTCGGCGTCTCCCAGGTCGAGCAGTACTCGTGGAAGGGCCTGCTGGACTTCTCCACCTGCACCGAGTGCGGCCGCTGCCAGTCGCAGTGCCCCGCCTGGAACACGGGCAAGCCCCTCTCCCCCAAGCTGCTGATCATGTCCCTGCGGGACCACGCGCACGCCAAGGCGCCGTACCTGCTGGCCGGCGGCGGCAAGACGATGGAGGGCGAGGAGAAGGCGTCCGAGGAGCAGCTGGCCGATGTGCCGGCGGCCGCTCTGGCGGAGGCCGAGCGCCCGCTGATCGGCACCGCCGAGGAGAACGGCGTCATCGACCCGGACGTCCTGTGGTCCTGCACCACCTGCGGTGCCTGTGTCGAGCAGTGCCCGGTGGACATCGAGCACGTCGACCACATCGTCGACATGCGCCGCTACCAGGTGATGATCGAGTCGTCCTTCCCGTCCGAGGCGGGCACGATGCTCAAGAACCTGGAGAAGAAGGGCAACCCCTGGGGCCTGGCGAAGAAGCAGCGCCTGGAGTGGCTGAAGGAGCTCGACTTCGAGGTCCCGGTCGTCGGCAAGGACATCGAGGACCTGTCCGAGGTCGAGTACCTGTACTGGGTCGGCTGCGCGGGCGCCCTCGAGGACCGCGCGAAGAAGACGACGAAGGCCTTCGCGGAGCTGCTGAACATGGCGGGCGTCAAGTTCGCCATCATGGGCGGCGACGAGAAGTGCACGGGTGACTCCGCCCGCCGCCTGGGCAACGAGCCGCTGTTCCAGGAACTCGGCATGGAGAACGTCATGGCGCTGAACATGGCGTTCGGCGAGGAGATGGACGACGAGGGCAAGGTGACGCCCGAGTCGGCGAAGCCGAAGTCCGCGAAGAAGATCGTCGCGACCTGCCCGCACTGCCTCAACACGCTCGGCAACGAGTACCCGCAGCTCGGCGGCGACTACGAGGTCATCCACCACACCCAGCTGCTCCAGCACCTGGTGGACGAGGGCAAGCTGGTCCCGGTCACGCCGGTCGAGGGCATCATCACGTACCACGACCCGTGCTACCTGGGCCGCCACAACAAGATCTACACGCCCCCGCGCGAGATCATCGCCAGCGTCCCGGGCATCCGCAACGAGGAGATGCACCGCCACAAGGAGCGCGGCTTCTGCTGCGGTGCGGGTGGCGCCCGGATGTGGATGGAAGAGCGCATCGGCAAGCGCATCAACAACGAACGCGTCGACGAGGCCCTGTCGGTCAACCCCGACATCGTCTCCACGGCCTGCCCGTTCTGCCTCGTCATGCTCACGGACTCCGTGAACGGCAAGAAGAACGACGGCAAGGCCAAGGAGTCGATCACCGTGGTGGACGTGGCCCAGCTCCTGCTGGACTCCGTCAAGACACCGGTCTCCGCGGAGGGCTCCGACGGTGACGACGACGACGACAACGACGGCGGCGGCGAGCCGCCGGCGGGCACGTCGGACTCTACGAGCGCACCGGAGCCGGAGCCGGTGAAGTAACCGTCGTTCGCGGTTGTCTCTGACGCCCTCTGTCCTGAACGGGCAGGGGGCGTCGGTGTTTTTACGGCCTAGTCAACCGGGGGCCTTTGCCATGCGGTCGAAGGCACTGTCCGGGGGTCCGGGCTTCTGGGCGGGAGCTGCCGTGGGGCGGTGCAGACACCCCCTATCAGGTGATTCGTAGAACACCTGCCCAGTGAACCCGCGCATCCATATGGCGCATTCGTTCGAGTCGAGCCCCTCGAACGAGGTACACGCAATCGATTCTGCGATGCGTGATCAAAAACCTCAGTCGGGCCGCGCTCGCGGCCGTACTCGTTGTCCTTGTTCTTCTGGTACCCGGTCAGGCCCAGGCGCACGGCCGGGCCGCCGAGCCGCGCACGCTGTCGATGGCGACCGCGGTCGGTGTCCTGCCCCTCGCGGACGAGATGCGGGAGGGGTACCAGCGCACGAGCTTCCGGCACTGGAACGCGGGCCAGAACCCCACCGACGGCTGCAACACGCGCGCGGAGGTGCTCATCTCCGAGGCGGTCGACCCGCCCGAGGTCCTCGCCGGGTGCAGGCTCTCCGGAGGGCGGTGGTGGTCGTACTACGACGCCCGGTGGGTGACGGAGGCCGGCTCCCTGGACGTCGACCACATGGTGCCGCTCGCCGAGGCGTGGGATTCCGGGGCCTCGCAGTGGACCGCCCAGCGGCGTGAGGCGTACGCCAACGACCTCGACGCCCTGACCTCCCTCATCGCCGTCACCGCGGCCTCCAACCGCAGCAAGGCCGACAAGGATCCGGCCGAGTGGCTGCCGCCCGCCGCCGGCGTCACGTGCCGGTACATCTCGGAGTGGGTCGGGACCAAGCTCCGCTGGGGCCTCAGTGCCGACGCCGTCGAGTTCGAGGCGCTCACCCGGCTCGCGCAGTCCTGCCCCGACACCAGCGTGACGTACGATCCCGCGCCGTAGAACAGAGCCGTGGTCCCGCCTCGGCGACGGGGCGGGATCGGGTTGCCTGGTGGCTACGGCCCTGGAGGCTACGGCCCTGGAGCCGGCGGTACGTCTCCGTAGGGTGCGGTATCAGTGCCCTGCGGGGTGACGCCGCCTGGGACGCCGTGGGGGTGGCCGGGCATGGCCCCGTACGGCGAGTACGGGGCGTACGGCGGGTACGACGCGTACGGCGGGTGCGGAGCGGGCTCGGGCGCCGGCTGGGCCAGGCGTTGCGGGTGATGGCGTCGGGCGAGCCACAGCACGAGCGCCGCGTACATCAGGGTCGTCGCCACGTCCGCGAGGGCGAGTGGCCAGGGCGAGTCGGCCGCGGTCTCGTCGGAGTTCAGCCCGTCGACGACTGCGGCGAGGGTGCCGAAGGCCACCAGGTTGTTCAGGACGTGCAGCGCGACGGCCGCCTCCAGGCCGCCGGTACGGATGGTCAGCCAGCCCGCCACCACACCGAAGACCAGCAGGCCGATGAAGCCCCACGTGGTGCCCCAGCCGTGGGCGGCGGCGAACAGCACGGCCTGCGGGAGCACCGCGAACCACGGAGTACGGACGAAGGCGCCGACCGCCTGCGTCAGCCAGCCCCGGAAGACGTACTCCTCGGCCGCCGCCTGCACCGGGACGAAGACGGCCAGCACGCCCAGGGACGTGAGGTACGACCCCCAGCCCACCCACACCTCGGGCTCCCCCGAGCCGCTCTCGCCCTCGGGCAGGAGGAAAGCGGTCCCCGTCAGCACGGCCACGGGGACCACCGCGGCCAGCAGACACCACCCGAGCCAGCGCCACCGCAGCCGTCCGGCGACCGACGACACGGTGCCGACCGGCCGCCGCCCCGGCCACAACACGGCCAGCAGCACCAGCGGCAGGGCGACCGCGATGGACGTCAGCTGCACCGCCGTGTTGCCGAGCGGCCCCAAGTCCGGTCCGCCATCGGGGAGATCGGGGGTGCCGGCCAACGCGCCGAAGACGTAGGAGACGGCGACCAGCAGGAGGACGAGTATGAGATAGGCGCCGAAGAACAGCAGAGTGCCGACCAAGGGCCGCCACCAGTGGTGACGGCCCGTGACGTGGCCCAGGCGGTGATAGGGGAGGCCGTCGGGGCCCGGCGGTATGGCGGTGGTCATGATCGACAGCTTCCCAAACGGGGTGCGCCCCGGGCGTCCGCCCGCAGCAGGAGCGGTCGCTCGGTCTCAGGGTGGATGCTCCGGAGCCACACACACTGTGACCCGGTACTTCTCGACCGAGTCCGCTCAGCCCAACAGCCGGTTCCTGACCGCGGCGAGGACCTCCGTGCGGCTGCGCGGGCCGTTGTCGGCTGCGATGAGGTGGTCGCCGATGCGCAGTGAGAAGGTGATCAGGCAGCGGGCCTCGACATCGCCCTCGTCGGGGCAGAAGGACCCGTAGAGCTCGCGCAGATAGTCCATGCGCCGGTTGTCGGCCCGGCGGAGGCAACGCGCGACGTCTTCGTCGCGCCGGGCCCAGTCGCGGATCGCGAGCTCGACCCCGGCGCCGGTCACGTGCGTCTCACTCGACCCCACGAAGTCGAAGAGACGCCCGAGCCGCTCGCGGGCGTCGCCCCCGTCGCGTTCGATCCGCTCGATGACGTCCTCGGTGACCCCGCGTTCCCAGGTGCCGAGCATCTCCTCCAGCAGGGCGGCGCGGTTACGGAAGTAGCCGTAGAAACCGCCCTTGCTGACGCCGAGGGCTTGGGCGAGGACCTCGACCCGGACAGCCTCGGGGCCGCCGGCGGCAAGCGCCCGCAGCCCCTCCTCGATCCACTTGTCCCGCGGCGTACGGATCGCGCCCATACCGTGTCTCCCCCTCACCTGTCCCGGCCCAGTATACGGAGCCGTATAGATGGGTCTATGCTCGATCTATACGCCACCGTATAGACAAGGATCCGCCATGAGCGATCTGCGCCTGCCCTCCACCGACCACACGTCCCGCCCCTGGCGGATCCACGAGATCGCCGGCGACTTCCGGCTCGAGGATCTGTGGGCGCTGCCGACGCCGGGCGGCCCGGACGACCTGCACCACCTGGTCCGGCAGATGGCGGACGGCCAGGACGGTCCGGACGGCGGCAACCCCTTGGGCCGTTTCCTTTTCGCCGTGCGCTGGAAGCTCGGCGCGCTGCTCGGCTGGGACAAGCCGGACTCGGGCGTCGGCGGCCGGGTGGCGACGCTGCGCGACCGGCTGCCGGACGACCTGCGCGAGGGGCCGCGGGGGCCCGACCTCAGCGCGGCGCCCTTCACATCGGTCTTCCAGACACACGACGAGTGGGCCGCCGAGTACGCCAACAGGACCATGCACGGGGTGATGCACATCGGCTGGGTCTCCGACGGGAACGGTGGCTACCGCGGCCAGATGGCCGTCCTGGTGAAGCCCAACGGCCGCCTCGGCGCCCTGTACATGCTCGGCATCAAGCCTTTCCGGTACCTGGGGGTGTACCCGGCCCTGATGCGATCGATCGGCCGGGAGTGGCGGGAGAACACGGCACGCCGAACGGCACGCTGACGCCGCCTCCCCTCCTCGCAACCCGGGCTCCGTCCAAGCCGCCGCTCCTCAAGCGGCGGGCTCGGGCGAAGGCACGCGTGCGGGCAGTTGTGCGGGACCGGTGGGCGGGTGAGCTGGACGCGCCTGCCGACGCCGGGCGCCCCCATCGCTTCTGCCTGGGCGAACCCCGGGTAACCGGCGATGGTCCGGAGATGTGAAGTGGGGGGCGCATTAGGGGGCGCGCAAGATTCGCGAGTGCATCCGCGCGGACGTCGTTCCCTGCACTCACACCGTCCGGGAAATGTGAAGATCCCCTCTCGATCTCCAGTAGCCCCGACCACCCGCCACACCCCCTTGCGCCAGCAACAACAGGTCCGGCGAAGGGGCACTTGACCATGCATCACCCCTCAACAACCGGCACCCCCAGCACACTTCACAGGTATCGAATCAGTAAAGGGGGTTCCGCCTAGCGAATTTTTGTTGAACTATGAAGGTCCACAAATGAGGGGGGTTTGTGAAGATCGCTGGTTGCGCTTCGCGCACGTGCGGGCAAGGGGGCCCGGACAAGCCGGCGATGCGGTGATGGTGCCGTTCCCACACCGCTTCTCACGCAGTACCACGCCACGGCCGCCTGCTTCAGGAACAGGCGGCCGTACTTCAGGGGTGAGGAAACCACCATGCACATATGTGTGCTGGGGCAGGGCTATGTCGGCCTGCCCCTGGCCGTGAGGGCCGCCGAGGCCGGTCACACCGTGACCGGCTACGAACCCGACCGGTCGCGTTGCGAGAGGCTGGCCGCCGGATCGTCGTACGTCGAGGACATCGAGTCCGGCCGCCTTCAGGCGGTACTGAGTTCGGGCGGCTACACCGCCACCTCGGACCCGCAGGATCTCAAGGGCTTCGATGTCGCGGTCATCACCGTGCCCACGCCACTGACCGAGCGGGCACCGGACCTCAGCTGCGTCCGGGACGCCGGCCGCGTGCTGGCCGCGTGGATCGAGCCGGGCGCCACCGTCGTACTCGAGTCGACCACGCATCCCGGCACCACCCGTGACGTGCTCGTCCCGCTGCTGGAGGAGGGCTCCGGCCTCGTCGCCGGGCGCGACTTCCACGTCGGCTTCAGCCCCGAGCGCATCGACCCGGGCAATCCCGACTGGCGGCTGGAGAACACGCCGAAGATCGTCGCCGGGCTGACGGACGACTGTCTGCGGCATGTGAAGGCCTTCTACGACTCGGTCACCGACGTCACCGTGCCGGCCTCCGGGCTGGAGGAGGCCGAGCTGGCCAAGGTGTTCGAGAACACCTACCGGCACGTCAACATCGCCCTGGTCAACGAGCTTTCCCGGATGGCCCACACCCTGGGCGTCGATGTCTGGCACACCCTGGAGCTGGCGGCGACCAAGCCCTTCGGCTTCACCAAGTTCCTGCCCGGGCCCGGCGTCGGCGGACACTGCCTGCCCATCGACCCGGTCTACCTCAGCCACCACGTCAAGGCCCGGCACGGCCAGACCTTCCGGCTCATCGAACTGGCCCAGGACATCAACGAGTCCCAGCCCGACTACGTCGTACGCCGACTCCAGGACTCCCTGAGCCGCCGCTTCCGCCGCAGCGTGCACGGGGCGCGCGTTCTCGCGCTGGGGGCGGCGTACAAGCCGGGCACCTCGGACGCCCGGCAGTCGCCGGCCGTCGAGGTCACCGAGCGGCTGCGGGCGATGGGCGCGGACGTCACGGTCGTAGACCCCTATCTGCCGGTGGCGGACGGGGGTTGCCAGGAGATTCCCTTCACCGCGGCGGACGGCGGGGCGCGTCTCGCCGACTTCGACGCCGTCGTCCTGCTCACCCCGCACGGCGAGTTCGACCTCGTACGACTCGCCGCCGAGGCCGCCTACGTCCTCGACACCCGTGGCGTCATGGCCGCCGCACCCCACATCGAACGGCTCTGACGAGAGCCACCCGGAAGACCACAGAGGAAAGAGAGAACGACATGTACGGACAGAACGGTGTGGGCGCGGCGATCGGTACCGCCACCGGTGGGGCCGCCCTTGCGGCCACGGGCGGGACGGCTCTGGGGTGGATCGTGCTGGGCGCGATGCTCTTCGTGATCGGCGGTGTGGTGGTGTTCCGCACGGCCACCCGCGGCAGGCGAGTGACCGCTTGAGCACCTCGCACATCCGCGCGTCACGGGGGAGATTCACCGCGGTGACCGCCGTGGTGGTGGCGGCTCTGGCCGCCGCCACCGTGGTGGTGCACCTCCAGTCGAAGAGCCCGGTCCTGACGTTCTACTGGTGGCTGGGCATGCTGGTCATCGTGCTCTGCCTGGTCTCGTTCCTGAAGGGCCGGTCCTTCACCCACCTCCCGGTGGCTCCGGGCCGGACGGTGGCGATCGTCCCGGCCTTCGAGGAGCCGACGCGGAACCTGCACCGCACGGTGCGGTCGCTGCTGGCGCAGACGCATCCGGTCGACGAGATCCATGTGATCGACGACGGCTCGCGGCAGCACCCGGTGGAACCCTTCGACCACCCCCGGCTCTTCTGGCACCGGCAGGAGAACAAGGGCAAGCGCGGGGCCCAGGTCACCGTGCTCCGGCACCTTCAGGAGCAGGGCAAGCACTTCGACTACGTGCTCACCATCGACTCGGACGGCGAGCCCTTCCCGGACGCGCTCGAACAGCAGTTGCGGGCCATGAGCAACCCGAGGATCCAGGCCACCACCGGCATGATCTACGTCCGCAACTTCGAGGAGACCTGGGTCTCCCGGGCCGCGGACATCGACATCGGCACCTCGTGCGTGATGATGCGCTCCTCACGCTCCATGCTCGGAGCTCTGGAGACGACCTCGGGCGCCCTGGCTCTCTACCGGGCCGAGCTGCTCTACGACCACCTGGACGCCTACGAGGTGGAGTGCGGCACCGGCGACGACCGCTGGCTGGCGCTGCGGGCGCTCATGCGCGGTGAGGTCGTGGCCGTCAACGAGGCCGGTGTGGTCACCGACATGCCGACGACGTTGCGGAAGACCTACCGTCAGCGTCTGCGCTGGGCCCGGTCGTGGTGGTGGATGCTGCCGTTCGTGTTCGCGCGGCTGTCGCCGAAGCAGCTCATATCGCCGACCTTCGGGCTGCTCCAGCTCGTCATCACCCCGGTGATGCTGGCCTGGACCGTCGTCATGACGCTCATGACCCTGGGCGGCCGGTACCACAACCCCGGCGTGGCCCTGGTGTATCTCGCCGTGTATCTGGTGGTCCGGTACGGCCAGTCCGGGCTGTACGTCCTCATGCGGCCGGACATGACCGCGGGTCAGCGGTGGCACTCCTGGCTCGTCGGCACCCCGACGGCGGTGTTCATGAACATCGTGCTGCTGTGCCCGACGCGCTACTGGGCCCTGTTCAAGCTCCGCGACAACGCGTGGCAGTCGCGCGGGCTGACGGCGAAGACGTCCCTGCCGAAGGGGCGGCATCGCGGCGGCTCGAAGCAGCCGCTGAACGTGTGACCGCTCCCCTGTCCCGAGCCCGGGCGATGAGTTCCGGGCTCGGGACAGGTCTATGCATACGGAAGGGCCGCCCCGGCCCCCCGGCGCATGGGAGATGTGATGGGCAGCGTGATCATGCACAACGTCGTGTCCGTGGACGGCTTCATCGCCGACGCGGACGACCAGGTCGGGCCCCTCTTCGACTGGTACGGCAACGGCGACACCCCGCTGAATGAGTACGCCAGGGTCTCCAAGGTCTCGGCCGACTATCTGAAGCCGACGCTGGCGCAGATCGGGACGCTGGTCGTGGGGCGGCATGTGTTCGATATGACCAACGGGTGGGAGGGGACACCGCCCGCGGGCGAGCACCTGGTGGTCGTGTCGCATCGGCCCCGGCCCCAGGGCTGGCACCCGGACGCGCCGTTCCACTTCGTCGACGGAGTGGAGGAGGCCATCGCCAAGGCCAAGGAGCTGACCGGGGAGGACCGCAACGTCGGTGTGGCCGCGGGCGACGTCGGCGGGCAGGCGTTCGCCCTCGGTCTGATCGACGAGGTGGCGATGGACGTCGTACCGGTCGTCTTCGGCTCGGGCAAGCGGTACTTCGGGGCGGTCGACACCCAGCACCTGCTGGAGGACCCGCACACCGTGATCCAGGGCGACCGCGTGCTGCACCTGCGCTACCGCGTCCGCAAGCAGCCGTGACCGTCCAGGGGAGGCCGGCCGACATGGAACAGCAGACCGCAGCGGGCAAGACGCTCTGGCACTTCACGATGTCCCTCGACGGATTCGTCGCGGGCCCGGGCCACACGATGGACTGGATGACGGGGGTGACCTTCCGCCCCGGCCTCGTCCAGGAGTACGCCGAGACGACCGGCGCCGTGCTGGGCGGCCGGGCCGGCTGGGACGCGTACCCCGATCCCACCGGGATCTACGGCGGTGCCTGGCAGGGCCCCGTGTTCGTGCTCACGCACCACCCCCAGGACGCGGAGCCCACGCCGGGCGTGACGTTCCTGGACTGCGACGTCGCCGAGGCGCTGCGCATCGCCCTGGAGGCCGCCGACGGCAAGAACGTGGAGGTCTTCTCGCCGAGCATCGGCCGGCAACTCCTCGAGCGCGGGCTGCTCGACGAGATCGACCTGCACATCGCGCCCGTGCTGCTCGGCGACGGGATCCGGCTGTTCGACAACCCCGGGGGCGCGCCCGTACCGCTGGAGCTGCTCGTCGGGGAGGACCGCAAGGCCGCGGTGGACGTTCGGTACCGGCCGGTCCGGGCCGGGTGACACGGCCCCTCCACCTCAGAAGTCCAGCCCTCAAGAATTAACCGAACTCACGTACAACCCTTACGTCCCCACACAGGTCTCCTGATCGCCGACCACCCGTGAACGCCCGTACAACTCCCGGCGAACACGGACGGTCCCGGCACTTCATCGACGGTGGATGCCCGCCAGGCATCCCGCGTGCCGCAGGAGACTCCCGCATGGACCAGGACCAGCACCGGCGACGCCCCCAGAGGCGTCCGCACCCGCGCCCCGCCCTCGCGACGGCCACCGCCCCGGCCACGCCGACGGGCGGGTTGCTCATGCCCGCGACCGCCGGCCCGGCGACCCCCTGCCCGGCGACGAGCAACAGGGCGACGACCCGCAGGGCCGCGTCCCCGTCCAGGGCGACCGCGACGTCCAGGGCGACCGCGACGTCCCGGGGCTCCGCCCACACCGCCTGACCAGCCGCACGCCCCCGTCCTCCTCCTCACCGGGACCGGAACGGCCCTGCCCTCAGGTCCGGCCCGGCCCCACCCCTCCCCACCCGGAGCCCCGCCTTGCGCAACCGCACTCTCCTCCTGGCCGCCGCCCTCACCACCGGCCTCCTCTCCGGCACCCCGGCCACCGCCGCCCCCTCCGGCTTCGCCGGGGACTTCAACGGCGACGGATACCGGGACGTCGCGGCCGGCGCCGCGTGCGCCGACGTCGGCTCGGCATCCTGCGCCGGCGCGGTCGTCGTGCTGTACGGCTCGGCGTCCGGTGTCTCGGCCGCCCGCAGGGCCGTCATCACCCAGAACTCCGCGGGCGTGCCCGGCACCGCCGAGTCGGGCGACCTGTTCGGCTCCGCCCTGGCCACGGGCGACCTGGACCGGGACGGCTACTCCGACCTCGTCGTCGGCGCCTCGAACGAGAGCGTCGGCGACCGGGACGGCGTCGGCTCCGGCACCGTCCTGTGGGGCGGCAAGTCGGGCCTGACCGGCGGCAAGGGCCTGCCGCAGCCGTCGACGCTCGCCGAGTACGGAAACTTCTCCCGGGGCATCGCGACCGGCGACTTCGACGGCGACGGCGACACGGACGTCACGCTCACCGGCCAGAGCCACACCCGTATCTACCACGGCCCCTTCACTCGCACCGGCGGCCCGCTGAACAACCTCCGCGTCGGCGAAGTCGGCACCACGTTCGAGGTGTTCGCGGGCGACCTCACCGGCGACGGCGCGGCCGAGCGCGTCTACCCGTTCAACGTGGACGGCGACACCGGCGGCGAGATCGACTACTTCCGCTGGACCGGCACGACGTACAAGATGGCCGATCTGCCGAACGCCGACGGCTACCCCGGTTCCATCGGCGACATCAACCGCGACGGCTACGGCGACCTCGTCCTCGGCGACCACACGGACCCGTACGACCTCAAGCCCGGCGGCCACAAGGGCGGCCAGATCACCGTCTGGTACGGCGGCCCGAACGGCCCCGACCCGGCGCAGCAGCCGGCCGTCGTCCACCAGGACACCGCGGGCGTGCCCGGCGCTGCCGAGGCCGAGGACGGCTTCGGCAGCGCGGTGAGCACCGGCGACATCAACGGCGACGGGTACGCCGACGTCGTGGTCTCCGCCCCGGGCGAGGACGTCGGCTCGGCGACGGACGCGGGCTCGGTGACCGTGCTGTTCGGCTCCGCCGCCGGACTGAAGACCGGCAGCGGCGTGAAGTCGTACACCCAGGACACCGCCGGGGTGCCCGGCTCCGCCGAGTCCTCGGACCGCTTCGGTTCCGCGGTCGGCCTGACCGACGTGACCAAGGACGGCAAGGCGGACCTGGTCGTCGGCGTGTACGGCGAGAACTCCACGGGCGGCCTGTGGACCCTGCGCGGCTCCGCCACCGGCCTGACCACGAACGGCGCCCAGGGCATCACGACCACCGCCGTCTCCCTCAAGGGCAGCGTCAACCTCGGCTCGACCGTGGCCCAGTGACGCCCCGCCGACTCCCCTGTGAGGCACGTACACCCATGCGCACCCGTATCACCACCGCCGTCCTCGCCGCGGCCCTGACCCCGCTCGCCCTCACCCTCTCCGCCCCCGCCGCGCACGCCGCGCCGCCCGCCGCCCCCTACGACTTCAACGGCGACGGCCGCACCGACCTCGCGATCGGCGCGCCGGGCGCCACCGTCGCCGGGCAGGCGAAAGCCGGTGCCGTGTCGGTGGTCTACGGCAGCACCAGCGGGCCGAAGAGCTCCACGCGCACCCTGCTGACCCAGAACACCGCCGGGATGCCCGGTGCCGCCGAGGCCGACGACGCGTTCGGCTCCGCCCTCGCCTCCGCCGACCTGAACACCGACGGCTACGCCGACCTGCTGGTCGGCACACCCGGCGAGGACGGCAGCGACACCAACGACGGCACCGTCACCGTCGTCTGGGGCTCGAAGTCCGGCCTGTCCGGCGCCCGTTCGCTGTTCAGCTTCTTCAGCACCGACTACGACCGCTACGGCCAGACCCTCGCCGCGGGCGACTTCGACAACGACGGCGACCCCGACGTGGCGGTCGGCTCCACGGGCCCGGTCACCCTCTCCCTCGTCGCCGGGCCGATCACCAGGACCGGCGCGCACAACGGCGGTTCGGGCTCGCGCAAGGACATGTGGTCCACGTCGTACGGCATCACCCACCTGTCCTCCGGCAACGTCACCGGCGACGGCCACCCCCGGGTGATCCTGCACGGCCGCTCCGCCGGCACCGACGACGCCGTCACCGCCCTGGCCGACATGGAGATCAGCAACTACACCGACTGGCTGCAGAACCTGCCCGCCGGCTACGTCTCCGCCGTGGCGGACATCGACAAGGACGGCTACGCCGACATCGCCGTCGGCAACGACCGCGAGACCTCCGCCGACCCGGCGGGCGCCCTCGGCGGCAAGGTCACCGTCGTCTACGGCGGACCCGGCGGCCGGGACACCGGCCGCGCCCCGCTCGTCCTCACCCAGGACACCGCCGGTGTGCCCGGCGCCTCGGAGAAGGGCGACCGCTTCGGCAGCGGCGTCTCGCTCGGCGACATCAACGGCGACGGCTACGCCGACCTGGCGATCGGCACGGCTGGCGAGAACTCCGCCGCCGGTGCCGTCACCGTGCTGTACGGCTCGGCGTCCGGCCTGACCACCAAGGGCGCGACGTCGTACACCCAGAACACCGCGGGCGTGCCCGGCGGTTCCGAGAACGGCGACCGTTTCGGCGAGCGCGTCACGCTCACCGACCACACCGGCGACCGCCGCGCCGACCTGTCCGTCTCCGCGCCGGGCGAGAACGGCGACGGCGCGGTCTGGTCCCTGCGCGGCACGGCGACCGGCCTCACCGCCACCGGCTCGACGAGCCTCGGCCCGGGCACGACCGGCATCTCGACCGCCGGGGCGCCGGGGTACGGCACGGCGCTCAACTCCTGACACGGCCTCGACTCCTGACCACCACTCCTGACTCCTGACCACCACTCCACGCCGAACACTCCATACCGAAAACGGGGACTTCGATGCGCAAGCGCACCCTCCTCCTGGCGACGGCCCTGACCACCGGCCTGCTCACCGCCCTGCCCGCGACGACGGCCACCGCCGCCCCCGCCACCGGCCCGAGGGCCGACTTCAACGGCGACGGCTACGGCGACGTCGCCTTCGCCGCCCCCTACGCCAAGGTCGACGGCGCGGGCATGGCCGGCTACGTCGCCGTGGTCTACGGCGGCGCCACCGGCCTCGACCCGGCCAAGCGCACCGTGGTCAGCCAGAACACCGCGGGCGTGCCCGGCGAGGCGGAGGCCGAGGACACCTTCGGCGACGCGCTCGCCATGGCCGACCTCAACGGCGACGGCTACACCGACCTCGCGGTCGGCTCCACCGGCGAGGACGTCGGCACCGATGTCGACGGCGGCTCCGTCACCGTCCTGTGGGGCTCGGCGAGCGGCCTGAAGAACGGCACCACGGTGAAGGACCCGGCGGTCTCCGCGCACGACAACTGGGGCAAGCTGCTGACCGCGGGCGACTTCGACGGCGACGGCAAGGCGGACCTGGCCGCGGGCGCCTACGCCGACACGTACGTCATCCGCGGCGGCTTCACCACCACCGGCACCACCGGCCCCGTCCAGCGCGTCGCCACCCCCGAGACGGCGTACAGCGTCGACGCCATGGAGGCGGGTGACACCAACAAGGACGGCAGGTCCGACCTGGTCCTCACCTACCGCGTCCAGCTCGACGAGGGCGAGGTGAACAGCTGGTCCAAGGGCGTCGCCTACCTCGGCACCGCCACCGGCCTGGACACCTCGGTCCCCCGCCCGCTGAACGGCGGCACCTCCCTCGCGCTGGGCGACATCGACGGCGACGGCTACGACGAGATCGCCATCGGCAACGTCTTCTCGAAGGAGGACGACCACAGCGGCTCCCTCGGCGGCAAGGTCGTCGTCATCCGCGGCTCGGAGGGCGGCCCGGTCAACGGCGACGCGCCCATGGCCGAGCTCACCCAGGACTCCGAGGGCGTCCCCGGCTCCGACGAGGCGAACGACGGCTTCGGCAGCTCCGTCTCCATCGGCGACACCAACGGCGACGGCCACGGCGACCTCGCCATCGGCGTCGTCTTCGAGGACGTCGGCACCATCGAGGACACCGGCGCCACGATCCTGATGAACGGCGCGGCCTCCGGCGTCTCGCGCACCGGCGCCCGCACCTTCACCCAGGACACCGCCGGCGTCCCGGGCGCGGCCGAGGCCATCGACTACTTCGGCTCCGACGTCCTGCTGGCCGACGTCACCAAGGACGGCCACGCCGAGTTCACGATCACCTCCGGCTTCGAGGACGAGGGCATCGGCGCCATCACGGCCCTGCGCGGTTCCGCCACCGGCCCCGTCACCGACGGCGCCCGCTCCTTCGGCCCCGGCAGCCTCGGCCAGGTCCGTTCGTACGGCGCGTTCGGCGCCAACCTCATCGGCTGACCGGCCAGGGAGACAGCATGCGCAGATCCACCACGACCGCCCTGGTCGCCACCCTGCTGGCGACGGGCGTCACCCCCGTGTTCCTCACCGCCCCCGCCTCGGCCGCGCCCGCGAAGTTCGCCGACGACTTCAACGGCGACGGCTACCGCGACCTCGCCGCGGCCGCGCCCTACACCCCGGTCGGCGGCAGGACCGACGCGGGCGCCGTCGTCATCACCTACGGCTCGGCGAACGGCATCAGTGCCGCCCGCCGTACCGTCCTCACCCAGGACACGGCCGGCATCCCCGGCACCGCCGAGCAGGGCGACCGTTTCGGCGGGACCCTCACCTCCGGCGACCTGAACAGCGACGGATACGCCGACCTGGTGATCGGCAGCACCGGCGAGGACGTCGACTCCGATGCCGACGGCGGCTCCGTCACCGTCGTCTGGGGCGGCAAGAGCGGCCTGTCCGGCGGCCGCGGCGTCCCCGACCCGGCCGTGGCGGCCCACGACGAGTACGGCGTGTCCCTCGCCGTCGGCGACTTCAGCGGGGACGGCCTGGCCGACCTCGCCGTGGGCAGCACCGGCAGCGACATCTGGATCCACGAGGGCATCTCCAAGGCCTCCGGCTCGGGCACCCACCGCGAGCTCACCACCGGCCTCCAGACCGGCAGCGGCCTGTACGGCGCCCAGAACCTCGCCTCCGGGGACCTCAACGGCGACGGCACCGACGACCTGGTCGTCACGGGCAGCGAGGCGTCGACGTACGACGACGGCAACATGATCTACCTCGGTTCCGGCTCCGGCCTGACCTACCAGACGTTCCTCAAGAGCGACGCCTGGGACCTCGCGGCCGTCGGCGATCTCAACGGCGACGGCTACGACGACGTCGTCACCGCGGCCCCGGGCACGAACGGCAAGAGCCTCGGCGGCTCCGTCACCTCCTGGCTCGGCAGCGCGAACGGCGTCCGCACCCAGCCCCAGGCGACGATCAACCAGGACACCCCGGGCGTCCCCGGCGCGGACGAGGAGATGGACGCGTTCGGCAACGACCTCTCGGTCGCCGACGTCGACGGCGACGGCTACGCGGAAGTGGCCGTCGGCGTGCTCCACGAGACCATCGACGCCGCGAAGATCGCCGGGAGCGTGATCGTCCTGCGCGGCTCGGCCGCCGGCCTGACCGGCACCGGCGCCCAGTCGTTCACCCAGAACACGGAGGGCGTGCCCGGCACGGCCGAGTCCGCCGACCGCTTCGGCGCATCCGTACGCCTGTCCGACCTCACCGGCGACGGCAAGGCGGACCTGTCCGTGGGCTCCGACGGCGAGAACCACCCCTCCGGCTCCCTCTACAGCCTGCGCGGCTCGGCCACGGGCGTGATCACGAAGAACGCGATCAGCTTCGGCCCCGGCTCCCTGGGCATGTCGACGACGGACTACCTGAGGCTGGGCCAGGACATGCTGCGCTGACCCGCGGGTGCGGGGCCCTGGTGCGGGGCCCCGGCGTGGGGCAGCGGCGTGGGGCCTCGGCTCGGCCCGTACGGCCGAACCCTGACAACCCATCGGCTCCCAAAGGGCCTTACCCCTAAGGGATGTCACAGCTCGGCCGCAAAGCCGGGCCCGGAAGCCCGGGCCCGGCACGCCACCGCCCGGGACCAGGTACGTTCGAAGACGTGGCTGGATTCAGGATCGGACGCGGCCGGAACAACGGCGCTCCTCAGACGCGACCGCATAACCCCCCGCACGGGCAGCAGACGCCGCAGGGACCGTCGTACGGTTACCCGCCGGCGCCTCAGCCGTACCCGCAGCAGCAGCCGTACGGCAACGGCGGCGGCCCCACCTGGCCGCAGGCGAACGCCGGCCCCGGCGGCGGCTACGGCGGCCAGGGCGAGCCGGAGTACTTCGGCGACGGCGCGTACCCGCCCGGCCCCCAGGGCCCGCCGGACCCGTACGCGGCGAACAACCCGGGCCACACCCAGGCCTTCTCGGTCGGCGAGGACCCCTACAACCAGGGCGACACCTACCGCGCCGGCGCGGCGGCCCCGCCGCCCGGCCCGGTCGGCCCGCGCCTGCACTGGAAGGCCCTGCTCCGGGGGATCCTCCTCTCCCCCAAGCAGACGTTCCTCCAGATGCGCGACTACTCGATGTGGGGCCCGGCCCTCATCGTGACGCTCCTCTACGGCCTGCTCGCCGTCTTCGGCTTCGACGGCGCCCGCAAGGACGCGATAAACGCCACACTGTCGAACGCGGTCCCGATCGTCCTGACGACGGCCGTCGCGATGGCGCTCAGCGCGTTCATCCTGGGCGTGGTCACCCACACCCTGGCCCGCCAGCTCGGCGGTGACGGCGCCTGGCAGCCCACGGTCGGCCTGTCCATGCTGATCATGTCCCTCACGGACGCGCCCCGCCTGGTCTTCGCGATGTTCGCCGGCGGCGACGCGACGTTCGTACAGCTCGTGGGCTGGGCCACCTGGATCGCGGGCGGCGTCCTCCTGACCCTCATGGTCAGCCGCTCCCATGACCTGCCCTGGCCGAAGGCGCTGGGCGCGTCGGCGATCCAGCTGATCGCACTGCTGTCGATCGTGAAGCTGGGCACGGTCTGAGGTTCTGCGCGCACGAAAAAAGGGGCTCCCGGAGGAGCCCCTTTTTGCTGTCTGTCAGGCGTCGAGGACCTGCCCGGCGCGCCGCACGACAGGCGGTTCAACACTCCACGGGAAGTTGATCCACTCATCGGTCCGCTTCCACACGTACTCGCACTTCACCAGTGACTGGGACTTCTCGTAGACCACGGCGCTGCGCACCTCGGCGACGGTGTCGAGGCAGAAGTCGCGGACCAGCTTGAGCGTCTTGCCGGTGTCGGCGACGTCGTCGGTGATCAGGACGTTCTTCTCGGAGAAGTCGATCACGTTGGGGACGGGCGCGAGCATGACGGGCATCTCGAGGGTCGTCCCCACGCCCGTGTAGAACTCGACGTTCACCAAGTGGATGTTCTTGCAGTCCAGGGCATAGGCGAGCCCGCCGGCCACGAAGACACCGCCGCGGGCGATGCTGAGCACGACGTCGGGCTCGTACCCGTCGTCGGCGATGACCTGCGCGAGCTCGCGCACGGCGACGCCGAACTGCTCGTAGGAGAGGTTCTCCCGTACGTCACTCATATCCGGTCGCTCACACCTGGGTCCGATGGAAATTGAGGAAGGACCGGGAGGCGGTCGGCCCCCGCTGACCCTGGTACCGCGACCCGTACCGCTCGCTCCCGTACGGGAACTCGGCGGGCGAGCTGAGCTTGAACATGCACAGCTGCCCGATCTTCATCCCGGGCCAGAGCTTGATGGGCAGGGTGGCGAGGTTGGACAGCTCGAGGGTGACGTGCCCGCTGAACCCGGGGTCGATGAACCCGGCGGTGGAATGCGTCACCAGTCCCAGCCGCCCCAGCGAACTCTTGCCCTCCAGCCGGGAGGCGAGATCGTCGGGCAGTGTGATGACCTCGTAGGTGCTGGCGAGGACGAACTCCCCCGGGTGCAGGATGAACGGCTCGTCCCCCTCCGGCTCCACGAGCCGGGTCAGATCACTCTGCTCGACGGAGGGGTCGATGTGGGGGTACCGGTGGTTCTCGAACACCCGGAAGTAGCGGTCCAGCCGCACATCGATGCTCGAGGGCTGCACCATCGCGTCGTCAAACGGATCGATACGCACTCGTCCGGCGTCGATCTCGGCCCGGATGTCCTTGTCTGAGAGAAGCACGCCCCGAGGATACGCAAGGCGCGCGGAGCCACCACAACCGGACGACTCCACGCGCCTTATGCCCTTTGGCTATGCCTTTGTCCGCTGTTCGTTCGCTGTTCGCTACCGATCGCTACCGATCGCCGCCGATCGCTCCGCTCGCTACCGCTTCTGGTGGCTGACGGGCACGACGCTCCGGAGCCGCGTACACCGCGGGCACCGGAGCAGCCGGCCGGGGCCGAGTCGCTCGGCCTGCTGCATCGGGAACGAAGCGGTGGTGAACACGTGCCCATCGGCACAACGGACGACGGTGCGCTCCATCAAGTCCAAGAGTCCCTTCCCCAAGAGCCGCGTCTGGCTGGTGCTTGCCTGACGACAAAAGCCACAGTACGGGATAAAAGGAACAGCCTTCGAGGCGGCGCTCCGGTCCCGCCCGACCCCTCGCCGACGCCCCCACCGTACGCCCCAACTCCGGTTACCCGCAGCCGCATCCCACCCCTGAAACGCCCTCAGGCCCCGCGGCATCAACACCCGGGGTCTGACATGAGGTAAAGTGGCGAACGTTCGCACACCGACTCCGTCGGCGTCTTACGCGGGTGTAGTTTAATGGTAGAACATCAGCTTCCCAAGCTGAGAGCGCGAGTTCGATTCTCGTCACCCGCTCCACGAAGAAGGCCCAGGTCAGAGACCTGGGCCGTTTTGCTGTCCGCTGCGATCAGTCGTCGCGTGCCAGATCCGTGCCAGAACGCTTGTCGGCGGCCTTTCGGGCAGCCTCCTCCCGAGCCTTCTGAACCGTGGCGTCGAGGCCGGCGGCGACCTCTTCCTGTCGCTCCTCGTCGGAGTGCTGATAGATCAGCGCGGCCTTCTCCGAGGACTGCCCGGCTCGGACCATCGTGTCCTTGAGAGTGGCCCCGGACCGCGTCGACAGGGTGTGCCCGGTGTGCCGGAGGTCGTAGAACCGGAAGCCCTCAGGCAGGCCGACGACCTCCCGTGCCTTCCGCCACTTCCGCCCGAAGGTGCTGCGCCGGAAGGGAGCACCCTTCTCCCCCACAAAGATCAGCCCATCGGGGCCCGGCTCGGCGTAGGACTCAAGGTGCCAGCGGAGCTCCCGGTGAAGGAAGGCGGGAAGAATCACAGTCCGGGTGCCCGCCTCGGACTTGGTGTCGCCCTGGACGCGGCGACCGTCCATCCGCTCCGGCTCGGCGAGGCGGACGCGGAGGCGCAGGTTGTCGAGGTCGATGTCCCGGCGCCGGAGGCCGACCAGCTCTTCGGGCCTGAGCGGGCCGTAGGCGCCGAGGTAGACCATGAGCCGCCACCGCATCCCCACCGCATTGGCGAGGGCGTCCACCTGGGCGACGGTGGCGATGCGCCGCTCAGCGGCCTTCTCCTTACCAGCGCCCTTGATCCGGCACGGATTGCGCGTGATCAGCTCGTCGTCCACGGCCGTCTCCATGATGGCCTTGAGGAGCCGGTAAGCCTTGGCGGTGATCGTCTTGGCACCCGTGAGCCGCAGCCGTTCGGCGCGCCACTCCCGGACTCGGGGCGCGGTGATCTCGTCCAAGTCCAGGTCGGCTAACGCGAACAAGTGCTTGTCGAGGAGATACCGGTAGAGGTCCTGCGTAAGCGGCGCGAGCTCCCGTTCCTCCACCCACTTCTCCGCGTAGGCCCGGAAGCCCACCGCGCCTGCCTCCGGGTCACGCCAGTCACCACGACGAATCTCCGTCTGCCTTTCGGCGAGCCAGTCATCCGCGTCGGCCGTCGTCTCGAACGTGAAGGGAGCCGGACGCATCACGCCGTCTGGCCCCGGATAGCGCGCCTGGTACCGCCCGGAGGGAAGCCGTCTGATCGCGCCGAAGCGGCGGCGCCTGCCCCTGCTGTTGGCCATAAGGCAGCCCTTCCGTAGCGCGGGCGAGGCCGCCTCAGCGGCTCCACCGTGCGAGACCGGATGAACTCCTCGACCGCGCTCTCCGGGATACGCACATGCCGGCCGACCTTCACGTAGCGGATGCGCCGTTCCTCGACGAGCCGCCGGGGGAAGCGGGTGGTCGTGCCGAGCAGCTCGGCGACCTGGTCGACGGACAGGTAGCGGTCGTTCATGTAGCGGGCTCTCCTTCCGTTCCGGCGGCGGGTTCGAGGGATGCGGTCAGCCACTGTTCGCCGGTGCTGAGGCCGGTTCCGGCGAAGACCCAGTGGGCGAGTACGAGCGTCGTTTCGCCGTCCTGCGGGGTGGTGACCGGAGCCGCTTGGGCGCGGCGCCATTCGGCGCGGGCGTCGCGGAGGGCGCCCAGAGTGGTGGAGTAGCGGCGGGACTTGGTGGAGAAGTGGCCGCGGAAGCCGAGCATGTGGGCCCAGGCCCGCAGCCGGAGGTCTGCCAGCTCGGGGCGTGCGCCGAGGGTCCAGGCCGTGCGGATCATGCGGCGGGCATGGTCGCTGATCCGGGCCTGAGCCAGCTCGGCGAGGAAGCGAAGCTGGCGGTCCAAAGTGCCGGTCGCGGTCTCCGCACCTTTGGTGGCGTACTTGGCGATGTACGCGGCCACCGCGCGTTCGGTCAGCTCTTGGCCGTCGTCGAAGTCGGAGGAGCGGATCGTGCGGACGTCGAGCTGGCGGCCGAAGGTGAAGGTGTGAGACCGGCCGTCGACCTCCGGTCCGGTGACGCGTGCGGCGGTGGTCGCGGCGCGGATGGCATCCGTCAGCAGCTCGGCCGTCGCCCAGACCGGAGGCGATGTGTCGCCGCCTTCCGGTCCGTCGAGGCGGATGACCGCGTGGAAGTGGACGGCGCCGCGCTTCTGGTACTCGGCGACCTTGGCGAAGGAGATGCGCGCGTGGTCGCGGAAGGCGCGTTGGGTAAGTCCGGCGCGCTTGGCGACCTCACGGCGGAGGTAGATGGAGAACCGGCGCCAGAGGGCCCCTGCGTGGGCGTTCCAGAGCACGGCCGCTTCGTAGTCGTACCTCTCGGGATCGAGCGGTGTGCCCAGGGCGGAGTCTGACTCGGAGTGGCGTGTGCCGCAGCGGCAGTTCCGGCCGCTGGAGGGTCGGTTGTGGACCGGGCCGAAGCTCGGGGCGGTGAAGGTGGCGAATACGCGCGGGTGCGTGCCGACCTGTTCGGGGGTGCCCTTGCCGCCCCGCAGTCCGGCGGTGATCAGGTGGTAGGTGTCGCGGCGGTAGGTCTCGGCGCAGGCCGCGCAGCGGGTGGCACGTCGGTTGTTGCAGCGGACGAGGAGCTGGCCGGCGGGGAGGTTGGCAGAGTCCAAGTGGTGCAGGACGTTGCCGATCTCGCCGGTTGCCGTGTTGACGTCGTACTCGGTGCGGTGGCCGTCGAGGCGTACGGGGTGGGTGCAGCCGCCCAGGCCGGAGAGTTGGCGGGCCAGCTCGGGCATGGTGCCGCACGAGGCCAGCATGGAGAGTTCCGCCAGCGGGGGCGGAGTCTGCCGGGTGATGATGGGCATTCCTTTCGGCTGTTTCAGCGGTTGGGAGGGACGGCCCCGGGGCGGCGGGATGCTTGGCGGCGTTTGCCGCCCCGGTGGCCGGTCAGCGCCTGTTGGCGCCAGTGACGAGGGAGCGCAGGACCACAGCGGCGATGGCCACGGACACGGCCGAGACGGCGACCGCCGCCAGGAGCGCGGTGAGGACGACGCCGACGACGACAACGGCGGCCACCGCACCGGCGCCGACCCCCACGAACGGTGCGACCGAGTGGCCGGCGGAGGGAGCCGGGGCATGGTCCTGCGGGATGTGAGTGGTGATGCTCGGGACGTGCGGGGTGTCGGGCAGCTTGGGGCGGAACATCGCGGGACTCCTTGTCAGTCGGGGTGTCATTCGTGGGTGCCGTTGACGACGTCGACCCCGGAGCGGGTGCCGGACTCGATGGCCGGGGCGAGGAAGGTGTACGAGAGCCAGAAGCCGAACAGTGCGATCACGACGGCGACCCAGAGCCGGATGCCGAGGAACTTGATCGCGGCCCAGGCGACGACGCCCAGGACGAAGACGAGCGGCAGCGAGACAGTCATGGGCGCTCCTCAGCGGACGCGGCAGCGGTGGGTGCGCGCGGCCAGCTCGGCGGCGGCGCGGCTGTCGTAGTCCGTGGAGAAGCCGCAACGCGGAGCCGTACAGGCGGCGGTGTGCTTCTCGCGGCCCCGGCTGTCGTAGTAGGTGCCGACCTGGACGGGGCCGATGCGGACGACGCGGCGGAAACGGCGGTTGGCGGACATCAGGGCATCTCCTTGTCGGTCTCGCCGGTGAAGTCGGTGACGTGGTCGGCCAGCCAGCGCAAGATCTCGTCGCCCTCGTAGCTGTCGGCGGCGAGGATCACCGGCTCGGCGATCAGCACGGCTTCGGTGAGGCGGTTCTGTCGGGTCAGCTCGGCGGCACGCTTCAGCGCGCGGAGCGTGGACGGACGCAAGGTGGAAAGTCCTCCAGGTCAGGGGAGTTGAGTGGCGATGGTTTCGGCGAGCGGCATCGGGACACCGAGCCGGGCGCGAAGGGTCGAGGTGTCGATGTCAGTCCCGGTCCGGGCGCGGTGTTCGTCGGCGACCTTGTGCGCCATGGCGACGAGCGCGGGCGGTACCGGGGACGGCGACGGCGAAGCCGGCTCCTTGCCGACGGTGGGCAGTTCGGTCGATGCCGCAGTAGTGGGTTCGGGTGCTGTGGCCGTCGAAGGCGGCTCGGGTGCCGCCGCCGGAGCCTCTACGGGCTTCGGCGATCCGTGAGCGAGGAGCGTGCCGCCCAGGAAGGCCACCGCGGGCCAGCCCGCGACGAGGATGCGCAGCCAGGCCGGGACGTCGTCCAGGTCAAGCAATCCGGCCGTGGCGACGTTGGCTCCGAGCGACGCGATCAGCGCGACGAGGAACCAGCACCACCCGGCCGTTTTCGCCTCACCGGAGCGGAGCCGCCGCCAGGCGGCCACCAACAGCAAGTCGACGGAAACCGGGTAGGCCCACGCCTTCCAACCGTCCTGTCCGGCAGCCGAAGCCAGGTCGTGCAGGTGGGCGAAGGACAGTGCGGCGGCGATCAGCGCTTGAACGAGCACGGCGTCAACGCGGACGGGCAGAGTGCGCACGGCGCGACTCCTTCCGGTTCCAGGCATGGATGGGGTAGGGACTTGGCGCGGGACGGCCGCGCCGACCGTTGGAGCGCTTCGGCTCTAGTCGGTGACCGGCCGAGGGGCGGCCACGGGCCCGGACGCCTTCACAGGCATGGGCGGGGCGTACGGCCGGAAAGGCGTGAGCGCCGGTACGTCCGGGGCGAGGTGTGCCGTCTCGCGGCAGGTGGCCGCAGCGTCGGCAAGGGACAGGTGTGGGGTACGGATGCGGGACCAGCCGCCGGACGTGTCACCGACGACGGCGAGGCCGGGCAGCTCGGCAGCAACGGCGCAAGCCGCATAGACCGCCTCAGACGCGATGTCACCGAGAGCCATCTTGGCGGACGCTTCGTCGTTCACACGATGGCAGACACGGCCGGTCAGTTGGGCCCGCAGCATGGTGGCGCCCTTACCCAGCTCGGCCCCGAAGCGCTGTCCGCAGACCTCCAGGTAGATGCCGGCCGCACGGCCGAGCTGGGCGAGCCGGATGAGCTGGGTGACCATCTCGTCCCGCCGCTCTTCCTCCTTCCTCGTGGCGATGAGGAAGAGTTCGGCCACCTCATCGATGAACAGCACGACGGGCGCCGGCCGTTCGTTCTCCGGCAGCCCCCAGATGTCCGAGGTGATCTCTTCATCCGGAGTGCCGGGAGCGATGCCCTGCCGGGCCTTGATCAGGTCGTAGCGGTCCTCCATTTCCTTCACGAGCACGGGCAGCAGTTCGGCTGCCTGTTCCGGATCGGTGGCCAACGCGGAGAGCCGGGGCGCGAACGGCGCCAGCTCGACACCGCGCTTGCAGTCGATTCCCACCAGGACCACCGGCTGAGTGGCCAGCCCAGTGATCAGGTTCCGCAGGAACATGGACTTGCCCGACAACGTGGCGCCGAGCACGAGTTGATGCGGTACGGCTCGGTAGTCCCGCACGAACGCGGTTGCGTCCTCCTTCAGAGCCACCGGCACCTGAAGCAGGCCGACGTCCATCCGGCGAGGCATTCGCACCTTTCGCAGGACGTCGAACCCAACGAGCCGCAGTTCCACGACCCCAGGCTTGACTTCTCGGACGTACACGGCGTGAACGCCCCAGGCGTGCCGCAGCCGTTCGGCAGAGGCCGCCACGTCGGCAGGTTCCTGCCCCGGGGCGAGCCGCAGCCGGAGCCGGAGGCCGGTCGAGGTGGGCCGGATCATGCCCCGGCGAGGGGGCACCGGCCGGACCTCTCGCCGAGTGGTCGCCTTGACGGCCAGTGCCCGCCACCGGGACGGTTCGACCGTCAGGCCGCACGCATCCATGGTGGAGGAGTACGAGGCCAGTAGTCGGGCCACCGAGACCGGCAGTCCGACCGTGGACCAATACGCCGCCGGGTGAGCGTGCCGGGCGTAGGCCGCGCCGCCTATCGCGGCGAGCGACCCGCCCAGCTCGGCCCACGTCACCAGGTCGGTCGCGTCGATCAGCCCGCCTCAGCCATCGGGAAGGCACCCGGAGCCACGGCGGTGGCCCGGTAGGCGATGCCGTGCCGCTGCTGGCCGTTGAAGACGGACTCCCACGGCCGGGCAATCAGCCCCGGCAGGGCGACCGGCGCCCCGAGCGTCAGCCCCTCGGCGACACCGCTCTCAGGAACCGTGACCTTGATCAGCGACGACTCCCCCTCCTCGATGTAGACAACGCCGATGGTCATCAGGGCCTCACCGCTCACGGCGTCCTTGGCGACCTCACCGGTCTGCCGGTCACGCACCTTCGGCGCCGGAGCTTCGGTGAGCAGGATCGTCGCGGTCGAGGCGTCAATGCGGATCACACGCACAGAGATTTCTCCTTCTGAGTCGATCAACTCGCCACCTGACAAGTTGACTTAGCAAGTTCGAAGCTACGGATGCCAGGTTGACTTGTCAAGTGTCTTCATTGCGGTCGCCGAGCAGCCCTACTACCCCGAGCGCACTATGGAGTTAGCAGCACAGGGAGGGCGCGACATGAGCAAGCAAGACCGCGCTCCGGACCCACAGTCTTGGGGCCCGCGCAACCCCCAAGGAGCAGCACCACCGCCGGCCTCCTGGCCAGGACCACCGCAGCAGGGGTCACCCCCAATGCAACCGCCGTATCAGGGCAGTACGGCACCCCCGCCGAGGAAGCGGCGCCGTGTCTTCCTGTGGGTCTTTCTCGCCGTACAGATCTTGTTCCTGGCCTGGGTCATAGCGGGAGCCGCGAGCGGCAGCGGAACCCCCGACGAGTGCAGGGGCCTGACAGGAAACGATCTGGAGGTGTGCGAGGACGCCGGCGATGTCGGAACCACGATCGGCGTGGGCCTGATAATCGGGCTCTGGGTAGCCGTCGACTTCATCCTGGCCCTCACATATCTGATCTACAGGCTTGCCAGCCGACGACCCCGGGACTGAGGCACATTCACCGGTTCACTCATCAGCCCAGCCGGTAGGTGTCCTCAAGTTCCTGCCGGTCAGCCGGAAGTAGCACGTCAGAGACTTGCAGCGCCTGCCCGGATGCGTCGCACGCGATGACGAGGACGCTCAGCACTGGCACGCCGTCCGGCAGGCCCAAGAGTCCCGCTTCACCCGCCTCAGGAAGTCGAGCGGAGACCCGTTCCGTGACATGGTCGAAACGGATCTTCTTCCTGGCCTCCAGGTGTGCGCGCACACCTCCGGCCAAGGTCTCAGCACTCGCCAGCTCGGTGTCCTCGGCCAGGCCCGCGGGGAAGTACGACGAGACCAGCTCGACGGCTTCGCCATCCTCCTCGACCAGGAAACGGCGCATGAGCACCTTGGCTCGCTTCGGCAGCCCGAGCGCAGATGCGACCCGCACCGGAACGGGGACTTCGGCAACATCGACGAGGCGTCCTGCGGCCTGCGACTCGTCGCGCTCCAGAGCCTCTCGCCCCCGCCGATCCCTCTGCTCCACAACCTCCGGCCGGCCCCGAACGATCGTGCCGTACCCCTGCCGGGACTCAAGCCAACCGTCACGCTTCAGCAGCTCCAGCGCCCGAACGACGGTCGGGCGGGACATCCCGAAGGCTTGCACCAACTGGTTTTCGCTGGGCACCCGAGTGCCGGGCGGGTACGTGCCGTCCTCGATGCGGCTCTGGATCGTCTGAGCTAGGCGCACGTACTTCGGTGCCGCCACTTCATACGCCATGGACGCCGCCTGTCGCGATTAGCCAAGTCAACTGGTCAACCAGACTAGCGACAACTGGAGCGTCAGAACAGGAGCGGAGTGAAGCCCTCGCTGGACGGCCACGCGCCGGCCACGTCGCAGGAGACCATCGTCCCCCCGAAGCGGCTAGGCCCGGCATGCCACGACTCGGCAATAGAGTCGACCAGCAGCAGACCGCGACCGTGAGCGTCACTGGCCTCTGGCCGCCGCATCTGAACGTTCGCGGGGAAACCCGGGTTGTGCACCTCGATCCGAAGCGACGTCGCCACCCGAAACCACTCGACGCGCACCACCCAGGACTCATCCGCCTGCCCATAGAGAACCGCGTTGGTCACCAGCTCCGAGATCATCAACGCGCAGTCGTCGATCGAGCAGGCCGGGTTGTACGGGGCGAGGAACTTCCGGAACCAGTACCGGGCCCGAGGCACGGACTCCGCGACGGGGTGCAAAGTCATGGCACCGAGTCGCGGCCATTCCTCAGAAGGAAAGCGGTCGATCGTGTAGGCCATCCGCGCTCACTCCTTGCCGCTGCCGTCACAGTCAAGGCAGCGCCGTTTCGATGTGACACGGTGGCGATCGTTGGCCGTGGAGAGCGCCACAGCCGTACGGGAGCCAACGCGCTTCCAACCGCGCCCGCGACAACCCCGGCAAGTTAAGTGCGCGTCCTCGTCCGGCCGCTGACTCGTCACCCGTGCCCCCTTCCGAACCAAGTGGCCTTAGCCACTTCCTGGATAGTGGCATTAGCCACTTCAGATCCGCAACCCGTTCGCCGCAACTCGCGGGACCTCACCGCACCATCAGGTGAGGGGGTAGCCCTGCTCGAAGGCCCAGCGATGCGGCGGGTACGTGGCTTCGGCAAACTCCAACGGCCGGTCCTGGAGGTCGAAGACGACGTGGTGGACGATCAGGACGGCCGAGCCGGGCTCCAGTTGAAGGTCAACGGCCTCCTCCTCCGTGGCACCCCGCGCACACATGCGATCTTCCGCGTAACTGCCCTGCCGCCCGGTCATGTTCTCGACGTACATGAGCGTTCCCTCTTGGATGCGCTCCGGCTCAAGCAGCTTCGGCGCACGGTGGCCGACATCCGGAGCGAACCACGAAGTGGACAGCGTGATCGGCCCGTCCTGGTTGTTGGTCACCCGCCGCCGGTGCACAGCCCGACGATCCTTGACCAGGCCCAACCCTTCAGCGACGTGCGCCGGCGCCTCCATCCAACCGGTCGAGGTGATCACCGCGTACTCACCGGGCGTGTAGATCTTCCCCGTCTGCCGAGCCCGCCCGTACAACTCCCGTGCTCGACGGTTGACTTCCAGGCTCCGCACGTACGTGCCCGACCCCTGACGCTTCTCGACGAGCCCTTGATGGCTCAGCGCCTCCAACGACCGTGCGGCCGTGGGCCGGGACACCTTCCAGTCCGTCGCCAACTGCCGTTCGGACGGCACCTCGTCGCCCGGTCGCAGGTCACCTCGAAGAATCTGATCACGGATGTAGTGCGCGATCTGGAGATACTTCGGCTGAGCCTCCTCGATCTGTGGCATCAGTCCTCCTCACCCAACGTGGGCTCCAGGTGAGTAGTGGGCTACCCCGCTACCGGCCTGAGGCCGATTCTCGACACAAGTGGCTATGGCCTCTAGCCACTATAGGGTGAGTGGTCAACCCCGTACCCCGTAGGCTGAACCGCATGACGCGGTTGATCGTCGCAGCAGGAGGAGGGGGCGACGCCGTCGCCGCCGCAATGCTTCACGCCGCCCTCTACGGCGACGAGGACCAGGCGGTGATCCTCACGTACGCGTGGGACCGCCTTTTGGTCGACCCAGTACCCGGCCCCCGAGGACCAGACAACTTCACCGGTCTCCTGCCCCTCACCCCAGCAGTCTGGGCAGTGCCGGCCGAAGCCCGCCCCATCGCTCCGGCAGGCTCGACTCTCCCCCGACTCGCTGCAGAGCTCCGGCAGCACACGTTCGCGCTGATTGATCCGCACTACGGGGTCGAGGGCGTTACCCGCCAAGTCGAAGAGTTGGTGGACCACTTGTCACCAGAGTCGATCGACCTGCTGGACGTGGGCGGCGACATCCTCGCCCGCGGCGATGAGCCGACGTTGAAGAGCCCCCTCGCCGACGCCGTCACCCTCGCCGCGTGCTGTCAGGTGAACGCGCCCGTCCGTCTCCTGGTGGCGGGCCCCGGCCTCGATGGCGAACTCCCTCTCGCCGAACTGCGCGGCGTGCTCGGTCCGCTCCTCCACACCCTCACTGCAAAGGATGTCCAGCCGGTCAGCTCGGTCCTGGAGTGGCACCCGTCCGAGGCAACCGGGATGCTCGCGGCGACAGCCCGAGGCGTGCGCGGCACCTGCGAGATGCGAGACGCCGGCCTTCCGGTTCCCCTCACCGATGAGGGGCCGACCGTGCATGAGGTGGACCTGGACGAAGCGTTGACCCGCAACCAGTTGGCCCGGGCCATCCTGACGACCGCCACCCTGGACGAGGTCGAGGCACACAGCCGCGAAATTTGCGGCTACTCGGAGATCGACTACGAGCGGAACAAGGCCGCGTGGCTCAAGGACCAGCCATCGGTGGAGCTCGACCCGGAGGCCGTACTGTCCTGGCTCGACGACTTCCAATCCGAAGCCCACAGCCGCGGAGTCACCCATACGACGTTCCGCCGCATCACCGAAGCCCTGAACCTCAACGGCTCCCTACGCGAGGACCTGCGCCAACTACTCATCAGCAGCTGCCCGGAGCAGTACACCACACCGCTATGGCGTATCCCTGCTGAGCACGCTAAGGCCTGACCACTTCTTTACTATGACTAATCCGCTGGGCGGATAGGGGGTCGCCTAGCCCTCTCATTAAGCCGTTTGGCACGATGCAGATCGAGTTCCTCGATCTCTTTTCTCAACGCCTCTTTGTGCTCGTATGACAGATCGGGCGAAGTGCGAATCTTCACCAGCTCGGCCCGGTAGGTGTCATACTGCTTCTTCTCTCTGCGGTGATCCAAGTTGTCTACGATGTTGGCCACTAGCGTTGGAACGAAGAGGATCGCAGCTGGCGCCGCCCAGATAAATGCGCGCCCCGGCCAAGTTGTAGACCCCAAGGTCATGCCGATTGTGACCATTAGCATTGCCACGCCAGCACTAGAGATCGAGTCAGTACGCGTGTACTGGGGCTCCTCCTTTTTGCTAGCCATTGGCCCCACCGCGCTTCCGCGCCCGATCCTCACTCGCGATGCGACGCCATTCATCGATGTTGGCGTTTAACGTCCTCTTTCTGGACAGTGCGCGCCGCGCCAGTTTTAACACGACTGGTGCAGCTGCCACAGCTGCGGAGGCCACAAGTTGAACCACGGGAAGATAGTCCACAATCGGCACTCTACCCAGCATTGCGCCAACCCACGCACGTTCGTTATATAGTCGTTCGGATTTAGATCATCCACTGCCAGCGGGGCGCGAGGACCGAAACTAATGCCGATCACGCGTTCGAGCTGCCGACTGAGTTACAACCTTCTTTACGGGTTTCAAGGCGGCTCGCTCCGCTCGCCGCGCGCGGCCCGGCCCCCGGCCGGGCCTGCGCTCCTGTCTCCGCCCCGCTCCAGCCCGGCCGGTGCCCGTCCCGCGCGCACAGCAGCCGCCCAACCTCAGAGGGGGGGTACGTCGTAGTTGGGAAGGCCGGCTCCACAGCTTTACGGAGCCCCTTAGGCGTGAGCCTCGAAACATCGAGCAGACTGCTGCACCACGAACGCCCACCCCCTTCCCCGGAACGGCCGCACAGCCACAGGGGGTGATTAGCCCACAAAGTCTTCATCGCTCAGATGCCAGTCGTCTACTCTGCACGGTAACTGGAGTGCCGGCAGCGGGGCTGGAGCACCTCAGTGGGCAAGCGGGGGGCAATGATGAAGACAATCATGCACGGCGCATCGGAGATGACGCATTCCGATGGATCGAAGAAGGCTGAAGGCGAGGCCGCCGCCGAAGACACTGAGATCCTAGGGCCAACGCTGGCCATATACTCGCCTGCAATATTGAACTACGCATGATAACCGACCCATTGATCCACCGCAGATAGGGCACTCCAATCATGCCGTCAAATTCACTTTCACCCTGCCCAATGCCCCAGGCGCATAAGCGCCTCATGGATTGCCATGCACAATGGCACGCATTGCAGGAATCCTATTTTGACCCGGACAGTTTCAGGCTTGCCCTGAACGCCTTCCTGCAAACACACCGAAGCGTGACCAGCCTACTCCTTAAACATAAGTCGAATCTTCCAGAATTCCAGGACTGGTTTTCCGAATACGACAACCACGCCGCAAAAACCGACGTGATGCGTTGGGCCAAAAAGTCACGCAATCGGATTGTTCATGAATCCGACCTCGATCTCAACAGTTCATGTCATGTGACCTGGATCGGAAACTGGTACAACCAGCGGGAAGTAAAAGCTACTTTCCCGCCTCGCATGAGCGTGAACGAGATTATTGCAGCAATCAAAATTCACGCGGCATGCCCCCGTTCGGGACCATCACGATTAAGAGGCGCTGGGTAGACAGAGCACTCAACACTTGGGAGGTATTGGACGCAGCAGCCGCATGCTACATGCACCTAAACGACTTGCTGCGCGCGGGTCACTTGGCAGCCTACGTTTCTCGCTGCGACCTCGAAGGAAGCTACGCTGAGTGCGTAGACTCCAGCCTAACCAACACATCGGGAAAGCTCAACTGCATGCATATTGCGCAGTCTGAACTGGCCAGTCACTTCTCTGTGCCTGATGGAGCGGTTTTGGAGGATGTTTCGGAAGAGTTTGAGATCGATGATGTGAAAGCACAAGCGTCTGCCAAGAGGTACAAGATTCCCGAATTTCCCGATGGGGATGCCATTGCGCGCGTGCCGGGGATGATGGTTGTTGCACGTAAGGTCATGGAAAAGGATGGCGTCCACGGGACATTCGCTTTCTGCTTCAAGGGGGAATCTCTTCTAACCATCCAAGCGATGCAATTCGACAGCCAGAGGACGAAAATCCTGTCATTTGAAAGGCTCGCCGACCTCGTCGAGTCTACGAGAGCGGATGGCGTCCTAGTCATCGGTGAGATGTGGACAGCCTTGCAAACTGCTCGCGAAAAGCAGCTCGGCACAGTTCTATTCCCGGCGCGGGACCGATTGGACCGAATGGAGGCGCTTTCGGTTTACGCTGTCACCCGCGACGGCCGCCAAGCGGAAACGGTCTGCTTCGTAGAGCGGGGTCCAAATGGCGAAGCCCGCTGCGGCGAAACAACCGGAATTGAGCTTGGAGGTGCAATGAACACCATGATTCCTGTCAGAAAAAAGTGGAAAGAAATGGAGAGCCGTGGCCTCTGATGGTTTGGCAATCCGCGAACCCGCCTACACCAACAATCACGCATGCTACGGCTGACCAAGTCCCGCCCCGTATGGTCAGCCCCAAAGCCGCGATTCCTTCACCAGCAGGCCCACAGACTGCATAGCATGCCGGAAATTTGCGAGAAGTGATCACTTACATTAAAGCGGTCGAGCATGAAGCGGTTACACCGGCCATCACGCACTATTCAGGATTGCCTTTCTCCCAATACTCATCCATTCCTTCAAGGTCGGCTTTCCCGAGGTGGTGAGCAGCTTCCATCGCCAGGCCACTCAAGCGCTGCGAGACATCTTTAGGAAGAGCCATTGAACCAATGCAGATCCCAGCATAAAGAATCACGCTGCGGCCGATTTCATTGAGGCAAATCAACAGGCCGATCTCGTTGTAGAGCCCGCCAGCTACGGGCGGGGCATGGGGAATAAAATGTTGCGGACTGTGGCCAGGGTGAGCTCCGTATCCACTCAGCTTTGAGTATCTGTCCTGGTCAGTTGGCACGTCCCAACCCCCCTGCTCCAGACGCAACCGAACCTGTACTGCAGAGTACTTGCGACGACGAACCCGCTCATCAGCGCTTCGCCATTCAGTCAGGGTGTCTGGATCATAGAGAAACAGGGATACCAAGTTCACTCTCTCCGCGATTGAGCGAGATACGGTGAGAGCCTCGTCATAAAATCCCATATGCATTAGGCGGATTGCGGCACGTGCGGAGTTACACACACCTCCAGTCAGATACTCAACCGCGTGATCACCGCCCCGACATCCCCAATAGCAGCTGGATGCCCTATCCAAAATAGAAAGCAAGGTGCCGAGGATGGTGTACAACTTAGGTGCTCTTTCACCCAGAGTGGGAAGCATCTCCCTCGACTGCGCATCACAGGAGTCTTCGAGACTCCTCATAGCTGCGTAGAAGCCTTCCCCTTCGAAATCATCATCCGTTGATTGAGGCATGGATCCTCCTCCTCACACTGCACCTGCTTGGAACGTACACCTCACCTCGTTCCCGAGCGATGACCTGCACCGGTGGCCGGCTGCGGCCATCCAGCGACAGATGCAGTTGCAGTAGGTACACTCAAGTCGCCTGCAACTCCGTGTAGTTCGGAAGCGGGATCGGTGCTGACGAGGCAATGCCAGGTGCTACGAGCGAGGGCGCCAGTAGCCCCTGGTGCCCACACCGATCTCTCTGCTTCGAAAGGGGCTACATGGAACTGGCGGGATGGGTGACGGTCGGGACCGCAACGGTCGTCGGGGGGTTCACTGTCGTGGGACACCTCTTCGACCAGGTCCCGGCGCTCTCCCAGAAGTTGATCACTGCGATTCGGTCCGTTCGCGCGGTGCGTGACGAAGTAAGGGCCCACCGCAAGTGATCACCGACCCCACCAGTGGGAGCCTTTCACACTGGTGGGGTCGGGACCTCACGGACCGACCGTGGTTGTGTGGCCCTGATCAGCGCCGCAAACCAGTAGCGTGGCTGAGGACGGTGGGGGTGCACCGAGGCATACGCGCGCCTGGTCGGTTGGCGCACCCGCCGCCGTGGCTGGCTGTCGGTGGCTGAGGTTCGTGCCACAACCGTGCCAGATGCAGGAGTCAGCCACGGTCGACAGCAGTACCTCATGGTCGAGTGCCCGCCCGCTTCCTACCTCGGTGAAGTCGCAGCTCAGAAGCACGATCCCCCTGCCTCTCTCCTAATGCGGGTGCTCATGGACGGGCGTGCTCCCGGGCCGTCTTCGGGCCGTAGAAGGGCGCTCGGCGATGACCAACGCAGCACAGGGCACTGCCGGGCAACACTGAGCGCTCAGTGGCAGCAGCCCGGAGGGGGCCGGCAATGTCCCGGTGCCTCGCCAGACAGCGGCGACCGTGTAAGCCAGGAGGTTCACCAAGGTTCCCAACTCCCGGATCATCGCGGCCAGATGCGGTATTGGTAGGGGCATGAGTGAGCCGTCGCCTGCCCCCGAGCCTCCAGACTGGCCGCACTGCGGAACCGGGGCCGACTCTACGAATGACGCCATCGGATGCTTGGGCATTCAAATCAGCCCGGGTGGGGCGTGTCTGGAACACACTACGGAACAAATCAGGCGCCGGTACCTAGACTCCTTGGGGCCAGGAGACTCGATCGATCTAAGCGGCACCGTATTTGACGCGAACCTTCTAGATGAAGTGCTCGATGCCGTAAAAGACCCCAGCACCGGAAAGTCTACTTTCGGCCTCGCTGCTTTTAGAAAAGCAAGTTTCGGCGGCGCGACGGACAATGCCAGCGCAGCATCATTCGCCGATGCACTGTTCCAGGGGGACGTCGATTTTGGCGAGTCTCATTTCGGTGACGGCTTCTCTCTGGAGCAGACAGAATTCCTCGGTGGCGCATCCTTCTGGCGAGCGAAGTTCTCTGGTGACACTTTCTTCGAGGGCGCGCTATTCAGGAACGAAGTGAACCTCCGCGAAACCGATTTCGATTGGCTACTCTCAAATACAGCTCAATATTTCGGAAACGTGGACTTGACTGACGCCACCCTTCGAGAGATATGGCTTCTCGGCGCAGTATTCCATAAGGGCTTGAAGATGCACTCCACTACACTACAAAGCGCTTCCCCAATAGGCCCCTTTATGTGCCTAGGGGAGCTCAGTCTGTATGAAGCAAATTTTCCGAAACCCACTACGCTAGAGGTCACAGCAAGGCGAATCGCGTGCTATAGGACTACCTGGGGGGCGGTAGCAAAAATCAAAGCGCGCCATGCTCAAATCTTATTGGAAGATCCTGTACTCTCACAACCACTAGCAATCGTCAGCGCATCCACCCCCTTCGATGACATTCCACCCGAATCTTTTACTGGTACCACTCATAGCGGAGAAGCAAAGATTGTCTCACTCGACGGAGTGGACTGCGCTTGGCTCACACTGTCAAACCTCGACCTTTCCTCATGCAGATTCGATGGCGCTCTTCACCTTGACCAACTCAGGCTAGAGGGGAGATGGATCTTCTCGAATCCTCCTCAAGGCACACAATGGCAGTTGGGAATTCCATTCAGTTGGAACCAGCGGCAGGTGATCGAAGAGGAACGCATGTGGCGCGCTTTGCCATCCCACCCTGCATCTCTGCATCGTGGGTGGGGCGCCGCTCCGGAGCACCCACACGATGTCCCGAGCCTCGCTAGTCTCGCAATTATCTACCGTCAGCTCCGCAAGGGCCGTGAGGATGCAAAGGACGAACCGGGCGCAGCAGACTTCTACTACGGCGAAATGGAAATGCGCCGCCACAGCAGAGGATGGGGGACAGCAGAACGCTGGCTGCTTCAGGCGTATTGGCTGCTGTCCGGCTACGGCCTGCGTGCCTCGCGTGCGCTCGGCTGGCTCACCCTCGCAATGATGACGACGATCTTGCTGATGATGGGCTTCGGCCTCCCCCAGAACTCCCCCAAGCAGGAGGCTACCGGCACCGTTCCGCCCGGTGGCGGCACGGTGACCTTCGAAATCGACAAGGACGATCCGAAGAATCCGACAGGAGATCGCTTCACCGGCGAGCGCTTCGACAAGGCGCTCAGCGTCACGCTCAACTCGGTCGTGTTCCGCTCCAGCGGGGAGGAGCTGACGACAGCCGGCCGGTACATCGAGATGGCATCCCGCTTCTCCGAGCCGGTGCTGCTCGGTCTTGCTGCGCTCGCCATTCGGGGGCGAGTGAAACGGTAGGCGGGCGGTGTCAGAGGCGTGCCAGACCCGTGCCAGATCGTGCGGGGAACCACGGGGAATGCCGGGGAACCAGCCGACCGTTTCCACTAGGGTCCGACGCTACTCCGCCGCAGGTCAGCTCCAAGACAAGCCGCAGATACCCTTAGCTTCCCAAGCTGAGAGCGCGAGTTCGATTCTCGTCACCCGCTCCACGATGAAACCCCAGGTCAGCGGCCTGGGGTTTGTTTGTTGTCTAGTCCAATTCGAGGGTGGCGTGCCCTCCGCGTGCCCTAAATCGAGATCGACTGGCCACTTCAGGGCCGCTCGGGTGCCACTCTGGGCTACCCGACCCTCAGGCACCTCGAATAGCGAGACGCAATTCGTGTGACCCGCACCACCATTACCTCCAGTGTCTGCGAAGTCGCGTACGCAAAGCCGAAGTTCACGAACCTCAGCCGGAGCCGAGGTGAGGCCGGTGGGCCTGCGCTGGGAGGGACAGACTCTCCCTCCCGCCACGAGTGTCACCGGCTCAGACTCGCTGCTGCGTGCACACGGCGTCCTACCGCGCTGCTCGACGTGCACGTTCGAGCGCAGACGCCGCGTCGTCGCGTCGTCGCGTGCCGGAAGATCTCCGAGAGTGGGTGACTGAACGTGAGCAAACCGCGGATGCTGTCCCGGGCAGGGCTGGTCGCAGGAATGTGCGGGATTGCTTTGTCGGTGTTGGCGGTGCCGCAAGCCTCCGCGCACCACGGTTGGTCGGAGTTCGACACCACACGCGCTTACTACCTTTCAGGGGAGCTGACGAACGTGCGGTGGGGCAGCCCGCATGTCGAGGTGACCATCCAGGTGGAGAAGACAGCGGTGCCCCAGGGGTGGGCCGACCGCGAGATCCCGCAGGACGTCGAGGCCATGGGCACCCGCGACACGATGAAGGCCACGCGCCCCTACGACGGCGGCCGCAAGGAGCTGCACCTGGTGCTGGCACCGCCGGAGACGCTGCGCGGATGGGGCTTTGACCGGCGTCTGGAAGCCGGAGAGACCCTCGAAGCCGTGGGGTTCCTCAGCCGTGATCACGACGACGAGCTGCGACCGGAACTGATCTTCCTGGAGAACGGGCAGGCCGTGCGGCAGCGGTTGTTGTCGTTGCCGGACAAGCCCGTCCCGCCGGGCGCTTCCGGCGAGTCCGCCACGGGCTCCGGCGGCGACGGCCGGCAGGGTTCCAGTGCGACGGGCCAGGCTGCCGATTCCGGTTCGTCCAGTGCTGTGGTGTGGACGGTTACCGGGGCCGTGGCGGTGCTGGTGGTGGCCGGTGGCGCTGTGTACGTGCGGCGCCGCAGCACGGAGCAGTAGGTCGTGTCGGGCTTCTTCAGCCGGCTCGAAGAGTCGGGGCTGTCCGAGGCCGTGCGGACGACTCCGTATCTCTATGCGGTGCTGGAGTGCGTCCATGTGCTGGGGCTGGCCGTGCTGGTCGGTCCGGCAGTGGCGTTCGATCTGCGGCTCCTGGGCTTGGGGCGGCGTGCGCTGCCGGTGACGGTGGCGGCTCGGCATCTGCTGCCGCTGGCTCAGATCGGGTTCGTCGTCGCCGCGCTCACCGGCGTCTTCATGTTCGTCTCCGGCGCGGTGTCGATCGCAGCCAGTGGTGCCGCGCCCTTCAAGCTGGGACTGCTCGTCGTCGCGGGGATCAACATCGCCGTCTTCCATCGCGGCGTCTATCGCGGTGTCGACGGCTGGGACACAGATGTGCGTCCCCCTGGCCGGGCTCGCGCGGCAGCGGTGATCTCCCTGGCGTCGTGGACCGGCGTCACCGTCTGCGGGCGCCTGCTCGCCTACACCTGATCCGGGTCGGCTGAGTGGTCCGGCCGACTCGCTGGGCGCGCTGTCCGTGCGTCGGCACGCCGTAGGTCACGGTCCCCGCGTCCGGTCGTGCCGGGCTCGGGTCCGTTGCGCTGCCTTCAGGCTGAGGGTCTCCTCAGGCCGGTGCAGCGGCTGTTTCCCATCCGAATCCGAGAACGGCCGCACTGGTGCGGCCGGGAGCCGCCATGAAAACAAAAAGAGTGCTGGCCAGTGCCGCAACCGCCCTCACGGTACTGGGCGGATACATGCTGTGGCCTACGAGCGCAGCGTCCTCCGACCAGCGCAGCCGCGCAGATCGGCAGGTGAATTCCCTGGTGCGGGCGATGAGCCTGGACGAGAAGATCTCGTTCGTCCACGGGTCGACCGATCCGGAGAGCCGGGGCCAGGCCGGCTTCATTCCCGGAGTCGAGCGTCTGGGCATCCCGCCCCTGCGGCTGACCGACGGCCCCGCCGGGATCCATCTGGCACAAAGGGCAACGGCCATGCCCGCTCCCGTGGCGCTGGCGTCCACCTTCGACGATCGCCTGGCCCGTGACTTCGGCAAGGTCATCGGGCGGGACGGAAGGGCGCTGGGCCAGGATGTCCTGCTGTCTCCGATGACCAACATCATCCGCGTTCCCTATGGCGGCCGGAACTTCGAGACGTTCGCCGAGGACCCGCTCCTCTCCTCCCGCATGGTCGCGCAGGAGATCGCCGGCATCCAGGGTGAGGGGCTGATGACCTCGGTCAAGCACTTCGCGGCCAACAACCAGGAACGCGACAGGCAGACGCTCGACGCGCGCGTCGGCGAACAGGCCCTGCGCGAAGTCGAGCTGCCGCCCTTCGAAGCCGCCCTCAAGGCAGGCGCGAGCTCGTTCATGTGCGCCTACAACAAGGTCAACGGGGTCTACGCCTGCGAGAACGAGGAACTCCTCAACAACGTGCTGCGCGAGCAGTGGGGGTTCGAGGGCTGGGTCATGTCGGACTGGAGGGCCACCCACTCCACTAAGTCACTGAGCGCGGGCCTGGACCAGGAGATGCCTCTGGGCCAGTACCTGGACGCGCCGCTCAAGAAGGCCGTCCAGGACGGCAGCATCCCGCAGAGCAAGCTCGACATGTCCGTCACCAGAATTCTCACGCAGATGCACCACTTCGGCCTGCTGCGCTGTGCCTCGCCCGCCGGAGCCCGCGAAGGGTGCACGCTGCCCGAGCGACCCGCCCCGGCGGGCACCATGGGCGACCGGATCGCCCAGCAGGTGGCGGAGCAGGGCGCGGTTCTGCTGAAGAACGAGCGGCACACCCTTCCGCTCACCACGCGCTCGGGCAGCCTCGCCGTGATCGGCCAACCCGCCCAACGCCCGGTGATCGGCGGCGGAGGCAGCTCCGAGGTCAACCCGCGCACCGTCACCGCCCCGCTGGACGAGATCCGCAAGCGCGCCACCGGCGCCGTCGCTTACCGGCCTGGGCTTGATCTGACCGGCACCCGAATCGACGACAATGCCCTGCAACCGGCCTTCCCCACAGACGGGATCGATCTCGGCTACGACGAGGAGAAGACGTTCACCTCCACGCTGACGGTCAAGCGTGGCGGCATGTACACCTTCACGGTCGGTGCCCCGCAGTCGATCTCCCTGCTCACCATCGACGGCACCGACGTACTGCGCGGCTCACGCAACAAGGCCGCCCGTGGCGCCCTGCGGCTGAAGCCCGGCACCCATGAGTTCAAGCTCCAGCTGCGCTCCATCCGTTCGACCGACCACGTCAGCATGTCCTGGGTCACGCCCGAAGCCGTCGCAGTCGACCGCGCGCAGGCCGTAGAGGCGGCTCGCGCGGCGAAGACCGCCGTCGTGTTCGCCTTCGACGAGGGCACCGAAGGCTTCGACCGCACCGGTCTGTCCCTCCCCTTTGAACAGGACCAGCTGATCGAGGCGGTCACCCGCGCCAACCGCAACACCGTCGTCGTACTCAACACCGGGTCAGCCGTCACCATGCCCTGGCTGAACCGCGTCAAGGCGGTACTGAACATGTACTACCCGGGTGGCATGGGCGGCCGTGCCACGGCCCGGCTGCTCTACGGGCAGGTCAGTCCGAGCGGGCGCCTCACCCAGACCTTCCCGACCTCCGAGGAGCACACCTCGGTGGCCGGCGACCCGTCCGCCTACCCAGGTCGCGACGGGGTGGTCACCTACAGCGAAGGCGTCGACGTCGGCTATCGCTGGTACGACAAGACCGGTACCCCGTCGCTTTTCCCTTTCGGATACGGCCTGTCCTACACGTCATTCGAGTACAGCCGCTTCCAGGCCAAACCCACGAGGGATGGGCTCACCGTGACGCTGCGTGTGCGCAACACCGGCAGGCGCACCGGGTCGGACACCCCGCAGATCTACCTCGGCCCGGACTCCTCCTGGCCCGGCGAGCAGCCCACCAAGACGCTCGCCGGCTACACCAAGGTGACGCTCGAGCCCGGTGAGGAAACGACCGTCCGCATCCCCATCGACCGGAACAGCCTGCGGCACTGGAACGCCGACACCCACGAGTGGGACACCGGCCGGGGTTCGCGCACAGTGTGGGCCGGAAGCTCGGCCACGCGCCTCCCCCTCCACACCCGCATCCCCCTCCGTGGTCCCACCCCCCCCCGGAGGGCGGTGGGGCCCAGCCGATCGGCGGGGCCCCACCGCCATCATCGGTGCCGGTCTTGCTCGCCGGAGCGCGGCAACCTCGCGTTGCTCGACCTGTCAGCGAGTCCGTTCCGGGTCGGTCACCGCGACCTCAGGACGTCCCTGATCACGGGCATGGCGGTGAACACCTTCGGCCAGCCGGTGAAGTAGGCCAGGTGGTTCAGCGTCGCGTCGACCTCGTCATCGGTGAGCCCGGCGTCCATCGCCTTGGTGAGGTGAACCGTGATCTGGCCACTCTGCCCGGTCGCGACGAGCGCCACGACGGTGATCAGGCTCCGGTCACGCGGCTTCAGGTCCGGGCGCAGCCACAGGTCGTCGAAGAGCACGTCGTCGGTGTCGTCGACGACTCCCTGGGAGACTCCGCCGTACTGCTCCTGCACGCGTTGCTCACGTGCCCGCTCGGCCTCCTGGTCCTGCGGGAGCAGTTCCGGGTCCCTCTCGGGGAGTTGGTCGGCACTGATCCCGTGCGCGGCGAACACCTTGGCAATGGGGGGCACCGCGGCCTTGGCGTTCTGCCAGCCTGTGTAGAACGCCAGGTGCGTGACCGTCTCCGAGATCTCCGCGGCGGACAGCCCGTCGTCGAGGGCTCGGTCGGTGTAGCGACCCAGCTCCTGCGTCTGCCCGTTGGAGATGAGCGCCGCGATGGTGATCAGGCCCCGGTCGCGACGCGAGAGGCTGTCGTCGTTCCAGAGCTCCTGGACCCGCTCCTTGTCGTACTTCGCCAGGGCCGGGGAGACCGACTCGATCTGACTGGTGCGCGAGCGGGGTGCGGAAGCCGAGCCGGGATCGGCCTGCGCGGTGTACCCGGCGAGGAACGTGCCCGCGGCGATCGTCGCGATGAGGGCGATTGTCCTGGGCTTCGTCATGCTCCCTGCCCTCGCTTCCCGCGCAGGTACTGCTCGTCGGTGACGTGCTCCAGCCAGTCCACGGTGGCTCCGTCGACGTCGTACGTGACGGCGGTGTGCGTCATCGCACTCGCGTTTGTCGCCCCGTGCCAGTGCTTGACCCCCGGGGCGAACCAGACGACGTCACCCTCGTGGACGGTGATGCGCTTCTTGCCCCACTGCTGCACCCACCCTGTGCCCTCGGTGATGATCAGGCGCTGTCCGGCGGGGTGGGTGTGCCAGGCCGTGCGGGCGCCCGCTGAGAACCGCACGTCGGAGGCTCGCTCGGAGTTCTCGTCGCCGATGTACTGCGACTGGATCGACACCTCACCGGTGAAGTTCTCCGGAGCACCCGGCACGATCGCTCGTTCCGCGTCACGCGAGACGACGATCCCAGGACGTGAGGTAGCGGTTGCGGGCTCGGGCGATGCGGCTTGCGCGCTCGCGGCCCCGACGGCGGCCGGGGCGGAGCCCGTCGCAAACCCGGTGAGCAGAAGCGCGCTGCCCGCGACACCGGCGAGCAGGGCGGCTCGGGTTCGTCGAGATGTTTTGATCATCGTTACTTCCAATCTCTGCAGGGTGGTTGGGATCGGACGGCACGCTCGATGGGGGTTTCGGCGGTGAGCCGGGAAGGCATCGGCAAGGCAGTCCGGGACTCGTACGTCCTGCTGTCAGAGCGCGCCTGACACGCTTTCAGTGGTCAGGGCGGGCAGTAAGGGAGAGTTCCTCCCAGGGAGGAACTCTCCCTGCCACCTCCCTGGTGCCGTCGGGCACAGTCGCCACAGCGGTCCCCTCGACCGCGACGAGGCGCCCCCGATGTTCCGTCCATGGGAGATTCCATGAGCTCCGAGCCCGCCACGCCCCCGACGCCGACCGAGCGGGTCCCACACGGCGTACGGTGCTGGCCACCACAGCGGCAGTCGGCGGCGCACTGACCGTGGGCCGCACCCCCGAAGCCGGGCGGCGGGAAGCCCTCGCGTACGAGATGAGCCTGACGTGCTGAACATCGCCGCCACCGTCGCCGACTGGTTGTGGCGGGCAGCATCTCGGGCGGCTGCGTGGACGGCGACGTCTACGAACTCCGTCGTCGTCCACTGGCCGAGGACGGCCCGCCCGAATACGCCCGTTTCGACTCCTCCGACACCGACACCGACACCGACGCCTGGGCGGCGGTACTGATGTGCGGCGGCAGCATCAGCGTGTACGTGCAGCCGCCCACCCGGTCTTCGCCACTGGCGACCGCTTCCCCCACGCCCACACCGTCGTCACCGACGACTCCAGATTCGACATCCCGTTGCTGCGGGACGCACTGCAACGCCCGCGCACTTCCCGGTGAGTGATCAGCTTGCCCGGGTCAAGCAGCGACCGGAGCATCCGATGCGGTGTCGGCCGACAACCGAGCCAAAGCCCGCAGTCGGCGGCTTGAGTGGCTGCCCGGCCGGGCGGTCCAGCTGACCAGCCGCTGGTCCGGATCGATCGTGCTGGCCAGGGTGCTGCTCTCCAGTTCCAGGGTTCCCGCGACCGGGTGCCGCATGGTGGTGCCGCGGACCTCCACTGCCACCTGATACGACGACCACCACCCACGGAAAGCGGCATCGCGCTCGGCGAGTTCACCGACCAGCGCCTCCAGCCGGGCGCTGCCCGGGTTGGCCGAGGCCTCCATCCGCAGCTGCGCCACCGACTGCCGGGCCACGTCCTGCCAGTCGGCGTGCACCTCTCGCATCCGCGGATCCGTGAAGATCAGCCTTACCCAGTTGCGCTCGTCCTGCGGGATCCTCGCGAAGTCGGTGACCAGGACCGACGCCAGGTCGTTCCAGGCCAGCACGTCCATGTAGCGGCCAAGGACGAGCGCCGGAATGGCCGTCAGCCCGTCCAGCAGCCGTCGTAGCTGCGGCTGTACGCACTGAGCCCGGGGCCGCCGGGCCGCGCCGGCTTCCCGGCCGAGCAGGCCGAAAACGTAGTGGCGTTGCGTGTCGTCGAGCCGCAGCGCGGAAGCCACGGCCGCCAGCACGCTCGGGGTGACCGCGATCCGTGCCTGTTCGATGCGGCTGTAGTAGTCCGTGCTGATCGCGGCAAGCTCAGCCACTTCCTCGCGCCGGAGCCCGGGCACCCGACGTGGCTCGTCCCAGACCGTGAGGCCCACGGCTTCCGGAGGCAGCTCATCACGCCGGGCCCTGAGGAAGGCCCCGAGTTCCCTGGCACGTCCCCCGGGCATCAGCGGCCACCCTCTGAGCTCGGGACCGGACTCCGCCGGGGACCAGCCGGACGCTGGATCGCGAAGCATGGAAGTGCCATCTGTCCGATTGCCTTTCCTTCACAGGGCGTCTTACCGCCATGCAACAGGGCCTCTCAGGCACGGGGGAGAGCCTGTTGGGCGGGGTACTCACAGGGTCTCCCCGCCTCCGGAGCCTGCTCCTAAGCTGGTGATTTTGCGATACCAGGAGGGTTCCTTGGTTCGGTCATGACCCGGGACGCAGAAGTGTCTTGATGGCGCGGCGTTCGTCCATGGCCCGGTAGCCCTCGGCGGCCTGGTCGAGGGGCAGCGTGAGGTCGTAGACGCGGCCGGGCTTGATGCGGCCGGTCATGACGCGGTCGACGAGTTCGGGCAGGAAGCGACGTACGGGGGCGGGTCCGCCCTGGACGGCGACGTGGGAGTAGAACAGGGCGGCGCCGTCGAGGGTGACACCGTGAGGGACGCCGGTGATGCCCACTCCGCCGCCGGGCCTCGTGGAGTTCAGAGCCTGCTGGGTGGACTGTTCGGTACCGACGCACTCCAGGACCCGGTCGGCGCCGATGCCGCCGGTCAGGTCCTTGATCCGGGCCACGCCCTCGTCACCGCGTTCGGTGACGATGTCGGTGGCGCCGAACTCGGCGGCCAGCTTCTGCCGGGACTCGTGTCGGGACATGGCGATGATGCGCTCGGCGCCGAGTTCGCGGGCGGCCAGGACGGCGGAGAGGCCGACGGCTCCGTCACCGACGACGGCGACGGTGTCTCCGGGCCGCACGCCGGCGGCGACGGCCGCCCACCAGCCGGTGCCCATGACGTCGGAGCAGGCCAGCAGATCGGGCACCTGCGCGTCGGTGGGCAGGTCAGGGGTGGCGACCAGGGTGCCGTCCGCGAGCGGGACACGGACGTACTCGGCCTGGCAGCCGCCGACGAACTCGCGGTGGAGGCAGTTGCTGGGGTAGCCGTTGACGCAGTTGGGGCAGGTGCCGTCGCTGGCGAAGAAGGATCCCACGACGAACTGGCCCGGCCGCACCGTGGCGACCTCGTCGCCGACTTCCTCGACAATGCCGACGTACTCGTGCCCGGCGGGGGCGGGGTCCTTGGCGGGGTTGATGCCGCGGTAGTCCCACAGGTCCGAGCCGCACACGCAGGTGGCGAGAGTGCGGATGACGGCGTCGGTGGGCTTGAGGATCTTCGGGATGTCGCGTTCCTCGACGCGTACGTCCTTCGGCCCGTACATGACTGCTGCACGCATGGCGGGATGCTCCTTGCTGCTGTTCGAGGTGGATCAGAGGTCGCGGATGCGGGGGCCGGCGTACTCGGCGTCGGTGACGTGGTCGAGCCAGGTGACGTCGTCGCCCTCCCACAGGGCGAGGTGGGTCATGAAGTGGCCGGGGGCGGCACCGTGCCAGTGCTCCTCGCCCGGCGGGGTCCAGATGACCTGGCCCGGGTGGGCTTCCAGGACCCTGCCGCCGCGGGACTGGATCAGGGCGATGCCCTCGACGATGTAGAGGGTCTGGCCGACTCCGTGGGAGTGCCAGGCCGTACGGGCTCCGGGCGCGAAGTGCACCGCGTTGGCCCGAGCCTTGGAGGGCTCCGCGCCGCGGTAGATGACATCGGCCCAGGCGTCGCCGGTGAAGTTCGCCTCCCGCAACTTGCGGGTGGAGGGCCGCTCGAGCAACTCCATGAGGGGGCTCCTTGCTTCATGGGCCGCGGCAGTGCGCGGCCGGTCAGTCGGTTGGCAGGTTCGTTCGCCGGTGCCGTTCAGGCGGTCAGGCGTCGCCGCGCCGGGCGGTGCCCATGCGGGGAGCGGCCAGCGCGGCGACCAGGGCCACGGCGGCGGCCAGAAGGAGGCTGACGCGCAGGCCGTGTTCGAAGCCGGCCGAGGCGGACAGCAGTGCGCCGAAGACCGCGACGGCCAGGGCTCCGCCGATCTGCCGGCTGGTGTTGAACACGCCGCTGGCGGTACCGGTGTGCTGCGCGGAGACGTGCTCCAACAGCAAGGCGGTGGTGGGCGGCATCACCAGCGGCCCGGACATGCCGATGGGGATCAGCAACAGCGCGGTCACCCACACCGGCACCGATGCCGGCACGCCGGCCAGGGCGACCGATCCTGCCGCGATCAGGAGCAGCCCGGCGATGACCGGCACGCGCGGGCCGGTGCGCTCGGCGATCCGGGCGGAGAACGGGGTCAGGCAGGCACTGAGCAGCATCATCGGCAGGAACGCGATCCCGGCGCCCAGCGCAGACAGGCCGTGCTGCTGGAAGTACAGGGAGAACAGGAACGGCAGTCCGTAGAAGCCGACCATGAACGCGAACCCGATGCCGGTGGCGACGACCACGGTCGGCGAGCGGAACAGCGCGAGTGGCACCATCGGGTGGGCCACCTTCGCCTGAGCGGTGACGAACGCGGCCAGCGCCACGACCGCGACGCCCAGCGAGGCAAGCACCTGCGGCGCGGTGAACCCGGCCGCTCCGGCCTCGATGGCCCCGAAGGTGAGGCCGCCCATGGCCAGGATGGCGGTGGTCTGCCCGATCCAGTCGAACGGGGCCGGACGGGTTGGCGAGTGCGGCGTACGGGCGAGCAGCAGCAGGGTCAGGATGCCGACCGGCAGGTTGATCCAGAAGATCATCCGCCAGGAGGCCAGGCTCAGCACACCACCTAGCACTGGGCCCGCGGCGGCGGCGAGGGCACCGCCCATCGCCCACACCCCCACCGCGCGCGCCCGGCGAGCCGGGTCGGGGAACGCCTGGCGCACCAACGCCATCGAGGTCGGCATGGTCACGGCCGCGCCGATACCCTGCACCACGCGCGCGGCGACGAGCACCGGCAGCGACGGGGCCAGTCCGCACGCCACGGACGCGACGATGAACAGGGCCAGGCCGCCGGCGAACGCCTTGCGCGCGCCGATCCGGTCCGACAGGGCACCGGCCGACAACAGCAGCGCGGCGAACATCAGCGTGTAGGCGTCGACCACCCACTCCAGGCCGGTGATGCCGCCGCCCAGGGCGTCACGGATCGAGGGCAGGGCGACGTTCACGATCGTCGCGTCCAGGGTGATCACGAAGAAACCGAGGACGGCGGCCGCCAACGTCGCCGTGGCGTGCCGGTTCTTCCCGGGCGCGCCCGCCTCCGACGACCGGTGAGAGGAAGCGGTGAGGGGCATGACGGTGGGTGATCCTTCCGTAGTGGGGGCGGGCTCGACGGCCCGGTCACCCATCCACAGAACCACGCACCCCCTCTGACCTGGGAGTCCTTGTGGGGAGGGGTCCTGTCAGGGACCCTCCGCACCGGGGTGTGTCCTACGCTGAAGCCGTGCCGACCGACAGCGTCCGCGAGGACATCCGCAACTTCCTCACCAGCCGCCGCGCCCGCCTCACCACCGAGCAGGCCGGCCTGCCCGATTTCGGCGGGCGGCGCCAGGTCAGCGGACTGCGGCGCTCAGAAGTCGCCCAGCTCGCCGCGATCAGCGTCGAGTACTACACCCGCCTGGAGCGCGGCAACGTCGGTGGCGTCTCCGAAGAGATCCTGGACAGCCTTGCCGGCGCCCTCCGGCTCGACGACGTCGAACGCGCCCACCTCGCCGCCCTCGTCCGCGCCGCCAATGCCCCCCACCGCGCCACCGACCGTGACGGCGGCGCCTCGCACGTGCGCGACAGCATCCAGCAGGTCCTCGACGCCATGACCGGCGCTGTCGCCTTCGTCCGCAACGCCCACCTGGACGTCCTCGCCACCAACCAGTTGGCCCGTGCCCTGTACGAAGAGGCAATCGACACCGCCGAGCAGCCACCCAACCTGGCCCGCTTCGTCTTCCTCGATCCGCGGGCGCGCCGCTTCTACCGAGACTGGGACCGCATCGCCCACGACGCCGTGGGAAGCCTGCGCGCCGAAGCCGCCCGCACGCCCGGCAACACCGACCTCGCCGACCTCATCGACGAACTCGCCTCCCGCAGCACCGAATTCTCGACACGCTGGGACGCACACGACGTCGAGTACTACCGCAGCGGGCAGCAGCACTTCCACCACCCCACGGTCGGTGAACTCGACCTCGACTACGACGCCCTCGAAATCCCCGCCGACGCCGGCCTGACCATCGTCACCTACACCCTCGCTCCCGCCGCGCCGCACGCCTCCGCGTTCCATCGGCTACAGCGGCACAGCCCCACCTCCGCCGAGCGGCCAACCCCGCAGGCTGACGGCGACCCATCCTGAGGAAGCCGCCTGCCCCCTCAGTCCGTTGGTCTTAGTGCTTTCTTCCGAGACGCTGCACCAAGGGGACTGATTCGGGCCCAGCCCGGCGTCCATCGTGTGAGCGCATGAACGATGCAGCGCACCAGGGCTCCAGCGAACGGGCATTGAACGCGGTCCGGGGCTACATGGACCAATGGCATCGCCGTACGAGACGCGCTGGACGGTCTGGACGGGGGAGGTTCGATCGAGGTGTACGCCATCCTGAACGGCCTGTTGCGCTCCACCATCAGCATCGTGGAGCTGACCGGCAGGCCGTCGCAGCCGGACGATCTGGTGCGGCAGGCCGACGAGGTAGCCGCCGCGGCGCCGACTCATTACGAGTTCGCCGTGGGCGAGGCGACACGGATCTGGGCGGGCGGTGACCCGTCGTCGATGCGCGCGGTATCGTGCCGAGACCTCACAGGGGCGGTGCACATAACGGCCGTGGACGTCGCCGCTCTGGGACTGGCGCTGTGGGGCACGCCCGGGTTCCTCCGTCTTCTCGAGGAGGCCCACGAGGTGGCCGCGCCGGTGGGCGGTCGGCCTTGAGGCATCTGACCGCCCATTCGCGGCGTCCGGAGCCAAGACTCTCGCCGGCCTCATCGTCGATGCCGCCCTACCAGGCGAAGCTGGCGAGACCTTGAACGGGCCGGGTTCCTCATCGACAACGCGTTTGTCGCGCCTCCGCAGCTTGCTGCCGCTCGGAATCCGACTCGCGTAGTCGCTGCCGAACCTCGGCGTCAATCCCCTGCGCCAGCCTCCGCTGATGCTTCACCGTCGAGTGCTGATGGATCAGCTGGGCGCGCTCCGAGGACTGACCGGCACGGACCATGAGGTCCTTCAGCTTCGCGCCGGTGTCGGCGGCGAGGTTGTTGCCGGTGTGGCGCAGGTCGTAGAAGCGGAAGGGATCCGCCAGATGTTGACCCAGTGCAGCTGGCCGGCGCCGCGGCCCAGCCGCATGCGCAGTCGTATGCAGTAGCCCTGAACACGTGGGCGGGGCCGCCCCGCCATTCCACCTGCTGCGGATCGTCCAAAATGGTCTTGGGGTCGGCGACCCCAGCGCCTTCGAGGAACACGGCCAGGTCGTGGTCGCTGTAGGCGGTGCCGAGGATCTCGTCCCGACCATGGCGGTGCACGGTGGCCCTCCGACCGCATGAGAGGGAGGGCCGGTGCACGACGATCGGCGCGCTGGTCACACCGTCCAGCGCGCCCCGGTCCGGTTCGGTGAGCCAGTCGGCCCAGGGCGTCCAGGAGTGTCACCGGTCCGGTCGAAGCGGCCGAGTCGTCGCTCGCGCCCGTCACCTGCCCCGACGTCATGGGCCGCTTCTCGCGCAACCCTGGCCTCGGAGCCTGATGGCGCTTCAGCGGGCTGTGCGGGTCAGGCAGTGAGGTCTTTCCTGACGAGGGTGGTGAACGCGGTGGCCGACGCCTCCTGTTGCACGTCCACGCTGGGAGCCGCTCCGCTGGCCGAGGGAAGCCGGAGCGCTTTGACCTCGGAGGCGGGGAAGTCTTCCCGGGCCAGGCCGAGCGTCACGTGGGGCCAGAAGCCGTCCTCCGCGATGTTCAGATGCTGGGTGATGTCCTGCTGAATGCGGCCCAGCTCAGGGCTGTGGTCGACGCCCAGGCGGACTTGTTCTCCCCTTTGCACGGTGGCCTCGTCGTACTGGTAGGCCGGGTTCTTCCGCAGGGTCCAGCTGCCGTGGCGTACCTCGCCGGTCAGGCGGACAGCAGGCGCAGACCATGTTCCTTCGCTGATGAAGGAGCGTGCGTCGGCCAGTTTCCGGTCGTCCGCGCCGTGCAGGAAACCCAAAGTGATGTGAATGTGCTCCGGATACTGCGGGTCGACGCGGTCCTGAAACTCGCGTTGCAGGTCGACCAGATCGTCCACCAGCTCGGACGGGACCCTCAGACAGATGAACGCGTTCGTCGTCTGACCACTCGCCATTGCTTTCCTCCGTGTTCACACTCCGCGCCCACAGCGGATTCCCGCCCGCAGGCGACCTCGTCGCCTCGGCTTCACAAGGCGAGCGCGCCCAGCCTGAGCTACGGCTCCGGCAGGCAGGCGCCGGATCCGCCCGACCGAGGCGGACGAATGTCCCTCCAAGAAACCAGCCCCGCCGCCCCCGCGCACCTCGGGCTGTCACGCTGCGTGATGGGTCCTGGCCCGTCGGGCGGAGCGGCTCACCTCGCGAAGTCGCCGACAACGTCGCCCGCGAGACGGGAGAGGAGCCGCGGCCGCGCGAGGGCACCAGGGAGGAGGTCGGTCAGCGGTTCAGCGGTGGCGGAGTTCCTCAGCCCAGTCCCGGAGTAGGACCTCGAGGTCGAGGTTGTCGCCGCGGGCCACGGTCTGGAGCAGCTGCGCGCACGGTCGCTTCGACGGCCAGGCCCGCCGGACTGCCCAGGATCGGGAAGGCAGCGCGGACGCGGGCGGCGGCGTTCAGCTGGAGCAGGGTGTAGGCGTAGAGCATGGCCGCGTCGAACCCCACCGGCGCGCTCCCCCAAGCCTCCCAGTCCCGTCCAGTCCATGTACTGCTGCGGCGCAGCGATGCGCTCCTTGCCTGGCCGCCGACACCTTCTCCAGCACCCCGGCGCGGTCCCGCCAGGACGCCGGCAATTGGAGGTCGTCCTGGAGCACCGGGTCATCGGACAGGACAGGCTCGGCGACGCGGGCCGACAGCTCAGCCCGGTAGGCGGTGACCTCGTCGACGGCGTCGTGCACGCCCAGGAGCGCGGGCCGGTGCACATCGAAGTCACCGAAGGCGTGCTGGGCGTCCAGGGCGCGTCCCACTGCTTCCCCGCCGCCTTGTCCTCCGGAGTGGGCACCAGCCGCAGCCACGCCGGGACGCCGGCGGCGGTGCGGGCTGGGCGGGAGGGGTGGTGAAGGCGATGGTCGCTGTGCGCCGGTGCACTCCCAAGAGGAACGACTCATTCCAAAATATTAACGCTATGTAGTGATATACCACTCTCTGTAGTCGCACCGGACAGGTGCGGCGAGCAGAGAAAGGACTGATCACCCGTGAGCAATGCGGTCACCGAGGGCGTCTGGACCTCGACCACAGTCGATGACCCGAAGTACAACCCGACCGGTCTGGGCACCGACCACGTGGAATGGGGCGTCGGCACGAAGAGCGGCTACCGGTTCTCCGGCGGTTCCGTGCCGGTGAAGCTGGACGGCACGGAGTTCACCCTCGGCACGTTCACGCACGAGAACAAGCCTCTCGACGGAGGCGTCACCGGCCGGGAGTTCGACGTCCACCTCAAGGTGGCCATCACCTTCCAGGACCAGGTCGAGCACTACTTCAGCTTCCGCTTCCACCACAACGAGACGGACGACGGCCCCGACTTCGTCACCCTCGACGAGTTCCGCTCCCCGGAGACCGCAATGATCGACGGCGAGAAGTACCACGTCGTCATCAGCGGCTTCAAGCAGGACGGAAAGATCACCCGGCGCTTCGTCAGCCCCGAGGACGGCTCCAACAGCGCCGACATCGTCGCCATGTTCACCGCGAAGAACAAGAAGCCGCGGCTGGAGGCAAGCGTCAACCGCCAGGGCGTGAACCCCGGCGAGTCCGACGAGTACGTAGAGCTCCGCAACATCGGCAACGCTCCCCTGGACCTGTCCGGCTACACCATCTCCGGGCCCAACACCGACAAGAAGTTCACCTTCCCCGCCGGGGCCGAGCTGGAGGCCGGCGACCGCATCCGCGTCTACACCAACGAGACCCACCCCGAAACCGGCGGCTACTCCTTCAACAGCCCCGAACCGATCTGGCTCAACGCGGACGAAGGCGAGGAAACAGTCCGGATCAGCCCGCCCCGCTGACCCCTCCGTACCCGCTCGAGGCGGCCGAACCTCACAGTCCCCGAGTAGAGGCTTCGAGGGGCAGGACGGGCCGGGTAACTCACCGACGGTGTCGTGCGCGCCGTTGCGCTGGTGTCCTCGCCGGGCTGTGCTCGTCGGACCAGCGACACTGGCAGCGCGTGCACGGTCCAGGGCCTGCTCCCCCGTACAGGCCAGACCACATCCTTCTCCGGTTGACTGACCGGCCGGTGGCCGACCCACGGCCCAGGGGCCCGGGGCCGTGGGTCGGCCCGTCTACAGCCCTGGCGTCCACTAGGAGGGCCCGCACCCATTACAGGCACGGGCCCTGCGGCCGGCCGGGTTCAGGGGACGGGGTTGACGGTGACCTCGGTGTCCGGGCACTCCTCGGCGATGCGCCGCATGGCCGCCTGCTCGGCCGGATCCACGCTCAGCTCCCACCCGAGCTTGACCGCCACCTGGTCGGACAGATAGCGGCATCGCTGGGAGGGGTTGTCGGGCACGATCCAGGTGGTGACGTCCTGGTCGGACTTCTGCCGGTTGGAACTCTGGCTGACCGCCACCAGATGCCGGTCATCGCCCAGGTAGTTGGCGTACTCCACACGGCGCTGCCTCGTCCACTGCCAGGCGCCGGAATCCCAGGCTTCCGCGAGCGGCACCATGTGGTCGATGTCGGTCTTGGTGACCTCGGTGTCGTCGTACCAGGAGCACCAGAGGCCCCCGGTCAGGGTGCAGCGCCCGGTCCGCGTCGGCGGCTCGATGGCCTCGGCCAGCAGGACCTCGGCGCGGGTGTTGCAGCCGCACAATCACCCGCCCGTGCACAACAGTCGTACCGGCGAAACGAAACACCCACCGGCGTGGGCGAGCACGGTCAACGGCACCATCGGGCGCAGTTGCCCGTCGCGTAACCGAGACCGTGCCGCCGGACCCTGGCTTATCAGGTTCCCCGGGGAGCTCGGTCAGCGGTAGCGGAGTTCCGCAGCCCAGTCCCGGAGCGGGGCTTCGAGGCCGTTGAAGGTCACGCTACCGCTCGCCATGTTCTGCTCCTCGTTCGCGAAGGAGGGTGAGGGGTGGCGAGGCGGACAGGTGCGAGGCTGTCCGTATCAAGGGGTCACGCCTCGTCCGATGCGGTCGAGCCGGACCAGGCCCAGGCGGGTCCCGTACTGGGTGTGAAGCCAGATGCGGCCTTTCTCCCCGCTGCCCTGCAGACGCGGGGCACCGAAGTGGTGGGTCCGGCCGTCGGAGGTCTTGATGTGCACTTCGGCCTTGTCCACACACCAGTAGGACACGGAGCCGGAGGTGTCCATCCGAATGTAGGCGGGGTAGAGGTCGAGGTCCTCGTCCAGCAGCTGCGGCTTGCGCGGGTCGTTGTACTCGGCCTTCTGGACGGGGGCGACCCGGATGTCAGCGTCCTCGGTGTTCTCCTCGCCCATGATGAAGCACGTCTTCGCGCCCTTCTCGAAGTCGCCGTTGTCGCCGGTCGTGAGCGCGAACTCCCTGCCTCCGATGCCGAGGTAGATCCAGCTGTAGGTCTCGGATCCGCCCTCGCTGGACGTGTGCACCGTGGCCCTGATCTGCTTGATGTCTGCCATGAGACTGCTTCCTCTCGTTGACGGCTCTTCAACCGCTGCGGCGTTCGACGTCACCGGCGCTTGCACGCCAATTGGCCAGCCCGACCGGCGCGGAAGGAGCCGCACTGCCGGGGACCTACTCGGATGCCGTGGCATCGTGCGCTGCGCGCTCCGTTCGGGAGTGCGCAGCGGGCGGGGTGGGCGCGAAATGTCGGTGAACCTGCCGAACACCCTGCTCATCACCCTTAGCGATGAACCATTGCCCAGAGTAACCATGGTGAAGGGCGCCGCAACTCGACAAGGCTCCCGCTGCCCGCCACGGCCCGCGCCAGCCGTCCGCAAGATCGCCCGGCAGGTGACAGAAGCTTCCTCACCCTCCGTGACCAGCTGTCCTTCGCACGCCCCAACGCCCTCTGCCACCGCAACGCCGCCGACCACGTCGAGGAAGCGATGCTGAACACCCTCAGATGAGCCAACCCGCACCCGGCACCACGGCCGGCGACGGCCGGCCATCGCGGGTCGCCGCGCCTACCCTCGGTCGCGGGCAGCTCGTAGGCGCGCACCTGCTCGTAGGTCAGCAGCACCCGCTCGGTGTGGCTCCAACAGCCCGTGCGCGCCGCCCAGTCGCGTTCGATGTCCTTCGGTAGCCGCGTAGAGCTTCAACGGGACTTCTCTGAACTAAGGAGAATGTCCCGTGATCAGGTGCCGGGACGATCAGCCCTGAGGGGAAGCGCCGTAATGGGGCCGGAGAACGGCTGCGAACGGTACGGGTGTTAGTTTTCCTTCCCGTGTTAAGACACCAGGACGAGACCAGGGCGGCCTACGACGGGGTCGTCGACTTGTATGCCTCGATGTTCAGCGATCAGTTGGAGACGCGGCCGTTCGCGCGGAACATGATCGGCACCTTCGCCGAGCTCGTGCGTGGCACGGGGAACCTGCGGGTAGCCGACGTCGGGTGCGGCCCCGGTCATCTGACGGCCATGCTGCATAACTTGGGGCTGGACGCCTTCGGGCTCGACCTCTCCCCGGCCATGGTCGACCACGCTCGGCGGGCCCATCCGGCGCTGCGGTTCGACGAAGCACGAATGGAAGCCCTGCCGGTCGAGGACGGCGCGCTCGGCGGAGTGCTGGCCCACTACTCGATGATCCACACCCCACCTGGAGAATTGCCCGCGCTGCTCGCCGAGCAAGTGCGTGTCCTGGCACCAGGGGGCCTGCTCCTGGTGTCCCTCTTCGGGACCGAGGGACCGGAGCCGGTCCGCTTCGACCACAAGGTGACGCCTGCCTACAGCTGGCCGGCGGACCAGTTCGCCGAGCTGCTGGCCGCGGCCGGCCTCGTCACGTTCGCCCGGCTGCTCCATGACCCAGCGACCGAGCGGGGCTTTCTCGACACTCATTTGCTGACCCGCCGTCCTTAGCCGTGAGTCGGGGATGTGTAGATCATCCGCGTGGATGAGGCTCGGCTACAGACGTTCCGGAGAGCGAGAGCCGCTCTGCCTGCCGCCTCGGTACTGTGACTTCGCATGACCAACACCGAGATCGAGATCACCGCAGACCTGGTCCGCAACCTGCTGCAGGAGCAACATCCAGACCTTGCAGGACTGGCCATCCGCGAGGTGGCAGGCGGCTGGGGCAACCAAATGTGGCGCCTTGGGGACGAGTTGGCCGTGCGCATGCAGCGCATGGACCCCACCCCGGCGCTCCAGCTAAAGGAGCGGCGGTGGCTGCCTGTGCTGGCCCCGCGACTGCCGCTCCCGGTGCCGACTCCGGTGCGGCTCGGCGAACCGTCCGAGCGCTTTCCTAAGCACTGGACCGTGATGACGTGGGTTTCTGGCGAGCCACTGGACCACGTCTCGATCAACCGCGGCGCCCACGCGGCCGACACGCTGGCGGGTTTCCTCCGGGCACTGCACGTGGAGGCGCCCGCCGAGGCGCCGATACCTACGGACCGCGGTGCCCATCCCAGGGACTGCACGGACGGCTTCGACCACTTCCTCCACGCCGTTGCCCTCGACGACCTCGCCGACGATGTCCGGGCCGTCTGGGACGACGCTGTCGCAGCGCCAGAGTGGGAGGGGCCACCGCTCTGGGTACATGGCGACCTCCATCCCGCGAACGTCGTGGTCTCGGACGGAACGCTCTCGGGCATCGTCGACTTCGGTGACATGTTCGCCGGCGATCCGGCATTGGACCTCGCCGCCGCATGGGTGTTGCTACCCACGGGCACGGCCTCACGGTTCTTCGACACGTACGCGCGTGCAGACGAGGCGGCGATCCGGCGCGCCCGCGGGCTGGCCGCTATGAAGAGCCTCTTCCTGATGCTCATGGGGCAGAACGGAGATAGGGGCCTTCCCGGCGGCAAGCCGCACTGGGGACCCGTAGGCCGGGCGGCACTTGATCGTGTTCTGAAGGGCGTTTGACGCACGCTTCTTCGAACTTGTTCTCGATCTTGATTGAGCCATGCGGCAGCCCACCTTCGTGGGTTCATCGATCACCACGTGTGGTGGGGATGCCCAGGTCCACGGCCGTAGGCTGCCCGTGGCCCCGATCGAGCTGGCGGAGCTTCTCCTCGGCACCGGCCAGGCTGACCTGGAGACCTTCGACCTCGCCGAGCCAGCCCTCCGCCTCGGCTTCGGCGATTCGGGCGATCAAGTTGTCGCGGATCTCGGCAAGCCGCGCCCGTTGGGCCGGGTCAGGTCGCAGGAGCGAACATCTGACACAAGCGTGCTCATGAATGCAGGCGGTGCCGTAGGCACGAGCGCAGGTGCCGACGGAGAGCTTGCGGCGTTCGAAGTGACCGAGGAAGTCCTCCCATTCGGCTTCGGTGGGGGTGCGGTACTCCTCGGTGGGGCGCAGAGTGCGGCGGCGGGTGATGAAGGCGCGGTGGGCTTCAATGGTCTCGGTGGGGTAGACGGCGTTGTAGCCCATGGTGGTGTTGATGTTGGTGTGACCGACGATGACCTGGGCAATGTGGGGCGGCAGGCCGGAGCGGATGGCGTCGGTGATGAACATGCGCCGGAAGTCGTGCGGGGCGAAGTCCATGGGTTGGCCGGTGGTGTCGGTGAGGCCAATGAAGGCGAGGATCTCGGCCAGGGCGCGGCGGATGAATTCGCCGGTCATGCGGGAGGGCTCTCCGGCGCGGTCCCACTGGAACAGCAGTGGTGCGGGCGGGTTCCAGATGCGTTCTTCGTAGTCGTAGGCAGCCAGCAGCGGGATGGCGCCGGTACGCGGGTCGCGAACCCGGCGGACGATGGTGGCCAGGACATCGGCGAGCTCGGGGCTGACGAGCAGGACGCGCTCCTGGTCGGTCTTGGAGGGAGCGATCTGGAGCAGGGGGACGATCTCGCCGGTCGTGGGCAGGCGGTACTGGACCAGGGCGTGGTGGCTGGTCTCCAGCATCTCCTCGATGCGGGCGCCGGTGTGGCGCAGGAACTCCACCGCTGCCCAGGCCCAGAAGGCGCGGTGCTCGGCGAGGTCGAAGTGCAGGAGCGTCCCGGCCGCGTCGCGGGCGCTGGCGCCGCCGTTCTTGGTGCGGACGAAGACGACGCCGCCGACGGTGAACGTCGCGCCTGGTGACACGGCGTGCAGGGCTTCCAGGCAGGCCAGGCGATGGCGGTGGTGGTCGGCCGCGGCCCGGGCAAAGGTCTCCAGGGCAGGGAGACGTTCGCGGGTGCGCTGGTCCATGCGGGCTTTGACCCGCTTGGTGCGCTTGGCGTCCAGGGTCTCCGCTTCCTTGATCGGACACGGCGCGGCCCATGGCCCCCAGCGGGCCGGCTCCTCCACCGCCCAGCGTGCGATGTCGAGGTAGAACGCGCGCACCGTCATCATCAGCAGGGCCCGGTCGGCCCGCTCGACCACTGTCTCTTCCACGGTGCCGTCCAGGCGCTTGCGCCGCTGGATCCGGGTGCTCAGGCGCTCTTTCCAGGCGGTGACCACCTCCGGTGGCAGGTCCAGGGAGGCGATGCCGGGGTGGTGCCGTTCCAGATCGGACCAGAAGTTCCGGGTCAGGTTGCGTGCCAGGTTGTCCAGCGTGCTGTAGTCCAGCCGGTGCCGCCGCTCCTCCAGGTAGTCGATCAGCAGCGCCCGGACCGTCGCACTCTCCACCCCGTGCCGGTCCACTAGCTGCTCGCAGGTGAGCTGACCGGTAAGTCGGCCCAGCAGCCGCAGTGTCGTCGGTGCGTCGGAGGGCAGATGGCCCAGCTCACGCAGCCAGGAGTAGAACAGAGTGCTCCCGCCACCGCTTCTGACGCTGCCAGCCGCGCGTGCAACGGCGGTGTACTCAAGCGCGTCGCCGACGGTGATGTCCGCCAGGCCGCCCCCCTTGGCCAGGAGGATCCTGGTCAGCGCCAGACGGGCCTTGCCTCCCGCAAGGGCCGACCATCGCCCTGGATCGACGTGCGCCTCCAGCTGGGCGAACCCGGCTGGGTCACGAACCTCCTCGACGAACTCCCTCAGATGTGTGCTGCGATGGCCGGCCAGCCAGCCCAGCGGCAGGCGCACCACGTCAGCACCGGCCAGTGTCAGCAGTCCGGACTGCACGGTGCCCCACCGCGTCACGCCGGTGGCCGAGGCGATCCAGGTCGGTCCCTGCTCGGCCCACCGGCGCGGGCAGGCCGCCGCGGGCGAGGCTTCCCACCGCTCCTGCCAGCTCGTCCCGGGAAAATCGGCCAGCCAGGTGAGGATCGCGCGGGCCCCCGTCAGCCGGTACCAGCCGGTGTTGGCGACGGCCGGATCGTACGGCGGCATCCGCAGCGCGGCGAGAACCTCCTGCGCGGGCTTGCACGTCATCGACCACCGCGTCCCGGCTTCACGGGCGGGAAACCGGGCGCGGGCCTGTTCCAACGGTCCGCCCGCGGCCTGGGGCACCGGCAGCCGCTCGCCGGGGCCAGCGGCTGCCGTGCCGGTCAGATGCCGGATACGGGCCTTCACCAGGATCCTCCGAAAAGGTCAGTGAGGGCCTGGGCCCGGTATCCAGCGGCGGGCACCGCCGGGATCCGGGCCAGCCGCTCCTGGCGCACATGGTGTGCCCGTACGGCTTCGACGATCTCGTCGCGGCCAGCTGGCACGTAGATCTGAGTGGTCGTCAGATGGGCGTGGCCCAGGACCCACTGGACATCCGTCAGCGCCAGCTTCGGATCCCGCGCCATCCGGTACGCGGCTGTGTGCCGCAGATCGTGAAGTGTCCAGTTCGCCCCCAGCAGGGCGTTAGCCCGGTTCAGCATCGCCCGGGCCGCGTGGTACGTCAGCGGACGGAACGGCCGCCGCAGTGTCCACCACAACTTCTCGGCTGGATCCCGCGGCACTCCCGCCCGCCATGCCTCCTCCTGGTAGAGCCGCAGCCACACGAAGGCGTCCGGGGACGACGGCAGTTGTTGATACGCCCGTGTTCCTTTGCGGATCACCCCGAGCAGCTGATCGCCCGGCAGTGGGTCACGCTGGCAGCTCGTCAGCAGTTCTTCGGCACGGGCGCCGTTGGAGACCCAGAACGCCAGCAGGGCCCGGTCCCGGTGGTACCGCAGAGCGGCGAACAGTTCGTTGAATCTGTGGTCAGGGATCCGCCGCGGCAGCCGGGCCGGGACCGACGGCCGGTAGCGGCCTCCGCCCGATACCCGGGCCGAGCCGCCCGCGGCAGCCGGACGGCGGCGATCCCGCCCTGCGGGAAACGGATTGATGATCGGGCCTGTGCCTTCCTCCAAGTGGAAGGCGTAGAACGACCGCAGCACAGCCTCGCTGTGCACCCGCGTCCGCGCCGAGTACATCGCCCCCGGCGCGGCCCGGCCGGTTACCGGATTCGGCACTCCTACCGGAGGCCGTACCGGAGGCGCGGCGGCACCGCTGGAGGCCCGACGGCGCCAGTGGACGCGGACCGGCTTCGGCGCCACCTGCATCCAGCGGGCGAAGTCCCGGGCATCCACCCGCGTGACACGGTTCCATGCCAGCCCCCATCCGGCCAGGAACCGCCACCAGCGCAGCAAGTCCATCCCGTACGAGCGGACCGTCGACACCGGCCGTCCACACGCCTGAAGCTCACCGAAGAACGCGTCAACCGGCTCCACCACGGCCCCGTCCGTATCCAGTAACACGTACGGTCGGCCAGGATCCACAGTCTCCACCAGCCCACCCGATTCCGGCAGCACGAAACTCACCAGATCCCGGGTGGGGCCACCCATCTCAAGCATGGGCGGGAAGCTAGCAGGAATGGTCTTTGACCTGCGAATACGCCGCCTTTAGTTCAGTCAACGGGACATCCCGAAAGCGATGGTGCCCGGCCAGGTAGCGGTAGCCCTCATGCCTCCAGCCTCGGCGGCCGTGCCCCCCCCCCGGCTTCCGGGAGGGAAGCCGCAGCCGCACGAGGGCACCGGGGGCTCGGTCAGCGGTGGCGGAGTTCCTCAGCCTGGAGCGCGCACACGCCGACATTGGCCCCGCCGCGATGAACGCGGTACTTGGCGACCGCCAGATAGGGCACTCAGTCACGGCTTCGCCCCACCGAGCACCTGCGATGATCAGCCGCGGCACGCTTGGAGGCTTCGTGGACGCTACCGCTCTCAGCAGTCCAAACCGACTGTGGTCAGCGCAGGAGGTCTTGGTGCGCCCGAGCCCAGTCCCGGGAGTTGCAGGCGTGTACGGGTGGCACTTCGAGCAACCGCCCCATCCGGATCTGGACGCCCGGCGCCTGCTCTACGTCGGAATAGCCCCGCGTTACATGGCCAACCGGACCAGCACCCAGAACCTGCGCAAGCGGGTGCGCTACCACTTCCGGGGCAACGCGGCTGGCTCAACCCTGCGGCTCACCCTCGGATGCCTGCTCGGACTTGAGCTGCGCCGCGTGGGCAGCGGCAAGCGGATGACCTTCGGCAAGGCCGGCGAAGCCGCCCTCAGCCAGTGGATGGCGGATTACGCGCGGGTGTGCTGGGTCGAGCAAGACGACCCGTGGACCTCGGAGTCACAGCTCATCTCCCAACTCGACCTCCCACTGAACCTCGACCAGAACCGCCACAACGCGTTTCACAGTCGCCTGAAGGAGCTACGGGCCCAAGCACGCCAGCGAGCACGGGAGTTGCCCATCAGCTCGTAGGCCGCCGCCGGGCAGTTGTCTGGGCCGTCCCTGGGCCGTCCGACGTCGCTCAACAGTGGCCTACGACGACCAACGACGACCGCTCGGCCGCTCATGAACACCGCCCTGACCAGGAGAGACCCAGCTCACCAAGGTCCCCGGAAAGACCCAGGGCAAGAAGAAGTAAGCCCATACCTTCATGCCCCCATCTGCGAGTGCGTCTTCAGGTAGAAGCGCTCGATGTGCTCGGCATCCAGGCTCTCAAGCCGGTCGGCGCCCAGGTCGGATACGGGGTACACCCGTACGCCACCTCTTACCCGTACTTCGTGTAGATCTTCTGATCTCCCCCTCATGGCGCGCTCGATGTAGTGGTGGTACACGGCGTCGGTTCACGGCATCACAACAGATACATCCACAGCTTCGGCCAGACGGATGTCCCTGAAGGCACTCTCGTGAGTGTCGGTCAGGGTCCGGAACAGCGGCCACGCGATCGTGGGGTTAATGCCGCATGGACTCTTCCTAAGGAGGAGTTCTGTGCCCAGAAATAGGAGGTCCATAGGAGGTCCAATGGATACGAACGCGGAGTCGGAGGGTCAGTCCGCCGCAGTAGCCGGCCTCTGGCGATACTACGAGGAGCACGCGGCCCAGGCACGCCAGCATGAAAACCTGCGGGCGACCGTGACAAGCACGCTCGCGGCCATCGCGGCAGCAGTCGTCGGACTGGCCGGAGTGGGCGGATTGTCGGAGGCAGACATCCCGGCCGGAGTGGTGGTGATCATCCTCAGCGCTCTCGGCGTTGCGCTCAGCATCAAGCACTACGAACGCAACAGGATGCACACCCAAATCCTCAGCGTGATCGGGAAAGAGATTGATCAATCGGGACAGAATCCGACCATCAAGGTGAAAAGCACGCGCGAACTGCGGAAGCTCGGCAGGGTGCAGCACGAAAAGAAGTTCTCGGTACTGAGACGCCCTGAGCCAGAATCCTCCGAGCCTTCAACCCCTGTGCGTTCACCCTGGGTAGATCGTGTCAGGCTCCATATTCTCTGGCTGGGGCTCCCCGTCGGGATCGGGCTCACCGGTGTCGCAGTGATCATTCTGTCTGCCGTCGGGGTAAGGACGCGGTGAGCCACCGGCTCCCCTCAACCGCCTCTCCCACAATCTTGTGCTTCAGAAGCGGTTACATCATCCACGGAACCGAGCCCCTCGGACCAGCTAGAGATCATGCGACCACTCCGCTCTTGTCAAGACCCCAGCACCTGTGCCACATCCATGCCAGATCGTGCGGGGAACCACGGGGAACACCGGGGAGCCAGCCCAACGCCCACCAGGCGCCGACACTGCTCCGCCGCAGGTCAGCCCCAGAGCAAGCCCGAAATGCCCTTAGCTTCCCAAGCTGAGAGCGCGAGTTCGATTCTCGTCACCCGCTCCATGTGAAACCCCCAGGTCAGAGACCCGGGGGTTCTTTGTTGTCTAGACCGGTCGGACGGTCGCGCACGATAACCGCACCATTAGCTCTCGGCAGCCTCTTCGCTGTGGTGCGCACATATCTGATCTACAGGCTTGCCAGCCGACAACCCCGGGACTGAGGCACATTCACCGGTTCACTCATCAGCCCAGCCGGTAGATGTCCTCAAGTTCCTGCCGGTCAGCCGGAAGTAGCACGCCAGAGGCTTGCAGCGCCTGCCCGGATGCGTCGCACGCGATGACGAGGACGCTCAGCACTGGCACGCCGTCCGGCAGGCCCAAGAGTCCCGCTTCATCCGCGTCAGGAAGTCGAGCCGATCAGTTCGGTCCTGGAGTGGCACCCCTCCGAGGCGCCCGGGATGCTCGCGGCGACAGCCCGAGGTGTACGCGGCACCTGCGAGATGCGGGACGCCGGCCTTCCCGTCCCTCTCACCGACGAAGGCCCGACCGTCCATGAGGTCGACCTGGACGAGGCCCTGAACCACAACCAGTTGGCCCGCGCCATCCTGACGACCGTCACCCTGGACGAGGCAGAGGCACACAGCCGTGAGATCTGCGGCTACTCGGAAATCGACTACGAGCGCAACAAGGCCGCATGGCTCAAGGATCAAGGATCAAGGATCAACGGCCGACGAAGCTCGACGCCGATTCGGTCCTTGCCCAACTCGACCAGTTCGAGACGGAGGCACGAGGCCGCGGAGTCACGCACACGACGTTCCGCCACCTCACAGCGCGATGAGCTGCGCCGACTACTCATCAACAGCCGATGGGATCAGTACGCGGCTCCGTTGTGGAGCCTGCACCAATGAGCGCCTACGGCAGCGATCCGGACCCCAACGTGCAGGACGTCACCGGCAACGGCACCGAGGCCGACGTTGCCACCAACCTGCTGAACGGCGACGTCAGGCTCTGCATTCTGTGGACCCAAGAGATCCTCTTGTCCGCCGATGCAGCCGACCAGGTGGCCGAAGCCCTTCGACGAGCCGCAGCGCAGTCCCGGCGCATCACAGCTGCCCCAAGTGCCGACTGAGTGACAACCTTCTTCACGGGTTCAAGGCGGCTCGCCCCGCACCCCGCGCGCGGCCCGGCCCCCGTCCGGGCCTGCGCTCCTGTCGCCGCCCCGCTCCAGCCCGGCCGGCGCCCGTGCCGCGCGCACAGCAGTCAGCCGCCTACTGCCAGAAAAGGGGTACGCCGTGGCTGGGGCGGTCGGCTCCACGGCTTTAGGCAGCCACTTTGGCGCGAGCCTCGAAGATCATGGCCCCAACGTCGTGCTTTAGAGGTAGTTTCTTATGGCTTGATCGCTCGCTGAACGGTGTCGGACGGATCCCTTTGAGGTTCCGTTGGTGGTGGTACTGGCGAGCAGGGATACCCGAGGGTTCAGCATCCTGAGCCTGATTCCGGTCACGAGCGCACGTACCCCGTTGCGGGCAGGTCCCCTGCCCGAAACCGGTGTTACTCAGACCGCTCGGGGGAATAGCTGCTCGACTGCGGTCACCACCGCGGCACGGCGGGCGGCGGTGGTGGGGTCCACGGCGTGTGCGGCGGCGGCCTTGCTGAGTTCGGGTTGCGACGCCCAGGTCATGGCGATCTGGTTGACCAGGGCGAGGACGTCGGCCGGGTCCCAGGCGGGGTCGAGCTGTCCAGCCTGCTGCACCTGGCGGAGCTGGTCGATTTTGCGGGCGATCACTGCCTGGTCGGGATCGTCGGCACCGGCTGTGGTGCCCTGCAGTTCGAGGCGGCCCCAGGTGATCAGGCGGTGGTGGTCTGGACGGGCGACGAAGTAGTCGAACAGGCGGCCCGCGTAGCCAGGGAGGTCGGACGGGTCCATCTGGGTGGCCTCGGCGATGACGACATACTCCCGTGCAGCAACAGCGGCATAAAGCGCGTCTTTGCTGCGGAAGTAGGCGTAGACGCGTTCTTTGCTGGTTTTGGCGAGCTTGGCGATGCGGTCCACGCGGGCGCCGGCGATGCCGTGGCCGGCGAACTCCTCCATGGCAGCGGCAAGGATGCGCTCGCGCGTGGTGTCGCCGCCGGCGGTGGGCGCTGCGGTCTGGCCGGAGTCGCGGGACTGGGGCATAGGCCCAGAATAGAGCACCGAACCGTTCGGTTTGGTCGTCGGGGTGGTCGGCGCGTACAGTCAAACGGAACGGTTCGGTTTGGCCTCTGTGGGTGAAACCGACGAAATAGCGAGGGAGTGAACTCATGCAGCACCGCAATCTGGGCTCTCAGGGTCTGCGCGTCTCGGCGCTCGGCCTGGGGGCCATGGGCATGTCCATGGCCTACGGCGCCTCGAACGACGACGAGAGCATCGCGACCATCCGCCGCGCCCACGAACTCGGCATCGACTTCTTCGACACCGCCGAGCTGTACGGCGCCGGTACCGGCAGTAACGAAATCCTCCTGGGCAAGGCAGTCCGCGACTTCCGCGACGAGGTGGTCCTCGCCACCAAGTTCGGCTTCGACATGACGACCCAGCCGCTGGGCTCCGGCTTCAACAGCCGCCCCGAGAACATCCGCAAGGTCGCCGAGAACAGCCTGCGCTTCCTGCAGAGCGACCACATCGACCTCTTCTACCAGCACATCTCCGACCCCACCATTCCGGTCGAGGAGGTCGCGGGCGTGGTCGGCGATCTGATCACCGAAGGCAAGGTGAAGTACTTCGGCCTGAGCAACGTCGGCCCCCAGTACATCCGACGCGCCCACGCCGTCACCCCGCTCTCGGTGCTCCAGTACGAGTACTCGCTCTTCGAGCGGGAGGTGGAGGAGGAGATCCTTCCCGTCCTGCGGGAGCTCGGCATCGGCTTGGTGCCCTACTCCCCGCTCGGCCGCGGATTCCTGACCGGGGCGGTCAAGCCCGCGAGTGAATACCCCGCGGACGACATGCGCAGCTGGGACGAGCGCTGGCAGGGCGAGAACTATACGTACAACCTCCGCGCCACCGAACAGCTCAAGGAACTCGCCGCGGCCAAGGGCATCACCACCGCCCAACTCGCGCTGGCCTGGCTCCTCGCCCAGGGTCAGGACATCGTGCCCATCCCCGGCACCCGCAGTGCCAAGCGTCTCGAGGAGAACGCCGGCGCGGACAGCGTCCAGCTCACTGACGCCGACATGGCCCACATCACCGAGATCCTCCCCCACGGCTCGGCGGGCAGCCGATACCCGGCCGCGATACTGTCCACCTTCACCACCGACTGATCCCGCCGACGCCACAACGCCTCTCCACCGTTTATGTGGTGAGGCGCCGGTGGCAGATGAGAGCGGCGGCTATGCCGACGAAGGCAAGGAAGTGCTCGGGCTTGCGTTCATAGCGGCGGTGTGGGCGACGGCATCCGCCAAGCCAGGAAACCGTACGTTCAACGACCCATCGATGACGGCCGAGCCGCTGCGAGGGCTCGATGCCCTTGCGGGCGATGCGGTGGGGTATGCCGCGGCTGCGGAGCCATCGTCGCAGGTGCTTGTAGTCGTAGCCTTTGTCCGCATGCAGTTTCGCCGGGAGTCTGCGCCGAGGTCCGCGGCGGGAGCGAATGGGCGGGATGCCGCGCACAAGCGGTTCCAGGGCCTGGCTGTCGTGCATGTTGGCTCCGGAGATGCCCAGCGACAGCGGCAGTCCGTTCCGGTCGGTGAGCAGGTGAATCTTCGTTCCTGACTTGCCACGATCGGTCGAATTCGGTCCCGTCAGCATCCCCCTTTTGCTGCACGGATGCTGACCGAATCGATCGCGCACCGCGACCAGTCCAGCTCACCCCGAGCACCGAGTTCATCCAGGACCACGCGGCAGAGCCGGGCCCAGACCCGGTCCCGACTCCACTGTGCGAACCTCCGGTACACCGTCTGCCATGCCGGACCGAACACCGGCGGGAGCTGCCGCCACGTACAGCCGGAGGTCGCGACGAAGATGATCGCGGCCAGTGCCTCGCGGTCACCGGCTCGACGCCGCCCCCCGCCCTGTGGACGCTTCACCTCGGCGGGCGGCACCACCCGCCGGAACAGAGCCCACAACTCGTCCGGTACCAACCGCTCAACAGGAATCGTCATGCCCGGTTCAAAACGCGATCGGGCCATAAGGAACGATGTCTAAAGCGGGTGTCGCAGGTTCGAATCCTGCCGGGGGCACCAGTCAAAAGGCCCCAGACCGATCTTGGTCCGGGGCCTTTGACGGCGAAGTGTGATGGCAATGGTGGCTCGCTACCACACCGTCACTCTCACAAGCACGCCGAGAGTCCGAGCGGCACCGCTCACAGCACGCTCTGCGGCTGTGGGGCGGTCCTGCTTCCGATTGCCTCAAAGGGTCATGGGGTCGCCGGCTATATCCTCGATCCAGAACCTGTCGCCGTCATGAAAGAACGCGCCCTGGCCGGCCGGAATCCCGTTCACCTCGGATTGGTACATACGTAGGCCGTGCTCGTTCCGGCCTGTGCCGCCGGCACCTGGCTTTCTTTATCCCTCTCCTCCCCTCTCCCTGATGTCTCGTGATCCCACTGAGAAATCAGGTCCCATTTCCGGCCGTGGTAATTCTCGTGCCCATCCGTGACTTCCGCATCGCTCCCCTTCAGCTTCTTGGCCGGTGGGCGTCAGTGCGGTTCTCACGATAGGCCGCAGCCACAGGGATTTCGTTAGCGCTGAGTTCACACCTTTTTTTCCGACGCGTCTACTGGGCGAAGCTCCGGGCTTGGTGGCAGTACTCCTGACGGCGGGTTATGGCCGCCTCGATTCCTGTGGCCGGTGGCGACGACGTCCCCGAAGGACGCGGCGAGTGCTCGCGCGATCAGGTCGGGCAGTTCCGTCTGCCCGTCGTCCTCGGCCCAGCGCGTCAATGCCGTGTGCATCGCGGCCAGGCATGCGCTGGTCGCGGCCTGGGCACGGAACGCGGCGTCATGGGTAGTCGCGTCGTCCAGGCCGAGGGCGTCGACGATGGCCTGCTGGAGCGCGTACTGGCTGTCCAGATGCCGGGCCCGCAGCGCGGGCGTCGAGACCATCAGCCGGAGGCAGTCCAGCAGGAACCGCTCGCTCACTGCCGGTTCGTCCCCCTCGTCACCGATCAGCACCGTGGCCGCATCGACGAGTGCGCCACCGACGCGGCGCACCACGGGCTGCGTCGCGGGCGATGCGGCGACCTTCTCGGCGATGAGCCGGGCGGGCTGGTCGATGAGGACGAGGTCCTCCTTGGTGGGGAAGTGCCGGTACACGGTCATCGCCGAGACCCCGGCGGCCTCAGCGACTTCGGCCACCGTCACCGTGTCGTAGCCGCGGTCGGTGAACAGCCGTACCGCATGCTCCTGGATCACGCGCCGCGTCCCGGCTCGCTGCCGTTCCCTCAGCGTAGGCTTTCGCTCCGTCATATGGTAGACACTACCGCAGTGTTAGTAACTAACATGCGATGGGGTGGACGGTATGAGCGGTCAGGTCGGCAGGACGGCTTTGGTGACGGGTGCGTCGCGTGGCATCGGCCAAGCGATCGCAGCCCGGCTCGCGGCGGAAGGGGGCATGGTCATCGTGCACTTCGGCACGGACGAGAGCGGGGCGGCGGCGACGGTCGAGGCGGTGGAACGGGCTGGTGGGGCCGCCCGCGCCGTCCAGGCCGAACTGGGCGTGGACGGCGATGTCGAGACACTCTTCGCCGGTGTCGAGGACTGCTTGTCCGGCAGACCGCTCGACATCCTCGTCAACAACGCCGCGGCTGCGCCGGCCGGCCCGCTCGGCGCGACGACCCGGGCGGAGTTCGACCGCCTGTTCGCGGTCAACGTGCGAGCGCCGTATTTCATCATCGAGCACGCGATGCCCCTGCTGCGTGACGGCGGCCGGATCATCACGATCTCATCGGTGGCGACGCGGATGGCCAACTCGGCCCAGACGTCCTTCGCCATGACGAAAGCCGCGGTCGAGACGATGAGCAGGACCCTGGCCAACCAACTCGGGCCCCGGGGGATCACGGTGAACGCCGTCGCTCCCGGAGCCACCAGGACGGCGGCCAACGGAGCCGTCTTCGACGTGCCGGGCCTCGCCGAACAGATCACCGCTCTGACGGCACTCGACCGGCTGGGCGGGCCCGACGACATCGCCGATGTGGTCGCCTTCCTCGCATCCGACGCCGCTCGCTGGATCACCGGCCAGGTCATCGACGCGAGCGGAGGCCTGTTCCTCGGTCCACGCGTCTGACCGACGAGGGCGCGCGACGACCGGAGAGGACCATGGGGCCCGACATCGCCCGCATCCACCACGTGGGCCACATCGTCGCCTGGCCGCCGCATCCGTCGTCCGGACCGGCGACGACGGGTACTGGTACCAGGCAGCCGGGCACATGGTGGAAGCGGTCTGGTACGGGTGCACGGCCGCCGGACTTCCGCCGCTGCACGAGCGCCGCGAGCACCAAAACTTCTTCGCGTCCCAGATGGGCCGCGCCCTCCTCTTCGACCCGGGGCACGCGCTGTTGTACGCGGACAACGTGGAACTGCGCGCGGACCAGCGGGACTTGCTGACCGTGACCTCGTAGCCCCGACGGCCACCCTCTGACCGTCCTCCCTCCAGGGGACCCTACGCGGAGCGACGGGGATGCCCCAGGCCCGCGTCCCGCGCGAGGGCTGCTGCCTCTGTGCGAGACCGGGCGTGCAGTTTCGCCAGAACGTCGCTGACCCGATTGCGGATGGTCTTCTCGGACAGGGACAGGCTGCGGGCGATGGAAGCGTTGTCCAGGCCGCGGGAGATCAGATCGAGGGTCTCGCGTTCGCGGTCGGTGAGATGAGGAAACGGGAGGGGGGATCTGGCGGTGGGCGGAGTGGCGAAATGGGACAGGACGCGCTGGGCGATCCGGGGGCCGAAGACCGCTTCGCCGCGGGCGACACCGAGCAGGGCGCGGTGGACGTCGGCGCCGTCCGATTCCTTGAGCAGGTAGCCGCGTGCGCCGACGCGCAGGGCGGCGAACACCGAGTCCTCGTCCTCGTCCATGGTCAGGATGAGAACGGCGATATCCGGATGGGCGGTGGTGATCTGGGCCGTGGCCTCCAGGCCGTTGACGTTCGGCATACGCAGGTCCATGAGCACGATCGCCGGCCGCAGTCGGCCGGCGGCGGTGATGGCTTCGGCGCCGTCGGACGCTTCTCCGACGACCGTCACATCGGGGAGATCGGCGAGGACGGTGGCCATTCCGGCCCGGAAGACGGGATGGTCGTCGACGACGAGGACGGTGACACTCACCGCGGGTCACCTACCGGGAGGCCGGCTCGCACGAGGGTGCCTTCGCCGGGCTCGGTCGTCACCTCCAGCCAGCCTCCGATCTCGGCTGCGCGCTCCTTCATGCTGCGCAGTCCGACACCGGCCCTGTGCCTGGACGGAATACCGCGTCCATTGTCGCGGATCGACAGAATCAAGACGGTGTCCTCCATACGGGCGGTCAGTTCGAGGCGGCCGGCGGCGCTGTGCCTGACGGCGTTGGCGACCGCCTCGGCAGCGATGGCGTACGCGGCGACCTCGACGGCGGCCGGCAGACTGTGGCAGGCGCCGTCGATGCTGCTGTGACATGCCGGGGTGTCGTACCCGGCCAGCAGTTCCCGCAGGGCGCCGGGAAGCCCGAGCTGGTCGAGGACCGCGGGCCGGAGCCCCTGGACCACGGTGCGCAGATCGGCGACTGTGGAGCGGAGCCTGTCCCGAAGTGTCCTGACGCACCCCGCGAGATGGGGGTCGTCGATGCGCCGGGCGAGGGCATCGAGCTGGTGGGCGGTGCCGGCCAGGGAGGGGCCGATGCCATCGTGGAGGTCCGCGCGCAGCCGCCGTCGCTCCTCCTCACGCACCGACAGGATGCGTGACCGGCTGCGGGCGATGTCCTCGACCAGACCGGCGGCGTAGGCGAGTGTCCCGGCGCGGTCCGCGACCTCTTCGACCGCTGCCTGCTCCTTCGCCGTCCAAGGGTCGTTGACGCTTCGCCGTCCTACGCGGAGTACACCGAGTTCGCGGCCCAGAGCCCGGCAGGGGAAGGCCCGCCAGCCCGCGCCGGCCGCCGGCCTGCCGGAGGCCGCCGCTACGGCGGGGCTCTCGAAGGCCGCGTAGGGCAGCCGTAGCGCGGACCGCAAGGCATCGACGAGATGCTGCATGGCTTCCGCCGGCTCGCCGGCCGGAGCGACCCGGCGACCGACGTGGGCGACGACGGCGTACGGATCGTGGCGATGCCCGAACAGCGTCCGGTCCACGGCTGCCTGTACGGTGCCGCGGCCGTTGGCCGCGAGCAGTGCGGTGAAAGCGATCAGACAAGTCCCCGTCAGGGACCCGGGCGCGATCAGTCTCGCGCCGGCGACGACCGCGGCGTACACCCCCAGAACAAGCGCGCTGAGGACGGCGAAGACGATGGCGCGGCCGAGGACCAGCTCCACATCGAACAGTCCGTGCCGCAGCATGGCGACGGCGATGCTCGCAGGCGGGCCGAGCAGCCCCACCAGCATCACGAGATCACCGACCAGAGCCGGCTGCTCCGCGTCGTCCAACGGGAAGGCGAGGAAGGAGAACGCCATCAGCAGCCCGCCGAGCATCAGCCACTGCAGTTGAGCCCGCTCGACACCGGTCGCAGCGCGGGTACGCAGGACGAGGAAGACGGCGGCCGCGAGGGAACCGCCGAGCATGGTGGCCGCGGCACAGATGAACATCACCGTGTGCAGCCACTCCCAGCCCGCGATCCCGAGAGGATTCGGGACACCAGGGACGGGATCGGTGCCGCTGGGCCGCAGCATCGTGGCCAGCGTTCCTGTCCCGGCGACCGTGATGACAGCCCGGGCGCACGCCCGGCGCGGCGCTGTTTCCAGGCGGCCGTGCGGAAAGAGCAAGGGCACCAAGGGCGTGGCGAACCAGTAGCCGACAAAGCCCCAGCATCCGATCCAGGCTCCCACCTCCCACCCGGGAAGGGGATCCTCGGCGACGAGGCGGCTGTAACCGGCGTAGTAGGCCAGGAGATGGTACGGCCCGATCATCGCGGGCAGCAGCATCAGCCAGCAGACGGGATTACGCGGGCGGCCCCTGGCAACGACGGCGCCCACCAGCGGCCAGACAGAGCCGAGCACGAGGTCGGACCAGTACAGGGGCGTGACGGCGATGCGTTCAGCCAGCCAATCATGCACGGGCACCGTCGCCAGACAGCCCGCTGTGCCCAGGCTCGCAATGCCGTACGCGGTGTGACGCAGTGCCCGATCCCCCCGACTCACACCCACATGTTCCCGTAATGCCGGCCCTTACCGGGCGCGATCCGGCAAAACCGTCCCGGTCGTCCGGGGCCCGGGTCCCTGGGCGGCGGGACACGTCCCCCGCGACAGTCGGATCGGTAACGGACCCGCACTCACAGGGAGTTGACGCGGATGACCACCATCGATCCGGACGCCCGCCCGGGGCGCATGGCGCGACAGGACGGCGACGGAAGGGCGAAGTGGCCCCTGTACGGGGTCGGAGCAGGCGTGTTCGGAGGAGTCGCCACGCTCGTGGCGGATGTCCGGGCCGGCACGGTCGAGCGGACACCCGTCGAGGCGTCGATCCTCGACGACGTGGGGCGCTCCGTGGCGCATCTCGGTCTCGTCGCGGGGTTCCTGACGGTTCTCCTGCTCCTGGTGCTGGCCGCGGCATGGCGGCGTCAGGTCGAACCACGGGTACCTTCCAGCACCGCTGCCTATGTGGTCAGCGGCGCCTTGACGGCCTCGGCCGCAGGACTGACCTATGGCTACGGATGGAAGGGCGCCCTGGCGATCTATCTGCCGGCCGGTATGGATGAGCGGTCCTTCGGTGAGAACGGGCTGTTCGTCTACTTCATGCTCAACGACTTCGGCGGGTACATCGGCTGGCTCGGCGTCGTGGTCGCGGCTGGAGCGGTGGCCTGGATGGCGTTGCGTGAACGCACGATCTCACGGTGGATCGGTTGGTTCAGCATCGTGCCCGTACTGGCGGTCGTCCTGTTCGCGGGCATCACCGGCCTTCCCGGCTTCCAGGGTGTCGTCGGACCGGCATGGATGCTGGTCACCTTCCTCGGACTGACCTGGGGGCGCAGCGCGATCGTTCGCTGACACGGCCGGGCGGGCGGCTCACCGGCCCGTGAGCCGCCCGCCGCAGGCGCCCACGCCATCGGAACCACAGCCCTGTCCGACCTCGCGCATCAGGAGGCCCCGCATGCCGTCCACCACGAATGCCACCCGCCGCGGCGCCGCGTGTTCAGCGATTCTCATAGTCGCGCTGCTGACCGCAAGTGCCTGCGGGCCAGGCCCTTCGCCGAACGACTCCGGGGAAACGACCTACGAATACACGGAGGAGCCGACCGAGGAACCCACCGAGGAACCCACAGAGGAGCCGACCGAAGAACCCACGGAGAGCAGCGGGCTCGTCGAGGGGTCGGTCCCCGACAGCGTCGTCGGTGTCTGGTGCGGCGGCAGCAACGCCGAAGGACACTGGACGTATCAATTCTCCAATACCGGAGAGTTCATCGCGAGCAGGGGCAACGCGGGTTTCTCGGGTGTCGTCGTCAGCGACTCCCGATCCATGACCTTCCACGTGCCGGGGGAATCGCCTTTCGTATCCTCCTGGGAAGTGGTCCAGGACCCCGTCCTGGGACCTCTCCTCTTCCTCGACGGCTACAGCTACCTGCCCGGGAGCTGTGCCTCGTAGACGTCATCTCATTTGGTCGACTCGGTGGGCTGTCGATGGTGGTGGAGATCGTTGAGCGGCTGGTGCCGGATGAGTTGTGGTGGAGCGTCAGCGGTGCTTGATGCCGGCCTGGGCAGCGGGGGCGAGGGTGGGCTCGGTGAGGGGGACGTCGCCGAGGGCCTGGTCGACGGCGGCCAGGAGGTCGTCGGACAACTCCACCCCGGAGGCGGCGGCATTGGCGTGGATCTGCTCGGGGCGGGAGGCGCCGGTGATCGCGGAGGCGACCTCGGTTCGGCGCAGCACCCAGGCCAGGGCCAGGGTGGCCATGCTCATCCCCGCCTCCTGGGCGATGGGAACCAGGCGCTGCACGGCCTCCAAGGTGGCGTCGCTGTAGACGAGGTCCTGGGACACCGCCATCTCCGCGCTGGCGAACCGGCTTCCTTCCGGGACGGGCTGGCCGGGCTTGTACTTGCCGGTGAGGACGCCCTGGGCGAGCGGTGACCAGACGATCTGGGAGATGCCGTTCGCGGCGCACAGGCCGAACACCTCGGCCTCGGGGGCCTGCCACAGCAGGGAGTACTGCGGCTGGGAGGAGACGAACAGGTCGGGGCCGGCGATGTCGATCGCGGCCTGGATCTGTTCGGGGGTCCACTCGCTGAAGCCGAGGTAGCGGGCCTTGCCCTGTTCGACGGCCTTCTGGAACGCCTCGATGGTGTCCTCGATCGGGACGGTGGGGTCGAAGCGGTGCGCCTGGTACAGGTCGACGTGGTCGGTCTTGAGGCGGGTGAGGGAGGCGTCGATCTGCCGGGCGATCTGCGCCGGGGACAGGCCCTGGTCGGCCGGGTCGTCCGACATGGGGAAGTAGACCTTGGTGGCCAAGATGTAGGAGTCGCGGGGGCGGGAGGAGAGGATCTCGCCCCAGGCCGTCTCCGCGGCGCCCTGGCCGTAGACGTTGGCGGTGTCGAAGAAGTTGATGCCCGCGTCGAACGCCGCCTCGGTGCAGGCACGGGTCTGGTCGGCCTCGATGCCGCCGGAGTAGGTGAGCCAGGATCCCAGCGAGATCTCCGAGACCTGAAGGTCCGAGCTGCCGAGTGTGCGGTACCGCATGGTTGCTCCTCTGGGAACGGGTGTGTGATCAGCGTCGGCGGGCCGCCGGGTCCAGGATGACGTCGGCCGCGGGCAGTTGCGTCTGAGTCTGAAGGTGGTCCAAGGTGCGCGGGCCGATGAGGACCGAGGCGACCGCGGGATGGTTGAGCGCGAACGCGATGGCCATCTCGATCAGCGTCGTTCCGTTGTCCTCGGCCAAGTGGGCGAGGGCTTCGGTCGCCCCGAGCTTGCGCTGGTTGACCGGCAGGGACATGTCGAAAGACACGAGCATGGAGTACGGCGCCTGCTCGCACACGAACCGCTCCAGACACCGGTCGTGGGCGACCCACTGCGCTTCGACGCTCTGGCTGCCGGGGAAGGCGGACGAGCCCAGGTAGCGGACCTTGCCCTGACGCACCGGGTCCGTCAGGGCGCTCAGGGTTTCCTCGATGTCGGGTCGGTACCCCTCACAGCAAAGACTCCCAGCGCAGGGCCGGAGCGGACCTCCTGTTGATGGCCCCAGTCCGCACATCCCGGCCTCGTCGCGCCGACGGGCATCCACACTCAGATGCCGGCAGGCCGGGCTCGGGTGGTCAGGCCCGGCACGACGAGTGTGAGCCAGCGTGCGCGGGCCGCGGGGGGCTGGTCGGTGGGGGCGGTGGAGAACAGCAGGTAGATGTCGTTGACGGTGACGTCCGGGTGGATGTCCTCGTCGGCCTGACCTGCCTGGATGAGGGCGGCGACGGCTGCGCTCGCGCGCTCCTCGGTGGCCCGGTCGCCGGGTTCCGCGCCCAGGGCCTGGGCAGCCGCCTTGACGGCGCGGTCGGTCACGGATGCCTCGACCACGCGGCCGAGGAACGCGGTGAGCTCGTCCAGGGCCCGGGTACCGGCGGTGACACGCTCGAGCGCGGCCTGCGCGTCGTCGGCGACCCGGGCGACGAACTCGGCGACGACGGCCGCGACCAGGTCGGTCTTGGTGGGGAAGTGCCGGTACAAGGTGCCCACGGCCACGCCCGCGGCGGCGGCGATCTCGTCCATCCCGACCTCGGGCCCGTGCGCGGTGATCTGCTCACTGGCGGCGGCGAGGATCTTCTTCCGGTTGCGGACCGCGTCGGCGCGCGGCGCCCTGGCCTGGGTCATTGCGATGTCCCTGCCCTTCCCCTTGCATAAAAGTGAACCACGGTTCAGGATAGATGGTGAACCGAAGTTCATCTTAGTTGTGAGGACCCCGCCATGCCCACCAAGACCGCCCTCGTCACCGGTGCCTCCTCCGGCATCGGCGAAGCCACCGCCCTCAAGCTCCAGGAACTCGGATACACCGTCTACGGGGCCGCCCGCCGCGCCGACCGCCTTCAGCTGCTCGCCGACCGCGGCATCCGCCCGCTGGCCATGGACGTCACCGACGACGCCTCCATGCGCGCCGGCGTCGACCGCATCGCCGCCGAAACCGGCCGCATCGACGTCCTGGTCAACAACGCCGGCTACGGCTCCTACGGCGCCGTCGAGGACGTCCCCATGGACGAGGCCCGCTACCAGTTCGAGGTCAACGTCTTCGGCGCCCTGCGCCTGACCCAGCTCGTCCTGCCCCACATGCGTGCCCAGCACTCCGGCACGGTCGTCAACATCACCTCGATGGGCGGCAAGATCCATACGCCGCTCGGCGGTTGGTACCACGGCACCAAGTTCGCCCTAGAAGCGCTCAGCGACTGCCTGCGCCTGGAAGCCAAGCCCTTCGGCATCGACGTCGTCGTCATCGAACCCGGCGGCATCGCCACCGAATGGGGCGGCATCGCCGCCGACAAGCTGGAGAAGTCCTCCAGCAGCGGCCCCTACGCCGCCCAGGCCACCGCCGTCGCCGCCTCCCTGCGCTCCGAGGCCAACGCCAACCGCAACTCCCCGCCCCAGGTCATCGCCGACGCCATCGCCAAGGCCGTCACCGCCCGCCGCCCCAAGACCCGCTACGCCACCGGCTTCGGCGCCCGCCCCCTCATCACCCTGCGCCGCATCCTGCCCGACCGCGCCTTCGACACCGTTATCTCCCGCGCCGTCGGCGTGCCCCGCTGAACCATTCGGAAGGTGCCCGCGACACGACGTCGAGACGGCCGCTCACAGCACCTCCGTGCTCGCCGTCTCACAAGTCCTGGAACGGCCTGCCTCCTACCTTTCGGCTGATCGCAGAATCCGGCTGGCACGCGTGCCGACGGTGCGGCTGAGGCAAGCGTGCGCGTGGGGGAGGCAACCGGTTCGCCGAATGCTGGATTTCGCAGTCTCAACGGCCCCCGGAGTCCAAAGGATCAGCCATGTCCCGCATCACGTCCGACCGCCGGACCGCACACCGGGCCTGACCGGCTCTCGCCGGACAAGCCGCGGAACCGCCAGCTCATCTCCACCGCGGAGAGCTTCGTCCCGACGGGCAAGGCCTACCACAAGGTCACATGGCCGGACGCGGTACCGGCAAGGGTCGTCGTCTCGGAGAAGACCCCGTTCGACGGATCCCCCGAGGACGCCCGGCGCCGGCGGGACGCCGCCGCCACGTTCGTTCAGGACGGGCCCCACCGCATGGTCGCCACCCAGCACTGAGCCACCCAGCACTGACCCCTACATCCGGGAACAAGGCCCAGGTCAGAGACCTGGGCCTTGTTGGTGTGCGTGTTATCGGGGGCCGTCTCAGCCGACGTCAGGGAGCGGCTGGGGCGTTATCGGGGGATGTCCCTGGAGGCTGCTGCCGAGGTGTGGCTGGCCGGTGGGCGGCAGGAGGTAGGACGCCGGGGTCAGGCTGCGTGCTCCGGTGACGGTGAGGGTGGTGTCCGAGCCGAGGAGTGTGGTGAGCGCGCCGCTCCCGTCGTCCTCGCCCAGCGCCGCGACGGTCAGGTCCTTCCGGCCGTCGCCGTTGAGGTCGCTGAGCAGCAGCCGGGAGCCGAAGCCGTCGCCGGCCTCGTTGTCGCCGGGGACGCCGTCGGTGCCCTGGTCGAAGACCTGGCGGTCGGTGGTCGTGAGCCCGATGGAGCCGCCGTACATGACGGTCACGTGCCCGGCGTCGGCGACCGTGTCGGTGTCGGTGTCCTCGTTGGGATCGCCGACGGCGAGGTCGTCGTAGCCGTCGCCGTCGATGTCACCCGCAGCGAGTCCGGCGCCGTACCGGTCGTACAGGTCGCCGTCACCCGGGGTGTCGAAGTCGTCCTGGGTGAGGGTGTACCTCTCGACGTCGTCCACCGTCCAGGTGGGGTCGGTCTGGGAAACGGGGCGGCCCGGGACGTAGGTGATCTCGCCGCCGTTCCCGCCCTCGCGGCCGAGGACGATGTCCCCGTAGCCGTCGTTGTCGAAGTCCCCGAACACCGAGGAGTAGCCACCGCGGGAGCCGACCTGCAACGGCGTCGGGTCCAGGCCCAGCGTGCTCGCGTCACCACCGCTGCGATAGAGCTGGGAGTGGTTGAACAGCAGGTCGTCCGCGCCGTCGCCGGTGACGTCGCCGGCGGTGAGGGCGACGACCTCGCCACCCCAGGAATTCAGGTTGCCCAGCGGATAAGTGCCGCTGTCAGCGCCCTCTTTGGTGATACCGCCCGCGTACAGCCAGGCCTGGGCCGAGGTGTTGCCGGCGGCCAGGTCGTCCTTGCCGTCGCCGTTGAAGTCACCCGCGGCGAGGGTCCGGCCGTGGGCGTCCTGATCGGTGCTCGTGGGATCGGCGAGCCTGGCACTGCCCGACAGGCCGGTCGGCGAGCCCCACAGGATCTGGACGATACCGGCGTCCTGGTCGTCCCCGACGTCCTCGCCCGGGGTGCCGGTGGCGAGATCGGCGAAGCCGTCGTCGTTGAAGTCGGCGATGGCCACGGAGAATCCGAAGTGGTCACCTGCTTCGGCCTGCCCGCCGACTCCCTTGGAGTTCTGGCTGATCGTGACTCGTTCGGCCTGGGTGACGCCCGCGCCGTCCGCGGAACCGTAGGCGACGGTGACGGCCCCGGCACCCGCCGTGCCGTCGACCGTGGCGTCGGGGGCGGAGGCGGCGAGGTCGACATGACCGTCGCCGTTGAAGTCGCCGTAGCGGCCGGAGACCGACGCACGGTCGGCGGTCGCCGCGACGGCGCTGCCCGCGACGGTGGGCACCAGCAGACCGCCTGCCAGTGCGGCGACCACGACGGCGGTTGCCATGCGGTGGTCGCGTCCGCGTCTCGGCAAGCTGTGTCTTTCGCGCTCGGGCGAGCGGCGTATCGCTTGTTCAGACGAGCGGTGTCTTGCTTCTTCAGATGTCACGCGATGTCTCCCAGTGTGCATACGCGTTGACCCCAGTCGGGGGATCCGTGGACCTGGCGTGGGGGGTGGGAGAACGAACGTCGGTGCAGGTGGTCGTTCGGCCGACTGTTGATCATGGATGAGGCGGGCCCAAAGATAGCTCACAGATTCGCCGCTGTCCCGCGATCATCGGCTCGCGCACCGGTGCGGGCCGGCCTCAGACTTCGAGCTGGGCCTCGATCCTCCTCAGCTGGTGGCGGGCCATCGCCAGGTTGGCGCGTCCGGCGTCCAGGACGAGGTAGAGGAAGAGGCCGTTGCCTCCCTGGCTCCTGAGCAGCCGGATCAGGTGGTACTGGGTGCCCAGGGTGATGAGGATGTCCTCGATCTCGTCCTTGATGCCGAGGAGTTCCATGGTGCGCAGCTTGGCGCGGACGACGTCGGTGTTGCCGGCCGCCGCCACGTTCAGGTCGAAGCTGTTGCTGCCTCCGACGGTTCCCAGCGCCATCCCGCTGGTGTAGTCGACGAGCGCGGCGCCGGTCGCGCCCTCGATCGATGAGAGGGCTTCCTTCAGCGCTGCTTCGGTGTTCGCCATGACGTGCTGTTCCTTTCGGACTGGTGCCGGCCTCGCGTGTTTCAGGCCTGTGCCGGGCTGTGGTGCGGAAAGCGGTGTGCGGGTGCGGAGAGAGGCGTTCGGTCTACGTGCTCGGCGCCTCCCCGGTGGCCGTGCGCGGGGCGCCGGCGCCGGTGCCGGTGCCGTCGGGCCGCGGTGAGGGAGTCCGTACGGGCAGAGGGCCGCTGCCGGTGGTGGTGGGGGTTGTGGGCGGTGGCTGTCTCGGGGCGCGGTCGGGCCGCTGAACGGCGGTCTGCAGCAGTTCGCCGATGCGGTTGCCGGAGCGGCGCCCCTCCAGGTGCAGCCGGCCGACGTTCACCCGTCCCTCGGCGACCAGCGTCAGCACGGCGGACGGGCCGGCGGCGTAGGTGGCCACATAGCCGTGCGCACCGCGGACGAGGAGCTCGCGGAAGTCGCCCTGCCCGGTGGCGTCGGTGAGCCGCAGGGCCACGCCCTGGGCGGCCGCGGTGAGGGCGGCCAGCCCTTCCGGTTCCACCCCCCGGATGTCCTGCGCCAGCACGAGGCCGTCGACGCTGGCGGCGAGGGCGCCGGTCAGTTGCGGCAGGCGGGCCCGGAGGCTGTGCAGTTCGTCGAGGACTTCGGCCTCGGCCGCCATGAGCTGTCTCCTCTCGGCGCGCTGTCTGATCGCGCGGATCACAGGGCCTCCAATGCGTTCTTGATTCGGCGCAGCAGGGCGGCGTCGGGGCCGGCCGAGGTTCCCGGAAGGCGGGCGGGCCCGGTGGCGGGTCGCGGTGGTCGCCGGGCCGCGGCCACGATGCCGGCGGCGGCGAGACGACGGACCTCGACGAGGGTGTGGAAGGCGGGGCGGCCCAGGACATGGGAGATGTCGGATGCCGTTCGCGTCCCGTCCACGTGCTCGAGGACCGCGTGCTGACGCCGTGGCAGGCGGGTGTCGAGGGGGAGACGGGTGCGTACGAGCGGTTGGGTGTCCGTCTCCTCCTCGAACCAGATCTCGCGCAGCAGCTCCCGCCGGCGCACCGTCTCGCGCTGCACCGCGCCGACGGGCACGGGACGCACCGCCCCCAGCCAGTGCGCGACCCCGTGCCGGAACCGGGCTGTGCCGCCGCCCGGCCCGAGCACGAAGAACGCCGCGTCGTACAGCGCCCCGAGGTGGCACAGTTCCAGCGCGCCCTCGGGGAAGTGGCCGCTGTCCACCAGGAACCGGCCCACCCGCTGTCGGGGCCCGGCCTCGGTGAGGGCCTCGGACCACTCCTCGGGTGACAGGGCGCCGCCCGCGGTGAGCAGCACGTCGATCCCGGGCGTGTGCGGGCTCTCCGCGTGTATCACCTGGCCGTCGGCGAGATAGAGAGTGCCGCGTTCCCGCATGAGGGAGCCGGTGGCCTTCTCGCCGGCGAGCCGGTCCAGCATCGGCGAACCGAGCAGAGCGGGGCCGGGGCCTGGCCGGGATATGCCGGAGGAGAGCGTCCGCAACGTTGTCATCCCAATACGAGCTGCCGCGCCAGGTCGTGCAGCCGGATGCGGGCCAGAGCGAGGTTGCCCTCGCTGCGGCCGAGCCACAGATGCAGGAAGACGCTGCTGTCGAACGTGGTGCGGACGAACTGGAGGAGGTGGTAGCTGTCGCGGTTGCTGACGATCAGGTCCTCTACGGGGGTGTCGTCGCCGGACCGGTCGGACCAGTCGGAGCCGTCGGCGGGGGCGAAGGACTGGTACTCCGCCGCGATCCGGGCGAGTTCCGCCGCCTCGGCCGCCGCGACCTCGTGGTCACCGCCCGGGGACTCCCCTGCCGTGCCCAGAGCCAGGCCGCTGGTCCAGTCGACCACGGCAGCGCCGCGGGCGCCGGGCAGCTTCATGGCCTCCAGCAGACACTCGTCGATTCCGGGCAACGAGGACTCCTCTCCCGGTGTGCGTCGAAGGAATCATGCAGAACCTAGACTCCGGATGTGGAGCAGTTGTGACTACTTCGTCGAATTGCCGTGGAATGTGAGACCGATGGGTAGCTTCCGTTGACTATTTGAGGTTTCGTCAGGCGGTTTTCACACAGGCGCCCAGACGCCCTGACGCGCAAACGCTCAGACGCCCCCCGCCGAGTTGTCCGCGGACTCCCCCGGGATTGTCCGTGATCGGTAACGGAGGGATCCCGGGGCCGCCGCTTCTCGTCATGCCAGTTGGTCGCACGGTGACCGGGCATCGGCGAGGAACTGCTGGAGAGCGGGGCGGACATGGCACGGCACGGTGGCGGGCGGGGCTGGTACGGCAAGGTGATCGGGGCGGCGCTCGGGGTGACGCTGCTCGCCACCGGTGCCTCGGTGTGGACCGCGCAGGCCGGTGCCACGGACGGCTCGTCGCCGAAGGCGAGCGCGTCGGCCAGGCCGGGCGGTGACGTCAAGCCGGTCGCGGAGAGCATCGTGCACGCCTCGGACAAGGGGGCGCGCGGCGTCAACATCACCATCGACGACGGCCCCGACCCCGTGTGGACCCCGGAAGTGCTCGACGTGCTGCGGGAGTACGGGGTGAAGGCCACGTTCTGCATGGTGGGGACGCAGGCACAGGCCCACCCGGACCTCGTGAAGAAGGTGGTCGCGGACGGGCACCGGCTGTGCGACCACTCGGTGTCGCACGACACCACCATGGACAAGAAGTCCGAGGCCTACCAGTCGCGGCAGATCCTCGACGCCGAACGCATGATCACCAAGGCGTCCGGGGGCGTGCGGCCGATGTACTACCGGGCGCCCGGCGGGGCCTTCACCCCCTACAGCCGCAAGCTGGCCGCCTCCCGGGGCATGCGCCCGCTGGGCTGGAACGTCGACTCCAAGGACTTCGAGCGGCCGGGCACGGACGCCATGGTCGCCACCGTCGAGCGGGAGCTGCCGAACGGGCCGACGATCCTCTTCCACGACGCGGGCGGCGAACGTTCCCAGACCGTCGAGGCCCTGCGCCGGATCCTGCCCTGGCTCAAGGAACAGGGTTACTCCTGCGGCTTCCCGGTGCGCTGAGGAGCACGACCCAACGCTTTCCATTCGGGTCATTGTGGATAGGGGTGTAACACGGCAGGGCTCACAGGACGCAGGGATAGGCAGAAGCGGGGCGACGAACCGGATTGCATTTCGGTGTCCGGGGCGAGCGTGCCGACAGGACAACGCGTCAGATCGGATTCCTTGTGAGTAACATCGACCCGGCTCCCGGATATCAGACGTACAACCAGCCCACAGGCCCGGAGCGCCCCGTACGCCAGCAGGACGGCGCACGCCGTGCGGCCCTCACGATCTGCACGATCGCCGACATCGCCGCGGGTCTGCTCGGTCTCTGGATCCTGCTGTTCCTGCTCGACGCGAACCAGGCGAATGTATTCGTCGAGTTCGTACGGGGAACGGCGGATTTGCTGGCCTGGTGGTCGCAGGACATTTTCACGATGGACACAGAGGGCCTACGCGTTGTCCTCAATTACGGCCTTCCGGCCGTCATGTATTTGCTGATCGGTCACGGAATCGCCGCACGTCTCAACCGAGCCTGACCGCATACCCGCGCGGCCGCCAACCCCGACCCGGTGCTCGGCACGGAAGTTGGCGGCCTCGGGCGCGGACGCCCTCGCGTTGGCGGCCCGACGTGTCTCAGCCGGCGGCCTTGGCGATGATGCGGGACATCTCCTCCTGGCCGAAGGCCCGCAGGGTCGTGGTGCGGACGTTGCCCACCCCGCCGAGCTGCAGCAGAGCCGCGGTGGCGGTTTCGTCGTCGGGCGCTTCGACGACGGCCATGAGGTCGTACGGACCGACGGTCCAGTAGATGCTCACCAGCTTCGCCCCGAGCTTCTGCACCCCCGAGGCGAAGGCCTCGGCACGCTTCGCCGTGTCCTTGTAGTTCCGGATCCCTTGATCGGTCCAGTTCAGCAACGTGACATACGTCGGCATGATCTTTTCACCTTCGTGAGGGAACACATCGCGGGACCAATTCTGGACAGAAGCCCAGAAACTCGCACAATATGTGCGCCCGAAATGGGTCATGCGAGCGCGGCCCTCCCCGTTCAGGTGATTTTCGTCAAGTAAGCCACTTGGCTGGACTTACTATCCCGTCTCGTGACAGACAGGCAGACCCGGAGCGCGGCCGACGTGGTCATCCTCGGGGCCGGACCGGCCGGGCTCGTGCTCGGCAATCTTCTTCAGAGGCGTGGGGTCGACTGCGTCGTCCTGGAGCGTGCGGAGCGCGCGTATGTCCAGACTCGGGCGCGCGCCGGGTTCCTGGCGGCGAACACCGTACGGATCCTGGAGCGGCACGGGCTGGCCGAAGGGCTGCACCGGCACGGGCGGGCGCACAGCACGTGTGAGTTCCGCACCGTGGACGGCCGGTTCCGGCTGGACTACAGCGGGCTCGGACGCGGTGAGCGGCACACCGTCTATCCCCAGCAGCGGCTGGTCACCGATCTGTTGACGCGGTTCCTGGCCGCCGGGGGCCGGGTCGAGTTCGCCACCGAGGCGCTGGCCGTCCTCGACACCGACACCGATCGGCCCTCGGTGACCGTGCGCGAGGCGGACGGGCGGCCCGGGCGGTGGCGGGCGCGGTACGTGGCCGGGTGCGACGGGCGGCACGGTGCGGCCCGGCGCTCGCTCCCGCCCGGCTCGGTGCGCCGGCACCACTGCGATCACGGCGTGACCTGGCTCGGACTGCTCGCCGAGGCGCCGCCCAGTCTGGACGCCGTCGGGTACGCGGTGCACGAGCGGGGCTTCGCCGGGCACATGGCGCGCACGAGCGAGATCACCCGCTACTACGTGCAGTGGGAGCGCGGCACCCCGGCCGATGCCTGGTCCGAGGAACGGATCTGGGACGAGCTGGAGCTGCGGATGCGGGGAGCGGATTACGGCCCGCTGCACCGCGGCCGCTTCGCAGAGCGAACCGTCGTCGACCTGGAGTCCGACGTGCTCGAACCGCTGCGGCACGGTTCGCTGTTCCTGGCGGGCGACGCCGCCGGCCTCGTCAGCCCGTGCGCGGCGAAGGGCGCCAATCTCGCGGTCCTGGAGGCGGAGATCCTCGCCGACGCCCTGGCCGACGGCCTCGTCCACGGCGATTCCGGGGGGCTCGACGCCTACTCCGCGCGGTGCCTGCCGTACATCTGGCGCGCGCAGGAGTTCTCGCACTGGATGATCCGGTTGCTGCACGGCCCGTCCGGCTCGGACGGCACCTCCCTGTTCCACGACTCCCTGCGGCGCTCCCGCATCGCTTCGCTGCGTACGTCCCGCAGCCACCAGGACTGGTTCGCCGAGCACTACGTCGGCGTCTGAGGTCCGCTCCTCCGCGTTCTCCTTCCTTTCCCGCGTCATCCCAGATCTGAATGAGGATCCCCGCAATGATCACGACGTTGTCGGGCGACACGTCCCGCCTGCTCGCGACGGTCGACTTCGTCAAGGAGCAGGACACCGCCGCCCTGCTCCCGCTCCTGTTCCCCGGGCTCGACGGTCCGGAGCTGCGGGCTCTCGTGGAGCACTGCCGCTTCTCCCATGCCGCGCTGCTCGTCTTCCCGTCGGACGAGGCGGGGTTGCGTGCCATGCTCACCGACTGCGGGCTGGTCGCGGCCCTGCCGGCGCGACCGAGTGTGGTCGTACGCGAGCGGCTGGCCGTACGGCATCGGCGACCGGCGTCCGAGCTGGACATCGGCATCCTGCGCCCCGCGGTGGCCTGCGCTGACGGGGAGCACCGTACGGTCGAGGTGTTCGCGCTGACCGTGCCGCCGGGATCGGGGCTGGAGGAGATCGCCGCGTGCGAGCGTGAACGGCAGCACGAGGCGCACGTCGCCTTCGAGGTCGTGGCGCCCGATCCGCTGGTGCTGCGCGGCCTCACCTCGGCCTTCGCGCGCTACGGGGCCACCCCCGACGGCGGCGGCTACAACCCGCACGAGAACGGCACGGTCTTCTACTTCGGCGCGGCCGCGGGGGCCAAGGCCGGATACCGGCGCGTGGAGCTGTACGTCCCCGGCGACCACCGCGACCTGCTCGCCGCCCACCTCGACGAGCATCGCGCCGGACAGCCCGCCGAAACGCTCCTGCGCCTGCTGACCGGGGCGTGGACGACACAGGCGCTGGCCGCGTTCACCGAGCTCCGGGTGCCCGACGCCATGGATGTGGAGCGAGGGGTCGACGTCGGGGAACTGGCGCGGGCGATCGGCGCGCGGCCTCGGAACCTGGCGACGCTGCTGCGCTACCTCACGATGCTGGGCGCGGTGGCGGAAGGCCGCGACGGCTTCCGGCTCACCGAGCTGGGCGCACTGCTGCGGGCCGGCGCCCCGGGGTCGATGCGGGCGCTGGCGCTGATGTACGGCGGCCCGTTCTACGAGTCCTTCGCCGGGCTCGGGCACACGGTGCGCACCGGACAGGTGGCCTTCGAGCACCTCTTCGGCGAGAACCACTTCGACCATTTCGCCCGCGACCCCCGGCTCGCGGAACTCTTCGACCAGTCCATGGCCGCCGGAGCCGCCATGTTCGACCCGGTCCCCACGCACCCGGCGCTCACCGCGGCGGCCGAGGCACCCGCCGGGGCCACGGTGGTAGATGTCGCGGGCGGCAACGGGGAGCTGCTCGGCCGCGTCCTCGCCGCGCACCCGCGCCTGAACGGGGTCCTGCTGGAGCGTCCACACGCTGTTGAAGCCGCCCGCCGCCGGCTCGAGGAGAGCGGCCTCGGCACCCGCTGCGCCTTCGTGGCCGGCGACTTCGCGGACGTGCCCGCGGGCGGCGACGTCTACGTCCTGTCCCGGGTCCTGCACGACTGGGACGACGAGCGCTGCCGCGAGATCCTGCGCCACTGCGCCCGCGCGATGCCCGAGCACGCCGATCTGCTCGTCGTCGAACGCGTACTGCCGTCCGACGGCTCGGTCTCGCTGGCGACCGCGTGGGATCTCCACATGATGTGCAACGTCGGCGGGCGCGAGCGGCAGGCCGGCCACTACGCCAGGCTGTTCGCCGACGCCGGCCTCGCCCTGGTGGACCAGACGCCGCTGCCCCTGGACGGCAATGTGCTGCACGTCAGGAAGGGCCGGCGTCAGCCGATGGGTGCCGGCATCGGCCGGACGTCGTAGTCGAGGCGGATCGTGTCTCCGGTGGCGGGGTCGGACAGTTCCACGCTCCAGGCTTCGGCGAACTGGTCGACGCCGGGGGTCATGGGGATGGTGCCGGAGATCAGGACGGTGCCGGGCGTGAGCGCGTCGCGTGCGCGCAGGACGTCGACCCAGTAGGCCGGCGTGAGGAGTTCGGCGAGGGTGCCGTGCTGGATCTCCGTCGGCTTGTCGCCGTGGGTCACCCAGGCGCGCAGGGTGAGGTCGTCGAGGCGGGACTCCACGTCGGCCAGGCGCCAGGCGCGGCGGGCGAGGACGTCGGGGCCCGCGTTCTTGCTCCAGGCCACGCCGTGCACCTCCAGGTCGCGGTCGGTGTGGTCGCAGGCGGCGGTCAGCAGCAGCTCCCCGCCGTCCGCCACGACGAGCGCCCACTCCGCCTCGCCCGAGGTGTGCGCGTGCTGCGCGTGGACCCGGTCGGTCTGCTGGGCGAGGTAGGGGGAGACGGGGTAGAGGGCGGGCGTGACGGAGGGGCCGGGCACGCCCAGCTCGGCGAGTTCCGCGACGTGCGCGGCGACGTCCTCCTGGCTGCGTCCGGCATACCCGGCGTTGAGGACCTGGACGACGTCGACCTCGCGCGTCGATCCGTCGGGCAGTTCGAAGGTCAGTACGGCCATGAGGCACTCCCAGAGATCGGGTCCGCAGATCGGGTACGAGGTGAAGTTCTCGTCGCGCGGGGGTTGCGCATACGACCTGTATACAAGAAGTATGCCGGAAGGTCGATGTCCCCCGACGTCCCCGAGCAGTCCCCGAGCAGTCCCCGAGCAAGGATGGGAACCATGTCCGACACCCCGAAGGACGACACGAAGGACGACGCCAAGGCGTCAGGCAGGCACTCCGGCGTCCGCCGGGCCTTCGTCGCGAGCCTCACCGGCACCGCGCTGGAGTGGTACGACTTCGCCGTCTACTCCGCCGCGGCCGCCCTGGTCTTCGGCGACCTGTTCTTCCCCTCGGAGGACCCGCTCACCGGCACGCTCCTGGCGTTCTCCACCTACGCGGTCGGCTATGTGTCACGCCCGCTGGGCGGCTTCGTCTTCGGCCGCCTCGGTGATGTGATCGGCCGCAAGAAGGTGCTGATCGCCACGCTGGTCCTGATCGGCGCGGCGACGTTCCTGATCGGCGTCCTGCCCACGTACGCGACGGCCGGAGTGGCCGCCCCGATCGCCCTGGTCGTGCTGCGCTTCGCGCAGGGCGTCGGCGTCGGCGGCGAGTGGGGCGGTGCCGTACTGCTGTCCAGCGAGTTCGGGGACCCACTCCGCCGCGGCTTCTACGCCTCCGCCGCCCAGGTCGGCCCGCCCGCCGGAAACCTGCTGGCCAACGGCGTCCTGGCCGCCCTCGGCGCACTGCTCACCGAGGCGCAGTTCGAGTCGTGGGGCTGGCGTGTGGCGTTCCTGTTCTCCGGCGTGCTCGTCGGGTTCGGGCTGTGGATCCGGGCGAAGCTCGAGGAGACCCCGGTGTTCAAGGCGATGGAGGCCGAGCGATCCCGGCCGGAGGCGCCCATCCGCGAGGTGTTCACCACCCAGCCCCGTGCCCTGCTGGCCTCGATCCTGTGCCGGGTGGGCCCCGACGTGCTGTACGCCATGTTCACCGTCTTCGTCCTCACGTACGCCACCCAGGAACTGGGCATGTCACGCGGCTCCGCCCTCGCGGCCGTGCTCATCGGCTCCTCGATCCAGGTCTTCCTGATGCCGCTGGCCGGCGCCCTCTCCGACCGGGTCAACCGCCGTCTGCTGTACGGCGGTGCCGCGGTGGCCGCCGGTGTGTGGCCGTTCGTGTTCTTCCCGATGATCGGCGGCGGCACCTGGCTGCCACTCGCCACGGGTGTCGTGGTGGGCCTGGTGATCCACTGTTGCCTGTACGGCCCGCAGGCCGCCTTCATCACCGAGCAGTTCGAGCCCCGGCTGCGCTCCACCGGCTCGTCCCTGGCCTACACCCTGGCCGGGATCATCGGCGGCGCCGTCGCCCCGCTGCTGTTCACCAGCCTGCTGAGCGCCTACGGCACCTGGGCGCCGCTGGCCGTGTACATCGCCCTCGCCTCGGGCGTCTCCCTCGTCGGCGTCTGGCTGGGGCGCGACCCCGAGGCCGCCGTCGACGAGGACGCCGCGCTCGCCGCGCCGAAGGCGGACACCGTCCCTACCCGCCTCTGAGGAGGACGCACCGTGCAGATCGCCCTGAGCCAGCTCACCACCGGCCCCGACCCCGAGAAGAACCTGCTGCTCATCGAGGAATGGACCCGGCGGGCGGCGGACGCCGGAGCCCGTGTCGTCGTCTTCCCCGAGGCGTCGATGGCCTGCTTCGGCACCCCACTGGCACCGCTCGCCGAGCCCCTGGACGGACCGTGGGCCGACGGCGTGCGGCGGATCGCCCGCGACACCGGCACGGTCGTCGTGGCCGGTATGTTCACCCCGGCCGACGGAGGCCGGGTGACCAACACCCTGCTCGCCACCGGGCCCGGGGTCGAGGCGTCGTACGACAAGATCCACCTCTACGACGCCTTCGGCTTCCGTGAGTCCGACACCGTCGCCGCGGGTTCGGCCACGACGGTCATCGACGTGGACGGCGTACGGCTGGGCCTTGCCACCTGCTACGACATCCGCTTCCCGGAACTGTTCCGGGCGCACGCCGACGCCGGAGCCGTCGCCACACTGCTGGCCGCGTCCTGGGGCGCGGGGCCGGGAAAGCGCGAGCAGTGGGAGCTGCTGGCACGGGCCCGGGCGCTGGACGCCACGGTGTGGCTCGCCGCCGTGGACCAGGCGGACCCCGGCGCGGGCACCGGCCCGGGTTCCGCCCCGACGGGGATCGGGCACAGCCTCGTCGCCGGACCCGACGGGACCGTACGGCACGCGCTGGGCGCCGAGCCCGAGCTGCTGGTGGCGGACCTGGACATCGACGAGGTCGCCGCGGTCCGGCAGCGGACCTCCGTACTGGCCAACCGGCGCCCGGAGGTGTGGCGATGAGCAAGCCCGAGCTGGAGTTCCACCTCCCCGACGGCCCATGGCGGACCCCGGCCGGCGCCGCCCCGGGCGTCGAGGAGCGCGTCCTGGCCGACGACCCCGGGCGTGGATCCCGTACGGCGCTCGTCCGCTGGGCGCCGGGTACCGACACCTCGGCGGACGGTGTGACCCGCCACGACTTCTGGGAGGAGGTCTACCTGGTCGAGGGAGCGATGCACGACGTGACGCTCGACCGGACCTTCACAGCGGGCATGTACGCCTGCCGCCCGCCCGGAATGCCGCACGGCCCCTGGACCTCCCGGGACGGCGTCACCATGCTGGTGATCACCTACCCGGACACCCCCTGGCCCACCGCTAGCCCGCGAGCCTAGCCCGCGAGCAGCACCTTGAGCGTCGACTCCAGGTGGTGGTCGATGGCGGCCCACGCGGCCTGCGCGTCACCGGCTTCCAGGGCCTCCAGGATGGCCTCGTGCTCCTCCAGCACCGCTTCCTGGCGGCCCTGCTGGTTGAAGAGGGCGACCACTCCGGCCCGGACCTGGCGGCTGCGCAGGCCCTCGTAGTGCCGGTCGAGGAGGGCGTTGCCGACGGCGGAGACCAGGGCCGCGTGGAAGCAGTGGTCCACGGCGATGAACTCCCGGGCCTGGTCGGCACCGGTGAGTTCGCGCTGCCGTTCCAGCAGGGACCGCAGCTCGGCGACCGGTGCTCCCCCACCGGAGACGAGCTGCTGGGCGGCGTACCGCTCTACGATGCCCCGCAGCTCCATGAGCTCGCGGATCTCCCGCCCCGTCAGCGGCGACACCCGGGCGCCCCGCTTGGGCACCAGCTCGACCAGGTCCTCGGCGGCGAGTTGCAGCAGCGCTTCCCTGATGGGCGTGCGGGAGACACCGATCCGGTCCGCGAGCTCCTGCTCCGACAGAAAGGCGCCCTGCATCCCGGGATCCGTCAGGACCGTGTCCTTGAGATACGCGTACGCCTTCTCCCGACCGGACGTCACGGCAGCCCCCAGCTCTCGCATACACCTTGTATACGGACGCTACCACGGGCTTCCGAGAGCGGGAGGTCGTCGGGGAGGACACGGAATGCCTGGTGCCGGTCCGAGGGCCGTACGGCCACTGTCGGCGCGTGTGAAGCTGTATGACCTGCTCGCCCAGAACAAGTCGAACAGCCTGTCCCGCAACAGCGGTGACGGCAAGGGGTCGTTCGGCGGTACGAAGATCGCAACGGGCCGGCAGGGGTACTGCATGAGGCTGTTGACGCAACTCCGCTTCACTCGGCTTCAGTACACCAAGGTGAACATCTGGCAGGACCCGGACGCGGCGGCGTTCGTGCGGTCGGTCGCTGAGGGGAACGAGACTGTGCCCACGGTGACCGTGGCCGGGCGAGCCATGGTGAATCCGTCGAAGCGGGAGCTTCTGGAAGCGGTCGAGGCCTACGCGCCGCATCTGCTGCGCAAGAGCGGCTGACGGCGTCGGTAGCAGGCGAGTTGCGGGCAACAGGGCTCCGCAAGCACCCGTTCGAGGGACCGTTGTCCTTGACCGGGGTGCTCAAGCGATGTCCTGGCCCTCGGAGGCGCCACTATGGGGCCAAGCAGCAACGAGGACCAGGAGGTACCGCAATGACTGTGGCTCCAACTCGCTCTGTATTGTCCATCGCTCGCCCGAGGGACTGGGCGGCCGTGCTGATCGTCATCGTGATCGTCTATGCGCCGGCGGCGCAGATCCAGGACATTCTGACCAGTCTCATCGCCCTGTCAGGAGTTCTCGTCTCGGGGTCGGCGGTGCGGGCCGTGGCCGAGCGGCAGCGGCCGACGACCGTCTGAGGACGGGCCGGGCTCGAATCTCCGCCAGACCAGAGGGCCGGACCACGGTGTGGTCCGGCCCTCTGTGCGTGACGAACGGCGGGCGGCTCCGGCTCAGTGGCCGGCCGCGCTGGCGTCGCGGCGTCGGCGGCGGAGAGCCGCGGCGTAGGTCGTCAGACCGCCCAGGACCAGGGCCAGGCTGGCGGCGATGATCAGGTGAGCGGTGGAGGAGGTGCCGGTGGCCGCGAGGGACGCCGCCCCGGTGACGAGTCCGGTTCCGGTACCGCTGAGGTAGTTCACGATCGATTTCCTCTCGGCGGCCTCGCGGCCGCGTCGGATCAGGCAGATGAGTCAGGCGGATCAGGAGAGCCGGGCGCTGAAGACGCCTGGCGCTGCGGTCACTTCCAGGCCGAGACGCGGGTGGCGTACGACTTCACGACCGAGGAGGCGAACCAGTAGGCGCGCACGGTGGAGAACACCAGCCCGGGCAGCATCAGTACGTCGACCAGGACGCCCTTCCAGCCGAGATGGCGGGTGCGGAAGGCGGCGTACACGATCCAGAAGGCGACCAGGCACAACCAGACCGGGTCCATGACGAAGCCCGAGTCGGCGATCACGCCGGTCCAGACGGCCAGCCACCCCAGCGTGTAGAGGAAGCCGACGAAGCCGAGCACCATGCTGGTGATGGAGAACCATGTGTACTTGGTCCAGCCGCGGCGCCGCAGGGTGTCGACCGTGCCGCGTCCCCAGCGTTCCCGCTGGCCGATCAGCTCCCGCAGGGTGGGCATGAGGTCGGTGTAGGCGATGCAGTGCTGGTTGGCCGTGACCTTCCAGCCCACTTCCTTCAGCGCGAGCGTCGTCTCGTAGTCCTCCACGAGATTGGCGTGGTCCTCCCAGAACACCTCGCCGCGCCAGCGCAGGAGGCTCAGCAACGCCTCGGTGCGGTAGAAGGAGCCCGCGCCCGACATGCTGTGGATGCCGAAGCGGTAGCGGCCGCGGGCGTAGCGTCGGTACTCCATGATCTGCATCCCCAGCAGATAGCGCTGCCAGAGGTTCTTCCACAGTCCGGTGCGGCCGAGGCAGGTGGCACTGAGGCCGCCCAGCCGCCGGTCGGAGGCCATGACGTTGCGCGCCCGTTCCAGGAACTTCGGGTGCAGGCTGGTGTCCGCGTCCATGACCAGCAGATACTTCGCGGTGCCCGCGAGCCCGCCGGATGCGCTGTGCAGCCAGTCGATGCCGTGATTGAGGGCACCGGCCTTCTTGTGCGGGTTGTCCGGAAGGTTGAAGACGACCGTGCGCGGCACACCGGGACGGTCGGCGAACCGGCGGGCGAACTCCTCGGTCCGGTCGGAGGAGTTGTTGACCACGATGACGATCAGGTCGGGTGGTGTGCTCTGCGCGGCGAGTGATTCCAGCGCGAGCAGAACGCCGTCCTCCTCGTTGCGGGCGGGGAGGATCACGGCGGTCTCCATCAGCGGGGCCGCCCCCTGGGTGACCAGACGTCGCCGGTGGGCGCCTTGCGTACGTCGGCCTCTGCTGTGAACGGGGCTGCCGCCGTGGCGGCTTCCCTCCGTGGGTAAGGAGCCTGAGCGGCTCCTCCCCGCTGCGACCGGGCGCCCGGCAGGCGTGGTCAGGTGATCGGACATGAATGTGTTGCCCCCCGGCGGCATGGCTGCCGCCCGTTTCCTCGACGGCCGTCGGGCCGCCCTGTTGCCTGGTGACGTCCCGATGCCATTCCCCCCGGCTCGGGACAGACGTAGCCGCCACTACGAGCAATGGCGGCACGAGCGGCCATTGTCGTGGCGGCGGTTACGGTCCCGGAAGGGTGATGAAGGGGCGCAGAGGAGCTTGCAAGAGGGGTGTGGGGTGAGGATGGGATTGGGTGGTGAGAGAGGGGAGCGCATTTCTTCTGCGCGCCCCCCCGAGTTGCCCCCGAGTTGTCCCCGGTGTCAGCCCGAGAAGGGGACCGCGTCGGCGGGGGAGGTGTGCCAGCTGGTGACGACCGGCTTGTCGACGACGTAGGAATCGACCTTGAGGGACTCCGGGTTCGGGTCGTCGTTGGCGACGGAGACGATGAGGCTGTCCAGTTCCTTGCCGCCGTCCTCGTCGGTGGTCTTCGGGTTGACGCCGGCGTAGGCGGTGACCCCGGCGCGCAGGGTGATCGGCTGGCCCGCCGACTGCTCCGCCGGCTCGGCCTCGGTGCCGTCCGAGCCGAAGGCGACGACCGGCAGCTCGGCGGGGAGGATGCAGGTGATGCCGGACTTGGCCTGGGCCTTGATCAGGAAGTAGCCGCCGGCCTGGGACTCGGAGCTCACGCTCCAGGAGATGTCGTTGGTGCCGCAGCTCTGCCCGTAGCCGCTCTTGTCGCCGGACGAGGCGCCGTCGGCCGAGTCGCCGCCGCCCGTACCGGACTTGTCCGACGAGCCGCTGCCCGCGGCACCGCCGCCGGAGGACTTCGACGTGCCCGAACCGCCGCCGTCGCTGCCGCCTGACGCCGTCGGGCTCGCCTGGCCGGAGGACGCCGCCGGGGAATCCGAGGCGGACGACTCGTCACCGCCCCCGCACGCGGTCATCAGCAGGCCCGAGCCGATCACGGCGGTCACGGCGAGGGCGGTGGGCAGACGACGGTTCATTCGGGATTCCTCCAAGGAACGACAAATGCGAGGCATCCAGTGATCGGTACCGCGCTTTTACGATCATCAAGACGGCCCCTTCCGGGATCCGGTTCACGTCGTCTCACGTCCCGGACATCGCTGTCACGGGGCTGTGACACAGCCTCAGATGTGACGACGTGGGGACTCCGGCTCGCTCAGTTCGGCGGTGAACTGGGCGCCGGCCAGCAGGGCCAGGTTGGAGAGCCACAGCCAGACGAGGAAGACCACGACGCCGGCGAGGGAGCCGTAGAGCCTGCTGTAGGTGCTCAGCGCGGAGGCGTAGAGGGCGAAGCCGGCGGAGACGGTGAGCCACAGGGCGGCGGCGAGGGCTCCGCCGGGGAGGCTGTGGCCGCGCGTGCGGGCCGCCCTGGGGCCGGTGTGGAAGACAATGACGACCAGCAGGGCCACCACGCACAGCAGAAGGGGCCAGCGCAGCAGGCTCCAGGTCCACGCGGCCATCGCGCCGAGGCCGAGGTAGCGGCCGATGTTCTCGGCTGCGGGGCCGCTCAGCAGCAGGACGAGGGAACCTACGACGAGCAGACCGAGCAGGGCCAGCGCGGTGAGCAGGATGCGGTGCGCCTTGCGCCAGGGCGAGCGGCTGTCGGCCACCCGGTGCATACGGTGCAGGGCCCGGCGGAAGACGGCGAGGTAGCTGGAGGCGGACCACACCGCGCTCACGATGCCGCCGCACAGCAGGGTCCAGACGGCCGAACCGTCGTGCAGGGTGCGGGACAGCACGTCGTGCAGCGGGGCACCCGACTGGCCGGGCGCGTAGGCGGTGACGTGCGCGATGAAGGCCTCGGCCGTGCCCGGGCTGATCAGGCCGAACGCGATGGCGGTGACGAGCAGGGCGGGCAGCACGGCCAGGATGGCGTAGTAGGTGAGGGCGGCGGCGAAGTCCGACACATCGTCGCGCCACATCGACACCGGGGTGCGGCGCAGGGCGGCCGCCCAGGGCCGGACGAGCCGGTCGCCCGGCCGTGGGGCGCTGCGGTCGCCCGGGCGGGGGGCTGCCGTGGAGTGTGGTTCAGCTGACATGGGACCTGCGGTGCGAGGACGTGCCGAGACGGACGTGGGTACGGACACTCTAGAGGGGGGCAGGGCCGTCTCCGTGGGGGGCGCATGCGGTGCGGGTGGGCAGGACGTCGGTGGGGCGGCGTCCGGCTGGGCCCTTACCCCCGGACGTACGTGCGGAAGCGTCCGCCGTACCGACGCCCTGCCGTTCCGAGCCTCAGTGCCCGTTCCCGACGCCTCCGCAACCGGTTCCAGCGCGGATTCCCCGGCCGCTCCGGCATCCATACGGCGTCCCCGCCCGGAAGTACCTGGTAGCGGCCCGGTGGACCCCTGTCCGTGACCGCGACCGTGTCCATGTCCATGTCCATGTCCAAGTCCAGGTGCGACCAGGAGGAGGGGCGATGTCACAGCCGCCGGGAAACGCCGCGCGGGAGCGGCGCCGCACGGCCGTGATCGGAAGCGGGGTGGCGGGCCTGACCGCCGCGTACGTGCTCGCCCGCGCGCACCACGTCACGTTGTTCGAGGCCGACGACCGGCTCGGCGGGCACGCCCACACCCACGAGCTGACCTCGCCCGGGGGCGCGACGTACCGCGTCGACTCCGGCTTCATCGTGCACAACCGCCGCACCTACCCCAACCTCCTGCGCCTCTTCGGCGAACTCGGTGTCTCCACCCAGGAGTCGGAGATGAGCATGTCGGTGCGGTGCGAGGGCTGCGGCCTGGAGTACGCCGGTGCCCGTGGCCCCGCCGGACTGTTCGCCCGGCCCCGCAACGCCCTGCGGGGCGCCTATCTGCGGATGCTGAGGGAGATACCGGCCTTCCACCGTTCCGCGCGGCGGTTCCTCGGGCGGGGTACCGACCCGGACCTCACCCTCGGGGAGTTTCTCGACGCCGAGGGTTTCTCGCCCTACTTCCGCACCCACTTCATGACCCCGCTCGTGTCGGCGGTGTGGTCCTGCGACGCAGGCATCGCCCAGCGCTACCCGGCCGCCTACCTGTTCCGTTTCCTGGAGCACCACGGGCTGCTCTCGGTGAGCGGTTCTCCGACGTGGCGCACCGTCACCGGCGGCTCCCGCTCGTACGTGGAGCGGGTGGCGGCCCGGCTGGACGAGGTGCGCCTCGCGGCTCCGGTCCTGGCCCTGCGGCGGCATCCCGACGGCGTCGGTCTCACCACGGCCGACGGCACCACACGGTCGTACGACTCGGTGGTCCTCGCGACGCACCCCGACCAGGCCCTGCGGCTGCTGTCCGATGCCACGCCGGAGGAGAAGGAGGTGCTCGGCGCGTTCCGGTACTCCCGCAACACCACGCTCCTGCACACCGACACCCGGCTGCTGCCGCGTGCGCGCGGGGCGCGGGCCTCGTGGAACTACCTGATGCCGTCGTGCGGTGCGGGCGCCGACCGGGTGCGGGTCAGCTACGACATGAACCGGCTCCAGCGGCTCGACGCCGCCGAGACGTTCGTGGTCACCCTCGGCGGCGAGGACCGTGTCGACCCGGCCCGGGTCCGCGCCCGCATGGTCTACGAACACCCCGTCTACACCCCGGACTCGGTGGCGGCCCAGCAGCGGCTGCCCGAACTGGGCGGCCCCGTCACCGCGTTCGCGGGCGCCTATCACGGCTGGGGTTTCCACGAGGACGGCTGCCGGTCCGGGGTGGCGGCCGCCGCGGCGCTGGGGGTGCGATGGTGACGACGCCCATATCCACGACCGCGCCCGCGCCCGCCCTCTACTACTGCTCGATCGCCCACGTGCGCACCGCGCCCCTCCGATACGCCCTGCGCCACCGCACCTACATGTGGCTCGTCGACCCCGACCGGCTCCCCCAACTCCCCCGCTGCCTGAGCCCGTTGGCGCGCTTCGATCCGCGCGACCACTTCTCCGGCGAGCACCCCTCCATCCGCGCGGGGCTGGACGCCTTCCTGGCCGGCCACGGGGTGCGGCTGGACGGCGGCCGGGTCGTGATGCTCACCCACGCACGGGTCTTCGGATACGTCTTCAACCCGCTCACCGTCTACTGGTGCCACGGCCCCGACGGCACCGTGCGCTGTGTGGTCGCCGAGGTCCACAACACCTACGGCGAACGCCACTGCTATCTGCTGCGCCACCCGGACGCCTCGGGGACGGCGGAGGTGGGCAAGGAGTTCTACGTCTCGCCGTTCTTCCCCGTCGACGGCCGCTACCGCATGCGCCTGCCCGCTCCCGGGGACCGGCTCGACCTCACCGTGCACCTGGAACGGGAGGGCGGCAGGCCGTTCACGGCGACCGTGCGCGGGGCGCGCCACGAAGTCCGTACCGGAACGCTGCTGCGGCTGGCCCTGCGCCGGCCCTGGTCCACGCTCGCCGTGTCCGCGGCCATCCGGCTGCACGGCATCCGTCTGTATCTGCGCGGGCTGCCCGTCCGGCCCCGACCCGAACACCGGACCCCGAGCAACAGGGAGAACTCCGCATGACGACAGCCGAGCTCCGACCCGGCGACACGGGGCGGATCACGGCCGTGCCCCCCGAGGCCGATGCCGATGCCGTGGCCGTGGACGCCTCCCGCTGGCCCGACGTGGCCCGGCCGCCGAAGGCCTCCCGGGCCCGGACCGCGATCACGGCAGCCGTCGTACGACATGCCCTGCGGGATCTGCCGCTGCACGTCCGCTTCCCCGACGGCACCTCGCTCGGGAAGGGCGGCCCGGTACTGGACCTCCACGACCCGGGGGCGTTCCACGCCCGCGTGGGCAGCCACGGCCTGGTCGGCTTCGGCGAGTCGTACATGGCCGGCGAGTGGGACGCGCCCGACCTGGTCGCCGCCCTCACCGTGCTCGCGGAGCGCATGGGCGAGCTGATCCCCGCACCGCTGCAGCGGCTGCGCGGACTGTGGGCGCCGCGCCGGCCGGACGTCCAGCGCAACACCCCGGGCGGCTCCCGCACCAACATCAGCAGCCACTACGACCTGTCCAACGACCTGTTCGCGCTGTTCCTCGACGACACCCTCAGCTACTCCTCGGCCCTCTTCCGCGGCTTCCCCGCCGGCTGGGACCTGCTCGCCGCCGCCCAGCACCGCAAGATCGACCGGCTGCTGGATCTGGCCGGAGTGCGGGAGGGCACCCGGGTGCTGGAGATCGGCACCGGGTGGGGTGAACTGGCGGTCCGCGCCGCCGCGCGCGGCGCGCACGTCACCTCGCTCACCCTCTCCCGCGAACAGGCCGCCCTGGCCCGTGAGCGCGTGGCGGCGGCCGGTCTCGCCGGGCGGGTCTCGGTGGAACTGTGCGACTACCGCGAGGCACGCGGCACCTACGACGCCGTCCTGAGCGTGGAGATGGTCGAGGCGGTGGGCGCGGAGTTCTGGCCCGTCTACTTCCGCGTCCTCGACGAACGGCTGGCCCCGGGCGGACGCGCCGCCCTCCAGGCCATCACCATGCCCCACGAGCGGATGCTCGCCGCCCGGGACACCTTCACCTGGATCTCCAAGTACGTCTTCCCCGGCGGTCTGATCCCCTCCGTCGAGGCCGTCGCCGCGACCGTCCGCGACCACACCCGGCTGAGCGTCACCCGCCGGGACGCCTACGGCGCCCACTACGCCGAGACCCTGCGCCTGTGGCGCGAACGCTTCGCCGGGCGCGCGGACGAGGTCGCCGCGCTCGGCTTCGACGAGACGTTCCGCCGGCTGTGGACGTTCTACCTCGCCTACTCCGAGGCCGGATTCCGCTCCGGCTACCTGGACGTACAGCAGTACCTGCTCACCAAGGAGGCCGCGTTCCGATGACTCTCACAGCTGCACTGGCCCGGCCGTGAACGGGTTCGCCTGGGCCGCGTTCGCGGTCGGCCTCGCGTGGTCCGCCGGGGCCGCACTCGCGGTGATGCTGGTGACCTTCGCGGTCGCCGTGCGCAAGGGCGTGCACCGGATCGTCGACGCGGCCTGGGGACTCGGGTTCACCGCGGTCGCCGTAGCGGCCTTCCTCGCGTCGGCGGGCACCGGTGACCCGGGGCGGCGGATCCTGGTCACCGTGCTGACGGCGGTCTGGGGGCTGCGCCTGGCCCTGCACATCGCCCGGCGCGGGCGCGGACACGGTGAGGACCCGCGCTACGAGGAGATGCTGGCCAAGGCGCCCGGCAGCCGGAACCTCTACGCGCTGCGGATCGTGTATCTGCTGCAGGGCGCGCTGGTGTGGCTGGTGTCGCTGCCCGTCCAGGCCGCGCAGTACATCACCGGGCCGATGACGGGGTGGGCCGTGGCGGGCGCCTGTCTGTGGGCGGTCGGCGTGTCCTTCGAGGCGGTCGGGGACGCCCAGCTCGCCCGGTTCAAGGCGGATCCGGAGAACAAGGGCCGGATCATGGACCGGGGGCTGTGGCGCTACACCCGTCACCCCAACTACTTCGGGGACTTCTGCGTCTGGTGGGGCCTGTTCCTGACCGTCTGCGACGCGCCCGCCGCGGCCGCGGCCGTCCTGGTGTCGCCGGTGGTGATGAGCCTGCTGCTGACCAAGGGCAGCGGGAAGCGGCTGCTGGAGCGGCATATGGCCGAGCGCCCGGGGTATGCCGCGTACGCTGCCCGGACCAGCGGCTTCTTCCCGCTGCCACCCAAGTGAGCGGCACCCCGCGAGGGGACACATGAGGAGCGCGGATGACAGTCAACGAGCGGGAGGGCACCCCCGGGGCCGGGGTGCCCGGCGTGCCGGCCGCGCTGGTGGCGCGGCGCGCCCCCGGTGCGCCGCGTGCCGCCGTGCTGTTCCTGCACGGCGGCCGTTCCGAGGGCCGGTCCCCGTCCCGGCCCTGGCATCTGGCGGCCCTGCGGATGAGGCCCTTCGTGCGGGCCGTCGCCGCGGCGCTGCCGGACGACGGGGTCTTCCTGGGTGAGGTGCGCTACCGCGTGCGCGGCTGGAACGGCACCGACGGCACCGAGGGCTCCGAGGGCGACGCCCTGCGGGACGTCCGGCGGGCACTCGACGAGCTCGCCCGCCGCGCCGGTGACATCCCGGTGGTTCTCGTGGGTCACTCGATGGGGGGTCGTGCCGCCCTGCGCGCCGCGGGCGCGCCGCAGGTCCGGGGGGTGCTGGCGCTGGCGCCCTGGTGTCCGGACGGCGAGCCGGTGAGCCAGTTGCGGGGCAAGGACGTCGTCGTGATCCACGGGGACCGGGACCGCGTGACCGACCCGAGCGCGTCGGTGGCGTTCGTGGACCGGGCCCGCGCGGCCGGGGCCCGGGCGGAGGTGCGCCTCGTGCCGGGCGGTGACCACGCGATGCTCCGGGGCGACACGAACTGGCACCGCCTCGCGGCCTCGACCGCCGTGGGCATGCTCCCGCCCTGACGGATCGCCGCGCCCCGGAGGTGGAGGAAACAGAGGTAGTTCCCTCAGGGCCGTCCCCCGGCCTCCCCCCGCTGCTCGTGCCGTCCGAAACCGTGGATCAGGGCCACCGCCAGCGCGCTGATCAGCAGCAGCACGCTCATGTACAGGACCACCGGCCAGGGTTCTCCCCCGGCCGCCTCCAGCAGGGCGGCCGCGATGAGGGGTGCGGTGCCGCCCGCGAGTGCCGCCGCGACCTCGCGGCTCAGGGCGACTCCGCTGAACCGGGTCCTGGTCGTGAACAGGTCCGCCAGGAAGCCGGCCTGGGCGCCGAGCTGGGCCCCCAGCAGCAGCCCGCTCAAGCCGAACGCGAACCACACGTACCCGGCCTCCCCGGTGTCCAGCAGCCAGAAGAAGGGGAACGCGAACGCCGCCGCGCCGACCATGGCCCAGCCGAGCACCGTCCGGCGGCCGACCACGTCGCCCAGCGCCCCGGCCACCGGCGTCACCGCCGCGCTGCACGCGAAGTAGATCAGCGCGCCGACGAGGGTGACCGTACGGGAGACGCCGAGCTGCTCGGTGAGGTAGGCGAGCGCGAACACCACCGGGATGTACGCGGCGACGTTCGGCCCGATACTGCTGATCACCCCGAGGACGAGGGTGCGCGGAGCCCCTCGGGCCAGCTCCACGGCGGGTGCCCGGGCGACTCCCCGCTGCCGCTTGGCCTCCTCGAACATCGGGCTCTCGGCCACGCTCACACGGATGTAGAAGCCGGTCGCCGTGACGAGGAGGGTGACCAGGAAGGGGATGCGCCAGCCCCAGTCGAGGAAGTCGTCCGGGGGCAGGGCCGCCACGGCGGCGACGGCCCCGGCCGAGAGCAGCGCGCCGGCCGCCGCACCCGCCGGGGGGATGGCGGCGTACCGCCCGCGACGCTCCGGCGTGGCGAACTCGGCCAGGGTGAGGGAGGCGCCCGCGTACTCGGCGCCCGCGCCGAACCCCTGGATCATCCGCAGCACGACCAGCAGGGCGGGAGCCCACGCCCCGGCGGTCGCGTACGTCGGCAGCGCGCCCATCAGGGCGCTGGCCAGGCCGACGGTGACCAGCGTGATCACCAGCATCCGTCGGCGGCCCAGCCGGTCCCCGTAGTGCCCGATGACCAGCGCGCCTAGCGGCCGGACGGCGAAGCCGACCGCGAACGTGGCGAAGGAGGCCAGTGTCGCCGCGACCGGATCGCCGGGCGGGAAGAACAGCCGGTTCAGGACGAGCGCGCTCATGGTGCTGAACAGGATGAAGCCGTACCACTCCAGCGCGGTGCCGATGGTCGTCGCCAGCACCACGCGCGTCAGCATGGACGGTCCCGCACCGGCCATACGCCGCATATACCGCATACGGCCACTCTGCGCCAGCCTCCCCGCCGCCCCGCCGAACCTCGCCGGTACCGGCAGCGCACAACCGTCGGACGGACGCAGCGCCCGCTTCGGCGTCGGCGTGCCTCCGGACTCCTACCGCCGGACGTTCCGCTCACGGCACACGGCACCCGAGCGGTAACCGCCTCTTCACGAGCAACGCACAGGCCCTGTTCCGCCTCTTGCACAGCGTCACCCCCCAACTGAGAGGACCGCGCTGTGCGTTCACGTACTCACATACGTCCACGTCTGAATCCGGCCGGGTCGCTGGTCCTGGCTCTCGCCGCGGCCGGGTCCGTGCTGGCGGGGCCGGCCGGCTCCGCCTCCGCCGCCGAGACCGCCGGCCGGGCCGATCTGCGCGTCGACGTGAACCGCGACGGGCGGGTCGATGTCGCCGGCGGCAGCGACAAGAGCGGCGAGGACGGCTGGACCGTCGGGCGCGGAGCGGTCTACCTGCCCAACATCGACGACGACACCAAGCGGTGTCCCGTCACCGGACCGGGCGGCAGACCCCTGTCCGACGCCAAGCTGGCCGCGTGCAACGACGGCACCGACACGAAGGTCAACGGCACCGCGGACGCCGCCGACCTCGCCCGGGTCCGTTCCGTGCCCCTGCCCGGCCTCCCCGCGAACGCCAAGGGCAGCCTGAAGGTCACCACGGGCGGCAAGCACGCGCACCTCTTCCTCAAGCGCGCCGGGCAGTGGGTCCTGGTGACGCCGGCGACCCGGCTGACCGCCGCCGAGCTGCGGGCCGGCGTGGAGTTCGGCATCGAGGCCACCGACGTCGTCCGGGACACGGCGAAGTGGGACGGCCGTGCGGTGGTCCGGATGACGGTCAAGTCCGGGCAGAAGACCACCTCCGACGCCGTGACCCTGCGGGTGGCACCGCTGCTGACCCAGCATCATCTGCAGAACACCCAGCAGGTGATGGTGACCGAGGTCCAGGGTGAGGGCGAGTACAGCCGCCTCCAGCAGAAGTTCGTCGCCGAACTCGGCAAAGAGGTCAAGAAGGCCGGGGTCACCACGCCGCTGGTCAAGTTCACGAAGTACGCCGATCCCTGGGCCCAGGACTTCGTCGAACCGGCCTACGTCAACATGACCGGGCCGAACGGGCAGCCGCAGGTGATGCGCGTGATGCTGCGCTCCGCCCAGCCGGACCGGGACGCGGGCCGCGAGCTGTTCGAGAAGATCCGCGGCCGGGACATGGGGGTCGTGCAGGTGACCGACCCGGCGGAGCCCGACGACTGGTCGCTCAACTCCTTCGGGAACCTGGAGACCATCCCGCCCTACGCGCACAACGGCCGTTCCTTCCCGGCCGGGCGCATCATCATGGGCGAGCGCAAGGACAGCGGGGCACGTCCGTCGAAGGTGATGCGGACGATGCTGAAGTCGCAGGGCATGCAGGACCCGCTGCTGCTGGACACCTCCTGGCTGGGCGTCGGGCACGTCGACGAGTTCGTGCAGTTCCTGCCCGCCGACACCCCGCGCGGCTGGCGCATCGGCGTCGCCGACCCGCAGGCGGGGCTGCGGCTGCTGCGCGACGCCAAGCGCGACGGCCACGGCGGCACGAAGATGTTCTCCGTCCCGGGCCGCAGCGACAGCCCCGCGCCCAAGGAGACCATCGACCAGGCGCTCGCCTCCCGGCATCTGGTGTCCGACAACGAGATGGCGGCCCGGCGCATCGCGGCCAACCTGGAGATCCTCAAGCGCGAGACGGGCGTCACCGACGGGGAGATCGTGCGGGTGCCCGCGCTGTACACCCGTGAGTCGGAGGCCTTCAGCGCCGAGGGCCAGGACGTTCCCGTGCCGCGGCTGACGCGCATGGGCGCCGCGCCCGACCTCGTGGACAGCCTCAGGGACCGCGGCCAGCAGAAGTGGCTCGCCGAGAACCCGGCGGCCCCGCGTGCGGCGGCTCCGGCGGCGGTGCAGACCAGCGCGTACGTGCCCGGCGCGGTCAACGGCGTGCTCCTGGGCCGCGACCGCTATCTCGCCCCGCGCCAGTGGGGGCCCGTCATCGGCGGCAAGGACATCTTCACGGAGGCCGTCAACGCCGTCTACACACGGGTCGGCATGAAGGTGTCGTACATCGACGACTGGTACACGTACCACCTCGGCATGGGCGAGGTGCACTGCGGCACCAACACCCTGCGGGACGCCTCCGCCGCGTGGTGGCGGCAGCCGGCACGGTAGCGGGTCAGTCCTCGACGCGGACCCGTCCGAGCCTGCTGACCATCGCGGGATCGCGGTGGTCGAAGAACTGGGACGTGCCCGCGTCGAGGGCGGCGATGCCGGCCATCTCCTCCTCGGAGAGGGCGAAGCCGAAGACGTCGAGGTTCTCCGCCATGCGGTCCGGGCGGACCGACTTGGGGATGACGACGACCTCACGCTGGATGAGCCAGCGCAGCACGACCTGGGCGACGGACCTGCCGTGGGCCTCGGCGACCAGGGTCAGGGCAGGGTGGGTGAAGAGGTTGTTCCTGCCCTCGGCGAAGGGGCCCCAGGACTCGATCTGGACGCCGTGCTCGCGCATGAACCGCTGGTCGTCGGTGCGCTGGTGGAAGGGGTGGGTCTCGACCTGGTTGACGGCGGGGACGATGTCGTTGTTGTCGATCAGGTCGATGAGCCGGTCCGGGAAGAAGTTGGAGACACCGATGGCACGGACCCGGCCCTCGCGGTGAAGGTCCTGCAGGGCGCGCCACTCGCTGTAGACGTCGCCGTAGGGCTGGTGGATCAGGTAGAGGTCGAGGTGGTCCAGGCCGAGCCTGCGCAGCGAGGCGTCGAACGCGCGCTTGGTGTTGTCCTCGCCCGGGTCCTGGACCCACAGCTTGGTGGTGACGAAGAGTTCCTCACGCGGGATGCCGGCGGCCTTGATGGCGCGGCCGACGGCCTCCTCGTTGCGATAGGCGGCGGCGGTGTCGAGGGAGCGGTAGCCGGCGGCCAGGGCGTCGGTGACGGCCTGTTCGGTCTGCTCCGGCGGGATCTGGTAGACGCCGAAGCCGAGGATCGGCATCTCGACGCCGTTGTTGAGGGTGACGTGGCGCATGGGGTTCCTTTCGTTCCTCTGTGCAGGTCTAGCGGGCGCGCCGGACGGGTTCCAGCAGCCAGGTGGCCACCGCGCTCAGGGCCACGACCGTCGCGGCGATCACGAGGCTGGTGTGCAGCCCGGAGACGAACCGGGCCCGGTCGGCGACCAGGGCGCCGAAGGCGGCGACGGCCAGGGCACCGCCGAGCTGGCGGGAGGCGTTCAGCACACCGCTCGCGACTCCGGCCCGTTCGGCGGGGACCCGCTCCAGCAGCAGGGCCGTCATCGACGTCACGGCCAGCGCGCCACCGGCGCCGACGGGCACCATCGGCACCACCGTCAGCCACACCGGGGCCGAGACGGGCAGGGCCACCATCGCCAGCAGGCCCCCGGACATCAGGGCCTGGCCGGTGATCATCGGCATCCGGGCGCCGAACCGCGTCGCCAGCCGGGCGGCGACGGGCCCCATGAACGCGGTGATCACGCTCATCGGCAGGAACGCCACACCCGTGGCGAGCGCGCTCAGGCCGTGCACCTGCTGGAGGTACAGACCGAGCAGGAAGATCATCCCGTAGAAGCCGACGTTCAGGGCGAAGCCGATGGCGGCCGTGAGGGACATCGTCCGGGAGCGCAGCAGCGGCAGCGGCGTCATCGGGTGCCGGCCGCGGGCTTGCGCGACGACGTAGACGACGGCGGCCAGGACCGCCACGGTGAACGCGACCAGGACCCGCGCGGCACCGAAGCCGACCGCTCCGGCTTCGATGGCCGCGTACGTCAGGCCGCCGAGCGCCGCCACGGCGGCCACCTGGCCGGCCCAGTCGAAGGGCACCGCCCGGCGCGGGGACGGCTGGGCGTACTTCAGGAGCAGCAGGGCCACCGCGCCGACGGGCAGGTTGACGAAGAAGACCATCCGCCAGTCGACCACCGTGAGCAGGCCGCCCGCCACGGGCCCGGCGGCCGCCCCGACCGCGCCTGCCGCGCCCCACAGGGCGATGGCCCGCGCGCGCTCCGCCGGGTCGGGGAAGGTCTCCCGCAGCAGGGCGAGCGAGGACGGCAGGACCATCGCGGCCCCGACGCCCTGTACCAGCCGCGCCGCCACCAGCACGCCCAGGTTCGGTGCCAGCCCGCACACCAGGGATGCCGCGACGAACAGCGCGAGTCCGCCGGCGAAGGCCTGGCGGGCGCCGACGCGGTCGCTGATCGCACCGGCTGAGAGCAGGAAGGCGGCGAAGGTGAGGGTGTAGCCGTCGACCACCCACTGCAGGCCGGTCATGCCACTGCCGAAGCCCTGCCCGATCGAGGGCAGGGCGACGTTCACGATCATCGCGTCGACCATGATCGTGAAGAAGCCGAGCAGCACGGCGGCCATCGCCGGCCGCCCACCGGTCCGCCGTGGCGGCCCGACGGGGTCGGCCTGCCGGCCGTGCCCGCTGCGGGGGACGAGGGGTGGGCGGGCGGACGTGGTCACGGGGGAATCTCCTGCACTGGGTGGGCGGGGGGCGGGCCGGCTGGTGCGCCAGCGGGGCGGGGGGACGGGCCCGCTGCCGCTGCGGCACCGGGCGGAGCGGGCGCACGCCCGTACCTGCGCTGAGGGCTGGTAGGCACCCGGCCACCGCACAGGACGGGCCAGGAACACACCCGCTCCCGCACCGGACGGGCCGGGCGCATACCTGCACCCCGCGCGGGGGCGGGTACACACCCACACCCGTACCGGACGGGCAAGCGCACGCCGGCGCTTCCGGTCGGCTACGGAGATCGAGCCTCGCGCGATTCCGGTCGCGGTGGCAGGCCGGGCCGTTCGGGGGGAGTGACAAGGCCCCCCACTTCTCCGCCGGGCCGGTCAGCGCGGTGTGACACTGGCCGTATGGCATCCGAGCAGAGCGGCGGCGGCGCCGGTGGCGGGACGGAGCTGGGGCAGTTCCTGCGGGCCCGCCGCACCCAGACCCTCCCCGGCCAGGTCGGCCTCACCGTGGGGCCCGGACTGCGCCGTACCCCCGGCCTGCGCCGCGAGGAGCTGGCGACGCTCGCCGGGATGAGCATCGACTACTACGTCCGTCTGGAACGCGGCAAGGAGACCCGCCCCAGCCCCGCCGTGCTCGACGCCCTCGCCCGCGCCCTGCGACTCGACGACGCCGAGCACCAGCACCTGCGCGAACTCGCCGCCCGGGCCGCCCGGTACGCCCCCGAGCCCCCGCCGCCGCCCAGCCGGACCGTGCGCCCGCACCTGAGGCTGATCCTGGAGACGCTCCGCCCGAGCCCGGCGTACGTGATCAGCCGGAGCATGGACCTGCTCGCCTGGAACCCCGGCGGCCTCGCCCTGTACGCGGGGATCGCCGACTGGCCCGCCGGTCAGCGCAACCTCGCCCGCTATCTGTTCCTGCACCCCACCGCCCGCGGTCTCTTCCCCGACTGGGACGAACAGGTCCGCGGCTGTGTGGCCCGGCTCCGCGGCCTGGCCGGCACCGCCCCGGACGCGCCCGACCTCACCCGGCTGGTGGGCGAACTCGTCCTCAAGAGCCCGGACTTCGCCAGGCTGTGGGAGCGCTATGACGTCACCGGGCGCAAGAAGCTCCAGAAGACCTTCCACCACCCCGAGGTCGGCGTCCTCACCCTGACCGGCCAGAGCATGCAGCTGGAGGGCACCCCCGGCCAGCGTCTCGGCGTCTACACCGCCGATCCCGGCACCCCCGACCACGACGCCATGCTCCTCCTCGACCTCACCGCCCCCGGACCGGCCGGGGCCCCGGAGACGGAGGCCGGGCGGGGACGGCGCTCGCGGTCCTGACCGCCTTCGCTACCTGATCGACTGTCAGCCGTACCGTGCCTGCTTACGGGCGCGGCGCCTGAGGCGGAGTCGCCCGCGTACCTTGCGCCGGGCCGACGGAGCCGGTCCCTCGACAGGCATCCCGGTATGGCCGTAGTGGATGGCGGCCATGCGGTCGCCGTGCTGTGAGTTCAGCAGACGGATGAGCAGGACCCCGACCACGATCATGCCCAGGATCACGGCCACGGTCACGAACGTCGCCACCACTGTCCTCACGCTCCCATCGAGATGCGTCGACGTGCGGCCAAGTCGCGGGCCTCATGCCCGCCTTCGGAGTCCCAGACCGCTTCCACGGCCCGGTCGGCGTCACGCAGTGTCCGCAGACGCGCCGCCTCCTCCAGCAACCGGCTCGCGGTCAGCGTGCCGCGTGGGTCACTCGCGGCGGCCATCAGCCAGGCGGCCGAGTCGGGCGTGGTCTGCGGCGGTACGACCAGGAGGTTCCAGCGGCCCACGTGGTAGGAGAGCAACAGCAGTTCATGCGGGTCCTGCTCGGCCAGGAACCAGCCCACGTTCACCACATGCCCGGCGACGGGCACCTTGCGTGGAACGACCGGCCACTGGGTGGGATTCACCGTGACCCGGGTGATCCGCCCCCACAGTTGATCCAGTACGGCGGTCAGGGACGGAAGTTCCGCCCCGAGATCGCGGGACCGGGGCCACCATGCGCCGTCCAGCAGAGCCGGGGCGGAGCCGACGGGAGCCAGCGACAGACGCGGAGAGGCCGGGGAGAACCGGTCTTCGGCTTCGGTCGTCGGCGGGTGGGAGATGGTCGCAGTCATGACGCGAACCCTGCCCCGGGCCGGTCGGGACCGGCCCGTATATTCAATCGCCGAAAACGACACGAGCCTGGCAGCCGGTGTTCGAAATATCCTCGGTGACTCCAACGTACTCCTCGAACAGGCCCGGCGGACCGTACGGAGGGCCCGGCCTATGCGCTGCCGGTGTCGAGGAGGATCCGTTCGGCCCGCGTCACGCTGCCGGCGCGGACGGCTTCGGCCATGGCGGCGCGCGCGGCGTCGGGCGTCGCGTGCGACGGGACCACGAGGAGGGAGAAGAGATCCTGCTCGCCCCGGGTGATGAGGACGGTGTCGTCGCCTGCCGCGAAGGAATCGATGTGGACGACACGGTCGTCGATGGTCATCCGCGTCGGCAGCCCTTCCCAGGCGCCGGCGTCCAGGCCGACGCGCGTGATGGGCCCGAGATACTCGGTCAGTGCGGTGATCAGGCCGGGGAGCTCGGCGGCGATGTCGCGGGAACGAGGCCACCACGCCCCGTCGAGCACGCCCTGCCGGTCATGTGTCGTCTCCAGCCGTACGACAGCGGTCCCGGGCCGCACGGCCGGGTGGACCGCGTCCGGCAGGAGCCTGGTCACGCGCGGGGAGGAGGGGTCGGCCATCGCACTCGCCTGCCTCCCTGCCGGGACGAGGAAACCGAGTGGCTTCCTCGTTTCACGGTACTCCCGGGCCGACGGCGCCCGGGGAGCCCGCCGGTCATCCGCGGGGGCCGCGGGGCGCTCCGGAGTAGGGTTGGAGATCCGGGTCGTCTCCCGCCGGGACATCGAACTTCGAGGTCGCCATGCAGTCCATGGAAACACCCTGGGACGGGCACGCCGAGGTCCGCATCGTCGCCGCCTCGCCCGACGTCGCCCGTCAGGTCGCGGAGGTTCTCCGCCATTGCTTCGCCGCCTCCGAGCAGCGCAGCTATCCCGCGGGCGTCGACGGAGGAACCCGCCTCGACCTCACCGTGGACACCAGCCGCGCGGCAGAACCCGCACGGTCGTGGCTGGAGACCAGCCGGTCCACGCAGGACGCCGGCTGAAGGAGAATGTCGGCGGCCGGGAGCGGCGGGTGCCCCCTCGTCACCCTTGATCGCCCGCAGCGGCCGCAGCGGCCGCCATGAGCGGTTCCGCCGCCTTCTCGGCCGTATCCGGAGGCACGACCAGCAGGTCCCAGCGTCCCCGGCCGGGGGTGAGCAGGACGATGGTGTGCGGGGCGGACGCGGCGAGGGCCCTGTGCAGTCGTACGACCTGGTTGAAGACGAGCATCCGGCCGGGCGCCTCGGACCACACCGCCCCGTTGACGGTGACGCTGGTGATCTGGCCCCACGCGCGCGGCAACCCCGCGAGCAGCGAGGGGAGTTCCGCGAGCAGGTCGTACGAGCGGGGCCACCATGCTCCGTCGATGGGCCGGGGCATGCCGCTGCGGGGTGCGAGGCGCATCCGGAGGACGGGCTGGGAGGGAATCTGGGGCTGCAGTGCGGTGGTCATGATGAGCTCCTGCCAACTGCCGTAAGAGAGCGAATGGTCGAGGTCAGGCGCGTCGGGCGGCGACCCGCTCGGCGGTCGGCCGGCGCACGTCGTGCACCCAGCCGAGACGTTCGAGAAGGCGGATGAAGGCGGCGGAGGGGTCGATCTGGCCGCGGTCGACGCCGTGCCGGGCGCTGGTGGGGTCGGCGTGGTGGAGGTTGTGCCGGCTCTCGCCGAACGAGAGCAGGGCGAGGGGCCACAGGTTGGCCGCCCGGTCATGGCGCCGGGTGCGGAACGGGCCCTCACCGATCAGATGGCAGAGGGAGTTCACGCTCCAGGCGACGGCGCGGATGTCGCGGTCGGCCAGGAGGCCGGGGGCGTACCGGTCGGCGGGTGTGCGGTCGTTGCGGAACAGCCGGCCGACGTGTGCGTGCAGCAGGCCGCGCAACCGGCCTCGCGGATGCGTGCCGTAGCGGTACGGGGAATGCGGGTCCCCCGGCCGGTCGGTGAAGGCGTGGTGGCGGCGGTGGGTGGCGACCCAGCCGATGACGTCGCCCTGGAAACTCATCGAGTCCGCGACCGCGAGCGCGATCCGCACGGGACGGACGGCCCGGTAGCCGCCGTGGGTGAGGCCGCGGTGGAAGCCGACGGTGACGCCGAGACCGGTGACCGTGTAGAGGACGAGGGCGAGCACGATGTCGACGGGGTGGATGAGGCTCCCCCGCAGCAGCCGGCCGGCGAGACCGATCGCCACGAACGGCAGGACCACGATCACCCCCGTCACCGCGACGTACAGCCGCTCACCGCCGTCGCGGGCGGGCGCCGGGCCGTCCGCCGGGAAGGGGGGCGGCCCGTCGTAGATCCGGGGCGGCGGGGCCGGGCCCGGCGGTGTGACCGTCGTGGACGTGGCCGGAACGGACGGCATGCGTGACTCCTCGGCCTGGATGCGGATGGCGCGGCCGGGGTCACGGGCTGCCCCAGTGAGAACGGTGACGTGCTCTGCAGGGAAGGTGCTCGGGTGGACTCGCCGGAGACGAGGCGACGGTCCTGGGCCGGTGGATTCCGGCATACGAAAGTGCTCGTGGTCTCCACCGTACTCCCGCCCGTGTAACAGCCGGGACCGTTCAGGTCCCGAGGACCAGGACGCGGAACGGGCCCGGCGGCGTGGTCCTCGGAGTGTCGCCCTCGAGGGACCGCCACCCCCAGGACCGCAGCGCCTCGACGGTCCTGGCGTCGGAGCGGTTCACCAGCGTCACGCCGGCCGTGGCGCCGTGGTCGGTGAGCAGCCGCCGCTGGAAGCGCCGGGCGAGGTTCCAGGCACGGTCCTGGTTCTGTCGGCACACCCAGGGCTGGACGAGGATCACGCAGACCACGAAGAGGCGCCCGGAGCCCGCGAGACGGAGCAGACTCCCCGGGAGGTATCCGTCGAAGCCCTCCCACCAGGGCCCGTCACCGCGTACCGGGAAGCCGTAGGCGCATCCGGTCAGCGCGGTGGTCTCCGCGATCAGCAGCGAGAACCCCGGTCGCTTCGCGTCGGCGGCCAGCCGTCGCAGGAAGGCGCCGCGGGCCTCGTTCCACGCCCACGGGCCGCCACCGGAGGTGTCCGCGTACAGATCGCCCAGCTCCCCCAGCCGGTCCTCGACCTGACGTCGGGTCAGTTCGCGGACGCGGGCGCCTTCACGCGGGGAGGAGCCCCGCTCCGGCCTCGGCCGGAGCTGCCTCCGCGTGCCGCGCCGGTCCGGGACGGCCTGCCGCCCGGGGAGCTCTGTGGTCGTCGGCGCGACCGGAACGTGCACCGTCATGAGGCAAGCCCTGCTCCGGGCACGGGAGACCCGTCCCGGGGTCGTCGGTCGCCGAGGGCGGCACCGGTGTCGGGGCCGGTGCGCGAAGGGCTCTCGGTACCTTTACGGTACTCCCGGCCGCGCACCCGTCCGCCGGGACCACGGCCGGGAACCCCGGGGTGTGCGGCTACCTGGAGGCCGCGCCGACGAGGCCGTCCAGCCAGGCCTGGTGGCCGTTGAGCATCGGGTTGGGACGCTCGGCCGCCAGGGCCGCGGCGGGCCGGCCGATCTGGGTCTCCTGGGTCAGGATCCGCACCCGGCCGCCGGGCAGGTCCTCCACCAGCCAGGCGTGCAGCACATCGAGCCGCTCCTGAGGCGTACCGTCCTGCTTCGCCGTCCAGGACAGCCGGCCGGGGACGCCCTCGGCCGGGGCCTGGAACCGGACGACATGGGCGTCCAGGGGCGGGAAGCCGAACGTGCCGAAGCTGAAGTCGAGGTCGTCCTTCAGCCCGGGGCCGTCACCGTTCGGGAAGGAGATGTCCGCGACGTTGTCGTAGTACCCCTCCCAGGTCGAGGTGTCGGTGAGGAAGTGCCAGACCCGGGCGGCCGTCAGGCCCTCGACGATCACCTCGTTGGAGACGAAGTTGTCGCCGGTGCCGGGCAGGTACTTCCGCGGCCAGTCGATCGCGTTCTGCGTGGTCATGGTGCGGGGTGTCCTTCTCGTCAGCGCGTTTCCCGTCCGCGCGTTGTCAGGGGAGCTTCTTGAGCAGCTCGGCGGCGAGCGGGGCGGAGGAGGCCGGGTTCTGGCCGGTGACGACATTGCGGTCGACCCGGACGTGCGGCGCCCACGGCTCCCCGGTCTCGACCGTCAGACCGGCCTCGGTCAGCCGGTCCTCCAGCAGCCACTTCGCCTTGTCCGCGCTGCCGGCCAGCCGCTCCTCGGCGTTGGTGAAGGCGGTGATCCGGTAGCCGGCGTAGGCGTTGGTGCCGTCCTCCCTCACCGCGGCCAGCAGCGCCGCCGGGCCGTGGCAGACCACGCCCACCGGCAGTCCGGACTCCACGGCCCGGGCGAGGAGACGGCCGGAGTCGGTGTCGACGGCGAGGTCCTCCATCGGGCCGTGGCCGCCGGGGACGTAGACCGCGTCGAAGTCGTCGAGGCGTACGTCGGCCAGGGTCAGCGGGGCCCGGAACTCCGGGGCGCCCTCCAGCACGGCCTTGATCTTCGCGGCGTTCTCCTCGCCGCCGGCCGCCCCCGGGGCCAGGCTGCCCGGGTCGACCGGCGGGACGACGCCGCCCGGGGTGGCCACGGTGATCTCGTGGCCGGCGGCCTTGAACGCCTCGTAGGGGGCGACCGCCTCTTCGGCCCAGAAGCCGGTGCGGTGCTTGCTGCCGTCGGCCAGCGTCCAGTGGTCGGCGCCGGTCATCAGGAAAAGGATCTTCGCCATGGGGTGCTCCTACGGTTCTGAGGGGTGGTGGGTCCGCATGGTCCGGCCGCGTCGTCACTTACGACGCTAGAGCCGGTGCCCATCGGAGTACCAATAGGAGGGCCGATTTCACCTATCGACACTCCGATGTGTCCCGGCGGCTACGCTGGCGTCATGAAGAACCGGACGCCCGAGGCCGCCGGTACCGGCAGGCAGCTACCCGCCCATGCCGACCTGAACCTGCTGCGCACCTTCCTGGCCGTCTACCGCGCCGGTACGTTCACCGCCGCAGCGCCCGCGCTCGGGCTGTCCCAGCCCACCGTGACCGCGCAGATCCGCACCCTGGAGCAGCAGACCGGCCGCGAGCTGTTCACCCGGCTGCCGCGCGGCGTGGAACCCACGCCCGTCGCCCACGAGCTGGCCGCGCGGATCGAGGGCCCCCTCGACACCCTCGCGACGCTGGAGGGCGGCGGCCGGGAGGGCGGCCCCACCCTGCCCGTGCATCTCGCCGGGCCGTCGGAACTGCTGTGCGTGCGCGTCCTGCCCGCCCTGGTCCCCCTCGTCGCCGACGGCGTACAGCTGCGCGTCACCCAGGGGCTGCCCGAACCCCTGCTGGAGGAGATGCGGTCGGGCCGCCACGACCTGGTCATCACGACCCGGCGCCCGCGCGGCCGGGCCCTGGAGGCCGTGCCGCTCGCCGACGAGGAGTATCTGCTCGTGGCCTCCCCCGGCTGGGCCCGGCGCATCGCCGCGGATCCGCGGGCCGACGGCGACCTGTGTGCCGCCCTGCGCGAGGTGCCGATGGTCACCTACGCCGAGGACCTGCCCATCGTGCGGCGCTACTGGCGGACCGTGTTCGGCAGACAGCTCACCACCCGGGCGGCGGTCACCGTGCCCAATCTGTACGCCGTCCTGTCCGCGGTCAACGCCGGGGCGGGCGTGAGCGTGCTGCCGCGTTCGCTGTGCCAGGAGTACCTCGACTCCGGCCGCCTCGCGCTCCTGCACGACCCGGAGGAACCGCCGTTGAACACCCTGTTCCTCGTCCAGCGGCCCGGCGCCGAGGCCAACCCCGATGTGCTCCGGGTCCGCGATCTGCTCCGGGCGGCAGCCCGAGGCTGGTAGCCGCGTCCCCGCGACGCGTCAGCCGGTGGCGCCCGCCCGGGCGCCGGTGCGGGACTCGGCGGCGGCTTTCAGATCGCGAAGCCACGCGTCGAGACCCTCGCCGAGGGCCTTCCTCGCGGTGGGGACGTCCGCCTCGACCTGGTCGCCCGTCCAGGTCTCCTCGGTGTGTACGCGCACGCCGCCCTTGACCTTCTGGTACGTCCACAGATGGACGCCCTCGTCGATGCGCAGCCCCTCGCCGATCGCGGGTCCGCTCCACAGGACGCAGTCGCGGTCGCGGAGTTCCCGGACGGTGGAGGTGATCTCCAGTGTGGTGGCGGGGGTTGTGGGGGTGGCGGGCGCCGGGGTCGTCCACCGGAACTGCGAACCCTTCCGCAGGCGGCCGGAGTCAAGACGCTCCATGGTGGTGACCGGGGGCTGCCAGGACGGCCAGCTTTCGACGTCGGTCTGCAGCTTCCAGACGGTGCTGAGCGGGGCCTTGACCACGATGTCGGCCTCGTAGCGGATGAGGGCGCCGCTGTCGACGCCGCGCCCGCGGCACTGGGACGGACCGCCGTGCGTGGCGGCCTGGGCGGCGGGGACGGTACTCGCGAGAACGCCGGCGACGGCGAGCGCGACCAGGCCCGTGACGGCGCCGCCTCGTACGTTGCTGATGCTGACCATGGTGTCCCTCTCGATGTTTGGTTATCTACCTTCTCGTTCGTTAGAAGTTGTAACTCACCAGTCGAGAGAGTGTCAATAACTTTGGTGATAGCCTCTAACAGTGACTGAAGCAGGTGCGACGAAGACCCCGCGCGAGCGCTACCGCGCCCAGGTGCGTACGGAGGTCAAGGAACACGCGTGGGAGCAGATCGCCACGGCGGGGGCGTCCGCACTCTCCCTCAACGCGATCGCCAAGCGGATGGGGATGAGCGGGCCCGCGCTGTACCGGTACTTCGCCGGGCGAGACGAGCTGATCACCGAGCTCGTCGCCGACGCCTACCGAAGTCTCGCCGACACCTTCCGCGCGGCCTCCGAGGCCGGCGCCGACGTCGCCGCGCTGGGGCACGCCCTGCGCGGCTGGGCTCTGGAGGACCCCCAGCGGTACCTCCTCATCTACGGCACCCCCGTCCCCGGCTACCACGCCCCCGACGACGTCACCGCGATCTCGTCCGAGATCATGGCGACCCTGCTCGACGCCTGTGCCGCGCTGCCGCCGGACAGCCCGGCGACACCGCTCGACGCGCACCTCGAAGACCACCGGGACTGGGCGGGCGGCCATCCGGCCCCACCCGCGGCCCTCCGCCGGGCCCTGGCCTTCTGGACCCGGCTGCACGGCGCACTGTCCCTGGAACTCGCGGGCCACTTCAGGGGGATGGGGATCGACCCCGCGCAGCTCTTCGCCGCCGAACTGGACGAAGTCTCCCGCCCGGACTAGGAGTCGTACGGTCCGTCGCCGGGGCCGCTCCTCGGGCCGAGGCGGCGGTAGGCGGCGCGGGCGTGGACCAGCCGGGCCAGGGCCGTGCCCAGCAGGGCGGCCGCGAGCAGACAGGCGAGCCATGTGGTGTCGCGGTGTCCGGCCCAGGTGAGGGTGCCGGCGGGCGGGATGACGAAGCCGTTGAGGAACAGCCAGCACAGCAGGGCCGTACCGGGGGCGGCCGTGAAGCGTGCGCCGAGACCCAGCACGGCGGCCAGCAGGGACAGCGCGGGCAGGGCCAGTTCCGGACGGCCGGGCCCCACCACGGTGTTGAGACACGCCACCAGCACCGGAGCCCCCGCGAAGGCCCCGGCCCAGACCAGCGGGGTCGCGACCGGCCGGGGGACGGGCCTGGCTCCGGTGCCCAGGGGCATCCACTTGATCATGCTGCCGCTTCCGCTCTGCCGGCCGGTTCCGAAGTGCTCGCCAGGGTGCCATCAACGCCGCGTCGGAGAAACAGCGAATCCGGACAGCCGGCCAGGGGGAGTTCAGTTCGGACGGCGCAGTCCCGTGACCAGGAGTCCGACCAGGCGCCGTGCGTCGTAGCGGGGTTCGCTGCCGGGGTCGCGGTCGCTGTCCGCGCCGATGCAGAGGTTTCCCACGCCGCGCATGAGTTCGTACGCCTCGATGTCGGAGCGGATCTCGCCCGCCTCGGCCGCGGCGGACAGCAGCTCGGCGCAGACCGGCACGAGCCGGTCGATGAAGTAAGCGTGCAGCGCCTCGAAGCCGGCGTCGTCGGAGTGCAGGGCGGCGGCGAGGCCGTGCTTGGTCACCAGGAAGCCGACGAATAGGTCGATCCACTGCCGCAGTGCGGCGTGCGGGGTCGCACCGCTCGCCAGCAGGGCCGGGCCGGCCTCGGCGCAGGCGTCGACCTGGTGCCGGTAGACGGCGATGACGAGGTCCGCCCGGTTGGGGAAGTGGCGGTAGATCGTGCCCACCCCGACCCCGGCCCTGGCCGCGATGTCACGCACCGGTGCTTCCACACCCGACGTGACGAAGACCGAGGCGGCCGCGTCGAGCAGGGCCGCCTTGTTGCGCCGGGCGTCCCTCCGCCGGGACGGGGCCGCGCGCCCTTCGTCCTCGCCACTGCCGTTCACCGCGTCACTCCTCCTCGGAACTCGCCCTTGCGAAAACGGAACAGCGTTCCGTATCGTCCTAAGCGGAACGACGTTCCGCTTCCCTCATGATGCCAGAGGAGACACGGTCATGCAGTACCGCACCCTGGGCCGCACCGGCGTACAGGTCAGCTCCCTCGCGCTCGGCGCGATGAACTTCGGACGGATCGGACGCACCACCCAGGACGAGGCCACCGCCCTCGTCGACGCCGCCCTGGAGGCGGGGATCAACCTCATCGACACCGCCGACATGTACGGCCGCGGCGAGTCCGAGGAAATGGTCGGCAAGGCCATCGCGGGGCGCCGTGAGGACATCGTGCTGGCCACGAAGGCGAGCATGCCGATGAGCGACGAGCCCAACCACCGGGGCGCCTCGCGCCGCTGGCTGGTCACCGCGCTGGACGACAGCCTGCGCCGCCTCGGGGTCGACCACGTCGACCTGTTCCAGATCCACCGGTGGGATCCGCGCACCGGCGACGAGGAGACCCTGTCGGCGCTGACCGACCTGCAACGCGCGGGGAAGATCAGGTACTTCGGTTCCTCGACCTTCCCCGCGTACCGCATCGTGCAGGCGCAGTGGGCCGCCCGCGAGTGGCATCTGAGCCGCTACGTCACCGAACAGCCCGGCTACTCGGTCCTCCAGCGCGGGATCGAGACCCATGTCCTGCCCGTCACGCAGGAGTACGGGCTCGGCGTGCTGGTGTGGAGCCCGCTCGCCTCGGGCTGGCTGACGGGCGCCGTGCGCGAGGGGCGGGACATCACCACGAACCGCTCGGCGTTCATGCCGGAGCGCTTCGACACCTCCCTTCCCGCCAACCGGGCCAGGCTCGACGCCGTCGAGCGGCTCGCCGAGCTCGCCGACGAGGCCGGCCTGACCATGATTCAGCTGGCGCTCGGCTTCGTGACCGCGCATCCCGGCGTGACCAGCGCGCTCATCGGGCCCCGGACGCCGGACCATCTCGCAGCGCAGCTCGCCGCCGCCGACACCGTGCTCACCGCCGACGTGCTCGACGCGATCGACCGGATCGTCCCGCCCGGCACCGACCTGGCCCCGCACGAGAAGCACGACACCCCGCCCGCGCTGCTCGACCCGTCACTGCGGCGCCGCTGACCGGCCGGGGACGCGTCAGGCGTCCTCGATGGTGATGAAGGGGTCCCACTGGAAGTACCCCTTCAACTGGCGGTGGCGGTCCAGGATCTGGAAGTAGAAGTGGTAGGTGACCTTGCCGGCCCTCCTGACGGTCGTCCGCCAGTAGTGGTCCTGGTACCGCTGGGTGTCGAACTCCGGCCGGCCTTCGCTGCCCTCCTTCGGCAGCGGGTATATGCCGTCGATCACCTCGATCTCCGGTGTGCGGATGAGCTGGTGCTGGCTGTCGCTGCTGACGTAGCGATAGAGCAGGGCCTTGTAGTCGCTGCCCAGGGAGACGGTCGTCTCGCGCCACTTGACGGTGTCGCCGGGTTCGGCGCGCAGGTTCAGCTCGGCGCCCGACGTGCCGACGATGTGGTCGTGGCGGGTCGTCATGTAGATCAGGCTCTCGTCGACCTGGGTCGGTGCGTCGGGGTTGCGGGACGCGTTGGGGTTGCGTTCGACGATCGTGGCCGCGTCGAACGCGATCAGTACGTTGAGATCAGCCATTTCTTCTCTCCCTGTGTCGATTTCTACGAGTGCGGAACCTTGTAGGACATCGCCCGCGGGTAGTCGTGCCGGTGCAATCGGACGCGGACGAGGAGCGGTCCGGCGTTGAGCGGGTCGGCCGGGTCGGTGAGGCGGTCCAGGAGGTCGTCCAGCTCGGCGGTGTGCGTGACGCTGACGCCGTTCGCCGGGGTCTTCCCGCCGGCGAAGACGGCCGGGAGGCGGTCGTAGTGCCAGGGGTGCAGGACGTTGTAGAAGTCCGGGTCGGCGGCGTCCCGGTCCGCGTAGAACTCCGGGTGCACCAGCATCTGTTCGATGCCGTAGAAGTGGCCGTTGTCCATGACGAACACCACCGAGCGCAGGCCGAGCCTGGTGTGGGTGGAGAGCTCCTGGCAGGTCTCCTGGAAGGCGCCGTCGCCGACGAACACCATCGGGCGGGCGTCCCCCCGCTCGGGGGCGAGCGCGGCGCCGGTGGCCGCGCCGACCGACCAGCCGATGGACAGCCAGCTGACCTGCGAGAGGAACCCGCCCGCGGGCAGGGACAGGTTCATCGAGCCGATGAGGGAGAACGCGGCGTCCGAGACGACCGTCCAGTCCTCGCCGGTGTCGTGGTTCAGGAAGTGGTTGATCCGGTCGAAGACGCCGTCGTAGGTGAGGTGCTTTCCGTTCGGGTGACTGGATCGCGCTGCGCCGGTGCGGAGGGAGGCGCGGTGCTGTTCGAGGGCCGCGGGGCGGTCGCCCGGCGAGTCGTGGTGGTCGTAGGACTCGGCGTAGTAGTCGGCGGCCAGGCCCTCGGTCCCGTAGGCCTTCACCAGTGCGTCCTGGAGGGCGGGCAGCAGGTGGCGGAGCTGGACGTCGGGGAAATAGGAGGTGCCGACGCTGACGCCGCCGAGCGCGGCCATCACCCAGTCGCCGCCGACGGACTGCTCGCCGCCGAGGTTCTTCGACGTGGACCAGGCGCCGAGCCCGATCCGGCAGGTGGCCCAGTCCTTGAAGACGCGGTGCACATCGGGGTGGCTGGCCGGGCCGTTGTAGACGCCGTGGAACCGCGGCAGGTCCTCGTCGACGACGGCCTTGGCGCCGACGGTGGTGCAGAACGGCACACCGGTGGCCTCCACCAGGCCGGTGAGCTGCTCGCCGAGGCGGAACCGCTCGATCTCCTCGCCGGCCCACACGATCGGGCGGGGCCTGCCGTCCGGGCCGGGGTGCTCCTCTACCAGGGTGAGGACGGCCTGCACGGCGTGGTCCAGCGTGGTCTGGTTGCGTTCGCTGAACGGCCGCTCCCGGGGCACGAGCGGCACCTCCGGTTCGGGGCAGGGCTCGTCCCAGAGGTCCTCCATGATCTCCAGGTAGACCGGGCGGCGCTCGGAGAGGCACGCGGTGAGCGCGGCGTCGATCTGGCCGGGGGCCAGGCCCGGGTTGGAGACGACCTGCGCGTCCACGGTGACCTGCCGGTAGACGTCCAGGTTGCTCTCCGCGCGGGGGCTCATGTGCGAGGTGAGCAGGCCGACGGCCCGGTAGTTCTGCCACTGCTCGTAGGGCGGGGAGGCGTTGACGGCGACCAGCGGCACCTGTTCGACGTAGGCGCCGCCGCAGGCGTTGAGCAGGTTGAACGCGCCCACGCTGTAGGTGACGGCGACCGCTCCCACGCCGTGGATACGGGCGTAGGCGTCGGCGGCCTGGCCCGCGCCGCCCTCGGTGGGGGTGCCCACCCACTCGATGTCGTCCTCCTCCCGCAGGGTGGTCAGGAACGGGCCGAGGTGGTTGCCGGGGACGCCGAACAGATGGGTGATGCCCAACTCGGCCAGCCGCAGGGCGAGATAGCGGGCGACCGTGCACCCGCGGCCGATCGAGGTCACGAGCTCTCCCCCTGCCCGTCCGGGCCCGGGACGGTGACCGGCGGGGCCTGGTGGACGGCGAGCGCGGCGCGGACGGCGCTCTCCAGGGCGCCCTCGATCCAGGCGTGCTTGAGGGAGGTGTGCTCCCCGGCGAAGTGCACCGGGCCCTCGGGCCGGGAGACGTCCAGGTGGAAGCTGGTCATCTGGTGCGCGGTGTAGATGGCGGCCTCGCCGAAGGCGTACGGGTCGCGGGCCCAGCTCTTGGTGGCGCCCTGCCCGGTGAAGAACACCTCGATGCGGCGGCCGTGCAGGGCCTGGAGGTTGCGCAGGGCGTAGACGTAGCGCTCGGCACCGCGCATGGAGTCCCAGCGGGCGGCATCGTCGGACCAGCAGTAGGAGGCGAGGACGACGCCGCCGGTACTGCCCTCGACCCGGTGCGAGGGGTAGTACATGAACCGGTTGGGGTTGTCGGCCGCGGAGCCTCCGCCGAAGCAGTGGGTGGCGGGGCGGACGGCGGGGCCGCGCAGCGGCAGGGTGCTGTCGAGCTGCCGCATCTCCTCGGTGACGGCGCTGTCCTTGACGGCCGCGCCGAGCAGCCCGGCGAAGGCGAGACCGGTCCCGGAGTCCGTGCTGACGACCGTGAGAGCGGTGTCCGCGTCGGCGCCCTGCCGGTAGTGCTCGTACAGCCCCGGCGAGATGCGGTCCAGCTCCTCGCGCCAGTCGTCCTCGGTGAACTCCCACCACCGGTGGCTGAACTCCAGCAGCACCTTGGTGGCCTGGTCGTAGTGGGTCTCGATGATCGCGCGGCGCTTCTTGTACGACATCGAGGGGACGATCTCCACGAAGCGCAGGGCGGAGAACGGGACGGTGACGATCGCCAGGTCCGCCGTCCACAGGCGGGGCGGGGCCTGTGGATCATCCTCGGCGACGGTCTGCACGGCCACGCCCCAGCCGTCGGGTCCGACGGCGCCGGTGCCCTCGGGGTCGGTGTCGCGGCTGGGGTCGTGGTACTCGAGGCGGATCATGCGGTGACCGAGCCGCACCTCGTCGCGCAGACCCTGGTGGAGGGCGTGCGGCAGGCGCCAGTTGCCGCCGGGGATCTCCCAGTAGCGGACGCCCGGGTCGATGTCGCTGCGGCTCAGGAAGCTGTGGAAGAAGGAGAGATGGAGCCGCGAGGACATGTTCTCCAGGGTTCCGACGGCCTCGATGGCCTCGTCGGTGAGCCCGGCGTGGTCGCGCAGGAAGCCGCCCATCGAATAGCCGTCGAAGTCGCGGATCACCCGGGCCCAGCCCTCGACCCACTCCTCGAACGGCTTGTTGACGCGCCGGCCGTCGACCACGTCGGAGTAGTAGTCGCGCACGCATTCCAGCGCGTCGTCGACCATTTTCACGACGGGGGAACGCACTTCGTCGCCGGTGAGGTGGAAGCCCTCGTTGACGCGTTCCGGACCAGCGGCGTAGTCGGAGCGGCGCACCTGGACGCGGTTGGTGCGGATCCAGGAGTTGCCGCGCTTGTCCGGCTCGCGGAAATCGGGGCTGTCGTCGCCGTAGGACCAGGTGCGGCCGGTGAAGGAGGAATACGACACCGGGGGCACGGGGACGTCGGGGCCGCTGCCGGTGCCGGGGTCCACGTCCACGTTGTAGAACTGGCGGCGGCCGAGCCCGAGTTTGTCGACCAGGGCGAGGACGAGCGGGTGGAAGTCGGGCAGCCGCATGGCACCGGCCTCGGCGTACTGGGCCGGGTCGTCGAAGGGCTGGTGGTGCTTGGTGGCCCGGAACGTCTTGATACGCCCGCCGACCCGGCTGGCGTTGGCCTCCAGGACGGTGACCTCGTGGCCGGCGTCCTTGAGTAATCGAGCGGCGACCAGGCCGGTGATTCCGGCGCCGATGACGATGATCTTCTTGCGCGGGTGGTGGGTGGGGCCGAGGCGGCCCGTGTCTATCAGGGTGTGCAGATAGTCGAGTTTGAGGTCCTTGCCGTCCGGCCCGACGAGCAGAAGTTCACGGGCGAGCTTGAGACAGGTCTGCCAGCGCGCACGGGTGGCGGAGCTGTCCCGAGAAGTGTCGGTCATAGCCAGCGATCGTAGATATGGCGAAACGATTTCGTGTTTTTACCGGCGGGTAAAGTCCTGAAAACATCGATCGCCCCTATTGACGGGATTTCACCTTGCTCGAATTCCTTTTCGACGGACGGGAGATTCCCCAGAGACGGAAGGGAATTGGGCTCGAAATCCCATGAATAATTCACTTGCGGAATACGTACCACCACCGACGGCCGCCCGCCGCGTTGTTCAGGGCGGTGTACCGGGTGGCCGAACAATCCGTGGCGGGTCTGAACTGGTGCTACGGAGACGGGTCGTGGCAGGGAGAGGGGTCGTCGATGGGCAACAAAGGGAGCGTCGCGGTCGTGGTCGCCGGGCTGGTGCTGGCCGTCGGGGGGTGTGGGGGCGGCGGGGCCGACAACGCGGACGGAACGGCCGGACCGGCCGGATCGGTCGGCTCGGCCGGGAGGAAATCGGCCTCTGACACGCCGGTTCCGCCGCCGTCGGAGGAATTGGTGAAGTGGGCAGGCGGAGTCTGCGAGTCGACACTCGCCCTCAAGGACCTGCGGGCGGAGAGCGCCGCCGATCTGAAGGAGATCCGGGGCGCGGGCGAGGGGGATCTCGCCGCCCGGGCCACCGCCGTCGGCTACCTCTTCAGCACACCGTCCGCGGTGGACAGTGTGCAGAGCGGCCTGGAGGACCTCGACCCGTCGGGCGTTCCGGCGGCCGACCGGATGCTCGACGCCCTGCGGAAAAAGGTGAACGGTGTCGCGGCGAAGCTCGAGGGGGTGTCACCGGCGGTGGCTCTCGAGGACGCGGGGGACGAGGCCGCGGACGTCGACAGGCTCGTCCAGTCCCTCACCCCGCCGAAGCCGGACCTGCCCGAGCTCACCGAGAAGGACCCGCGGCTCGCGGCCGCGTACCGGAAGGCCGCCCCGTGCGCCCCGGGCTGGAAGCCCGGCGAGGAAACCGGCGATCCGGACACGCCCGACCCCACCGGCCCGTTGCCCGAGGCGGCGGACGGCAGGAACTACGCCGCCTGCTCGGACGGCGGGTGCGAGGTCCTGGTGACCTCTCCGGCGGACATCACGGCGAACGGGACGACGGTCCATGTCACCGTGGCGGACGAGCACGTCACCCTGCAGACGGACGGCACGGTGATGCAGCTCGGCGGCACGGGCGGCGAGGCGGGGTTCGGCAACGCGCTGAAGGCGACCGTCGTCGCGCACAACGAGGACGGTGCCGTGCTGAAGTTCAGCACTCCCTGAGCCCCTAGCCCCCTTCGCACACCTCCCGGTACCCGAGTCGCGGCAGGCGTTCCTCCCAGTCGGCCCGGGTGAGGACACCGGCCGTGCGGGCACAGGCGTAGTGGGCCGCGCGGGCCGGGTCCAGGGTCCAGACGCGGGCCGTCAGGTCGTAGCCCGCGGAGGCGAGGGCGTCGCCCCTGGGGCTGAAGGCGACGGTGGTGACGGTGTCGAGATGGCCGGTGAGTTCCTGGCCGGCGGGCTCGGCACGGGCCGGGGCGGCCACGTCCCACAGCCGGACCGCGTGGTCGCCGCCACCGGTCGCCAGGGTCTTCCCGTCCGGGGCGAACGCCAGGGCCCGGACCTCCCCGCGGTGTCCCGTCAGCGGTTCTCCCCACGGGCGTACCCGGCCGTCCTCCCCGACGTCCCACAGCCGCACCGTGCGGTCGTCGCTGCCCGTCGCCAGCGTCTTCCCGTCCGGGGCGAACGCCACCGCGTTGACCGCCTCGTCGTGTCCGCGGAGGGCGGCGCCCGCGGGGCGGGCCGGTGTTCCGCCGCCCACGTGCCACAGCCGGGTCGTCGAGTCCTCGGAGGCGGTGGCCAGGAGACGGCCGCCGCGTGCGAAGGCCACGGAGGTGACGGTGTCCCGGTGGCCGCGCAGCGGCTCGCCGAGCGGCCGGACACGGTCGGGTCGCCGGACGTCCCACAGCCGCACCGTGTCGTCCTCGCCGCCGGTGGCCACCGTGCGGCCGTCCGGCGCGAAGGCCACGGCGGAGGTGCCGCCGTCGTGTGCGGGCAGGGGCGCTCCCAGGGGCGCGGGGCGGTCGGGCGTGGAGACGTCCCACAGGCGTACGGTGCCGTCCGCGCTGCCGCTGACCACCGTACGGCCGTCCGGGGCGAACGCCAGGGCGAGCACCTGGTCCTCGTGGGCGAGCGGCCGCGGCAGCCGGCGCGGACGGTCCGGCCGGCGTACGTCCCACAGGCGGATCAGCCCGTCGTCGGTGCTCGCGGCGGCGAGGAGGCGGCGGTCGGGGCTGAAGGCGACCGCGGTCACCGGGTTGGTGAAGTCGGTGAGGACGCTCGGCGGCCGGTGCCAGAGCAGGACGCTCCCGTCGGCGCCGGTGCTGGCGAGGGTACGGCCGTCGCGGCTGAACGCCACCTCCCAGACGGCCTCGGTGTGGCCGGTCAGCGGCTCCCCGAGCTGTTGCGGATAGGCCGGGTTGGCCACGTTCCACAGGACGGGCGCGTCGTCCTCGCCCGCGCTCGCCAGGGTCTCGCCGTCGGGGCTGAACGCCACCGACATGACGGGCGCGGTGTGCGCGGTGAGCGGTTCGCCCAGCGGTGCGACGCGGCCCGGGCGGGACGTGTCCCACAGACGTACGGTCTCGTCGAAGCCGGCGGTGGCCAGCGTCCGGCCGTCCGGTGAGAAGGCCAGCGTCCAGACGGGCGCGGTGTGGGCGCGCAGGGGCTTGCCCAGCGGTGCGGGGCCGTCGTCCTCGCCGTAGCGCCACATCCGTACGGTGCCGTCGTAGCCGGCCGTGGCCAGCGTGCGGCCCTCCGGCGCGAACGCGACCGCGCGGACACTGCCGTCGTCCGACGCGTCGGCCTCGGCGGGCTCGCCGAGCGGTGTGGGGCGGGCCGGGTCGGCCAGGTTCCACAGCCGTACGGTTCCGTCGTCGCCGGCGGTGGCCAGTGTCCTGCCGTCGGGGGCGAACGCGGCGGAGACGACGTTCTCCTCGTCGTGGCTCACCAGTGGGCGGCCCAGGGCGCGGGGCCGCTCCCGGTCCCGTACGTCCCACAGCCGGATGGCGCCGCCTTCCCCGGTGGCCGCCAGCAGGTTCCCGCCGGACGGTGCGAAGGCGACCGCGCCGACCCGGGCCGTGCCGAGCCGCAGGGGTCCGCCCAGGGCCTTCCCGGTGGTGGCGTCCCACAGCCGGACCGTGCCGTCGTGGCCGCCGCTCGCGAGGGTGCGGCCGTCGGGCGCGTACGCCACGGAGCTGCCGACCCCGTCGTGCCCGCCGGGCAGCCGGGTGGGCAGCACCCGGCCCGCGTCCGAGGCCAGCCGGGTCCTGAGGTCCGGGGTGGAGCGCATGCGGTACGCGGCGACATCGAGCCGGGCCGCCAGCCCGGCGTCGGTCTCGCGGACCCGGTCGGCCTCGGCGGTGAGCCGGCCGAAGACGGCCTCGTCCCGTTCGGCCTGCGCGGTGGCGCGGGCCTGGAGGGCGACGACGGCGGTGCCGGTGGCGAGCAGGGCGAGCGCGGCGAGTACGGCCACGACGGTGCGGCGCAGCAGCGCGGCACGTTGCCGCCGTCCGAGCGAGGTGGTGAGGAACCGCCGCTCCAGGGGCGTCAGTTCGTCGCTGTCCCGGGCCGCCTCGCCGTCCGCCGGGAAGGCGTCGCGGGCTGCGCTCAGCCGGGAGCCCGCGTAGAGCGCGGCGTTCTCCTGCCCGAGTCTCTGCCAGGTCCGGGCGGCCTCGGAGAGCGCGCGGTGGACGCGCAGCCGGTCGCGCTCGGCGTCGATCCAGCCGCGCAGCCGGGGCCAGGCGGTGATCAGGGCCTCGTGGGCGAGGTCGACGGTGCCGTCGTCGAAGGTGAGGAGCCGGGCCCGGGCCAGACGCTCCAGGACGACCCGGGTGTCGGCGGGGCTGCCGAAGTCGAGCTCCGCGCGGTCGGTGGGGCGGCGCGTGTCGGGTGTCCCGTCGCCGGGGGCGACCAGCCGGAGCAGAACCCGGCGAGCCAGCTCGGCCTGCACCGCGGTCAGTTCGCCGTACACCTCCTCGGCCGTCCGCACGACGGCACCGTGCAGTCCCCCGGCCGCCTCGTACGCGGTCTCGGTCAGGGCACGGCCGCTGCGGTGGCGCCAGGTCTCCAGCAGGGCGTGCGACATCAGCGGCAGCCCGCCCGGGGCGTCCTCGACCTCGTCCAGGAGGCGGTCGGTCAGGGCGCGTTCGACGATCAGTCCGGCCGTGGCGGCCGGGCGGACGATGGCGTCCCGCAGTTCCGCGCGGCTCATCGGCCCGGCGAGCAGCGTGGCGTCCTGCAACGCGGCGGTGAGCCCGGGGTGTTCGGCGCAGCGGCCGAGGAAGTCGGCCCGGACCGCGATGACGACGCGCAGTCGGCTGCCGGCGTCGGTGGCGGCGACGAGGCGGTCGACGAAGGCGTCCCGGTCGGCCGGGTCGGCGCCGAGGGTGTACAGCTCCTCGAACTGGTCGACGATCAGCCAGGTGTCGGCGTCCGTGCCGGGGACGGGCTCCAGCCGGCCGGCGTGCGTGTGCAGCGGGTCCGCGCCCGGGGTGAGGATCCGTACGGCCGCGGGCGGCACGCCGTCGTCGGAGGCCGTCCGCAGCCGGGGGATGAGACCGGCGCGCAGCAGGGAGGACTTGCCGCTGCCGGAGGGGCCGAAGACGGCGGTGAAGCGGTGCTTGCGGTTGAGCTCGGCGAGCCGCTCCACGAGCTGGTCACGGCCGAAGAACAGCTCGGCGTCGCCCGGTTCGAACCGGGTCAGGCCCCGGTAGGGCGGCCGGGCGGTCTCGTCGGCGGCGGCCTCGGCGGCCAGTTCGTCCGACGCCTCGCGCCAGCGCCGCTCCCACTCGGCGAGGTCGCCGCCGCAGGCCTTCACATAGGCGAGCGTCACCGCCCGGGTGGGCAGCTGCCTGCCCGCCGCGGCCTGCGACAGGGTGGTCACTCCGTACCGCGCCCGCCGGGCCATCTCCCGGTAGGTGGGCCTGCCCGCGGACTCCCGCAGCGCGCGCAGCCCGGCGGCGAACCGCGGCACCGGCCCGGCCGCCGGATCCAGCTCGCCCTCGGCTCTGCCCGGTCCCGCTTGTCCCGGCACGTCCCCGCCCCTCCCCCTCGTACGCCCTCCCCCGACCTTCGGCCGAATCGGCGGGCGGGACACCGGCGTTCACTCATTCCTCACCCTTCCTCCAGGCCACTCGGCACCGCGCGCGCCCCCGGGTTGTTCGGCGCGGGGAGAGGGCCTGCCGAACAACCCCGTACGGCGGTCGACTTCTGGTGGGCCACGGCGCGGCCCGAGCCCGGCGAGGGGAGGGCTCGGGCCGCGCCGCGCATCCACGAGAAGGAGAGTCATGTACGGACGACATCGGCATCTCGCCGTGGGGCTCGGGGCGGCGGTCCTCGCGCTGACACTCACGGCACCCGCCCCCGCGAAAACCGCGGCGGAGCGGTACGGCTGGGGAGAACCGCTCCCCGCGTGGTCGGACGAGTTCGGCTACGGCTCCGAGGCCGCCCCGGCCGTGCCCGACCGCGCCAAGTGGCGCCTGGCGGGCGGCAACCCCGGCGCCTGCTGGCCCGGCCACGCCGGCAACGGCCGCCGCTGCGACGCCAGCACCCGGGTCGTCGGCGGCATCCTGCGCATGACCGGCGAGACCGGCGGCGACACCGGCTGGCTCGCCTCGCAGTACGGGCAGCGGTACGGCCGGTGGGAGGCCCGCGTCCGCTCCCGGGCCACCGCCCCCGACAACGGCCGGACGTACCACCCGCTGCTGATCCTGTGGCCGGACTCCAACCGGCATCCCGAGGACGGCGAGTACGACTTCCTGGAGAACGGCGCCCCCGGCGAGGACTGCGCGGAGGCGTTCCTGCACTACCCGCACCCCGAGGACGTGCCCGTCCAGCAGGAGCACGCGCGCCAGTGCGGTGTGGACCTGTCGCGGTGGCACAACGTCGCCGTCGAGTGGACCCCGGACCATCTGCGCGGCTTCCTCGACGGCGAGGAGTGGTTCCGCTTCTCCGGCGGCGCGAACGAGGACCGGGGCTGCATCCAGTGCGCCCCGTCGATGCACCAGACCATCCAGCTCGACAACTTCCACGGGGACGGCCTGCAGAGCGCGGTCTACGAGGTGGACTGGGCGCGGGTCTACGCCCTGCCCGAAGACGAAGACGAAGACGTGAGGTGAGGGCGATGCGGGACTCCACGACGACACATATGCCGAAATCCCTGATCTGGATCCTCGTCCTGGTCTGCGTGCACGGGATCGGAACCTTCTTCGGCGGCTGGGCGGTCATCGACGAGAACCAGAGCAAGCTGGACCACGGGCAGGACCCCCTGATGCCGATGGCGATGGCCTGGTTGCTGGCGCTGTTCTGCTGCGGACTTGCGGCGCTGAACATCACCTGTGCCGTGCTGGCACGCGGGCGGCGCTACTGGGTGCGTGTCGCGCTCATCGTGTGCCTGTCGCTCGCGGCCCTGGGGATGGTCTTCGCCTTCCTCGGTTCGCTGACCGCCGGAGCGCCGAGCCACCCGGCGTTCCTGGTCGCGTGCGCGGACCTGGCGGCCCTGTGGACCGTGAGCGGCGAGACGGGCCGCCAGTACTTCTCCGTACGGGCCGCGGCTCCGGGGGTGACCACACCATGACCCACCCGGCATACGAACCTCCGCGGGCGCAGGCCCCCGCCGACCCACTCGCGGTGGCCCTCGGCAACGCCACACTGCTCGGCATCGGCTATCTGCTGCTGCGCCGGTGGCGGTGGGCGGCGGTCGCCGTGATCGGCACGGTCGTGCTCGTCGACCTCACCGCGAAGACCGCCGAGATCTGGTGCGAGATCCTGCTGCTCCTGTGGTGGACGGCCGGCATCGCCCACGGCTGGTTCCTGGCCCGCCGCGGCCCGGAGCGGGCGGTACGGCGCGGGCAGCGCGCCGGCACACTCACCCTCGCGCTCGCGGTCGTCCTGACCGCCGCCCTGCTCCGTATCGACGCGTACGGCATAGAGAACCGTGTGACCGAGGCCCGCGAGGGCGGCGACTGCGGGGCGGCCGTGGCCGCGCAGGGCGAGGTCGGGTGGGGCCACCGTCTGGCGGGCGGGCCGGTGGTGGAACCCGGCGACGCGGTGGTGGAGGCGTGCCGCCGGCTCGACGGGGCGGCGGCCACCCTGGCCCTCGCCGCGCGCAGGGGCAGCACCGAGGACCTTGGGCGGGGCTTCGGCACGCTCGCCGGAGTCCTCCTCGAACCCGGCAACGAACAGACGGTCGGGACGGTCCTGGACACCTTCCTCGACGCCCTGCCCACCGACGACTCCTGCGACACCGCCGCCCTCACCGCCTGGCTCCGCGACCGGGGCCCCAGCCACGACGTCCTGGACCGCTCCGCCGGCACGGCGGCCCACACGGAACCGGCCGCCCTGGTGGGCTGCGGCGACCACCTGATGACCGAGGACGCCTGGCGGCAGGCGCGCACGCACTACCAGCGGCTCCTCGACACCTACCCGGACGACGCCCGCGAGGGCGAGGCCCGCGACGGCGTGCGCGAGGCCACGCTCGCCATCGAACTGAACCACGTGCGCGGCCTGGTCGAGGACGCGTACGACGCCCGCTCCGGCTACTGCGCCGAGCCGGCCAAATACGGCGGAGCCCCGCCGTACCGCAAGGGCTCCGGCCGCGCGCTGTTCCTCGGCGACGAGGAGTACACCGATCAGCTCCCCGCCTCCTGGCGCACCGGCGACCCCGCCAAGGCCGCCCTCGTGGTCTGCGCCGGCGAGGCGGAGAACGGGGCCGCCGTCCAGACCTGCCCGTACGAGAACAAGAAGTCCGAGTACCTCCCCCACCAAGTGACCTTCTACAAGGTCAAGGTCCCCCTGAAGATCTACGAACTCCGCACCGGCAAGCGCCTCGATCCCCACTCGGTCCAGATCGGCGGCGGAAGCTGCCCGAGCATCCTGCGCTACACGTCCTACGGCACCTACGACCTGGGCCCGGGCGACCAGTTCGTCTCCACGTCCAAGTCGGGCGTACGCAACGCCTTCGGCCCGGCCGTCGGCCGCTGAGCCCACGGCCGGGATCGCGACGCAAACAGGTGAATGCGGCGGCCGCGCCGGTAGCGGCCGAGGTGCCCCCGGGAAGGCATGCCCCATGCCGAAGTTCCTCATCCAGGCCACGTACACGCCCGAAGGCACCAAAGGGCTGCTCAAGGAAGGTGCCAGTGGGCGGCGGGCTGCCGTCGACCAGGTCGTCTCCGGGCTCGGGGGGCAGGTCGAGGTCATGTACTTCACCTTCGGGACGGACGACCTCGTGATGATCATCGACTTTCCCGACACCGTCTCCATGGCCGCCGTCAGCCTCACCGTCAAGGCCAGCGGTGCCGTGCAGTCCCGGGCGACCCCGCTGCTCACCGTCGAAGAGATCGACGAGGCCACCCGCCGGCAGGTCGCGTTTCGCGCTCCTGGAACGTAGGCAGCCGTCAGGGCGCATTACCTTGTGAGGCATGGGGGGCATACGCAGGGACCCACGAGGGTGGTGGGCGCACGCGCGGGCGTTGACGGCCGCCAATCCGCTCGTCGTCGACATCGGCATCGCGCTGCTCGTGCAGTGCGCGATGACCATGCCGTTCGTCGTGCCGCGTGCGGCCGGGGCGCCGCCCGCGACCTGGGGCGCCTACGGGCTGAGCACGCTCACCGTGCTGCCCCTGGTCTGGCGGCGGCGCGCTCCCGTCGCCGTGCTGTTCGCGATGCTGGCCGCCACCTTGCTGTACGGGCTGGCCGTGGACGGGCCCGGGCAGCCGCTGCCGTACACCGGGCTCGTGATCACGTACACGATCGCCGCGCTGTCGACCGCGCGGAAGCGGCTGGTCAGCGCGGGTGTGCTGCTGGTCGCCGTGCCGGTGGGGGTGTGGCTCAACACACGGTCCGCGCGTGAACTGACCTTCTCCCTCATCGTGTTCACGGCCGCCTATGTCTTCGGGCGGCTCACCGATGCCCGCCAGCGGGCGAACCGCGTCGAGGCCGAGCAGGCCGCCGCACGCGAACGAGCCCGGATCGCACGGGAGATGCACGACATCCTCTCCCACGCCGTGAGCCTGATGATCGTGCAGGCGGAGGCCGGGCCGGTGGCGGTGCGTGCCGCGCCCGAGCGGGCGGAGGCCGCCTTCGACGCCATCTCCGCGACCGGGCGGGACGCCATGACACAGCTGCGCCGGATGCTGGGCGTGCTGCGGGAGGGGGCCGACGACGACGCCGCCCCGCGTGAACCGCAGCCGGGGCTCGCGGAGCTGCCCGCCCTACTCGACCGGGTGCGGGCCGGGGGCCTCGACGTCACCTACGGGACGGCGGGAGACGTCCGGCGCGTGCCGGAGGCGGTGGCCGCCACCGTCTTCCGGATCGTCCAGGAGTCCCTCACCAATACCGTCCGGCATTCCGGTGCCCATACCGTCGCGGTACAACTCACCTATGAGGGAAGCGACTTGGATGTCAGGGTGACCGATGACGGGCACGGGCCGCGACCCGGCCACGGGGGGCGCGGGCACGGGCGCGGGCTCGCCGGGATACGGGAGCGGGCAGCGGCACACGGAGGGAGCGCGGTGACCGGGCGGGGAGCGGACGGCCGGGGGTTCGAGGTGCGTGTGACGATCCCCGTACCGGCCACCGCGGAGGTGACGCGGTGACGATCCGTGTCGTGGTGGCCGACGACCAGGAGCTGGTGCGCAGCGGCTTCGCGATGATCCTGGACGTGCAGCCGGACATCGAGGTCGTCGCGGAAGCGGGCGACGGGGCCGAGGCGGTCGAGGCGGTGCGACGGCACGCGCCCGATGTGGTGCTGCTCGACATCCGGATGCCGCACATGGACGGCATCGAGGCCTGCCGCACGATCAGCGCCCTGGGCGACTGCCGGACCGTGATGCTCACGACCTTCGACTCCGACGAGTACGTGTACGAGGCGCTGCACGCGGGCGCGAGCGGCTTCCTGCTCAAGGACGTACGCCGGGACGATCTCGTGCACGCCGTACGGGTCGTCGCCCGGGGCGACTCGCTGCTCGCGCCGTCCGTGGCCCGGCGCCTGGTCGAGCAGTACACCCGGCCCGCCGCCGCCCGGCCCCGCCGCCCCGATCCCCGCCTCGATGTGCTGACCGGGCGGGAGCGGGAGACGCTGCTGCTGCTCGCGCGGGGCCTGTCCAACGCCGAGATCGCCGCCGAGCTGGTGGTCAGCGACCACACGGTGAAGACGCATGTCGGCAATGTGCTGGCGAAGCTGGGGCTGCGGGACCGGATCCAGGCCGTGATCTGCGCCTACGAGACGGGTCTGATCGCGGCCGGCGATCCCCCGCCCGGGGGATCGGGCCCGGCCGGTTCCTCCCCCGCGTCGGCGAGGAACTGACTGCCCTGGACCGCCCGCGGGGGCGATCCGCCGGGCGCCTCGGGTCCGGAGGATGGAGCCGTCCTGAACAACGGTTCCATTCAACGGAGTTGACCTATGAACCGCACCCGTTTGCTGACCGCCGTGCTCGTCGTCGGTGTCGTGGCGGGGCCGTCGGTCGTCCCGGCCGCCGCGACCGGAACGGCCGACCCGACCGCCGTGGTGTCCGCGCGATCCTCGAACCCCGCCCTGGAGGCCGCCATCGCCGGCCTGCCCTCGGCCGACGCGACCGCGGCGCTGGTGCGCGTCTCAGGCCCCGAGGGCGTCTGGCGCGGCAGTTCGGGCGTGCACGATCTGCGGACGAACCGGCCGGCCGATCCGGCGGCCCGGTTCCGGGCCGGTTCCGTGACCAAGGTCTTCACGGCGGCGGTCGCCCTGCAACTGGCCTCCGAGGGCGAGCTGGACCTGGACCGCAGTGCCCACTCGTATCTGCCGGACCTGATCCCGGCGTCGTACGCGGGCGTCACCGTCCGGCAGCTCCTGAACCACACGCACGGCATCCCGGCCCCCGACTTCCCCGGCACCACGGTCGAGGAGGCGTACGCGAACCGCTTCCACGTCTACGACCCCCGGGAGATGGTCCGCTCGGCGACGTCGAAGCAGCCGGAGTTCGCGCCGGGCGAGCGGCAGCACTACCTCAACATCGGCTACACGATCGCCGGTCTGCTCATCGAGCGCGTCACCGGTGACTCCTACGAGCGTCAGGTCGCCCGGCGGGTGCTCAAGCCGCTCGGGCTGTGCGACACCTACTTCCCGGGGGCGAACCCTCGGATCCTCGGACCGCACAACCGCGGCTACCAGAGGATGCGGCTGGACGACGGCACGGTCGGGCTCCGCGACGTGACCTTGTGGGGGGCCACGGACGCCTGGGCGGCCGGGGACATCATCTCGACCACGGCGGACCTCGAACGGTTCACCAAGGCCCTTTTCCAGGGCCGGGTGGTGCGCGGGCCGCTGCTGGAGGAGATGTTCACCCTGCCGAAGGTGACCGACTCCAAGACCGGGAAGCCGGCCGCGTACGCCTCGGGCCTGTCGATGAAGGTGCTGGGCGGGCGCGAGGTGTGGGGCAAGACGGGCGGGCGCTGGGGGTACAACGCGGCCATCGCGGGCACCAACGAGGGCTCCCGCTCCCGCACCCTCGTCTACAGCGTCAACTCCACCGACGCCAAGGGCCAGGGCATGAACAAGGTGGCCGAGGCCCTCATGGTGGCGACCTACGGCAGGCCGTAGCGGCCCCCCTCACCCCGCGGGCGGCGTCGCCCGCACCAGCCCCGTCTGGTAGGCGATGACGACCAGTTGGGCACGGTCGCGGGCGTTCAGTTTGGTCATGGCCCGGTGGATGTGCGTGCGCACGGTCAGCGGGCTGAGGGTCAGGTCCTCGGCGATCTCGGTGTTGGACCGGCCCTCCGCGGCCAGGGCCATCACCTCCCGTTCGCGGACCGTGAGGTCGGCGAGGCGTTCCGGCGGTGCCAGATGGGTGCCGGCGGCGGGGGCGAGCAGGAAACGGGTGATGAGGGAGCGGGTGGCCACGGGCGAGAGGAGGGACTCGCCGGAGGCCACCGTGCGCAGCCCGGTCAGCAGGGTGTCGGCGGTGACGTCCTTGCCGAGGAAGCCGCTGGCACCGGCGCGCAGGGCCTCGGCGACGTAGTCCTCGGTCTCGAAGGTGGTCAGGATGAGGACGCGGGTGGCGGACAGCTCCGGGTCGGCGCAGACGGCCGCGGTGGCGGTGAGGCCGTCGGTGCCGGGCATGCGGATGTCCATGAGGACGATGTCGGGGCGGTGGGCACGGGTCAGTTCCACCGCCTCCGCGCCGTCGGAGGCCTCGGCGACCACCTCCATGTCCGCGCAGGAGTCGATGAGGATCCGGAACGTGGCCCGCAGCAGGGCCTGGTCGTCGGCGAGCAGCACCCTGATGGTCATGGCGTGGTTCCTTCCGCGAGATCGGTGGAGGGCTGCAGCGGCAGCGCGGTGGTGACCTCGAAACCGCCCTGGGGGCGGGGGCCCGCGCACAGCTCGCCGCCGATGGAGTGGGCGCGTTCGCGCATGCCCATGACGCCGAAGCCGCGCCCCTGGGCGGCCTCCGGTTTGCTGGGGCCCTCGTTGAGGACCGTGATCAGCAGACGGGAGTGGGTGTACTCGAGACGGACGTGGGCGGCCTCGGCGGCGGCGTGCTTGGTGACGTTGGTGAGGGCCTCCTGCACGATCCGGTAGGCCGTCAGATCCACGCCCGGTGAGAGCGGCTGCGGCTCCCCTTCTGTCGTGACGGTGACCTGAAGGCCCGCCGACTCGCACGCCGCGACCAGCTCGGGCAGCCGGCCCAGGCCCGGGGACGGCTCCAGCCCCGGGGAGCCGGGGTCGGAGTCGTTGTCACGCAGCAGGCCGAGCGTGGCCTTCAGCTCCCGCAGCGCGGAGGACGTGGTGCCGGTCAGGTCGGTGAGGATCTTCTGGGTCTGCTCGGGGTTGGTGAGGGCGAGATGCGCCGCCGTGCCGGCCTGGGCATTGGCCAGGGCCATGTGGTGGGCGACCACGTCGTGCAGCTCCCGGGCGATGCGCATCCGCTCCTCGGTGACGCGCAGGCGGGCCTCCTCCTCCCGGGTGCGCTCGGCGTGTTCGGCCCGGGCATGCACGGACCGGAGGTAGGCGCGCCGCAGCTGGGTCGTCTTGCCCGCGGCGAGGGGCAGCAGCAGCCAGAAGATCGGGCCGATCGTCCTGAGCAGCAGCGAGATGTGGTTCATGGAGTCGGAGAACACGGCCGCGAGCGTCACGGCCACCACGATGGTGAGGCCGTAGACGCGGGTCGTCCTGGCGTCGGTGAGCGCGGCCAGCCAGTACAGGGCCGCCATCATCGGCGCCAGCAGCAGGGGCGTGACCAGGTAGCCGAGCGCGATCGCGGCCACCGTGCAGCCCCCGGCCACGACGACGCAGGCGCGTGGGTGCGTGCGGTGCTTGAGCAGGACGAGACAGGCCACTCCCGAGAGGGCGGTGGCGGTCTTGTCCTGGTCCGGCGGGGCGGCGCCGGGCATGGTCAGCGAGCCGCCGAGGGCCGTGCAGCCGAGCAGCGCCAGGACCATCGCCAGGTCGATGAGGAAGGGGTGGCGTGAGGAGAACTCCTCGAGGCGGTCCGCGTAGCGCCGCTCCAGGCTGATACTCATCGGGCTCTCCGGTCGGTGGGACTGGGACCATCGTGGTCGACTCCGGGCTGGAACGCCCGAGGGGCCGCCCGTGTCCTTCGCCACGGGCGGCCCTGGTCGGGGGTGGGTCAGGTGCGCGCCGGTTCCAGGTCGGGCGTGCCCTCGGGGGCCGGCTCCGTCCCGGGCCGGCGGCTGAGCGCCTCTCCCTCCACGTCCACACGGGGCAGCACCCGGTCCAGCCACTTCGGCAGCCACCACGCCTTGTCGCCGAGCAGGGCGAGCACGGCGGGCACGATCGCCATCCGTACGACGAAGGCGTCGAAGAGGACGGCGGCGGCGAGCCCGAAGCCGATCATCTTGATCATGGAGTCGTTCTCGCCGATGAACCCGGCGAACACCGCGATCATGATCAGGGCCGCGGCCGCGACCACACGGGCGCTGTGCCGGAAGCCGGACGTGACCGCCTGCGCGGGCGCCTCTCCGTGGACGTAGGCCTCCCGCATCCGGGAGACGAGGAACACCTCGTAGTCCATCGCGAGGCCGAAGACGATGCCCACCAGGAAGATCGGCATCAGGCTCATGATCGGTCCGGTCTGCTCCACACCGAGGAGCTCCGCGCCATGGCCCTGCTGGAAGACCACGACGACCGCGCCGAGCGAGGCCAGCACCGACAGCAGGAAGCCGAGGGCCGCCTTGAGCGGGACGAGCAGCGACCGGAAGACCACCAGCAGCAGGACGATCGCCAGACCGACCACGACGATCAGATACGGGATCAGCGCGGCCTGCACCTTCTCGGAGATGTCGATGTTCAGCGCGGTGGTGCCGGTGACCTCGTAGCTGGCGCCGGTCCCGGACTCGATGCCGGGGCGTTCGTCCCGGATGGTCTTCACCAGGGTCTTGGTCTTCTCGTCGGTCGGCGCGGTGGAGGGCACCACGGAGAAGACGGCGGTGTCGCCGGCGTCGTTGAAGCGCGCCGGGGAGACGGACACGACGCCCTTCGTGGCGCCGATCTCCTTGGCGATCGAGTCCGCGGCCCCCTTGGGGTCGGCGGCGCCCTTGCCGTCCACGACGATGGTCAGCGGCCCGTTGAAGCCCGGCCCGAAGCCCTCGGCGAGCGCGTCGTAGGCCCGGCGCTCGGTGGTGGAGGTCGGCTTGGCCTCGTCGCCGGGCATGCCGAGCTGGAGGTCGGCCGCGGGCAGTGCGAGGGCGCCGAGGCCGACGACGCCGAGCAGCAGGACGGGTATGGGGCGGCGCAGGACGAACCGGGCCCAGCGGGCTCCGCCGTTGGTCTCGGTGCTCTCCTCGATCCGGCCGCTCTTGCGGGCCCGGCGCGGCAGCACCGCGTTCGGCCAGAAGCCGAGGAACGCCGGGACTAGGGTCAGCGCGATCAGTACGGCGACGACGACCGCGCCCGCCGCGGCCAGGCCCATCTTGGTGAGCATCGGGATACCGACCACGGCGAGCCCGGCCAGCGCGATGACGACGGTGAGCCCGGCGAAGACCACCGCGGACCCTGCCGTGCCGACGGCCATGCCGACCGCCTCCTGCGGCGCGGCGCCCTTGGCGCGTTCCTCCCGGTAGCGGGAGACCACGAACAGGGCGTAGTCGATGCCGACGGCGAGGCCCAGCATCATCGCCAGGGTGCCGGTGGTGGTGGACAGGCCGAGGGCGCTCGCCAGGGCGAGGATCGTGGCCATGCTGACGCCGACGCCGATGACAGCGGTCAGCAGGGGCAGCCCGGCGGCGGCCAGGGAGCCGAAGGTGACGAGGAGGACGACGGCGGCGATCGCGACACCGATCACCTCGGCCATGCCGCCCGGCCCGGTCTCGTCGGCCAGCGCGGTGCCGCCCGCCTCGACCGTCAGCCCGGCGTCCCGGGCCCCCTCGATGGTGTGCTCCAGCTGGGTCCGGCTGGCGTCGGTGAGGTCGGTGGCCTTGACCTTGTAGGTGACGGTCGCGAAGGCGGTCGAGCCGTCCTTGCTGATCGTCTTCGCCTGGAACGGGTCGACGGCGCTCGCGACCTGCGTGCCGTCGCCCAGGCCGGACACGGCCTTCTCGATGGCCTCCTGGTTCTCGGCGGCGGTCACCTTCTCGCCGCCGGGCGCGATGAAGACGACCCGGGCGGTCGCCCCGTCGGCCGTGGCGCCCGGGAAGCGCTGTTCCATGAGGTCGAACGCCTTCTGGGACTCGATGCCGGGCATCGAGAACTCCTCGTCGACGGCACCCGGCGCCTTGAGGGCGCCGAGCCCTACGGCGGCCAGGACGGCCGCCCAGACCAGGGCGACGTACCAGCGTCGCCGGAAGGCCAGACGGCCCACTCGATACAGGAAAGTTGCCACGGCAGCAGGTCTCCACATCCGGTGTCGATCGTCCGCCAAGCGTGTCCGTGACAAGGCCCCCGCGTCGTCGTGCGGCTGCCGACAATCCCGACTACTGAGAACGCAGTACGACCGGGCCCCGGGTCCGCCTCGGGGACGACATTTCCCGGCCCTCCGAGACGACCTGTGCTACCTTGGCTGGTGTTGCAGTTTTGGTTCCCAGAGACTTCGAGTGCTCTATCGACCTTCGTCGACGAGCACTCTTTTTAGTTTCCGAGGATTTTCGGATCTCTCCGAGGGTGATCATTGCGGCGACTCCGAGTCCGTAAAGTGCGGATCTCGGGTATTTGCCCCTCAAGGGAGATTCACTATGGCAACTGGCACCGTGAAGTGGTTCAACGCGGAAAAGGGCTTCGGCTTCATCGAGCAGGAGGGTGGCGGCCCCGACGTCTTCGCCCACTACTCGAACATCGCCACCTCCGGCTTCCGCGAGCTTCAGGAAGGCCAGAAGGTCACCTTCGACGTCACGCAGGGCCAGAAGGGCCCGCAGGCCGAGAACATCGTTCCCGCCTGACGCTGACGCGTTCGACGTGATCGGGGCCCGCACCCATGTGGTGCGGGCCTCAGGGCCTGTCTGACGAATCCCCGTCTGCTCCGCGACGCGGAGCCCGCCCTCCGGGCGGACGACGGGGATTCATCAGACAGGCCCTAGCACGTTTCACTCCCCACCCGGCTCATTCTTGCGAATCCTGGTGCGGCCCCTGAGGCCGTCTGACCTCCGGGAATTCCCCGATACGTGCCGCATCGAGGAAGGATCCCCTTGGATCGCACCGCTCGCAAGAACAACGGCTCGTCCCACTCCCGCAGGGCGGGGGGCGGCCGGAACAGCTCCTCCCGTTCGGCCGGCGCCGGCCGCGGCACCCCCCGGCGTCGTACGGCGCCCGGCGGCGAATTCGCGCCGCCCGCCACCATCACCCCGGCCCTGCCCGCCGTCGAGGCGTTCGCCGACCTCGACCTGCCCGACCGGCTGCTGACCGCGCTGCGCGCCGAGGGCGTGGTGGAGCCGTTCCCGATCCAGGCGGCGACGCTGCCGAACTCGCTGGCCGGGCGTGACGTCCTGGGCCGCGGGCGCACGGGGTCGGGCAAGACCCTCGCCTTCGGCCTCGCCGTGCTGGCCCGTATCGACGGGCAGCGGGCCGAGCCCAAGCAGCCGGTGGCGCTCGTCCTCACGCCCACCAGGGAACTGGCCCAGCAGGTCACCGACGCCCTCACCCCCTACGCACGCGCACTGCGCCTGCGGCTCGCGACGGTGGTCGGCGGAATGTCGATCGGCCGCCAGGCGAGCGCGCTGCGCGCCGGTGCCGAGGTCGTCGTCGCGACGCCCGGCCGGCTCAAGGACCTCATAGACCGCGGCGACTGCCGGCTGGACCGGGTCTCGGTCACCGTCCTGGACGAGGCCGACCAGATGACCGACATGGGCTTCATGCCGCAGGTGACGGCCCTGCTCGACCAGGTGCGCCCCGACGGCCAGCGGCTGCTGTTCTCGGCCACGCTGGACCGCAACGTCGACCGCCTGGTCCGCACCTACCTCCACGACCCGGTGGTCCACTCGGTCGACCCGTCCGCGGGCGCGGTCACCACGATGGAGCATCACCTGCTGCACGTGGAGGACGAGGACAAGCACGCCACCACGACGGAGATCGCCGCCCGCGACGGCCGCGTGATCATGTTCCTGGACACCAAGCACGCCGCCGACCGGCTGGCCAAGAAGCTGCTGGCCGTCGGGGTGCGCGCCTCGGCCCTGCACGGCGGGAAGTCCCAGTCCCAGCGCACCCGGACCCTGGCCCGGTTCAAGGACGGCGAGGTCACGGTCCTGGTGGCCACCAACGTCGCCGCCCGCGGCATCCACGTCGACAACCTCGACCTCGTCGTCAACGTGGACCCGCCCGGCGACCACAAGGACTATCTGCACCGGGGCGGCCGTACCGCCCGGGCCGGCGAGTCGGGCACCGTCGTCACGCTGGTCCTGCCGCACCAGCGGCGCGAGACGGCCCGGCTGATGGCCGACGCCGGCATCACCCCGCGGATCACCCGGGTCCGCTCGGGCGAGGCGGAGCTGAGCCGTATCACCGGCGCCCAGGCGCCGTCGGGCGTGCCCGTCGTCCTCACCCCGCCGCCCGCCGAGAACCGCCCCGCACGCACGGGTACCGCCCCGCGCGCCCGGCGCGGCAGGCCCTCCCGGGGCCGCCGCCGCTGAACCGCTCCCGGGCCCTGCCCGTCACCCCCCGGCCGGCGACAGCCGCACCACCGTTCCCTCCCCGTTCGCGGACAGCAGCAGGGAGCCGTCCGGGGCCGCGGTGAGGCCCGCGAACCGGTGGGCCAGGCCGGGGACCCGGTGGGTGAAGAGCGCCGGAGCCGGGCGGGGGCCGGTGCCCGGGGGGATGCCGACCGCAAGGGATTCGGCCTCGATACGGGTGTCGCCCGTCGCCGGGGAGACCGCCCACAGCCGGCGGTGCTCGGTGTCCACGGTGAAGAGTTCGCCGCCGTGGGCGGCGAGGCCCTGCGGTGCGCCGAGGCCCTCCGCGACCGGCACCGCCTCGCCGTCGTCGATGCGCAGGACCGCTCCGCGCCGGTCGTCGCTGACGTAGCAGCGCTGCTCGGCGTCGAAGCACACGTCCACGGGGTGGTCGAGGCCCTCGGCGAGGACGGTCACCGTGTCGGCCTCGTCGATGGCGATGACCCGGCCGGCGCCCGTCTCGGCGACGACCAGGGCGCCGTCGGACCGGGTCGCGATGCCCAGGGGCTGGTTCAGGCCGTTCGCTCTGAGCCGGGTCGTCCCGGCGGCGGGGTCGTAGGTCTGGACGGTGCCGAACTGCGAGGTGGTGTGCAGCAGTCCGTTGTCGGCGGTGATGCCGTGGAAGAACGGCTGGAGGATCTCCGTGGCCACGTCGCCCGAGCCGCCCTCGTCGGGGTGTTCCGGCCGGGCCAGCCGGTAGTGGTCGGCCGCGTACACCGTGCCGCCGAGGTCGATCGTCACGCCGTAGGGGCCGTCCAGGCCGCGGGGCACGACGGGGCGGGTGCGGCCGTCGGGACGCAGTTCCGTGATGCCGCCGCTGGCGAAGCTGGAGACGAACATGCGGTTCTCCGCGTCGAACGCGGCGTTGTCCAGGCCCGTGACCCCGCTGATGACCAGTGAGCGCGAGCCCGTGCCGTGCAGGTCGACGCGGGTGACGATGCCCTCGGGGCCGCGTGACAGGACGTTGAGGACACCGCCCAGGTCGAAGCGGACCGCGACCGGGTCGTGCACGTCCTCGGCGACCACCTCGGGCACCCCGCCGTCGGGCGGGATCCGCCAGACCTGTCTGCTGATCATGTGCGGGTAGTAGAGGCAGCCGTCCGGGCCCAGCTGCATCGCGTTGCCGAAGGCCAGCCCGTCGGTGAGGACCACCGGGTCGCCGCCCCCGGGGAAGAGCTCCAGCAGCCGGCCGTTCATCTTCATCTCGTTGACGAAGAGCCGGTCGCCGACGCAGGTGATGCCGTTGGGCACCTTCACCTCCTCGGAGACGAGGAGGTACTCGCCCGCGGGGCTGCGGCGCCACACCCGGCCGGGGACCAGGTCGGCGATGTACATCGAACCGTCCGCCCCGAAGGCCAGGTCGTCGGGCGACTCGACGGGGCTGTCCATCGGGACGACGACCTCGACGTCCCCCGTCGCCGGGTCCACGGCGCTGATCTTCCCGGCGAGGAACTGGGCGACGTAGAGCCGCCCGTCCGGGCCGAACGCCACGCCGTTGGAACCCCACAGCGGGTTCGGTGAGTTGAGGCGCGTGGCCTGCCGGCGGGTGCTGCGCACCCCGGGCGTCTCGTACCGGGTCGGATGCGAAGGAGACGTCATGATCCCAGCACCTCGGTCATGCCGCTCTCCGCGCGCCAGCGCCGGATCAGCTCGTAGAACGCGACCGGGCCGTCGCCGTAGGACTCGCTGCGGGGCCGGGGCATGCCCTCGGCGTTGTAGTAGCCGGGGGTGCACTCGGACTGGAACGTGTACAGGTCCGCCGACTTCTGACGGATCGTGTCCCCCCAGGCGGCCTCCGCCTCGGCCGTCGGCTCCACACACCGGGCCCCGCGCCGGTGCGCCTCGGCGATCACCTCGGCGACATGGGTGGCCTGTTCGTCCAGGACGTGCACATAGTTCACGGAGCTGGCGCTCTGCACGGAGCCGAGCATGAACAGGTTGGGGAAACCCCGGCTGTAGAAGCCGTGCAGGGTCCTCGGGCCGGTCTTCCGCCAGGAGTCCAGCAGTGCGGTGCCGTCCCTGCCGTATGCGGGGAGCTGCCCGGACAGCAGACCGGAGACGCCGACCTCGAAGCCGGTGCCGAAGACGACGCAGTCCACCTCGTACTCCACCCCGCCGACCACGACGGCGTGCTCGGTGACGCGCTCGACGCCCCCGTGGTCGGCCGTGTCCACGAGGGTGACGTTCGGCCGGTTGAAGGTCTCCAGGTACAGGTCGCTGAAGGTGGGCCGCTTGCACATGTAGCGGTACCAGGGCTTGAGCTTCTCGGCCGTCGCCGGGTCCTCGACGATGCTCTCCACCCGGGCCCGCAGCTCGTTCATCTTCTGGAAGTCGGCGATCTCCTCCAGGCGTTCGCGCTCCTCGGGCGTGAGGGCGTCGTAGTTGTTGGTCGGGATGAGCTTCTGCTGGAGGCGGGCACTGCTGGTCCAGCCGTCGGCGACCAGGTCCTCCTCGGTCCGGCCGCCCGTGACGACCGCGAGGAAGTTGTCCCTGCGCTCCCGGGCCCAGCCGGGCTTCAGCGCGCCCGCCCACTCGGGATCCGTGGGGCGCTGTCCGCGCACGTCCACGGAGGACGGGGTGCGCTGGAACACATACAGGTGCCGGGCGTCCCGGCCGAGATGCGGGACGACCTGGATGGCCGTGGCGCCCGTGCCGATGAGGGCCACGCGCTTGTCGGCGAGCCCCGTCAGGCCGCCGTTCGCGTCGCCGCCGGTGTAGTCGTAGTCCCAGCGGCTGGTGTGGAACATGTGCCCCTTGAAGGTCTCGATGCCTTCGATCCCGGGCAGTTTGGGCTGGCTGAGCAGGCCGGTCGCCACGACGACGTGCCGGGCGGTCATCCGGTCGCCGCGGTCGGTGCCGATGACCCACACGGACTCGGCCCCGTCCCAGCGGAGTTCGCTCACCTGGGTCCGGAGGCAGGCGTCGCGGTAGAGGTCGAAGTGCCGTGCGATCGCCCCGGCGTGCTCCCTGATCTCCTCGCCCGGCGCGTACTTCCACTTCGGGACGTAGCCGAGCTCCTCCAGCAGGGGCAGATAGACGTACGACTCGATGTCGCAGTGGATCCCCGGGTACCGGTTCCAGTACCAGGTGCCGCCGAAGTCGGCGCCCTTCTCGATGATCCGGATGTCCCGCAGACCCGCCTGGCGCAGCCGGGCGGCGGCGAGCAGGCCGCCGAATCCGCCGCCGACGACCACCACCTCGACGTGGTCGTGCAGGGTCTCCCGGGTGAATCCGGGCTCGGCGTGCGGGTCCTCGTCGAAGTGGCCGAACTCGCCTGCGGTACGGCGGTACTGGCGGTTGCCGTCCGGGCGGATCCGCCGGTCGCGCTCGGCGCGGTACCGCTCGCGCAGGGCGTCCGGGTCGAAACCCAGGGCCGAATCGGGGGTGTGGGGGGTGGACATGGGTGGCGTCTTCCTCTCGCGGTGTTCCGTCGGTGAGGGGGTCGGGGTCAGACCGCGGCCCAGGCGTTGTCCACCGGCAGGATGACGCCGTTGACACCGCTCGCCGCGTCGGAGGCGAGATAGACGATGGCGGCGGCCTGCTCCTCCGGTTCGCAGATGCGGCCCATGTTGACGAAGTGCCTGCCGACGACGGACGGCCCGTGGGCGTCCCGGTCGATGTGGACATCGGCCGTGATGTCGGTGGCCGTGCCGCCCGGGGCTATGGCGTTGGCGCGGATGCCCTGGTCCCGGTACATCACCGCGAGGGAGCGGGTGAGTCCGAGGACCCCGTGCTTGGAGACGGTGTACGCCGTCCCGGCCGCGCTGCCCCGCAGCGACGCCTCGGAGGCGGTGTTGACGATGGCTCCGCCGCCCGCGGCGATCATGTGCGGCAGGGCGGCCCGGGTCAGCAGGAACGGCGCGGTGAGATTGATCCGCAGCACCCGCTCCCACTCGGCGTCGGTGACGTCCGCCGTGGCGGACATGCTGTCCATGACGCCCGCGTTGTTGACCAGGACGTCGATGCCGCCGAAGGTGCCGGTCGCGGCGGTCACGACGGCGTCGGCCACCGCGGCGTCGCTCAGATCGCCCGTGACGGCGACGGCCGTTCCGCCCGCGGACTCGATGGTTTCTACGACGCTCTTGGCGCCCTCCGCGTTCAGGTCGGCGACCACGACCTTCGCTCCCTCTTCGGCGAACCGCAGGGCGGTGGCGCGGCCGATGCCGGAGGCGGATCCGGTGACGATGACGCTCTTGCCTGACAGACCCGTGGCTCCCATGCGGCTCCTCTGCTCGTCGCGTTGCCCAGTGCGGCGTGAGGCACCGTACTGGTTTTTGTCTCAGTGCGACATAAAGACGCGACGCGACAACAGGGCCTTTCACGCCACTCAGACGTGACGCGACGTAAATTAGAGTGAGCACGGCAAGTCGAGGAGGGCGCATGGCCGGACGAGCAGCTGGTGCCACGGGGCGGCCACCGCTGACGGAGCGGCGGCGCGCCGAGACGCGTATGGAGATCGCCGAGGAGGCGGTCCGGCTCTTCGCCGCCAAGGGCGTGGCGGCGGTGACCGCGGAGGACATCGCCTCCGCCTCGGGGGTGTCGACGCGCACGCTGTGGCGGTACTTCCGCTCCAAGGAGGAGTGCGTACGCCCCCTGCTCACCACGGGCCTCGAGCTGCTGACGGAGCATCTGCGGGAGGGCCGGGACGAGCGCGGCTCACTCGCCGAGGCGATCCTGAGCGTCCCGTACGACGACGACGCCACATCCCGTCTGCGGACCCTGGGCGACCTGCTGCTGCTGTGCCGTGAGGAGCCGGGGCTGCGCGCGGTGTGGCTGGAGGCGCACTACGACGCGGAGGCGACGTTCGCCGCGGTGATCGCCGACCGTACGGGCCGGCCCGTCGGCGATCTCGCGGTCCGGGTGGAGGCGGGGGTGCTGAACACCGCGATGCGCATCGCGGTGGAGGACTGGGCGCTGCGGTCCGACGCGACGGCGGGACCGTCGCTGGCGGAGACCGTCAGGCGCGCGTTGCGGATGGTCGAGGCCGTCGAGAAGCGCTGACCCGCCCCGCCCGGGTCGCTCAGGCGTCGGCCCCTGGCGCCCCGAACCAGCGCCGCAGCGCGTTGAGGAGGGTGGTCTCCGGGGCCGCCTCGGGGGTCCAGGCGACATAGCCGTCGGGGCGTACGAGCAGCGGAGTGGGCACATCCGGCGAGACCCGCTCGGCGGCCAGTACGGCGATACGGTCGCGCCATGCCCGGGCCTGTGCCACGAGTTCGGTCCGGTCGGCGGTGTGGATCAGGACCGCCCGTCCCTCCTGCTGGAGCGTGGCCAGGCGGACCGTGCCGCCGCCGTCCTGCCGCGGGCGTTCCAGCAGCAGATCGGGGCAGGCACGGCCGAGGAGGCCGTCCGGCCCGGACCCCTCGGGGCCCATCGGGTGGACCACGTCCTTCATGGCGTACACGTCGTGCAGGCGCCGCTTGACCGCGGGGGCGGTCATCAGCTCCTTGAAGAACAGCTCGTAGGGGGCCGTGTTGTCCGGGCCCGGGTGCAGCAGCCTGGTGGCCGCCTCCGAGTTGCGCAGCACCCGGGCGGCGACCGGCCTGCGCTCGCTCTCGTAGCTGTCGAGCAGACCCTCGGGGGCGTCGCCGCGGACGGTGGCGGCGAGTTTCCACCCGAGGTTGACGGCGTCCTGGAGGCCGAGGTTGAGGCCCTGTCCGCCGAACGGGGGGTGGACGTGGGCGGCGTCGCCGGCGAGCAGGACCCGGCCCTGCCGGTAGCGGTCGGCCAGCCGGCAGGTGCCGGTGAACCGGGCGAGGGAGACCGGGTCGCGCAGGGTGACCTCGACGCCGCTGGTGCGGCGCAGACTGGCCTCGACCTCGTCCAGGGTCACCTCGCTGCGGCGGTCGACGGGCGGGGCCCCTTGCGCGGGACGAGCCGCGCCGCACAGAGCACGACCGGCCGGTCGCCCAGGCCGTACCGTTCCCGCACCCGGGCCGCGGCGGCCCCGGAGCCCTGGAAGACCTCGGCGTCGACGCCCGGCGCCAGCCGCCGCATGCGGGCCGCGGCCTCCGGCCCGACGGCGGCGGCGATCCGCGCCCGGGTGTACGAACCGAGATACGTGACGCTGTCCACCCCGGCACCGACGCGGCGCAGCAGCGCGCGGGCGCCGGGCGTGCGCGCCCACCACACCTCGTGCCCGTGCGTCGTGGCGACCAGCCGCTCCACCTCCGTGCGGCGGCGCAGTTCGCCGGCCATCAGCCCGAGCGGGGCGGCGGCCCCGAACCAGACGCTGTCGCAGCCGAACCGGCGGGCCAGCTCCGCCGCCCGGGCGGTGACCCGCCGGGTCGGCAGCAGCATGTGGGCGCGGTCGCGCACGACGGGTAACGGCAGCCGGGCGTCGTAGGCCCGGTCGCCCGGTGTGCTGGAGGTGTAGACGGCGACCCGGTCGGGCGGGAAGCGGACCGTCATTGCGTGGACGAAGGTCTCTATGCCGCCCTGGCGGGGCGGGAAGTCGTTGGTGACGACGAGCGTGCGCGGCATGGTCGGTCAGTCCTCCAGCGGCTTCACGGTGAACAGGTAGTTGCGGTGCGCCCCGGTGACCCGGTCCGCGCGACGCCACCGGCCCTCCCGCCACAGGAACATCGAGTAGCCCGCGTCCCGCAGCTCCCCGACGAGCCGGCCGGCCCGCGCCCCGTACTTGGCCAGGTGCCGTTCCTCGATCTCCAGCAGCAGCGTGGGCCGGTCCCGCAGCAGCGTCCCGGCCGCCCCGGCCAGCACGAGGGGCTCCGCGCCCTCGACGTCAGCCTTGACGAAGTCGACGCGCGGCAGCCCGGCCGCCGCCACGACCTCGTCCACGGTGCCGACCCGTACGACGGGCCGCCGTTCGCCCGCGAACTCCTCGTTGGGCCCGAGCCCCCGTGCCCCGTCGGTGAGGAACGCCCGCCCGTGGACGGGCAGTCCGCGGCGGTACGGCAGGCTCATCACCGCCGCGTCCCGGGGCCGGTCGCCGAGGGCCAGCCGGTGCGCGTGGGCCCGGCCGCCGCACAGCAGCCGCACTCCCGCGCCGAGGACGCGGTACGGCCCGGGCAGCGGCTCGAAGCCGTGCACGCGCCCCTTGGGTCCGGCCACGTACGACAGCGCGTAGGTGTACACCCCGTACTCGGCCCCGATGTCGAGGCAGACGTCCCCGTCCCGCACCACGTGCCGCAGCCCGTCGATCTCGTCCTCCACGAAGGAGAATCGGCGGCTGAGCGCGCACAGTGCGGAGTACGTCCAGCGCAGGGGGCGCCCGGTCTCCGGGGACGGGGCGGGTCGGGTGGGCATGAGTCGCGTGGGCATGGCAGCTCCTGGCCGGGCCGGACGGCGGCCGGCCGGCACGAGCCGGAACCAGCCGAACAGCACCAGCGGGTAGACGACGTATCCGAAGCGGGTGGCGGGGATCAGGCACATGGCGATCCCGAGGCCCAGCGCGAGCCGGTCGGCGGCGGCGACGGTGGTGCGCGGCGGGCGCGTCACGAGGGACAGGGCCACCGCGACCGCGCTCAGCGCCAGCGCCGCCACCGCGAGGGCGAACCCCCCGGGCACGTACGTCGCCAGGAGATAGCCCGGCAGCGGGCTGGTCGCCGGGGAGCCGGTACCCCCCTCGCCGAGCGGGAAGAGCAGCACATGCTCGGCGAACGCCCCCGGGTCGGCGAGCGCGACCGGCAGCACGGCCAGTACGGCGAGCGCGACGGCCGTGGCACCGGCCCGTACGGCGGCCCGGCGCCCGGCGGTCACGGCGAGCAGCGCGAGCCCGACGGGCAGCAGCGGCCAGGCGGTCCACTTCAACGCCGCGGCGGCACCGAGCGCGAGCCCGGCGGCGACAGGACGGCCCCGGCCCGCGAGGGCGAGCGCGAGACACATCAGAGCGATGACCGGCAGATCGACCCCACCGACGGCGAGGGGCAGCGCGACGGCGGGGGTCGCGGCGAGCCAGAGGAGGGGCAGGGTGGTGCCGCGCCGGGACGACTGGTCGCCGGCGGAGAGCGGGGCGGTGCGGCGCCGGGCGGACTGGTCGCCCGCGAACAGCAGGGCGATGCGGCGCCGGAACGGCCAGTCGCCCGCCGACAGCGGGACAGCACCCTGCCGGAACGACCGGCGGCCCGCGAACAGCAGGGGTATACGGCGCCGGAACCGCCAGCCGCCCGCCAACAGCCGGACAGCGCCCCGCCGGACCGACCGGCCGCCCGCCAACAGCAGGGCAACACGGCGCCGGAACCGCCAGCCGCCCACCGACAGCGGGACAGCGCCCCGCCGGAACGACCGGCCGCCCGCCAACAGCGGGACAGTGCCCCGCCGGACCGACCGGCCGCCCGCGGACAACGGGACCGTGCCCTGCCGGACCGACCGGCGGCCCGCCAACAGCAGGGCAACACGGCGCCGGAACCGCCAGCCGCCCACCGACAGCGGGACAGCGCCCCGCCGGAACGACCGGCCGCCCGCCAACAGCGGGACAGTGCCCCGCCGGACCGACCGGCCGCCCGCCAACAGCGGGACAGTGCCCTGCCGGACCGACCGGCCGCCCGCCAACAGCAGAGCAACACGGCGCCGGAACCGCCAGTCGCCCGCCGACAGCGGGACAGTGCCCCGCCGGAACGACCGGCCGCCCGCGGACAACGTGACCGTGCCGCGCAGGGACAGCGGATCGCCCGCAGGCATCAGGGCGATGCCGCGCCCGAATGACCGGTACCCCCCGCACACCAGCGCCGCCAGTCCCATCGCCCCGAGGGACACCAGGGCGAACCAGAACCGGGCGTCCGCGAGCGGGACGTCGCCGAGGACGGCCCGGGGCAGGCCGAAGAGGGCCATGCCCGGCAGGTACGGGTTGTAGTCGCGCAGTTCGGCCGGGTCGGGTACGTACGGCGTGCCGGAGTCCAGTAGCAGCGTGCCGGACCGCTCGACGACCGTGACCTCCATCTGCCGGGCCCCGTCGGCGACCAGGAACACCATTGGCACCAGCACCGACCCGACGGCGGCCACCGCCGCGCTCGCCCGGCCCCAGGGCCGCGCGGAGAAGTGGGCGACGAGCGCGGCGAGTCCGTATCCGGCGGCGGCGCAGGCGCCCCACACCTGGTGCGGGGTGATGGTCGTACGCAGACAGAGCAGCAGCGCGAACACCGCGCAGCCGGTCCAGCAGAGGGCCTCCCAGGGGCGGCGGGCGGTACTACGCCGGGGCCTCGGGAGGGAGACGGGAAGCGCCGCCGCACGCACCGGCGGGACGGACCGCACCGGCGGCGCGATCTGTACAGGCGGAGCCGTCCGTACGGCGACCACCGACGGCACCGGCGAGTCGAACAGCCCTCTCGAAGCGCCCCGCATCCCGCTCCCCCTGTCCCCTGCCGGCCGGTGTCGGTCCACTGCCGGCAAGTCTTCGCAAGGGGCGGTCGAGAAGCGTCACACCGGATTCCGATCCTGGGCGTCAACCCGTGGTACTCGCCCGGCACCCGGGTCAACCCGTACGGTGACGCGAGCCGGAGGGCCCTGGCCGACAATGTGGGGATGCGTCAGAAGCCGTCCCTGCGCCCCACCGCCTGGCCGCGCTCCCCCCGCTACCCGTACGTCACCGGCGTCCTGCTGACCCTCCTGGCCGCCGCCGAGGTGCTGCACGCGCGCATCACCTCGACGACGGTGCTGGCGACCCTGCCCTTCGTGGTGCTCCCCCTGCTGTGGCGGCAGCGCGAACCCCGGCTCGGACTCCTGGTGGTACCGGCGGCACTGCTGAACTTCCTCTTCCGGCCCGAGCTGCTGATGGCGGTCGCGGTCGCCGGGGTCATGGGCCTCTACACCCTCGCCCGCCACCGCGTCCTGCACCCGGCGCTGCTCAGCGCCGCCGCGATCACGGGCTCGCTCCTCGTCAACGCGGGCCATGTGGTGACGGGCGTGTACGACCTCGGCGGCCGCTCGCCCGCCCTCGGCGCCGACGGCTCGCTGTCGTACTTCACGGAGTCGTTCGTCCTGGCCGTGGGCGTCGTGGCCACGGTCGGCATCGCGGACGCCTTCCGCAGCCGCGAGGAGTCCCGGCAGGCGCGCGACGCGGCTCAGCGGGAGCTGATCGCCATGGAGCGCAGGCATGCCGCCGCCCAGGAACGAGCGGCCATAGCACGGGAGTTGCATGACATCGTGGCGCACTCGGTGTCGGTGATCGCGGTCCAGGCGGAGAGCGCCACGTACACCACGCCCGACCTGTCCCCGCCCGCGCGCGACGGCTTCCAGCAGATCGCCTCGTCCGCCCGCTCGGCCCTCACCGAACTGCGCCAGCTCCTCAGCGTGCTGCACGCGGACGACGCCGGGGCCGAGGACCCGGCCCCGGTGCTGCCGCAGCCCACGCTCGACTCCCTGGACGCCCTGCTGGAGGCCCACCGGTCGGCCGGCGGAGAAGTCACCCTGCGCACCGAGGGCACCCGGCCCCCCGTGCTCCCGCCCTCCCTCGAACTCACGGCCTACCGCATCGTCCAGGAGGCCCTGACGAACGCCCGCCGCCACGCGAGGGGCGCGGCGGTCGACATACTCCTCACCTACGAGGAGGACGAGCTCCGGCTCCGGATCGCCGACGACGGCCCGGGCCCGAAGAGTCCCCAACTCGACCCGGGGGGCCACGGGTTGAGCGGCATGCGGGAGCGTGCGACGCTACTCGGCGGACGTCTGACCTGCGGGCCGGCCGGCCCCGGGGGCGGCTTCCTGGTCGAGGCCGGACTCCCGGTGGCGGCGGGCGCGAAGAGCTTCGCGGAGGGTGTGTACGAGTGACGGCGGGGGAACCGATCCGCGCGATCGTGGCGGACGACCAGGCGGTGGTGAGAACCGGCTTCGTGAACCTGCTGTCCACCCAGGACGACATCGACGTCGTCGGCGAGGCGGAGGACGGCGAACAGGCCGTCGCCCTCGCGCTGGCCCACCGGCCCGACGTGGCCCTGCTGGACATCAGGATGCCCAGGCTGGACGGCATCCAGGCGGCGCGCACGATCCTCCGGGAGACCGAGGGCGCCACGAAAGCGCTGATGCTCACCACCTTCGACCTCGACCAGTACGTCTTCGACGCCCTCGCGGCCGGCGCCGGCGGCTTCCTCCTCAAGGACGCCACCTTCCCCGAACTCCTGCACGCCGTACGGGTGGTGGCCGCGGGAGACGCCATGCTCGCCCCCGGCATCACCCGCCGCCTCATCTCCGAGTTCGCCCCCCGGCGCCCGGTCAGCACCCCGGGGCCCCTCCTGGACCGCCTCACGGCCCGCGAGATCGAGGTCCTCCTCCTCATCGCCCAGGGCCACTCCAACGCGGACATCGCCGACCGCCTCACCATCACCGACCACACGGTCAAGACCCACATCAACCGCCTCTTCACCAAGCTGGAGGTCCGCGACCGGGCACAGGCGGTGATCGTGGCGTACGAGGCGGGTCTGGTGACGCCGGGGGAGGGCGGCTGACGCCAGGGGAGGCGGGGTGAGGCCGTCTGGCCGGCGAGGACCATCACCGGCGTGCTGCGCATGGCCGGGCTTGAAGAGGGCCCCCCGGGCGGGTTCGGCGGCTAGGCGCCCCCCGCCCCGTAGGGGCACGTCGCGCCCCCGGTGGGTGTCGTGGTGGTGGCGTCGGACGTCACCGGGGTCACGGTGTGCGGCTTGTGCTCGCGTGAGCGCAGACGGACCGTCACGTCCCGCAGGGGCCGCAGGGAGATGACGGGAGAGCCGTAGCCCAGGGCGGCGCCGGGCACGAGGTTGAGCTTGAAGCGCTGGTTGATCATCGCCACGATGATCCGCAGTTCGAGCAGCGCCATGGCGTTGCCGACGCACTGCCGCGGGCCCGCCCCGAAGGGGAAGTACGCCATGCGCGGGCGCTCCCGCACGGCCTGCGGGGTGAAGCGGTAGGGGTCGAAGGCCACCGGGTTGTCCCAGTGGCGCGGGTTGTGGTGCGAGGCGAGCGGCGAGAGCAGGATCGACGAGCCGGCCTCGATGTCGTAGCCGTCGAGAGTGTCGGCGCCGACGGCCGCCCGCGGGAAGATCCAGATCGGCGGGTACATCCGCAGGCTCTCGTCCACCACCATCCGCGTGTACGTCAGCCCGGCCGCGCTGTCCGCGTCGAGGGTGGCGCCGCCCAGCTCGCGGCCGATCTCCTCGTCCAGCTCCTCCTGGACCTGCGGGTGGTTGGCGATCGACAGCAGCGTCCAGCACAGGGAGACGGCCGTGGTCTCGTGGCCCGCCAGATAGATGGTGAGCAGTTCGTCCCGCAGCTGCCGGTCGGTCCACGGCTCCCCGGTCGCCGGGTCCTCGGCCTGCTCCATCAGGGCGATCAGCGGGCCCTCGCCGGTGCGCGCGTAGTTCTCCCGGACGTCCGCGACGACCTTGTCGAAGACCTGGTGGATGTTCGCGATCTTGCGGTTGCGTGCGGTCGGCAGCCAGGACGGCAGCATCTCGGACGGGGTGCCCCGCCGGAACATCACCTCCACGACATCGTCGACGATCCGCTTCAGCGCGGGCGCGTCGGGCTTGATGTCGTAGGCGAACAGCGAGCGGCTGAGGGTGACCAGGGTGAGCCGCAGCATCTCGGCCATCAGGTCCACCGGCTCGTCGCGCGCGGCCCTCGCCTCCCACTCGTCGAGCATCTCGTTCGTCGCCTCGACGATGTTGGGGACGATGTCGGTGACCGCGTTCTTCAGGAACACCGGCTGCACCGCCCGGCGGTGCCCCCGCCAGAACTCGCCGTCCGTGGTCAGCAGGCCCTTGCCCATGACCACTCCGAACTGCTCGTACAGCGGCCCGCGCACATAGTTGGCGTTGTTCTCCACCAGCACCCTGCGGACCGCGTCGGGGCTGGTGGCCTGGTGGACCGTCATCGGCCCGAGCCGCATCCGGACCAGCTCGCCGTGGTCGCGCTGGAGGCCGAGCAGGAACTCGGCGGTGTTGCGGCGCCACGGGCCGAGACTGCCGAGGACGGGAGCGCCCTTCGGGCCGGGGGCGGTGCGGGGGGCCGTGGGGGCAGGGGTGGCGGTGAGGGTGTTCATCGAAGGTCCTTACCTGCGGGAGCGGTTCGGGTCAGGGGCGCCGGGTGCGGGGAGCCGCCGCGCGGCACCGGGAACGCGCGCCGTACGAAGAGGTGGTCGAAGACCACGTCCGGGGCCAGGCGGCGCAGCGCGATGGTGCTCCGGGCGAGGAAGCCGACGGTGTAGCGGGCGCGGGGGCGCCGGGTGCGGGCCGCGCGGGTCACGACGCGGGCGACGTCGTCGGCCTGGACGGCGAAGGTGCCCGCCAGGGTGCGGCGGCTGCCGGTGTAGATGGCCTCGAAGTACTCGGCGGTGCGCTGCCGGAACTCGTCGTACACCGCGCTGACGGAGGGGAGGTTGTCTACGTACGTCGCGCCGAAGTTGGTGGTGCGCACCGGCCCCGGCTCGATGACGACCACCTTGACGCCGAAGCCGGCCGTCTCCAGCCGCAGCGCGTCGCTCAGCGCCTCGACGGCGTGCTTGGACGCCTGGTAGAAGCCGCCGCCGGGGACCGCGTACCGGCCGAAGATCGAGGAGATGTTGACGACGGTGCCCCGCCCGGCGGCCCGCATCCCGGGCAGGACCAGCTGGCTGAGACGGGCCAGCCCGAACACGTTCGTCTCGAACTGCCGCCGCATCTCGGACAGTCCGATCTCCTCCACGACACCGGAGGCGGCGAACCCCGCGCTGTTCACGAGCGTGCCCACCGACCCGTGCTCGGCCTCGACGGCGTCGACGGCCGCGCGCATGCTGTCCTCGTCGGTGACGTCGAGCCGCAGGGTGCGGATGCCCTCGGCGGCCAGTCGGGAGAGGGTCTCGGGCCTGCGTGCGGTGGCGTACACGGTCATTCCCGCGCGGTGCATCCTGAGCGCGCAGGCACGGCCGATTCCGGATGAGCAGCCCGTGATCAGTACCGGGCTCGGTCGGGTGGGCAAGGTCTCGGTGGGCAAGGTCTCGGTGCGCAAGGTCTCCCTCATCTTCCGTTTCGGGCGGGGCATTTCGGAAAGGAGGCGGATATGTATCACCGGATCGTGGCAGCGAAGCTGCGCAAGGCGTTTTCCGACATCAACTCCGGCAATTGGCAGTCCATGGTGGACACGCTCGCACCGGAATTCACTTATGTTTTCTACGGGGAGCACGCGCTCTCCGGTGAGCGGCATACCGTCGAATCCATGAGCCTGTGGTGGCAGCGGGTCTTCCGCCTCATTCCCGACGCGGAGTTCGAGCCACTGGAGATCATCATTTCCGGCGGCCCCTGGCTGACGAAGGTCGCCACCCGCGTCCGGATCGGCGGCCCGCTGCCGGACGGCTCCCGCTACGACAACGTGATGACGCAGTTCATGTATCTCAAGTGGGGGCGCATCACCGAGATCCACACCTTGGAGGACACCGTCGTCCTGCAGCGGGCCCTGGACCGCATCGCCGCCTCCGGCAACGCCGAGGCCCATGCCGAGCCCATCACGGACGCGACCGCGCGGGCGGCCCGTACCGCGTGACGACGGCCCCGGCCCGCCCCCGGCGCCCCTCGTACGGGGCGCCGGGGGCCGCCGTGGTCAGCCGAAGGCGCCCAGCTGCTTCGCGAGGTCGAACGCGTCGAGCGAGAACCAGCTTTCCACGATCACCCCGTCCCGGAACGCGTCGATGACGATTCCTGGAACGGCGAATTCACGCCCCTGCGCCGGAATCCCCTCGTACGGCTCCCCGGTATGGGTTCCCCGCGCGGTGAACCGGCTGACGACCTTGTCGCCCTCCAGGATCCAGTCGTCCACCGTGACATGCAGATCGGGGAAGGAAGCGCGCTGGATCCGCACCCATTCCTTCAGGTGCTCCACGCCCTCCTCGCTGTTCGGGGCGGTGCCGTGACTGATGTGGTCGGGGGCCGCGCCCTCGTAGATGACGTCGAGGTTTCCCTTGTTGAGGCACTCCTCGTAGTAGCGCTCCAGAACGGCCTTGTTCTTCAGGGTGTCGGACATTTTCTCGCGCTCCTTATCTGCGGGAATTCAGCCGGCCGGGACCGGGCCCTCGAATCCGGTCAGCGTCATGACACGGGCGCCGGTCGAGGCGTTCTTCACTTTCCAGGTGCCGAGGACGGGGTCCCCCTCGATGAGGGAGTCGCCGTCCTCGGGGTCGTGCGGGGTGACGCGGCCGACGGTCAGCGGGTCCACCGCGACCGAGAGCCCCGGCCCCTGCCGCGCGCACAGCCGCACCACGTTCTCCAGCGCGGACACCGCGAGGGCGGTGCGCGGGGCGGCGGGTGTCGCCCACAGGTCGCCGGGCGCGCAGGGGCGTACCCGGCCCTCCCAGCGGCCCCGCTCGCCCCTGGTCCAGCGCGCGCGGGGCACCACCGAGGACCGCCAGCGCAACCGCGCGGGCCCCGAACGCCAGGTCGTCATCGGGGTGATGCCGCTGCGCGGCGGGGCGGGCGAGCGGGTCTCCCCGGGCACGTAGCGGAGGCGGACCCTCGCCTCGGTGCCCTGGGCATCCGGTTCGCCCGGCCGCCGGAAGCGGACCTCCACGGTCCAGGAACGCCCTTCGTAGCAGCCCCGGACCTCACGCTCCAGGACCGTCGCCGGGCCGTGGAGCTTCAGCAGGTCGAGAGGGACGACGATGTCCTCCAGACACTCGGCCTCCAGCTCCGGGAAGTCCGGGGGCACGATCCACTCCGCGCCCCGCAGCGCGTTCTCCAGGAGCAGGCTCACCGGGACCGCCTCCGCGTCGTCCACCAGGAAGTCCGTGAGGACCGGCGTGGTGTCCCGGTCGAACCGGACCCGCGACACCAGGCGGGTGTGCGGCTCGTAGGAGGTCACCTCCCCGAGGTGGTGGATCTTCGGATAGACCTCGGGGTGTCCCGGCAGGTCGGGCACGACCGGGTAGCCGGTGGCCTGCCCGGGGTCGATCGCGTCACCGAGCGGCCCGACGAAGGTGATCTCACCGGTGGAGCCGGCCAGCAGCTCGTCCTGCCACTTGGCGAGTCCGTCGGCCACGCCGAGCGGGGCCATGTAGCGGCGGGTCGCCGCGAAGTTGGCGATGAGGCCGATGCGGTCCCAGGTCGGCCAGGCGAGCGTCATCACCGGGAAGTCCGCGCGGCGCTCCGCCCACCGGCCGAGCCGGGCCAGGCCCTCGTTCGCCGCGGCGTACTCCAGCTGGCCGACCATGCCGCCCAGTCGGCCGGTGAGCGAGCCCACGTTGCAGAAGAACTTGAGCCTGCTGCCCTCGAGTTCGCCGAAGAGGTGGAGGAAACTGCCGATCTTCGTCCCCACCGTCCGCAGGATGTCGTCGTCGGACTTCTTGGGCAGCCGGGCCGCGTGGTCCACGCCCGCGTTGTGCACGACGCCGGTGAGGGCGTCGCCCTCCCGCCGCACCAGGTCCCGCACCTGCTCCGGGTCGGTGAAGTCGCAGCGCACGTACTCGATGCGCAGTCCGCGCTTCTGTGCGGCGGTGACGTTGCGGGCGAGTTCCCACAGACGGCGGGTGCGGGCGATGTCGCGGCGGATCTCGGGCAGCGGGCGGCCCCGGCCGCTGCCCGACCACAGCCGCTTCTCGTACTCCTTCAGCTCCGCCTCGTCCACGCCGAACCAGGGTTCGCCCTCGGAGGGGAACGGCTCCCGGCCGGTCACCAGGACCCGCGTGCCGTGCCGTTCGGCGAGCGTACGGGCCAGTTCCCAGCCTATGCCCCGGCCGCCGCCCGAGATCAGGACGCAGTCGCCCTCACCCAGGTCCAGCGCGGGCGGGCCGACAGGCCGCGCGGCGGGCGACAGGGTCAGCCGCCGGCCCTCGCGGTGGCCGACCTCGATCTCCCCCGGCCGTCCCAGCTCGCTCGCGACGATGCCGGGCAGATCGTCGACGGCGGACAGCCCGACGTCGACGACCCGGGCGTTGCAGTTGGGGAACTCCCGGTGCAGCGTCTTGGCCAGGCCCGCCCAGATGCCGCCCAGCGGCTGCGCCAGGTCGTCGTCGGGGTGGTGGCCCATACCGCCCCCGAGACAGGTGACGGCCAGATAGAACAGCCGCCGGGCGGAGGTCTCGCCCGACCAGTCGTCGTACTGCCCACGCAACGCGGCGACGGTCCGCAGCAGGGGCTCGCGCCAGGCACGGTCCAGATCGGCCACACCGTGCCCGTGCGAGACGCCGGTCACCGTGAGATCGACAATCGCGTCCACGGGCCCGTCACCGCCGGAGGCCGGTGCGGATGCGCCGGGGGCCGGTACGGGCACGCCCGGGGCCGGTTCGGGCGCACCCGGGGCCGGCGCGGGCGGGCCGAGGCCCGGATCGGGCGCGCCGGAGGCCTGTGCGGATGCGCCGGAAGCCGGTGCGGATGCGCCGGAAGCCGGTTCCGGCACGCCCGGGGCCGGTTCTGGCACACCCGGGGCCGGTTCTGGCACACCCGGAGCCTGTGCGCCCGCGACCGGCACCGACGGGCCGGGGCCCGGATCCGGTGCGCCGGAGTCCAGCACGGCTGCACCCGGGGCCGGCGCGGGCGGGCCAAGGCCCGGATCGGGCGCGCCGGAGGCCTGTGCGGATGCGCCGGGGGCCGATTCCGGCCCACCCGGAGCCTGTGCGCCCGCGACCGGCACCGACGGGCCGGGGCCCGGATCCGGTGCGCCGGAGTCCAGTACGGCTGCACCCGGGGCCGGCGCGGGCGGGCCAAGGCCCGGATCGGGCGCGCCGGAGTCCTGTGCGGATGCGCCGGGGACCGGTTCCGGCGCGCCGGAAGCCTGGGCGGGCGCGCGGGGGCCCGGATCGGGCCCGCCGGGGGGCCGCCGTGCGGGTGCGACCGGGGTCGGCGCGGGCGGGGCGGGTGCCGGTGTGTGGGTGGTGGGGGTGTGGCGGTGTACGTGGGCGCCGTGTGCGGTCAGTTCGTGTGCGACTCGGTCGGCGGTCGTGTCGTCGCAGGCGAGCAGGAGGACCCGCATGCCGGACAGGCCGGGTGCCACCCCGGTGAGGGGTGGCAGGGCGGCCGGGCGCCACACCATCCGGGTTGTCGGCTGCACCGACGGGTCCTCGGGCTCCGCCCCGGGCGGGGACGACTGCATGGGTGCGTGTTCCTTCCTGGTCGGGCCGGTCATGCCGCGTCGGCGTCGACGTAGCCGATCAGGGCCGCGCGCAGGTCCTTCATCTGGAGGACCATCCGGCCGTCCGGCCGGGCCGCGACGAACCGGTTCTCGGCCCGCTCGGCGTCCAGGCCGAACCCGGGGGGTGTGGCGTACAGGCCGATGCGGTCGGGGCCGGTGGACAGGGTGTGGTCGTTCGCCTCCTCGTAGAGGTCGATACGGCGGATCGACAGGGGCGCGGCGACCGGCATCCGCCGGTCGTCCAGCAGGTCCAGCACCCCGACCCGGGCCAGTCCGTCCAGCAGGACGCACGGCACGGAGAACCCCTGCCAGTGCGGTTCGTCCGAGGGGAGGGAGAGGTCGTAGCGGGCCCTCTTGCCCCGGGGGTGGACGGCGGTGCCGCTCGTCGAGACGAACGGTCCGCTCAGCCGGACCGGGGAGCCCGGCTGGTGGTACGGGTCGGGGACGGGAGTGTCGTCCGCGTGGTCCCAGGCGTCCCAGCGCGGGGCGTGCGGATACGTGTCCGCCAGGAGCACGCGGGCCGTGAAGTGCGGCCTGTCCTTGACGAGTACGACGCCACTGGGAGCCACCACGTCCTCCAGGACCCGGACCTGGACGACCGTGGTCTCGCCCCCCTCGCCCCTCTCGTCCCCCTCGTCCTCGACGACCTCGGCCGTGATGCGCTTCGGTGCCGTGGGGACGTCGCGGTACACCCGCAGGAAGTGCTCGAACGTCACGTCCTCGAAGGCCACCACCCGCCGGCCCGGCACGAGGCGACGGGCCGCCTCGGCCGCCAGCTCGGTCACGAACGTGCCGGGCAGCGTGGGTTCGCCGCGCACGGTGTGGTGTTCCAGATAGCCGTCCGTGCGCAGGTCGAAGGGGCACTCGAACTCCGCCGACCGGCCGTCCGAGGACACCTCGCGCCGTAGGAAGAACCCCCCGGGCTCCCCGGGCCGCTCCGCCGGCGCCTGCGCGAGATAGCCGGGGTAGAACTTCTCCACCGTGGCCTTCTCCGCCTCGCCGAGGTGCACGACCGAGGGGCGCCGGACGGGCGCGTGCAGTTCCTGCACGAAGTGGTGGACGCCCTCGGGAACCGGCATGCTGCTGTAGGAGCCGGCCCGTTCGTAGTACGCCTTCGTCAACTCCCCGGCGCCCATGCCGACACCCGCCCACAGCGTCCAGCCGATGGTGACCTCCGGGTGGTCCGAGGTGGCCGTCGCATGACCGGCCGCCGTGCCCAGGAAGTCGTTGGCGGCGGCGTAGTCCGCCTCGCCGAGCTGCCCGAACCAGCCCAGCAGCGAACCGAAGTTGCACCACAGCCGCGGCGGGGCGTCGCGCAGCGCGTACTTCAGGTTCCGGTACGACGCCACTTTCAGATCCCGGATGGCGGTGAACTCCGCGAAGTCCTTGTCCTTGATGAGCGCCGAACGCTGGAGCCCGGCGGCGTTGACGAGCAGGTCGACCCGTCCCTCCGCCCGGAGGATCTCGCCGAGGGCCTTCTCGACCTCGACTCCGTCGCGCATGTCGCAGGCGCGGTAGGTGACGCGCTCGCTGCCGCTGTGCTCCACCATCTCGCGCAGATTCGCGCGGGACTCGCGGGCGTTGAGCATCCGGTCGAAGTCCTTGGTGATGCTCGCGACGCTACGGCCGCCGCCCTTGCCGAGTTCGGCGGTGATGTACTTCGCCCGGCCGGCGGCGAACTCCTCGTCGGTGCCCTCGAAGACGGACGCCGGGTAGGCGTCGAGGTCGTTGCTGCCGAGGACGTGGATGCGCGGGCCGAACTCCCTGGCGAGGGACTTGGCCACCTCCGCGGTGATGCCCCGGGTTCCCCCGGCCACCACGATCACGGAGTCCCGGTCCAGCGCGGCCGGCGTCGCCTCCTCCAGCTCGACCGGTTCCTCGCGCAGCCGGTGCGTATGGCGTGCTCCGCCGCTCTCCACGACCACGGGGAAGTCCCGCTCGGCCCGGCTCTCCTCCTCGACGCCGAGGACCGCCGCCGTCACGTCCGTCCCGGAGGTGAGGAACGCGAGGCTGCCGCCCTCGGCCAGCTCCAGGCCCGCGCTCTTCAGCAGGCCGGTGAACAGGCCCGAGCAGGGGTGCGGGGTGCCGTCCCGTACGGCGCCGAGCAGCAGCATCGTCAGATCGGCACCGGGCCGGGCCAGATCGTCGTAGGTCTGCTGGACGGCCAGGTACACGGCGTCGTGCAGGGCCGTCAGGGGCGGTGCGGTGTCCGAGGCGAGGGCGTCCGCCTCCGGCGGTACAGCGCGGGCGAGGTCGCTCAGCACCCGCAGGTGCGTGACCGGCCCGGCCGCGCTTCCCGAGAGTGCCTCGCGGACCGTTTCCGGAGTGACCCGGGGCAGGTGGTGCCAGCCGGGGCGGCCCCGGTCGTCGAGCGGTGTGGTGGACAGCACCGTGAGCCGGGTCCCCGGACCGGCGGCCCGGGCCACCAGATCGGGGGCGTCGGTGACGACCACGGCCCCGTCCGGCAGGAACGGCACCTTCTCACGCACCGGCTTCGCGGGCGTCTCCTCCAGCACCGGCACGAAGCGGCGGACGCGCAGCGGGTCGCCGGCCTCGGTGTGGGTGGTGGAGCGGAAGGGCGCGCGCAGCAGGGCGGACGGGGTGCCGGGGGTGACGTCCGTCGGGCCCGGGATCGTCAGGTGGACGCTCGCTCCCGGCCTGCCGGCGTCGCCGCCGCCGGACACGGTCGCCCGGCCCGCCGGCCCGTGCAGGGCACGCAGGACGGCCAGGCCTCCGGACGCGCCCAGATAGCGGGCGTTCTCCGGGGCGTCGGGGCCGCACAGGACGGGTTCACGCGCGGGCGTCTCCCGCACGGTCTCGTCGACGTAGGCGAGCACCGTCAGGCCCGCGCTCCGGGCCCGCTCCTCGGTCGTCAGGGCGAACAGGAAGGCGCCCTCGGCGAGTTCCGCCCCGTCGTCGGGGAGCAGGTCGCCGATGAGGGAGCGGTACTCGGGGAGGCTGTTGCCGTTGATGCCTCCGGCCAGGGCGAAGTCCAGTTCCCCGGTGCGCAGATAGCGGCTCGCCAGGGTGAGGGACGACAGGGCGGAGGCGAAGCCCGAGTCCACGGTCATGTTCGCGCCGTTGAGGTCGAAGTAGTTCGCGACCCGGGCGGAGATGATGTTGGGCATCTGGCCGGGGAAGGAGTCCTCGTTGGACTCCGGGATCATCGACCGCACCTGTTCGCGCAGCCGTTCCAGCACGCGCGGAACCTCGGCGGACCCGGCCGGGGGCGAGGCGGCGAGGGCCTCCCCGACATCGTCCAGGTAGCAGCGGTTGGCGTAGTGCATCGCCGCCCTCGTCGGCCCCATGTGCCCGACGAACACCCCGGTCTTCGCGGCCTGTCCGCTCCAGAAGTCCGGCATCCGGTCGCGCAGTTCGTGCGCGCACTCCAGGATCATCAGCTGGCACCGGTCCAGCGCGCGGATCGTCTTCGGGGGCAGCCGGACCCGGTTGAACGGCGGTACCGGATAGTCCGCCCCGAAGCTGTCGAGCGGCCCGTCGCCGCCCTCCAGCCAGCGCGTCACGTCCTCCCGTCCCTCCAGTCCGGGCAGATGCGCCGACCAGCCCACGAGGGCCACCCGGCTGTCGGCCGCCGGTGCCTTGGTCGTGGGGGGCCGCACCTGTTCCGGTTCGGCGGCGCGGTCCTCGGAGACGATGAGATGGGCGTTCGTACCGCCGAAGCCGAACCCGGACACCGCCGCCAGCCGGGGCCGCTCCCCGTCGGCCGTCCAGGGCCTCGGCCGCGAGGTGACCTCCAGGCGGGTCTCGTCCAGCCGGAAGTCGGCCCGGGGCGTGTCGAGGCGGTACTGCCCCGGAATGGTGTCCTGCTCCAGGCCCTTCAGGTTCTCGATGAGCGAGACGACGCCCGCGGCCCAGCCGGTGTGGCCGAGCAGCGACTTGTTGGAGGTGACGGCCGTCGGCGTGGAGGTGCCGAAGTGCTCCCGCAGCGTGGTGAACTCCTCCAGGTCACCGGCGGGCGTACCGGTCGCGTGCGCGTTGATCCACCGCACGTCGGCGCTGTCGACCTCGCCGCCCTCCAGGGCCCGCTGCACGGCGAGGCCCTGCCCGGCGGCGTTCGGGGCGTAGATCGCCTTGCCCTTGCCGTCGGAGGAGGAGCCGAAGGCCCGCAGCACCCCGAGCACCCGGTCGCCGTCCCGGCGGGCGCTGCTCAGTCGCTTGAGGACGACCAGGGCCGCACCGTCCGCGAAGATCACGCCGTCGGCGCTCTCGTCGAGGGCGTGGACGGTGCCCCGCTTCGACAGGCCCTGGAGCTTGGAGAACAGCACCGTGCCGCGCGGCGCCAGCGCGAACGCCCCGCCGCACACGGCGATGTCCTGCTTGCCCATGAGCAGGCCTTTGGCCGCGATGTCGACGGCGTACAGGGACGAGGAGCACGCGGTGTCGACCATGTGGAGCTCGGTGGACGCCGGCAGGACACCGTCCATGGCCACCTCGCCGACCCGGTGGGGCAGGAAGCGGGACGGGGAGCCGGCGCCGCGCCGGTACCGCTCGGCGAGGGTCCGGTCGATGCCGTCGCGCAGCTTGTCCCGCTCCTCGTCGGGCAGGCCGAGGCCGTCGACGATGTCGTGCGTCAGGCGGGTCGCGCTCTGCAGGACGCCGGCCTCTTCCAGGTGCTGGCTGCCGTCCGGGGTGTAGCCGATCACGAAGGAGCACCGGTCGTCGTCCCGGCGGCTGACGCCGTCGAGCGCCTGCACCAGGCTGTGGCGCAGCCACTGGGTGGTCAGTTCCTGCTCACCGGGGCCGCCGGGCATGCCCGCGAGGGCGCCGTCGGCGGCCTCGAAGTCCGTGATGAACACGCACTGTTCGGCGTACGCCTTGTCCTCGGCGGACAGGTCCGCCGAGTGGAAGCTGTCGTGCCGCCAGCGGTCCCGGGGGACCTTGACGAACAGCTCGTCCCCGGTCGTACGCAGCTTCCAGAACTCGTCGGGGCTGTTGGCACCGGCGACGGCCATGCCCATGCCGACGACGGCGATGGCGTCGTCCCCGGACTCGGCGGGTTCCCTGGGCTCAGCGGGTTCCCCGGACTCGGCGGATTCCCCGACCTCAGCGGATTCCCCGGGCTCCGCCACCGGCTGCTCCGCGGGTTGCCGCGGCGGCGAGAGCAGTGCCGCGCCCAGTGTGAGGCCGCCGTCCGCCAGGACGACCTGCCCCGTGATCCAGCGGGCGTCGTCGGAGGCCAGGAAGGAGACGAGCGCGGCGAACTCCTCGGGGCTGCCGAGCCGCCCCCAGGGCGTGGCCCGTTCGATGACGTCCCGCATCGGTCCGGCGTCGGGGAACTTGTCCGCCACCTCGCTGCTCAGCATGGCGGCGGAGGCGATGTTGACGCGGATGCCCAACGGCGCCAGCTCCACGGCGAGATACCGGGAGGCGGCCTCCGCGGCGGCCTTCGCCGGGGCGCACGCCGAGTAGTTGGCCATCACCATCTGGGAGCCGCCGAGCGCGGAGACGGTGACGATGGAGCCGCCGCCACCACGCGCCATGAGCGGCGCGGCGGCCCGGGCACAGCGCAGCCCGCCCTTGTAGTTGGTCTCGATCGCCTTGTCCAGGTGCGTCTCGGTGACCTCGTCCGGCGGCAGCAGGGCGCCGTTCGCCGCGTTGTTGACGAGGATGTCGAGCCGTCCGTGCAGCTCGTCGATCTCCTGGAACATCCGGTCGACCTGTTCCTGCCGGGCCACCGAGGCCCGTACGAGGTCGACCCGGGCGCCTTCGGCGACGAGCTCGTCGCGGGTCTGCTTGGCCTGGTCGTGCGAGTGGAAGTAGTTGAGGACGATGTCGGCGCCGCGCGCGGCGAGATCCCGCGCGATGGCCTTTCCGATCCCCCTCGACCCGCCGGTTACCAGCGCCACCTTGCCGGTGAGGTCGCTCATGAAATCCGTGTCCTTCTTCCAGAGGTGCGTCAGGCGGTGATCGGCTCGGCGAGCCGGTCCAGCTCCGCGATCACGAAGTCGGCGATGGTGTCGAGCGTGTTGTAGGGGTCCAGGCGGAAGTCGGCCTCGCGCGGCGGCAGCCCGTAGCGCTGCGACACCCGCGACAGCAGCTCCACCTGCTTGACGGAGTCGACGCCGAGTTCCGCCTCCAGCTGCACCCCGGCCTCGAAGACCTCCTCCGGGTACTCCAGCGCCTGCGCGTACAGGGTCCGCAGCTCGGCGAACACCTCGTCCCGGTCGAGAGCGGCGTTCGCGGGCGCCGAGGCCGCCGGGGCCGGCTCGGGCTCGGGCTTCCCGGCCTGCTCCGGCTCCCGCTGCGGCTCCGGCTTCTCCTGCCCGTCCCCGAAGGCCCGCAGATCCGTCCGGATCCGCTCCCTGACCTCGTGCCCGTGCGCCTTCCAGTACGCGTCGAAGAGGTCGGACGGCACGGACGGGGCGAGCAGTTCGGCGAGGCCCGAGCCCTCCGGGCCCGGGTCGGCCAGGCCCGCCGCGCGCAGGTCGCGGAGCGTGGTGTCCAGGGCGAGCCGGTCGCCGTCGTCGAGGGCGAGGGTCGCCAGGGAGCGGACGTCCGAGCCGCGCGTCAGCCGGGTCACCAACTTGGACAGCGCGGGGCGTCCGCCCGCCTCGACGAACGTGGTGACACCGTCGGCGTGCAGCCGGCGCACCGCCGCCGCGAACCGCACCGGCTGGACGAAGTGGTCCGCGAGCCGGCCCGCGAGCGGCTCGCCGGGCTCGTAGAAACGCTGGAGGATCGGCGAGTACACGCGCCCGCGCAGCGGGTGCTGCTCCAGCGTGCGGACGTACGCCTCGAACTCGGGCGCGGCGGGGGCGAGGGCCGGGGTGTGGAAGGGGAAGGGCGCGTCGATCTCGATCGCGCCGATGCCGAGCTGCGCCGCGATGGCCGTCACCTGGTCCAGGACGGCGTCGGGTCCGCTGACCACGGTCTGCTCGTCGTGGTTCTCGGTGGCGACCGCCAGCAGCGGCTCGTCCAGCAGTCCCAGCAGCATCCGCACCCGGTCCGCCCCGGCGGACAGGGCCACCATGCGGCCGTCGATCCCGTCGTGGCGTTCGATGACCGCGACGCGCTGCGCGACGATCCGCACCCCGTCCTCCACCGAGAAGGCACCTGCCGCGACGAGGGCGGTGATCTCGCCGAGGCTGTGTCCCGCGAGAACGTCCGGGCGGACGCCGTGGTCGGTGAGGATCTCGTGGGCGGCGAGGCCGGCGCCGTAGATGGCGACCTGGGACATCCAGGAGTCGCGGGCGAGCAGGTCGCGCAGACCGGCCTCGCCCGGGCCGAGGACGAGATCGCTGATACGGCGGGAGAACAGCTTCTCGGTCTCGGCGTCGAGGCGTTCGAAGACCCGCCGGACCTGGGGGTGGGTGGCGTCGGCCCGGCGCAGCGCGGCGCCGTCGAAGCCGCCCTGGCCGGGCAGGAGGAAGGCGGTGGAGGTGTTTTCGGGCATGGCGGAGCTTCCCTTTCTCGCGAGTGTGTCGAAGGTCGTGGCCGCTCGGCCGCTACGGGCCCGCTATACGGGCGCGGGCTCGGCCGGCCGCTGCCGGGTGCTGTCCAGCAGGTACTGGCCCATGGAGCCCAGGTTCCCGGCGATCAGCCGGTCGCCGGCCCGGCGGGCCGGGGGGAGGTGCCGTGGTGCTCCGCGCACCAGCCAGCGCACCATGCGCACCTTCCAGCTGGTGTCCGGGCCGGGGGCGATGTGGTCCAGCAGGGCGTGCATGTTGGCTGCGGAGTAGAACCGCGCGGGGTCCACGATGGTGGCGAAGACACCGACCATGTCGCGGCCGTGTGTGGCGCTGCGGCTCATCGCCTCGATGAACTCGACCTCCTCGGGGCTGTGATCGGCGATGGCCGCGTGGTCGCAGGTGTACCGGTAGTGACCCCTGACCAGGTCGTCCCGCCGCCTGCCGTAGCGGGCGAGCGCCTCGGGCAGTCCGGCGCCGCCCTGCCGCGACCACGCGGTGTCGACGGCGTCCGCCAGGAGTTCGGCGCTGCGCAGGCTGTCGCTGATGCCGGCGGCGGTGATGGGGTCGCGGGTGTAGCCGGCGTCGCCGACCAGGGCCCAGCCGGGGCCGTGGGAGCGGCGCAGGAAGTTGGGCACGGATCCGGTCATCCAGCGGCCGGTGCGCCGGGTGTCGCGCAGGGCGGCGGCCCACTCGGGGTCGACGGCCTCGAAGGCGTCGATGACCGTCCGGTCGCGTTCCTCCTGGGCTCCGGCCTTGAAGTCCCCGGTGGGCTGGGCGACTCCGACGATCGTCAGGCCGTCGTGGGTGGGCCAGGTGAAGGTGTGCTTGCGGGCGTGCCGGTGGGTGCGGACCCGGCCGTCGTGCGGCAGGCCCTCCCAGTACGCCCAGTGGCTCTTGTTGAGGACGGGCCGGGCGCCGTACTTCTCGGCGCCGGTCAGGCGGGCGACGGTGGAGTTGGAGCCGTCGCCGCCCACCACGAGCCGGGCGTGCTCGGTCACCGCCGTGCCGTCCTCGGTCTGTCCCCGGACGCCGGTGACGGTGCCGGCCTCGTCGGTGCACAGGTCCCGCACGGAGAAGCCCTCGCGGAACTCCGCGCCGGACGCGATCGCGGCGTCCAGCAGGATCCGGTCCAGGGTGGCCCGGTCCGGGGAGTACGCCTCGTCGACCTCGTCGGCCGCGGGCAGCGGGGCCATCAGCCGGGCCCGGCCGCTCTGCAGGCCGTACTCGCGGATCGGCGGGCAGCCCGTGGCCTTCAGCTGCTCCAGGAGCCCCCAGCGCTTGAGCCGGAGGATGCCGGGCGGGTGCACCAGGTTGGTCGCGGCGGCCTTCCCACCGGGGAAGACGGCGCGGTCGAGGAGGAGGACCTTGTGTCCGGCCCTCGACAGGAGCATGGCCGTGGCGGCACCGCTGATGCGTGCCCCGACCACGATGACGTCGTACATCTCAGGTCCCCCAGTCGCCGTGTCGTCCGAATCGCCCGGATCGGCCGAATCGCTCGTACGTCATCGCCGCCGCGCGGCGCTGCCGGCCCCGCTCTTCTCCCGCTCGGCCGGCCCGCCGGCCTCGGGAGACGCGCCGGCCTCGGAGGACGCGCTCGCGTCGGTTTCGCGGGCGGAGGAGCCCCGGGCCGCCTCGGCCGTCCGGCTCTGCTTGGAGCGGCGCGGCGCGGTGAGCATCGCCAGCACGCCGAGCGCGGCGAATCCGGCCCCGGCCCAGGTGGCGGGCACCAGCCCGTCGACGAACTGCTGCGGGGTGCCGTAGCCGCCGTAGGAGGTGAAGATCGAGGTGAGGACCGCGACACCGAGGACACCGCCGAGTTCGCGGAAGGTGTTGTTGGCGCCGGAGGCGATGCCCTGCTCGCGCGGCTTGACGACGTTCATCGCCATCTCGGCGGTCGGCGCGAAGAACAGTCCGAGACCGATGCCGCCCAGCACCAGGCCGGGCACCTGGTCGGTGTACTCGGTGTGCACCTCGGTCACCGAGGCGAGCCAGCCGAGCGCGACGGCCTCGGCCAGCAGTCCCAGCGCCACCACGAGCCGGTTGCCGATCCAGGCGGTCAGGAAGGACGCGAGCGGGGCGATCACCACGGGCATCGCCGTCCACGCGAGCATCCGCACACCCGCCTCCAGCGGCGAGAAGCCCTGGATGTTCTGCATGAACTGGGTGAGCAGGAAGACCAGTCCGAACATGGCCGCGAACATCAGCATGCTGGTGACGTTGACGGCGCTGAAGGCCCGGTTGGCGAACAGGCGCATCGGCAGCATCGGCGTCCGGGCGCGCAGTTCCCACAGCACGAACGCCACGAGCAGCACGAGCCCGGCGATCAGGGAGCCGAGCACCTTGGCGCTGGTCCAGCCGTCGTTGGTGGTGCTCACCAGCGCGAAGACCACACCGAGCATGCCGAGGCTGACCAGGACGGTGCCGACGATGTCGAGCCGGGCTCCGGCCTGCTTGCTCTCGGCCAGCTGCCACACGCCGAGCAGCAGCACGGCGGCGCCGATCGGCACATTGACCCAGAAGATCCACTCCCAGGAGATCTTCTCCACGACGGCCCCGCCGATCAGCGGGCCGAGCGCTACGGCCAGTCCGCTGAGCGCGCCCCACACTCCGAGGGCGATGCCGCGCCGCCGCTCGGAGACCGCCTCGGTCAGCAGCGTCAGGGTCAGCGGCATGACGATGGCCGCGCCGAAGCCCTGCACGGCCCGGGCGGTGATCAGCTCCCCGGGCGAGCCGGCCAGCGCACAGCCCGCCGACGCGGCCGTGAACACTGTGAGACCGATCAGGAACATCCGCCGGCGTCCGAAGCGGTCGCCCGCGGCGGAGCCGCCCATCAGGAAGACGGCGAAGGACAGGGTGTAGGCGTTCACCGTCCATTCCAGTTCCTGGAGATCGGTTCCCAGGGACTTCTGGATGGCGGGCAGCGCGGTGATCACCACGAGGTTGTCCAACGCGGCCATGAACACCGCGAGGGCGCTCACGATCAGCGTCGACACTGCGTTTCCACGGGAAGGGGGCCAACCGAACACAGGAGATCCTTCGTCGGACGTACGGGAGTCAATTTCGGGGTATGGGGGGCGGGTCAGGCGGAGACGGACAGGGTGTCCAGCGCCTCGCGCCACAGGCCGGCCAGCCGCCGCGCGTCGGGCAGGGCGCGGTCGTACAGGAAGCCGACCCGGACCCGCTGCCCGTAGGAGAGCAGCGTCACGGACAGGGCGTTGCCCGGCAGCAGGACGCCGATCGGGGTCGCGTCGACGGCGGGGGCGCCGCCGAAGGACAGCGCCGTGGGCAGGGTGAAGTTGGAGGCGTACAGCGGTGAGGCGTGCGGGCTGAGCAGCCGGCGTACCGTCCACCGGGTCACCGGCGCGGGCAGGATCCCGACCAGGACCCTGCTGGCCGGCCGCAGGCCGTGGGCGCGCATCCGCCGGGTCCGCTCGGCGAGTTGCCCGAAGGCGACGTCGAACGGCGTGCCCCGCTCGGGCAGGTTGACGACCGCGGTGGTGAGGTGGTTGCCGACGAGGGCGTCCTCGCCGGGCACGCGGGTGCTGAGCGGCATCCGGACCGGAACCGGTGCCGTGCGAAAGCGCGCCCGGATCTCCTCGTCGCCGTCGGCCGCCCAGTCGTCGACGGCCTTCCACAGGGTCATCAGGAACGCGTCGTTGAGGGTGGCGCCGAACCGGTGGCTCAGCTCTCGCAGTTCGTTCCAGGTCGCACCGGCCGCGGCCACGCCGAGGCGTTCGGCGCAGGGCCTGGGCGCCCGCGGCCAGGGCTGGGCGGGCAGCAGGGCGCGGGCGAGTCCGGTGCCCACGCTCACCGTGCCCCGGGCCAGTTCGCCGGGAGAACCGCTGACGAGCGGCCGCACACCCGACGAACGCCGTTTGCCGTCCTCCAGGCCGGGGTCGCCGAACAGCGAGGAGACGATGTGGGAGGCGCCCATGCCGTCCTCGGCACTGTGGTGGACCCGGAAGCAGACCGCGAACTCGTCGTCGGCCCAGCCGTGCACGAGGTGCGCCGACCACAGCGGGGCGCTGTCCGGCAGCGGCTCACGGACCAGCGCGGTCAGGACGGTGTCGAGGGGCGTCCCCGGCGGGAACTCCTCCTCGCGCAGATGCGCCGCCGGATCGAAGCCCGGGTCCGGCTCGCGCCGGGGGCGTCCGGGGCCCGGTGTCATGCGGTGGGTCAGTCCCGGGAGCGCGGGCAACCGCTGCTTCAGGAGGTCGTACAGGTCGCTCAGGGGCGGCGGGCTCCCCCGGAACCGGAGGAACTGTCCGTGGGTCAGGCCGGCTTCCCGCGCCACGGATCCTCGGGATCCCCTGGATCCCATGGCGAGGAAGACCTCGTCGATCGGGTTGAGTCGGTGATTCATGCGCTCGGCTCCCCTGCCGGTCGCGGCGTGCATCGTCCCCGGGCGGCTGGTCAGGTGGGTGGGTTGCCGTGCTTGCGGGACGGCAGGTCGGCGTGTTTGGCCCGCAGCGCGCGCAGCGTCTCGATCAGCGTGGCGCGGGTCTCCGCCGGGTCGATGACGTCGTCGACGAGGCCCCGCTCGGCGGCGTGGTAGGGATGCATCAGCTCGGCCTTGTACTCCTTGACGAGCCGCTCGCGGGTCGCCTCGGGATCGTCGGACGCGGCGATCTCCCGCCGGAAGACGACACCCGCGGCGCCCTCCGCGCCCATCACCGCGATCTCGTTGGTGGGCCAGGCGTAGGCGGCGTCGGCGCCGATGGACCGGGAGTCCATGACGATGTACGCGCCCCCGTACGCCTTGCGCAGCACCACCGAGATCCTCGGCACGGTGGCGTTGCAGTACGCGTACAGCAGCTTGGCGCCGTGCCGGATGATGCCGCCGTGCTCCTGGTCGACCCCCGGCAGGAAACCCGGCACGTCGACCAGGGTGACCAGGGGGATGCTGAAGGCGTCGCAGACGGAGATGAAGCGGGCGGCCTTCTCGGAGGCATGGATGTCCAGCACGCCCGCGAGGCTGGTCGGCTGGCTGGCGACGACGCCGACGGTCTGCCCGTCCAGCCGGGCCAGTCCGCACAGCACGCTGGTCGCCCAGCCCGCGTGCGTCTCCAGCCAGTCGCCCTCGTCGACCACCTCCTCGATCACGGCGCGCATGTCGTAGGGGCGGTTGCCGTCGGCCGGCACCAGGTCGGCGAGCGCCTCGCCGGCGCGTCCGGCGGGGTCGGCGCAGTCGTAGGACGGCGGCGTCTCGCGGTTGTTGGACGGCAGCAGGGAGAGCAGGTGGCGGACCTCCTCCAGACACTCGGTCTCGTCGTCGTGGACGAAGCCGGCGACGCCGGACACCGCGCCGTGGACATCGGCGCCGCCCAGCCCCTCGTGGGAGATCTCCTCGCCTGTCACCGACCGCACCACATCGGGACCGGTGATGAACATCTGAGAGGTGCCGCGCACCATGAAGACGAAGTCGTTGAGAGCCGGAGAATAGGCGGCCCCGCCCGCGCACGGGCCGAGCATCACCGCGATCTGCGGTATCACCCCGGACGCTTTGGTATTGCGCTGGAATATGCCCCCGTATCCGGCGAGCGCCGATACTCCCTCCTGGATACGGGCGCCCGCGCCGTCGTTGAGGGAGACCAGGGGTGCTCCCGCCGAAAGGGCCATGTCCATGATCTTGTGGATCTTGGCGGCGTGCGCCTCGCCCAGGGACCCGCCGAAGATGCGGAAGTCATGGGCGTAGGCGAAGACGGTGCGGCCGTGCACGGTGCCCCAGCCGGTGACGACGCCGTCGGTGTGAGGCCTGCGGTGCTCCAGTCCGAAGCCGGTGGCCCGGTGCCGCCGCAGCCGCTCCATCTCGTGGAAGGAGCCGTCGTCGAAGAGCAGGTCAAGCCGTTCCCGCGCGGTCAGTTTGCCGCGGGCGTGCTGTTGTTCGGTGGCGCGCTCGCTCGGCCCTTGCTCCGCTTCGCGCCGGGTGGCGTGCAGGAGGGCGACGCTGTCGCGCAGGGCGGAGTGGTTGTCGGTGGGGGTGTCGGCGTGGGTTGCTAAGCCTGATGCCGGGGCGGGGCTCTCGACCGGAGCCGCGGATCGGACCGTCATCCTCGGGTCTCTCTCCGTCAGTTGGAGGCGGGACTCCTCGCCTTTGAGGCGCTCCCTTTCCCTTCGATTATTCGAGGGTCGCCACACCGCATGTCAAGCGAAATCGGGACTCTCCCGCAGGGCGGGATATCCAGGAATCCAGGGAATCCCGTCTCGCGAGAAGCGGGAGATCCGGTGAATACGACTGCTCCGCGCGGGCACTTTCAATTAACCGCGAACTCGCCGCGAACTCGCCGCGAACTCACCGGTAACTCGCCGGACCCCGGAATTGCCGGCATCCTCCGGCAGCGCTCAGTACGACCCCGGGGCCTCCTCGGACCACGGGCCGTGATCATCGTCGCCGGGCGTGAAGCAGGACGCGGCTCGCCGTACCGCCCGCACCGCGGACACCGAGCAGGCCGACATGTCGTGACCGGGCTTCAGCACCGCCACGGACCCCATGATCAGCCCGTCCCAGCGCACGGGCGCCGCGCAGCCGACCCAGCCCTCCGCCCACTCCTCGACGTCGAGCGCGAGCCCTTCCTTGCGGACGGACTCCAGGGAGGCGAGCAGCCGTGCGTCGTCGCGGAACGCCCCCGGCCCGGCGCCGTCGGGCACGGGCTCGGCCAGCACACCGTCCTGGATCACCTTCGGCAGGAACGCGAGGATGGCCCGCCCGGCCGCCCCCGTCCGCAGCGACCGGCACAGCTCCACCAGCGCCCGGGGGGAGACGCCGAGCTCGGACAGGTCCGACGCGCCGACAGCCATGTCCAGGCACTGTTTCCCGGCACCCCCGAAGGGCGCCAGAGCGAAGAGGAACGCCAGTCCGCCGTCGGTCGCCGTGTGCAGATCCTCCAGAACGGCGTGCGCGACACGAGCGTTGGGCGCGTGGGCGAGGGATTTCAGCCCCAGCCGCGCGGCCCCCGCCCCCAAGCGGTACAGACCGTGCCCTTCCCGGGCGAAAATGCCGTCGTACACACCGGACTGGAGGATCCGGTGCACGGTCGAGTCGTCCAGCCCTGTCGCCTCGGCCAACTCACCGGGCCCGTGCATCTGGCCTTCGACCTCGGTGAAGGCCCGCTGGACCCGGAAGACCCGGTCGGCGTGCGCACTGCCGCCGAGAGTGCTGCGCTTGCTCATTGCCTGCTCCCCGTTGCTCCCCGTTCAGGTGGCTTCGCCTCACCCACGGTGTGACGGCCTGTCCCTTGCCCACCACGGTAGTTGGCCCGGCCGCCGGCCACAGGAGGGCGCCTGATCCGGCCTCAAGCCCACCTCGGACCGGCGCCTTTCGCCCTTCGGTCTTCGCCCTTCGCCGTGAGCCGGAACCACCCCATCGGCACCAGCGGGTAGACGACGTACCCGAACCGCGTGGCCGGGATCAGGCACATGGCGATGCCGAGCCCCAGTGCGGGGCGGGCTCGTCACGAGCGGGCCTCAGTCAGGGCCTCGGCCTTTCGGACGACTCGACGAACCAGGGGCCTGACAGGTCGCCGTCCGCGGTGAGGCCGTAGCGCGGAAGGTCCTCCCAGCGCGGGTCCGTCCGACCCCGCAGTTCCGCGAGGTGTCTCAGCGCACCGCCGTATCCTGCGTCGATCGCGGCCCTGTGAAGGCGGTCGGCGTCATCGGTCAGGCCCCTTTCGGCGCACATGCATGCGAGGTCGCAGAGTGCCTCCACGTGACCGGCACATGCCGCATCGCGGGCATAGTCCTCCGCCGCGTCGTGATCGTCGGCCTGATGCTTCAGACGGGCCATCTCCCGCAGTGCCTGTGTCTCGCCCCGCTTGGCGGCGTGCCGGTAGAGCCGCTCCGCCTCGGCCCGCCTGCCGTCCGACTCCCAGAGCCGAGCGAGCAGCAGCACCACCTTGCCGCCTCCGGCCGTGGCGAGGCGTTCGGCTCCTTCACTGTCACCGGCCTTCTCCCTGCGCAGCACGAACTCGTTGAGCACACGGCTGTCGCCGGCACCTGCGGCCTGAAGGACGAGGCCTTCGGCACCCTGCTGATCCCCGGCCTTCTCCCGTAACCGCGCCAGCAGAACGAGCGCCCCCGAATTCCCCGCACGGTGTGCGGTCTGGGCCAGGCGCTCGGCGCCCTGCCGGTCGCTGGTCTTCTCGCGCAGCCACGACAGTTCGAGCAACGCGAACGTACTGCCCCCGTCCGCGGCGCTGCACGCCATACGCTCGGCTTCCGCGCTGGCCCCCTCTTCCTCCTTCAGCAGGGCGAGGTGCGCCAGCGCGTCCGTGCTTCCGCGCTCGGCCGCGCTGCGGTAGAGCAGAAGCGCGGCCTGGCTGTCGCCCGCCTTCTCCCGCAGCCGGGCCAGCTCGGTCAGGGCGAACATGCTGCCCCGCTGCACGGCCGTGCGCAGAAACCGCTCCGCCCCGTCGTCGTCCCCCCACCGTCGCATCAGACGGGCGAGCTCGGTCAGGGCGAAGATGCTGCCCGAGCCGGCGGCGAGGTCGAGGGCCCGCGCCGCGCCCTGCCAGTCCCTGGCCTGCCGCCGTATGCAGGCCAGCCTGATGGCGGGACGCACCTTCCCGCGCCCGGCCGCGGCGAGCACCAGACGCTCCGCCGCCTCGCCGTCTCCCGCCTTGTCTCGCATGCCCGCCAGCTCGGACAGGGCGTACGTGCTGCCCGTCTGGTCCAAGGCCAGGAACGCCAGAGCATCCGCCTCCGCCCGGTCTCCCGCCTCTTCCCTCGACCGGGCCAGTCCCGCGAACGTCCTGATCTTCCCTCTGGCAGCAGCGTTCCTCGTCAGCCGCTGCGCCCCCTCCTCGTCACCGGCCTCCTGCCGAAGCCGGGCCAACCGGGTCAGCGACGTGCTGTCGCCCTGATTGGCGGCCTCGTGCGCCAGTTCCTCGGCCCTGCCCGGCTCACCCTTGATCTCGCGCAGCCGTACGAGTTCCCAGCGCGCCACGTGATCGTCCCGCCACGCGGCCTCATAGAGCTTCTTCGCCGCGTTGTCATCTCCCACGCCCTCGGCGAGCCCGGCCAGTTCGGGCCGCACGTCGATGTCTCCGGCCCGCACAACTCGTTGGTAGAGCGCCGCTGCGGCCCGCAGCCGTCCCCTCTGCTGCGCGGCACGAGCCAGCGCGACGGTGTCGTCGGTGCCGAGGCTGTGGCGGGCCGCCGCGTTCCAGAAGGAGGCCGGAGGGCATACGAGCCGGCGCTCGATACGGCCATGCTGTTCGAGATAGTCCGCGAGCCGGTACGCCGTGCCCAGGAGAACATCGCCCCGGGGCGGAACAGGCGTCAGCGGTCCCGGTACCCCATGGCACGGCATGGCACAGTACGCCAGTGCCATGTCCAGCCAGCCGCTTCCGCTCAGGGCGAGCTCCTGGTCCTTCATATAGCCCTCCGCGGCTTCGGCGAGGAGCTCATGGGGCAGTACGGGGCCGTGCCCAAGCCTGCGGTAGTCCATCGCCGCGTGGACCAGGGCCTGCTCCGCCGGGGGCGCGCACTCGTAGCGCCGCATGAGTTCCGGGACGCCCGCGAGGTACTGCGTGATCTGCCCGTCGGCCGCCGCCTTCAAGGCGCTGGCCAGACGCGGGTCGTCGTGCGCCTTGCGGCGTGCCTGCCGCAGGTCCCTCTCCGAGAACGTCTTGGGCACCGCGATGCACCGGCCGAGATCGGTGAGGAGCTTGCGCTGCTGGTCGAAGCGGTCGTCCGTCCCCGCAGCCGAGGGGGACGTCAGGAGTTCCCAGAAGCGCGGCCAGACAGTGGCGAGGACCAGGATCGGGCTCCGGCGCATGTCGGTCAGGGCCGAGCGCAGGCCGGCGGCGATGCCCTCTGCGGTCCTCGCGTCCGGGGAGAGGAGGTAGTGCTGGGCCTCGTTGAGCCAGATCACCGTCTGCGGGCCGACCTCCCCCAGGCGCACGAGTGCTGCGTCCGGACGGCTCGGATCGAACGGATGCCATACGCGCCACCCGGGCGGCAGCCTCCGCAGCGCCTCCCAGCAGGCACGGGTCTTCCCGGTCGAGGACTCACCGACCACCGTGACGAGCAGGCTCTCCCCCGCGGCCGCCCGGTCCACGAGGGCGCCCAACTCGGTGTCGTGATCCCTTGGAACGTAGGACGGCAGGCTGGGCAGCGACCGCTCACCCGGAACACTGATCGCCCGGTGCACCTCCAGGGCGAACGGGTCGACGTCGGCTACGGGGATGCCCAGTGGCGGGGTGAAGTGAGCGGCGACCCACATCCGCCGGACCCGCGTCTCCACCTCGCCGAGGTTCTTGTCCGCCTCACGAGCGAGCAGGAGGGCGACGGAAACGACGTCCTCCTGGCTCGTGGGGAGTTCCCTGGAGCCGATGATCCGGTGAATGGTGGCTTTGGAAGGGCTGCCCGGGAGTGCGTCGTCCTTCCCGATCTCGGCCGCCATCCGGTGCGCCGGCGGCGCACCGGCCTCCACATAGAGCTGATAGACGTAGTCCTTCAAGTCCCGCAGTGGGGCCGGTGTCACGCCCAGGGGCTGCGGAATCCGCCGCTGGCTCCCTTGCCGCGAACCACTCGTGTGACTGGTCATCGATGCATCCTTGCCTATGGGAACCGTAGCCGCCCGGACTGTCACGGATTCAGCGACGGTGTGGAGCTTGTACCGCATCGCTCAAGGCGATCCGCGCGGAGCTGCGTCGCGAGTCGCACCGGTCAGGACAGCAACACCTTGAAGGTCTCGCTGATGGCCGCTCCGACGACGGCGGAAACCAGACTGCCCAGGAGGATTCCCATCAGTGTCAACCGTTCACGGCGGTTCAGCGGGCGTCGTGGCACAGCAGGTCTCCCGTCTCGGTGGAATCGGTCGGCGAGTGGCCGACCACGACCTACTTTCGCGGACCTGAAAGGGCCGTGGACGAGTTGAGACGAGAAGGCGACGACCGGACCAACCGGGGGTCTTCGAGGCCGGCGGTCGCACAGCACGACGCCCCCGACCCGGCCACCAGGACGGTGGCGGCGGGCGGGGGCGTCGTGGGCGGATGTGCGAGGCGGGGCTAGTCGGTCGTCACATCCGTCAGCTTCCAGCGCTGGTTGGACCCGGAGTTCGGCTGCCACACGCCGACGGACGCGCCGTCGTTGGTGGACTGGCCGGAGACATCCGGGAGTTGACCAGTGGCGGCGTTGACGAGGGTCCACGTGCCGTCACCGGTGGTCGACATGATCCACTCGGTGGCCTTGTCACGGCGGCCCTCGTCCGGCTCGGCCACCAGGGCGCCGTCGCGGACGGCAAGCCGCTTGTCCTCGCTCGTCTCGGTCAGGACGTACCGCTTGCGGTTGTCGCTCCCGCGGATCTGCTCCACCTTCCACTGCTGACCGCTCGGGTCGGAAGCGTTCGCGCTCCGGATGACCAGGCCAGTGCCGTTGTCGGCGATGGTGAGGTCCTTGCCGCTCTGGGCGCCGGTCAGGCGGTAGGTGTGGCCCTTGCGGAGCTCCGCCGCGTCCTCGGCCGTGCCGGAGACGCCCTTGACGAGGAAGGACGTCACGGACTGGGCGGGCACGGTGAGCGTGGCCCGCTTGCCGGAGACGCGGACGGCCTTCTGCTTGTCGAGCTTGCCGTCGGCGCTGGTCACCACGGGCGTGACGGTGGCGCGGGAGGAGACCCGGCCGAACTTGGACAGGTCGAGGGTGACCTCACGGGCCTCGGCCGTGCTGTTGACGTGGACGACCGTCGCCGCGTCGCCCTTGCGGGAGACCGCCGCCGTGCTGGACGTGTCGTCCGTCTTGATCAGCCGGTCGCCGGGCTTGATGTAGTGCGTGAAGTTGCGGGCCGTGTCGAACTTGGTGTTCGTGTAGACCGGGCAGGACTCCAGCGTGTCCTTCGAGGTGCAGCTGAACGGGAGCTGGATCTCGCCCCAGTTGCCGCCCTTCGCGGACTCGCCGCCCGGCTTCATGTTGTCGTAGTCCTCGACGGGCTGCCAGAACACCCAGGCCTTGGGCTCCAGTTCGCGCAGATCGTCGACGATGCGCTGGGCGAGGCCCAGCCCGGGCCGCATGTCCGTGAAGCTCTGGCCGTCGCCCCAGTCGCCCTCGACCTCGCTCATCCACAGCGGCTTGTCGGCGGCCTTGGCCAGGTCGCGGACGGTCGTACGCTGCCCGGTCCCGTAGGTGTGCACGTTCATCTGGTCGACGAGGTCGCGCACCTCCTGGGGGTAGGAGTTCCAGTTGGTGGCGAAGGTGCCCGGGTTGGTCTCGTCCATCGCCGAGATCTTCGCGTCCGACTTGGACTTCTTCAGCACCGGACCCAGCGCCCGCAGGACCTTCTGCTGCATCTCGGGGCCTATGTGGGCGCCCTCCTGGCGCCCGCCGGTCGGCTCGCCGTCCGGGCCGAGCTTGGTGCCCCAGTAGTCGGTGTTCGGCTCGTTGAACGCGTCGAGCGTGTCGACCTTGATGCCGTGCGCCTTCTCCAGCCGCTCGGTCGCGCCCACCAGGTACTTGGCGAAGTCCTCCACGGACTCCGGCTTGAGCTGGTCCTTGCCCGCGTCGAAGTTGCCGGAGACGTAGCCGCTCTCGGTCATGAACCAGGGCGGGGAGTTGCTGAAGGTCTCCCAGTGGGTGATGTCCTTCTTGATGCGGTCGACCCACCAGCGCTGCGTCTTGTCGGCGTTCTTGTTCCAGTCGGCCGAGTCCTCGGCGTCCCACCAGTCGACGTCCTCGCGGGTCGTGCCCGCCGGCGCCTTCCACCAGCCCTCGACGGCTCCGCCGGCCCGCAGGTAGTCCTTGACGTCCGGGGCGTTGCCACCGCCGATGTTGTAGCGGGCGATGTTCAGCGCGAGGCCCTCGTCGCCGAAGAGGAGCTTGTAGAGCTTCTCGCGTACCGCGGGCGGGTAGTCGCCGGTGGCGTTGGCGAACCAGACGAGGCTGGTCCCCCAGCCCTCGAACTTCTCCCCCGAGTAGGAGGGGTCGGGCCGGACGGTGACCCCGGCCGCGGCGGTCTGAGACGCCGTCTCGGCGTGCGCGGCGGGCAGGGTGGTCGTGGCCAGGACGGTTCCGGTCGCCAGGGCGGTGACGCCGATGGCGCCGAGGAGCCTTCTCTTACGGGTGCGGTGTGCCATCTCGAGTACTCCAGGGCTCTGGTGCGGTGTGGCGCCTTCTTGTACGGATTCGGCTGTTTCTACTGTTTTCTGCTAGGCAATGTTTACGTAAACATCCACTGGCGGGATGTCTACACTGTCCGAATCTCAGGGGTCAAGGAGTCGTTCCGGACCTAAATTTTTCGCGCCGGTCGGGCCGGTCGCGGGGCGAGGAGAGCGAGGGGCAGGTGGGCACAGTGGAGGGCGAGAGCGAACCGATGGGCACGAGCCGTACGAGAAGGCGCGCGGGCCGCCCCCGCCAGGGCGCGTCCATGGCCGACGTCGCCCAGCTCGCCGGCGTCTCCTCCCAGACCGTCTCCCGTGTCTCCAACGGCTTCCCGGGCGTCACCGAGGACACCCGCCGCCAGGTCCTGGACGCCATGCGGGAGCTGGGCTACCGCCCCAACAGCGCGGCCCGGGCGCTGCGCCGGGGCGAGTTCCGCACCCTCGGTGTGATCACCTTCTCCCTCTCCACCATGGGCAACATCCGCACCCTGGAGGCCATCGCCACCTCCGCCGCCCAGCACGGCTACGCCGTGACGCTGCTGCCCGTCGCCGTCCCCACCCAGGACGAGGTGAACGGCGCCTTCTCCCGCCTGGGCGAACTCGCCGTGGACGCCGTCATCGTGATCATGGAGATCCACCTGCTGGACGCGGCGACGGTCTCGCTCCCGCCCGGTGTGCAGGTCGTGGTGGCCGACTCGGACGCCGGCGACCGCTACACCGTCGTCGACACCGACCAGGCGGGCGGCGCGCGTGACGCCGTACGGCATCTCCTGGACCTCGGCCACGACACGGTGTGGCACCTGGCAGGACCCGAGGGCTCCTTCGCCGCCCAGCGCCGCGCCAACGCGTGGCGCGACACGCTGACGGCGGCGGGCCGGGCGACGCCGCCCCCGGTCCGCGGCGACTGGTCGGCCGAATCCGGCTACCGGGCCGGTCTGCGACTGGCCGACGAGCCGGACTGCACGGCGGTGTTCGCGGCCAACGACCAGATGGCCCTGGGCCTGCTGCGCGCCCTGCACGAACGGGGCCGCCGGGTTCCCGACGACGTCAGCGTCATCGGCTTCGACGACATCCCCGAGTCCGCGTCCTTCCTCCCGCCCCTCACCACCATCCACCAGGACTTCGCCCAGGTGGGACGGCTGTGTGTGGAGGGGGTGCTGGACAAGATGCGGCAGGACGGGGCGGAGCACGGGACGACGTTGGTGCCCACGCGGCTGGTGCGGCGGGAGAGTACGGGGGCCCGGCGGCGGTAGGGCCGGGCATCAGCTGGTGGGTGAGCGCGTTCAGCCGGTCGGCGGGGTGAACTCGGGCTGGTCGAGGACGCGCAGCCAGCTGCCGTCGGGCTGGCGCCGGACCACCTGCGCGCGGGCACCCGCCCCGTCCCTCGGCGGGGTCGACGTCAGGGCGATGTCACCGCTGACCAGCGTCGGCAGGGGCGCTTCCGGCTCGAAGCGGGGCCGGCCGGCCAGCACCTTCTCCCACAGCGCGCGGATCGCCTCCCGCCCCACCGTCCGCTCACCGGGCGGATAGGCCAGCACCGCGTCCTGTTCGTAGAGCGCGGCGACCCCGGCCGCGTCACCGGCGTTGGACCGCTCGACGAACAAGCGGGTGAGGTCCTCGGGCCGCAGGGCCTTCTCGTACTCCGGCATGGCGGGTCTCCTGAACGTCGTCGAGGTCGATGCGTGCTTCCAGGCTGCTCACCCTGCGACCAGAAGTCCAACAGATGGATCTACTGAAAACTAGAATCCACAGTCATGGAACTGAGGCAGCTCGAGTACTTCGTCGCGGTCGCCGAGGAACAGAACTTCACGCGGGCCGCCGAGCGGGTGCACATCAGCCAGTCGGGCGTCAGCGCGCAGATCCGCCAGCTGGAGCGGGAACTGGGTGCCGAGCTGTTCGACCGCTCGGGGCGCACCGCCACCCTCACCGCGGCGGGCAGGGCGGCGCTCGACCACGCCCGCGCGACACTCGCGGCGGCCGGGGCGGTGGGCCAGGCGGTCGACGAGGTCACCGACCTGATCCGGGGGCGGCTCGTGGTCGGGATGGTCATCGGCTGCACCCTCACACCGCTGTTCGACGCGCTCTCCGCGTTCCACCGCGCGCATCCGGGAGTCGAGATCTCCCTGCTGGAGGACAACTCCGACCGCCTCGTCGAGGCGGTGCGCGCCGGCACCGTCGACCTGGCACTCGTGGGAACGGCGACGGCCGCCCCCGAGGGGCTCGAGGCGCTGACGCTCATCAGCGAGCGGCTGGTCGTAGCGGTGCCGGCCGGGCATCCTCTGGCGCGGCAGCGGCGGGTCGTTCTACGCGACCTGGTCGCCCACCCGATCATCTGCATGCCCCCGGGCACCGGCCTGCGCACGCTCTTCGACCGCGCGTGCACCACCCAGGACCTCCACCCCACGATCGCCCTCCAGGCCAGCGCCGCCGACGCCATCGCGGACCTCGCGACCCGCGGCCTGGGCGTCGCCGTCCTCAGCGAGTCGATGGCCACGAGCCATGGCGACCGGATCGCCGCCCGCCCCATCGAGGACGTGACGGCACCGGCCCTGCTGGCCCTGGTCTGGAAGGGGTCGCACGGTCCTGCGGTGCGGGAGCTGGTGGGGCATTGCAGGCGGGCGTTCGCGTGAGTCGCCTCCGGCTTCGTGCAGGACCCCCGCTCTACTGCCAAGCCGCGGTGTCGGGATCGACGCCATGGGCGCGAGCGCTCGCGTCGACGACGCGTCGGAACCACGTGGCCAGGCCGGGGCGGATGCCGTCGTAGTGGGCGGCGAATCCGGGATCGGCCTCATACATGCGGCCGAGACAGACCTGCATCTGCCTGGTGAGGGGGAAGTACGAGGCGAAGACTTCGCGGTGCCGCTCGACGAGTCGATTCGCTTCCGCGCTGCCAGGGGTGACGCCGGCGTCCAGCGCATCCCCCAGGGCGCGTTCGAAGCCGGCGACGGCGTCGGCGATGTCCTGCCATTCCTCCGGACCGCGAGCGGCCGAGCGTTCGGCGTACTGCCGCCACTGCGTGGTGTCGCCGTAGCGCTTACGGGCCTGGGCGGGCCCGTCCGGGTCCCACTGAGGGCCGAAGATCGCGGCCTGCTGCTCGACGGTCAGCAGCAGCCCGCGCTCGTGGGCGTCGATCATGCGGTCCAGTCCGGCACTGAGCCGCTGGAGACGCTCGATGCGTTCCGCGACCTGGGCGCGCTGCGCGCGCAACGCACCGGGCACGTCCACGGTCGTGTCGTCCAGGACGGCCCCGATCCTGTCCAGGCCGAGGCCGAGTTCACGGTAGACGACGATGCGGTGCAGGCGTTCCAGATCACCGGCGGTGTAGAGCCGGTATCCGGCAGGCGTTCGCAGCGACGGTCGCGCCAGACCGATCTCGTCCCAGTGGTGCAGCGCGCGGACCGTCACGCCCAGACGCGCCGCGACCTGACCGACGGTCAGGCCATCGGCGTCAGCGGTATCAGGCATGCCGCTCATTGTCGTCACGACCGACGCCGGGCGGGGTGATCCCTACGGCTGCGAGGTTCCGTGCCTCCTGACTGTCCGGATCGAAGGGCTTCGCCGCGGTGAAGACGATCCGTGCGTTCTCGGGGGTGGTCACCACGACATCGCGGGTGTTCCAGGGAGTGTCCCGTGGACCGTCGACCGAGTCCGGGCGCAACGCACGGCAGTCCTCGACAAGGGAATCGACCTGGCCGAGCACGCCCGCGAAGCTGAAGCTCATCGCCGGTGCCTGCTCCGGAACGCTCTCCGCCGGGACGAGGAGTACGTCCTGGAACGCCCACCGGCGCAGATGCACCACCCGGCCGGGGATGCCGAACAGTTCGATGAACCCGAGCCCGCGGGTCCAGAAGTCCACCGACGCCGCCAAGTCGGTCGTGGGGATCGTGACGAAGGCGGGCATCCCGTAGATGCCACGGAAGGGCTCCGGCGGAACCGCGTCCGGGCCGGGGGCGGGCACGGGGCTCATCTCGAACGCGTCGTAGTAGTCGCTCATGCGCACCACCCTCCGGCCTCACGCGACGTGAGGGTCAAGCCGCGAAAACCGGTGGAGCGGCGCCGCTGTGCGCCATTACCGTGCTGCCGACCCGAGTCGTCTGAGCTAGGACGTGCCGTTGTACACCGTGTGAGACCTCCCCGAGAGCTGATCTGTCGCGCGTCGCGCATGTGCGCCGCGCTGCTTTTTGCTGCGGACTTCTCACTGAAACCGGTGTACTTCTGTGCTCGAAAACTGGGTGGTCATGCCCACGTGCCTGCCGCTCGTCCTCCGCCGTTGCCATACGTGCGCGTCCGAACGCTTCCGGGCGAACGGCAAGTTCCGCGTCAACGCCAACCACAAGCTGCTCGACGCCTGGCTCCTCGTGCTCTGCACCGCCTGCGGGGAGACGGCGAAGCTCACGGTCCTGGAGCGGATGAATGTGCGCTCCGTACGACCCGAGCTGCTGGACCGGCTGCACGACAACGACCCCGCCCTGGCAGCCGAGTTGCTCCAGGATCCGGTCGTGCGGCGACGCAATCGCATCGCCCTCGACTGGAACGACGCCTGGCGCCTCGACACCGGCGGATCGGATCACCCGGACCGCGAGGTGATCGACGTTTCGGTCCGCTTCGCGGCGCGGATCCCGGTCCGGCCGGTGCGGCTGATCGCTGAAGGCTGCGGTCTTTCCCGGGCCGAGGTCGAGAGACTGATCACGGAGGGGAAGGTCGTTTCGGCGGTCCGGCTGAGCGGCAGGCTCTCCGGCGACTTCACCTTCACGCTCAAGCGCTGAGCGTTCCCCGGGGCCGGGGCCTGTCCGACAAGATCCAGCACGATCCGTCGGACGGGCCCCGGACCTCGGTCCCCCGTGTCAGTCGATGCGGGCGCACAGGTCGTCCGTGGTCCCCCGGACGAGATGTACGGCCTTGTACCCGGTGGCGCTGATGTCCATCGTGTAGACGCCGTCGACGATGTACAGGCCGCGCGGCAGGGTGCCCTGGCCCTCCCCGACGCCGACGAACACCGGCCCGTGCACGGCCCAGAGTTGTGAGCCGTCGGGCCGGTACTCGACGAGGGCCGAGCCGCTCGCGTCGGCGTCGTAGGCGGCGCCGGTCCCGGTGTTCGTGACGCGGATGACCAGGTCGCCCCTGTAGGCGACCCGGCGCTCGGAACCGTCGGGGTGGGTGCTGAGAACGCGCCGCTCCACCTCGTCGACGACGGGCTCGCCGTGCACGGGGAAGTCGCAGCGCACACCGGCGGCGACGTGCCACGGTGTGGAGGGTGCCGGTTCCCAGCCCCCTGCTGTCGCGGCCGTCGCGGGCTGCGTCCCCAGGAACGCGGTGGCGAGTGTGAGCATCGCTAGGGCGGTTCGGCGCATGGTTCTCCCTGGTCAGAGGGGCGGAAGGAGGGCTCGCCGCAAGGGCGTGCGCCAGTCTTGCCCCGGCTTCTGACCAAAGCCTCACCATCCTCGGCGTGGGCACGGAGACGCCTTCCGGGCCCTGGGCGACACTGGTCGGGTGATTGTCGAACGCGCGTACGCCCATCTCTCCTCGTACGACGAGGACACCTGGCCCTGGTCGGTGCCCTGCGTCCGGCAGCTGCTCGACGAGGGGCTGCGCTTCACCGCACCGGTGACCTTTCTGGTCGGTGAGAACGGCTCGGGGAAGTCGACGCTGGTCGAGGCGCTGGCGGAGGGGTTCGGCCTGGACTCCTACGGTGGCTCCCACGACTGGCGCTACGCCTCCCCGCGCGGCAAGTCGGCGCTCGGCGAGCGGATCAAGTTCGACGCGGCCTCGCGCGGGCGTCGCATGGTCACCAGCTGGTCGGCCCGCAAGGGCTTCTTCCTGCGGGCCGAGACCGCGCTGGACGCGCTGGACAGGGAGGGCTTCGCGCCGGACTCGGTCAGCCATGGCGAGGGCTTTCTCGCGGCGTTCCGGGGGAAGTTCCTGCACGCCGGGCTCTACGTCCTCGATGAGCCGGAGGCGGCGCTGTCCTTCTCCTCCTGCCTCGAACTGATCGGGCACATCGACCGGTTGGCCAAGGAGGGCGGCCAGGTCATCTGCGCCACGCACTCCCCGATCCTGACCGCCCTGCCGGGCGCGGACATCGTCGAGGTCGGCGAGCACGGCCTGCGGAGGGTCGCCTGGGGGGAGCTCGGCATTGTGGATCACTGGCGCCGCTATCTCGCCGACCCGCACGCCTATCTGCGGCACATCACCGATTAGCGGTCAGCACCGCCGCGAGGCCCTCTCGCAGATCCTCGACGAAATACCCGGGAACCTCCAGCGACGGGAAATGTCCCCCGCTTTCGGGCGTCCTCCACCGGACGATGTGCCGGTACCGCTCCTGCGCCCAGGGGCGCGGGCACTTCTCGACGTCGCGGGGATACATGGTGATCGCTGACGGGACGTCGACCCGTAGTCCGGGGTCCAGCGAGTTGTGGCTCTCGTAGTAGATGCGGGCCGCCGATGCCCCGGTCCGCGTCAGCCAGTACAGGGTGACGTCGTCGAGCACACGGTCCATGGAAATCGTCTCGAACGGGCTGTCCTCGGTGTCCGACCACTCGGCGAACTTGTCGAGGATCCAGGCGAGAAGCCCGACCGGTGAGTCGACGAGCGAGTAGCCGATGGTCTGCGGCCGGGTCGCCTGCTGCTTCGCGTACGCCGCGCGGTGGCGCCAGAAATCGCGGGTCTCCTCGGCCCACTCGCGCTCGACCGCCGTCAGCCCGTCCGTCGTCAACCCGGGCGGTCCCTCCGCGAACGTGGTGTGGATGCCGAGAACGTGCGCCGGGAACCTGCCGCCGAGAACCGTGGTGATATTGCCGCCCCAGTCGCCGCCATGGGCCACGAACTCGCTGTAGCCGAGCCTTCCCATCAGTTCCACCCAGGCGGACGCGATCTTTTCGGTTCCCCACCCGGTGGTGGCCGGCTTGTCGCTGTAACCGAAGCCCGGCAGCGACGGGACCACGACGTGGAACGCCGGCGCGTCCGCGTCCTTCGGATCCGCCAGCTCGTCCACCGCGTCGACGAACCGGGCGATGCTGTCCGGCCAGCCGTGCGTCAAGAGCAGCGGAGTGGCATCCGCGCGCGCGGACCGGCGGTGCAGGAAGTGGATTCCCAGACCATCGATGGTCGTGCGGAACTGGCCGATCCGGTTGAGGTGCTCTTCGAACGACCGCCAGTCGTACCCGGTACGCCAGTAGTTCACGACATCGACGAGGTCGGCGAGCGGAACGCCCTGTTCCCATCGGCGAGGGCCGGGCGCGGCGCCATGGACGGTCTCGGCCTCCGGTAGTCGCGCCGCGGCCAGTCGCGCGCGCAGATCGTCGAGGTCGGCGTCAGTCGCGCGGGCTTCGAATGCTTGCACATCGCTCGTCGGGCGGGGCATGAGACCTCCTGGCCATCGCGGAACCGGCTAAGACGGTTCTAGCAGGCCCTCGCGCCGGGCCGCAACCGGCTAAGGTGGTTCCATGTCTGCTGGATTCCCTGACTTCCGCCTCGGCAGCGTGCTGGCGACCAGCTTCACGGGGACTCTCTCGGAGCGTCATGGCGACGCCGTGGAGCGCATTCCCGCGCCGCACCGACTCGTCGACTGGCTGGCGGTGTACGGCCTCGCCGTGGACTCCTGCACCCCTGCCCAGCTCGACCTCGCCCGGGAACTGAGGGAGTCGATCCACGCCGCCGCGACAGCGGCCGCGCTCCAGGCGGCTCTCCCCGCGTCCGCTGTCCAGGTCATCAATGAGCGCAGCGTTCAGGGCCGGGCCGCGGCGGTCCTGACGCCCGAGGGCGAGCGGCGATGGCGGCTCAGCTCGGCTTCCCGCGTGGAGGACGCCCTCGGCGTGATCGCCGCCGACGCGATCAGCATCATCGCGGGCGAACGAGACGGAAAACTGGCCTTGTGCGCGTCACCGACCTGCCAAGCGGCCTTCTTCGACACCAGCCAGAGCCGCACCCGCAAATGGTGTGACATGAACACGTGCGGGAATCGTCAGAAGAAGGCGCGCTTCCAAGCCAAGCAGCGCGCCCTGTAGCCATGGATTTCCAGCTGCTCGGTCCGTTCGCCGTCCGTCACGAGGGACGGCCGGTGCCGGTGGGCGGCCGCCGCCAGGAGCGGTGCCTGCTGGCGGTCCTGCTGCTGCACGCGGGCCGTGTCGTCGCGACCGGACGCCTCATCGACCTGCTGTGGGACGGCCACCCGCCCGCCTCCGCGCGCGCCACCGTCCACACCTATGTCGGCCGGCTGCGCGCCGCGCTCAGACCGTACGGGGTGCCCGTCGAGAGCCGCCACGACGGCTACGCCGTGGAGCAGGGCCAACACCGCATCGACGCACAGGAGTTCACGGACCTCGTCGGGCAGGCGGCCGCCGCCGGGGACCCGGCCGAGCGGATCCGCCTCTACGACGATGCCCTCGGGCTGTGGCGGGGCGAGCCGCTCGCGGACGTGGCCGGCGAACGGCTGCGGACGCGGCTGGGCGGCAGGCTCGCCGAACTGCGGCTGTCCGCCGTGGAACAGCGGGCCGAGGCCCAGCTCGCCATGGGGCTGCACGACCGGGTCGCGGCGGACCTGACACCGCTGCTCGACGAGCACCCGACGCGTGAACGGCTGGTCGCCGCCCGGATGACCGCCCTGTACCGGGCCGGCCGCCAGGCCGAAGCGCTCCGGCTGTACGACGGCACGCGCACCCTTCTGGCGGCCGACCTCGGCATCGAACCGAACCGTGAACTGCGCACCCTGCGTGAGCGCATGCTGAGCGGCGACCCCCGCCTGGACCGGCCCCCCGGGCCCGTCTACGCGGTACGGGTCGGCGACCAGTGGCTGCCGTGGAGTACGAGCGGACACCCCGCGCTGGAGTTCTGCAACACCTACGCCGGGTGGGGCGGGGACCCGCTGCCCGGGTCGGACTGGCTGCGGGGCTACGCCGCGCTCGCCGTATGGGCCGGGCATCTGGACCTGATCGAGGAGCGGACGGTCGCCCGGCTGCGGGAACAGGCCTTACGCGAACCCGCCGAGGCCGCCGCCGCGCTCGACGAGGCCCGGCGGTTCCGTACGGACCTCTACGCCTGCCTGACCGATCCACAGGACGGCCGGGCCTTCAAGGCGGTGGCCGGGGTCGTGGAGGACTCCGCGCGGCTCTCGGTCTTCACCCGGGGCGAGGACGGTCTGGGACGCTGGCGGCCGTCCCCCTCCGCCGGTCTGCGCCTGCCCCTCCTCGCAGTGGCGCGCAGCGCGGCCGAACTGCTCGCCGACACCCGCAGCTTCACCGTCCGCGCCTGCCCCAGCCCGGACTGCGGCTGGCTGTTCCTCGACGGGAGCGGGCGGCGGAGGTGGTGCAGCCTGGCGACGTGCGGGGCCCAGCGGCTCTCCGGAGCCCGGTGACAACGGCCGGCATCAGACGCGGAAGGTGTTCCCCAGGGGCCGGAACCGGTCCGTAGCCGCCACCACGGCATCCGTCGTGGCATCCCCGGACAGTCCGTGTCCCTCCCCGCCGATCAGCACGAGCTCCGCGTCCGGCCACACCCGGCTCAGCCGCCACGCGATGTCCGGAGGCCCGCTGATGTCCATCCGCCCGTGGACCATCACCCCCGGGATACCGGCCAGCTTCCCGGCGTCGCGCAGCAGGGCCCCGTCGTCCAGGAAGCCCGCGTGCCGCCAGTAGTGCGTGACGAGGCGGGCGAAGCGCATCCTGAAGTGCGGGTCCTCGTAGCGGGGATCGGGCCTGTGCCCGGGGTGGGTGGACACATGCACGTCCTCCCAACGGCACCACTCCCGAGCGGCCCGCTCCCGTACGGCCGGATCGGGGTCGGCGAGCATCCGGGCGTACGCCTCCACCAGGCTGCCGTCGCGCTCCCGCCCGGGGACGGCGTCCCGGAACCGGGCCCACTCCTCGGGGAAGATCCGCCCCATGTCCCGGGTGACCCACTCCACCTCACGGCGGGTGGTGCTGGTGACGCTGAAGAGGACCAGTTCCGACACGTGCCCCGGGTGCTGCTCGGCGTAGGCCAGCGCGAGGGTCACACCCCAGGAGCCGCCGAGGACCAGCCACTTCTCGATGCCGAGGTGCCGCCGCAACTGCTCGATGTCGGCGATCAGATGGCGGGTGGTGTTGGCGGCGAGCGAGGTCCGGGGATCGGCGGCGTCGGGCGTGCTCCGCCCGCACCCGCGCTGGTCGAGGAGCACGACGCGGTACGCCGCCGGGTCGAACAGCCGGCGCCAGAACGGCCCCGCCCCGGATCCCGGCCCGCCGTGCAGCACGAGGGCGGGCTTGCCCGCGGGATTCCCGCAGGTCTCCCAGTGGACGCGGTTGCCGTCGCCGACGTCGAGCATGCCGTGCTCGTACGGCTCGATGGGGGGATGGAGACCGGTCATGTGGAGGTGCACTCCTCGACTCCGCCGAGATGTAACAGCGCTGTTAGATTAACAAGGTGAGAGACATCCCGGATCCGGCCGCCGTAGGAACACTGCTCCGCCACGTCCTGGAACTGCTCGACGGTGACGTGACCAAGATCTACGAGGAACAGGGCCTCCCCGAGTACCGGCCCCGCTTCTCCCCGGTCGTACGGGCCCTCCTGGCCGAAGGCCCGCTGTCCGTACGCGACTTGGCGGCGGCGGTGGGCGTCACGCACTCGGCCGCGAGCCAGACCGCGGCCCAGATGGCCCGCGCGGACCTGGTCACCCACACCCCCGACCCCCTGGACGCCCGCCGCCGCCTGATCGACCTGACCCCGAAGGCCCACGCCCTGCTCCCGCGGATCGAGGCGGAGTGGGAGGCCACGGTGGTGGCGATGGCGGAGCTGGATGCCGAGCTGTCGATGCCGCTCGCGGTGTTGCTGAGGGAGGTGGTGGAGGCGGTGGGGCGGAGGCCGTTCCGGGAGCGGGTGGGGGCGGTGTATCGGGGGCCGGGGAGCGAGGGTCCTTCGTGAGCCGCGGGGTGATCGGCGGACAGAGGTCTACTGGCCCTGTCCACGCGGTCGTAATCCCCGAGACTGGTTCAGTGGCGCCTGTTCCCGCCAGGGTTCCGACGATCAGGAGGGCATGCGATGCCGCCGAACGTGCCACCGCCCGCGTTCACTGACCTGCTCGCCGGCGCCACCCGGTCCGCCGTCCACCTCGAGATGCGGGACGCGTACGCCGTCGACTACGAGTCCGGACCGTTCGCCGAGTGGCGCCGCGGACACCGGCACGATCCCGCCGACCGGGCTTCCTGGTGGCGGCCCTGGCTGAGCCTGGTCGAGGAGACGGTCGCGCGTGGCATCGTGATCCGCCGGGCCAGGATCGTGTCGGAACCGGTCAGCGAGTACACCTGGTTCCTGCACAGCTTCACGTTCACCAACATCGCCGCCGGCGAGCTGGTGCGCTGGCTGCCTCGGCGCCGGGCCTCCGATCTCGCGCTGCCCGGCAACGACTTCTGGCTCTTCGACGACGACACGGTCTACTGGAACCACTTCACCGGCGAGGGTGTATCCGCCGGTGGTGAGGTCTCCGGAGACCCTGCGGCAGTGAAGCTGTGCGCCGAGGCCTTCGAGGCGGTGTGGTCACGCGCGGTCCCGCACGACCAGTACGAGATCCACTGACCCGCCCGGAGGGCAGGGGCGCGGCGTACGGTGGCTGCGTGGCAAACGAAGACCTGGGACGGACCCTGCGCCGCTTGCGCCGTCTGGCCTCTTTGACGCAAGAAGAGCTGGCCGAACGCTCCGGCGTGTCCGTCGACGTGATCCGTCAGCTCGAACAGGGACGAAAGCACTCGGCACGCCTGCCCACGCTGCACGCCTTGGCCAACGGCCTCGGTGTGGAGCTGACCACGCTGCTGGGAGATCCGCCTGCGGTCTCCTCCACGGGTGAGAACGACGGACCGCGCTTCGTCGCCGTGCGCCGCGCCATCATGCCTGTGCTCTGGGGACCGGAGCCGGAGCCACCAGGTCCCGGATTCTCGCTGGAGCGGCTGCGCGAGCAGATCGCGGACGGTTGGACGCAGTACCACGCAGCCGAGTTCGACACGGTGATGAAGGCCTTGCCGGACCTGATCTCGGACGCGCGTACCGTCACTGCCTCGGACGGCGACGACGATCGCAAGGCCGGATTCGCGGTCCTGGGCAAGGCACTTCAGCTCGCCGGACACGTCGCCGTGCGGATGGGCAAGACGGACCTCGCCCTGACGAGCCTGGAGCGGGCCATAGAGGCCGCGGGGCAGTCCTCCGATCCACTGCTCGTGCCGATGATCGTCAACTCAACGGCGTGGACCTACCAACGGCAAGGGCGCCTTGAAGACGCGTTGAGCATCGCGCTCCGTGCCGCCGATGATGTGGCGGATGCCGGGCTGGCCGAGACGACCGACGGGCTGAAGGTGTGGGGCGCGCTGACCATGAGCGCCGCCACGTCCGCCGCGCGCAGCGGCGACTACGAGCGCGCGGCGGCAATGATGGAGACGGCGGAGAAGGAAGCCGGACGGGTCTCGAAGCTGCCCGACGGCGGTGACAACCGCATGGTCAGTGTCTTCAGCCCGTCTTCGGTCCGTATCGAGCGTGTGCGTCTGGCCGTTCAGTACGGACACCCGCACGACGCCCTGGCGCTGGCCAAGGGGATGCGGCTGAGCAAGGACACCCCACCTTCCTGGCGGACGTGGCTGTTGCTGGACGTGGCCCGCGCCCACACGGACATCGGGGACGCGGCCGGAGCGGTGAAGACCCTGGAGTCCCTGCGCCGGGTGGCACCAACGTGGATGCAGCATCACACGCTGGCCGTGGCCATCGTGCGTGACCTCTGGGCGCTTCCCAACCACCCTGCGGGACTGCGTCCGTTGGCGGAGTTTCTGGGGGTCGCCGCCTAACGTGGTGAAAGTGGGACGTTACGCCCCTGTCAGCGTCCCCGGCATGTCGCTTACATGAGCGGACAGCGCCCCGCCGACCGCGCGAACGGTCCCGGGGCTCGGCCGATCTGAGAGAGCAGACCGACATGCCGCAACCCACAACGCGAGCGCGTCCTACCGGCTGCCCGGGTACTGCGAGACGCTGCCGCGCAGGCCCGAGAGCGTGGGCACGGCCCGGCGCCTGGTACGCGTCGCACTGGCCGCCTGGAGTCTGGACGACCTTGCCGACGACGGCGTACTGATCGTTTCCGAGTTGGTGTCCAACGCGGTCCAGCACGCCCGAAGCCGTTCCATCCGTGTCACCGTCACCCGGCCCGAGACCGTGCGGGTGCGCATCGGCGTCGTGGACAAGTCCAAGCAGTTACCGGAAGTCAGGGAGCTACGCGAAGGAGACGAGAGCGGGCGCGGCCTCACGCTCGTGGGAGCGCTGGCGAAGGACTGGGGCACCGATCGACTGCCGTGGGGCAAGCGGGTGTGGGCAGAGCTGCACGGGGAGGAACACGCATGACCCACGAGCGAAAGCCCTGGGTGGGCGACCTGATCCATGACGAGGTCACCGATCGGCGGGGCGTCGTCACGGATGTGCGCGGCGGCATGGTCTGGGTACTGCGGCCGGAATGCGGACCGGGGCAGTGGACTTCCCGGCGGCCGGAGCGCCTGGTCGTAGTGACACCCCGCGAAGAGAGAGGGCCGCAGCCCCGTGCTCGTGGAGGAGCGGGCCGTCCTCGGAAGGGCCCGGCCGCCCCTGGCCGAAGCGGATGAGCCACTCGGAGACCGTCACTCGCCCCGGGGCTCCACGCGCATGTCGAGATGCTTGTCCATGAAGCCGTTGATGAACTCCACCCCGAAGGCATGGGTCTCCGGAGAGACATCCGAGGGCGGCTCGCCGAACCACAGGACGGTCTCCGGCCTGCGCTCGGCCTCAGCGAGCCACGAACGCAGCCTGTCGACCCGGCCTCCGCTCAGCCGGACCAGGGCCTGGTGCACCCGTTCACGGTCCACGCCCGCATACAGGTCAAGAAGTGCCAGCGCACTCGCGATCTCGTCGCGCGAGAACGTGGCGTCGCAGAGCTGTCGTGTTGCCGGGGACACCGCCATGCCCGCCATCCTGCTCATCACGGTTATCGGTGACAACGGCCGGGATCGGCCGGAAACAGCCAGGGACGCTCAGTGAGTGAACGGTCGGCTCTCGCCGCCTGCGGATGCTCCGGGGCGGGCCGTATCCCATGAGCGCTTGGGTGATGGCCGGCGCCGCGGTGTCCGCCAGCGCGGCGGAACCTACGGCTTGTGGGTCACCCAGAGCAGTTCCGCCGGCCAGCGGTGTGCCCAGTCGGGCGGGTCGGTTTCGTTGTAGCCGTTGGGTGTTCCGAGTTCGGGCCGCGGCTCGATGAGGTCGTCGATGACGAGACCCGCGCCGCGCAGGACCCTGACCCAGTCGCCGTAGGTGAGCTGATAGCTGGTCGCGCCCTGGCCTTCGGCGATGGTGTCCAGCCCGAAGTAGTCCTGCCGCAGCGTCGTGGTCACGCGGCCGGCGGCTTCGTCGTAGCAGGCTTCGAACCAGGGGCTGGCGACGTTGAACACCAATCGCCCACCGCGGCGCAGGATGCGTGCGGCCTGCGGGACGGCCAGGTGCGGGGGCGCCCAGCTGAGCCCACCGAAGTCGCAGAACACCAGGTCGAAGCTGTCGGCGGCGAACGGGAGTTGTTCGGCGGCGCCTTGCACCAGCGGGTAACGGGCCGCTCCCATCGCACGAGCCGCCGCGGCGAGCTGGGCTTCGGACAGGTCGAGCCCGACCACGCTGGCGCCCTCGGCGGCGAGCGCCCTGGACCACTGGCCGGCGCCGCAGCCGAGTTCGAGGACGCGCTTGCCGGTGACGTCGCCCAAGGCCTGCAGGTGCGCGTCGGGGATGGAGTACATGCCCCACAGCCGGGGTGTGGCGCCGATCTGCGGGTCGTGCTCGTGCTGGTAGGCGCTGCTGATCCGGTTCCAGAACCGCCGGTTGGCAGGGATGCTGTCCACGCGCCGACTCCAGCACTGCCTGCCGGGGGCGGTCAACACGATTAGGGCACCGGCCGGTACCACCGGGCAGGGGCCGACACGAGCCCCGGGTGACGGATCCCTCACGGCCCCTTCGCGCACGGCACTGGCCCCGCCACCCCACCCGCCCCGATCGTGGGCAGCATGAACGATCACGGTGACGAGCCCCTCGAGCCCGACGAGATCCGCAGTTTCTGGGGCCGGCTCGGGCTCCCCGGCCTCGTCGATGTGCATACGCACTTCATGCCCGAGCGGGTCCTGCGCAAGGTCTGGGAGTACTTCGACGGGCTGGGGCCGCTCACCGGTGGGCTGGAGTGGCCGATCACCTATCGGGAGGAGGAGGCCGAACGGGCGCGGATACTGAGGGAGTTCGGCGTACGGGCCTTCACCGCGATGCTCTATCCGCACAAGCCCGGCATGGCCCCCTGGCTGAACGGCTGGGCGGTGGACTTCGCGCGTCGTACGCCCGGCTGCCTGCACACCGCGACCCTCTTCCCGGAGCCGGGGGTCGAGGCGTATGTCCAGGAGGCCGTGGAGGCGGGCGCGCGGGTGTTCAAGGCGCATGTGCAGGTCGGGGCGTACGACCCGGCCGACGAACTGCTGCAACCGGCGTGGGGAGTGCTGGCCGAGGCCGGGATCCCCGTGGTGATCCACTGCGGCTCCGGGCCCGCGCCCGGCAAGCACACCGGGCCCGAGCCGATCGCCCGGGTGCTGGCGAACCACCCCCGGCTGCGGCTCATCGTCGCGCACATGGGGATGCCCGAGTACGAGGAGTTCCTCGACCTCGCCGAGCGGTACGGGGAGGTGCGGCTGGACACCACGATGGCGTTCACCGACTTCAGCGAGCGGCTCGCGCCGTTCCCCGGCCGGGCCCTGCCCCGGCTGGCCGGGCTCGGCGACCGAATCCTGCTCGGCTCCGACTTTCCCAACATCCCCTACCCGTACGTGCACCAACTCCAGGCTCTGGAGCGGCTGGGCCTCGGGGAGGACTGGCTGCGGGCCGTGTGCCACGACAACGGGGCGAAGCTCTTCGGCCTGTGAGGCCCGAGCCCCTGGCCCCCGTCCTGGGTGAACAACGCCGCAACTACCGCCGGGTATTGGAGAGATCGCGTAAGAAGACACCCACAAGGGGGCCCGCGAGGTCACTCCCGCCCCCTTTCCCCTCCGGAGTGAGCTAGAAACTTCAACGAACCGGGCCGCACCACACCACACCAAGGGGTGCGCCGCGGCACTCGCGCACTAGGGGAACACACAGTGACCACACCAGCTCACGGATCCGGCCGGTCCGGCACCGGCTCCGGCACCCGCGCGCGCAGACGCCTCCCGCGTCTGAAGATCGCCATCGCCGCCGCCGTCTCCTTCGCCGTAGCCGGGACCGCCGCCCAGGTCATGGCGGCGCAGCCGGACGAGACCGGCAAGCAGCCGGCCGTACCGGCCCTCGCCTGGTCCGACTGCCAGGACGGCTTCGAGTGCGCGAACGCCGACGTGCCGCTGGACTACCGCGATCCGCAGGGCAAGACCATCACCCTGGCCGTCATCCGCAAGAAGGCCCCGGACCAGGCCAAGAAGAAGGGCACCCTCTTCCTCCAGCCCGGCGGGCCCGGCAACTCCGGCGTGGACTTCGTACGCGGGAACTACGCCGAGCTGCCGGCCTCCCTGCGCGACTCCTTCGACGTCTTCGGATACGACGTACGCGGCGTCGGGCGCAGTTCACAGGTCCAGTGCTGGGACGACCCGACGTACACCCGGGCCATCACCGCGGCCAAGGGCGTCCCCGGCCCGGACGCCTACGAGCCCGCCGTGCGCCAGGCCGCCGAGTTCGACCAGGCCTGCCAGGACAACGCCGGCGACCTGCTGCCGTACGTCGGCACCGAGTACGTCGCCCGGGACATCGACCTGCTGCGCCAGGCCCTCGGTGAAAACCAACTGTCTTACTACGGGCGGTCGTTCGGCTCCTACATCGGCACCGTCTACGCCGCGATGTTCCCCGACCGGGTGCGCGCCCTCGCGCTCGACGGCGCCTACGACCCCGAGCACTACGCGAACCAGCCGTACGCCTACGACCGGCCCCAGTACCTGGCCCTGGACGGCGCGATGGGCCGCTTCCTCGACTGGTGCAAGGCGGACCAGGCCACGTGCGGGTTCGGCGACGGCGACCCCCGGGCCGCGTTCGAGAAGCTCAAGGCCGACCTGGACGCCAACCCCGTGCCGACCGCGGGCGGGGGGCAGGCCAACGGCTACACCCTCGTCTACCGCATCCTGTTCAACATCAACGAGGGCAAGGTCATCTGGCCCTCGCTCGGCGAGGCGCTGCGCAAGGCCCAGCAGCGCGACAACACCTCGTTCCTGCTCCGGCCGCCGTCCGCGGCCAGCTACGACTTCCTCAACCCGAACGTCGTCGTCGAGTGCACCGACAAGGCCTACCCGCGTGACCCGGCCCTGCTGAAGCGGAAGGTGACCTCCTTCGCCAAGGCCGCGCCGCTGCTCGGCCCGGCCCTCGCCTACGGCCCGCCGCTCTACGACCACCAGCACGCCACCGCCTGCGTCCAGTGGAAGGGCGAGCAGGTCAGCCGCTACGACGGTTCCTTCCGCGCGAAGGGCTCCGCGCCGATCCTGGTCGTCGGCAACACCGGCGACCCGGACACCCCGTACCAGGACGCGGTGGCCCTGTCCCGGGAGCTGGACAACGGCCGGCTGCTCACCTTCAAGGCCGAGGGGCACACCGCGTTCGGGCGCAGCGCCTGCGCGACGGACGCCGTCACGAGCTACCTGGTGGACCTGAAGGTCCCGGCGCGCGGCACGACCTGCGCGGACGAGACCCAGCCGCCGTCCTCCACACCGAAGGTGGCCCCGCCCGGCACGACCCTCGGCGAACTCCGCAACGGCGTCAACGACCGGCTCGACCGGCTCGGCGTCCTGCGCTGACCCGACCACACACGACCACGCACGACCACGCACGACGGCACCCCGGGTGCCCGGGCCGCACCAGGCCCGGCACCCGGGGTGTTCGCGTATCCCGGTGGCGCCGGCGGGCGGACAGGCCGTCGTGCTGAAGCCCGTCTGAGGTCGAGGGGTGTGGGGTTTTCCCCAGGGGGCGGGTCCACCGACCGGTGGACGGCAGGTTCAACCGAGTGCCTCTGTCCGGCAACCGCCCTGCTCAGCAACCCTTTTGGGCATGAACTCATTCTCTGTGCGCGTGGCGCGCTGGAGCGCGCGGCACCCCTGGCGGGCGATCGCCGGCTGGCTGGTGTTCGTGGCGCTGTGTCTGGGCGTCGGCAGTGCCGTCGGCACGAACAGTGCGAAGACGGCGGACTACCGGGTCGGTGAGGCCGGGCGGGCCGAGGCCCTCGCCGCCGAGGCCCGGCTGGAGCGCAGGGCCGCCGAGCAGGTGCTGATCTCCTCCCGTTCGGGCGGTGCTCTCGATCAGGGCGCTGCCCGGGCCGCCGCGAAGGATCTCTCCGAGCGGATGCGGCGGCTGCCCGAAGTGGCGGGCGTGGCCGATCCGTTGTTGTCCGAGGACCGCCGGATTCTGATGGTCGAGGTGGCGCTGAAGGGCGAGGAGCGGGACGCCAAGGACAAGGTCGACGCGCTCGTGGCGCAGACCTCGGCGGTGCGGAAGGGGCACCCGGGGCTGCTGCTGGAGGAGACGGGAAGTCCTTCCGTCAGCAAGGGGGTCGACCGGCAGCGCAGTGACGATCTGGCGCTGTCCGAGGCGATCACCCTGCCCGTCACCCTGCTCACGCTGCTGGTCGTGTTCGGGTCGGTGACCATGGCCGGGGTGCCGTTGCTGCTGGCACTGTCGTCGATCGCGGCGGCGGTCGGCCTCTCGATGGTCGTCTCACATGTGTCGCCCGACGCCGGGATCGGAACGAACGTCATCCTGATGATCGGCCTCGCGGTCGGCGTCGACTACACGCTCTTCTATCTCAAGCGCGAGCGGGAGGAACGGGCCCGCTCCGGTGGACGGCTCTCCTCCGAGGCGCTGGTGGAGCTGGCCGCCGCGACCTCGGGCCGGGCGGTGGTGGTCTCCGGGATGGCGGTGGTCGCCTCCACGGCGACGCTGTATCTCGCCTCCGACGTGATCTTCTCGTCCCTCGCGACCGGCACGATCGTGGTCGTCCTGGTGGCGGTGGCGAGTTCGCTGACGGCCCTGCCCGCGCTGCTCGTCAAGCTCGGGCGGCGGGCGGAGCGCCGGGCACGGCGGCGGGCCGAGCGCGGCAAGCCGGTACGCCGGGTGCGGGGTGAGCGGGGCGGCGGCCGGGTGTGGAGTGCCCTGCTGCGGCCCGCCGCCCGGCATCCCCTGGCCACCCTGTGCGTCTCGGTCCTCGCCCTGCTCGCGCTCGTCGTCCCGCTGGCCGGGCTGAAGATCACCGAGATGAGCCGGGACACGCACTCCCGTGACATCCCGGCGATGCGGGTGTACGACCGGCTCAACGAGGCGTTCCCGGAGCAGCGGGTGACCCATCAGGTCGTCGTGCGGGCCGATGCCGCGCGGTCGGCGGAGGTCGTCGCCGCCCTGCGGGAGGTGGCCGGGCGGGCGGAGGACGACCGGCTGTTCACCGGGGCGTCGCGGATCCGGACCTCGGCCGACGACCGCACCAGCACCCTCGAACTGAAGGTGCCGTACCTCGGCAACTCCGAGGAGGCCTACGACTCCCTCGACCGGCTCCGGGACGACTTCCTGCCCGCGACCGTGGGGCGGATCGGCGGCGCCGAGTACGGCGTGAGCGGCGACGTCGCCCGCTACGCCGACTATCCCGCCCACCAGAACGGCAAACTGCCCCTGGTCCTCGGCGCGTTGCTGCTGGTGACGTTCGCGATGACCGTGTACGCCTTCCGCTCGGTCGTGCTCGGGCTGCTCGGCGTCGTACTGAACCTGCTGTCCGCGGCTGCGGCGCTCGGGCTGCTGGTGCTGGTCTTCCAGGGGACGTGGGCCGAGGGCCTGCTGGACTTCGACTCCACCGGGTCGGTCGGGTCGCGGGTGCCGCTGTTCCTCTTCGTGATCCTCTTCGGACTGTCGATGGACTACCAGGTGTTCGTGGTCAGCCGGATCAGGGAGGCGGCGCTCGCGGGCGTGCCCACGCGGCAGGCGGTGCTGGACGGGATCCGCTCCTCGGCGAGCGTGGTGACCAGTGCCGCGGTCGTGATGACGACGGTGTTCGCCAGTTTCGTCTTCCTGCACATCATCGAGATGAAGCAGATCGGCTTCGTGCTCGCGGCGGCCGTGCTGATCGACGCGTTCGTGGTCCGGGTGATGATCCTGCCGGCGGCCATGCTGCTGCTGGGCGAGTCGAGCTGGTGGCCCTCGCGTGCGGTGCGGCGGGCGCTCGCCGTCCCGGAGAAAAGGTCCTCCTCCCGTCCGGCGGTCGACGTACGTTGATCGGCATGACCGCATCCGCCGGTTCCACCGCCGACGCCTTCTGGACCACGACGCTGCGCCGCTGGAACGCGGTGTGCTGGCTGCTGTTCGCCGTCATCGCCGTCGGGTCGACCGCCAGCGACCGGCCCGGCGGGAGCAAGTACGCGGCGCTGGTCCTGCTGGGCGCGGTGATGGTGTCCTACGCGGTCCTGTACCGCTTCCCGGCCAACCCCGTCGTACGGCCGCACGTGTATCTGTCGGTGCTGGTGGTCGCGCTGGGTGGGCTGGCCTATCTGCGGGACAACTACGGGGCGCTGTTCATGGTGACGCTGCCGCACTACTGGCTGTTCGGGCGGACGCCGAAGGCCTCGGTGGTGTTCCTGGGGCTCGCCACGGCCGCGACCCTGGCCGCGAGCGTGCTGCGGCAGGACGGCTGGACGGTGGAGTTCTTCACCGAGACGCTCGTCTCCACGGTGCTCGTCGTCGGGGTGGGGGTGCTGATCGGGCTGTGGGCGCACTCGGTGGTCGGACAGAGCGCAGAGCGGGCCCGGCTGATCACCGAACTGGAGGAGACCCAGGCCCGGTTGGCCGAGGCGCATCAGCGGCAGGGCGCGGCGGACGAGCGGGAACGGCTGGCGCGGGACATCCACGACACCCTCGCCCAGGGCTTCGCCTCGATCATCGTGCTCGCCGAGGCGGCCCGGGCGGGGCTCGGCCCCGAACCGGCTCGCAGCGCCCAGCAGTTGCGGTCGATCGAGTCCACGGCCCGGGAGAACCTCGCCGAGGCGCGGGAGCTGGTCGGCTCGCCCCGGCGCCCCGGCCAGGTGGCGGCGGGGTCGGTGGCCCAGACCCTGCGCCGCACCCTGGACCGTTTCGCCGAGGACACCGGCCTCACCGTCGACGCCGAGCTGGCGGACCTGGAGTGCGACCAGCAGACCCGGATCGCGCTGCTGCGCTGCACCCAGGAGTCACTGGCCAACGTACGCAAGCACGCCCGCGCCTCCACGGTCGGCGTGGTGCTGGCCCGGCAGCCGGACGGCGTGGAGCTGGAGATCACCGACGACGGGACCGGTTTCGTGGTGGCGGAGTCGTCGGGCTTCGGCCTGGACGGCATGCGCAAACGGCTGGCGGAGCTGGGCGGGAGGCTGACGGTGACGAGTTCGGTGGGGGACGGGACGCGGGTGCTGGCACTGATACCCCTGACGGCCGACGCCGGAGAGGCCTCCGCATGACCGACGGACCGCTGCGCATCGTCGTGGTCGACGACCACACCGTCATGCGGGCCGGAGTGGTGGCCCTGCTCGCCTCCGAGTCCGGCATCGAGATCGTCGGCGAGGCGGGCGACGGCCGCGCGGCCCTCGGCCTCGTCGAGCGCCACGCGCCCGATGTCGCCCTGGTCGACCTGCGGATGCCCGTGCTGGACGGGGTGGCGACCACGACCGAGATCGTCGCGCGCTTCCCCCGCACCCGGGTGCTGATCCTGACGACGTACGACACGGACGCGGAGATCGAGCGCGCGGTGGAGGCCGGCGCCATCGGCTACCTCCTGAAGGACACCACGCGTGAGCAGCTGGCCGACGCGATCCACGCGGCGGCGCGCGGCGAGACCGTGCTGGCGCCCCGGGTCGCCGAACGCCTGGTCGCCCGTATGCGCCAGCCCGCGCAGATCCCGCTGACGGCCCGCGAGGCGGACGTCCTGAACGCGGTCGCGGACGGGCTGACCAATGCCGAGATCGGCCGCCGCCTCGTCATCGCCGAGGCCACGGTGAAGACCCATCTGCTGCGGCTGTTCGCCAAGCTCGACGTCAACGACCGCACGAGGGCGGTGGTGGTGGCGATGGAACGGGGGCTGCTGGACCGGCCGACCGGCACGGAAAGCACCTGACAGGGAGGGGATTCTCTCCGGGAGAGTCAGCGTCGTCGGGCCGTCTCGTAGCGGTGGGCGAGATGGCGCTGGAGTCCCAGATGGCGGAACTGGTAGACGGTGCCCACCCGGCGCAGCACGCCCCGGCTCGCATGGGCGTCCGCCAGGAAGGCCATCAGGCGCCACGGTATGCGTCCCTGTCCGGCCAGCAAGAACCGCGCGGTGGCGAAGCGCCACCAGAGTGATCCGCCGCTGCCCACGAAGGTGCCGAACGCCAGTCCCGCCAGCAGGCCCAGGTCCGGACGGGTCCCCGGCCCGATCGCGACAGCGGCCAGGGAGCCGCTCACGCACCACAGGCCCAGGAATGTACGGCGGTCCTTGACCAGAAGGTCACCGGGGCTGACCGCGGCCGACGTCGTGGGGATGTGGGCGCCCAGTCCGCCCGCCACCGCTCCCACCAGTCCGGCGGCGAGCGCGGTCGCCACGCCGTTCCGGGCCCCGAATGGCAGCCCGATCGCGAGCCCCGCCACGGCTCCGCCCACCGCTCCGACGCCGACGAAGACGTTGGGATACCAGCCGACGCCCATGCTCGGCCCCGACTGCTCGTGCACAGGCGAGAAGACGGCTCCCGCTCCGGTCGCCAGGCAGACGAGGCCTCCCGACAGCAGTGCGGCCCGACCTCCCAGAATCGGCCATCCGGCAAGTGCGCCCCAGAGCCCGAAGACGAGGATCAGACGGAAGCCGGGGAAGCGGGCCGACAGTTGCCACCAGGCGAGGTTGGGGGTGCCGCCGAGGGCGGTGTCGAGGTGATGGGCGAGGAAAACCAGGTACTTCTCGGCCTGTTGTGGGCTCCAGCGGCACGGACGGGAGGGATGCGGCCGGTAGGCGGCCAGCACGAAGGCACCGAACAGATGGCTCTCCACTGCGGCGCGCGAGGGAAAGCCGGCATCGACGAGTTCATCGGGTTGCGCCCGATCGCCGATCCGCTCTCCCGGGCGCGGGTTGTAGATGGTGCGGGCCATGAAGAGCCCCAGCGGCGTGCTCAACGCCTGCGCGACGGGCGACGTCCGGTCGCCCAGAGCGTCCGCGACCCGTGCCCAGCGTTCCGCGCCCGACGGCCTCCTGCCACCGGCGTCTCGGCTCAGATACGCGATCGCCGTCCCGGCGTCGAGAGCCGCGAGTTCGATCACGGCAGCCGCGTTCAGCGGTACGCCACTCGCGTCGCCGTCCGGGGCGAGCGCCTGCCCGTATTCGGCGGTACGGCAGGACAACACCAGTGCCTGCTTGGGGTCCAGGGCCTGGTTGATCGCGTCCAGGACGAGGGGCCGGAGAGGGCCGGGCAGCTCGTCCAGGCCATCGAACAGCGGCAGGATCAGACGGTTTTCCAGAAGCTCGTGGGCCAGCGTGAGCCGGGGACCGCCGGGCCGCGAGCCGAGGCCCAGGGCGGGGCCGCCGAGCGCGGGATGCCCCCGGGTCAGCTCGTTCACCATCCATGTCCGCAGGTCCTGGCCGGCTGGGTCGAACGAGGCCAGGGCGAACAGGAACGGCACCGGGCCGCCGTCCGCCCGGTGCGTGGGGTCGAGCAGGGCGAGGAGCAGCCGGACCAGCACCATGGTCTTTCCGGCGCCCGGTTCGCCGAGCACGACCAGGCGTCTCGTGGGCACCCGGTCCAGGAAGACCTGCTCGATGTCGTTGCCCGAACCCCTGAGCCCTTCCGGGCCGTCGGCCCACCGGCCGGGGTCGTTCACCGGACCGCCCGGCGCTTCCCGGGCGATCGACCGGATCAGCGACCATTCCTCGGTCAACCCTCGATCGGCGGTCCAAGCGACCGGCAGCGGATAGGGATCGCTCAGTCGCCGCACCTCGGCTTCCGCCTCCCACTGACGGCGTACCGCCACAGCCAGCCGGTCGGCCACCCCACCCGCCCCTCCGTCGGCCGGCTCCGCAGCACCCTGCTGGAGCCGGAAGGCGGCGAGCAGCAACGGCGGCAGCCCGAGCAGCGCGACGACGACGCCGATCACCTTGCCGATGGCGTCCACCCGGTCCACGCCCTGGGCGTAGAGGACACCACCGACCACCAGCAGGGCCACGCACGCGTAGAGCCGCCACCACCACCGCCCCCTCGCACCACCCACTCTTCAGGCCCTCCGCCCCTGCACCACTCGGGATCACCATGATGCTCCTCCGCAGCTGGTCCCTCACTCATAAAGCCGGATCAGCCGATGTCCACCACCCGGGCCCAGGCCGGCGGTGTGTCCGGGACGTACTCGGGATTGGTCTCGTCGTAGGCGTGCCCCCGGTACCCGCGCGGGAACAGGCCGACCACCGTCCGGCACGGAGGCCGGTTGCCCGGCCAGGGCGTCTGGCCGTCGGTGAGGGCCACGATGACGTCCGGGGCCGGGCGGGAGCGCAGGGCGCGGGTGAAGCCGGCGCGCAGGTCCGTGCCGCCGCCGCCCGTCAGGGGGATGCCCTCGGCGCGGCAGAGGCGGCGGGCGATGCCGGCCGAGGCGTCGCAGGGCACCACGGTGACGAGGTCGCGGCGTCCGCCCACGGCCCGGGCGATCGCGGCGACTTCCAGGAGCGCGCTGCCGAGTTCGGCGTCGCTGACCGAGCCGGAGGTGTCGATGATGACCGATACCCGGGGCGGGCGGCGCCTCAGGCTCGGGAGCACGACACCGGGCAGACAGACCGAGCGCCGGGCCGGACGGCCGTAGGTGTAGTCCTCGCCCGCGCCGGGCCCTGACGCGGCCGAGCGGACCGCCGCACCCAGCAACTCCCGCCAGGGCTGGGGTGGGTGAAAGGCCTCCTCCGCCCAGCGCCGCCAGCCCTGCGGGGCGTTGCCGGGGCGGCCGGTGATGCCCTGCGCCACCCGGAAGCGTACGGCGTCTCGTTCCTGCTCGCTCAGGCCGTGCGCGCCGTCCGGGCCGAGTTCCCACTCCCGGCCCAGTCCGTCGGCGCCGCTCCCGCAGTCCAGCCAGGCCAGGTCCTGCATACGCGGGCCGAGGCTGAACTGCCGGAGGTACTCCTCCATCAACTCGCCCTCCGCCAGCCCCAGATCACCCGGCTCGACGACTCCCTCGGGGCGGGCCAGGCCGTCGCCGTAGACGTCGTCGTTGATCTCGAAGTCCGCGGCGATGTTCATCCGCAGCCGCTCCCCCGGTCCGCTCAGGCCCCGTTCCCGAGCGACCCGGTCGCTGCGGCGGTGGTGGTCGCGCAGCAGGTGCGACACCTCGTGCACCCACACACCGGCCAGTTCCTCGACGGGCGTACGGTCCACGAACAGCGGAGAGACGTAGCACCGCCAGTGCCGGTCGACGCCCATCGTCGGCACCCGGCGCGACTCCACGACGTGCAGGGCGAACAGGGCCGTCGCGAGGTAGGGCCGGACGCGGGCGGCGTGCAGGCGGGCGGCGAAGAGCTTGCCCTGGTCGAGGGCTCCCGTCTGCGTGGTCGTCATCGGCCCGCCTTCGCCGTCGTCCGGGCCGCCGCGCGGTCCGCCCGGCCGGACAGGGAGACGACTCCGGCGAGGCGCTCGATCGCCACCGGTACGTCCCAGCCCTCCCGGCGCAGGGCGGCGAGTGTGGTCGCGGGGACGACCACGACGTCCGGGGGTCCGCTCTCCACCGCCTTGACCAGCAGTGCCCACGCCGCTTCCCAGCGGGACCGCTCCGGGCGGCTGCGGACCGCCGCGACGACGGCGTCCAGCGCGGCCTGGCGCAGATCGCCCCGTGCGGGCAGAACCGCCCCGGCCGGGTCGGCCAGCAGGGTCTCGGGGTCCGGAAGGTCCATCCGGTCCAGGCTCGCCAGCAGTTCGAGTCCCGGCCCATCCCCGACGGTGCCCCGGACCAGCAGGGAGAGCACATCGCGGGAGGAGCCGGCCGCGGTGGCGAAGGCGATCAGGTGCAGCGTCATCTCCCAGCTGCGGGGCGACGGCCAGGCCCCGCCCCTGCGGGTCTCTCCGCTGGGCAGCCGGTGCACAAGCCCGGGGCGTGCGGTGAGCAGCTCGCACACGGCACGGCGGGCGAAGGCCACGGCCTCGGGCAGCTTCCCCGGGTCGAGCCGGGGAAGGGTCGCCCGGGGCCAGGTCCCGCCGAGGCCGCGGACGACGACCTCGGTGTCGTGCGTCCACTGGAGGTGGACGAAGCGGTTGGCGAGCGGCGGGCTCAGTTCCCAGCCGTCGGCGGCCGAGGAGCGCGGGTTGGCGGCGGCCACGATCCGCACGCCGGGCGGCAGCCGCAGCGCGCCGATCCGCCGCTCCAGCACGAGCCGGAGCAGGGCGGCCTGGACGGCGGGCGGCGCGGTGGACAGTTCGTCGAGGAAGAGCAGTCCCCGGCCGGCCCGCACCAGGCGCACCGCCCAGTCCGGCGGGGCCATGGGCACACCCTGTTCGGCGGGATCGTCCCCGACGACCGGCAGCCCCGAGAAGTCGGACGGCTCGTGCACGCTCGCGATCACCGTGGTCAGCGGCAGGTCCAGGGCGGCGGCGAGCTGGTTCAGGGCGGCCGTCTTGCCGATGCCCGGCTCTCCCCACAGCAGTACGGGCAGGTCGGCGGCCACGGCCAGGGTGAGGGCCTCCAGTTGGGTGTCGGGGCGGGGTTCGGTGGTGGTGTCGCGCAGGAGGGTCAGCAGGTCGGCGGCGACGTCGAGGCGGGCGGTGGTGTCGGCCAGGGGCGAGTTGCGTGTGAGCATGTGTGATCACCTTTGGGTCTGGTGGGCTGAAAGGTCCGGGGCGGAAAGGCCCTGGTCACATGTGGCGGGGGTGCGGGCCGTGGCCGCGGGAGCGGCGGCGGTCCCAGGGGCGCAGGCTGCCGGGCGAGGGCCCGTCCAGGCCCGCCCGGAAGAGCCCGTAGGCGATCCGCCGCCGCGCGGCCGTCTCCAGCGCGTCCCGCAACGGGCCGTCGCGCAGCACCGCTTCGGGGCCCAGCAGGCTCTCCACGGCGGCCAGCGCCCCGGTGACGTCGCCGTGCCGGAGGCGTTCACTCACGCCGACGAGGCAGTCCGGGCGGCGGTGTGCGCGGTCGATGGCCTGGAGACAGGGCAGAGGTGGGCCGCCCAGGGCGGCCAGCAGTTCCTCTCGCCGGATCTCGTCCGGGTCGTGGTCCAGCGCGGCCAGGGCGCCGTCGACCAGGCCGATGGTGTGCCGGGCTCCCCGGCACTCCACCTGCCGTGGATCACCCGCCTCGTCCCGCACCCCGGAGGTGCCGGTCCGCTCCACCTCCAGCGCGGAGGCGACCAGCGGATGCAGCCGCCCGGGGTCGATCGCCCCGGCCCGGAGCAGCTCCAGGTCGGGCAGCACCCAGGTCGCCGCGTCGGGCAGGACGGGCAGTGCGGGATCGGGGGCGTGCGACGTCACCACGGCGGTGCCGTCGGACACGTCCAGAACCAGCCGGTCGCGCGCCCCGAGGCGGACACCGACCCGGCCGGCCGGCCGCCCCTCGGCACGCAGCAGGATCTCTGCCTCGGCCGCCCACCGGTCGACGGCGCAGCGATAGCCCTGCGGCAGCGGCCCGGGCGCCGAACGACCGTCCGCGGCAGGAAGATCCGCCCCCGCCCGCACCCGCAGCTCTCCCGCCCGGCGCGCATCCCACAGATGCCGGTGCAGGTCGAGACGGAACCGTCTGCTGGGGCGGGGATGCGGATGACGCCGGTCGGTGGTGTCCGAGGCGTCCCACAGCGCGAGGCCGATCCGCTGACCGGCGTCGGCCCAGGCCGGTGGTGTCCGCACCACGAGGTGCAGCGGTCTCGTGCCCGTGGTGTCGTACCGGGCCAGGCCGATCGTCAGCCCCGGCCGCAGCAGCCCGTCGGGGGCGATCCTCGGCAGGTGCCAGCGCAGCAGGTCGGGAGCCAGGTGCCGCAGGTCGGCCCGGAGCCGGGCGGCGAGTTCCCGGCCGTGGGCCCGGGCCACGGCACGCGGCTGGAGGTCGACGTCGATACCGGCGGCTGCGCACGCGCCCGCCCAGTCACCGGCATGCCGCCGGGCCGTCGCGGTCTCGATCATGGAGGGCGGCACGGCGAACTCGCGCACGCGCGGCCAGAAGGAAGCCGGCCTTGGGGAAGGCGGGGTGTTCCCGTTCGCGGTGTGGGTGAGCATCAGCACTCACCTGGCGCGGACGGGACCCCCAATCTGTCAACGGAGGAGGTCGTCATCGCGGCGATGCTAGCGGCCCCCGCACCCTCGTGCAGCCGAATATCCGGAGCCTCAGACGACATGCGACTCGGGCCGGATCGCCGCCCCCTCCCGGAAGCGGTCGGCACTGAGCGGGCCGACGTCGACGCAGGGCGTCCGGTCCAGGTACAGGTCGCGGACGATCTCCCCGACCGCCGGGGCCTGGAGGAAGCCGTGGCCGGAGAATCCGGTGGCGTAGAGGAAGTTGACGACCTCGCCGGAGCGGCCGATGAGCGCGTTGTGATCGGGGGTGACCTCGTAGAGCCCGGCCCAGCCGCCCGCCGTCTCCATGCCGGCGAGGCCGGGGGCGCGGTGGCGTACGACGTCGCGGAAGAGCTCCAGCCACCCGGGGGTCCAGGTGGTGTCGAAGCCGTCCGGCTCGGCGGGGTCGGCCAGGCCGAAGAGGAGCCCGTCGTCGCTGTTGTGGAAGTACGCCGAGGACGCGAAGTCGATGGTGAAGGGGATGCGCGGGGCGGGGGGCGTGAGCGGCACGGTGAAGGCCAGTTGGCGGCGGACCGGCCTGACGGGGAGGGGGACGCCGGCCAGGTCGCCGATCCGTGCCGACCAGGCTCCGGCGGCGCAGACGACCGTGGCGCAGTCGATCCGCCCGCGGTCGGTGTGGACGGCCGTGACCCGGTCGCCGGCGGTGTCGAGTCCGGTGACAGCGGTGTGGGTCGCGAGGACGACCCCTGCGCGGGCCGCCGCACGCGCGTAGCCCTGGACGACCAGGGCGGGCCGGGCGTGGCCGTCGGCCGGCGAGTGGGCGGCGGCCACCAGTCCGTCGGTGCTGACGTAGGGACACAGGCGGCGGGCCTCTTCGGGGCCGGTCATCCGGCTGGGGACGCCGAGGAAGTTCTGCAGCCGGACGGCGGCCTCGAAGTCGGCGGCCTGCCGCTCGGTGGTGAGCAGGAAGAGGTAGCCGACGGTGTCGAGACGGATGTCGGCGCCGGGGCGGTCCGGGAAGTCCCGGAAGGCGCGCAGACTCCGGTCGCCCAGTTCGATGTTGAGCGGGTCGGAGAAGTGCGCCCGTACACCGCCGATCGGCTTGCCCGAGCTGCCGCGGCCCAGCTCGCCGCGCTCCACGACGACGATGTCCCGCACCCCGGCCTCGGCCAGGTGGAAGGCGATGCTCGTGCCCATCACACCACCGCCGATGATCACGACATCGGCGGTGCGGGGGACGGTGGGGTGGACGGGTGAAGTGGTCAACGGGCCATCCCTTCACGGTGCTCTACATGGCTGTCTGCATCCACAGCACGAGGTGCCAGTCCTGGTCGTTGGCGAGGGGGTCGGCGGTGTGGGCGGCCCTGCCGTCGACGGTCGAGGGCAGGACGAAGGCGCAGGTGGCGGAGCCGTCCTCGCGGTAGTTGGCCAGGTTGGCGCGCCATATCGCCTCGGCGAGACGGTCGGTGTCCGCGGTGCGCAAGGGGGCGGGCAGGCGGTGGAGGGTGGCGGCGGTCAGCGCGCTCCAGTAGTGCGGGAAGACGTCGCCCCACAGCCGGTTGGCGCCGAACCAGTAGCCGTCCCAGTGCCGGACGGCCACGCCGTGCAGCCGGGCGTGGGGCTGGGGGCCGCCGAAGGACAGCAGCCAGGGGAGCCGTTCTGCGGCGGCGTCCAGGAAGCCGGGGTCGCCGGTGAGGGTGTGCGCGTCGACGAGCAGGTCCAGCAGGGGAGCCACGATGGACTGCTCGTAGTTGACCTCATGGGCGGGCAGACGCCTGCCCATGCGGACGAACTCCCGCGCGCTGTCGACCAATTGGCCGCGCAGCCGATCCGCTCGGTCCGCTCCGCCCGTGGCGTCGAGGGCGGCGCAGACGGCCAGGGTCGTCGGGGAGAGGCCGATGGACAGGTGCCCGGCACCGCCGAGTTCGAAGCTCCGCTCCAGGATGCGGGCGGCCAGGTCCAGCTCGTCCTCACGGCCGGTGGCGGCATGCCGGTCGTGGAAGAACCGGGCCAGCCACGGGGTGTCGTACAGCCGGGGCCCGGTGTGCCAGTGCTGCGAGCCGCGGCGCGGGGCGGCGCTGTCGTCGAGCAGATACCGGCGGGCGAAGCGGGACCAGCCGTCCAGCAGCGGCCCGGTCTCCTCCGGGTCCGCCCAGCCGCGTGCCGTGGCGGTCTGGAGCAGCAGCGGCATGGCGATCCGCTCGGAGCCGTCCGTCCAGTCCGCCCAGCCGTTGGCCGCCTGCGTCAGGCCGGTCCGGGTGTCCACCGGCACGAAGGCGTGGGCGAGCAGCCCGGGCCGCTCCCGGGCCCGCTGGTTCCGCGTGACGTAGGCGACCCGGCGCCGTACGACCATTTCCAGCGGCAGGTGGAACAGCACCTCGGTGCGGGCCCCGGCGCCGAGGTCCAGCGTGTAGCTGCCGTGCCGGGAGGCCTGGACGCGGTGGCGGCCCGCCGTGTCCTCCTCCACCTTCAGGGCCGGGTCCGGGCTGCTCACGGAGGGTGCCTCGACGACGATCGGCTCGCCGAGCTCGGCGGCGTACGCGGACAGCACCGCCGGTGGCCGGGTCGCCGCGGTGAACTCCGCGACCGACGCGTACCAGCCCAGCTCCCAGACCAGGGTGTACGACTCCCCCGGTCCCAGGCGCAGTTCCGGCTGGCCGCCGAACGCCTCCGGGTTGCGGGCCCGGTCCGTGACCAGCAGGACCAGGTGGCCACGGGCGTTGGAGTGCGAGTTCAGGTTGCGCGACTCGACGGAGTACGCACCCAGGGCCCCCTCCCGCACGATCAGGCCCAGGCACCGCCCCTGCCCGGACATCGGCTGGGCCAGTGCCCACGCCCAGGTCCCGCCGGTGAACAGGTGGGCGTGGACGGCCCGTTCCAGGGAGTGCTCGGCACCCTCGTACAGGTCGGCGAAGGGGGTCTGGATGCCGAGTCCGGTGACGGTGAGCGGGTCCTCGGCGGTGTTCTCGAGGGTGTACGACTCGCGCAGCACGTCCTCGTGCACGGCCCGGCGGACGACCAGGCGGACTCCGGGCAGCGGCGTGTGCAGCGCCTCCGGTCCCGCCTCCGTGAACCGCAGGTCGGCGGGGGTGTGCCAGCGGGCTCCGCCGCGGTCGGTGACGAGGTGTCCGGAGCCCCACTGGTGCTCGACGGAGTGCCAGGGGGTGGCAACGTCGTCCAGGAGGAACCGGCGTACGGGGTCGTCGCCGTCCGCGAACTGTGTGGGTGCGCCGGTGGTCTGGTCGAGGAGGGCGTGCCCCGGGCCGAAGACCAGGGATTCCGGGATGCGGGAGTGCGGCACGGAGGTGACCCTTCCACGGGGCGGTGGTCGAGGCGGGTGCGACCCGATCCCAAACGGCGCCATTGAACCGGGTGGTGGAGGTGTTGCCAAGAGGGCCGGGGCGCACGCCCTCACCGGACTTTGCCATCTCTTTACAACCTGCCTCGCGGCCGCGTCGTCTCTCCGCACGACCCGTCACCCACCCCGCCGACCATCGGGCGGGACCGACGAAGGAGAGCGATTCCATGCGCCGAACCGTCCTGAGCGCCCTGGCCCTCGCGGGCACCGCCGTACTGCTGGGCACCGGGCCCGCGTTCGCCGACGGCGGCAAGACCCCGAGCCCGGTCCCGTCGGCCACCCCGGCCGGCACCCCCCAGCCGGAGGCCAGTGCCGAACCGACCCGCGCGCCGGACGCCACCCCCCCGGCCTCGAAGCCCGAACCGACCCGGGCACCGGCCGAGGACCAGGTCTCCGTCCGGCCGGGCGGTGCGCCCGACACCGGTGTGACCCAGGCGTCCTCGTCCTCCGGGAGCGACGGCACGGCGATCGGCGCGGGCGCCGCCGCGGCGTTCGCGCTGGGCGGCGGAGCGGTCCTCGTCGTACGCCGCCGCCGGGCGACCGGGGCATGACCGCGTTCTCCAGGCGCGCGTTCACGACCGCGGCACTGGCGTCGCTGCTGACGGCGTGCGGGGGTCACGGGACCACCGAGCGGCAGCCGAAGCCCCGGGCGGTTCCGGCCGAGCGGGCGGTTCCGGCCGAGGGGGCGCGTCCCCTGGCCCGTTCCGCTCCGGTCCGGTTGCTCGTCCCGGCCGTCGGCGTCGACACACCGGTCATCCGGCTGGGCCTGGCACCGGACGGCACGGTCGAGGTGCCGCCCCTCACGGCGGACGACCGGGCGGGCTGGTACCGGCACTCGCCGACCCCGGGGCAGACCGGGCCGTCGGTGATCCTCGGTCATGTCACGGTCGGGAAGTACGGCGACGGCGTCTTCCGTCGTCTCGACCGGCTGCGCCGGGGCGACCGGATCGTGGCGCGCCTGGAGAACGGCACGGCGGCGGAGTTCGCCGTCACGGACGTACGGACCACCCCGAAAACCGACTTCCCGGCGGACGACGTCTACGGGAACGTGGACCGCCCGGAGCTGCGGCTGATCACGTGCGGCGGAGCGCGCACCGGCGACGGATACGCGGACAACGTGATCGTCTTCGCAGCGCTGAGCGGCACCGAGTCCCCGACCTCTGGAGAGCGTTGAAACGGTCCCGCGAGAAGGCCGCGTCCGAACTGTTCGCCGCCCTCTATCCGCGCCTCGCCGGCTGGTGCCGCCGGCTCGTCGACGACGACGGGACGGCCCACGAGATCGCCTCGGAGGCGTTCACCCGGCTCTGGGCCCGCTGGACGTCCGTGGAGGAGCCCCGCGGCTTCCTCTACGTCACCGCGGCCAACCTCGTCCGGGACCACTGGCGCAAACTGGAGCGCGAGCGCCGGGCCATGCACCGCGTCACCTCGGAGGCCGCCGTACGGCCCCACCCCGAGCAGGCCGACCCGTCGGTGCGGCTGCTCGTCCAGTCGCTCCCGGAACGACTCCGTGTGCCGATCCTCCTCCACTACTACGCTGACATGCCGATCCGGGAGGTGTCCGCACTGACCGGGCGCAAGGAAGGAACCGTCAAGGCCGACCTGCACGCGGCCCGGGAACTGCTCCGCGTCCATCTGAGGAGAAGCCTTGACCACACGCCTTGACGACGTCCCGGGCGACCCGGACTCCGGCCCCGACGACCCCCTCGCCGTGATCCTGCGTCCCTCCTCCCCCGACTACCTGGGCGCACCGCCCGGCCAGTACGAGGCGATCCGCCGCAGGGCGACCCGCCGACGCCTCCTGCGCACCGCGGCCGGTGCCGGCGTGTGCTGTGCCGTGGCCGCCCTCGTCGCACTCCCCCTGCGCCTCGCGGCCCCGGACCGCCCCGCCTCCCCGACGATCCCGATGGCCCCGCCGCCCGCGACGACGCCCCTTCCCACCCCGCCCTCTTCTCCCTCCCCTTCCCCGTCCGCGTCGTCCTCCGCGCCGGACTCGGCGCCGTCCTCCGCACCGTCCTCCGTTTCCGAGGCCCCGGTCCCCGACACGGCCGGCCCGCGCACGGACAACTCCCGCGCCACCCCGCGCCCGACGGCCGTGGACCGCACCCCGTCGGCCACACCGACCCCGGCGCGGGACGTCCCGTCGACCCGGCCGAGGGGTCAGTAGGGGGCAACCCGGAGGCCCCGTCCGGGCGTTCGTGGCCTGCCAGACCGACCCTAGGAGCCGGTCCGCGCGACCTCGTCGATGCGTTCCTGCTGCGCCGCCGTGAGCGTGCGGACCATGAGGGCGGCGGTTGCGGCCGCTGCGACGATCACCAGGTCGGCGGCGAGCAGGGGCCAGACGCCGTTGTAGGCGCGGGCGATGACGTCGTCGGTGGAGTCGGCGTAGAACAGGCCGACTCCGCCGGCCAGGCCGGCCAGCCACAGGCCCCACCACCAGTTCACGACGGCGGGCAGCCGCCGTTCGGGGAAGACCGACCCGTGGACGTCCGCGACCATGCCCCGGGGTATCCACAGGTTCACGACGGGCACGATCCAGGCCAGGAAGAGCCAGAAGTACTGGTACCGCGGTTCCTTGCCCGAGAGGACCCTGGCGTTGTCCCGTGCGCGGTCCAGCCAGAGCAGGAACACGAGCGCGCAGACCGCCGTGACGGCGCCGCCCGCGGAGCTGACCAAGTGGTAGGAGTTCTCCAGGGCGTTGAGAGGTCGGTGGACGCCGTTGCCCTGGTCCGGCGGGCCGGACGCCGGCTCGCCTGCCATGGCGAGCCGGATGTGCCAGACCGCCCGGACCGCCCAGGCCAGTCCGGCGAGGGCGAGAGCGACGACGGCGAGGTTGGCCGCGCTCCGGATCGGGCGCGGGGCGGAGGCCGGAAGAGGGGATTCCTTTTCGTTCATCCGGTCATCCTGTCGTACTAGATCATCCGGCTTCCTGTCGCACTCGATCACCCGGGCACCCGGGCTCCCGTCCCGCTCATTCCCGCCGGCTCATTCCCGCCGCCCGGCCCTCCTCGTCCCACCGCACCTCCAGGACGTGGTCGACGGCGTCCCGGTCGAGCGGACCGAACACGTGCGGGAACAGGACGTCCCCGGCGACCCCGGGCGGCGGGGCGGGGGCCGCCGCCTCGAACTCCACCCGCGCGGTGAGGCGCGCCTCGTCGAGGGCGAGCACCAGCAACGGCCTGGGCGCGTCCCGGTAGAAGGCGTTGACGACGGCCAGCGTGACCGGCTCGTCCGGGGAGCAGTGCACAAAGCCCTCCTCGGCGAGGGAGTCGGGCGCGTACGTCCGGCCGGGGGCGGTGTTCCAGACGGTGAGCGGTACGACGTGATAGATCATGGCCCCGTTATAGACCGTCAGAGTTTCAGGGCGGCGATGGTGCGCCGGGTCGCCTCGGCGATCAGGGCGTTGGAGGGCTCGGCCTCGTAGCCGGGCCGGTCGGTCATGACGGCCAGGACGAGGGGCTCGGTGCGGGGCGGTCGGACGACGGCGATGTCGTTGGCCCTGCCGTAGTTGCCCGTACCGGTCTTGTCGGCCACCTCCCAGCCCTTGGGGAGCCCGGCCCGGATGCGCCGGGCGCCGACTTCGGTGGCGTTGCGCGAGAGCAAGTCCGTGAGCAGGGCGCGTTCGCCGGCGGGCAGGGCGGTGCCCAGGAGCAGTGCGCGGAAGTCGGTGGCGATCGCCCGGGGGGTGGTGGTGTCGCTGGGGTCGTCGGGTCGTACGTCGTGCAGTTCGGGCTCGTAGTGGTCCATGCGGCTGACCTGGTCGCCGAGTCCGCGCAGATAGGCGGTGAGCTTCGCCGGGCCGCCGAGGTCGCGCATCAGCAGGTTCCCGGCCGTGCCGTCGCTGTACCGGACGGCGGCGTCGCAGAGTTGGCGCAGTGTCATGCCGGTCGCGACGTGCTTGCCGGTGATCGGCGCCGTGGACTTGAGGTCGGCGCGCGTGTAGGTGACGCGCCGGTCCAGGCCCTTCAGGGAGCGATGGTGCAGGACCGCCGCCGCTGCCAGTGCCTTGAAGGTCGAGCAGAAGGCGAAGCGCTCGTCGGCGCGGTGGATCACGGTGTCGCCGGTGCCGGTGGCGAGGGCGTAGACGCCGACGCGGGCGCCGTACTCGCGCTCCAGATCCACCAGGCGCGCACGACGGACGGTGGGCGCGGGGGCGGGCGGAGTGGCCGTGGACGCTCCGCCCGCCCGGCCGCTGTCCCGGCCGGTGTCCCGGTCCGTGTCCGTGCCGCAGCCGGCGAGAGGGAGGAGGACCGCGGCGGCCAGGAAGGCGCGGCGGGACGACGCGGAGGGCCCGTCGGCGGACCTGCGGGGTGCGACCTTCACTCGGGCTTTCACTCGGGGCTCCTTCACTCGGGGTCGCCGGAAGCGGCGGCCAGCAGGCTGTGGACGATCGGCCCGGCGGAGCCGCCGCCGGTGACGCCCTCCTCGACGACGCAGGCCACGGCGACGTTGCCGCGGTGGGCGACGAGCCAGCCGTTGTTGTCCTGCGCGTCGGAGACCTCGGCGGTACCGGTCTTGGCGCCGATCTCGCCGGGCAGGTCGGAGAGGACCTCCGCGGTGCCGCCGGTCACCGTCGCCCGCAGCATCGCGCGCAGTTCGGTGACGACGCCCCGCGGGAGCGGAGTCGTGGCGGTCTTGTCCTCGTTGCCGCGGGTGAGCGAGGGCTGGTGGAAGGTGCCGGACACGGCCGTCGCGGTCACGGACGCCATGAGCAGCGGGTTGGCCTGCACCCGGCCCTGCCCGATCATCGAGGCGGCCTTCTCCGTCTCGTCCTTCGGCGCCGGCACCGAGCCGTCGTACGTGGGTGCCCCGACGTGCCATTCCTGGCCCACGCCGAAGTACTTACGGGCCACATCCCCGAGTTCCCCGTCGTAGAGCCGGTCGCGCAGGCTGATGAAGGCGGTGTTGCACGACTCGGTGAAGTCCTTGCGGAAGGTGGCGCCCGGGTGCTGGGAGAGCTCCACGTTCTGGAACCGCTTCCCCACCGTGAGGTACCGGGGGCAGTCGACCACGTCGTCCGGCTTGACGGCGTCCTTGAGCAGCAGGGCGCTGGTGGTGACGATCTTCCAGGTGGAGCCGGGCGCGTAGGTGCCGGAGAGCGCGCGGTTGAAGCCGGAGGCGGGGGAGTTCGCCACGGCCAGGATCTCGCCGTCGTCGATGCGCAGGGCGACGAGCGCGGCGTTCTTGCCCTCGGCGTGAGTGGCGAGGGCCTGCTCGGCGGCGGACTGCCAGCCGGCGTGCAGGGTCGTGCGGACGGGGCCCTTGTCCCGCACCGTGCGCGCGCCGAAGGTGGCCTCCGTGCGCTCGACGTCCCCGGTGGCCCGGTCGACCAGGTGGATGGCCCCGCGCGCGCCGGTGTCCGTGCCGTTTCCGCCGAGCCGGGTCATGAGGGGCGCGAGGGAGGGGAGTTCGTCGCCGGACAGGGCCGTCCCCTGCCGGTCGATGACCTCGGGGGGTTTCGTCTCCTCCCGTTCGAGGCGGAACTTCTCGGTGCCGCTCAGCCGCGGGTGGACGACGGACAGCGTCCAGTCCACCTTCCAGGTGCCGTCGCCCCGCTGACGCAGCGGCAGCTTCGACTCGTAGGTCCAGGTGCCCAGGCCGGTGACGGGCATCCGGGCGGTGAACGGGACGGTGACCGTGCCGTCCTCCGCCTCGGTCGCGGCCTTGGCCCTGAGCGCGGGCTCGGTGATCTCGAGTCCGGCGGTGAAGCTGTCCAGCACGCGCTGCGCCGTACCGGGGCTGGTCGTGCGGGCGGCCGCGCTCGGCAGCCGGCCGGCGGCCCAGTCGGCGAGGAAGGCGCTGGCCTGTTTCCCGGCGGCGGGGTCGGGGCCGGTGTCCCGTGCGAAGGGACCGAGACCGGCCGCGTACGACCCGCCCGCGGCGACGGCCAGCACCACCGCTCCCGCGCTGACGGCCCGGACGGCGTTGCGGCGCCGTCTGCGGTCCCGGTTGGAGCGGCTGGTGTATTCGGCAAGGGAGTCCATGCGCCGAGAACAGCAGCGCCGTGGGCAACCTGTCCAAGACCTTTATCGATCTCGCATCGATCAATACCGGATATGGTTACTGTTCGTGGACCTGGTGCGGCACCTGGAGTGCTTCGTGGCTGTTGCCGAAGAGTCACACTTCGGCCGTGCCGCGGCTCGCCTGGGCATGGCGCAGCCGCCGCTCTCGCAGCGCGTCCAGCGGCTGGAGAGGCATCTGGGCGTCCGGCTCTTCGAGCGCACGAGCCGGCAGGTGACCATCACCGAGGCCGGGGCGCTGCTGCTGCCCGAGGCACGTGAGGTGCTCGCCCGCTCCGAGGCGCTCATGGCCACCGCACGCCGTATCCGCGACGGCGAGACCGGGCTGCTGCGGGCCGCGCTGCCGCCGGACATATCCGGCGACACGGTCGCCGCGCTGCTCGCGGGCTTCGCCGACGCCGGCAGCGCGGGCGTGGAACTGGAGCTGCACGAGCTGCCCACCGCCCAGCAACTGGAGCGGTTCGCCGCACACGAGCTGGACGTCGGGCTCATCCACCACCCCTGTGACGTCTCCGGCCTGGAGCTGGGCCCGGTGCTCCGCCGCGAACTGGGCGTACTGCTGCCCCGCGACGCGGCGGCGGCCGGGCTCGACGAGGTCCCCCTCGCCTCCCTCACCGGCTACGACCTGATCCTCTTCCCCCGCACGGGCGCCCCCGCGGTCTACGACGACCTGCTGACCACCTGCGCCCGCAACGGCTACACCCCGCCCGCCGTACGGCACGCCCAGGGCGCCAGCTTCGTCCGCGGACTGGTCCTGTCGGCGGAGGCGGTGTCCTTCAGCCCCCGGGACGCGCACGGGCCCGTGGAGGGCAACAGGGAGGGCTCTCGCCGAGAACCGGCCGCGGGTGTCGCACCGGCCGCGGGTGTCGTCTGGCGTCCGCTCACCGGGGCTCCCCTGGCCCTGCGGCACTCCGTCGCCTGGCCCGGCGGACGCGGTGACGCCGCCGTGGCCGCCTTCGCCGAGGCCGCCACGCACGCGCTGCGCACCACCGCCGGCGCGACCCCCGACCTGCCCACCCGCCCGCTCCATCTGCGCCCGGCCTCGGAGTACTGGCTGTGAACGACCCCCTCGCCCGCATCCACGCGGCCTTCGCCGACGCCGGGGTCACCGGTCGGCTGCACGCCGTCGACATCGACTCCGGTGCTCAGCTCGACGCGGGTGCGGACCAGCCGGTCTGCACCGCCAGCGTCCACAAGCTGTGTGTGCTCGTCACGCTCCACGAGCAGGCCGCGGCGGGGCTCCTGGACCTCACCGAGCAGGTCGAGTGCCCGTCGGAGGGCCGCACCACCGGGCCGACGGGGCTCGCGGCGATGCTCGACGGGGCCCGGCTGTCCCTGCGGGACCTCGCCTATCTGATGATGTCCGTGAGCGACAACGCGGCCGCCGACCTGCTGCTGGGGCGCGTCGGCCTCGACGCCGTCAACCGCACCACGGCCCGTCTGGGCCTTACCCGCACCCACGCCGTGCACTCCTTCGGCGAGCTCCTCGCCACCATCAAGGAGGACGCCGGCCCCGGTGGCGCGCGGGCGCTGGCCGACCCGCTCGTCGTCACCCGGCTGCGGGCGCTGGACCCGGCCCGCACCAACCGCAGCACCCCGCGCGACATGACACGGCTGCTCGGCGCCGTCTGGCGCGACGAGGCGTGCACGCCGGAGCACGGCGCGGCCGTCCGCCGCGTCCTCGGGCTTCAGGTGTGGCCGCACCGGATGGCCTCCGGCTTCCCCTTCGACGACGTCCATGTGGCGGGCAAGACGGGGAGCCTGCCGACCGTGCGCAACGAGGTGGGCGTCGTCGAATACCCCGACGGGGGGCGCTACGCCGTCGCCGTCTTCACCCGCACGGCCCGCACCTCCGCGCTGCTGCCCGCGGCCGACGCCGTCATCGGCACGGCGGCCCGCCTGGCCGTGGACGCGCTGCGCGCGGCCCAGTAGGCCGACGGGGCCGCCGCGCCGGTGGTCAGAGCTGGAACTCGGCGGGAGACACCCCCAGCGTGGCGCAGGCCTCGCGCAGGACCGTCGCCTCGGCCTGGGAGAAGTGGCCGTCGGCCCCGGCGATGACCATGCCGGTCTGGATCACGGCCCTGGCCTCGGTGGGCTTCTTGGCGGCCTTGGCGATCTCCTGCAGGGCCTCGGTCTTGCCGTGCTGGAAGTTCATCGTCAGCTGGTCCACATGCTTGTGGAAGCGCTGGCGCAGCTGCTCCGGCGGGAAGTTCTGCAGCACGTCGTTGCTGAGGATCATCGACTCGACCTGCTGCCGCTCGGAGGCGTCCACCTGCCCGTCGGCCGCCGCGACCAGGGCGCACATCGCCATGCTCGCGTCCCGGTACGCACCGCTCTTCAGCTCGTTCTTCAGCGACCCGAGCTGCGTCTTGAACAGCCCGACCAGCTGGGCCTTGCTGCCACCGCCCGACCGCGAACCCGAGCCGTGCCCGCCGGACGCGCCATGCCCGCCGGACGTGCCGTGGCCGCCGGACGTGCCGTGCCCGCTCTGGTTCTGCTGGAAGGCCTTGGCCTGGTCCTTGAGCTTGTCCCACACTGCCATTGAGTCACCTCGGTATTAGTCGGAGTCATCTCACGAACCCGCTCCCGCGCGCTCACCGGGTCAACGCCCGACCCCGGGTTAAAGGTTCCGCAAAACGCGCCCCTCTCTCACCTCCCGTTCTCTCCGTTCCCCCGAGTGGCGCGGGTCGCGATCAGCGGTCCGGCGACGCACACGGCGGCCAGCAGGATGCCGAAGGCGACGGTGAGGGCCGTGGTGTAGCCGTGGACGGATGCCTCGGCCGGGCCGGTGCGCCCGGCTCCCGCCAGGTAGGACGCCGTGGCACTGGCCGCGACGGTGTTGAGCAGCGCGGTGCCGAGTGCGGCTCCCAGTTGCTGGGAGGCGTTGTAGGCGGCCGACGCGGCTCCGATGTCGCGCGGCGGTACGTCCGCGGTGGCCAGGCCGGCCGTCGGGGGCAGGACGCAGCCGAGACCGAGCCCGGTGAGGATCAGGGCGGGGGTCAGGTACAGCGGCAGGACGTCCGTACTGCGCGCCGTCAGGCCGGTCAGGATCAGCACTCCGGCGGCCGCGGCGACCAGGCCGGGCACGATGAGCGCCGCGGGCGCGACGCGTCCGTGCAGCCTCCCCGCGATGAGGGTGGAGCCGAGCAGGGCGGCCAGGGCGTTGATGATCAGGACCAGGCCCGCCTGGACCGGTGAGTAGCCGAGGACGGTCTGGGTGTAGTAGCTCATGAACAGGTAGAAGCCGAACATCGCGACGAACATCAGGGTGATCGCCAGGAACGCCCCCGCGCGGGCGCGGTTCAGCAGCACGGGCATCGGCAGCAGCGGGTGCGGGGCGCGGAGTTCGACCACGGCGAACGCGGCCAGCAGCAGGACACCGGCGGCCAGCAGCGTGAGCACCTTCGCCGAACCCCAGCCGTGCGGTTCGGCTTCGTTGAAGGCGTACACCACGGCGGCGAAGCCCCCGGCGCTCAGCAGCGCGCCCGCGACATCGAGCCGTCCCTCGCCCCGGATCGGGCGGTCCGCCGGCACGAGAGCCGTACCGAGTACGGCGAGCAGCGCGACCGGGACGTTGATGTACAGGCACCACCGCCAGCCGGCGTACTCGGTCAGCAGCCCGCCCGCGATCAGTCCGAGCGCCGATCCGGCGGCACCGACGGCGGCGAACACGCCGAACGCCCGGCCGCGTTCGCCCGGCTCCGTGAAGGTCGTGGACAGCAACGACAGCCCGGCGGGCGCGAGTACGGCGGCGAAGACGCCCTGTAAGGCGCGGGCGGCGAAGAGTGTCTCCGGGTTCCCGGCGGCCCCGCCGAGCGCGGAGGCGACGGCGAAGCCGGCCAGGCCGATGGCGAACGTGCGCCGGTGGCCGAGCGCGCTGCTGACCCTGCCGCCGATCAGCAGCAGCCCGCCGAAGGCGAGGGCGTACGCGGTGATCACCAACTGCCGGCTGCCGTCGGACATGCCGAGCGCGCGCTGTGCGGAGGGCAGTGCGATGTTGACGACGGTCCCGTCCAGGACCACGAGGAGCTGGGCCGCGCTCACGGCCGACAGCGTCCACCATCGTCGGGTCCCGGGGGCGGATTCGATGACTCGGGTATCCATGACTTCAATCGTTTCGTTGAAGGGACCCCGGAGACTTTTCCCGCCGGGGCCGTCCTCCCGAGCCAGTGCGTGGCGCCGGCGTCCGGCAACCCTCAACTCCGCGGTGGAAACGGCGACTGCCCGCACCCGGTGATCGGGTGCGGGCAGTCGGGGTGACGTGCGGTCAGGCTCAGTCGCGGGAGCGGAGCTTCAGCCGCGGGGCGAAGCGGAACGCCGCGAAGCCGGCCGTGGCCAGGGCCGCGGCCGCCGCGAGCAGGAGACCGATGCCGCCCGCCCCGGTGGAGGCGAGGCTGCCGCCGTCGAGGTTCGTCGAGGTGCCGCCGCCCGTGGTCGTACCGCCGCCGCCGGTCGTCCCGGACTCACTCGCGCTGGGCGAGGGGCTCGGGTCGGCCGAGGGGCTCGGGACGATCGTGGGGCTCGGGGAGGGCGAGCCGGATCCGTCGCCGGGGCCGGGCTCGTCCGGGCCGTCGCCGGGGACTACCTCGACCGCGAACTGGGTCATGGCGTCACCGACCGACGCGGCGACGGTGTACGTGCCCGTGCCCTCACCGGCGGTCAGGTCCGGGGCCGCGGCCTTGCCCGCCGCGTCGGTCTTGACGCGGACGACCTGCTCCTCGCCGCCGAAGCGGGGAGCGTCCTCGCTGCCGTCCTCGACCCGGAACTCCACCTCCGTGCCGGCCGGCGCCGCCTTGCCCGACTTGACCACCATGGCGCGCAACGCCAGGTCGAAGTCCTGCCCCTGCTCGGCCTGCTGCTCGTCGCCGTCGGCGACGCTCACGACGTAGGGCGACTCCTTGACCCGCACGGTGAAGGCCGTCGACGCGCCCTGGGTCTTCGCCCGGACGGTGAACTCGCCCTCCTTCCGGCTGCCCAGCCCGATCCAGGGGGACTGCGCACGCCCCTGGGCGTCGGTCGAGACGACGGTCTGGTCGTCCTCCGGGCCGCCGGTGAGGCGGAAGAGCGGCTTGAGGCCGTCCGGGTCCTCGATCGTGTAGGTCACGGAGGTGTCGGCGACCGGCTTGCCGTCCTTGTCCCGGGCCACCACGGCCAGCGGGTCGACGTCGCTGCCCGGCTGGGTCGTCCGGTCGGTGCCGGAGACCTGCGTCAGCCGGTCGACCGTGGGGGAGGACTGCCACTGGAGGACGATCCGGCCCGGGCCACCGGGGGCATTGCCGCCGCCCATGGCCACGCCCGAGTCGACCGGGTTGTCGGAGGGGGCCCAGAAGGGGTCGTTCTTCTCCGGTGCCGTGGTGCCCTTGCCGACGACCAGACGGGCGTCGTCCACCCGGGCCGGCTCCGCGTAGCTGGAGCCGCCGCCACCGCTGCCGGTGGTGCCTTCGTCGCCGGGGGAGCCGCTCGAATCCGCGCCCGTGCCACCGCCGCCGCCCGCGTAGCCGGCACCGCCGCCGCCACCGCCGTATCTGCCCGCGCCGCCGGCACCACCGGCGCCGCCCTTGGCGTGGTCGGCGCCCGCGACGCCGTTGCCGGTGCCCGCACCGCCCTTGGCGCCGGTGGCGCCCTTGCCGCCGCGGCCCTGCTCGGAGGCGTCCTGGCCCGACTCGCCGCCGGCGACACCCGCCTGGGCGTGGGCCAAGTCGCCGCCGGCGCCGCCCCCGCCTCCGGCGACGACCAGCGGCGAGCCGCCGCTCGTGCGGATGGCGCTGCTGTTGCCGCCCCGCTCGGCGCCGGAGCCGCCCGCCTTGCCACCGAGGGCGTCACCGGAGCGCGGCCCGGCGACGGCCAGGCTCAACGCCTCCCCGGGCGTGACCTTGAGGGTGGCGCCGACGAAGCCGCCCGCACCTCCGCTCGCCATGGTGTTGCCGGCACCGCCCTCGCCCCAGACCCGCACGTTCAGCTGTGTCACACCCGACGGCACCTTGAACTCCTGCGCGCCCTCCGTCGGGACGAACAGGCGGCAGCCGGAGAAACCCTCCGTCGGCCCGCACGCCTTCCCGGCGGGCACGGCGGCACCGGCGGCCGAAACCCCCGTCAGAGCCGTTCCGCCGGTCAGCGCCAGCAGGGTCAACGCGGCCGCGCCGCGCCGGAGTCCGGCGCGGCGCAGGGCGACAGGATCGCGATACATCAAGAAAACTCCCCAACTTGTCACAAGCTCCCCCCCTGGGAGCCATGAAATGCTCGATCAGAATCGAACAAGACCAGTGAGACAGCTGATCAAACCTGGGGCGGTTGGTCAACCGAGAAGGGGCGATTCCGGGCAGTCCGCTGGGGCCGCGATCCGCAGGGCCTCCACCAGCTCCCGGTACAGCGTGTCCGTGGCGAGCAGTTCCCGGTGACCGCCCCGCGCACGGACCCGGCCCGCCTCCATCACCACGATGGTGTCCGCGTCGATGACGGTCGACAGCCGATGGGCGATCGTGACCACGGCACCCGTGGCCGCGCGGGCGCGGACGCAGCTCTGGACGGCGGCCTCGGTCAGCCCGTCGAGCTGGGCCGTCGCCTCGTCCAGGAGCAGCACGTCCGGCGTGCGCAGCAGGGCCCGGGCCAGGGCGATGCGCTGCCGCTCGCCGCCCGAGACGGCCGCGCCGGACAGGGGCGTGTCGAGTCCGTCGTCCAGGGCGTCGACCTTCTCGGCCAGCCGTACCTCGTGCAGGACTCGCCGCAGTTCCGCGTCCGTCGCGTCGGGGCGGGACAGCAGCAGGTTGTCGCGGATCGTCCCGGGCACGACCGGCGTGTCCTGCTCGACGTATGCGAGACGCGACCGGATCTCGTCGTGGCTGTGGTCGCGGTAGGGGCGGCCGTCCAGGAGCAGTTGGCCGCCGGTCGGCTCAAGGAAGCGCAGCACCAGGGAGAACAGGGTCGTCTTGCCCGCGCCCGAGGGCCCGACGATCGCGGTGTGCCCGTGCCGCGGGATGACCAGGTCGACGCCGCGCACCGCCGGTTCCGCGTCGGGGCCGTAGGCCGCGCTGACATCCCTCAGTTCCAGTAAGGGGGTGTCCTGTACGGGCCTCCTCCCCGCAGCGGCCTTCCGTACCGGGCCTTCATGACCCGCCCCGTCCTCCGACTCCAGGTCTTCCGTCTCCCGGATCCGCTCCGCCGCCGCGATCCCTGACTGGAGCGCGGTGACGTTCTGGCTGAGTTCGCTGATCGGGTCCATCAGCCCGAACGCGTAGAGCAGGAAGGCGATGAGGCTGGAGACCTCCAGCTCCCCCTCGGCGACCCGCCAGGCGCCCACGCCCAGGACCAGGATGATCGCCAGCTGGATGCCGGCCAGCGCGATCGTCCAGGCCAGGGCCTCGCGGCGATTCGCGCGGACGCCGTGCTCGGCGGAGACGCGCGCGTCGGCCATGATGCGCTCGGCCGTGCGGTCCTCGGCCCGGCCGGCCTTCACCGTGCGGATCGCGCGCAGCGCGCCCTCCAGATTGCCGCCGAGCCGCCCGAGGTGGTCCTGGGCGCGCTGCTGCGCGGTCGCGATCCCGGGCATGAGGACGGCGAACAGGACGGCGACCACGGCCACCGCCGCCGCGACCGTGCCCAGCAGCACCAGGTCGAGGACACCCATGAGGACCAGGGTCCCGAAGAGCATGACCACGGCGTTGATCAGGCCGACCGGGGCACCGGTGGCGGCCTGGTGCAGCAGGACCGTGTCGGAGGTGACGCGGGTGACGAGTTCGCCGGGCGGGCGCCGGGTGACCGCGGGGACGGTGGCCCGCAGGAAACGCCGCACCATCGACTCACGGGCCCGGAGCACCACCCGCTCGCCCAGCGCGCCGAGCAGCGTCCACTGCCAGTACATGACGGCACTGCCGACCACCAGCAGCACCAGCAGGGCCACCAGCGGCCCCCGCAGCGAGTCCGAGCCGCCGAGCGCGTCGAGCACGCCCTTCGTGACCATCGGCGTGGCCAGCCCCATCCCGGACCCCACCAGGGCGAGGACGAGCGCCAGGACCAGGGAGCGCCGGTGCGGCCGGGCGAACGACCAGAGGATCCGCAGTCGCGGGACGGACACCTTGCGAGACGTACCTTCCGGAACAGTCATGATGCCGAGTGGAACACTCGTGTTCCATAACGGTCAAGCGATTTTCATCATGGAAGACGCGCTACCGTATGCGCATGGTTGAGGAGCGGAGCGGAGCGGCCGAGAGCGGAACCCGGGCACGCACGCGGCGCGCCATCATCGACGCCGCCATCGGCCTGCTGGCAGGCGACCCGACCGCGTCGCTCGGCGACGTCGCCGCGGCGGCGGGTGTGGGGCGTACGACCGTCCACCGCTACTTCCCCGAGCGCTCCGACCTGCTCACGGCCATCGGCACGGACATCCTGGAGAAGGTCGCGGCGGCGACCGGACGCGCCCGGCTCGACGACGGCCCGGCCGCCAAGGCCCTGGAGCGGCTCTGCCAGGAGTACTTCGAGCTCGGCGACGGCCTCACGCTGATGTTCGAGACACCGCAGCTGGCGACCTGGTCGGGCTGGGACGAGGAGACCGCCGCCGACCAGCACTTCCTGCACACGGTCCGGCGCGGGCACACGGACGGCAGCATCGACTCCGAGCTGGACGACGAGTGGGTCCGCAACCTGGTCTGGTCCCTGCTGTACTCGGCCTGGGCGCACACCCGCACCGCCGGTGCCTCGAAGCACTCCGCCATGACGCTGTGCCTGCACACCCTGCGCAAGGCCATCGCCCCGTAGTTGCCGCCCCGTTGGGGATTTCTTCGTCACGTCCGACTCATTGACGGCGCACGGCTCCCAGCCCTACCGTCTGGCCGAATTGCCGAACCTGGTTCGCAATATCGAACGACCGCTGCACTCCGTACCCCCGACGGAAGGCCGAGCCCCCATGACCTCCACCCCCCGCAGACCCTCCCGCCGCCATGTCCTCGGCATGGCCGCGACCGTGCCGTTCGCTCTGACCACCGACCCGGCCCTGGGCGCCGGCGGGGCGAGCGCGGCGACGGGCCCGGCGTATGTGATGGCCTCCTTCACCGAGTCCCCGAGCGGGCTCGGCACCGACTACGGCCTGCATCTCGCCGTCAGCCCCGACGGCCTGGAGTGGACGCCGCTGAACCAGAACAAGCCGGTGGTCACGCCCACCCAGGGCGCCGGCGGCCTGCGCGACCCGTTCGTGCTGCGCAAACAGGACGGCACGTTCGTCGTACTGGCCACCGACCTCAAGGGCACCGACTGGAACCGCAACAGCCAGTACATCCACGTCTGGGACTCCGCCGACCTGCGCTCCCTCACCGGCTACCGCCTGCTGAAGCTGCACGACATGACCACCCACAGCTGGGCCCCGGAGGCCTTCTGGGACGCCTCGCGCGGGCAGTACGGGGTCGTCTACTCGTCGGTCAACGCGAGCGGCCACAACGTGCTGATGGTCAACTACACGACCGACTTCCGTACGGCGTCCGCGCCCCAGGTCTTCTTCGACCCGGGCTACGACGTGATCGACGGCAGCTTCGCCCTCGGCGTCGGCGGCACGAACTACATGTACTTCAAGGACAGTTCGAAGCAGACCCTGGTCGGCGCCAGGTCCGCGACCCTCGCCCCGGGCAGCTGGCAGGTCTTCAGCACGCCCGTGGCCCACGGCGGCACCGAGGCGCCGATTCTGACGCGGTCGCAGTCGACCGGCACCTGGTACCTCTGGGGCGACACCTACACGCCCAACGGTGTCTTCTACGCCTGGCAGACCGACGACCTGGCCGCCGGCACCTGGACGCCGGTCGACCAGCGCCGCTACACCCAGCCGGTGAACTCCAAGCACGGCAGCATCGCGCCGCTCACGGGCACGCAGTACGACAACCTCCTCGCGCACTGGGGAGCCCCGGCCTGGAACCGGCTGAAGTCGTACAACCACCCGGACCGCTACGTCCGTCACGCCGGTTTCGCGGGCCGGATCGACCCCTACCCCTTCGACCCGTACACCGACGCCCAGTGGAAACTCGTCCCCGGCCTCGCCGACGCGTCAGGCGTGTCCTTCCAGTCGGTCAACTACCCGGAGCGGTACCTGCGGCACTACGACTACGCGCTGCGGCTCGACGTCAACGACGGCACCTCGGTGTTCGCCGGGGACGCCACGTTCCACAAGGTCGCCGGGCTCGCGGACGCCGGCTGGACGTCGTTCCGCTCGCACAACAACCCGACGCGCTACATCCGCCACTCCGGTTACGCCCTGCGCGTCGACCCCGTCTCCACCGCGACGGACCGGGCTGACGCGACGTTCCGTATCGGCTACTGACCGGCGGTCGAGCGGGAAGGCGGGAAGGCCGGGCCGGGCTCCCGAGCGGCACACGCGGGGACGCGTCGGCCCGGACCGGCCTTCCACTGCCCGCAATCTGCCACCCGGCACCGCCCGCCGCCTCCCGGGGAGGCCCGAACGAGGACGGCGGAGTCAAAGGCAGCGGAGCGAGGACGGCGGGGCGAGGACTCCGGATCGCGCCTGGGATGATGCGTGCATGTCGACCCTCGCCACCCTCGCGGTGCTGGCTCTCGCCGCCCTCCACGCCTACATCCTGGTGCTGGAGATGTTCCTGTGGACCACTCCACGGGCCCGCGCCGCCTTCGGCACCACCGCCGAGTTCGCGGCGGAGACGAAGGCCCTCGCCGCCAACCAGGGCCTCTACAACGGCTTCCTCGCGGCGGGCCTGCTGTGGGGCGCGGTGGCGTCCGACCCGGTGGGCTTCCAGGTCTCGGTGTTCTTCCTGGTGTGCGTGGCGGTCGCGGGCGTCTACGGCGCGGTCACCGCCAGCCGGAAGATCCTCTTCGTGCAGACCGTCCCGGCGCTGGTCGCCCTCGCTCTGGTGCTGCTCGCGCACTGAGCGGCGGGTCCGGCCGTCACGCGCCCTGTGTGACGGCCCGCTCCATGATCAGGTCCGCCTCCGCCCGGGCCGTCGCGGGCGGCACCACCAGCAGGTCGTAGCGGCCCCGGCCGAGCGCGAGCAGACAGACGGTGTGAGGTGCGGTAGGCGAGTCGGTGTGGCCGACGTGCACCGACTGCCCCGCGATGACCACCTGCTCCGGACAGTCCTGCCAGGTGTCCCCGTGGACCAGGACACTGCTGATGCGCCCCCAGGCACGCGGCAGCACGCCCAGCAGCCCGGTCAGCTCCTGCGCCAGGTCGTTTGAGCGGGGCCACCATGCCCCGTCGATCCGGCGTGCCGTACGGCCGAAGCGCGTGGGCTCGGCGAGCCGCAGCCGGACGTCCCGCGGTGCGGGGAGCGGCGGCGGGGACGAGGATGCGGAGGTCATCGGGGCTCCTGCTGCGAACGGGGGACGTGGCCAGGAGACCGTTCAGCCACCGGTTGCGACCTACCCCCGGTCTCTCCACCGTACGCCGCAGGGCGGTGCGGGAGCCGAGGCCGCCCGCACCGCCCGACGGGTACCGGTCAGAGGCCGTAGCGGTTCTTCAGATGGCGCCAGAAGTCACGCGCCATCCACTTGTCGAACTCGGTGATCTGCGTGGCGCTGCCCGCCTTCATCAGGAAGCAGCACTGGCCGGTCGGCGACCAGTCGTAGAAGTCGTCGAGGCCGAAGGTGTGGCCGACCTCGTGCAGGTAGATGTGGATGTTCTCCTGGTTCAGGGCGCCGGTGAAGTACTCCTGGCCCATGCGCTGGCCCCAGTCGCCGCCCGCGCCGCCGCCGAAGCCCTTCGTCAGCCACAGCGACTGGTCGTAGTGGCGGGCGGCGCCGCCGGGACACTTCGAGTAGTTGCCGTCCTGGTGGAAGAAGCGGCCGCAGTCCGGGGAGCACTGCGGGGCGCCGCCGCCGTCGAGATTGCCGGTGTAGATGTCGACGGAGTTGTCGGTCCACTGGAGGGTGGAGCGGTTCTTGACGGCCCAGCCGACGATGTTGACCGGGACGTTGGTGTACGGCCAGGCGTTGTGCCCCTTGCCGTTCTCGGTCATGGCCGTCATCCACTTGCCGAACTGCTTCTTCAGCGCCGCGTGGATCCGGTCGCGCAGGGCGGCGCTGACCGGGGCGTCGGACTCCCAGCGAACGCAGTAGTTGACGCTTCCCCGGTTGGCCATGACCTGGTCCCAGCCGTAGTTCCGGAAGCCGTACAGGTTCGGGTAGGTCGTCTCGACGTGCCGCCAGACCTCGTTCAGGGGCTGGACGAGGTTCGCGGGCGGGTTCCACTCGTCGGCGGCCTGAGCCTTGCCGTTCGCCATGCCGGGAGTGGCGAAGACGGCGGCTAAGACGGCCAGCACGGTGATCAGTCGCGCGAGATGTCTGCGCATGGTGATCTCCCTCGTGTGGGGGGACGGGGTATCACCGTCAGGTCGTCGCCGGAGCGGCAGAGGTTGCCCACTTTTTACCGACGGACATTCCGGGCGCTTTATGGCATTCCGTCGGCGATACTCGGAGTATGAAAACGGCCACGTATGAACTGCTGGCGGCGTCGTCCGATCACGCGATCGCCGTGGGCATCGCCTTCGTCTGCGGACTGATCGTGGCCTGCGCGCTGATCTGGGGCGTCCGGGTCGGGATGCGGGTCATGGACAAGGACACCCATCACCCCGGCCTGGAGGAACAACCACACGTCCCGGACGGCGGGCCGGTCCACGAGATGCGCGAGAGGCGCGAGCCCGACGAGATGCCGATCACGACGAAGGACGGCGACCGGATCCTGCCCCACGACCTCCACCACGCGAGCACCAGGACGGGCAAGGACCAGAATCCGCGCCGTTGGTCGCCCGGATCCAGCGGGTCCTTCGGCGGCGGCGGCCTCGGACGCACGTGACGCCTATGGCCGCCCACCACCGGACTCGCTGCAAAACGGCCGGAGCGGTGCTGACGCTCGCCCTGGCCGCCGTGCTCACCGGCTGCAACGGCGGCTACGACAGCCCCTCGGACACCGCGAGCAAGGCGGAGTCGGCGGTCGGGTCGGTCGCCTCGGGGGCCTCCGAGGCGGTCGAGTCGGCCACGGCCGAGGCCCAGCGCCGGCTGGACGACATCCAGGACGGCGTCGACGTCAAGGGTGATGTGAAGGCCGGTCCTACCACCGTCGGCTCCGACGGCCGGGCCCGGTCCGAGGTCACCGTCCGCAACACCGACGACTCGCCCCGGTCCTTCGCCGTGCAGGTGAACTTCACCGACTCCGGGAACCGGCTGGTCGACACGGTCATCGTCACGGTGAACCAGGTCCAGCCGAACCACACCGCCACGGCCACCGCCCGCAGCACGCACGACCTCTCCGGCGAGGTCCGGTCCGACATCGCCCGGGCCGTGCGCTACTGACCGGCGCCGGACTCCGTCACCGCGATGTCGATCTGCTCGCTCATGGCGCTCACCCCGTTCAGGGTGGCGACCGCCTGGAGGCGGTTGGCACCCGCCGGAAGGGCCGGGGCCGGGGTGCACGCCCAGGTGCCGTCGCGGGCGGCGGTGGTCGCGCAGGCCTCGCGGTCGTCCTTGTCGCGGACGGTGACCCGGGCGCCCGGGTGCGCCTTGCCGGCGATCTCCGGCCGGGCGTGCAGCGGCACGCCGGACAGCGGACGGGTCAGCGTCGGCCCGGCCAGGCCCACGGTGACGGCACACCGGCCGGATGCCCGCCGCACGCCGCGCGCGTCGGTGATCCGCAGGAAGCAGTCCCGCAGCCGCGTACCGGGCACGGCGCCCGGCGGCACCGCCAGCACGAAGGGGAACGTACGGCCGGCCGCCTCGCGGGTGACGGTGTACGCCCCGCTGCGGCCGTCGGCGGCGACCGAGCCGCGGTAGCCGGACCCGTCGAGCGGCGTGCCCGTCACCCGCGCCCCGCGAGGCGCGGTCAACGTCAGCGTGGCACCCACACCCGGCCCCGCCCCCGGGTGCCCCACGACCTCGACGATGCCCTCCCGCCCGGGCGCGATGACCGCCACACCCCACAGCCCGCCCCCCTCGGCGACCGCGGGCGCCCCCGGAACCAAGAGCACCCCCGCGACCACAACCCCCACCACGGCTGCTGTCCTGCTGTACCTGTTCATCGCGGGCGGGACTCCCTGTGCGGACGGAGACGGCACTCTGCCAGCGATTCTCCCGGCCACCCCCACAGACAACCCGCCCTGCTGCGCCGCACGGGTGCCCCCACGCCCCCAAAGGGGCGCGGGGAACTGCGCGACCAGCCACAACACCGCCGCAGACAAACGACGGCGGGGCCGCACCCCAAAGGGGCGCGGGGAACTGCGCGACCAGCCACGACACAGCCGCAGACAAACGACGACCCACCCGGCCCCACCCAGCGGAGCGCTCAGCGGCCGAGCCACACCGTCGTGTCCGGCCCGACCCGTCCGTCCTCCAGCGGCGCGCTGCTCAACAGCACCTCACCGGCCGGCAGCGGCACCGCCGTACCGGACAGGTTCGTCACACACCGCCAGCCATCACTCCGGTCGAACCGCAGCACACCCTCCGGGGCGTCCGCCGCCCAGGTCAGCTCCTCTCCGGCGAGGAGCTTGCGGCGGAGCCTGAGGGCCCTGCGGTACAGCTCCAGGGTTGAACCCTCCACCCCGTCCTGGGCCGAGACGGCGTACGCGGCGAAGCCGGACGGCTGCGGCAGCCAGGCGCCGCCCGGCCCGAAGCCGTACGACGGTCCGGCCGTCGTCCACGGCAGCGGCACCCGGCAGCCGTCGCGCCCCTTGCGGACATGGCCCGTCTGCTCCCAGATCGGGTCCTGGAGCACCTCGGTGGGCAGGCCGGCGACCTCGGGCAGGCCGAGTTCCTCCCCCTGGTAGACGTACGCCGAGCCGGGCAGCGCCAGCATCAGCAGCGTGGCCGCCCGGGCCCGGCGCAGTCCGGCCGTCTCGTCGACGGCCGGGGCGTGACCGCCGGACAGGAGCCAGGCGTTGAGGTCCGTGCCGGGCGGGAGCATCAGCCGGGAGGCGTGGCGTACGACGTCGTGGTTGGAGAGCACCCAGGTGGCCGAGGCCCCGGCGGCCCGGGCGGTGGCGAGCGAGTCGGTGATGACCTGCCGCAGCTCACCGGCGTCCCAACCGGCCTCCAGATACTCGAAGTTGAAGGCCTGGCCCAGCTCGTCCGGACGGGCGTAGAGCGCACGCCTGGCACCCGGCACCCAGGCCTCGGCGACGGCCATGCGCGGCGGGCGGTAGGCGTCGAGGATCTTGCGCCAGTCGCGGTAGATCTCGTGCACGTCGTCACGGTCGTAGAGGGGATGCGTGCCGGGCGGCAGGCCGGCGAGCGCCTCCTCGCCGCCCGACGCGTGCGTGCCGAGGTCGCGCAGGGGTTCGCTCAGGTCCTTGACCAGGGCGTGGGCGACGTCGATGCGGAAGCCGTCGACCCCGCGGTCGGACCAGAAGCGCAGGGTGGTGCGGTAGTCGGCTCGTACCTCCTGGTTCTCCCAGTTGAGGTCGGGCTGCTCGGGGGCGAACAGGTGCAGGTACCACTGCCCGTCGGGGACGCGCTTCCAGGCGCTGCCGCCGAAGACGGACTGCCAGTCGGTGGGCGGGAGTTCGCCGTGCTCACCGCGGCCGTCGCGGAAGACGTAGCGGTCGCGGGCCGCCGAGCCGGGCCCGGTGGCGAGGGCCTCCTGGAACCAGACGTGCCGGTGCGAGGAGTGGTTGGGCACGATGTCGACGATGACCTTCAGACCGAGGCGGTGGGCCTCGGCGGCCAGGGCGTCGAAGTCGTCGAGGGTGCCCAGGCGCGGGTCGACGTCCCGGGGGTCGGCGACGTCGTAGCCGCCGTCGGCGAGCTCGGACGGGTAGAAGGGGCTCAGCCACAGGGCGTCCACGCCCAGGGCGGCGAGGTGGGTGAGGCGGCGGGTGATGCCGCGCAGGTCTCCGAGTCCGTCGCCGTCGGCGTCGGCGAAGCTGCGGGGATAGACCTGGTAGACGACGGCCTGCCGCCACCAGTCGGGATCCCGGGACGACAGGTCGAGAGTGGAGCGATCGGTCACGCGGTCTCCTTCGCAGGGCATACGGGCGACAGCATTGAATCTGTCCAGAATGCCGGAAAAAGGAAACATCGGGGTGGTCGGAGTGATCCATTCCTGCTGTGATGAAAGTGTGATGGAGGAGTAACTCCCTTTGCATACCCGCAGGTTGACAGCGTGCTGCGGCGCCGCGACGATGAGGTCGCACTGTGGCGCATGTGACCAATGAGCCCAGTGTTTCTCAGACCACTCACCCCGGTACGGCCGGCCGCCGCGTGCTGCCCTGCTGCCGTCACCCGGGTTCCGGCATACGCCAAGAAATGGGATCGCATGTCCATAGCGAGACGTGTCATCGCGCGACGCCTGCTGGGGACCGGCGCCGCGGCCCTCGCGCTCTGCGCCGCCTCCGCCACCACCGCGTTCGCGCACGGTACGCCCGGCGGCGACGGCTGGTCGTCCGGCGGCAGCTACAAGCCCGGGACGGGCGCGGGGACGGAGACCGGCACCGACCGCTGCCAGTTCTCGCTCGACGGCACGAACTTCCACGACTCGGTGAAGGTCGACGACCAGAACCTGAAGCCGACCGAGGACGGCAAGGTCCACATCAAGGTCCGCACCGCCGGTGACGCGGCGACCTGCACGGCCTCCCTCGCCTCCTACCTCGCCCACGGCGCGACGTTCGGCACCTCGGGCGAGCAGGTGTTCGTCGACTTCGACACGGTGACGGTCAAGCCGGGCGTCACCGAGTCGCTCGACATCGCCATCCCGGACAAGGGCTGCTTCGGGCAGATCGACCTCTACCGGGGCGCGGTGAAGTTCGACGGCAAGCTGGACGCGAAGGACGGCTTCGAGCACGGCGAGCTGCCCAAGGGCCCGGACCGCCCGGTCATCAAGGACAAGCTGATCGCGGCCTGGAACGGCGGCACGGAGGACTGCACGAAGACGCCCCCGCCGGCGGAGACTCAGCCCCCGTCCAGCCCGCCCGCCGAGCCCTCGGAGCCGCCGAAGCCGCCGGCCGAGCAGTCGACGCCGCCGGCCTCCCCGTCCGAGCCCGCGGAGCCCTCGACCCCGCCGTCCTCCGACACGGACACGCCCACCCCGTCCGCCTCCGAGTCGACGCCCACCGCCCCCAAGCCGAACGGCGGTGGCGGCGACCTCGCCGAGACCGGCGCGAACAGCAGCACCGGCCCGATCGCCTTCGGCGCGGCGGCCCTGCTGGCGGGCGGCGCGGCCATGATGATCGTCACCCGCCGCCGCACGGCCAAGCGCAACGCCTCCGGCGCCTGAGCCAGGCCCCCCACTCCCCGCCCTGCCGTCACCCCTCCAAGCCTGCGGCAGGGCGGGGTTCGCCGTCAGACGACCTCTGCCATCTCGCTCTGCAGACTGGTCGCCTTGCGCAGCAGACTCCGCATGACGACCATCAGCATCGCGAACGCCGCCCCCACCGCGACCCCCGCCGTCGCGGCGGCCAGGGCGCTTTCGACGTCCATGCCGTCGTCGGGAGAGGGGATCTCCGCGACGGCCAGATGCCCGGCGACCCCGAGGGCAAGGACGGTCGCCACGACCGAGGCGCCGATGATGACGTCGACCCACCGGAAGGCCCGCGGCGTGAAGATCGCGTCCCGCTGCACCATCGTGAGCAGCATCCACACGGCGACGAGCGCGACCTGCACGCAGACGACCCCCACGATCGCCACGGCCGAATAGGGCGTGGCGAAGGGGGCGTAGGGCGGGAAACGGTCGACCTCGTCGGCCGCCGTCGTCGGTATGACCACGAACTGCCCGAAGAGCCCGACCAGGACGGCGAAGGCGATACCGGCCCGGAGCGCGACGATGAGGAAGCCATTCATTTATCGATTCTCGATCGCTATCGATCGAAAGTCAATCGATCGCCACGCAACCCCTGTGCCCGCTTCCGCGCTACAGCGTCTCCAGGTACAGGTTGACGTACCGCTCCACGTCCACATCCAACGCCACGTCCACCAAGGGCTGTTCGCGCACGCCCTCGTGAATCTCGGACTCACCGGGGCGCGGGCGGCGGTCGACGATCGTCTGGCCGCGGGAGGGACCGGGGGCGAGGACGACCTCGACCGGCAGCGCCTCGGTGGTGATGCCCTTCGGGTCGACGACCGCGCAGACCGCGCCCGCGTCGCCGAGGCCGCCCATGGGGGTGGGGTCACCGGAGGTGGCCGGGTCGCGGTGGGCGAGCAGTTCACCGGCCAGCCGCAGGCTCGGTTCCGCGCTGGTGCGCAGCCGCTGCACCTCCCCGGCGGGCACCAGGACCCGCTTGAACACGTCCAGGCCGTACATCGTGATCGGCACCCCCGCGGTGAGCAGGACCGCGGCGGCCTCCGGGTCGTGCCACACGTTGAACTCCGCGACCGGCGTGGCGTTCCCGGTCGCCACCGCGCCGCCCATGAACACGATCCGTTCGATGTTGCGGGTCACCTCGGGGTGCGTCCGCAGCAGCAGCGCGATGTTCGTCAGGGGCGCGGTGGGGATGAGCGTGACCGGCCGCGGCGAGGCGAGGATCTCGCGGCGCAGCAGCGTCACCGCGTCCACGTCGACCGGCACCCGGGTCGGCGCGGGCAGCCCCAGATCCCCCATGCCGTCCTGCCCGTGCACATGCCGCGCCGTCCGCACGGGCTCGATCAGCGGCCGTTCGGCGCCCCGGGCCACGGGGATGTCCCCGGCACCGGCCACCTCCAGCACGGTCAGCGTGTTGCGGACGACCCCGTCCACATCCGTGTTCCCGGCCACGCAGGTGATCGCGCGCACGTCGAGCGCCGGGTGCCGCACGGCGAACAGCAGGGCTAGGGCGTCGTCGACGCCGGTGTCGCAGTCGATGATCACCGGGATGGGCTGACCGTCCGTCACGGCGAGGGCTCCTTCCACTGGTCCCGGGCTGGGCTCCGTACGAGCGACCCTACGCGCCCCTCGAACGGACGAACCGACGCCGGGGCGCACACGGGAAGGACGTAGGGAGACCGCAGGGAAGACGACAGCTGAAGCAGCAGACGCAACCGAAGCAACAGAGTCAGCAGAGTCAGCAGAGGACGACAGGAGAGACGCCATGCCGGCACCAGGTCCCGCGCAGCAGCCCGCAACCGAGCTCGACCCCCGCTACAGCTCCGCGCTCAACCCCCGCCCGGGTGCCTCGGGCGTCACCGCCACCGAGTGGGACGAGGCGCAGCGGCGGCTGGGGGCCGCCGAGATCTTCTGGGTGTCCACGGTCCGGCCCGACGGCAGGCTGCACGTCACGCCCGTCATCGCCGCCTGGCACGCCGGGGTGCTGTACTTCTCCACCGGCCGGCAGGAGCAGAAGGCGAAGAACCTCGCCCGGGACGCGCACTGCGCGCTGACCACCGGGTCGAATTCCCTCACCGAGGGCTTCGACCTGGTGGTCGAGGGCAGGGCACGGCCGGTCACCGACCCGGCGCTGCTGGAAGAGGTGATCACGGCGTACGAGGAGCAGTACGGGCCGCACATCACCTCCCCCGAGGGCACCTTCCACGGCATCGGCGACGCGTTCCGCCGGGGCGACGACATCGTGTACGCGGTCGCCCCGGACACGGCGTACGGCTTCGGGCGGGACAACGGCGTCTACTCCCATACGCGTTGGTCGTTCTGAGCCCGCCCTACGATTCGTCCGACTCGTCCCACAGGCCGGTGCCCCGGGACGCCACCCGGTCGGCGATCCGCCGCAGCAGTTCGGCGGCGGGGAGGGCGGGGGGCCGGTGGCCGTCTCGCAGGCGCGGGGCCACGAGGTCCGCCGCGGCCTCCCGCTGTCCGATCACCGCCTGGTACGGGACCAGCCGGGCCGCCCGGACGCGGGCGCCGAGGGTGCCCTGCTCGGGGCCCGCCACCTCGGCGCGCAGGCCGAGTTCGCGGGCACGGCCGGCGAGGGCGTGGGCGGCGTCCGCCTGCTCCTCCGCGACCGGCATGACGACCAGCTGCACCGGCGCCAGCCACGCCGGGAACGCGCCCCCATGGGTCTCCAGGAGGTGCGCCACCGCGCGTTCCACGCTGCCGATGATGCTGCGGTGCACCATGACCGGGCGGTGCTTCGCCCCGTCCGCGCCGATGTAGTGCAGGTCGAAGCGTTCTGGCTGGTGGAAGTCGATCTGGACGGTGGACAGGGTGGTCTCGCGGCCGGCCGGGTCGGTGATCTGTACGTCGATCTTGGGCCCGTAGAACGCCGCCTCGCCCTCGGCGGCCTCGTACGGGATGCCGGAGCCGTCCAGGACCTCCCGGAGCAGGGCGGTGGCCCGCCGCCACAGCTCCGGGTCGGCCACGTACTTGCCGCCCTCGCCGGGCAGCGAGAGACGGTGACGGGAGGCGCGGATGCCCAGATCCCCGTAGGCGCGGCCGATCAGCTCCAGCGCGGCCCGTGCCTCCTCGACGGCCTGCTCCAGGGTGCAGAAGATGTGCGCGTCGTTGAGGGTGATGGCCCGCACCCGGGTCAGCCCGCCGAGGACGCCGGACAGCTCCGAGCGGTACATGCCGCCCAACTCGGCCATGCGGAGGGGTAGTTCGCGGTAACTGTGGGAGCGGGAGCGGTAGATGAGGGCGTGGTGGGGGCAGAGGCTGGGGCGCAGCAGGACCTGTTCCGCGCCCAGGTCCATCGGCGGGAACATGTCGTCGCCGTAGTGGTCCCAGTGCCCGGAGATCTCGTACAGCTCGCGTTTGCCGAGGGCGGGCGAGTACACGTGCCGGTAGCCGGCCCGCCCTTCCGCCTCGCGGATGTACTCCTCCAGGGCGTGCCGCACGATCGCCCCGTCGGGCAGCCAGTACGGCAGCCCGGCGCCCATCAGCGGGTCGGTGTCGAAGAGGTTCAGCTCGCGGCCGAGCCGGCGGTGGTCGTGCATGGTGGGTCTCCCTCGGGGTCTTCGGGATCTTCGGGATCCGAGGCGAGCACCGCGCGACGAAGCCCCGGGGCACTCGCCCCGGGGCTTCGGACATCTGGGTCAGCTGTCAGCGCGCCGGGACACTCTCCGGCGTCGTCGTGAGAGACGGGAACGGCTGGGCGCGCTGCATGGGCGTGACGGTAACAGGGCCTCGGCGTCCGGACGACGGATTTTCCGTCCTCACCCGAACAGCCCGTCGCACTGGTGTGCCGCCCGTCGCGGTGGTGCCGTATGAGCACAGACCCATCTCGGAGAGACCGCCCGCCAGCAGGCGCCTCCAAGAGCCCCGCGCAGGAGGCACCCCCGATGACGCACCCCCCGGCCACCGCACGTGTCCTCCTCGCCTCCGCGCTGTCCGTCACCGGACTGCTGGCCACGGCCGCCTGTTCCATCGAGAACGAACCGCGGCCCCGGTGGTTCTCGGCCTCCGCCCCCGCCACGGCCGTCTCGCCCGCCGGCGAGCAGCCCGCCGGCTCCGGAGCCACGCTCACCGAGGCCCTGGTCCAGGCCGCGCTGATCACCGAGGCCGATCTGGGCGAGCCGTGGGGGCCGACCCGCGGCGCCAGGACCTGGCGGGACGGGCTGCTCAAGGCGACCACGGAGAAGCGGGACTGCCAGCGGCTGCTCGACGCCCTCTACGCCGAGGACCTCTTCGGCACCCCGAAGGGCCCGCACGCGGTGTCCGCGCTCGACGACGCCGACACCGACGCCCAGTTGCGCTATCAGGTCGCCGTCCACCGCCCGGCGGACGTCGACCGCGCCCTCGGCTGGATGAAGTCGCTGCCGCGCCTGTGCGGCCAGTTCACGGCCGCGACCACGCGCGGCGGCGTCCAGACCGTCGAGGTCAGCAAGATGCCGCTGCCTCCGGTGGGGGACGCCCGCCAGGCCCTGCGGGTGACGCTGGCCGGCGAGACGGAGGAGGGGGAGCTGACGTACCTCACCATGGATCTCGCCGCCGCGCGCGTCGGCGAGGAGGCCATCACCGTCACCAACGCCGGCCTGGACGAGGTGCACGCGGAGGTCACGCAGCAGACCGTGCAGCTCGGGGTGCAGCGGCTGACCGATCTCAGGAAGCAGGGCCGGGCGCAGATCTGACCGGATCGGCTCACCGGCCGATCGGTCCACCGGTCTCCGAGGCCTCAGTCCCGTTCGAAGCGCGTGCGGTGGGCGAGCACGTCGCGTGCCACCTCGATGGCCGTGCGCCCGCGCGCGAAGGCGTCCGCCCGCAGCCGCGCGAGCGCGTCGTCCGCGCCTACGCCGAGCTGCGCCATGATCATGCCGACGGCCTGGTAGACCTCGTCGTGGTCCGCGGCCAGCCCGTTCAGCCAGGCCTCCCCGTCCCGCGCGTCGGGCTCGTCCCCGCGCGCCAGCGCCGTCAGGGCCACCGTCATGACACCGGCCACGAGCCGGGCCACGTGCAGCTGGCGGGCGGTGAGCCCGCCCGGACTGTCGCGGTACAGGTCGAGGGTGCCCACGTACACGGCGGCGCTGCCCAGCGGCACCGCGTACACCGCGCGTACCCCGGCCGCCGTCGCCTCCTGGGCGAAGACCGGCCAGCGTCCGGCGTCGCTGCCCGCCGCCAGGTCGCAGGCGAGCACGGGCGCGCCGGTCTCCACGGCGCTCTGGCAGGGGCCGTCGCCCAGCGTCGCCTGGAGCTGCGCCAGCTGCGCGGCGCGCGCGTTGCTGGCGCTGAGCTGCACGGGCATGCCGTCGCTGCGCAGCGACACGCTCGCGCCGACCACCGGCAGCAGCTCCACCGCGACCTCGCACAGCCGCCCGGGAACCTCACCGGGCTCGGCACCCCGCACGCCCCGGGCGATCACATCGGCGGCCCGGATCCCGTCCGGGTCCAGGTCACCGCCGGTGCGGTGAGGGCCGGGATCACCGCCGGGGTCGTCCCTGGACCGCACGTCAACCGCCTCCTTCGATCACTCCGGCGTACAGCGGGGAGGGCATGGGGCAACTGGGCCTGTTCGGGCGAGCCGGTGAGCGTCGCCGGCCATGGGTGCCGCGCGCCTGGCGGGCCGGCCGGCACCACACGCCCCGTCGACCGGCACCCACGCGCTCCGGAGACCTCCCGGAATCGTGCCCCGACTACCCGGCAGAGATGGGGTGAAACTCCCGTTCAGCGCTTCTCGTACGGGTTGTCCGGCTGCGGTACCCGCCGTACGGAGGTGACGTCGAGGACCGGCGGCCAGGCGGAGTCCGTGCCCAGTTCGCCCCTGGGCTGCCAGGTGCCGGTGACCGTGACCCAGGTGTCGACGGGCGGGGCGTCGGCGCCGCGCACCTCGGCCTTGCCGGTCGTGGCGTCGGCGGCGCAGCAGGAGACGAGGAGGCGGGTGACGTACCAGGTGCCGTCGCCGTCGCGGGTGACGAAGCCGGTGAGCCGGACCGTACGTCCCTTCAGCGAGCGGCTGCTGTCGTAGAGCGCCCGGGAGCCGAACTCTCCGAGGGTGAGGTCGAGGGGGTTCCCTGAGGGCAGCGCGGGGAAGCCGCCGACGCCCTGGGCCGCCCGCTGGGCCGCCTCGCGCTCCGCGCTGTAGGAGCCGAGGGCGGGCGGCGGGAACAGCAGCAGGGCCAGGGCGGGGAGAGCGAGGAGCCAGGCGACGCGGGGGCCGGCGGGGCCGTGGGTGTGCCCGTCTTCGCGCCCCTCATGCTCCTCGCCGCCACTCTCTTCGTGCCCGTCATGCTCCCCCGAGGTCCGCACCACCACCCCCACCACCGCACCCAGCAGCACCAGCCCCACCCCCGACGCCACCAGGTACGGCCGCAACCCCGCCTGGACGTACCGCAGGTACAGCTCGCTGAAGAGGGACACCCGCAGGATCGCCGCGCCGACGAGGGCGAGCAGGACGGCCGGTCCGTAGCGCCTCACAGCAGCCACCACCCCACCAGGACGCTGCTCGCCACGGCCACCAGCCAGGTCGCGGACGAGAACCGCAGCGCGAAGGCCCGGCCGAAGGTGCCCGTCTGGAGGGCGATCAGCTTCAGGTCCACCATCGGCCCGACCACCATGAACGCCAGCCGCGCGGTGGGCGAGAAGCCGCTCAGCGACGCCGCCACGAACGCGTCGGCCTCACTGCACACGCACAGCACGACCGCCAGTACGGCGAGCAGCAGCACCGACAGCCAGGCCGACCCCGTGAACACCTCCAGCAGCGACCTCGGCACGACGATGTTGAAGGTCGCCGCGGCCGCCGCCCCGAGCACCAGAAAACCGCCCGCGTGCAGGAAGTCGTACTGAAGCCCGGAGACGAAGGCACGCGGTCCGCCACCCGGCGTATGACCACCGCCGTTCCGCTTCGGCGGCCGCAGCCACTCCTCCCGCCCGAACCGCGCCCACAGCCAGCCCATCACCACGGCCGTGGCGAGCGAGGCGACCAGCCGCCCGAGGACCATCTCCGGCTGCCCCGGGAAGGCGATCGAGGTCGCCACCAGCACGACGGGGTTGATCGCGGGCGCCGACAGCAGGAAGGCGAGCGCGGCGGCCGGGGCGACACCCCGCCGCATCAGGCTGCTCGCCACCGGCACGGACGCGCACTCGCAGCCGGGCAGCACGACCCCCGCCGCGCCCGCGACCGGCACGGCGAGTGCCGTACGGCGGGGCAGGAGACGGGTGAAGAACCGCTCGGGCACGAACGCGCCGATCGCCGCCGACACGACCGTGCCGAGCAGCAGGAAGGGCACGCCCTGGACGGCGATCGCGGTGAACACCGTCCACCAGGCCGCGACCGGCGGGGTGTAGAGATCGAGCGCGAGCAGGGGCCCGAGCACCGACCCCACCGTCACTATGGCGATCAGCGCGGCACCGCCGAGGACGGTGTACACGAGGGCGCGCAGGCCCAGCCGTATGCCGTCGGCCACCGTCCGTTGGTTCTCCACGCGCCCGCCCCGTCGTTCACATCCCGGGAGGGAGGCTAACCCGCACGGCTGTGCGAAGCCCCTGTTTCCTCACAGAGGAGCCTGTGCGGCAGGGGGCTCCTCACAACGGAGGCTGGGCGGGAGGAGGCCCGAGAGTAGTCGTACCCGGGGCCGTACGGTGTCCGAGGCCCGTCCGGTACGCATCCAGGGCCGCCTCCACCCGACCCGTCCGCCGCAGCAGATCGCCCAGCAGCCGGCACAGGTCGGCCAGGTCTCCGGCCGCGCCCGCCCGCTCCAGCAGGCTCAGGGCACGGACGTAGTGCTCCTCGGCGACCTCGGTCCGGCGGGCGTCCTCGGCGATGATGCCGAGCAGCCGGTGCGCGGCGGCGGAGTGGACGGCGCCGCGCTCGGAGGACAGGTCGTCGAGCACCCCGTGCAGCAGGGCGGCGGCCTCGTCGGACTTGCCGCGCCGGTGGAGCACATCGGCCAGCTCGACGGCGACCTGGCTGCTGTAGAGGGCGGCGCGCTTGGCCGTCAGCATGCCGAGGGCCTCCCTCAGCTCACCCTCCGCCCGCTCGAGTTGCCCGTCCTGGGCGTACACATAGCCGCGCATCCAATGGCAGTTGGCGAGTTCGGTGCGGATCTGCAGGCCCCGGTACAGCTCGGCGGCCTTGGCCAGTGAGGCGTCGGCCTCGGCGAGACGCCCCTCGGCGACCAGGGTGCGGGCGACGGACCGGTGCATACGGGCGACCAGGGCCGGATCGCCGGACTGCGGGGCGAGCGCGAGCGCGAACTCGGCGGCCTGGGCCGCTCGCGCGTGCGCACCCATGTCCATATAGGGCCCGATGACGCTGGCGTAGAGCAGCAGCAGGGCGTCCGGGTCGTGCAGGCCACCACGGTTCAGCTCATCGAGGGCGGACTCCAGCAGATAGACGGCATACCGGAGCTCCCCGGCGAGGTAGTGCGCCACGGCCCGGCCGCGCAGGGCCGGGACCCGGGCGGGCAGCGGCGCCCCGGCCAGACAGGCCTCGGCCCGCTCGAAGTACTGCCGCCCCGCCACCAGCTCGCCGGTCTCCAGGGCGCACTCGCCGAGCCCCAGCAGCGCGGCGGCCTGTTCCGCGGCCAGCCCCTGTGTCTCGGCCTCGGCGAGCAGCTCGGCGTACTGCTCCGCCGCCGGCTCGGCCTCGCCTACGGCGAAGGTGCGCTGGGCCTCGGTCAGCCGCAGCCGCAGCTCGGTCACGAGCCGCGCCGAACGCCCGGTGGCCAGCTCGTCGAAGGCGACGCCGAGCCGCTCGGCGAGATGCCGCAGAGCGTCGTCGGAGGGCCGCACCCTTCCCGACTCCAGGGTGGAGACATAGGCCGGTGTGTACACGGGTTCCGCCAATTGCCGCTGCGTCAGTCCCCGTTCGACACGCAACCGCTGCACCCGGCGTCCGATCGTCCCCGGATCATCACGCTCCCCCACGCCAACTCCCCCTGCCCCTCTTGCCGTTCGCCATGAACAGCCCCTAGGTTAAACGGAGTGTTAAGCCGAATTGTCGAACATGCTTAATACGCTGCCGCCGTAGCCACCGCCCCAGTTGCGAGGTCGCCGTGCTGGAACGCACACGCACCGCCGAGCGCTACACCAGAGGTCTCACCGCGGCGGTCATCGCCGTCGCGACACTGCTGCTCGCGGCGAACGCGGGGCCGGCGAGAGCGGACGAACCCCGGCAGGACCAGCGGACCGTCGCCGACGCCCGCTGACGGTCCCACCGCGCTCACCTCTCCCACGGCACTTTCGCGCCACCGTCCTGCTTCCCGGCCCACGTCTGTCAGTGGGGTGATCTAGCCTGCGCAGGCTGACCACTTCTTTCGTCCGGGAGGTTCGAAAACCGTGCACAGACGTACTCTCACGGCCGCGACGGCGCTCGCGGTCCTCTTAGGCGCCGGGTCGGCGGCGGCAGCGGACTCCAGCGAGATTCTGCCCCTCAAGTCGACCGGCGACATGGTCGTCGACGGAGCCCACCATCGCGTGTTCATCAGCGATCCGACGGCCGGCCAGGTCGTCGTCACTGACTACGCGGGCACGGTCGTCGACACCGTGAGCTCGCTGCCCGGCGTCCACGGCCTGGAGCTGTCGCCCGACTCGGGCACCCTGTACGCGGCCGTGCACGACGCCGACGCCCTCGTGGCGATCGACACGGCGACCGGGACCGAGTCCCGCCGCTACTCCACGGGCGCGGGCGCCGGACCGGCCTACGTCGCCCTGGCCGGCGGCAAGCTGTGGTTCAGCTACGGCTCCTCCGGCGACGGCAACATAGGCTCGCTCGACCCGAGCGCCACCGACCCGGCCGTCACCCTGGACCAGGACACCCACCGCACCTTCTACGAGGCCCCGATCCTGGACGCCTCCGCGGGCGCCCCGGGCACGCTCGTCGCGGGCGCGCCGGATCAGAGCCCGGTCGAACTCGCCGTGTACGACGTCTCCTCCGGCGCGGCGAGCCGTACGGCCCAGGCCTTCGACCCGGGCAGCACCGGCGGCGGCAACCTCCAGGATCTCGCGGTCACCCCGGACGGCCAGGACGTCGTCACGGCCAGCGGCGCGCCGTACTACCAGGCGGTCTACAAGGTCACGGACCTGTCCGCGAACGGCCAGTACGTCACCAACACCTACCCGAACGCGGTGGACATCGCCCCGAACGGCGACGTCGCGGCGGGCACCTTCTCTTGGTACGACCCGGACGTGCACGTCTTCAAGCCGGGTGTCTCGACACCGCTGCGGCAGTACGACTTCCCCAACACCGGCACCAGCAGCGGCGCGGACACCCTCGCACCGGCGGGCCTGGCCTGGGCACCGGACGCGAGCAAGCTGTTCGCGATCTCGGAGAACGACAGCGAGGTCTACTCGCTGCGGATCTTCGACGCGGCGACGAAGACGGAGTAGGCCTCCGGGGAGACGGTGAGTATGCCGGCCTCGGGGTTCTTGGAGTCGCGCACAGCGACGCCGGTTCCGAGGTCGGCGACCTCGACGCATTCGCCGCCGCTGCTCCCGCTGTACGACGACCTACGCCAGTGCGCGCGCGTCAGATCCAGGCTGCTCCCCATAGCGTTCCTCCATCACGCGAGCGATCAGGGCCGCCGATTCCCTCTCGGAGAGGGCGTCGGCCTGAAGGCGAGCGTAACCGACCGAACGCTCCCTGATTACGTCAGGATTGGCCGTCATGTGGCCCTGGTCGTAGCTCTCGCTGTAGTGGATGTCCGGGTCGTCGTCGAACCGGAGAAGGGTGAACGAGCCCATCATCGCCGCATGCTGGCCCGCTGTGAACGGCAGGATCTGGAGATGCGTCCACGGCTGCCCGAAGAGGCCCAACAGGTGCTCGAGTTGGTCGCGCATGACCTCTCGGCCACCGATCTGCCGGTACAACGCGGCCTCGTCCAGCACCGTCCACAACACCGGCGGCTGCTCACGCCGCAGAACGAGCTGGCGATCCATTCGCGCCGCCACCATCTCGTCCAGCTTGTCCGTCTGATCGATGCCGAGAACAGCCCGCGCGTACGCCTCCGTCTGAAGAAGCCCGTACACCAACTGACACTGATACGTGGAGATGTACGACGCACGCGTCTCCAACTCCACGAACGGTTGGAACCACGCCGGCAACTGGCTCCGCAACACCAACCCCACGAGCCTCGAAAACCCCCCGTCCGTCATCAACGCCGCATCCGCCCGCTCCGCGAACTCCCTGGTCGGGACCTTGTGGGCCGTTTCGATCTGGCCGACAAGGGAGCCCGTGCAAAAGATGCAGTCCCCGAGTTCCTTCTGGGACAGCCCCGCGCTCTCGCGGTAGCGGCGGAGCTCGGAGCCGAAGTAGTCCAGCGGTGAGGCGGTGGGGTCGAGGCGGCGGATGTTGGGCATGGAGTGGTCACCCCCAGGTACGAACGCGGCACGGCGTTCATTTCGGTCTGTAGCCGAGCGTAATCACCCGACTCCACCCTGGTGGCATGAATCACGCAACCCATCAGCCCTGGCCAGGACTTGACTCCCCGGGCTCCCGATACGGCACCGACTTCACCCTGGGTGAGCACTCCGCCCGGCATCTGCGCCGGATCCTCAGTGTGTATCTCATCGCCTGGGAGATGGCCGAACTGTGCGACCCGGCCGGCCTCGCCCTCACCGAGCTCGTCGCCAACGTCGTACGCCACACGCCCGACCGGCGCGCCGCTGTGCTGATGACGCGGTGGCCGGACGGGCGTGGGGTGCGGGTGGAGGTCACGGACTCGTGCCCGCGACCGCCGCTGTCCACAGCTGTGGACGAACTCGCCGAAGACGGGCGAGGCGTGCTGATCGTCGACGCGGTCACGGACCGGTGGGGGTGGGATCCACTGCCCGACCGGCCCGGAAAAACCGTCTGGTTCGAATGTGATGTGAAGCCGAAGAATGAATAGCGCGACTAGCTGGAATTCCCGCGTGCGCGAGAATCACGAATATAGCGCCACCCGAAGTAGAAAACTCCGAGAGCCCCTGCCGCCGCGCCGACCCCGCACATCACCGTCGCCCACACGGCCATGTCCCGTGTGACCCACAGCAGGCTCACCACGACCAGCGCTATGGAGAACAGCAGGCGTTCTCCATAGCCCGGGCCGCGACGGCCGGTCAGTCCCCGGTCGCCGTGCACTTGTACGTCACGCCCTTCATCCTGATGTCGCGGTACCCCACCTTCACGGTCGGGTTGGTGGGAGCGACATCCGTTCCGCCGCCACCGCCGGTGTCCTTCTTGCGGCAGTAGTAGCCGAGCGCGTCGAGCTTCTTGATGTCGCTCATGGCCTGGTACTTCTTGTAGGACTTGATCATGGCCGCTCGCTTCTGCGCGGGTGTGGCCTCCTTCGCCTTCGTGTAGGCGTAGCACCCGATGCTGGCGCCGATCCCGACCCACGAGGCACCCTTGGCCAGGGCCTTGGTGAGGCCCGCCGCGCCGCTGCCGATCCCCAGGACCGCGCAGATCTCGTCCGCTCCGGCGCGAAGTTCCGGCTGGGCCGGAGCCGCCCCCGCCGTCTGCGCTCCGGCGGCACACAGCGCGCCGGTCATGGCGAAGGCTATTACGGAAGAAATTCCCTTGCTTCGTACGCTCACGAAGTCCATCCCCGTTCCCCGTTTACTTCAATTGCATGGTCAGTGCGAAATTGAGGCTACCCACGGGGACACACGTACGCAATGGAGGAGTTGTGAACATCATTGGGAGGAGATTCAACCGGGTAAAAATTCCCTCAACGCCTCGTCAAGGCTTTTCGCTATCTCCGCGTCACCCGGCGGACGTTCCCCCGGTCTCCGCGGAGGGTCGTAGAGGGCGTCGAGTTCGGTGATGAGGGTGCGGTTCACCGCGCCGTACAGCGGCGTGACCGGCCGGTGCACCGCTTCGCGGAGGGCCGGGTACAGGATGTCGCGGGAGTAGCTGGTGCCGTCGGCGAAACGGTCGGGGGGCGTACGGACCGTGCTCTCGCCGGTGGGGGACGCCGAGGGCGACTCGGAGTACGCGCGGGCGTGCCGGCAGTCGGGGGCGGTGCCGGAGTCCTGGTAGGCGGAGGCGCGGGTCGCCGCGAACCCGGCGCGCAGCAGGCAGCGTTCACTGTCCGGGTCGGTGAGGAACGCGATGAGTTCCTCGGCCTTCGCGGCCCGTTGCCCGGACATGGACGAGGTGACGGCGAGGTTCTGGCCGCCGAGCACCGCCTTGCCGGGCAGCCGGGTCACCCCGAGCTTGCCCTTGAAGGTCTCGTAGAGGGTGGGATAGACGTACGGCCAGTGCCGCAGGAAGGTGGTCCGGCCCTCCGCGAAGGCGCTCAGCGATTCGGCCTCGCGGGACTGGGAGGCCTCCTTGAGCGTGTAGGGCTTCGCCGTACGCTCGCGCAGTTCGCTCACGCCCGCCGTCAGCTGCTGCTCGGTCGCGACGTACTCGCCGTCCCGGTCGGTCAGCTCGAAGTCCGGTACGGCCGAGGCGAACGCCTCGATCGCGTTGACGGTACGGCCCTCGTACGCGGCGAGCTGGGTGGTCCAGCCCGCGTTCCCGTCCTCGGGGTCGACGGCGTCGATCAGCTCCCGCAGTTCGTCCCAGGTGACCCCGTCGCTGAGCTCGGTCCGGGAGGCACTGGCCTTCCGCAGGTGGTCCTTGCGGTAGTAGAGCAGGCCCGCGTCGCTGTTGAAGGGGACCGCGTACCGCTCGCCGTCCCAGTACGACGTGCTGTTCACGGACGGGACGATGTCCTCGGGGGACTTGACGGCCGCGTCCGTCAGCGGGCGGATCATGCCGGATTCGGCGAACTCCGGGATCCAGGTCACGTCGAGGTTCACGACGTCGTAGTCGGCGCCGCCGGACTGGAGGGCGCCGAGCAGCTGGCTGCGCTGCTGGTCGGCGGAGCCGGGCAGTTCCACCAGGCGGGCCCGGTAGCCGTGGCTGCCCTCCTTGGCGTTCCAGGCGTCGATGAGCTGCTGGCGGATGCCGTTCTTGCCGGTGACGTCCTGGCCGCTGGCCACCACGATCCGGGTGGAGGCGTCGGCGCCCTGCGGCTGTTCCCGCGGCTCGCCTCCGGTGCAGGAAGCGAGGGCGAGCAGCGACAGCAGGGACAGCGCGGCGGCGGGCAGGCGGCGGGCCATCATTCCTCTCCCGTTCCGATGCGGGCGACCTCGTCGTGCAGGGCGGGGACCAGGTCGTCTCCGGCGTCCAGGCAACGGCCCCGGCCGGCCTCGGCGATGAGCGTGCCGGGGCGGCCGCTGTCGCAGGCCCCGCTGTTCAGGGTCACCATCGCCACGGGCACGCCCGCGGTCCCGGCCCGGTCGACCACCTGTTTGAGCCGGTCGCCGGTCAGGCGGGTGTCGTCCTCGCCGTCGGTGAGGTACACGATGAGCTGCGGCCTCTCGTCCTTGGCGCCGCGCTCCCGCATGAACGTCAGCGCGTCCAGCAGGGCGGCGGACGGATCGGCCTCCGCGTCCCGCACCTTGCCGGTGTCGAGGGCCTCCTCGGCGCGCTTGCGGGAGTGCGTGCCGAAGGGCAGCAGCTCGGTGTGCGTACGGCCGTCGAGGCCGTGCACGGCCCATACCCCGTACTCGTCCTCCCCGCCGAGTCCGGGCAGGGTCTGCTTCAGGATGCCGGGGCCGCCGCTGGGGCCGTCCCACAGACCGGCCATCGAGCCGGAGCTGTCGAGCAGGAAGAGGACCCGGCCGTGTCCGTGCGCGTTGCCGTACCGCGCCAGTGCCCCGTCCAGATCCGACGCGCCGGCGGAGTCCCCCGCGCGGACGGTGTCGGTCAGACCGGCGGAATCCGCCGACCCGGCGTCGAGCAGGGCGTGGTCACCGCTCGCGGACCTGAAGCCCTGCTCGCCGAGCGCCGCCCGGCCTTCCGCACCGGTCAGCCAGGTGCGGAAGCGGTTCGCCTCCTCGTCGCGCGAGTTCGCGTCCAGGTCGCCGTGATCCCAGCGCACCCGCACGAACGTCGGCTCCAGGCCGGGTACGTCGTCGGGGTAGGCGGCGGTGCGCGGGACGCGTGTGGCCGGGTGGCAGCCGACCCCGCTTCTGAGCAGGAACTCCGGGACCAGGGCCGCTCCGCGGTCGTCCACGGCGTCGTCGTCGGGCAGCGTGCACAGCAGCTCGACCGCCGAGCGCTCGGGCCGCTCGGGCCGGGTGATGAGCCGCTCGGCACCGCGCACATCGTCCCCGTCGCCGTACAGGCCCACGGTCGCCAGCAGCGCCGAGCCGGTGAGGCCGGGGTCGGGGCGGTGCACTTCGGCGGCGCCGGGCAGCGCCTCCAGGGCGTCGACCAGCTCCGCCAGCGACCGCCCGGTGGGCTTCCCGAGGGCACGGGCGGGGTCCTGCGGCAGGGCCAGCACGACCGGTGAGTACGCGAACGGCTCGGCGTCCGGCTCCAGCCGGGCGAAGACCCGGTCCTCCTGCGCGGCGGTGACGCGGCCGACGTCGGCGCCGGTCGCGGGGATCCACACGTCCGGCTGCGGGCCGATGTCCCGCTGCGGGTTGTCGTCCTCGCGCGGCTGCTGCCAGGCGTCGGTCCGCTTGCCCAGCGCGTTGACCACGGTGGCGGCCCCGGCGCTGTAGACGGTGACGCCGCCGCGCCGGCAGCCGTCGTCCGTGGTGTTCGTGTCCGAGGCGAAGTAGGCGTCCGCGGCGGCCTGCATCGCCGGTTCCAGGTCGGGATCGGTCAGCACGCGCAGCTCCAGGGACGGTGCGCAGGCCCCGGAATCGCCGATGAAGGCGAAGATCCCGTAGCCGCCGGCACCGGTGGCGAGCAGGGCCAGCAGGACGGTGAGCAGGGTCCGGCCGAGCCGGTCGGCGAGGGCCCGGACGCCGTCGGCCGCGCGTCTGAGCAGGCGTGACCGGAGGGGGCGGGGAGGGGGGCCGGGCGTCGGCGGCGGGGGAGGTACCGGAGGTGCAGGCACGGGTGCAGGCTCGTACACGGGCGCACGCGAGGGCACCGGCCGCGCCGCCAGCAGGATGTCCGCGTCCGGGTCCCACGGCGGAGCCAGTGCCTGCGGTATCTGCGGGTCGTCCTCCTCCGCCCGGTAACCCGCCTCGTCCATCCGCTGCTTCAGCGTGGGATACAGCTCGGAGAGCCACACCTCCCCGTCCTCGTCGAGGACTTGCGCCAGCTCGCGGGTGAACGGCGTCGCGACGTCGGCGTCCCCGCCCAGGATGCAGCGGTTGGGCTGGACGCTCATCAGGAGGAGGACCTTCTCCTTGTTCCCCTCCGGATCGGGGAAGCGGTGCCAGATCCCCGCGGCGTGGCCCGCGTAGCAGCAGTCCAGGATCACCAGCACCTTCTCGGCGCGGCTCTCGGCGACGCAGATCTCCCCCAGCACCTGGGCGAAGCTCACGGCCCCGGGCAGCTCGCCCGCGACCACCTGCGCGGTGCGCATCTGGAGGTGCAGCTCGCCGCCGGAGGTGTTCACGACGGCATGCCCGGCGAAGTAGAGCAGCAGCAGGCCCTCGGCCTCGCGCACGGCGCCTCGCAGCTCGCCCCTGAAGTCCTCCTCGGACGGTGAGGCCAGCACCCTGACCTCGCCCGCGCCGAACACCCCGCTCCGGTTCAGGGCGTGCTGAAGTGTCTTCCGGTTGTGTCGCACGGCGGGGAGCTGGCCGGTCACGCCCTGTGGATCCGGCGCTGTGTGGTCGTATTCGGACACGCCGACGAGCAGCGCCCGGTTGGCTCGGCCGCGCGGGTCGAAGCGGCTCACCGGGCTACTCGCCGTCGGAGCCCAGCGGACGGATCTCCGAATCGGGTTCGCCGCCCTGGAGCCTGCGGCGGTTGTTCTTCCAGGTCTTCACCGCGCGGTTGGTGTACTCGGTCAGCGCGACGACCGTCGCCAGGTCACCGAGCAGTTGGAGGACCAGCTCCATGTCCGGCCCCAGACGCCCCTTGGGCGCGTCCGTGCTGGTCCGTTCCTCGATCCGCAGCTGCCCGGCGGAGAGCAACTGCTCCAGCGGCTCGTCCCGTTCCAGCCACGCCCGCAGGGCTCTGACATCGTCCACGGTCGCGCCGTCACCCAGCCGGACGCGTACGCCTAAGACAGCCACTTCGTCCCCCTCTGTCATACCCGACATCATGACACCGGGTCAGGCCCCGCGGGCAGACCTTTGACGCGAACCGCACCTGCGATCGCACGCCCTTTTCACGCCACGCACACCCGGCGCACGGGTGCTCAGCCCTGGGTCTGGAGCTGGCGCAGTTGCCGCTGGACGTGATCGAGCGCCCCCTCGCGCCGCCCGGGCACCCGCCCCCGCAACGCGGCGAGCCCGGCCCCCAGGTCACGCGCCTGCGCGGAGTCGGATATCTGGCCCCACTGGTGGTGGGCCCGGTCGACGGCCGACTCGACGGCGGGCGCGTCCACCGCCTGCCCGGCGTTCAGCCGGGCGGTGGCCACCGCCAGCCAGGTGCGGCAGCTGCGGGCCGCGTCCCCGGCGAACATCGCCAGGTCGGCCCGGACCTCGGCCCAGTGCAGGGCCTCTTCGGAGGCGGGTCCGTGCGCGGCCACGGCGGCCTGCTCGTGCCGGGCGGCGAGCGCGTCGGCGTCCTGGTGCCGGCCGGCCTGGACGGCGGTGGTGATGGCGGTGTGCGGGTCGCCGCTGCTCACCGGCCCCTGTGCGCTGATCACGATGTCCCGGCCGGCGCTCTCCTGCGCGATCCGGGCCAGCGCCTGCTGGTGCAACTGCTCCGGCGGCGGGCGGAACCCGCTGCGCAGGATCGTCGCCACGGCCTTCATGTACGCCGGTGCCGCGACCGAGCGACGGGACGGCGGTGGTGCGATGCGCCCGTGGACGGCGGTGGCGCGGCCCGCGTCCAGGGGGGTGCTCCGCAGCAGCTCCCAGGTCTCGGCGTCCGCGTGCAGGTCGAGCACGAGCGTGGTCGCCCCGGCGGGTCTGAGCCGCAGCTCCTCCCGGAACCAGTGCCAGGGGAAGGCCGTGTAGCGCAGGGTCGGGGCGGTGGTGCGGGCCAGCGCGAGATGCGGCAGGCGCTGTTTGCGGTCGAGCTGGAGCTGTCCGGTGACGTACACGGTGAGCGGGCCGGGGGCCGTGGCGGCGGCGCGGAGCCGGGTGAGGACGGCCTGCGGCTCCAGCGGGTCGGCGAGTTCGACGACGTTCGCGGTGTCCGTGCCGGACAGCACGGCGGGCGGCACGGCGGCCAGGACGGGGAGCACGGAGGCGGCGTCCACCAGGCGCCCCTTGCCCAGCGGCGAGGCCGCCAGCAGCAGCACGGTTCCGGGCATCTCTTCCCCTCCCCCGGTCGATCACGTACGGCAGCACCGTAACCTCTGCGGCTGCAAAGGGGGCGATCAGGACCGCAAACGTCCGCCTTCGGGTGGTTCGCCCCCCGACTTGCCAGCGGCCCCCCGCAGGTGTGCCCTGGTAGGCAGGGGCAGGGAGAGAGGAGCACTCTCATGGCTCATGCGGCACCCGCCTCACGCGAGGTGGCCCTGAGGCGCCGGACACCCGATGTCTTCAGCCCGCGCGCCCACGCTATGGCGAAGGTCGCGGTGCCCGTCGTCCTCGGTCTCGTCTACGGCTACTGGGCCGCGGCCAACCGGCGCGACGGCGGGCCCATCACGGGCTGGAACCTGCTGTTCGGCTTCGTCACCGCGCTCGTGTTCGCCGTGCTGTTCGCCGCCGTGTGGCAACTCGGCCCGATGCTGCGACGCGAACTGCACGCGGCGCTCTGGTTCGCCTTCACGGGCTGCGCGACCGGCTTCCTCATCAGCCAGTCCGGCGTGTCCGTGCTGTGGTCCATGTGGCTGGGCATGGCGGTCGGGGCGGGCGTCCTCCTGACCATGTTCTACCGCTACTACACGCACGAGGACGCCACGGGCCGCCGCATCGGCTGACCGGGTCCGGTCGTCCCGTGGGTGCGCCCGTTCGGCTTGACATGTGCGGCCGATTGCAGTCACATCGCGCGCGCGGCGGGCCCGTGACGGCTTGCCTGGGAGGGTGCCCGAGCGCTACCGGGCGCCCGTACCCGAGCAGGCGCCCCCACGACTGCGGAACGCCCTGTCGGCCGTTCTGCTGGCCCTCGCGTGCCTGCTCGTGCCGTTCGGGGCGCTCGCGTCCTGGGCGGCGCACGGGCTGACCGACACCGGCCGCTACGTCCGTACGATGGCGCCGCTCGCCGCCGACCCGGATGTGCAGCGCGCGGTCGCGGACGCCGTCGGGGACGGCATCATGCGGGAGGCCGGGCACGAGCTCGACACCGGCTCCCTGCGCGGCGCGGTCGGGCCCTTCGTGCACGACGCGGCGCGTTCCTTCACCCGTACCGAGGCGTTCCGCGCCGCCTGGGACGCGGCGAACGAGGCCCTCCACGCCGCCGTGGTGGACGCCCTGCGCGACGACGGGGCGCACGCGGCCGCCGTCACCGTCGACCTCGCCCCGGTCGTCGCCCGGGTCAAACGCCAACTCGCCGACGACCACGTGTCGTTCGCCCACCGCATCCCGGTCACACACGCCCGGGTCCCGGTGCTCCCGGCCGGGGACGTGGACCGACTGCGCAGGGGATACGACGTGCTGGACACCGCCGCCTTCTGGCTGCCGCTCACCGCAGCCGTCCTGGCCGTCGCCGGGATCGCCGTCGCCGCGTACCGCCGCCGTGCGGTCACCGCCCTCGGCCTCGGCACGGCGCTCGGCGGCGGGCTGCTGGTCCTCGCCGTGGCGATCGGCCGCCGCCTCACCCTCGCCGACCTGCCCGACGCGCTCCAGCGCCCGGCGGCGGGCGCGGTCTACGACGCCCTCACGACCACCCTGCGCACCGTGTCCTGGCTGCTGTTCGTCCTCGGCCTCACCGTGGCGCTCGGATCGTGGCTCACAGGCCGGTGCCTCGCCGCGCGGCGACGCGGGCGAGGGTCCGCAGCGCCCGCCGCAGATCCCCCTCCGGAACCGACGCGAGCCCGAGCCTGACGGCGTCGGGCGTGTGGCCGGGGGCGACGGCGAAGGCGGGGCCGGGCGTGACGGCGATGCCGTGCGCCGCGGCGGCGGCCGTGAAGGTGTCGGCGCGCCACGGCGCGGGCAGCTCCCACCAGGCGAAGTAGGCGCGCGGGTCGGACCGTACGGCGAAGCCGGCGAGTTCCTCGGCGAGGATCCGCTGCCGCCGCGCCGCGTCCGCCCGCTTGGCCTCCACCAGCCGCGCCACCGTCCCCTCCGCGGCCCAGCGCACCGCCGCCTCCAGCGCGAACCGCCCCGCGCTCCAGCCGCCCGACCGCACGGCCTCGGCCACGGCACCGACCCGCTGCGGGGGCACGACGAGGAACCCGACGGTGAGCCCGGGGGCGACCCGCTTGGAGAGCCCGTCGACGACATGGGCGAGGGCCGGGGCATGGGCGGCGAGGGGGTCCCCTGCCCCGTGCCGCTCACCCGACCCGTGCAGGAAGGACCAGATGCGGTCCTCCACGATCGGGAGGTTCAAGTGGTGGATCAGCTGGGCGAGTTGCAGCCGCCGTGTCCGGCTCGTCGTCTGGGACGTCGGATTGTGCAGCGTCGGCTGCACATAGAGGGCGGACAGGGGTGCCGTGCGGTGCGCGGCCGCGACGGCCTCCGGGAGCAGCCCGGCCGGGTCACCGGCCAGCGGCACCAGCGTGATGCCCAGCCGGGCCGCGATCTCCTTGACCAGCGGATACGTCAGCTGCTCCACACCGACCCGGCCGCCGGGCCGGACCAGGGAGGCCAGGACGGCGGCGATGGCCTGGCGGGCGTTGCCGGCGAACAGCAGCCGGTCCGGGGCGGGGCGCCAGCCGGGCGTGGCGAGGAGGGCGGCCGCGGCCTCACGCGCTCGCGGGGTGCCGGTGGCGGCGGCCGGAAGCAGGGCCTCTGCCAGCACGTCGGGGCGCAGCAGCGGCTCGAGGACGGGAGCGAGCAGCTCCGGCTGGCCGGGCGCGCTGGGGTAGCTGAGCTCCAGGTTGACGGGGGCGTCGGCCGCGCCGGGCTCGGTGAGCGCCTGCCCCGCCGGGAGGGTCGGGCCGGCGCGTACGAAGGTGCCGCGCCCCACCTCGCCGACGACCAGCCCGCGCCGGACGAGTTCGCTGTACACCCGGCCGGCCGTCGACGGCGCGATCCCGCGGCGCCGCGCGAACGCCCGCTGCGGCGGCAGCCGTTGACCGGGCCGGAGCCGTCCGGTGGCGATGTCGTCGGCGATCCTGTCGGCGATACGCCGGTAGTCACCCATCGGTCGGCCTCCCCCTTGGATTGCACCGAGAGCAAAGATCTTATTGCACCGAGTAGTTGGGCGGCCTAGGGTCGTCCTCATGGCACCCTTCCTCGCATACGAGGACAAAGGCCCCGACTCCTCCCGGCAGCCGCTTGTCCCCAAGGTTCCCCTGGTTCTCGTCCACGGCCACCCCTTCGACCGCACGATGTGGGCCCCGCAGCTCGAGACGTTCTCGGTGGACCGCCGGGTCATCGCCCCCGACCTGCGCGGCTACGGCGCCTCTCCGGTCACTCCCGCCCTCACGGACTTCTCCGGATTCGCCCGGGACATCGAGGCCCTGCTGGACGAGCTGAAGGTGGAGTCGTTCGTCCTGGCGGGCCTGTCGATGGGCGGCCAGATCGCGATGGACTGCTACCGCCTGTTCCCCGAGCGGGTCAGCGGACTGGTCCTCGCGGACACCTTCCCGTCGGCGGAGACCCCGGAGGGCGTCCGCACCCGTGACGCCATGGCGGACCGTCTCCTGGCGGAGGGCATGCGCGGCTACGCCGACGAGGTCCTGGAGCGGATGGTCGCCCCGTACGCCCCCGACGGGGTCAAGGCCCACGTCCACCGCATGATGACCGCCACCGCCCCCGAGGGCGCCGCAGCCGCCCTGCGCGCCCGCGCCCGGCGCCCCGGCTACGACGACCTGCTGCCCCGTGTCTCCGTCCCGGCCCTGGTCGTCGTGGGAGCGGACGACTCCTTCACACCGGTCTCCGACGCCCTGGCCATGCACATGGCCCTCCCGGACTCGGCGCTGCACATCGTCGACGGCGCGGCCCACATGCCGAACCTGGAACGCCCGGACGTGTTCGACCGGGCGCTGGGGGAATTCCTGGCCCGGGTCGACGCCCGGCAACCTTCCTCCGCGCCACCCCGTCTTTGAGGGAGGATGCGGGCGAACCACCCCGCGAACGGAAGGCCGGCCTGTGAACACCGCCGCTGCCGAGTGGACCGCCACGGACGACGGGCCGGAGGACCGCCCGCCCGGACGGGGGTGCGGCGCCTGGTTCGCCGGGCTGCTGCTCGCGGGAGTGAGCGTGGTCGTCGGCTTCCGGACCGCCGACAGCGACGGCGGCACACCCGTCCCGCAGCTCCTCGCCTTCCTCCCCTGGCTGCTCGCGCCCACCGGCCTGGCGCTGCTGCTCACCCTGCGCTCCCGCTGGTGGCTGGGAACCGTCTGGGGAGTCGCCGTGCTCGGCCTGCTGGCCTGGTTCATCGAGCCGTACGGCAAGGTCGACGACCCGGCGGGCCGCCCGGTCGCCGACCTGCGCGTGCTGACCTCGAACGTCGAGTTCGGGCAGGGCACCGGCTCCCTGGTCGCCGCCGTCCGCCGCGAGAAACCGGACATCGTCTTCGTGCAGGAGTGCGACTACGACTGTGACGCCCGGCTGAAGAAGGACCTCTCGCAGGACTTCCCGCACCGCAGTGCCGTCGAGGGCGGCGGCTCCGAGGGCTCCGTCATCCTCAGCCGCTTCCCGCTCCGGCGCACCGACGGCGTCCCCGGCACCATGGGCATGCCCGGGGCGGTCGCCGACGTGGACGGGCACGCCGTACGGCTCCAGCTCGCCCACCCGATGCCCCCGCTGCCCGGGCAGGTGGACCTCTGGAAACGGGAGCTCGGGGCCCTGCGCGCCGCGGCCGCCACGGACCGCGCTGACCCGCTCGTCCTGGCCGGCGACTTCAACGCCTCCCAGGACCACGCCGCCTTCCGCCGCATCCTCGACACCGGCCTGCGCGACGCCTCCCGCCTGGACGGCGCCGACCGCACGGCCACCTGGCCGGCCCTGACCGCGCCGACGCTCGGCGCCCAGATCGACCATGTGCTGGTGTCGCGGGACTTCGCGGCCCGCGACACCCGTGTGCTGAAGTTGGCCGACACGGACCACCGGTCGGTGATCACTGAACTGACGCTGCATCAGCGCCCTGGGAGCCAGTCCTAACGGCCGGACTTCTCCAGGGCCTTGTCCATCGCCGCCGCGAGGCCGTTGGCCCACAGCTGGTTCACCCGGGCCCGCTCGTTGGCGTCCGGGTTGGCGTTGGTGCAGGACGTGCCGGGCCCGCCACCGGACATCAGCTCGCTGCACGGACCCGAGTAGTGGTCGGGCAGACCGAGGACGTGGCCGGTCTCGTGCGCGGTGACCCGCGTGGAGTCGTACTGCTGGTTCTGCCGGTAGTCGAGGAAGATGTAGCCGTTGCCGTGCCCGTCGGTCGAGGCGTACGAGCCTCGGGAGTCGTTCCCCTCTCTGTAGCTGAAGTCGGCGGACGACGCGGAGCCCGACTGGAGCTTCACGTTCGACACCGCGCCGTTCCATATCTGGGTGCTGCGCGCTATCTGGGAGCTGAACGTCGGCGCGCGGGACGCGTCGTAGACGACGGTGACGGCCGCGGTGGCACTGGGGTTGGCGGCACGCTTCTCGGCGACGGACTTCAGGACGGCCTGGAAGAAGGCCTTGCCGGCATCCGAATCGGCGGACTTGGCGACGTACCCGGCGTGCGGGGCCGCGGCCGGAGCGGCAGCGGCGGGAACCGCTGTACCGAAGCCGACCGTCGCAAGGCCGAGACCGAGAACCGCCAGCGCTGACATGGACTTTCGCATCGAGACTCCTTGGTGGGGGTGAGTCGTCACCGGTGAGTCTCGATGCCTGTGCGGCGCCTGTGATGATGGCAGCCGGGGATAGGACAGTACTATTGGCTGCCCAATTCACATGCTTTAGCGGTGAATTATGTGGCTGGTTATAGGCGCGGTTCCGCTTTAGCCTCACGGAGCATGGAGCTCGAGGTGAGGCACCTCCGCGCGCTGTGCGCCATCGCCGACACCGGCAGTCTGCACCGCGCCGCCCGGCACCTGGGCGTTGCCCAGCCGTCGTTGAGCACACAACTGCGCCGCATCGAGCAGGAGCTGGGCGGCCCGCTGTTCCTGCGTGCCCGCACCGGCTGCCGCCCCACCCCGCTGGGCCGGCTGGTCCTGAGCCGCGCCCGTCCGCTGCTGACCGAGATGCGTCTGCTGGTGGTCGAGGCGAGGGCGGCGGCCGCCGGCGGCACCGAGCTCCGTATCGGCTCGACGGCGAGCAAGGCCCTGGCGGGCTGGCTGCGCCGCCTGCGCGCCCACGGCCAGAATCCCACCCTCCATATGAACGTCTCCGCGAACGCCCTGCTCCGCATGGTCGTGGACGGCCAGCTCGACGTCGCCTTCGTGCACGAGGTGGAGGGCTGCCCGCTGCGCATCCCCGCCGAACTCCGGCAGCGCGTCCTGGTCGAACGCGAGCCGCAGTGCGTGTCGCTGCCCGTCGACCATCCGGCGGCCGGAAACCCCGAGGTCGACCTGAGCGACCTGGCCGGCGACCGCTGGATGATCGACCCTACGGTCGACGGCGAATGGGACGCCGTCCAGCGGATGTTCCGGGCCGCCGACGTCAGCCCTCACGTGCTGCACGGCGACTACCACACGGCCGACGCCCTGGTCGCGACCGGCGAGGTGGTCACCGTGTGCCAGCCGACCCGCACCCCCCGCCCCGACATGGCGGTACGCCGCATCAAGGGCGACCCTCTCGGCGTACGGCTGCTCGTCGCGGCGCGTACGGAGACGGCCCTGGCCCGCGTCTACCCCGCGCTGGAGGAGGCGTACGGGGAGGTGGCGCGACAGGCACCGGCATACCGGGAATGGCCGGCCCGGGAATGGCCGGCACCCGACGGACCGCACAGACCGCCGAGCCCGGCCCTCCCCTGACCTCTCGAACCTTCGGCGACTCAGACGCCGATGTCGCACCCGTCCGCGCGCCACACGGCCACGACCGCGGGCCGGACATACTTCCCGGGCCCGTCGGGCCAGGTGCTGGCCGGCTTCTCCACGGTCGCGCCGTCGATCTCGCCCGGGTGCTGCACGGCGACGAGGACGCGCCGGTCCTGGATGATCGGCCCGCAGGTCTCGGCGCCCTTCGGCACGGTCAGGAACTGCTTGAGCTCACCTCGCCGCTCACCCCGGGTCGCCACACCGAACAGGCCGTCGTGCGAGCCGAGCTGGGCGCCGTCGGTGGACAGCCACAGGTTGCCGTAGGGGTCGAAGGCGACGTTGTCCGGGCAGGAGATGGAGCTGACGCCGTCCTTCGGGAACCCGGCGAAGTACGTCGCAGGGTCGTCCGGGTCACCGGCGACCAGGAACAGCGACCAGGCGAACTTCGTGCTCTCCGGCCGGTTCCAGCGCTCGGTGAGCTCCAGCACGTGCCCGTGCTTGTTGGCGTGGCGCGGGTTGGCCTCGTCCGCCTTGGCGTTGGAGCCGACACCGCGGTTGGAGTTGTTCGTCAGAGCGACGTACACCTTGCCGGTCACCGGGTTGGGCTCGATGTCCTCGGGCCGGTCCATCTTGGTGGCGCCCACCTTGTCACCGGCGAGCCGCGTGAAGACGAACACCTCCTCCGCGGTCATGCCGTCCACATGCGAGACGGCACCCTTCGCGGTGGCGGTGGCCAGCGGAATCCACTGCCCGCTCCCGTCGAACTCACCGTCGCCGGGCAGCTTGCCCGTGCCGTCGATCTCGATGGCGGGGGAGTCGCCGGTGAGCTTGGCGACGTACAGCGTCCCCTCGTCGAGCAGCGAGAGGTTGTGCTCGCGCACGGCACGCGAGGACCCGTGGCGCATCCGCTTGCTGCCGACGAACTTGTAGAAGTAGTCGAACCGCTCGTCGTCACCGGTGTAGACGACGGGCCGGCCGTCCTGCGTGAGCCGCACGGTCGCGGCCTCGTGCTTGAACCGCCCGAGCGCGGTGTGCTTGCGGGGCGTCGAGTCGGGGTCGTACGGGTCGAACTCGACGACGTACCCGAACCGGTGCACCTCGTTGGGCTCCTGGGCGACATCGAACCGCTTGTCGAACCGCTCCCACTTCCGCTCGGTGGCCCCGGTCCCGATCCCGTACCGCTTGTCGGTGTCCCGGCCGGCATTGCCGAAGTACTGGTTGAAGTTCTCCTCGCCGTGCAGGGTCGTGCCCCACGGGGTGACACCGCCCGAGCAGTTGTTGAGGGTGCCGAACACCTTGGTGCCGGTCGGGTCCGCGGAGGTCCGCACGAGCTTCGACCCGGCGACGGGCCCGGTCAGCCGGAACTCGGTGGTGACGGTGACGCGCCGGTTGAGCTGATGCCGCGAGACAGCGGTCAGCTTGCCCGTCTTCCGGTCCCCCTCCACGACAACGGCGGACAGCCCGTGCGCGGCCCAGGCGATCTCGGCCTGCTCACGGGTGGGGTTGGCGGCGTCGTACCCGCGGAACATGAGCACCTCGTCCGTGTACTCATGGTTGGCGACGAGAAGCTGCCGGTTCCGCTCCCCGGGCAGCGGCAGCAGGGCGAGAAAGTCGCAGTTGTACCCGAACTGCCCGGCCTGGGCCTTGGCGGTCTGCTTCTCCGGGTCGAAGGCGGGCGCCCCGCGCAGGATGGGCTCGCCCCAGCGGATCACGACGTTCTGCCCGTACCCGTCCGGCACGGTCACGGCGTCGGTGGTGTTGGGCGCGACGGGCGCGAAGCGCAGCCCGCGCGCGCCCTTGTGTTTACGCCGGGCGGCCGCGGCGGCGTCCGCTGCGGACGCCGATGCCGGTGCCTGGGCCGGTGCCGCCCCGGCAGGCTGGGCCTGCCCGAGGCCCACGGCCCCCGCACCCGCCGCGGCCACGGTCACCACGGCCGCGGCCCGCATCATCGACCGGCGGCCGATCGCACCGGCGATCACATCACCGACGTACTCGTTGGAGCTGGTGTTGGGCACCTCGTGGAAGCAGGCGTCACCACACCGGAAACGACAGGTCATGGCGGACCGGCCGCCAGGGTGCGAACCGGACGGCGTTCCGATCAACGGCAGCAGCTTTCGCACTTTGCTCTCTCCTTGGATGCCCTTGGTGTCAGCGTGACCGTAGGAGCACATATGTGCGGGAGCCGGGCGCCTGGATGAACACGAGGTGAACCTGCGGCAGCCGTACGGCAGTTGCAGCGATTCAGCAGGGCGTCATGTCGGCAGTCCGGATGTCCCCCTTGACAGCGAGGGCCCCGCACACCCGACCCTGCCCAAGATCACACAGGAGGGCCGCTAACCTTACGTGTCCGTCCTGGCCAGGGATTGACGGGCTTCAACTCACGCGAAGGGTTGCGCGCACATGGGCATTCTCACTCTCTTGCGGAACGCGTTCGGACGGTCACGCAAGTCACGGACCGCCGAGGCGGAGGGTGCGGCGCGGCCGACCACGACGGAGGAACCGACGGCAACGCCGTCGCACGACACCTCGACCCCCCAGGTCCAGGTCCCCGCCCAAGAGCCCCCCACCGCCTCCGGCGAACGCCACACCCCCTCCCCCACGGCAAGCGTCCCCGAACCCCGCACGTCGTCTCCCGACGAGCACGACCTGGTCTCGGCGGCGTTCGACCATGTGGCGGCGGTACCTCGTCCTACGCGGTCTGCGGAGACGGAGGAGGCGGAGGCGGCTGCGGTTGCCGAGGAGCCGGCTGCGGTTGCCGAGGATTCGTCGGCGACTGTCGAGAAGCCGACGGCGGTTGTCGAGGAGCCGACGGTCGCGGAGAAGGCTGGGGTCGTGGAACCGGCGGTCGCCGAGGAGCCGGCGGTTGCGGAGGAGCCGGCAGTCGTCGAGAAGCCGGCGGTCGTCGAGGAGCCCGAGGGCACCGAGAAGGCGGCCGTGGCCGAGGAGCCGGCAGTCGTCGGGGAGCCGGCGGTTGCGGAGGAGCCCGAGGGCACCGAGAAGCCGGTCGTTGCGGAAGAGCCGGCGGTCGCCGAGAAGCCGGCGGTCGTCGAGGAACCGGCGGAGGCCGAGAAGCCGGCAGTCGTCGAGGAACCGGCGGTCGCGAAGGAGCCCGAGGGCACCGAGAAGCCGGTCGTTGCGGAAGAGCAGGCTGCTGCCGATGAGGCGGGAGCCGCAGCGCCGACCGCTGCCGAGACGGCTCCGGAAGCGAAGCCTGAGGCAAGCGAGGAGGCCGAGGCCGCTACCGACGCAGAGCCTGAGGCCGCCGCCGACACCCAGGCCGCCGTCGAGCCCGAGGCGGTGTCCGACGCGAAGACAGAGGACAAGCCCGAGCCCGCCGCGGCCCAGCCGGAGCCGGAAGCGGAGCCGAAGGCCGAGGCGGAGCCGAAGGCTGAGCCGAAGGCTGAGCCGAAGGCGGCAGCCGAGGCGCCCGCACAGCCGGAGGCCGACGCACCCGCACCCGCCGACGGCGACTCCGCCCCACAGGGGCCACCCGCACCCGACAACGAAAGCGGCACGGGTGGTGCGGGTGGGAACGACTCGGCCGAAGGCGAAGCCGAGGCCGAGGCCGACACCGAAACGGACGCCGACGCAACCCCCGCCCTCCCCCTCACCCGCGTAAAGTCCCGCGCCCCCGGCCTCACCACCGCCTACAAGGCCGCCACCACCACCCTCAAGCAACACAACCTCACCGGCACCCGAGCCAAGGTCTACCTCGTCCTCGACCGCTCCGCCTCCATGCGCCCGTACTACAAGGACGGCTCCGCCCAGGCCCTCGCGGAACAGACCCTCGCCCTCGCCGCCCACCTCGACCCCGAGGCCACGGTCCAGGTCGTCTTCTTCTCCACCGAACTCGACGGAACCGGCGAGATCACCCTCACCGACCACGAGAACAAGATCGACACCCTGCACGCCGGCCTCGGCCGCATGGGCCGCACCAGCTACCACGCCGCGGTCGAAGCAGTCCTCGCCCACCACAGCGCCCACAGCAAGGACGCAGCGACCGACACCCCGGCCCTGGTGATCTTCCAGACGGACGGCGCCCCCGACGCCAAGACCCCCGCCAACCAGGCCCTCACCGGCGCGGCCGAGTCCCACCCCACCGTCTTCTTCTCCTTCGTCGCATTCGGCGACCCGGAGAACAAGGCCTTCGACTACCTCCGCAAGCTCAAGACTCCCAACACGTCCCACTTCCTCGCCGGCGAAACCCCCCGCGAGCTCACGGACAAGGAGCTCTACGAGGGCGTACTGGCGAACTGGCGCCCGTAAGCCCACAGGCAGCACCACACACCCTCCGGGGGGTGGACACGGCACGGCGCCCCTGTCCACCCCCCGAAACACGTGTGAGTCGATCTTCGACGGACCAGTAGGATTTCGACCATGGCGGCCACTGGATCCGAGAAGCAGGGGGCGAAGGCGTACTACGTCTCGACCCCCATTTACTACGTCAACGACGCTCCTCACCTGGGCCACGCCTACACGACCGTCGCAGGCGACGTGCTCTCCCGCTGGCACCGTCAGCGCGGCGAGAAGGTGTGGTACCTCACCGGCACGGACGAGCACGGTCAGAAGATCATGCGCACCGCGGAGGCGAACGACGTCAGCCCGCAGCAGTGGGCGGACAAGCTGGTCGAGGAGGCGTGGAAGCCCCTCTGGGAGCACCTGGAGATCGCGAACGACGACTTCATCCGCACCACGCAGAAGCGGCACACGGACCGCGTCCAGGAATTCGTCCAGGACCTGTACGACAAGGACGAGATCTACAAGGGCGGCTACGAGGGCCCGTACTGCGTCGGCTGCGAGGAGTACAAGCTCCCCGGCGAGCTCCTCGACGGCGAGGGCGAATACGCAGGTCAGAAGCTCTGCCCGATCCACAAGAAGCCCGTGGAGAGCCTCAGCGAGGAGAACTACTTCTTCAAGCTGAGCGAGTACGGCGACAAGCTCCTCGCCCACTACGAGGCGAACCCCGGCTTCATCCAGCCGGAGTCCGCGCGCAACGAGGTCGTGAACTTCGTACGCCGGGGCCTGCAGGACCTCTCCATCTCCCGTTCCACGTTCGACTGGGGCGTCCCGGTCCCGTGGGACGACAAGCATGTGATCTACGTGTGGGTCGACGCCCTGCTGAACTACGCCACGGCGGTCGGCTACAACGAGAACCAGGCGAAGTTCGAGGAGACCTTCCCGGCCGACGTCCACCTGGTCGGCAAGGACATCCTCCGCTTCCACGCGGTGATCTGGCCCGCGATGCTGATGGCACAGGGGCTGCCCCTGCCCGGCAGGATCGCGGCCAACGGCTGGCTGATGGTCGGCGGCGAGAAGATGTCGAAGTCGAACCTGACCGGCATCAAGCCGCAGGACCTGACCTCGCACTTCGGCGTGGACGCGTACCGCTGGTACTTCCTGCGCGCGATCGCCTTCGGCCAGGACGGCTCCTTCTCCTGGGAGGACTTCTCCGCCCGCTACACCAGCGAGCTGGCGAACGACTACGGCAACCTGGCGTCCCGTGTCGCGGCGATGGTCGGCAAGTACTTCGGCGGTGAGCTGCCGGAGTCCACGGCCGACGGCGAGGCCGAGAAGGCGATCCACGAGGGCCTCGCGAAGGCCGTCACGGAGGCGGACCGCCGGATCGGCGAGGACCTGGACTTCCAGGGCGGCATCCTGGCGATCTTCGACTTCGTCAAGCAGGTCAACGGCTACATCACGGAGCAGGAGCCGTGGAAGGTCGCGAAGGACACCTCTGACGAGGGCAAGGCCCGCCTGGCCACCATCCTCTACACCGCCGCCGAGTCCCTCCGGGCCATCGCGGTCCTGCTCAACCCGGTCATGCCGGAGACGTCGCAGAAGCTCTGGGACTCACTCGGCGCCGAGGCCTCCCTCGGGGCGCTCGCGGACCAGAAGGTCCAGGAGTCCGGCGAGTGGGGCAAGCTGACGGCCGGCGCGACGGTCACGAAGGGCGCGGTCCTCTTCCCGCGCTTGGAGGAGAAGCCGACGGCGTAACGGTCGTAACACGCTCGCTACAGCGCGGGGCCCGGGAGAACGAACACCTTCTCCCGGGCCCCGCGCTTTGCGAAGATCGCACAAAGCACGGCACCCGGCCATCCGGCCGCCGCCACTCACCACGGGGGTTTCCATGGCACTCTTCGGCAACGCGCACACCGTAGACCCGGCCTCGGCCCAGCAGGACTACGCCCGCCTCCTCGGCCACGGCGAACAGGTCCACGCCGCGTTCCTCCTCATCCGCGACACCATCCTCTTCACCGACCGCCGCCTGATCCTGATCGACAAGCAGGGCATCACCGGCAAGAAGGTCGAGTACCACTCCGTCCCGTACCGCAGCATCACCCACTTCGCGGTCGAAACGGCCGGCACCTTCGACCTCGACGCGGAACTGAAGATCTGGCTCTCCGGCTCCCAACTCCCGATCCAGAAGACCTTCACCAAGGGCGTCGACATCTACGAGGTCCAGGCGATCCTGACCCAGTTCGTAGCGCGCTAGCCCGCCCGGGAGTGCGGCGGAACAGAACGTTTCTTCCGCTCTCGAATGAGTGAACTCAGCCCATTTTCCGGATCCGCCGCTTCTCGATGGACCTAGCTTGCGCACATGGTCACATCAACCCATGAGACCTCCCACCGGATTTTCCAGGACCATCCGGAGGTTCTCACTCCCGTCTTCGAAGCGCTGGGACTACCACCGCCCGCGAAGGCGACCATCGAGGCGCTCACCCCTGACGCCACCGAGATCAAGCCGCTGGAGCGCCGTGTGGACACGGTGCTGCGTATCGAGCCGTCGGAGGGGGACGGCTTTCTGATCGCCATCGAGGCCCAGACCGACCGGGCTACTGGCAAGGGGACCAGTTGGGCGTACTACGTCGCACACCTGCACGCGAAGTTCGGAATGCCCGTGCTGCTCGTCGCGGTCTGCAAGAACCGGCGGACCGCGTCCTGGGCAGCCGGGCCCTTCGAGAGCCGCGTGGGCACCTGGACGACCCAGGCCACGCGTCCCTTCGTGCTGGGCCCGGACAACGTCGCGGAGATCACCGACGAGGGCATGGTGGCCCGGGCACCGGCCATGGCCACGCTCTCGGCCATCGTGCATAGCGAAAGCGAAAACGCCGCCGCCATACTGGACATGCTGGCTCGCGGAATGCGGTCCTTCGACAAGGCCACAGCGAAGTACTGGTGCGAATGGCTTGAGATCGGGCTGGAGAACACTCCGGTCCGGGATACCTGGAGAGAGCTGGAGAAAATGGTCGGCACTTACTTCCCGGGCAGGGGAACCCTCTTCGAAGAGACGTATCTGGAGGGCAAGGCTGAAGGCAAAGCTGAAGGCAAGGCTGAAGGCAAGGCTGAAGGCAAAGCCGAGTCCGTCCTGAGCGTGCTGGAGAAGCGAGGCATCGACATCCCCGAGGCCACCCGCGACCGCATCACCTCCTGCACCGACCTCGACACCCTCACGCTCTGGTTCGACCGCTCCCTGACAGCCGGCAAGGCAGAGGACCTCTTCACCGAGGAGTGATCGCACCCCAAGACGCCGGGGCCCGCTCCCAACCCATGGAGCGGGCCCCGGAGGCTGCTGTGGTCAGCGGGCCTCGCCCACCGCCGGCTTCGCCGTCACCGTCGTCGCGCGGTCCCCGGCGCCGCCCTGGGGGCCCCGGTTGGTATGCCGTACGAACGCCACGCCCAGCACCGCCAGGATCGACGCCGCCGAGAGCGTGTACAGCCCCCCGTTCGTGCTGCCCGTCGTGTCCTTGAGGTAGCCGAACAGAGTGGGGGACACGAAGCCGCCGAGGTTGCCGATGGAGTTGACCAGGGCCAGTCCCGGCGCGGCGATCTTCAGGTCGAGGCCCGACTGGGCCATCGGCCAGAACAGCGTGGCAGCGCACTTGCCGCCGACCGCGGCCAGCGTGAGGGCGACGAGGCCGAACCAGGGCGAGCCGAGGGTGGCGAGGAACGTGCCGATGGCGGACAGGACCAGGGCGATCGCCAGATAGGGACGGCGGTCCGGCGCCCGGTCGGTGAAGTGGCTCATCGTGTACATCGCGATCACCGCACAGATCCACGGGATCGCCGACAGCAGGCCGATCTGGAAGGGAGACAGCCCGCCGATCTCCTCCACCAGGCTCGGCAGCCAGAACGTGATCGCGTAGCCGGTGAGCGCCATCGCGAAGAACACCGCGGTCAGGACCGCCACCTGCGGGTGGAAGAGCAGCTTCATCCGCGACACCGACGGCGCACGGTCCCGCGCCTCCTTGTCCCGGGCCACCGCATCGCTCAGCGCGTCCTTCTCCTCCTGCGTGAGCCACTTGGCGTCCTGGATCCGGGAGACCAGGAAGAACCCGGCGATGAAGCCGACCAGGATGGAGAAGGCCCCTTCGAGGGCGAACATCCAGCGCCAGCCCGCGATGCCGCCCGCGCCGTGCAGTTCCAGGAGCGCGCCCGTGATCGGGCCCGTGACGATGTACGCCGTCGCCGAGCCGCCCAGGAAGATCGCGCTGGCCCGGCCCCGGCTGGAGTCCGGCAGCCACTGGGTGAAGTACAGGAGCACACCGGGGAAGAAGCCGGCCTCAGCGACACCGAGCAGGAACCGCAGCGAGTAGAACATCCACACGTTGTGGATGAAGCACATCGCCACGATCACCGCGCCCCAGGTGATCATGATCCGGGTCAGCCAGACCCTGGCACCGAGCCGCTCCAGCAGCATGTTGCTCGGCACTTCGAACAGGGCGTACCCGATGAAGAACAGGCCCGCTCCGAGGCCGTAGGCGGTGGCGCTGACTCCGACGTCGGCCCGCAGTTCGTTCTGGACGAAGCCCACGTTCGTCCGGTCCATCTGGTTGACCAGCAGCATCAGGACCAGGATCGGCAGCATGCGGCGCAGGAACTTGCTCACCGCTCGCTGCTCGACCTCGGGTATGGCGGTCGCGGCTTCTGACATCGTTGTCTCCCTCGATGTGCACATACGTGAACAGCAATCACGTACGCGTTCTCGAAGGGACCTTATGGAGGCCCGCCTTCCGGGTCAACGGATTGAGCAGAAGTACATATATGTGAATGTGGGGCGGGCTGCGTGTAGACACCCGCCCCCATGCACGCCTTCCGTCAGCTCGCGGCGGCCGACGCGGACGCCGATGCCGACGCGGACGCCGATGCCGACGCGCCCGGCTGGACCGCGTCATCCGTGCCTTCGTGTGTCGCCTCGGGGTCGACGCCCATGGTGAGGGTGGCGACGACGCCCTTGGCGATGGCGTTCTTCCGGTACTTGAGCTTGAGCAGCCCGCCCTCGGTCCCGTTGCCGGGGTAGATGGTGTCCTCGTCGAGGGTGGTGCGGGTCGTGGTGTTGGTGGAGTACGGCTCGGCCTCGGCGGAGGCCAGCACGGACTCCTCGTCGAAGAACAGCTGGCCGGTGTGGCAGGTGGTGCCGCCCTCGTAACCGGAGTCGGTCCAGGTGCCGTTGACGTGCACCTTGGTGTGGATATGCACACAGCGACCCTGGTACCAGCCGGGGAAGACCGTGCGGAACTCGACCAAGCCTCGCTTGTCCGTCCGCCAGGTGCCGCGCAGATAGCGCTCGTCGTCGGTGGGCTCCTGATGGCCCCCGCCTCCGCCGCCACCGTCCGGCGGCGGACCCGTGGGCGTACCGGTCGGCGTACCGGAGGGCGGCGTACCGCCCCCACCGCCCCCGCCGCCGCTGCCCATGTCCTCGTAACCCGAGTACACGCCCAGCGCGTTGCAGTGCCAGATGTCCACGGCGGCGTTCGCGAGCGGCTTGCAGGTCTCGGAGTCGATCACCTTCAGACGCAGGGTGAGCGGGATGCCCTCCTGGTCCTCGGTGACGTCCCGGCGGAGCTTGTCCGCGTCGATGTAGTAGGGGCCCTCGGTGGTCTCGGAGGTCAGCTTGTAGCAGACCTCGCCGGCGCTCGCGGCGGCCTTCGTCCCCTTGGCGGCCTTCGGCTCCTCCCCGGCGAACGCGCCCGCCGCGAACGTACCGCCGACGCCCGCCGCCACCACCGCGCCGGCGCCCGCGGCGACGACCTTACGGCGTGTCAGATCCCGTTTGTGTTTCGGCCCTTGGGCCGTTTCCTGTCCCGTCATGGGAAGCGAAGCTAGGGAGCGCGTCTGTCAGGAGCCTGGGTAAGAGCTGGGTAAATGCCCTGGGTACGAAAGTGGCTCGGAACCGGCGTCGGTTCCGAGCCACCCACGAGTTCGCCAGAGGTACTACTTCGGCTGCGGCTTGCGCACCGACAGGTGCAGCTCCCTCAGCCGCGCCTCCTCCAGCTCCGTCGGCGCGCCCATCATCAGGTCCTGGGCGTTGCCGTTGAGCGGGAAGGAGATGGTCTCGCGGATGTTGGGCTCGTCGGCGAGCAGCATGACGATGCGGTCGACGCCCGGGGCGATGCCGCCGTGCGGCGGGGCGCCGAAGCGGAAGGCGCGCAGCATGCCGGCGAACTTCTCCTCGACCGTCTCGCGGTCGTACCCGGCGATCTCGAAGGCCTTGAGCATGATCTCCGGCTCGTGGTTCCGGATCGCGCCGGAGGACAGCTCGACGCCGTTGCAGACGATGTCGTACTGCCAGCCCAGGATGTCCAGCGGGTCCTGGGTCTCCAGGGCCTCCAGACCGCCCTGCGGCATGGAGAACGGGTTGTGCGAGAAGTCGATCGCGCCGGTCTCCTCGTCCTTCTCGTACATCGGGAAGTCGACGATCCAGCAGAAGCGGAAGACGTTCTCCTCGAAGTGCCCGGCACGCTTGGCGGCCTCGACCCGCACCGCGCCCATGATCTTCGAGACCTCGTCGAACTCGCCCGCGCCGAAGAACACGGCATGGCCGGCGGCCAGGGACAGGCGCTTGGTCAGCTCGGCGACGTTCTCCTCGGTGAGGAACTTCGCGATCGGGCCGGACAGCGAGCCGTCCTCGGCGACACGGACCCAGGCCAGGCCCTTGGCGCCCTGCGAGACGGCGTAGTCACCGAGCTGGTCGAAGAACTTGCGGGGCTGCGCCGAGACGTCCGGCACCGCCAGGGCCCGCACATGCTTGCCGGCGAACGCCTTGAACTCCGAGCCCTCGAAGATGTCGGTGATGTCGGTGAGTTCGAGCTGGGCGCGCAGGTCCGGCTTGTCGGAGCCGTACTTGAGCATCGCCTCGCGGAACGGGATCCGCGGGAACGGCGAGGTGACGTGGCGTCCGCCGCCGAACTCCTCGAACAGCTCGGTCATCAGCTTCTCGACCGGCTGGAAGACGTCCTCCTGCTCGACGAAGCTCATCTCGACGTCGAGCTGGTAGAACTCGCCCGGCGAGCGGTCGGCGCGCGCGTCCTCGTCGCGGAAGCAGGGCGCGATCTGGAAGTAGCGGTCGAAGCCGGAGATCATCAGCAGCTGCTTGAACTGCTGGGGCGCCTGGGGAAGGGCGTAGAACTTGCCCGGGTGCAGACGGGACGGGACGACGAAGTCGCGGGCGCCCTCGGGGGAGGTCGCGGACAGGATCGGCGTCGCCATCTCGTTGAAGCCCAGCGCCGTCATCTTGTGCCGGATCGCCGAGATGACCGCCGTGCGCAGCATGATGTTGCGGTGCATGCGCTCGCGGCGCAGGTCCAGGAAGCGGTACTCCAGGCGCCGCTCCTCGTTGACCCCGTCCTCGGCGTTGATGGTGAAGGGCAGCGGGGCGGCCGCGCCGAGCAGCTCGACATCGCCGACCTCGACCTCGACCTCACCGGTCGGCAGCTCGGAGTTGATGTTCTCGGCGCCGCGGGAGACGACCTTGCCGTCGATACGGACGGTCGACTCCTTGGAGAGCTTGTCGAGAGCCTCGTAGGAGGGGGTGCCGGGACGGGCGACGAGCTGCGTGATGCCGTAGTGATCCCGCAGATCGATGAAGAGGATGCCGCCCAGGTCGCGCCGATTGTGCAGCCAGCCACTCAGCCGGACGTCGGTGCCGACGTCAGAGGAGCGGAGCTCGCCGCAGGTGTGGGACCTGTACCGATGCATCGTCGTTCATCCAGTCTTCGCTGATCGGGGTCTGTGTTTCACGTGAAACTGGTCCCCAGCGTACCGGGCAGGGCAAGATCGGCTCTCCACAGTTAACGATCGAGCACACTTCAGTCATCGGTGGCAGTCTTCGATCCCCTCTTCTTAAAGTAGGGCAATGCGCACTGGCGAGCCCCTGCCCGCCGTGGGGGAGGCCCTCGCCGCCCTCGCGACCGGCCTCTGGCACTGGGACACCGCTACCGGGCTGGTCACGGTCGACGCCGAGGCGGCACGGCTGCTCGGGCTGCCCGCCGAGCAGGTCAGCCTCACCGAGGCCCAGGCCCGGGCCCGGCTGCACCCGGTCGACTGGAACGAGATCACCGGCGTGGTGCAGCTCGCCGTCGCCGAGGGCACCCTCGCCGAGGTGCGGATCCGCGTCATGGACGAGCAGGGCCGGATCGTCCGGATCGTCCGCAGCCGCTCCAAGCCGTCCTTCGACCGGGTCCACAAGGCGTACCGGCTGATCGGCACCCTCCAGGAGGTGACGGAGCCGACGCCGGGCACCGCGGCCGGGCGCAGCGCGGTCACCGGTGACTGGCGGCGCTCACGGGAGGCGTTCCTGCTGGACGCGGGCCGGGCGCTGGCCGAGGCGCGCTCCACGCAGGAGGTGCTGCGGGTCACGGCCAATCTGTCGATGCCGGGGTTCTCGCCGGACGGGCTGGCGGTGTTCGGCGTGGCGGGCGACCGGCTGACGATCATCGGCCACCACGGGCAACAGCAGGGCGCCGAGAGCCCGTTCTCGGAGATGCCGCTGGACACGGACTATCCGGCCGCCGAGGCGGCGCGCACGGGCCGGGCCGTGTATCTGTCCTCCCCCGAGCAGTACAAGGCCCGTTATCCGCTGACCTGGCCGCTCGCCGAGCGCTTCGGCCGCCGGTCCTGGGCCTTCCTGCCACTGACCGTGGCCGGCCGCACGATGGGCGCGTGGATGGCCGCCTTCACCTACCCGGTCGCCTTCACGCCGGACGAGCGGTCCGTGCTGGCGACGGTGGCGCGGATGCTGGCGCAGGCGCTGACCCGGGCGGGCGTGGCCGAGAGCGAACGGGCGCTGACCGACGGGCTCCAGCGCACGATGCTGCCGAGGCTCGGTTCGCAGCGCATCCCGGGCATGAGCGTCGCCGCCCGCTATGTCCCCACCGGCGGGGGACTCCAGGTCGGCGGCGACTGGTACGACGTGATCCCGTTGCCGAGCGGACGGTTCGCGCTGGTCATCGGCGATGTCCAGGGTCATGACGTACACGCGGCGGGCCTGATGGGCCAGCTGCGGATCGCCCTGCGGGCCTACGCCTCGGAGGGGCACCGGCCGGACGCGGTGCTGTCCCGCGCCGCCCGCTTCCTGCACGGCATCAGCGACGAGGACCCGTCCGACCCGCGCTTCGCGACCTGCGTGTACGTCGAGGTCGACCCGGCGACGGGGGTGCTGGACATCGCGCGTGCCGGGCACCCGGACCCGGCGTTCCGGATGGCCGACGGCACGGTGCTGACGCGGCCGACGTCGGGCGGCCTGCCGCTGGGCATCGACCCGGACGCCGACTACCCCACGACCCGGCTGGCGCTGGAACCCGGCGAGACCATGCTGATCTGCACGGACGGCCTGATCGAGACCGGCGGCCACGACCTGGACACCGGCTGGCGGCGGCTGCGCGTGCTCCTGGAGGAGCACAAGGGCGATCTGGAGGAACTCGCCGACACCCTGGTGCAGGCCGTGCACGGGCCGTCCTCGCACCACACCACCGGCCCGCTGACCGACCGCCGCGAGGACGACATCGCCATGCTGCTGCTCAGCCGCGAGGGCGAGGGCTGCGGGTGCGGCGACACCATGACGGCGGCGCGCCCGGTGCGGCGTACGGTGCTGACGGTCGCGCAGGCCGAGCCCGAGCGGGTCGGGGCGGCCCGGCAGCAGTTGCGCGAGCTGCTGCACGACTGGGCCTCGCCGGACCAGCTCGACTCGGCGGTACTGCTGCTGTCCGAGCTGCTGACGAACGTCCTCGTGCACACGGACTCCGACGCGCTGCTCGTCGCCGAGATCACCGGCGCGGTGGGGGAGCGGCGGCTGCGGATCGAGGTCACGGACGGCGGTGACGACCTGCCGCACAAGCGCAGACCAGGGGAGCTGGCGTCCTCCGGCCGCGGTCTGGTGCTGATCGAACTGCTCGCGCACGCCTGGGGGGTGGACCCCCGGGGCGAGGGCAAGAGCATCTGGTTCGAGCTCTACGAGTCCGTGGACGGCCCGGGCGACGGCTCCTGGTCGCCGTAGCGGGTGCGCAACTCCTGGAGGACGCCGAAGGCGGCGGCGGTGAGCGGCACGGCTAGCAGCATGCCGAGCACCCCGGCGACGGACGCGCCGGCCGTGATCGTCACCATCACCACCGCCGGATGCATCTGCACGGTCCGGCTCTGGATCGCCGGCTGGAGCACATGCCCCTCCAGCACCTGCACCGCGAGTACGACCCCCAGCACCCACAGCGCGATGACGAACCCCCGGTCGGCGAGCGCGACCAGCACGGCCACGGCGCCGGAGATGAAGGCGCCGAGGTAGGGGATGTAGGCCCCGACGAAGACCAGCGCGCCCAGTCCCGCCGCGCCCGGCACGTCCAGGACGAGCAGCCCCACGGTGATGCAGAGGGCGTCGATGAGCGCGATGAACGTCGTGCCGCGCATGAACCCCTCGACGGCGTGGAAGGCCCGCCGGGCCATGGCCTCCAGGGTGTCGGCCGAACCCCGGGGAGCCAGGGCCCGCAGGGTCGCGGTGGCCTTGTCGGAGTCGCGCAGGAAGAAGAAGACGAGCAGCAGCGCGAGCACGGCGATGGCGAGGGACTCGCCGACGACACTGACCCCGCTGATCACACCGGAGGCGGCGGTGCCGCCGAACTTGCCCAGCAGCTCCCGCGCGTTGGAGGCGAGGTCGTCCAGCGAGGTCCCGGCGGCCCCGAAGTGCTCGGAGACACCGCGCGCGGCCTGTCTGAGCGAGGCGACGATCTCGTCCCCCGTGTCGATCAGCGCGGCGACCACGATGTACACGGCCCCGCCCACCACGGCGACCACGGCGACACACGTGAGCCCGGCCGCGACCGACCGCTGCACCCCGGCCTTCACCAGCCGCCGGTGCAACGGCCCGAGCAGCGCCGTCCCCAGCAGCGCGAGCAGCACGGGCACGACAGCGGTCCGGAACTCGTCACACAGCCGGATCCCGACGTAGACGACCCCGGAGACGAGCAGGAGCAGCGCGCACCAGGCGGCCAGGCGCCGGAGGGGGTCCGGGAGCAGCGTCCCGGCCCCGGCCGCGTTCGGATCGGAGTCCTGCACCCCTCTACCCGACCACGCCCCGAACGCCCCGTCCCGCCGGAACAACCCGGCCGGGTGACGGGGTGTCAGCGCCGTCGGCCCGGATCGCCGGTTCAGGTTGCGACGCCGCCTGCACAGACACGCGACCTGGGCCCGCCGACGCCACCGGGACGCCGAGGCCCGCCACCGCTGCCGACAGCGACAGCGACAGCGACAGCGACAGCGACAGCGACAGCGCGACTTCCGCGTCTGAGGCGGCCCGAACGGGCAGACCCACCATCGGGCCACCGGGCCACCGGGCCACCGGGCCGCCCCGCCCCCCGGCCATCCGGCCATCCGGCCATCCGGCCGAGAAGACCCACCGTTGGGCCCGGACCGCCCGGCGCCAGCGCCGGAGGGGGGCGCCGCGCGTGCGGCGCCCCCCTCCGGGTGGTGTCGGTGTCAGTCCTGCGGGCCGGCCTCGGACATCCCGTGCACGGCCGGCACCGTGCCCAGCCGGCCCTTCTGGAAGTCCTCGAAGGCCTGCATGAGCTCGTCCTTGGTGTTCATCACGAACGGGCCGTAGTGGACCATGGGTTCGCGGATCGGCTGTCCGCCGAGCAGAACGACCTCCATGTCCGGCGTGTTCGAGTCCTGCTTCTCGTCCGCGCGGACGGTCAGCGAGGAACCCGTGCCGAAGACGGCCGTCTGGCCCGTGTGGACCGGGCGGCGGTCGGCGCCGACGCTGCCCCGGCCGGCCAGGACGTACGCCAGCCCGTTGAAGTCCTCGCGCCACGGCAGCGTGAGCTCCGCACCCGGCGCCAGCGTCGCGTGGACCATCGTGATCGGGGTGTGCGTGATGCCGGGGCCCGCGTGCCCGTCCAGCTCACCGGCGATGACCCGCAGCAGCGCGCCGCCGTCGGGGGTGGAGAGCAGCTGGACCGAGCCGCCGCGGATGTCCTGGTAGCGCGGGGCCATCATCTTGTCCTTGGCCGGGAGGTTCACCCACAGCTGGAGGCCGTGGAAGAGCCCGCCGGACATGACGAGATGCTCCGGTGGGGCCTCGATGTGCAGCAGGCCCGAGCCCGCGGTCATCCACTGGGTGTCGCCGTTGGTGATGGTGCCGCCGCCACCCTGGCTGTCCTGGTGGTCGAAGATCCCGTCGATGATGTACGTGACGGTCTCGAAGCCGCGGTGCGGGTGCCAGGGCGTGCCCTTCGGCTCACCCGGCGCGTACTCCACCTCGCCCATCTGGTCCATCATGATGAACGGGTCGAGATGACGGTAATTGATCCCCGCGAAAGCCCGGCGCACCGGGAAGCCCTCGCCCTCGAAACCGCTCGGAGCGGTCGTGACGGCGAGCACGGGACGTGCCACGGCGTCGGTCGGCGCGGTCACGCGGGGCAGCGTCAACGGGTTCTCGACGGTCACTGCAGGCATGTCGGTTCCTCCTCGTGTACGCCCAGTTTAGTTGAGCGTTGAACTTTCTGCCACCCCAAACAGAGAAAACCGGGAGGACATTCCCAGCGGAGGACGGCCCGAACCCCGGAAGACCGACATGACGCCGACATCACGGAAGGCCGGCACCCCGAACAGGGGTGCCGGCCTTCGTCCGTGCCGGTGTCAGGCAGCCAGCCGGTGCTCCTCGTTCTCGATCCCGGAGGGCTCGGCCTTGCGGTCCCGCATCACCAGCGTGGCCACCACGGCCGCCGCCAGGACACCGATCGCGCTGATCGTGAAGGTCGTCGACATCGAGGCGGTGAAGGCCTCGCGAGCCGCCCGGACCAGTCCCGCGTCGCCGCCGGCGACGGCCAGGGCCCCGCCGATGGACTCCTTGGCCTGCCCGGGAGCGCCGGCCGGCATCGCGTCGGCGTAGCCGCTGGAGAGCAGGGAGCCGAGGATCGCGATACCGAGGGCGGTGCCGGACTGCTGGATGGTGTCGTTGAGGGCCGAGCCGACGCCCGCCTTGTCCTCGGGGATGGTGCCCATCAGCGCGGCCACCGCGGCCGGCATCGCGAGGCCCGCACCCAGACCGAGGACCCCCAGCGCCACGGCCGGGACTGTGAACCCGCTGTCGGCGTCGAGCGTGGTCAGCAGCCCGAAGGAGGCGGCCATGAGCAGCATCCCGGCGAGGATGACGATCCGGTTCCCGGCCTTCACGGCGAGCTGGGCCCCGGCGGCGTTGCCGGCCAGCGCGGCGACGGCCAGCGGCAGGAAGGCGAGGCCCGCCTTGACGGCGGAGTAGCCGAGCACGAACTGGAGGTACTGGGTCAGGACCAGCAGCAGGCCGGCGTTGCCGATCTGGACGAGCGACAGGGAGAGCGAGCCACCGCTGAAGTTGCGGTTCTTGAAGAGGACCAGCGGGACCATCGGCGAGCGGGTGACGTTCTCCCAGATCACGAAGCCGGCCAGGGCGACCACCGCGACGGCCAGGACGAGCAGGGAACGGCCCTCGAACGCGCCGTGCTGCGGAATCTCGATGATCCACCACACCAGGGCCGTCATACCCACCGCGGACAGCACCGCGCCCAGCGGGTCCGGCTTCTGCCAGGGCGCCTTGGACTCCGGCATCAGCAGCACACCGGCCAGCAGCGCCAGGGCGACGATCGGCACGTTGATCAGGAAGATCGCCTGCCAGGCGAAGTGGTCGATCAGCACACCGCCGAGGACCGGGCTGCCGACCAGCCCCAGCATCGACACCGAGCCCCAGGCCGCCATCGCCTTGGGCCGCTCGTCCTCGTCGAAGACGGTGATCAGGATGGACAGCGTCGACGGCATGATCAGCGCCCCGCCGACCCCCATCACGATCCGCACCGCGATCAGCTCACCCGGTGTGGAGCAGAACACCGCCCCCATGGAGGCCGCCCCGAAGAGCATCAGGCCGATCAGCATCACCTTCCGGCGCCCGAACCGGTCCCCCAGGCTTCCCGAGGTCAGCAGCAGTCCGGCGAAGACCAGGATGTAGGAGTCGAGGATCCACTGCATGCTCTGGGCGCTCGCCCCGATGTCCTCGGTCAGCGTGGGCACCGCCACCGTCAGCGCCATGTTGTCGACGACCAGCACGAGCGTGCTGAGGCAGAGCACCACCAGGATCCACCAGCGGCGTGGATTACGAGCGTCCATGTCTGTTTCCCCTCCCGCGAACACCGTTCCTTCGATGCGAACACTGTACGCACAGCGGAACAGTGTGCGCAACCCTTGAGTTCTGTACGCTGAATGCGCACGCTGTTCGCAAAGCCAGCACCGAGCGCCAGGAGGAGTGTCGATGCCCAAGAGCACGAAGACGACGGAGACGACGGCGAAGAACCCGATCCCGTCCGTGTGGACCCGCGAGCAGCGCCGCCCCGACCAGCCCGCGCTCAGCCGCGACGCGATCGTGCGGGAGGCGATCGCGATGCTCGACGCCGACGGCATCGAGGCGCTCAGCATGCGCAAGCTAGGCGCCCGCCTGAACGCCGGCGCGACCTCCCTGTACCGGCACGTCGCCACCAAGGACGAGCTGATGGAGCTCGCGGTGGACGAGGTCGCCGCCGAGATCCACGTTCCGCCGGCCGGCGGCCCCGACTGGCGCGCGGCGGTGACCGAGGCCGCAGGATCCTTCCGTACGACGGCGCTACGGCACCCCTGGCTGACTTTGGTCCTGGGCCAGGCCGGGCTCGCCTACCTCGGGCCCAACTACATGACCTTCTCCGAGCGACTCGCGGCGCTGTTCACCGCGGCGGGGTTCCCCGAGCCGAGCCGAGCGATCGACGCGGTCTTCTCGTACGTCATCGGCATGAGCACCACGGAGGCGGCCTGGCTCACCACGGTCGCCCGCTCCGGCGAGACCGAGCCGGAGTTCGTCGCGCGGCTGCTGCCCGCGGCCCGTGAGGCCTCCGCCGGCTACGACCACCTGGCGGCCGCCGATGCCAGGACCGCGGACCAGGCCATCGATCCCGCCCGGATCCGGGACGACAAGTTCGCCTACGGCCTGGAGGTCGTCCTGGACGGCCTGGCACTGCGCCTGCCGAAATAAGGCAGGTCAGCCGCCATACATCCGGCGCATCGCGAACTCGACCATCTGCTCGACGGCCTTCGCGTCGAACACCATCCGGTGCTCGCCCTCCATGTCGAGGACGAACCCGTAGCCGGTCGGCAGCAGGTCCAGCACCTCGGAACCGGTGATCACGAAGTACTTGGACTCCTTGCCCGCGTACCGGCGCAGCTCCTTGAGCGTGCTGAACATCGGGATCACCGGCTGCTGGGTGTTGTGCAGCGCGAGGAAGCCGGGGTTGTCGCCGCGCGGGCAGTAGACCTTCGACGTGGCGAAGGCCTGCTGGAAGTCCTCGGCGGCCATCTGCCCGGTCGTGAACGCGCGCACCGCGTCCGTGAGGGAGGGCGGGGACGGCTCGGGGTACAGCGGCGGCTGCTGCCCGTATCCGCCGGACATCGGCTGCTGCGGAGGGGCGTACTGCGCACCCGCTGTCTGGTCGTAGCCGTACATGGGCGCAAGCGTACCGAGAGCGGCCGGGCGCACGGGCCGGTACGGCAGTCCTGGCGAACCGACAGCGACTCGACAGTGACTTGACAGCCGCGGCTATGGATTGCCGCGGCCGCCGCTCATAGCGTCGGTGCCATGAACGGACACCAGGCCGAAGGCCCGCACGAACACGACAGAGGCCTCTCCTACGACCTCCCCGTCCTCGCCCGCCGCCGGATGATCCGGCTGGTGGCGGGCGCGGGCCTGATTCCGCTGGTGGGCTGCACGTCAGAGCGGGAGACCTCCGCGTCGCCCTCCTCGTCACCCTCCTCCTCGTCGCCGTCCGGGTGCGCGGCGATCCCGGAGGAGACGGCCGGTCCGTTCCCCGGCGACGGCTCGAACGGTGTGAACGTCCTGAAGGAGAGCGGGGTCGTCCGCAGCGACATCACGCGCAGCTTCGGCGACTCCGCGGGCGGCACCGCCGAGGGCATACCCCTGACGATCACGCTGACGGTGGTGGACGCGGCCTCCGGCTGCGACGCCCCGAAGCGGGGCGCCGCCGTCTACCTGTGGCACTGCGACCGGGACGGCGCCTACTCCCTGTACTCCGAGGGCGTCACCGAGGAGAACTACCTGCGCGGCGTCCAGGAGACCGACGACGCGGGCCGGGTCACTTTCAGGAGCGTCTTCCCAGGCTGCTACCAGGGCCGCTGGCCGCACCTCCACTTCGAGGTCTACGACAGCCTGGCCGACGCCACGGCGGCCACATCGATCACGAACACCTCGCAGCTCGCCTTCCCGAAGGACGTCTGCGACACGGTGTACGCCACGGACGGCTACGGCGAGAGTGTCCGGAACCTGAGCGGCCTCTCGCTGGAGAGCGACGGCATCTTCAGCGACGGCTACGACCGTCAGCTGGCCACGATGACCGGGAGTGCGGGGGACGGCTACACCGCGACACTGACCGTTCCGGTGTGACCTGTCACAGATGACAGGTTGGGGTTGCTTCTTATTACCGACGGGTAGCATCATCGTAGCTACTTGTTGGTACGTGAACTAGCGCGAGGATCCAGTGCCTCGCCGATCTCTCTACGGAGCCGGGAGCCGTCGCCATGGGGCACTACAAGTCGAATCTCCGCGACATCGAGTTCAACCTCTTCGAAGTACTCGGGCGGGACAAGCTGTACGGCACCGGTCCGTTCGAGGAGATGGACGTCGAGACCGCGAAGAGCATCCTGGAGGAGCTGACCCGCCTCTCGGAGAACGAGCTGGCCGAGTCCTTCATCGACGCCGACCGCAACCCGCCGGTCTTCGACCCGGAGACCAACACCGCGCCGGTCCCGGCGTCCTTCAAGAAGAGCTACCAGGCCTTCATGGACTCCGAGTACTGGCGCCTGGGCCTCCCCGAGGAGATCGGCGGCACCACCTCGCCCCGCTCCCTGATCTGGGCGTACGCCGAGCTGATCCTGGGCGCCAACCCGGCCGTCTGGATGTACTCCTCGGGCCCCGCCTTCGCGGGCATCCTCTTCGAGGAGGGCAACGAGGTCCAGAAGCACATAGCCAAGGTCGCCACGGAGAAGCAGTGGGGCTCCACGATGGTGCTCACCGAGCCCGACGCGGGCTCCGACGTGGGCGCCGGCCGCACCAAGGCCGTGCAGCAGGAGGACGGCTCCTGGCACATCGAGGGCGTGAAGCGCTTCATCACGTCCGGTGAGCACGACATGTCGGAGAACATCCTCCACTACGTGCTGGCCCGCCCCGAGGGCGCCGGCCCCGGCACCAAGGGCCTGTCCCTCTTCCTCGTCCCGAAGTACCTCTTCGACTTCGAGACCGGCGAGCTGGGCGAGCGCAACGGCGCCTACGCCACGAACGTCGAGCACAAGATGGGCCTGAAGGCCTCCAACACCTGCGAGATGACCTTCGGCGACCAGCACCCCGCCAAGGGCTGGCTGATCGGCGACAAGCACGACGGCATCCGCCAGATGTTCCGCATCATCGAGTTCGCCCGCATGATGGTCGGCACGAAGGCGATCTCCACGCTGTCCACGGGCTACCTGAACGCGCTGGAGTACGCCAAGGAGCGCGTCCAGGGCCCGGACCTCGCGAACTTCATGGACAAGACCGCGCCCAAGGTCACCGTCACCCACCACCCCGACGTGCGCCGCTCGCTGATGACGCAGAAGGCGTACGCGGAGGGCATGCGGGCGCTGGTCCTCTACACGGCTTCCGTCCAGGACGAGATCCAGGTCAAGGAGGCCGCGGGCGAGAACGCCTCCGACCTGGAGGCCCTGAACGACCTGCTCCTGCCCATCGTCAAGGGCTACGGCTCCGAGAAGGGCTACGAGCAGCTCGCCCAGTCGCTCCAGACCTTCGGCGGCTCCGGCTTCCTGCAGGAGTACCCGATCGAGCAGTACATCCGGGACTCCAAGATCGACACCCTCTACGAGGGCACCACGGCGATCCAGGGCCAGGACTTCTTCTTCCGGAAGATCGTCCGCAACCAGGGCGCCGCGCTGAACTCCCTCGCCGAGGACATCAAGAAGTTCCTGGCGCTCGGTGAGGGCGGCGAGGAGCTGGCCGGTGCCCGCGAGCACCTCGCGAAGGCCGCCGTCGAGCTGGAGGCGATCGTCGGCCTGATGCTGACCGACCTCGCGGCCACCGAGCAGGACGTCAAGAACATCTACAAGGTGGGCCTGAACACCACCCGCCTGCTGATGGCCTCCGGTGACGTCGTCGTCGGCTACCTGCTGCTCAAGGGCGCGGCGGTCGCCGCCGAGAAGCTGGAGACGGCCTCCGCCAAGGACAAGTCCTTCTACACCGGCAAGATCGCCGCGGCGAGGTTCTTCGCGGCCAACGTCCTGCCGGGCGTCACCGGCGCGCGCAAGCTCGCCGAGGGTGTCGAGCTGGACCTGATGGAGCTGGACGAGGCCGCGTTCTAGTCGCCCACGTCATCTGTCCGAGGCCCGCTTCCGTCAGACCGGAAGCGGGCCTCGTCGTCCGTCGGTGGGTGTGTCGTTAAGGTGAACCCTTGGCTTCTCCCTCTCCTGGAGGGTTCTCACGGCTTGCGCTGTGAAGGTTTCTGCTTCGTCGCCGACTGCCCGCTCGGAGTACTCCGTTGAGGTCTTACACCGGCTCCACAGACTGTCACCGCCAGCCCGGCGGCCAGAAGGTTCTTCGCCGCGTTCGCGTCCCGGTCGTGGGTCGTTCCGCAGCCGTCGCACGTCCAGGTGCGCACGTGCAGCGGCATGCTCCGGGCGAGCGCGCCGCAGGCGGAGCACAGCCTGGACGAGGGGAAGAAGCGGTCCACCGCGATCACTTCCCGCCCGTACCAGGCGGCCTTGTACTCCAGAAGGCTTCGGAACTCGGCCCAGGCGGCATCCGAGATGGCGCGGGCCAGGCTCCGGTTCTTGACCATGGTGCGCACGGTCAGGTCCTCGATCACGATCGTTTGGTTCTCACGCACGAGTCGAGTGGTCAGCTTGTGCAGGTGGTCGCGGCGCCGGTCGGCGATCCTGGCGTGGACCTTCGCGACCTTCCTGCGGGCCTTGGCCCGGTTGTTCGACCCCGCTGCCTTGCGGGACAGCTCCCGCTGGGCCTTGGCCAGGCGGGCACGGTCGCGGCGCTCATGACGGAGGTTGGCGATCTTCTCCCCGGTGGAGAGGGTCAACAGATGATCAAGGCCCACATCCACACCGACGGCCTGATCCGTTGCGGGGAGCGGTGTGACGGACGGGTCCTCCACCAGCAGGGACACGAACCAGCGTCCGGCCGCGTCCTGAGAGACGATCACAGTGGACGGTTCCGCGTCCTCGGGCATCGGCCTGGACCAGACGATGTCCAGCGGTTCCGTCATCTTCGCCAGGGTCAGCTTCCCCTGCCGGAAGCGGAATCCGGACGTGGTGTACTCGGCGGACTTCCGGGACTTCTTCCGCGACTTGAAGCGCGGGTACTTCGCTCGCCTGGCGAAGAAGTTCGTGAACGCCGTCTGAAGATGCCGCAAGCACTGCTGCAACGGCACGGACGAAACATCGTTCAGGAAGGCCAGTTCCTCTGTCTTCTTCCACGCGGTCAGCAGGGCCGAGGTCTGGTTGTAGTTCACGCGCTCCTGACGCGCCCACGCCTCGGTGCGGGCCGCGAGGGCCATGTTGTAGACCTTCCGCACACAGCCGAACGTGCGCGACAGCTCGGCTGCCTGCGCATCAGTCGGATAGAAGCGGTACTTGAACGCCCGCTTCACGCACACTGTGGGCACGCTCACAAACTAGCACCCCAGTAAGTAAAGACCCACCTGCGGTACGGAGTACCATGATTCGCCCCGACGGCACGTCACAGCTCCCTGCCTGTTCCGCAGGAGTCCGATTTCTCCTCCGCCTGAAGGCGGGGGTCTCCTCGGAGGCATCTGAATGAGCGAACCAGCCCGCTTCGACCGCGGCCACACCGACGACCTCATGACCTTCCTGGCGGCGAGCCCGTCGCCGTACCACGCCGTGGCGACCGCCGCCGAGCGGCTGGAGAAGGCGGGCTTCCGGCAGGTCGCGGAGACGGACGCCTGGGACGGTACGCACGGCGGCAAGTACGTGCTGCGCGGCGGCGCGATCGTCGCCTGGTACGTGCCGGAGGGCGCCACGCCCCACACGCCGTTCCGGATCGTCGGCGCCCACACCGACTCCCCCAACCTGCGCGTCAAGCCGCTGCCCGACAGCGGGGCGCACGGCTGGCGCCAGGTGGCCGTGGAGATCTACGGCGGACCGCTGCTCAACTCCTGGCTGGACCGCGACCTGGGCCTCGCCGGCCGGCTGACCCTGCGCGACGGCTCGACGCGCCTGGTCAACATCGACCGGCCGCTGCTGCGCGTCCCGCAGCTCGCCATCCACCTGGACCGCTCGGTGACGGCGGACGGGCTCAAGCTCGACAAGCAACGGCACCTGCAGCCGGTCTGGGGCCTGGGCAACGATGTGCGCGACGGCGACCTGATCGCCTTCCTGGAGGAGACGGCCGGCCTCCCCGCGGGCGAGGTCACCGGCTGGGACCTGATGACGCACTCCGTGGAACCGCCCGCCTACCTGGGCCGCGACCGCGAACTGCTGGCGGGCCCGCGCATGGACAACCTGCTCTCGGTGCACGCCGGCACGGCGGCTCTCGCGGCCGTGGCCTCCGGTGCGTCGAAGCCGGTCTCCATCCCGGTCCTGGCCGCCTTCGACCACGAGGAGAACGGCTCCCAGTCCGACACGGGCGCGGACGGGCCGCTGCTCGGCAACGTGCTGGAGCGTTCGGTGTTCGCGCGCGGCGGCTCCCTCGAGGACCGGGCCCGCGCCTTCGCCGGCACGGTCTGTCTGTCCTCCGACACGGGTCACGCCGTCCACCCCAACTACGCGGAGCGGCACGACCCGACGCACCACCCGCGCGTCAACGGCGGCCCGATCCTCAAGGTCAACGTCAACAACCGCTACGCCACGGACGGTTCGGGACGCGCCGAGTTCGCGGCGGCCTGCGAGCAGGCGGGCGTGCCCTTCCAGTCCTTCGTCTCCAACAACTCCATGCCCTGCGGCACCACGATCGGCCCGATCACCGCCGCCCGGCACGGCATCAGGACCGTCGACATCGGCGTGGCCATCCTGTCGATGCACAGCGCCCGCGAACTGTGCGGCGCCGACGACCCGTTCCTCCTGGCGAACGCGCTCACCGCGTTCCTGGAGAGGTAGAACGGGCCGTCACCGCATGGGTGTTCCCCACCGGGGTACCCGGGGTGCGGACCGGAAGGACCGGACCGTACAGGGAGGCGACACAACATGGGCCTCGGCGGATGCATCATCCTCATCGCCGTGGGAGCCATCCTCACGTTCGCGACCGACTGGGACATGCAGGGGGTCAACCTCGACCTGGTCGGCATCATCCTGATGATCGTCGGACTGATCGGTGTCACCACGTTCAGCAGTATCGCCAGGCGCCGCCGCGTGGTGGTGCCCCCGACGACGCCCGGCGTCGTCCAGGACCCGGCGGTGCACCACCGCCGCGACGGCTACAGCGACGGGTACGGGGTGTGACGCGCCGACACATCAGGCATCCATCCCGGCCAGCACCAGCGGCAGCCGGTCCGCCCCCGTCTCGGTGAGGCGGACGGGTACGCCCCAGTCCTGCTGGTGGACGTGACAGGCGGGATACTCGTTCGACGGGTCGTCGTCGCAGGAGGCGGCCATCGCGGAGACGTGCAGTACACCCTCCTCAACGGCAGGGTCGAGTTCGAGGGCGCGGGAGAGGTCTGTTCCCGCGCCCTCGCCGCTGCGCAGCAGCTCCGGCGGGGTGGCCGAGACGAGAAGGCGTGTCGAGGGACCGTAGCGGGTGTCCAGCTTCTGGCCCGCCGGGGCCTGGAAGATCACGTCCAGTTGGAGCCGCCCGGCGGTGACCTCGGTGGCCTCCCGCCTCGTGCGGTGGGCCACGTCCGGCACCCGCACCGCTTCCTCGGGCAGCCGCAGCCGGGTCAGCCGGTGCCGGGCCGACTCCACGACCACGATGTCGTCGCCGGCGAGCACCGCGTCGCTGGGCTCGCGCAAGTCCGTGGCCAGGGTCGTCACCTCGCCGGTCGCCGGGTCGTAGCGGCGCAGGGCGTGGTTGTACGTGTCGCTGACCGCGACCGAACCGTCCGGCAGCGCGGTGACACCCAACGGGTGCTGCAGCAGGGCCTGCTCCGCCGCGCCGTCCCGGTGCCCGAAGTCGAACAGGCCGGTGCCGACGGCCGTGTGGACGGAACCGTCCGGCTCCACCCAGCGCAGGGCCGATGTCTCGGAGTCGGCGAGCCAGAGCCGCTCCGGTGTCGCGGCCAGCCCGGACGGCTGTGCGAACCAGGCCTCGCCGCCCGGCCCGTCGACCAGCCCCTCGTTGGTCGTACCGGCCGTGACGGCCACCGTCCCCTCGACCGGGTCGTACGCCCACAGCTGGTGCACACCGGCCATGGCGATCCATACTTTCCCCTGCCACCAGGCGACGTCCCAGGGGGAGGAGAGGTCGACCTCGCGGGCCGGGCCCGAGGCGGGTGAGCCCTGCCACCACTGCCGGCCCGTGCCGGCGAGGGTGGTGACCTCGCCGGTGGCGAGGTCCAGCCGCCGCAGCGCGTGATTGACGGTGTCGGCGACGACCACGGAGCCGTCGTCGAGGAGCGCGAGCCCCTGCGGCTCGTTGAGGGCGGCCTCGTCGGCGGAGCCGTCAACGAACCCACGCGCACCCGAACCGATCCTGCGCACCACGCTCTCCCCGTCCTCGGCGAGCTCCACCAGCTGATGGCGGGTGGTGTCGCTGACCAGGAAGTTCCCCGACGGCAGCGGCACGGCCTTCCCCGGGAACCGCAGCACCGTCGGCTCCGGCTCCGGCGCCACATACGGCCCGTCCCCGCGCCGCAGCGTCCCCTTCGCCGCGTGCTCGGTCTCCAGCTCCGCCACCAGCCGCTCGATGGCGTGCACATGCCCCTCACCGGCATGCTGCGCGACCACGTATCCCTCGGGGTCGATCACCACGAGCGTCGGCCAGGCCCGCACGGCGTACTGCTTCCAGGTCGCGAGCTCCGGGTCGTCGAGCACCGGATGCTCCACCCCGTACCGCTCCACCGCGTCCACCACGGCCTGATGCTCGGCCTCGTGCACGAACTTCGGCGAGTGCACCCCGATCACGACGACCGTGTCCCGATGCTTCTCCTCGAGCTCCCGGAGCTCGTCCAGAACGTGCAGGCAGTTCACGCAACAAAACGTCCAGAAGTCCAGGATGACGATGCGTCCCCGCAGGTCGGCGAGGGTGTACTGCTGCCCGCCCGTGTTCAGCCAGCCGCCCTTGCCGATCAGCTCGGGGGCGCGGACGCGGGCGCGTCGGGGTGCGGAGTGATCCATCCCTCCAGGGTGCCATCCGTCACTGACAGCCGACTCAGCCCGTCGGCCTATCGGCGGCGTTTCAAAACGGGCCGCGGGGAAGCCCTGGTTTCATGAGATTCCTCGTGTACGACCGGCTCCTCGGCTTCGGTGACGACTACTGGATCGAGGACGAGCGCGGCAGCAAGGTGTTCCTCGTCGACGGCAAGGCGCTGCGGGTGCGGGACACCTGGGAGCTGAAGGACGCCCAGGGGCGCGTCCTCGTCGACATCCACCAGAAGATGCTCGCCCTGCGCGACACGATGGTGCTCCAGCGGGCCGGGGAGCCGCTGGCGACCATCCGCAGGAAACGGCTGTCCCTGTTGCGCAACCACTACCGGGTGTCCCTGGCCGACGGCAACGAACTGGACGTCAGCGGCAAGATCCTCGACCGGGAGTTCGCCGTCGAGTACGACGGGGAGCTGCTCGCGGTGATCTCCCGGCGCTGGCTGACCCTGCGGGACACCTACGGCGTGGACGTCGTCCGCGAGGACGCCGATCCGGCGCTGCTGATCGCCGTGGCGGTGTGCGTCATCCACCTGGCGGAGAAGGAGCGGGAGGACTGAGAGCGGGCCCCCCGGCTGTCAGGGCCTGCGCGGGGGCTCCAGTCCCAGCAGCCGGTCCTTCAGCGCCGGGAACTGCTCCCGCGTCGTCGCGATCTTCCCCGGGTCGAACTCCACCGTGAGGACCTCCTCGTCGGCGCCGGCCCGGGCCAGCACCTCGCCCCAGGGGTCGACCACGATCGAGTGACCGGCCTGCGGAACTCCGGCGTGCGTCCCGGCCGTTCCACACGCGACGACGAACGACTGGTTCTCGACGGCCCGCGCCTGGGCCAGCAGCGTCCAGTGGGACCGGCGGCGCTCCGGCCAGCCCGCCGACACCACGAGCGTCTCGGCACCGGCGTCGACGAGACCGCGGAAGAGTTCGGGGAAACGGAGGTCGTAGCAGGTGGACAGGCCCAGGACGGTCTCGGGCAGACGCACCGTCACCAGCTCCGCACCCGCGCCCATCAGCACGGCCTCGCCCTTGTCGAAGCCGAAGCGGTGGATCTTGCGGTAGGCGGCGGCCAGATCGCCGGAGGGGGAGAAGACGAGGGAGGTGTTGTAGAGCGGTCCGTCCGGGTCACGCTCGGGGATCGAGCCGGCGTGCAGCCACACGCCCGCGTCGCTCGCGGCCTTCGCCATCGCCTCGTACGTCGGCCCTTCGAGCGGCTCGGCCTCGCGCCCGAACTCCTCGTAGGCGAACGCACCCGTGGTCCACAGCTCCGGCAGGACGACGAGATCGGCACCGGCCTGGTCCCGGACGAGCGACGCCATCCGCCGTCGGCGCGATTCGACCGATTCGCCCTCATCTACGGCGATCTGGATCACAGAGGCGCGCACACTACCACCGTCCTGGCATTCGACCCGTCCACGTGGGCTTCCCCCCGGGCCTACGATCGTCACACGAAAGCACTGCCGGGGTGCCTCACAGCAGCGTAACTTAGCTGCCAAGACACCCGCCGACAGCCGCCACCTCCCACTGGCAACGCCGCCACCACCTGCCCGTGCACCGACCGCCGAGGGGTCCCGTTCCGTGAGTCTGCATCCCACCCTCCAGCCCTACGCCGACGCCTGGACCCACTCCATCGATGCGATATCCGAGCTGCTCCAGCCGCTCGCGGAGGCCGAGTGGAACCGGCGGACGCCGTGCCCCGGGTGGTCGGTGCGGGACGTGGTCTCCCATGTCATCGGCCTGGACTGCGAGATGCTCGGCGACCCGCGCCCCATCCACACACTGCCGCGCGACCTCTTCCACGTGACGAACGACCACCAGCGCTACATGGAGATGCAGGTCGACGTCCGCCGCCACCACACGGCCCCGGAGATGACCTCCGAGCTGGAGTACGTGATCATCCGCCGCAACCGCCAGCTGCGGAACGAGTCGCGTGACCCGGGCACCAAGGTGCGCGGCCCGCTCGGCACGGAGCTGACCCTCGAGGAGTCCATGCGCCGGCACGCCTTCGACGTGTGGATGCACGAGCAGGACCTGCGCACCGCCCTCGGCCGGCCCGGCAACCTCGACTCCCCCGGCGCGCACGTCGCCCGTGACGTGCTGCTCTCCGAACTCCCGCGCGTGGTCGCCGAGAACGCCCAGGCGCCGCGCAGCTCGGCCGTCGTCTTCGATGTGCACGGCCCCATCGAGTTCCTGCGCACGATCCGCGTCGACATCCAGGGCCGAGGCACCCTCGAAACGGCCCCCGCCCTCGGCCCCGCCGCGACCCTCACCCTCGACTGGGAGACCTACGTCCGCCTGGCCTGCGGCCGCGTGACGCCGGAGGCGGTGTCCGACCGCCTCAAGACAGAGGGCGACCCGGACCTGACGGCGGCGATCCTGCGCAACTTCACGGTGACGCAGTAGGCCCGCCCTAGCTGCGGGCAATCGTGCCGCTGGGGCGGCACGGGTGGGCGGTGGGGGTCCCCCCGCTCGAGCGAAGCCGAGAGTGGGGGGACCCCGCTCCGCCGGGCTGCGCACCCACCCGGCCCCAGCCCCGACTCCCCGGGCCGGAAAACCCCATGCCGCAGTCCCGCCACCCCCCGTAGCGTCCCGCCCATGACCACCACGCCACCCCGCCACACCCGACTCACCTTCCACGGCCCGCTGTCCGAAACACGGGCCGACCGACTCGTCACACGCCTGGCCGCCAACACCCCCACCACCGTCCTCGACATCGGCTGCGGCTGGGCCGAACTCATGCTCCGCATCCTGACCACCGCCCCCGAAGCCACCGGCACCGGCATAGACATCGACACGGAAGCCCTGGCCCGGGGCCGCCGGTCCGCCACGGCACGCGGCCTGGCCGACCGGGTCCGTCTCGTCGAGGGGTCCGCCACCGAGACCCCCCTCGACCCCGCCGACCTCGTCCTGTGCCTGGGCGCGAGCCAAGCCCTCGGCGACCGGCTCCCCGAGGCCCTGAAGGAACTCCGCCGGCTCGTCGCCGACGGCGGTCGTGTCCTGCTCGGCGAAGGGTTCTGGCAGCGCACCCCGACCGAGGCCGAACTGTCCGGGATGTGGCCGGACGCCTCCGTCACCGACCACCACGGCCTCGCGACCCTCGTGGACCTGGCGATCGAGGCCGGGTTCAGGCCGGAGTGGACGGAGACCGCGAGCCTCGACGAGTGGGAGGAGTTCGAGTCGGCGTATCTCGCGGACGTCGAGGTGTGGCTCGCCGGGCACCCCGGGCACCCGCTCGCGGCCGAGACCAGGGAGCGCGCGGACCGGCACCGTGCCCGGTGGCTGACGTACCGCGGCGTCCTGGGACTGGCCTATCTCACCCTCGTACCGGCCGCCTGACCCACGTCATGCCGGGACGTGCACCGTCTCGACCCGGCTCGCCACCAGGCGTTCCCGCTCGCGCCGGATGGCACGCTTGCGCAGGCGCAGGATCTGGGTGACCCCGAGGGCCTGGAGCACGAACACCGCCGAGAAAGCCACGGTGTAGTCGTCGCCGGTGGCGTCCAGCAGGACACCGACGGCGAACAGCGTGGTCATGGAGGCCACGAAGCCGCCCATGTTGGTGATGCCGGAGGCCGTGCCCTGCCGCTCGGGCGGGTTCGCCGGGCGGGCGAAGTCGAAGCCGATCATCGACGCGGGCCCGCACGCCCCGAGGACCGTGCACAGCACGATCAGCAGCCACATCGGGGCGTGCTCGCCGGGGTAGGCCAGCGTCGCCGCCCACAGGGCCGCCGTCGTGCCGACCGTGCCGAGCGCGATGGGCAGCCGCGCCTCGTGGTGCCGGGCGACGATCTGGCCGTAGACCATGCCGACACCCATGTTCGACAGCACGACGAGCGTGAGGAGTTCACCGGCGGTGGCGCGGGACAGCCCCTGTGCCTGGACCAGGAACGGCAGGCCCCACAGCAGCAGGAAGACCATCGCCGGGAACTGGGTGGTGAAGTGCACCCACATCCCGAGCCGTGTCCCCGGCTCCCGCCAGGAGGCGGCGATCTGGCGTCGTACGTAGGCCGCGCCCTGGTGCGGGAGCGGATCCGGCTCGTGGCCCTCCGGGTGGTCCTTCAGGAACAGCAGCACCAGCACGAACACCACGGCTCCGGCGACCGCGCTGCCCGCGAAGGCCGCGGTCCAGCCGATGCCGTGCAGCAGCCGGGCCAGGACGAGCGTGGAGACGAGGTTGCCCGCCATGCCCACCAGGCCCGCGAACTGGGCGACGAGCGGCCCGCGCCGGGCCGGGAACCACCGGGTGCCCAGCCGCAGCACGCTGATGAAGGTCAGTGCGTCGCCGCAGCCGAGCAGCGCCCGGGAGGCGAGAGCCATGCCGTACGACGGGGAGAACGCGAAGCCGAGCTGCCCGGCGGTGAACAGCACCGCGCCGAGCGCCAGCACCTTCTTGGTGCCGAGCCGGTCGACGAGCAGGCCGACGGGTATCTGCATGCCGGCGTAGACCAGCAGCTGGAGGATGGAGAAGGTGGACAGGGCCGAGGCGTTGACGTGGAAGCGGTCGGCGGCGTCGAGGCCGGCCACGCCCAGGGACGTGCGGAAGATGACCGCGACGAAGTAGACCGAGACGCCCGTGCCCCAGACGGCCAGGGCCCGGCGGCCGCCCGGTGGATCGCCCGGCAGTATGCCGGCACTCATCGGACCTCCCCCCGGGCCAGGTGCGAGAACCAGCCGACGTGCCGGTGGACGAGCCCGACGGCCGCCTCGGCGTCCCCGGAGCGCAGCGCTTGAAGGATCTCCTCGTGTTCGGTGAGGGTCTTGGCGATCCGGTCGGGGTGGGAGTGCAGGACGGCGACGCCCATGCGCAGCTGGCGGTCGCGCAGCTGGTCGTAGAGGCGGGAGAGGATCTCGTTGCCGCCGCTGCGGACGATCTCGGCGTGGAAGCAGCGGTCGGTGACGGCGGCCGCGGCCAGGTCTCCGGCGGCGGCCTGCTCCTTCTGCCGGGCGAGGAGCGCTTCGAGGCGCTCGATGAGCCCGGGGGGCGCGGGCACGGCCTTGCGCGCCGCGTGCTCCTCGACGAGCAGCCGGGTCTCCACGACGTCGGCGATCTCCTGCGCGGAGACGGGCAGCACGAGGGCGCCCTTCTTCGGGTAGAGCCTGATCAGCCCTTCGACCTCCAGCCGGAGCAGCGCCTCGCGCACCGGCGTGCGGGAGACGCCGACGGCCTCGGCGAGTTCGCCCTCGGTGAGCAGGGTCCCGCCCTCGTAGCGGCGCTCCAGGACGCCCTGCTTGACGTGGGTGTACACACGGTCGGCGGCGGGAGGGTGCTTCACGGCCAGGGTCATGCCGACAGCATAGATACATCAGGTACGCATGGATGTATCCGTCCAGGATGCGGACTCACGCGGCCTCCAATGTCACACGTCTGTGGCAAAGGGCGGGTCCCCCTCGGCAACGGCACAACCAACTGTGCTAGTTACAAGTCAGACACGTGCGGCTCCCCTTCCCCTCGTCCTCAATTCGGCCGCACGCCTGGGGCATTCAAAGCAATCGGGGTACTTCACTTGATAACCGGCATTAAGGGCACCCGTCTCCGTAGAGCCGCGGCCGTCGCCGTCACCACCGGCGCCATGCTCGCGACCGGAGCCCTCACCGTTGCGCCGGCGCAGGCCGCCACGGCGCCCACCATCGCCGCCAAGGGCGGCTATGTGATGAACAACGCGACCGGCAAGTCGCTCTACACCAAGGCTGCCGACACGCGTCGCTCCACCGGCTCGACCACCAAGATCATGACGGCCCTGGTGGTGCTGAAGCAGTCGAACCTCAACCTGGACAGCAAGGTCACGGTCCAGAAGGCGTACAGCGACTACATCGTCGACAACAACTGGGCGTCGAACGCCAAGCTGATCGTCGGCGACAAGGTCACCGTCCGCCAGCTGCTGTACGGGCTGATGCTGCCGTCCGGCTGCGACGCGGCGTACGCGCTCGCCGACAAGTTCGGCTCGGGCTCGACGCGGGCGGCGCGCGTGAAGTCGTTCATCGGCAAGATGAACACCACGGCCAAGAACCTGGGTCTGAAGAACACCCACTTCGACTCGTTCGACGGCATCGGCAAGGGCAACAACTACTCCACGCCGCGCGACCTGACGAAGATCGCCAGCAACGCCATGAAGAACGCCACGTTCCGCACGGTCGTCAAGACGAAGAAGTACACGGCGAAGACGACCACGAAGTCCGGCGGCACGCGGACCATGGCCGCGTGGGAGAACACCAACCCGCTGCTCGGGAGCTACACCGGCGCCATCGGTGTGAAGACCGGCTCCGGCCCGGAGGCCAAGTACTGCCTGGTCTTCGCCGCCACGCGGAACGGCAAGACGGTCATCGGCACGGTCCTCACCTCGACCAACCTGACCACGCGCAAGACGGACGCGACGAAGCTGCTCAACTACGGCTTCGCCAAGTAGTTCGGGATCGAGCGAAGGGGGCTCACCGCCGATGGCGGTGAGCCCCCTGTCGTGTCAAACGGCGCTCCGCTGACGGCGCTCCAGCGCCCGGGCCGCCTTCCGCCGGCCACCGGCCAGCACGTTCACGGACGAGCCCGCCCCGGCCCCCGGCTCCAGCTGCCAGCCGCGGATCCGCGCCGCGACCCGGGCCAGCCTCTCGTCGCCGGGCCGTACGTCGACGGAGAACAGCGACTCGTCGGGCGTACGGTCGTCGCCGCCCCAGCGGACGACGCCGTCCAGCTCGGCGAGGATGTCGCGGATCACGACCTCCTGCCACGGGAAGAAGCCGCCCCGGGCACCGCGCGGGTGGAAGCCCGGCCGGATCCGTACCGCCGTGCCCGACGCCAGGTTGGACTCCGGCCGGCCTCTGCCGACCTCGGACGGGTCGTGCCAGCCGACGACATCGCCCCGGCGCAGCGCGTCGACCTCGTAGTGGAACCGGCGCACCAGGTGGACGAGCACGGTCTCCACGTCGCCCATCCGCACGGCGACGCCCTTCAGCGGGGTGCCGGGGACGGGCCGGGTGTAGACGGTGCCGCCGTCGTCGGCGACGTTCTCCATCTCCCAGCCGTTGTGGGAGCGCGCACCGGCCCGCACGCGCCGGGTCCGGTCCTGCGCGCTGCGCAGGGCGTCCCGTACGCGGGCCGGAATGGGGTTGTGCGCGTCGGCGTACGCCTGGGACAGCAACTGCGAGACGGGCAGGGCGGCGACGCCCACGGCACCGCCGACGGCGGCGATACGGCCGAGCAGGGCACGACGGGACAGACCGCGGCGGTGCGCGGAGCCCGGGCGGGGCCCTCTGCGAGTGATGCTGGGGATGTGGGGGAGGTTGAGCTTCAACGGTCTCTCATTCCGGCGATTCACGCGTGACGAGCGATGCTGTTGTACTTCTCGAAGATCTGGTAGACGGCCAGGCTCCGGTGCGTCTGGGCCTCGACCTCGGGGTCCCAGGCCCGGTAACGGCGCAGGAGCTCGGTGATCTCGAACTCGGCGAGGTCCAGGCGCATGGACCGCGGGGTGGTGACGCGGTCGCCGGGCGGCAGTTGCCCGCCGGGCCTGCCCCGGGTGCCCCAGAGATGGATCAGGGCCGCGGTGCGCACGCTGAACGCGTTGTCCTTGTTCAGCCGTTGCCACACCGCCCAGAGGTCGGCGTCCTTGCCCGGGTCGCGGTGATCGCCGGTGGCGTATCCCCAGCCGATGCAGTGGTTCCAGGCCTGGATCGCGTCGCCCGCGCCGATCTCGCCGATGCCGGTGGGCGAGTCCTTGACGGAGCCGGAGCCGGTGAGGTGGTGGTCGGCGACCTGCTGGTCGGTGGCCTGGTCGGCGAGGCTGTAGTCGCGCATGGCCCAGTAGACGACCGTCTGGATCAGCGCCTTGCGCATCGAGTACGTGTGCGACAGCTCGGTGATCAGCCCGTCCTGGTCCTGGATCGCGCCGACGGCCTGGGCGTTGGTGTAGAGCCGCGCCTCGCTCCCGATGCCGCCCAGGTCCGGCCGCCCGATCGACCGCATGTACCGCGAGAGGTCGGCCCGCAGGGCGGGCACCTGGCGGGTGTCGAAGGCGACGTCCGGGACGGCGGGCCGCGGCCGGTCGAACGCGCCCTGCCCGGTGTCCCGTCCGGAGGCGATGTCGACGTCCACCTCGAGCTGCCCGTCGCCGGAGCCGAGGGTGCGGATGACGAACTGGTCGTAGGCCCAGTCGCCGGGCAGGGGGCGCCCGGCGTTGCCGTCGAAGCCCGGGGACATGTCGGCCACGAAGCTCGCCGTCGAGCAGCCGGCCGCCCCGACCTGCGCACAGACGTTGCGGGAGCCGTAGACGCCGATCTCGTACGGGTGGCCGGAGTCCGCCATCGCCTCCTTGATGCCCCTGAAGTGAGGCAGGACGTTCGCGGTGATCTCGGTGTCGATCGCGTCGAAGTCGACCGCGAAGAAGATCCGCGTGCCCTTTCTGAAGCCGTGGTCCAGGGCGGCGTTGACCGCCGCGTACCCGGCCGTCCGCCCGGCGACGTAGTCGAAGTCCGAGGCGTCGTTGTTGACGGTCTGGTAGATCGGGAAGCAGCGCAGGCCGTGCCGGGCGATGGTGGCGAGCTCGCCCGGCTGGATGGCCTTCTCGGGCAGGGACGTGGCGCTCGGGTTGGTGAGGTAGCGGCCGACGTACGTGATGCCGGCCGCCTTGAGCGTCGCCGCGCGCTCCGGGGTGACCTTCGCGATCGTGTCGCAGGCCTTCCCCTGCCGCGACTGGTCGCCGTAGGACGCCAGCAGGGAGGCGAAGGTGGCGAAGTCGCCTTCGCCGGTGGCAGGGAGCGCGACGAAGTTCTGGAACGCCCGGACGGCGGCGGCCAGATAGGAGTCGAAGCCGTCGGTGAGGGCGACGGGCCGCCGGTTGACGACCATCCCGGCGGAGAACAACTGAACGTAGACGCCCTGGTCGCCCTGGCGCACGGCGTGCGCCCTCAGGGCCGACTGGGTGCCGGGGCCGAAGTTGCCGTTGGCGGTGCCGTCCGCCATGCCGAGCTCGTACTGCACACCGAGGACCAGCGCCCTGGCCGTGTCCCGGGACACGCGCCCGTCGCAGGCGACGGCGAAGAAGTCCTGCCGTCCGAGGTAGCGGCCGTTGAGCCACCGCTGCACATCACGGACCTGCCGGGTGCCGGAGCCACCGAGGACGTACGAGTCCATCGTCAGCAGCGCCTTGAACACCTTGGGCGTCAAGGCCGCGCCGGGGAGGGCCTGTTCGACGCCCATGTCCGTCTTCAGCTTCGTGACCGCTGCCCGGGTCCGCGCGCCGTACGTGCCGTCCAGGTCGCCGCCGTCGTACCCCTTGCAGTACAGACCTGCCTGGATGACGCGGCAGAAGTCGGGCGAGGGGACCGTGTCCGCGTCGAGCACCGGGTACTTGGCGGTCAGTGTGGAGAGCGTCGTGGGGCCGAAGTTGTCGGACAGCGCCGTGATGCCCAGCTCGTACTGCAGCGCACGGGTCAGGGCGTACATGGTCGCCCAGTCGGCCTCGCCGGTCTCCTCCACGGTGGTGCCGGTACGGCTGCCGTAGACGGAGTTCACGAATCTCTGGGCCTTGAGCACCATGGCGTTGCGCATGGAGAGTGATCGTATGTCCGGCTAAACCGCTTACTGTGCGGTATTTGGGCGGGCTCTGGGGAGCTTCATACGCGCTTCGGTATACGGCCGGCCAACTCTCCGGAGAGACGCCGGCGGCCCCCCGCCCGAGGGCAGGGGGCCGCCGGCGTTTCGGCTCACGCCCAGGTGATCAGACGCTTCGGCTGCTCCAGGATCGCCGCCACGTCCGCCAGGACCTTCGAGCCCAGTTCGCCGTCGACCAAGCGGTGGTCGAAGGAGAGGGCCAGGGTGGTGACCTGGCGGGGCTTCACCTTGCCCTTGTGGACCCACGGCTGGAGCTTGATCGCGCCGACCGCGAGGATCGCGGACTCGCCGGGGTTGAGGATCGGCGTGCCCGTGTCGACGCCGAAGACACCGACGTTGGTGATCGTCACCGTGCCGGCCTGCATGTCCGACGGGGACGTCTTGCCGTCCCTGGCCGTCGACACCAGCTCGCCCAGCGACTCGGCCAGCTGCGGCAGCGTCTTGGCGTGGGCGTCCTTGATGTTCGGGACGATCAGGCCACGCGGGGTCGCGGCCGCGATGCCCAGGTTCACGTAGTGCTTGACCACGATCTCCTGGGCGGCCTCGTCCCAGGACGCGTTGACGTCCGGGTTGCGCCTGATCGCGACGAGCAGGGCCTTGGAGATCAGCAGGAGAGGGTTCACGCGCAGGCCCGCGAACTCCTTGTCCTCCTTCAGCTCCTCGACCAGCTTCATCGTGCGCGTCACGTCGACCGTCACGAACTCCGTGACATGCGGCGCCGTGAACGCCGAGCCGACCATCGCCGCCGCCGTCGCCTTGCGGACACCCTTGACCGGGATACGGGTCTCGCGGGCCGTGTCGTACGACACCACCGCCGGCGCGGGTGCCGGGGCGGCGGGCGCGGGCGCCGCGGGGACCGTCGGCTGCGCGGCCTGCGGCTGGGCCACCGCCCCGTGCACGTCCTCGCGGGTGATGATGCCGTCCGGGCCGGTCGGGACGACCGTCGTCAGATCGACGCCCAGGTCCTTGGCCAGCTTGCGGACCGGGGGCTTGGCCAGCGGGCGTTCCTTGACGGCGGCGGCTGCCGAGGGTGCCGCACCGTGGCCGTTCAGCTCCGTCTGGATCGCGGTCGAGGCCTGCTGGACCGGGACCTCCGGGCCCTTGCGGGGGCGACGGCGGGTGGACGAGGCCGCCACCCCGTAGCCGACCAGGACCGGCTGACGTCCCGAGCCCTCCGCCTTCGGTTCTTCAGTGGCCTGGGGGGCTTCCGCCGGCGGCTCGGCCGGCGCGGCCCCGCCGCTCACGTCGACCGCGATGATCGATGTGCCCACGTCGACCGTGGTGCCCTCGGGGAAGTGCAGATCCCTGACCACACCGTCGTACGGGATGGGCAGCTCGACGGCCGCCTTCGCCGTCTCGACCTCGCACACCACCTGGCCGTCGGTGACCGTGTCGCCGGGCTGGACGAACCACTTGAGGATCTCGGCCTCGGTGAGCCCCTCACCCACGTCCGGCATCTTGAACTCGCGTACGGACGCTTCCGTCATCGTCGTCACGACCCTCTCCTCAGTACGCCAGCGAGCGGTCGACGGCATCCAGCACCCGGTCCAGGTTCGGCAGGTACTCCTCCTCCAGGCGGGCCGGCGGGTACGGCGCGTGGTAGCCGCCGACCCGGAGCACCGGGGCCTCCAGGTGGAAGAAGCAGCGCTCCGTGATCCGCGCCGCGATCTCCGCGCCCGAACCGAAGAACACCGGGGCCTCGTGCACGACGACCAGGCGCCGTGTCTTCTCCACCGACGTCTGGATCGAGTCGAAGTCGAGCGGCGAGACCGAGCGCAGGTCCAGGACCTCGAGGTTCTTGCCCTCCTCGGCGGCCGCGGCCGCGACCTCCTGGCAGAGCTTCACCATCGGGCCGTAGGCGGCCAGGGTGAGGTCGGTGCCCTCGCGGACCACCTGGGCCTTGTGCAGCGGGCCCGGGATCGCCTCCGTGGCGACCTCGCCCTTGTCCCAGTAGCGGCGCTTGGGCTCGAAGAAGATCACCGGGTCGTCGCTCTGGATGGCCTGCTGCATCATCCAGTACGCGTCCGAGGAGTTGGACGGGCTGACGATCTTCAGGCCCGAGACATGCGCGAAGAGCGCCTCGGGGGACTCCGAGTGGTGCTCCACCGCGCCGATGCCGCCGCCGTAGGGGATGCGCACGACGACCGGGAGCTTGACCTTGCCCAGGGAGCGGGCGTGCATCTTCGCGAGCTGAGTGACGATCTGGTCGTAGGCCGGGAAGACGAAGCCGTCGAACTGGATCTCCACCACCGGGCGGTAGCCGCGCAGGGCCAGGCCGATCGCCGTGCCGACGATGCCCGACTCGGCGAGCGGGGTGTCGATGACGCGGCTCTCGCCGAAGTCCTTCTGCAGTCCGTCCGTCACCCGGAAGACGCCGCCCAGCTTGCCGACGTCCTCGCCCATGATCAGGACCTTGGGGTCGGCCTCCAGGGCGTGGCGCAGCGACTCGTTGATCGCCTTGGCGAGTGCCATCTTGTCGGCCATGTCAGTTGCCCCCCTCATCCGCGAACGACGCCTGGTACGCGGCGAACTGGGCGCGCTCCTCGTCGACGAGCGCGTGTCCGTCCGCGTAGACGTTCTCGAAGATCGCGAAGTGGTCCGGGTCCGGCATGGCACGGACCGCCTCGCGCACTCGTTTGCCCAACGCCTCGGACTCGGTCTCCAGTTCCTCGAAGAATCCCTCGTCCGCGTGGTTTGAGGCCTCCAGGAACCGGCGAAGGCGCAGGATCGGGTCCTTGGCCTCCCAGGCCTGGCGCTCCTCGTCGCCCCGGTAGCGGGTCGGGTCGTCGGAGGTGGTGTGGGCGCCCATGCGGTAGGTGAACGCCTCGACGAGGGTCGGACCCTCGCCGGCGCGGGCCCGCTCCAGGGCCCAGCGGGTGACCGCGAGGCAGGCCAGTACGTCGTTGCCGTCCACCCGTACGCCCGGGAAGCCGAAGCCCTGCGCGCGCTGGTAGATCGGGACGCGGGACTGCTTCTCGGTCGGCTCGGAGATGGCCCACTGGTTGTTCTGGCAGAAGAACACGACCGGGGCGTTGTAGACCGCGGAGAAGGTGAACGACTCGGCCACGTCGCCCTGGCTGGAGGCGCCGTCGCCGAAGTAGGCGATCACCGCGCTGTCGGCGCCGTCCTTGGCCACGCCCATCGCGTAGCCGGTGGCGTGCAGCGTCTGGGAGCCGATGACGATCGTGTAGAGCTGGAAGTTGTTGCTGTTCGGGTCCCAGCCGCCGTTGTTCACGCCCCGGAACATGCCGAGCAGGTTGGTCGGGTCCACCCCGCGGCACCAGGCGACGCCGTGCTCGCGATAGGTGGGGAAGACGTAGTCGTCCTCGCGGGTGGCCCGGCCGGAGCCGATCTGGGCGGCCTCCTGGCCGAGCAGCGAGGCCCACAGGCCCAGCTCGCCCTGGCGCTGCAGGGAGGTGGCCTCTGCGTCGAAGCGGCGGGTGAGCACCATGTCGCGGTACAGGCCGCGGAGCTCTTCCGGGGTGACACCGGCGACGTACTTGTCGTACTCGGCGTTCTTGACGCGCTTGCCCTCGGGCGTCAGCAGCTGCACGAGCTGGGGCTCGGCGGCCTTCTTGGCGCCGGCCGCCTTCTTCGCAGGCGTGCGGGTGGTGCCCTTGGTGCCGGTGGTGCCGGCCTTGCTTCCGGCGCTGCGTCGCGATGTGCGCGCGGCAGTGCTCTCCACGGTCACGTGTGCTCCTCCGTCGGTCCGGCCCCCGGGGTTGCCGGTAGGCCAGTGCGGCTCACCTGTTCTCGACCACCGGGCACGGGGTGGGTGCCACTCGGCCGGAACAGGCGTGACAGGTGCCCCGGCGAGCGCCCTGCAACAAGCACGTTACCCAGTGCTCCACATTTCTGTGAAACCCCATCTGACCTGCGATTTTGCTTGGATTTCCAAGTAAATCGGGAAGCCGGGGAAGGGGCCCTGGTCACAGCCTTGCAGGAGGCCGGAGCTACCGCACGTTAACCCGGTGACCCAGGTCACGGGAAGAGTCAACTTGTCGGCGCGCCGAAAACGCCACGCGCGCGTGGATCCCGTTTCGGGGTCCCACGCGCGCGTGAATCGTGTGTTTTCGTTGTGCGGGTCAGCCTTCCGCGCCGCCGACGACGCCGCTCGTGGTGCCCGCGTCCGTGCCGCCCGTGTCGTCCGGCGGCGTCTCCGGGTCCGAAGGCTCCTCGTCCGTCGGCTCGCCGGTCGGCTCGCCGGTCGGCTCCGCGGTGGTCGGCTGGTCCGTCGGCGTCTCGGGAGTACTCGGGGACGGCGTGTAGGACGGGCTGTACGACGGGGTCCATCCGCCGCCGCCGGAGCTCGTGCCGGTACCGTCGTCCGTCGACGTGTCGGTCGGCTCGTCGTCGGTGACCTCGTCGCTCGGCGTCTCGCTGGGGGTCTTCTCCTCGGTCGTCTGCGAGGTGGACGGCGACTTGTTGTCCGCGGGGTCCTTCTTGTCGCCGCCGGTGTTCTGCAGCGCCAGGGCGACACCCGCCGCCACGGCGATCACCGCGAGCACGGCGAGGATCCACAGCTTGCCGCGGCCGCTGCCCTTGTTGCCGCGGCCCTCGAAGCCGCCGTCGTCACCGCCGCCGTAGCCGGCGGGAAGTATCGGCGAGGGGATCTGAGCGGTGCCGGAGACATCGCCGGGGTGGCCCATCACGGCCGTGTGGGCGAAGCCGCCCGACGGGGTGTGCCTGCCCTCGTGCATGTCGACCGGGCCGGTGTTCCAGGTGCCGGTGTGGCCGCCCTGGTCGTAGAGCATCTGGAGCGCGTACTGGACCAGCCCGCGCATCTCCTCGGCCGTCTGGAAGCGGTCGTCGGGCTCCTTGGCGAGGGAGCGCATGACCATGCCGTCCAGCTCCGGCGGGCAGACGTCGGAGGCCTCGGACGGCGGCGTCGGGATGTCCTGTACGTGCTGGTAGACCACCGACAGCGGGGTCTCGCCGGTGAACGGCGGGCGCAGCGAGAGGAGTTCGTAGAGCAGGCAGCCTGTGGCGTACAGGTCGGAGCGGTGGTCGACGGCCTTGCCGAGCGCCTGCTCCGGGGACAGGTACTGGGGGGTGCCCATGACCATGCCGGTCTGCGTCATCGTGGACTGCGCGCCGTGCAGGGCGCGGGCGATGCCGAAGTCCATCACCTTCACGGCGCCGTTGTGCGTGATGATGACGTTGGCGGGCTTGATGTCGCGGTGCACGATGCCGTGCTGGTGCGAGTAGGCGAGCGCCTCCAGGACGCCCGAGACGATGATCAGGGCCTGTTCGGGGCCCGGCGCCTCGGCGTTCAGCAGCAGGTCGCGGATGGTGCGGCCCTCGACCAGCTCCATGACGATGTAGGGGAGCGGCTGGCCGCCGACGATGTCCTCGCCGGAGTCGTACACGGCGACGATCGCGTGGTGGTTGAGGCCCGCCACCGACTGGGCCTCGCGTGTGAAGCGCGCCTTGGACACCGGGTCCTCGGCGAGGTCGGACCGGAGCAGCTTGACAGCGACGGTGCGTCCGAGACGGACGTCCTCGGCCGCGAACACCTCGGCCATGCCACCCCGGCCGAGTCTGCGGGTCAGCCGGTACCGGCCGTCCCCGACCAAACCGCCGTTACCCCAGGCCTCCGGCGCCTCCGACATGCCGCCGCCACTCGCCTCGGGTTCGGACGGGCCCTGAGCGCGCTGCTGCTGTGCCATCAGTCCTCGCCGTCGTTTCTGCCCGCGGTGCGCGCGGTGTTGTTACGGTCTCCGTCGGCCACGCTACAGCCTCCGCGCAAGCCGCCGGTCCGAGACGGGTGCCGGGACCGGCACGGGACGGACGCGCCATGAAACCTTTACTCAGCACTCTCGTGCAAATTCTGTGTACCGGCCGCACGTCCCCGGTAACGCTTCCGCGACGCTTCTTTCGCGTACGGTCACGGAACGGGCACCGAGCTTGACGTGTCCGTGCCCTGGGGCAGACTTGGCCGGGAATGACGGTTTGGATCAACGACGGATCAGACGGATCAGCGGCAGTCGGCAGCTCCTCGGGGAGCCACGGGGGACACGAAAACATGAGCCAGGACGGCGCACAGGGCCAGTACACGGGGCGGGCGCTCGCCAGTGGCCGCTATCAGCTGCGTGACCTCCTCGGCCAGGGCGGCATGGCCTCGGTGCACCTCGCGTACGACAGCGTGCTCGACCGGCAGGTCGCGATCAAGACACTTCACACCGAGCTCGGCCGCGAACAGGCCTTCCGCGAGCGGTTCCGCCGCGAGGCCCAGTCCGTGGCCAAGCTCACGCACACCAACATCGTCTCGGTCTTCGACACCGGCGAGGACAGCCTCGACGGCATGACGACTCCGTACATCGTCATGGAGTACGTCGAGGGCCGCCCGCTCGGCTCGGTCCTCGACGAGGACGTACGGCAGCAGGGCGCGATGCCCGCCGACAAGGCGCTGAAGATCACGGCGGATGTGCTGGCCGCGCTGGAGATCAGCCACGAGATGGGCCTGGTCCACCGCGACATCAAGCCGGGCAACGTGATGATGACCAAGCGCGGTGTGGTCAAGGTCATGGACTTCGGCATCGCCCGCGCCATGCAGTCCGGTGTGACGTCGATGACGCAGACCGGCATGGTCGTCGGCACCCCGCAGTACCTCTCGCCGGAACAGGCCCTCGGCCGCGGTGTGGACGCCCGCTCCGACCTGTACTCGGTCGGCATCATGCTGTTCCAACTGGTCACCGGGCGGCTGCCCTTCGAGGCGGACTCGCCGCTGGCCATCGCGTATGCACACGTCCAGGAGGAGCCGCCGGTTCCGTCCACGATCAACCGTGCGCTGCCGCCGGCCGTGGACGCGCTGATCGCCCGGGCGCTGAAGAAGAATCCGAACGAGCGTTTCCCCAGCTCCGAGACCATGCGCGACGAGTGCCTGCGGGTGGCGGCGTCCTTCCACGCCGCTCCGCCGAGCATCGTCCCGGGCACGCAGGCGCCGAGCGGCGCGGGCGTCGGCTCGGCCGTGTTCCCGCCGGTCGACCAGGCGAACCCGGCCGCCTCGGGCCAGGTCCAGACGCCGTACCAGCCGACGCCGCCCCCGAACCCGTACGGCACCCCGGCCCCGTCGGCGCCGTCCCCGGCCTACGGCTATCCGCAGCAGGGCGGCTACCAGACGCCGCACCCGGCCGCGTACTCCCCGCAGCCGGGCCCGTCGACCCCGCCGCCGTACAACCTCACGCCCCAGACCGCGCCCGCGGCGCAGGGCGGCGGCAAGAGCAACAAGCCGGTGATCATCGGCTCGGTCGTCGTGGCCGTGGTCGCGGTCGGCGGACTGGTCGCGGCCCTGCTGATGAACGGCGGCGGCGAGGACGACAAGGGCGGCGGGGGCAGCAGCGCGAGCGCCTCGGCCCCGGCGGCCAAGAAGCCCGGTTACCGGGGGCCGGACCCGACGAAGACGATCGACCCCGAGGAGTGCACGGAGCCGGAGGAGTCGTACAACGACCCCGACAAGATCCAGATCCCGGACTTCAAGTTCATGAACATCACGTCGGTCAAGTCCTGTGCCCAGGCGGCCGGCTGGCAGGTCAGCACCAAGAACGTGGACGAGAACACCTACGGCCAGGGCACGGTCATGAACCAGTTCCCGTCCAAGGGCACCGATGTCGACCCGGACGACATGCCGCTCATCGAGCTCAACGTCTCGACGGGCAACCCGCCGTCCTGACGCTCCGGACATTCCGGACATGAGGAAGGGCCCGGCGGCTTCGGCCGCGGGGCCCTTTGTGTTCGGGGGGTGTGCGGGACCTACAGGTACGGTCCGCCGGAACGGGCACCAGGTTGCTGGTCGTCGAGGCCCTCGTGGCCGACGCCCGGCGGGAGGGCGCGGCGCATCTGCTCCAGCTGGGCGCGGGCGGCCATCTGCTGGGCGAACAGCGTCGTCTGGATCCCGTGGAAGAGTCCCTCGAGCCAGCCGACCAGCTGGGCCTGCGCGATGCGCAGTTCCGCGTCGCTGGGGGTCGCCTCGTCCGTGAAGGGCAGGGAAAGCCGCTCCAGCTCCTCGACCAGCTCGGGCGCCAGACCGTCCTCCAGCTCCTTCACCGAGCTGGCGTGGATCTCCTTGAGCCGGACCCGGCTGGCCTCGTCCAGGGGCGCCACGCGCACTTCTTCGAGCAGCTGCTTGATCATGCTGCCGATCCGCATGACCTTGGCGGGCTGCTCCACCTGTTCCGTGACCGGGATCTCGCGGGAGTCCTCGTCTCCGCTGCCGCCCCCGAGCGCCATGCCGTCCTGGCCCACGACCAGGATCTGCGGGCTCTCCGGCGACCGTTCGTTTCTCGGCATCTCCATGTCGCCATTCTCTCGCACGCCTGCACCTCACCTCCGTGGTGCCCCCAAGGGAAGCTGATCCACCCTGTTTCGACAGACGTTTCGGCCGGGACCCGGGTTGCTCCCCGGAGGGTGGTTCCACCTCACGGGTGACACCCATCGGCCGAACCCGGAATGCCGGATCCCCGGGGGAATGTGAGGCTGATTGCCTTGAAATGACCGAACTTGCCGGGATTGCCCTACCGGGCACGGCGGGAGGGGGTCACCAACGTGACTCCATGGCTACGCGCACTGCGGGCGACCGTACTGGTGGTCGCCTTGGGGGCGGGTGCGGTCGTCTCACCCTGCGGAGCTGTTCGGGCCTACGGTTCCGTCTTCGCGTACGACACGGAGGCCGGGTCCGTCGGGGCCGTCGCCGCCCCCTCCGCCCGCGCAGCCCCGTCCGCGCCATCCGTGCCATCGGTGCCCGGCGAGCCCGGCGAGCCCTCGCGGGCCGGGACCCGGGCCGGTGAGGGGCGGGACCGGCCGGGGCGGCCGGAGGGGGCCGAGGAGGAGCGGGAGGCCCGTGAGGCCACCGCCGTGCCCGAGGCGTCCCGCGAGGAGGCCGTCCCCGTACCCTCCGCACCGACGGAGCCGCCCGTACGCGAGGCCGCGGCACAGGCAGACCGGTCTGTCGGGCCCGTGCTGCGGATCCTGCCGCTCGGCAGCGGGCTGGTACTGATCGGCATCGGCCTGGGCCTGGCATTCGTCGGCCTCCGGCTGAGACGCGCGTAAGGGACGCTGCCGGGCGCGGATGCGGGCAGGGCCTTCAGACGCCCTGCGGTCGCGCCGCGCCCGGACCGGCCTCGGGCGCCATCGGGCTGAGCCTCGTCCAAGGCCGCTTCCAGCCCTCTCGGGCGGCGAGCGGGCACGGGGCCGTTCTCAAGCGCCCCGGTCCGCACCGCGACCTGGGTCCGCACCGCGGCCTGAGGCCGTTCCAAGCACCCTCCGACCGCGGACGCGCCCGGGGCCGTTCTCAAACACCCCGGCCCGCACCGCGCCCGACGCCCTTTCAGGTGGTCTGTGGGGCGATCAGCAGGACCTTGCCGATGTGGCCGCTGTCCTCCACGACCTGGTGGGCGGTGGCGGCGTCGCTCATGGGGAGTTCCCGGTCGATGACCGGGCGCAGACGGCCGCCGGAGAGCAAGGGCCAGACGTGTTCGCGCACGGCCGCGACGATGGCCGCCTTCTCCTCCAGCGGCCGGGCCCGAAGGGACGTCGCGCTGATCGCGCCGCGCTTGGCGAGCAGCGCGCCGATGTTCAGCTCGCCCTTGACGCCGCCCTGCATGCCGATGATCGCGAGCCGGCCGTTGACCGCGAGGGCCTTGACGTTGCGCTCCAGGTACTTGGCGCCCATGTTGTCGAGGATGACGTCCGCACCGGCGCCGTCCGTGGCCTTCCTGACCTCTTCGACGAAGTCCTGCTCGCGGTAGTTGACCAGGATGTCGGCGCCCAGTTCGGCGCACCGGTCCAGCTTCTCCTTGGTACCCGCCGTGACGGCGACCCTGGCACCGACGGCCTTGGCGAGCTGGATCGCCATGGTGCCGATGCCGCTGGAGCCGCCGTGGACGAGGAGCGTCTCGCCGGGGCGCAGGTGGGCGATCATGAAGACGTTCGACCAGACGGTGCAGGTCACCTCGGGCAGTGCCGCGGCCTGCCGCAGTCCGACGCCCTCGGGCACGGGCAGCAGCTGTCCGGCCGGGACCACCACCTTCTCGGCGTAACCGCCGCCGGAGAGCAGCGCGCACACCTCGTCGCCCACGCTCCAGCCGGAGACGCCGGTGCCGATCCCGGCGATCCGCCCGGAGCACTCCAGGCCGGGGTAGGGGGGTGTGCCGGGCGGCGGGTCGTAGAAGCCCTGCCGCTGAAGGATGTCGGCCCGGTTGACGGCACCGGCCGCCACCTCGACCAGGACCTCGCCCTCGCCGGGCACGGGATCCGGGACCTCGTCCCAGACCAGCGCCTCGGGCCCACCGGGTTCGGGAATCGTGATCGCATACATGACTGGGACGGTACTCCTCGGTCGCCGGACGGAGTCCGCTCCTCCCCCGGTCGGTTCCCCCTCTACGTCATTGGTCCGGTTCTGGCGAAAATCCATATGCGGGACCGATGAGTTTGCGCGACCGTAAAGGTCTCCCCATGCGTAGCCCACGTACTCGGAAGGACCCGAAGCATGAGCACGCAGACGTCCGGCCTGGCGATCGAGACCGCGGGCCTGGTGAAGACGTTCGGCGAGACCAGGGCCGTCGACGGAGTCGACCTGTCCGTGCCCGCGGGCACGGTCTACGGCGTCCTCGGCCCGAACGGCGCCGGCAAGACCACCACCGTGAAGATGCTCGCCACACTCCTGCGGCCGGACGGCGGCGAAGCGCATGTCTTCGGCCACGACATCGTCCGTGAGGCGGACGAGGTGCGCGCCCGGGTGAGCCTCACCGGCCAGTACGCGTCGGTCGACGAGGACCTCACCGGCACCGAGAACCTGGTCCTGCTGGGCCGGCTGCTCGGCCACCACAAGAAGGCCGCCAGGGACCGCGCCGCCCAGCTCCTGGAGGCCTTCGGGCTCACGGAGGCCGCCGCGAAGCAGGTCAAGCACTACTCGGGCGGCATGCGGCGCCGGATCGACATCGCCGCGTCCATCCTCAGCACCCCCGACCTGCTGTTCCTCGACGAGCCGACCACCGGCCTCGATCCGCGCAGCCGCAACCAGGTGTGGGACATCGTGCGGGCCGTGGTCGCCCAGGGCACCACCGTGCTGCTGACCACGCAGTATCTGGACGAGGCCGACCAGCTGGCGTCCCGGATCGCCGTCATCGACCGCGGCCGGGTGATCGCCGAGGGCACCAAGGGCGAGCTGAAGTCGTCCGTCGGCGCCGGATCGGTCCATCTACGGCTGAGAGATCCGGATCAGCGGGTCCTCGCGGGCGAACTGCTGCGGCGGACCCTCGACGCGCAGGTGCAGCTGGACCACGACCCGGTGGCCCTGACCGCTCGCCTCGGTGCGGCGGCGAGCGACGACACCGCGGCCCAGCAGGCGTCCCGCGCGCTGAGCGAGCTGTCCACGGCCGGGATCACCGTCGACAACTTCTCACTGGGCCAGCCCAGCCTGGACGAGGTGTTCCTCGCCCTCACCGGGCACGACACGCACGCCCCGGACCGCCCGGCCGGCTCCGGTGCCTCCCACGACCCGAAGGACGAGGTGGCGGCATGAGCACCACGACGACCACCGAGGCCAAGGAACTCGCCCCGGTCAGCACCGAGTCCCTCGCGGCCCTGCTCATCGCCAAGGAGCGGCCGTCGCGGCCCAGCGCCCTGTCGGCATCGATGACCTTCGGCTGGCGGGCGATCCTCAAGATCAAGCACGTGCCGGAGCAGCTCTTCGACGTCACGGCGTTCCCGATCATGATGGTGCTGATGTACACGTACCTGTTCGGCGGGGCGCTGGCCGGCTCGCCGAAGGAGTACATCCAGTTCCTGCTGCCGGGCATCCTCGTGATGTCGGTCGTGATGATCACGATGTACACGGGTGTCTCGGTCAACACGGACATCGAGAAGGGCGTCTTCGACCGGTTCCGCACCCTGCCGATCTGGCGGCCGTCGACCATGGTCGGCTATCTGCTGGGCGACGCCCTGCGGTACACCATCGCGTCGGTCGTGATGCTCACCGTCGGCATGATCCTGGGCTACCGGCCGGACGGCGGGATCGCCGGTGTGCTCGCCGGGATCGCGCTGCTGGTGCTCTTCTCGTTCGCCTTCTCGTGGATCTGGACGATGTTCGGGCTGATGCTGCGCACCGAGAAGTCGGTGATGGGCGTCAGCATGATGGTGATCTTCCCGCTCACGTTCCTGTCCAACGTGTTCGTCGACCCCTCGACGATGCCGGGCTGGCTCCAGGCGTTCGTGAACAACAGCCCCATCACCCATCTGGCGTCGGCGGTGCGCGGCCTGATGGGCGGCGACTGGCCGGCCGACGAGGTCGCCTGGTCGCTGGGCTGGGCCGGACTGTTCGTGCTGGTCTTCGGCCCGATCACCATGCGGCTGTACAACCGGAAGTAACGCTCGGTCAGTTGCGGGGCATCGGTGGCATCGGACGGATGTCGGGGGCGACCTGTGTGGCCGGTGTCTTCCGCACGATCGTGATGAGCCGGTCGGTCAACTCCAGCCTCCCCACGGCCGGATCGTCGTAGCCGAGCACCCGGTGGCCACGTATGACACTGACCACCAGGTCGGCGACCTCGCGCGGGGTCTTGCCCACCTCGGCCTTGACGACCGGCCGTTCGACGATGTCGAGCCCGCTGCCCTGCTGGATGAGGTCCTCCATCACCATGCCGGCGGAGGGGCTGAGCACGGAGAGGCCCAGAAGGCGTCCGGCGGCGCTGGCGCTGGTGATGACCGCGTCGGCGCCGGACTGCTTGAGCAGCGGCGCGTTCTCCTCTTCCCGCACCGTGGCCACGATCTTCGCCCCGCGGTTGAGCTGCCGGGCCGTCAGCGCCACCAGGACCGCCGTGTCGTCGCGCTGGGTCGCGATGATGATCTGGCGTGCCTTGTGCACCTCGGCCCGCTTCAGCACCTCGCTGCGGGTCGCGTCCCCGACGATGCCCGCGTAGCCCTCCGCGGTCGCGGCGTCGACGACCTTGGAACTGGGGTCGACCACGACGACCTGTTCCTTCTTCAGGCCCGTCGCGCAGACGGTCCGGATCGCCGACCTGCCCTTCGTGCCGAAGCCGATGACGACGGTGTGATCGCGCAACGTGGACCTCCAGCGGGTCAGGCGCCACTCGTCCCGGGTGCGTTCGGTGAGGGCTTCGAGAGTGGTGCCGACCAGGATGATCAGAAACAGCACGCGCAGGGGCGTGATGACGAGGATGTTCGTGAGCCGGGCGGCATCGCTTGCGGGGGTGATGTCGCCGTAGCCCGTGGTGGAGAGGGTGACGGTCGCGTAGTAGAAGGAGTCGAGCAGGTCGACTCCGCCGCCCGCGTTGTCGTTGTAGCCGTCCCGGTCGGCGTAGACGATCAGCGCGGTCATCACGAGGACCACCAGCGCCATGGAGAGCCGCTTGAAGACCTGGCGGATCGGGTGCTCCACCACTTTCTTCGGGAGTTTCACCCGATGGGTCACCAGATGCTCGTCCGCCTGGCGGGCAATCGCGTCCTGGCCCGGAAGTTTCACGTGAAACACACCCCGATTCCTGCGGACGCCCAGGGCAGGTCGAGCAGTTCCGCCTCCTGCCCCGGACGGGCGCCGCCCGGGGGCACGACGGCCAGCGCGTCGGCCGCCGCGATACCGCGCAGCATGGCCGGGCCGTTGTAGTGCAGCGGCACGGCCTGGTCGCCGCGCAGGACGACGGGCACGAGCCGGGTGTCGTGCGGGTGCCCGTGCACGGCGTCCCTGAGCGGCAGCGTGTACGGCTCCGGGGCCGGGCGGGCCGCGAGGGTCCGCAGCAGCGGCTCGGCGAGCGTCAGCAGCCCGGAGACGGCGGCGAGCGGGTTGCCCGGCAGTCCGACGAGATGCTGGGTCTCCGTGATGCGGGCCAGCAGCATGGGGTGGCCGGGGCGCACCTTGACGCCGTCCACGAGGAGTTCGGCCCCGATACGGCGCAGGGTGGGGTGGACGTGGTCGACGGGTCCCGCGGCGGTGCCGCCGGTGGTGACGATGATGTCGGCGTCGGACCCGGTCACCGCCTTGCGCAAGGCGTAGGCGTCGTCGCGGACGCGTCGTACGACGGTGACCTCGGCGCCGAGCGCGCGCAGCCAGGGCGGCAGCATCGGGCCGAGCGCGTCGCGGATCAGTCCGTCGTGCGGCAGCCCTTCGGTGAGCAACTCGTCGCCGAGGACGAGGATTTCGGCGCGGGCCCGGGGGACGGCGGTGAGTGTGTCGTATCCGGCCGCCGCGGCGAGCCCGAGGACGGCCGGGGTGACGAGGGTGCCGACGGGCAGGAGCTGGTCGCCGGTGCGGCATTCCTGGCCCCGGGGCCGGATGTCCTGGCCGGGTGCGACGCCCCTGGTCGCGTGCAGACGGCCCTTGTCGTCGGTGTGGCCGTGCTCGCTGCGCAGGACGGCCGTGGTGTCCGCCGGGATGCGGGCGCCGGTGGCGATCCGCACGGCCTCGCCGTCGGTCAGGGGCGCCTGCGCGGTGTGCCCGGCCAGGACGCCCTCGTCCCGTACGTCCCAGGGGGCGAGCCCGCAGACCGCCCAGCCGTCCATCGCGGAGGTGTCGAAGGAGGGGAGGTCGGTGAGGGCGTCGAGGGGGGTGGCCAGGGTGAGGCCGAGTGCGGCGTCGAGCGGCACGGAGACGGGGTCGCGGCGGGCGGCCCGGGTCGCGCTCCGGGCGGCGCGCTCGGCGATGTCCCGGGCCTCCGGCCAGGGGGTTGCCCGGTGCCGGCCCTCCGGCTTCCGGGGTGTGCCGGTGCCGTCCTTCTCACCTCGTGCGGCCGGGTCGGGCAGGTGGGTGCCGTTGCTGTTGTTCACGAGGGCGAGCACCTCCTCGACGTCGAGGTCTTCGGCGTCCTCACCGGTGCGGGTGGAGCGCGGGGTCATCCGGCGTCCGGGCGGGTGTCGGGCGTCGCGTCGGGGGCGACGTCGGGCCGGTCCCCCGGGGCCTTCGGGGCTTCCGGAGCTCCAGGGGTGCTCTCCTCCGCCCAGCGGGCGGCGAGTGCCACGGCCTTGCGGGCGGCCTCGGCGACCGCCTCGGGGCCCCCGCCGGCCCGCGCGGCCGCATAGCCGACGAGGAAGGTGGTCAGCGGCGCGGCGGGCCTGGCCACACCGTGGGCGGCGTCGCGGGCGAGGTCGAGCAGCTCTTTCACATCGACGTCGAGGTCGATCCCCAGCTCGTCCTTGACCGCGGAAATCCATTCATCCAACACGTGCCCATGCTCCCTGATGCGTGCCCTGGCGGAGGCGATGTCGTCCCAGGTGTCGCAGTCGAAAGACGCGACGGGATCGGAGATGCGGGTGAGGTTCAGCTCGGCGGTGAGGCGCCGCAGGGGAAGACCCTGCGGACCGCCGTGCCGGTCGGCGAGGAGAGCGAGCGTCTCGCGCAGCCGCCGCGTGCGGTACGCGGCGACGAGCGGCTGGTCGCGGCCGTCGGGGTCGGTCAGCAGCACGCCGTCGGCGGCGCTCTCCCGCAGAGTGCTCAGCAGCCGGCCGACGGTCCGCTCCTGGAGGAACGGCAGGTCGGCGGAGAGCACCACGACGTGCTCCGCCGTGGTGTGCCGGAGCCCGGCGTCGAGCGCGGCGAGCGGTCCGCCGCCGGGCGGGTCCTCGCGGGCCCAGGTCACGGGCCGTGCCGTCGGCCGGGTCGCGGCCACGACGACGGTGGTGCGGGCGCCGTCGCACGCGGCGAGCACCCGGTCGAGCAGGGCCCGCCCGCCGACGCGCACCCCGGGTTTGTCCGCGCCCCCGAGGCGCCGGGCGGCGCCGCCGGCGAGCACGACGGCGTCGTAGGCGGCGGGGTCCGTCCCCTGCGCGGGGCCGGGGCCGACGCCGGGTTCACCGGGAGGCGCGTTCGCGGTCACCCCCCGAGTATGCGTGCCCCTGCGATCACATGGAACGCGGGGGAACCGACGCGATCACCGGGAACGGCCGCGCGCCGGAGTGGAATCACAGCGTCCGCAGCAGCACCGCCGGCTGTTCCACACAGTCCGCCACGTAACGCAGGAAGCCGCCCGCCGTGCCGCCGTCGCACACCCGGTGGTCGAAGGTGAGCGAGAGCTGGACGACCTGCCGCACCGCCAGCTCGCCCTCGTGCACCCAGGGCTTGGGGACGATGCGGCCGACGCCGAGCATGGCGGCCTCGGGGTGGTTGATGATCGGTGTGGAGCCGTCGACGCCGAAGACTCCGTAGTTGTTCAACGTGAAGGTCCCGCCGGTGAGTTCGCCGGGCGTCAGCCTCCCCGTCCGGCCCGACTCGGTCAGCCGGGCGAACTCCGCGGTCAGCGACTCGGCGTCCCGCGCGTGCGCGTCCCTGACCACCGGGACGACGAGGCCCCGGTCGGTCTGCGCCGCGAAGCCCAGATGCACGTGGTCGAACTGGACGACCTCCCTGGCCTGGGCGTCCACGGTGGAGTTGAGCTCGGGGAAACGGGCGAGGGCCGCGGTGCAGATCCGGGCCAGCAGGGCCAGGAGGGAGATCTTCGGCCCGCCTGCCGTGTTCATGGCCGTCCGTGCCCGCATGAGCTCAGTGGCGTCGGCGTCGACCCAGCAGGTCGCGTCGGGGATCTCGTGACGGCTGCGGGACAGCTTGTCGGCGACTGCACCGCGCATGCCCTTGAGGGGCGTACGGATCTCGCCCGGGGCGGCTGTCGTGGCAGGCCGGGGGGCGGGGGCCGCTGTCTCGGCGGGGCGGGGTGCGGCACGCAGGGCGTACTCCACGTCCGCCCGCAGGATCAGCCCGTCGGGCCCGGAGCCGGTCAGCTCCCGCAGGTCGAGGCCGTTCTGCCGGGCCAGCCTGCGGACCAGGGGCGAGATCACGGGGAGGGGGCCGTCCTCGGCCTCGGGGACACCCGCCCGCCCGTTGACCGCGGGAGCGGGGGCAGGGGCAGGGGCAGGGGCGGCACCGGCCCTCCGCTCCTGCCGCACCCTGCGTCGCCGCGCGGGTGCCTCGGAGGTGCCGTAGCCGACCAGGACGTTCCCCGAGTTCTCGGACCCGGCCGCTTCCGGACCGCCGCCGGACGGCGTCCGTTCCCCCACCGCCACCGTGATCAGCGGCGCCCCGACGGGCAGTTCCGTGCCCTCCTCGCCGAAGCGGGCCGTGACCACACCGCCGTAGGGGCAGGGCACCTCGACCATCGCCTTGGCCGTCTCGACCTCGACGACCGGCTGGTCGATGACGACCACGTCGCCGATCTCGACCAGCCAGCGCACGATCTCCGCCTCGGTGAGCCCCTCCCCGAGGTCGGGCAGCTTGAACTCCAACACCTGTGCCATCAGCTCTCGGCCTCCCACTGCAGACGCCCCACGGCGTCCAGGATCCGGTCCACACCGGGCAGGTGGTGGCGCTCCAGCATCGGCGGCGGATACGGGACGTCGAACCCGGCGACGCGCAGCACCGGCGCTTCCAGGTGGTGGAAGCAGCGCTCCGTGACCCGGGCCGCGATCTCACCGCCCGGGCCCCCGAAGGAACCCGACTCGTGGACGACGACCGCGCGTCCCGTCCGCCGCACCGAGGCGCACACCGTCTCGTCGTCGAACGGCACCAGGGAGCGCAGATCGACGACTTCGAGGTCCCAGCCCTCGGCCCGGGCCGCCTCGGCCGCCTCCATGCAGACGGGGACGGACGGCCCGTACGTGATGAGCGTGGCGCTCCGGCCCGAGCGCCGCACCACCGCGCGGCCTATCGGTTCAACGGGCGCCGGCTCCTCGGGGTTCCAGGAGGCCTTCGACCAGTACAGCCGCTTCGGCTCCAGGACGACGACCGGGTCGTCGGAGGCGATGGCGGCGCGCAGCAGGCCGTAGGCGTCGGCGACGGTGGCGGGTGTGACCACATGGAGTCCCGGAGTCGCCATGTAGTAGGCCTCGGAGGAGTCGCTGTGGTGCTCCACGCCTCCGATGCCGCCGCCGTAGGGGACGCGGATGGTGATCGGCAGGGGCATCCTGCCGCGGGTGCGGTTGCGCATGCGGGCCACGTGCGAGATGAGCTGCTCGAACGCCGGGTAGGCGAACGCGTCGAACTGCATCTCCACGACCGGCCTGAGGCCGTACATGGCCATGCCTACTGCGGTGCCGAGGATGCCCGCCTCGGCCAGCGGGGTGTCCGTGCAGCGGTCCTCGCCGAACTCCTTGGCGAGTCCGTCGGTGACGCGGAAGACGCCGCCGAGGGTGCCGACGTCCTCGCCCATGACGTGCACGGCGGGGTCGGCGGCCATGGCGTCGCGCAGGGCGCGCGTGAGGGCCTGCGCCATGGTGGCCGGTTTGACGGCGACGGTGGTCATCGGTGCGTGCCCCCGTCCGGCTCGGTCTCGGCCTCCAGCTCGGCCCGCAGCTGGTCCCGCTGCTCGCGCAGCTGGGGGGTGGGCTCGGCGTAGACGTGGGTGAAGAGGTCCATCGGGTCGAGCGCCGGGTCCTGGTTCATGTGCGCGCGCAGGTCGGCGGCCATCGCCTCGGCGGCGTCCCGTGCGGACTGTTTTCCGGCCTCGTCGAGCAGGCCGCGGTCGGTCAGCTCCCGCTCCAGCAGCTCGATCGGGTCGTGCTGGCGCCAGGTCTCGACCTCGGCGTCACCGCGGTAGCGGGTCGCGTCGTCGGCGTTGGTGTGGGCGTCGACGCGGTAGGTGATCGCCTCGACCAGGGTGGGACCGCCGCCGGCACGCGCGTGCCGTACGGCGTCGGAGAGCACCTCGTGCACGGCCGCGGCGTCGTTGCCGTCGACCAAGCGGCCGGGCATGCCGTAGCCGACGGCCTTGTGGGCCAGCGACGGGGCCGCGGTCTGCTTGGCGAGCGGGACGGAGATCGCGAAGCCGTTGTTCTGCACCAGGAAGACGACCGGGGCCTGCCAGACGGCGGCGAAGTTCAGCGCCTCGTGGAAGTCGCCCTCACTCGTGCCGCCGTCGCCGACCATGGCCAGCGCGACCACGTCGTCGCCCTTGAGGCGGGCGGCGTGCGCGAGGCCCACGGCGTGCGGCAGCTGCGTGGCCAGCGGGGTGCACAGGGGGGCGACCCGGTGCTCGTACGGGTCGTAGCCGGTGTGCCAGTCGCCGCGCAGCAGCGTGAGCGCCTCGACGGGATCCACCCCGCGGGCCACCACGGCGAGCGTGTCGCGGTAGCTCGGGAAGAGCCAGTCCCGCTCCTCCAGCACGAGCGCGGCGGCGATCTCGCAGGCCTCCTGGCCGGTGGTGGAGGGGTAGACGGCGAGGCGGCCCTGCTTGGTGAGGGCGGTGGCCTGCGCGTTGTAGCGGCGGCCGCGGACCAGCTGCGCGTACAGCGTCCGCAGCAGTTCCGGGTCGGCCTTCGCGGCGGCCTCGGTGCCGAGGACGCGGTACGGCTCGGCGTCGGGCAGCAGCGGCGCGGGATCCATGCGGGGCTGCCAGGCGGGCGGCGGGGTCGGCCGGTACGCGCCCCGCTGCTCCATGACCGTCATGACGGCACCTCCTCGTGGGAGCGGCTACGGGAGGCGGGTCGGCTGTGACCCGCCTCACCTACCGATTGTTCGGTCGACGGCACAATTTGGCTATGGGTGGCCCCAGGCTGTGGACAAACGGTTCTCCACAGCCTGTGATGGACGCAGTACGTCCATGGTAGGGAGGTCGGCGCAGGTGGCATCTGAACAAATGGCCGAAGGGCAGGACGCCGGCGCCGCACTGCCGCCGCCGCGGCCCCTGGACGCCATAGATCAGGACATCCTGCGCATGCTCCAGGCGGACGGCCGCGCCTCGATACGGTCGGTCGCCGAACGGGTCCATGTCTCGCGCGCCAACGCCTACGCCCGCATCAACCGGCTCGTCGAGGACGGTGTCATCCGCGGCTTCGGCGCCCGCGTCGACCATCAGCGGGCCGGTCAGGGGACGTCCGCGTACATCACGCTGAAGATCGTGCAGAACTCCTGGCGCACGGTGCGCGAGGAGCTCAGACAGCTGCCGGGCGCCTCTCACATCGCCCTGGTGGGCGGGGACTTCGACGTGCTGCTGCTGGTGCACGTGTCCGACAACCGGTCCCTGCGCGAACTGGTGCTGACCCGTCTCCAGGCGATTCCGCAGGTGCTCAGCACCCGCACGCTGCTGGTGTTCGAGGAGGAGGACCTGGAGCCGCAGGGCTGAAGCTCAGGAGTCCTTCCGGAGCCCTCCGAACGCCAGCCGCACCACCGCGTCGGCCACCTCGCGCTCGTTCATGCCGCGCCCGTCGGGCCGGTACCACTCCACGATCGAGTTGATCATTCCGAAGACCAGCCTGGTCACCAGCCGGACCTCTATGTCGCCGCGCACGTCCCCGTCCGCGGCCGCCGCCTTGATCAGGTCGGCCACCCGGTGATCGAAGTCGCGGCGTCGCTCCAGGGCCCACCGCTCGGTGTCCGTGTTGCCGCGCACCCGCAGCAGCAGGGTCACGTAGGGCAGCTCGGCTATGAGCACCTCGACCATGCGCCGTACGACGTACTCCAGGCGCTCGGCGGAGCGCCCCACGCGCGCGTGCTCCTCGTCGAGGATCCCGAAGAGGCCGTCCAGGGCCCGGCTCACGGCGCGGCGCAGCAGCTCCTCCTTGCCGGCGACATGGTGGTATATCGACGACTTGGAGATGCCCGCCGCCTTGGAGAGGTGCTCCATGGAGGTGCCGTCGTAGCCGCGCTCGTTGAACACCCGGACGGCGACGGACAGCAGGGTGTCCGGGGTGTACGTGTCGCGTTTGGCGGTGGTCATGATGCTGTGCCCTCCCGCTTGTCGGAGGCGTGGGCGTGGCGGTACAGCGCGAGGGACGGCGTGTAGCGGCCCGAGGGGTCGCGCAGGTGGAGGTCGTCCAGGAGCGCGTAGGCCCAGTAGCGGCCGAGTTTCCGGCTCCACTCGAAGGGGCCCAGGGGGTAGTTGACGCCGAGGCGCATCGCGGTGTCGATGTCCTCCTCGGTGGCCACGCCCTTGGCGACCGCGTCGTGCGCCAGGTCGATGATCCGCGCGACCGTGCGGGCGACGATCATGCCGGGGACATCGCCGATGAGGCTGACCCGCTTGCCCAGCGCCTGGAAGAGGCCGATGGCCTCGGCGAGGGTCCCCGGGGAGGTGTCCTGGGAGGCGGACAGGGCGATCCGGGTGGCCTTGCGGTAGTCGAGGGCGAGGTCGAAGTAGACGACGTCCCGGAACTCCACGGAGGTCTGCCCGTCGGCGAGGGCGAGCTGGCCGCCGCTCGGCAGCACCATGCGGGTGCCGTTGTCGTCGTCCTCGTCACGGACCGGGATGCCCGCCTCGCGGATCAGCGCGAGCAGGTCGGACGCCGGGCCCAGGTCGCCCTCGGCGACGACGTACGCGGGCGGCTGCCGCTTCTCCGCCGTGTCGGGCTCCGGGAGCTCGGCGCCGTCCTGGTGGTCGTACCAGCCCTGGCCGGTCTTGCGGCCCAGCCGGCCGGACTCGACCAGGCGCCGCTGGGCGAGGGACGGAGTGAAGCGCACGTCCTGGAAGAAGGACTGCCAGACGGAGTGCGTGACGGACTCGTTGACGTCCTGGCCGATCAGGTCGGTCAGCTCGAACGCGCCCATCCTGAAGCCGCCCGACTCGCGCAGCACGGCGTCGATGGTGGCCGGGTCGGCGCCCTGCGCCTCGTACACCGCGAAGGCCTCGGCGTAGAAGGGCCGGGCGATGCGGTTGACGATGAAGCCGGGGGTGTCCGCGCAGGCGACCGGCGTCTTGCCCCAGGCGCGGGCGGTCTCGTACGCGCGCGTGGCCGACGAGACGTCGGTGGCGAACCCGGAGACGACCTCGACCAGCGGCAGCAGCGGCGCCGGGTTGAAGAAGTGCAGGCCGACGAAGCGGCCGGGGGAGCGCAGGGCGCCGCCGATGGCCGTGACGGACAGGGACGAGGTGTTGGTGGCGAGCAGGCAGTCGTCGGCGACGATGCCCTCCAGCTCGCGGAACAGGTCCTGCTTGACGTCCAGCCGCTCCAGGACCGCCTCGAGGACCAGGGCGCAGTCCGCGAGCTCGGCGAGGGTCCCGGCGGGCAGCAGTCTGGCGCGGGCGGCGTCCCGGTCGGCGGCGGTGAGCCGTTCCTTCTCCACGAGCCGGTCCAGGCGCGCGCCGATCTCGTCGGCCGCCTCCCGGGCCCGCCCGGGAACGGTGTCGTACAGCCGTACGGGATGGCCCGCGACCAGCGCGACCTGGGCGATGCCCTGGCCCATGGTGCCGGTGCCGACGACGGCCACGGGGCTGCTGAGGTCGAGTGCTGTCATGTGCGCGATCCTCCCGCACGGGGTTTTCCACAGATGCGGCGGACCCCCTTGAGCCGACCGATCGTTCGGTTACTCTAGCTGTGTCCGAGTGTTCCTGCCCAGGTTTCTGCCCAGGTCATGAACTCGACGAAGAGTTCTTGAGACGAGGAGTTGGTCACCCATGACCGCCGCACTCTCGGCGCACGAGCTGATCGCCCGGCACCGGTCCACCCTCGACCAGGCGCTGGAAGCGATCCGCACGCGCGCGTACTGGTCCCCGCACCCCGAGCACCCCAAGGCCTACGGGGAGCACGGCAGCCTGGACGCGGCGGCGGGCAAGGCCGCCTTCGACGCCCTGCTCGGCTCCCGCCTCGACCTGGGCCAGCCCGGCACCGACGACTGGGTGGGCGGCGAGACGTCCCCGTACGGCGTCGACCTGGGCGTGACGTACCCGCACGCGGACCTCGACGTCCTGCTGCCCGCCATGAAGGCCGGACAGCGGGCCTGGCGGGACGCGGGCGCTGAGCAGCGCGCGGTGGTCTGCCTGGAGATCCTCAAGCGCATCAGCGACCGGACCCACGAGTTCGCGCACGCGGTCATGCACACCTCCGGCCAGGCCTTCATGATGGCGTTCCAGGCGGGCGGGCCGCACGCCCAGGACCGCGGCCTGGAGGCGGTGGCGTACGCGTACGTGGAGCAGGTGCGCACACCCGACAACGCCGAGTGGACCAAGCCGCAGGGCAAGCGCGACCCGCTGGCCATGACCAAGCAGTTCACCCCGGTCCCGCGCGGCATCGGCCTGGTGATCGGCTGCAACACCTTCCCGACGTGGAACGGCTACCCGGGCCTGTTCGCCTCCCTCGCCACGGGCAACGCGGTCCTGGTCAAGCCCCACCCGCGCGCGGTGCTGCCGCTCGCCCTCACGGTGCGGGTCGCGCGCGAGGTGCTCGCCGAGACGGGCTTCGACCCGAACCTGGTCGCGCTGGCCGCCGAGCGCCCCGGCGAGGGCATCGCCAAGACCCTGGCGACGCGCCCCGAGATCCGGATCATCGACTACACGGGCTCGACCGAGTTCGGCGACTGGCTGGAGGCCAACGCCCGCCAGGCGCAGGTGTACACGGAGAAGGCCGGCGTCAACACCGTCGTCGTGCACTCCACTGCCGACTACAAGGGCATGCTCTCCAACCTGGCGTTCTCGCTGTCCCTGTACAGCGGCCAGATGTGCACGACCCCGCAGAACCTGCTCGTCCCCCGGGAGGGCATCTCCACGGACCAGGGCCCCAAGTCCTACGACGAGGTGGTCGCCGACCTCGCCAAGTCGGTCGACGGCCTGCTCGGCGACGACGCCCGGGCGAACGCGCTGCTCGGTGCGATCGTCACCCCGGACGTGAAGGCCCGTCTTGAGGCCGCGGCGGGTCTCGGCGAGGTCGCCCTGGCGTCCCGGGAGATCACCAACCCCGACTTCCCGGGTGCGGTCGTGCGCACGCCGGTGATCGTGAAGCTGGACGGGGCCAAGCCGGACGACGAGGCCGCGTACATGAGCGAGTGCTTCGGGCCGGTGTCCTTCGCCGTCGCCGTCGATTCGCCCTCGGACGCGGTGGAGCTGCTGCGGCGGACCGTCCGCGAGAAGGGCGCGATGACCGTCGGGGCGTACACGAACGACCCGGAGGTCGAGCAGGACGTGCGGGAGGCCTGTCTGGAGGAGGCGGCGCAGTTGTCGCTGAACCTGACGGGCGGGGTGTATGTGAACCAGACGGCCGCGTTCTCCGACTTCCATGGGTCGGGAGGGAATCCGGCGGCGAGTGCGGCGCTGTGTGACGGGGCGTTCGTCGCCAACCGGTTCAGGGTGGTCGAGGTGCGGCGGGAGGCCTAGAAACTCCCGCAGCTCCAGTGATACAGCGTCATCGCCACACTCGTGGCCAGGTTGTAGCTGCTGACCTGCGGACGCATCGGCAGGGACAGCAAGTGGTCCGCACGGGCGCGTAGGTCCGTCGACAGGCCCGTGCGTTCCGAGCCGAACGCGAGGACGGCGTCGTCCGGGAGCTTGACGCCCCGGATGTCGTCGCCCTCGGGGTCGAGGGCGAACAGCGGGCCGGGCGGCAGGTCGGGGACCTCCAGCCGTTCCACCGCCGTCGCGAAGTGCAGGCCCGCCCCGCCGCGTACGACCGTCGGATGCCAGGGGTCGACCGTCCCGGTCGTCACCACGCCCGTCGCGCCGAAGCCGGCGGCCAGGCGGATCACCGCGCCCGCGTTGCCCAGGTTGCGCGGATTGTCGAGGACCACGACCGGGGTGGTGCGAGGCGTGTGCGCCAGCCGCGCGAGGTTGGACTCGCGGGAGGGGCGTACGGCCAGCGCTGCCACGGCGGTGGGGTGCGGGCGCGGCACGAACGACGCGTACGTCTCGTACGGCACCTCCGTGAGCAGCGCGCCCAGCGCGTCCCGTACGTCCGGGGCCAGCTCGTCGGCGAGGGCGAGTGCGGCCGCCCGGTCGGCGGTGACCGCCACCGGAACCTCGGCGCCGAACCGCACCGCGTGCTTGAGGGCGTGGAAGCCGTCGAGCAGGACGGCGCTGCCGGCGAACCGGTGCCAGACGGTGACGGGGTCGGTCATGCCCCGAAGCCTACGTGCGTGGCCTGGGAATTCTCGGGGGTGTGCTGCTCGGGCACCGGCACGCGCCGGCCGCGCCGGCGCAGCAGCCGGTCACGCGCACGGGCCGACCAGCCTCCCAGGCGGCGCAGGAAGGACGTCGGCAGGAACACCGCGTCCGCAGCGATCATCGCCAGCGAGAAGAACGGCAGGCCCAGAACGACGGCGATCACGGCGTGCTCGGTGATCATGAGCGCCAGCAGGACGTTCTTCACCCGCCGGTTGAACAGCGTGAACGGGAAGGCGACCTGCACGAGGACCGTCCCGTAGGTCACGAGCATCACCATCGTGCCGCTGGAGGACAGCAGGTCGGCGAGGGCGGGCCAGGGCGAGAAGTACTCCAGGTGGAGCGGGTAGTAGACGGCGGTGCCGTCCTGCCAGCGGGAGCCCTGGATCTTGTACCAGCCGGCCGTCGCGTAGATCAGGCATGCCTCGGCCATGATCACGAGCAGGGCCCCGTTGTGCACGATGTTGGCGACGACGTCGAGCAGGATCCGCGGCTCGCCGGTCTTCACGCGGCGCCCGACCAGCCACCACAGGGCCTGCGCCGCCCACACGGTCCACAGCAGCACGGGTATCAGCAGGTCGTCGCCGTCCATCCGGCCGGCCAGGGTCGCCGCGAGCAGCACGGCCCCGAGTACCCCCCACAGGACCGGGCCGGTCCGGTCCCCGGCCCGTTCGCCCCGCGCTCGGGCGTCCCGGGCGCTCGAGGCCCGCCGGGCGTCCAGCGACCACACCTGGGCGCAGCGTGTGAAGACCAGGTAGATCGACATCAAGTGCAGCACGTTGTCGCCGCCGTCGCCCATGAAGACGCTGCGGTTCTGCAACGACAGCACGCCGGCCATGAACAGCACCGACATGGTGCGGGTGCGCCAGCCCAGCAGCAGCAGGGCACTGGACAGGATCGCGAGCGCGTAGACGAGCTCGAACCAGATCCGGCCGTCCGACCACATCAGGGTGGTGAAGGCCTTGTTGGTCCCGATCAGCTGCTCGGCGAGACCCCAGCTCCAGGGCCCGTCGGGACCGTAGAGCTCATGGCGGTGGGGCAGCTCGCGCAGCAGGAACAGCAGCCAGGTCGCGCTGAAGCCGATGCGGATCACGGCCGTCTGGTACGGGCCGAGGGCGGCCTCGGTGACACGGGCGATGCCGCGCGAGACGGCCAGGGAGAAGCCGTTCACCGCATGCCTCCCCGGGCCTCGTCCCGCGGCACCGGCCACCAGGGCAGCTCGCGGTAGGCCGGCGTCATGGAGACCTTCTCCCGGCTCCACTCGGGCGGGGGCACATTGGTGGTGCGGGAGCGGACCTGGACGCGCTCGATGACAGCGCCGTCCCCGGCCGAGGCGCCCGCCGCGTCGTCGCGGTCGAGGCGCAGCACCACGATCCGGCGCAGATACGACTCGGAGAGTGACCCGCGCAGGCCGACCGGGCGGCTCTCGCTGTCGTGCGTCGCGGTGAAGAAGTCCCAGGCCCGGCGCAGCTCGTTCTGCTGGGTGTGGCTGGGCAGCAGATTGCCGTCGATGGCCCGGCCGTCCTCGGCGGACAGGTCGTACCAGCCGGTGCTCAGCTTGTCGCCGTCCGCGCCGCGGACCTCGGCGCGGGCCTGGATCGAGATGTCCTGCTGGAGCGGGTTCGGGGCGAAGAGCTTCCAGTTCTGCTCGAACTCCGGATAGATCCAGTCGTCCACGGCCCGGCCGTGCTCCTTCGTGACCGTGTTCGCCGGCGCGACGTGCAGGAACGTCATCGCGATATGCACACAGACCCCGATCGCGACGACGGCGAGCGCCACCGCGACACCGATCTGATACGGGAGGGACAGCGATGCGATGCCGGAGCGGGGCGGGTCGGGCGGACCCGGCTCGGCGAGCCCGGACGGGCCGGGCGGGCCCTCCGGCCCGTGCCGGGCGTTCGAGCCCTCGTCGTACGCGTCCAATTCCGCCCCGTTCCAGATCCCGGTCCGTGGTACCGCCCGCACACCACCGCGCGGCGTCGGCACGGGCACGGTACTCAGGCCGCCCACCCCGGCACAGCCCCTGTCCGCCGGTCCCGGCCGTGGCAGTCGCCACACCACGGAAGCCGACCACGCGGACGCCGACCACGCGGAAGCCGACCGTACGGCAGGAGTGACACCCTACGGCGCCAGCCCGTACGCCCATTCCCTTCTTCTAGAACCTGTTCTATCTTGACGCCCCGTCAGCTCAACGGGATCGGCCCGGAAGGACAGGCACCGTGGACTTCACCTTCACCGAGGAGCAGCAGGCGGCGGCCGAGGCGGCGAAGGGCGTGTTCGCCGGGGTCGCCCCGGACGCCGTGCCCAGCCCCGCGCTCACCCCCGGCGCCGTCGCCGACACCCACGACCGCGCCCTGTGGGCCGGGCTCGCCGGCGCGGACCTGCTGAGCCTGCTGCTCGACGAGCGCTACGGCGGGGCCGGCCTGGACGCCATCGCGCTGTGCCTGGTGCTGCGGGAGTCGGCCCAGGTGCTGGCCAGGGTGCCGCTGCTGGAGAGCAGCGCGGCAGCGGCGGCCGTCCAGGCCTTCGCCGGCGACGAGGCGAAGTCCGCCCTGCTCGCCCGGGCCGGACGGGGCGAGATCGTGCTGACCGTCGCCGCGCACGGCCGCACCGGCCACGACCCGGCCGAGCTCGCCGTGACCGCGCGGCAGGACGGCGAGGCCTGGGTGCTGGACGGGGTGCAGACGGCCGTGCCGTGGGCCTACGACGCGGACGTCACGGTCGTACCCGCCCACACCGCGACCGGCCGGACCGTCCTGGCCCTGGTGCCCCGCGAGCACCCCGGGGCCGTCCTCGCCGAGCAGTTCTCCACCAGCGGTGAGCGGCTCGGCGAGCTGCGGCTGGAGTCGGCCCGGCTCACCGCGCGGGACGTGATCGACGCCGACGGGGCGTGGGAGTGGCTGCGGGACCTGCTGGCCACCGGCACGTGCGCGCTGGCGCTCGGGCTCGGGGAACGCGTGCTGCGAATGACCGGGGAGTACACGAGCAAACGGGAACAGTTCGGGTTCCCGATCGCCACCTTCCAGGCCGTCGCCGTACAGGCCGCCGACCGCTACATCGACCTGCGCGCGATGGAGGCCACACTGTGGCAGGCCGCATGGCGGATCGCCACGGGATCACCCGGCGCGCTTCCCCCCGCCGGTGACGTCGCCGTCGCCAAGATCTGGGCGGCGGAGGGCGTACGCAGGGTCGTGCAGACCGCGCAGCATCTGCACGGCGGGTTCGGCGCCGATGTCGACTACCCCCTGCACCGCTATCACGCCTGGGCCAAGCACCTGGAGCTGTCGCTCGGCCCGGCCGCGGCACACGAGGAGGCCCTGGGCGACCTGCTGGCGGCGCACCCGCCGGCCTGAACGCCCGAAAAGGGACGCGCTACAGGACGAACCCCTGCTGCCCGTCGTCCGTCACCACGGGACGGCCCGCCGCCTCCCACACCTGCATGCCGCCGTCGACGTTCACGGCGTCGACGCCCTGCTGGGCCAGATACATCGTGACCTGGGCGGACCGGCCGCCGGAGCGGCAGATCACATGGACGCGGCCGTCCTGCGGGGCGGCCTCGGTCAGCTCGCCGTACCGCGCGACGAACTCGCTGATGGGGATGTGCAGCGCCCCTTCGGCATGACCGGCCTTCCACTCGTCGTCCTCCCGGACGTCCAGCAGGAAGTCGCCGTCCTTGAGGTCAGCGACCTCGACCGTGGGCACACCAGCTCCAAAACTCATGCCTCCGACGCTACCCGACCCGCCCCACGAGCCGGACGGGACGCGGCTCAGCCCTCGCCGAGCAGCGTGGCCAGCTCCGTCTCCCGCTCGGTGACCTGGGTGCGCAGCTGCTGCCCGATCTCGTCCAGAAGCCGGTCCGGGTCGTCCGGGGCCAGCTGGAGCATGTGGCCGATGGCGCTCTCCTCCAGCTCCTTGGCGAGCAGGGCGAGCAGTTCCTTGCGCTGGGCGAGCCACTCCAGGCGGTTGTAGAGCTCCTCGGCGCGGCTCGGGCCCCGCTTCAGCTCGGGCCCCTTGGCCCACTCCTCGGCGAGCTCGCGCAGCTCCGCCGCGTCGCCGCGGGCGTAGGCGGCGTTGACCCGGGTGATGAACTCCTCGCGCCGCTCGCGCTCCGTCTCCTCCTGAGCCAGGTCCGGGTGCGCCTTGCGGGCCAGGTCCCGGTAGAGCTTGCGGGCCTCCTCGCTGGGGCGGACCCGCTGCGGGGGCCGGACCGCCTGGTCCGTGAGCATCGCCACGGCCTCCGGGAACAGGCCGCTGTCGTCCATCCAGCCGTGCAGCAGCTCCTCGACGCCCGGGATCGGCGCCAGCCGCGACCTGGCCTCCTCCGCGCGCCGCAGATCGTCGGGGTCGCCGCTGCGAGCGGCCCTGGCCTCGAGGATCCGGGCGTCCAGGTCCTCGAGCCGGGCGTACAGCGGACCGAGCTTCTGTTCGTGCAGCCGGGAGAAGTTCTCGACCTCGACGCGGAAGGTCTCCACCGCGATCTCGTACTCGATCAACGCCTGCTCGGCGGCCCGCACGGCCCGCTCGAGCCGCTCCTCGGGCCGGGCCGCGTCGCCTTCGGGCGTCACCCGTTCCTCATCGGCGCCGCCACCGCCCTGCTCAGCTTCCGGGGTCGTCACCCGACCAGCCTAGGCCACACCTGGGCAGCGCCTCGCCCCGAGGATCACACCCCCGTCTCCGCGGCGACCTTCCCCGCCCGCACCCCCGCCACCAGATCCGCGTGATCCGCCTCGGTCCGGTCCGCGTAGGCCACGGCGAATCCCGCCATCGCCTCGTCCAGTTCCTCGTTCTTGCCGCAGTACCCGGCGATGAGGCGGGGATCGGCGCTGTGGGCGTGCGCCCGGGCCAGGAGCGCGCCGGTCATCCGGCCGTAGTCGTCTATCTGGTCGGCGGCCAGCGCGGCCGGATCCACGCTGCCCTTGCGGTTGCGGAACTGGCGGACCTGGAAGGGGAACCCGTCGACCGTCGTCCAGCCCAGCAGGATGTCGCTGACGACCTGCATCCGCTTCTGGCCCAGCACGACCCGCCGGCCCTCGTGCACGGGCTCCGGCGCCTCGAAACCGGCCGTCACCAGATGCGGCACCAGCGCCGAGGCACGCGCCTCCTTCACCTGGAGCACCAGCGGCTCGCCCCGGTGGTCCAGGAGCAGTACGACATAGGACCGGGTGCCGACGCTGCCGGTGCCGACGACCCGGAACGCCACGTCGTGCACCGCGTGCCGGGCGAGGAGCGGGAGACGGTCCTCCGGCAGGGTGCCGACGTACTCCTCCAGGGACGCGGCCACCGCCGCCGCCTCCGCGTCCGGGACGCGCCGCAGCACCGGCGGGGCGTCGACGAACCGGCGCCCTCCGCTCCGCGTGGCCTCCGTCGACTTGGCCGCGAAACGGCCGCTCGTGTTGTGGCGGGCCTTCTCGGAGACCCGCTCCAGCGTGCCGAGCAGGTCATGGGCGTCCGTGTGGGAGACGAGCTCCTCGTCCGCGATCGCGTTCCACGCGTCCAGCACCGGGAGCTTGGCCAGCAGCCGCATGGTGCGGCGGTAGGCGCCCACCGCGTCGTAGGCCGCCTTGCGGCACCGGTCCTCGTCCGCGCCGGCCTCCCGGCCCGCGAGCACCAGGGAGGCCGCGAGGCGCTTGAGGTCCCATTCCCAGGGGCCGTGCACCGTTTCGTCGAAGTCGTTCAGATCGATGACGAGGCCGCCGCGCGCGTCGGCGTACAGGCCGAAATTGGCCGCGTGGGCGTCACCGCAGATCTGGGCCCGGATCCGGGTCATGGGGGTGCGCGCCAGGTCGTAGGCCATGAGGCCCGCCGCGCCGCGCAGGAACGCGAACGGGGTGGCGGCCATGCGGCCGACCCGGATGGGGGTGAGCTCGGGGAGCCGGCCGCGGCCCGACTCCTCGACCGCGCTCACCGCGTCGGGCCGGGACGCGTCCAGGTCGAGCAGGGAGTGCGCGCCGCGCGGGATCCCCTTGCGCAGGGCCTTGCCCTCGTCCTTGGGCGAGCCCTCGGCCGGCCAGTCGGCGAAGCCGCGCACCCGGGGCAGCCGGCGGTCCGTCCCGTCCGCCGCCATGCCCTCGGTCCCCACACCAGCCCTGGTCATCCCAACCGCCTCCCCCACCACCGTACGAACGCCCACGTACGAGCGCCCGCGTACGAACGCTCACGTACGAACGCTCACGTACGAAGCCCACGCGCCAACATCAACTCGTGCCGACCGTACAACCGGGCGGCCGAAACGCGTCAGGCCCTGTGGAGAACTCCACAGCTGTGGACAACTCATGCGGGAGCGGGAAGCGCCTGCTCGTCCGCCCCCTCGGCCAGCACCCGCTCCGCCCGCTCCACCGATACGTCGAGCCGGGCCAGCACCGCGGGCACGCAGATGCTCGGCAGGAAGTGCTCGAACATCACGACGACACGGCGTTCCAGATCCCGCCGCTGGCAGCGCAGCTGGGAGAGCAGCTGCACCCCCGAGAAGCTGCCGACCAGCAGTTCGGCCGTCTCCGCCACGTCGACATGCTGCAGCAGTTCGCCCTGTGCCTTGGCCTCGGCCAGCCGCTGCACGTTCTGGTCGAACCACATCCCGAAGGCCTGTGTGCGGTCGAGGTCCATGGCCCCCTGGTCGAGGGCGAGCCCCACACTGGCCCGCACCAGCGGCTCGGACCGCAGCCGGCGGGCCAGCACCAGACCGGAATCGACGAGTTCCTGGAGTTTGCTGGACTGCGGCGGGAGGGTGATCGCGAGCTGTTCCTCGAACACTCCGATCGCGAGCTCCTCCTTGGAGCCGAAGTGGAAGTACAGCGCGCCCTTGGTGACGCCCGCCCGGTCCAGGATCTCTCCGATGGTCGCCGAGGTGTAGCCGCGTTCGTCGAAGACGGCCGCCGCCGCCTCCAGGATGGTCCGCCGGGTGCGGATCGCGCGCTCCTGTCGCGCCATCGGGTGCCTCCTGATCTCCGTCGATCCCTGTGAAGTCACTGTGCAGCGGGGGCTCGAGGGCCTGTCCCGGCGGCTTGGCTCACCCTTTGAAAAAAACCGGCTCGTCCGTATCTTAGTCAAACGTCCAAGTCAAACCGACCGCAGCCAGGCAGCCGATCCTGGGGGTTCTCATGCCGCAGACAGGGCCTTTAAGCGCACCCACGGACGATCAGACCGGACGCGAGGCCCGTCCGGCAAACAGAACCGTTGCGGCCGTCGAGAACGCGCCACAAGCCGGGCGCGGGCCCCACACCGCCGTCACCACCGGCCTCGCCCACCGCACCACCGCCGCCGACGTCTTCCCCACCCGGTGGCGCCGAATATCCGACGGCCGCTTCCGCTTCACCGCGCACTGGCCGGCCGCCCACCCCTTCTTCGGCCCCGTGGACGACCGCCACCAGGACCCGATGGTCGTGGGCGAAACGTTGCGGCAGGCCTCGATGGTGCTCGCACACGCCGAGTACGGCGCCCCGGCCGACACCCACTTCGTGATGTGGGACCTGACGGTCTGGGCCGACCCGTCGGCGCTCCCGCTGTCGGACGCCGCCGAACCGGTCGACATCGACGTCGTGTGCTCCGAGGTACGCCGCCGCGGTCGCGGCCTGAGCAGCATGCGGACCACGATGGAGTTCCGCCGCGCGGGACGCTTCGTCGCCCGCGGCACCGGCAGCACCGGCTGCACCTCGCCGCTCGCCTACCGCCGTATGCGCGAGCGGCAGCTGGCGGCCCTGGAGACTCCGGTGCCGCTGCTGGAGGGCATCGCGCCCGAGCTCGCCGGCCGCTCCCGCGCCGAGGATGTCGTCCTCGCCCCCGGCGACCGCCCCGGTGTCTGGCTGCTGCGCGTGGACACCCGCCACCCGGTCCTCTTCCCCCGCCCCAACGACCATGTGCCGGGCATGGCCCTGTTCGAGGCGGCCCGCCAGGCCGCGACCGCCGCGACCGGCCTGCACCCCTTCCTGCCCCGCGCGATGACGGCCACCTTCGCCCGGTACGCCGAGCTGCACAGCCCCTGCCGGCTGGAGACCGAGGTGCTCGGCACGGACCCGGAGGAGGTGACCGTACGGGTCTCCGGGCGGCAGGACGGCGAGTCCGTCTTCACCGCCACGCTGACCTCCGCACGGCCCGCCCGGGTACGGTCGCTGTCGTGACGGCCAACCTTCTGATCACGGGCGCGAGCGGCTTCGTCGGCAGCCAGGTGGCCGCCTCCGCCGACCGGCAGCCCGGCGTGCGCGTACGGCGGTTGTCCAGGCGGACACCACCCGGTCCCGAATCCGTCCACGGCGACCTCGCCGACCCGGCCTCCCTGCGCGGCGTCTGCGCGGGCACCGACGTCCTGGTGCACTGCGCCACCCGGATCAGCGGCGACGCCGAGACCGTCGAGGCCGTCAACGACCTGGGCACACGGGCCCTGGTCGAGGAGGCCGTGCGCTCCGGGGTGGGCCGGATCGTGTACGTGAGCACGGCCGCCGTGTACGGCCGGGGCCCCTTCCGCGGCGTACGCCCCGGGGAGGTGCCGATCGCGCCCGCGTCGGCCACCAGCCGCACCCGGGCCGCCGCCGAACGGCACGTCCTCGACGCGGGCGGCCTGGTGCTGCGGCCGCACCTCGTCTACGGCGAGGGCGACCGCTGGGTCGTCCCCGGACTGGTGTGGCTGCTGGGCGAGTTGTCGGCGACCCTGACCGGCTGCGCGGCGCTCCAGTCGATGATCGACGTCGGCACCCTGGGCCGTGCGGTGGCGGCCGCGGCCCTGTCCCCGGCGCACGGCGGCGGTGTGCACCACGTCAACCACCCCGAGCCTGTCGCGGTTCCGGACCTGCTCGGGGCTGTGAGCGCGCGGTTGGAGGTGCCCGGCACAGGTGCCCCGGTGGACGTCGCCACCGCCCTGGACCGGGCCGCCGGGACACCGCTCGCCCTTCATCACCTCGGCATGCTCACGGTCGACCACTGGTTCGTGGACGACGCCTTCTGGAAGGACCTCGACTGCTCACCCGGCGAGGGCTTCGCGGCGGCCTTCACTCGGGCGGCACCGTGGTACCGCTCGTTCCTCGGAGACCGGACGGCTTCCTGAGCGTCTACGCCTCTTCGAGACGGTGGCCGTGCAGCAGTACGGGCAGTTCCTCGTGCCCCGTCGAGATGATGGAGCGCAGCCGCTTCGGCGGGCGGGACGGGTCGGCCAGGGCCAGTCGCGGGAAGCGGTCGAACAGGGACGTCAGGGCCGCCGTCGCCTCGGCCATGGCCAGCGGCCGGCCGAGGCAGTGGTGCACGCCGTGGCCGAAGGACACATGGTCGCGGCTGGTGGCACGGGTGATGTCGAACCGCTCGGCGTCCGGGCCGTGCCGCTCGGGGTCGCGTCCGGCACCGGCGAAGGAGACCACGAGCGGGTCGCCCTTCGGGATCGTCAGACCCGGTTCGATCTCGATGTCCTCGACGGCGTAGCGCAGGCCCGACATGGCGCCCGGCGCTTCGAGGCGCAGCGACTCCTCGAGGGCGTCCTCCCAGGTCGCCCGCCCGGAGCGGACCAGTTCGAGCTGGCCGGGGTGGGCGAGCAGGCTGTGCACGGTGTTGTCGATGAGGTTGACGGTCGTCTCGAAGCCCGCGGTGAGCAGCAGGATCAGGTTGTCCATCAACTCCTGTTCGCTGAGGCCGCCTTCGTCGCGGGCGGCGATGAGGGCCGTCGTCAGGTCGTCGGCCGGGTGCTCGCGCTTGTCCTGGAGGAACGCGGTGAGGGTGGTGTACAGCTCGACCCCGTTGGCCTGGGCGTCCTCCAGGGAGATCGCCGTGTCGAAGAAGCGGCCGATGATGCGGTGGAGGACAGCGCGCGGACCGTCCTCGCCGGCCGGTACGCCGAAGAGTTCGCACACCACCTCGTGCGGAACCGACGCCGCGAACGCCGCCCGCAGGTCGACGACCTCGCCCTTTGGGATCCGCTCCAGGTCGTCCAGCGCCCGGTCGACGATCTCCTGGACGCGCGGGAGCAGCGCGTCGACGCGCCGCTTGGTGAAGGCGGCGGCCATCGGCTTGCGCAGCCGGCTGTGGTCGGTGCCGTAGGCGGTGACCATGTTGCGCACCGAGACCCAGATCGCGAGCGGCCAGGTGCGGGAGATGTCCCCGTTGATCCAGGCCGGCCAGTGCTGAAATGCGTCCTTGCTCGTCTCGGGGCCGGCCAGGAGCCGCTTGTTCAGCTCCAGGCCGTTGATCCACCACGCCCGGACGCCGCCGGGGAGTTCCACTTCGACGGCCGGGCCCTGGTCGCGGATCCGGGCTATCTCGCCGTAGAGGTCCTGGCCTGACGGGTCGATCGTCAGGAAGGGGCAGGCCTGCTGTGCCATGACACTTCGCTCCTTGGTCCCGGGGTTGGGGCTGGGGTGGGGCTGGGGCTGGGGCTGGGGAACCATGGTGCGATTCGGCCACGGAAAAAACTTGGCATCCGGTTTGTTTTGGCCACTGCTTCACAGAGTGTTGGCCAGGGACAGACACGTCTCCGCGTGGCCGGGATCCACGGGGTCCGGACCGGTCCCCGCCGGATCCAGCACTCCGTCCAGGTGCGGCGCGGCCACACAGGGCAGGAGCAGCCGCCACAGATCGGTCAGCGAGGGGCGGGCGAGCCGGCCGTGGTCCTCGCGGGCCAGCACCTCGATGCCGGTCGTGGCGGCGAGCACGACGGCGCCGGTGCGGTGCGGCGGCACACCGGCGGCGAGTTCGCCCTCGCGCTCCGCCTCGGCGAGCAGGCCGTCCACGCAGTCCCGCCACTCCTGGCGCAGATCACGCACCCGCCCGGCGGCCGCCTCGGCGTTCAGCCGTAACCCCGCCCGCACCACGCTGTCGGCGCACAGCAGCCGGGCGACCTGGTGCGTGACGTCCACCAGGCGCTGCAGGGCACTGCCCTCGCCGTCGCGGCCCCGGGCAGCCGCCCGGCGCAAGGCACGGGCGGCCGCGTGCTCGACGGCCTCGGCGACAGCCGCCTTGTTCGCGAAGTGGAAGTGCAGCGCTCCGGAGCTGACCCCGGCCCCCGCGCTGATCTCCGCCAGGTTGGCCTGGACGTATCCCCGTGCCTCGAACTGCCCGGCCGCCGACCGGATCAGCGCGAGACGGGTCCGGACGGCCCGGTCCTGTTTGGTCACCGGTGGCTCCCATGGAGGGCTCTGATGGCGGCTGAGGGGCTCTGATGGCGGCGCGATGAAACCAACTCGCTGGTTTTATACAACGCGCGTACGACACAAGGGCCTTGGGGGCGCCTCCTGCCCGCGGACCGGGCCGCCCTAGGCCCTCAGAAACGCCAGCACCGCCAGCACCCGGCGGTGGGTCTCGTCCGCCGGGGGCAGGTCGAGCTTCATGAGGATGCCGGAGATGTGTTTGCCCACGGCCGCTTCGGAGACGACCAGTTCACGGGCGATCGCGCTGTTGGATCTGCCCTGCGCGATCAGCGCCAGCACCTCACGCTCGCGCGGGGTGAGCCGCTCCAGCGGGTCACGGCGGCGGCGCAGCAACTGCCGTACGACCTCGGGGTCGACGACGGTGCCGCCGTCGGCCACCTCGCCGAGCGCCTCGACGAACTCCTCGACCTGGCCGACACGGTCCTTCAGCAGATAGCCGACGCCCGTGCCGTCACCGGAGTCCAGCAGCTCGGCGGCGTAGCGGCGCTGCACGTACTGGCTGAGGACCAGGACGGGCAGCGTGGGCCGCTCCCCGCGCAGCCGCACGGCCGCGTGCAGGCCCTCGTCCTGGAAGCCGGGCGGCATCCGTACGTCCGTCACGACCACGTCGGGCGCGTGCTCCTCGACGGCCGCGACCAGCGCCTCGGCGTCCCCCACCGCGGCGACGACCTCGTGTCCGCAGCGGCCGAGCAGCCCGACGAGCCCGTCCCGCAGCAGCACGCTGTCCTCGGCCAGGACCACACGCAGCGGCCGGGCGGCTCGCAGCGTCACGGCCGGTCAACTCGCAGGGTCACAGGGGATCTCCACACGCAGCAGGGTCGGTCCGCCGGGCGGGCTGGACAGGGAGAGTCTGCCATCGAGCACCGACACCCGGTCGGCGAGTCCGGTCAGCCCGCTGCCCGCACCGGCCCGCGCACCCCCGCGGCCGTCGTCGCGGACCAGGAGGAACAGCCGGCCGTCGCGGTGCCCGCCGCTCACCTGAGCCCGGCTCGCCCCGCTGTGCCGGCCCACGTTGGCGAGCGCCTCGCACACCACGAAGTAGGCGGCGGCCTCGACCGCCTGGGAGAGCCGCCCGGTCAGCTCCAGATCGACGTCCACGGGCACGGCCGAGCGGTCGGCGGCGTCGGCGACGGCGGCCTCGAGACCGTAGTCGGCGAGGACCTTGGGGTGGATGCCGTGGATGAGCTCGCGCAGTTCCGCCAGGGCCGTGCCCGCCTCCTCGTGGGCCTTGGCGAGCTGGTCGGCCAGCGGGCCGGGCGGCGCGTCGAGCCGGGCCAGGCCGAGCGTCATCGTCAGGGCGACGAGCCGCTGCTGCGCCCCGTCGTGCAGGTCGCGCTCGATACGCCGCCGTTCCGCCTCGAAGGCGTCCACCAACCGCACCCGGGACCGCGCCAGTTCGACCACCCTGGCCCCCAGGTCGGCCTCGCGCGGCGCGATCAGCAGCCGCGTCAGCCCGGCCCGGGCCCCGGCCACGACACCCAGCAGATAGGCGCCCAGGGCCAGGAGCACCAGCCCCAGCAGGGCGAACCCGAAGGCCGCCGGCCAGCCGGTGACGAGCCACACCTTCAGCACCTTCGCCTCACCGAAGGCGGCCAGGAGCACCGGGGTGGCGACCACGGTCAGCGGGCACAACAGGCCGAGGGCGAGCGCGAGGGCGTCGACCGGCCACAGCAGCCCCGCGAACAGCAGGGCGTGGCCGAACTCCCGCCAGGTGGCCCGTTCCCGCACCCGGGTCGTCAGCCAGGCCCGCAGGCCCGGGTCACCCGGCGGCTCGTGCGGGTCGGGCGCGGGGTCCGGGTCGACCAGCCGCAGCCGCAGCCGTTCCAGCGCCGCCACCGGGATGCCCGCCAGGACCGTGCACAGGAGCAGTGGCAGCCCCACCAGCACGAGCGCGAGCACCCCGCCCGCCGCCGCCGACAGCACGATCCCCACGAGCACGACGACACCGGTCACCGCGCCGGTGAGCAGGTAGCCGGCCGAGCGCCAGGGCCACGCCGACAGCAAGTAGCCGGGGCGGGACAGGGCCTGCCACACGTTCCGAGGGTGCATGGGGATCACCGTAGAAGCCGGTCGAGGGCCCTGCCATGGGCTCAGGCGGAGGCCCGGGGGTATGCCTGGCCCTACCCCAGGTCTAGGCCCTGCCGCACTGCGCCGGCCCGCCTCCGCGCGATGTCGTTGGAGCCCGGTCAATCGACGTGAGGCAGGGACATGAACGCCATCCAGCTCGACTCGGTCACCAGGACGTACGGAGCCGTCACCGCACTCGACGGGGTGTCGCTCTCGTTCCCCTACGGGACCTTCACCGCCGTCATGGGCCCCTCCGGCTCCGGCAAGTCCACCCTGCTCCAGTGCGCCGCGGGCCTGGACCGGCCCACCTCCGGCTCGGTCACCGTCGGCGGCACGGAACTGACCGGCCTGAGCGAACGGCGGCTGACCCTGCTGCGCCGCGAGCGCGTCGGGTTCGTCTTCCAGGCGTTCAACCTGCTGCCCTCGCTGACGGCCGAGCAGAACGTGGCCCTGCCCCTGCGCCTGGCGGGCCGCCGCGTCCCGAAGGCCCGGGTGCGCCAGGCACTCCAGCAGGTCGGCCTCGCCGACCGGGCCCGGCACCGGCCTTCCCAGCTCTCCGGCGGCCAGCAGCAACGTGTCGCCCTGGCACGGGCGTTGATCACCCGCCCCGAGGTGCTGTTCGGCGACGAGCCGACCGGTGCCCTGGACACCCGGACCGGACGTGAGGTGCTGGAGCTGCTGCGCGGCATGGTCGACCGCGAGGGCCAGACGGTCGTCATGGTCACGCACGACCCGGTCGCCGCCGCGTACGCCGACCGCGTCCTCTTCCTCGCCGACGGCCGCGTCCACGGCGAGCTGACCGCCCCGGACGCCGAGACCGTCGCGGCCCACATGACCCGCCTGGAGGCCGCGCCGTGCGCATGACCCGCCCGCAAGCCGCCGCCGTACGCATGACCGGCCTGAAGACCACCGTGGCGCACACGCCCCGCCCGAAGGCCGCCGCCACGCACGCGCCCCGCCCGAAGGCCGCCGCCACGCACGCGCCCCGCCCGAAGGCCACCACCGCACACCCGCCCCGCCCGGGGGCCGCCGCCGCACACGCGCCCCGCCCGAAGGCCGCCGCCACGCACCCGCCTCGCCCAAAGGCCGCCACCGCCCGTACGCGCCGCCCGAAGACCACCACCCGCACAACACCCCACCCGAAGGCCACCGCCACCCGCACACCCCGCCCGGAGGCCCTGCCGTGCTGAGCGTCACCCTGCGCACCCTGCGCACCCGTTGGGTCACCTTCACCGGCAGCTTCGTCGCGCTCTCGCTGGGCGTGGCCCTGCTCACGGTGATGGGACTGGCCCTGGCCTCCTCGGCCGCCGCCCCGGAGCGCGGCCCCGAACGCTTCGCCGCCGCCCCGGTCGTCGTCAAGGGCCAGGACACCCTGCGCGTACCGACCCCGATCGGCGACCGCACGTCCCGGCTCGCCCACCCGCGCCCGCTGTCCGCCGCGACAGTCGCGGAGGTGCGGAAACTCGGCCCCGTCGTGGCGGACCGCTCCTTCGCCGTACGCGCCGCGGGCGGCCCTGACGACCTCGTCGGCCACCCCTGGTCCACCGCCGCGTTCGCCCCCTACGACCTCGCCACCGGCCGCGCCCCCCGCACCGCCGGCGAGGCAGCCGTCACCGGCGACTGGGCCCGCCCCGGCCAGGAGCTCCGCACCGACCGGGGCACCGTACGCGTCGTCGGCACCCTGACCTCGCGCGGCTTCGAGAACGCCGTGTTCTTCACCGACGCCCGAGCCGCCGAACTGTCCCCTCCGGTCCACCAGCTGGCGGTCACGGCGGATCCGGCAGCCGTACGGAAGGCCGTGGGCGCCGGCGCCCAGGTCCTCACCGGGAACGCGCGCCGCCTCGCCGACGCCGATCCCGACCGGGACAGCGAAGCGCTCACCGCGATGAACGCCCTGTTCGGCACGGCCGGCGGCGTCACCGCCTTCGTGTCGGTCTTCGTCGTGGCGTCGACCTTCGCCTTCGCGGTCGCCCAGCGGCGCCGGGAGTTCGCCCTGCTGCGCACCGCCGGGGCGACCCCGGGCCAGATCCGCCGGACCGTCCTCGTCGAGGCCCTCGCCGTCGGCGCCCTCGCCTCGGCCGCCGGCTGCGCCCTCGGCTCCTACGGGGCACCGCTGCTGGCCGGCCGGGTGGCCGCCGAGGGCCTCGCACCGGCCTGGTTCACCATCGGCGACCACACCTGGCCGTACCACGCGGCGTTCTGGACCGGCCTGCTCGTGGCCCTGTGCGGAGCGACCGCGGCCTCGTGGCGGGCCGGCCGCACCGGCCCCACCGAAGCCCTGCGCGAGGCCTCGGCGGACAGCGCGACACTGACGCCCGGCCGACTGCTGTTCGGCACGGCCCTCCTCCTGACGGCCGCCGTGACGCTGGCCCTCGCCCTGACCGATGCCCCGGGCGACCTCCTCCAGCGCAAGACGTACATCAGCCGCCCGATGCTGCTGATCACCGCGACCGCCCTGCTGGCACCGCTCGTCCTGCGCCCCCTGACCCGGCTGCTGACCTGGCTGCCTTCCCTCCTGCCCGGTGCCGGCGGCCTCCTCGTCCGCGAGAACACCGCCGCCGGGGTACGCCGCAGCGCCGCGCTCGCTGCCCCCGTGCTGGTCACGGTCGCCCTCGCGGGTTCCCTGCTCGGCGCCACCGCGACCCTCGACGGGGCGAAGTCCACCGAGGCGAGGGAGCGCACCACCGCGGCCTTCGTCGTCACCCCGGCGGCCGGGACGGCCTTCGACGCCGCCACCCTCCGCAGACTGCGAGCAGTACCGGGAGCCGAGGTGTCACCGACGTCCACGACGGCCGTCCACGTCCTGGAGGACGGCGTGGCCCTCGTCCGCTCCGAGGCCCGCGCCGCGACCCCCGGCCTCCTCGCGGCCACCGCACGCCTTCCGCTCACCGCGGGCAGCACGACCGCTCTCGACGACGACTCGATCATCGTCAACGAGGAGTGGCAGCGGCACCGGGTCGGCGAGCGGGTCCGGGTGTGGCTCGGCGACGGCACACCGCGGACCCTGCGGATCGCCGCGGTGATGACCACCGGCACCGGCGACAACGGCGTCTACGTCACCCCGCGCAACGCCCCGGGCGCCACGGCCGACCGTGTCGACGTGGCCCTGGCCGACGGCGCGGACCCGGGCACCGTCGCCACCGCCCTGCGCCAGGCGGCCGGCACCGGGAACGGACAGGTCCTCACCCGGCAGGAATGGCTCACCGCCACCGCCCCCGGCACCAACCGCACCACCCGCCTGGGCCTTCTGCTCGTCCTCGGCATCGCCCTCCTCTACACGGGCATCTCCGTGGCCAACACCACCGTCATGGCCACCTCCGACAGGATCCGCGACCTGGCCGTACTGCGGCTTACCGGCGCCACCAGGTGGCAGGTCCTGCGGCTGACCGGCGCCGAGGCCCTGACGGTCGTCACGGCCGGCACCCTCCTCGGCCTCCTGGCCGCCGTCGTCAACCTGGCCGGCATGTGGAGCGCCCTCGCGCTGCTCTCGGTCCGGCCCGCCCTCACCCTCCCGTGGCAGGCCCTCGGCACGACAGCGGCCGCCTGCGCGCTCCTGGCCGTCCTCTCCGCGACACTCCCCGCAGCCCTCGCCCTGCGCCGCCGCCCGGTGGAACTGGCAGGCGTACGGGAGTGATGCGGCGAGCCGCCGGTGGATCTCATCATGAGACCAACAACCAGGAGAGCAATAAAGTGGGGCCCATGCGACGGACCTCGTTCGACACCTGGCCCTGCTCGATCGCCCGCACCGCCGACATCCTGGGCGACGCCTGGACCCTGCTGGTGCTGCGCGAGGTCTTCTACGGCGAGTCCCGCTTCGACGGCTTCATCGGCTCGCTCGGCATCGCCCGCAACACCCTCACCGACCGGCTGCGCCGCCTGGAGTCCGAGGGCCTCCTGCGGCGGCGCGCCTACCAGACCGACCCGGTGCGCCACGAGTATCTGCTGACGGACAAGGGCCGTGACTTCTTCGGCGTCCTCGCCGCGATCAACGCCTGGGGCGACCGCTGGCTGGCCGGCGACGAGGGCGCCCCGGTCGTCCTGCGCCACACGTCCTGCGACCACGACACCGAGGCCCGGGTCGTCTGCTCCTCCTGCGGCGAGGCCCTGCACCACCAGGACCTGACCGCCCGCACCGGCCCCGGCTACCCGCCCCGCCTCCTGGACGACCCCGCCGTCCAGGAGCGCTTCGCCCCGGGACGGACCCTGGGGGACCGCCGGGTCTAGGTCGTGTCCGCAACCTAGGACTTCGCCCTGACCAGCCCGGCGTCGTAGGCGGTGATCACGGCCTGGATCCGGTCGCGTGCCCCGATCTTGGCGAGGACCCGTCCGACGTGCTTCTTCACCGTGGACTCGCTGAGCACGAGCCGTTCGGCGATCTCCGTGTTGGTCCAGCCCTGCCCGATGGCCACCAGCACCTCGCGTTCGCGGTCGCTGAGGGCCCGGAGCCGGGGGTCCTGGGGTGCGGGGGCGTCGGCCGGTGCCAGGACCTGGTGGGCGTAGGCGTCCAGCAGACGCCGGGTCAGGCGCGGGGCCACGACGGCGTCACCGGTCGCGACCGCGTGGATGCCGGCGACGAGTTCCTCGGGGCGCGCGTCCTTGAGCAGGAATCCGCTGGCACCGGCCCGCAGCCCCTCGTAGGCGTACTCGTCCAGGTCGAAGGTGGTCACGATGAGGACGCGGGTGCGGCCGCCGGACGCGACGATGCGGCGGGTGGCCTCGATACCGTCCATGCCGGGCATGCGGACGTCCATGAGGACCACGTCGGGACGGAGCTCGGCGGCCATGCGCACGGCCTCGGCGCCGTGCCCGGCCTCACCCAGGGGTTCCAGGCCCGGCGTGCCCTGCAGGAGCATGCGGACGCCCATGCGCTGCAAGGGCTGGTCGTCGGCGACGAGGACGGTGGTCATGGCAGTCGTTCTCCCGGTGGTACGTCGAGCACGACGTCCACGAGCCAGCCGTGGCCGGTGTCGCGCGGTCCGATGATGACGCTCCCGCCGTACATGGCGGCCCGCTGGCGGATGCCGACCAGGCCGTGGCCGGGGCCGTCGTCCCTGGTCGCCGTCTTCTCCCGTGGGGGTGCCCCCGGCGGTGCGCCGGCGTCGGCCACCCGGACCCGTACCTCGCCCGCCTCGACGGCGAGGGTGACCTCGGCGGACGTGCCGGTCCCGGCGTGCTTGAGGGTGTTGGTCAGCGATTCCTGGACGATGCGGTACACGGTCAGCTGCACCCCGTCGCCCAGCGCGTCCAGGTCGCCCACGGTCCGGTACGTCACCGCCACCCCGGCCGCGCGGACCCGGGCGAGCAGGGGGTCGAGATCCCGGATGCCGGGCTGCGGGCCGAGCAACCGCTCGTCCTCCTGCTCCTCGCGCAGGACGCCCAGCATGCGGCGCAGTTCGCTCATGGCCTGGCGGCCGGTGTCGCCGAGGACGCGCAGGGCCTCGGTGGACTGCTCGTTCCGGTGGGCGGCGAGCGTCGCGGCGCCGTCGGCGACCGTGACCATGACCGAGAGGTTGTGGCCGACGATGTCATGCATCTCGCGGGCGACCCGGGCGCGTTCGGCGGCGGCGGTGAGCCGGACGCGCTGGTCCCGCTCGACCTCCAGTCGCCGGGCACGGTCCTCCAGCGCCGCCAGATACATCCGGCGGATCCGCAGGGTCAGTCCGACGGCCATGGCCGCCGTCGCCGTGCCCAGCAGGAAGAACAGGCCGCGCAGCGGGTTCCCGACGTCCACCAGGACGCAGACCGCCACCGTCGTCTCGACGACCGTGACCGCGGCGGCCCAGCCCAGTGCCCGCAACGACCCGTGCAGGGCCAGGGAGTACAGGGCGACGAGGGTGCTGATGCCGGCCTGCTGCCACACCCCGAACGACCACTGGACGAGCGACACGAACGCGATCACGAAGAAGGTGACGGCCGGGGCCCTGCGCCGCCACCACAGCGGCACGATGAGGGCGGCGGTGAAGAGGTACAGGACCCCGGACGGCAGCTCACCCCGGTGCACCGCTTCCCCGAAGGGACCGTGGCTGCGGTCGGCGAGCAGGTCGGGCAGGCTGATCAGCACGACGAACAGCACCACCGCCGTGTCCAGCAGCCACGGATGGCGGCGGTCCAGCCGCTGCCGGTCCTGCCGGCCGCGCCACATCCGCCCCAGGACCGGGTGGGCCAGGCCGGCGTCGAACCCGGAGGCGGGGGACGCCGCCCCCCGGGCGGTGTCCGCGGCGGCCGCCGCGCGTTCCGCGCTCATGGACACCATTGTCCTCGTGCCCTGGTCAGGCGTCGGTCCTGCGGAGCCGCGACGCCGCACCGACGAGGGTGATCGCCACCCAGCCGGCGAAGACCGCGAGCCCCGCGCCCGGTGAGAGGGACCCGGAGGACTCGTGCAGGGCGTAGACGGCGGACCCGGCGTTGCTGGGGAAGTAGGGGCTGAGCGTGTCGTACCAGGAGTCGGGCAGCAGCGAGGCCAGACCGGGCAGCACGAGCAGGATCCCGACGAGGGCCGCGATGGCACCGGCGGAGGAGCGGATCAGCACACCCAGGGCCACGCCGAACACGCCCACCAGGCCGAGGTACACACCGGCACCGGCCAGGCTGCGCAGCACACCGTCGTCACCGAGGGAGAGCGCGATCCTCTCGCCGTCCAGGCCGGGAGTGCCCAGCTGGAACGCGGCCAGCGCGCCGAGGGTGGTGAGGATCAGGGCGACGGGCCCGATCACGGCCGCCTTGGACCACAGGACGGGCAGGCGGCGCGGTACCGCGGCGAGGGTCGAGCGGATCATGCCCGTGGAGTACTCGCCCGCGGCCAGCAGTACCCCGAGGACACCGATGGCGAGCTGTGCGAAGGACACTCCGGTCAGGGCCAGGCCGACCGCGTCGCTGTCACCGCCGGAGCCGCCAGGGCCGGGCGGCCCGGCGGTCGCGACGGCGTCGGGGCTGTAGGTGTAGCCGGCGATCGCCCCGAAGAGGACGAGCAGGAAGACGGCGACGCCCAGGGTGATCCAGGTGGAGCGCAGCGACCAGAACTTGGCCCATTCCGAGCGCAGTACGCGCAGGCCGGTCACCTTGTACTTCGTCGTGCGGGCAGGGGCGGAGGAGAGACTGGTGACGGTCATCAGGCGGCCTTCCGCTCCGAGCCGGCGGGGTCGGCCGGAGCACTCTGGTACTCCACGACATCCCGGGTGAGGTCCATGAACGCCGCCTCCAGCGAGACGGCCTGCGGGGTGAGTTCGTACAGCGCCACCCCGTGCTGCGCGGCGATCGCCCCGATCTCCCGGGCGTCGCGCCCGGCGACCAGCAGTTCCTCGGCGGAGGAGGAGCTGATCGTGACGTCCGGTCCGGCCAGCAGCGAGCGCAGCCGCATGGCCTCGTCGGTGCAGACCTTCACGCCTCCCCCGCCGGTCTCCCGGGTGAAGTCGTCGACGGTCGTGTCGGCGAGCAGCCGTCCCCGTCCGATGATCACCAGATGGTCGGCGATCAGCGCGGTCTCGCTCATCAGGTGCGAGGACAGCATCACGGCCCGGCCCTCGTCGGCAAGCGAGCGCAGCAGATTGCGCACCCACAGCACGCCCTCGGGGTCCAGGCCGTTGACCGGTTCGTCGAGCATGACGATCGCCGGATCGCCGAGCAGGGCGGAGGCGATGCCGAGCCGCTGGCCCATGCCGAGCGAGAAGGAGCCGACGCGCTTGCCTGCCACGCTGGTCAGCCCGGCCAGCTCGATGACCTCGTCCACCCTGCGGCTCGGAATGCCGTGGGTGTGCGCGAGCGCCATCAGATGGCTGCGCGCACTGCGCCCGGGGTGGACGGACTTGGCCTCCAGCAGGGTGCCGATCTCCTGGAGGGGCGCGGCGTGCCTGGCGTACGCCTTGCCGCCCACGGTGACCGAGCCCCTGGTCGGGGAGTCCAGGCCGACGATCATGCGCATCGTCGTGGACTTGCCCGCACCGTTGGGGCCGAGGAACCCGGTCACCTCACCGGGCTTCACGGTGAAGCTCAGCTGGTCGACGACCGTCTTGTCGCCGTAGCGCTTCGTCAGCTCACGCGCTTCGATCATGGGAGTGGGCCTTTCCTGCCTCGTGCTCGGACCGGCCCGCGGACGCGCCGCGGTGTCTGACTTCGAAGCTAGGAGCGGGGACCGCCCCGGCCCTGGGACCGGAGGCGACTCTTCGGCGCCCGGGTGGTACCGCGGTACCACTCGTGAGATAGCTCACGCGCGAGGCTCGCCATGGGGCCTGACCAGGCTGTGCGATGCCTCACAGGGTTCACGGAAACGAGAAACGGGCCTCTGCCGTGACTTCCGTCACCGGCAGAGACCCGTTTCATCGGTTTTCTCTGTGCGCGAGGGGGGAGTTGAACCCCCACGCCCTTGCGGGCACTGGAACCTGAATCCAGCGCGTCTGCCTATTCCGCCACCCGCGCATTTGGGTGTGTCCTGGGCTCCTGCCCCTTGCGGGCTGGCGCCTTCCGACACCCAGAACATTAGCACGCAGGACGGGGTGGGTTCACATCCCTTCTCCCCGCAGGCAGACCCGCCTCCGAACCTTCGATGCCCTGGCCACGTATCAACACGCACTGCTTCACGTATCAACCTCGTACCGGTACCCCTTGTCTCCCCAGGAGGCGTTCCGGGTCCACAGCCGGGTGCGGGACACTGGTCCACGGCCGCCTCTACGATCCTTGGCAGGGGTACGCGAGGCGGTGACGCGCAGCAGTACCACCGGAGGAGTTCGAAGACGAGCTCCACAGGGAACTTCGTCATGCGTCGACACCCGTCGGCCTGGCCGACAGGGGGAACCAGCCGATCGACCGGCGCGTGGATACGATCAGTAAGCAGTACCAGGCAAGTGGCCCGCAGGGCAGTACACAGGACGGCAGCCAAGGAGGAGGTGCCCCATGGGAGTCCTGAAGAAGTTCGAGCAGCGTCTCGAAGGTCTGGTCAACGGCACCTTTGCCAAGGTGTTCAAGTCCGAGGTCCAGCCCGTGGAGATCGCGGGAGCGCTCCAGCGCGAGTGCGACAACAACGCCACCATCTGGAACCGCGACCGGACGGTCGTGCCCAACGACTTCATCGTCGAGCTGAGCACGCCGGACTTCGAGCGGCTCAGCCCCTACTCCGGCCAGCTCGGCGACGAGCTCGCCGGCATGGTGCGCGACTACGCCAAGCAGCAGCGCTACACCTTCATGGGCCCGATCAAGGTCCATCTGGAGAAGGCGGACGACCTCGACACCGGCCTGTACCGGGTGCGCAGCCGTACGCTCGCCTCCTCCAGCAGCCAGCAGGACGGCCCGGGAGGCGGCGCCGCCGCGCCCGCCGCCCCGCAGGGCGGACGCGGCGGCGGTGGCTACGGCTACCCGCCGGCCGCCGGTGGGCCCGCGGGCGCACCGCCCATGCCGTCCGCGCCGCCGCCCGGCGGCCGCCCCGGCGGGTACGGCTATCCGCAGCCCGCGAGCGGCCAGCGGCCTCCTGCCGCCCCGGCCGCCCCGGCCGCCGGCGGACGTACCCGCCACTGGATCGAGATCAACGGCACACGCCATCAGATCTCCCGCGCGACGCTCGTGCTGGGTCGCAGCACCGAGGCCGACGTGCGGATCGACGACCCCGGCGTCTCCCGCCGGCACTGCGAGATCCGGACCGGAACGCCCTCGACGATCCAGGATCTCGGATCCACCAACGGCATCGTGGTGGACGGGCAGCACACCACCCGCGCTACGCTCCGCGACGGCTCGCGGATCGTCGTGGGCAGCAGCACCATCATTTACCGGCAAGCCGAAGGGTGAAGCGGGGGCAATGTCAGAGCTGACCCTCACGGTCATGCGGCTGGGTTTCCTGGCCGTACTGTGGCTGTTCGTGATCGTGGCCGTGCAGGTCATCCGCAGCGATCTGTTCGGTACGCGTGTCACACAGCGCGGATCGCGCCGCGAGGCCGGCCGGCAGCAGCAGGCCGCCGCCCGCCAGGCGCCGCCGCAGCAGCGCCAGCAGTCCGCCGGCGGACGGCGCGGCCGTAACGCCCCCACCAAGCTGGTCGTGACCGAGGGCACCCTCACCGGCACGACGGTCGCGCTCCAGGGCCAGACCATCACCCTTGGCAGGGCGCACGACTCGACGATCGTGCTGGACGACGACTACGCGTCCAGCCGTCATGCCAGGATCTACCCGGACCGCGACGGCCAGTGGATCGTCGAGGACCTCGGATCCACCAACGGCACGTACCTGGACCGAAACCGGCTGACGACTCCCACACCGATTGCGCTGGGCGCGCCGATCCGCATCGGCAAGACCGTCATCGAGCTGCGGAAGTAGTGCTACACCAATGAATGAGCGCGAGCGGAGCGAGCACGCGGTGGCGGGCCCCCCTGGCCCCCGCGCGCTCCCGACCGGAGGGTGGGCAGTGTGGCTCGACACGACCGGCTGTACCCGGAGCCGACAGGCGAGGTGCGCATGAGTCTGTCACTGCGCTTCGCCGCCGGATCGCACAAGGGGATGATCCGGGAGGGCAACGAGGACTCCGGGTACGCCGGCCCGCGCCTGCTCGCCATCGCCGACGGCATGGGCGGCGCCGCGGCCGGTGAGGTCGCCTCCTCCGAGGCGATCTCCACCATCGTCGCGCTCGACGACGACGTCCCCGGCTCCGACGTCCTCACCTCGCTCGGCACCGCCGTGCAGCGCGCCAACGACCAGCTGCGCTCCATGGTCGAGGAGGACCCCCAGCTGGAGGGCATGGGGACCACCCTGACCGCCCTGCTCTGGACGGGCCAGCGCCTCGGCCTCGTCCACGTCGGCGACTCCCGCGCCTACCTCCTGCGCGACGGCGTCCTGACGCAGATCACGCAGGACCACACCTGGGTGCAGCGCCTGGTCGACGAGGGCCGCATCACCGAGGAAGAGGCGACGACGCACCCGCAGCGGTCGCTGCTGATGCGGGCGCTCGGCTCCGGCGACCATGTCGAGCCGGACCTGTCCATCCGCGAGGTCCGCGCCGGCGACCGCTATCTGATCTGCTCCGACGGCCTGTCCGGCGTGGTGTCCCACCAGACCCTGGAGGACACCCTCGCCAGCTACCAGGGCCCTCAGGAGACCGTCCAGAACCTGATCGAGCTGGCGCTGCGCGGCGGCGGCCCGGACAACATCACCGTGATCGTCGCCGACGTCCTCGACCTGGACACCGGCGACACCCTCGCGGGGCAGCTCTCCGACACCCCGGTCGTGGTCGGCGCCGTCGCCGAGAACCAGCACCAGTTGCACGACAACAACGGCATCATGCAGACCCCCGCCGGCCGCGCCTCCGGCCTCGGCCGCCAGGGGCACGGGCACGGCGGCGGAGGCGAGTTCGGCCCGCCCGGCTCCGGCGACACCACCGGCTACATCCCGGCGACCGGCCTGGACTACGGCGACGACGACTTCGTCAAGCCGCGCCGCAAGGGCCGGTGGCTGAAGAGATCCTTCTACGGCGCGCTCGCGCTGGCCGTCATCGGCGGCGGTCTGTACGGCGGCTGGCGCTGGACGCAGACGCAGTACTACGTCGGCGCCGAGGACGAGCACGTCGCGCTGTACCGGGGCATCAGCCAGGATCTGGCCTGGGTGTCGCTGTCGGAGGTCGAGAAGGACCACCCCGAGATCGAACTCAAGTACCTGCCGCCCTACCAGCAGAAGCTGGTCAAGGCGACCATCGCCGAGGGCGGGCTGAAGAACGCCCAGTCGAAGATCCAGGAACTGTCGGTGCAGGCGTCCGCGTGCAAGAAGGAAGCGCAGCGCCGCGACACCGAGAGCCGGAACAACTCCAAGACCGGCGAAGGCGAGGCCGGGGGCACCACGGGAACCACTCCCGCCTCCTTCACGTCCAAGGCCACACCTACGCCGAACCCGTCGAACCCGTCGGGCTCGCCGTCGGCGCCTGAGAAGTCCACGCCCCCGACCGACACCGCACCCACTCCCAGCCCCGGCCCCAGCCTCTCGGAGGAAGAGCAGAAGGTCGTCTCGCTGTGCGGTAAGCAGTAGGCAAGCCGTGAGAGGCCCTGTCACACGATGAGCAGTACGAATACGTCGAACTCGCCGACGCACCACACGTCCACGATCGGCGCGATCGGTGCGCCGAGCCGGCGCAACACCGAACTCGCGCTGCTGGTGTTCGCCGTCGTCATCCCGGTCTTCGCCTACGCCAATGTCGGGCTGGCCATCAATGACGAGGTGCCCGCCGGCCTGCTGGGCTACGGCCTGGGCCTCGGTCTGCTGGCCGGTGTGGGCCATCTCGTCGTACGGAAGTTCGCCCCGTACGCGGACCCGCTGATGCTGCCGCTGGCCACGCTGCTGAACGGCATCGGGCTGGTCGCCATCTGGCGCCTGGACCAGTCGAAGAAGCTGCAGGCGAGCCCCAACTTCGTCGAGGCGGCACCGCGCCAGCTGCTGTACTCCGCGATGGGCGTCGCCCTGCTGGTGGCCGTGCTGATCTTCCTCAAGGACCACCGCGTCCTGCAGCGCTACACGTACATCTCCATGGCGGGCGCGCTGTTCCTGCTGGTCCTGCCACTCGTGCCCGGCCTCGGCGCGAACGTCTACGGCGCCAAGATCTGGATCAAGATCCCCGGCCTCGGCACGCTCCAGCCCGGCGAGTTCGCGAAGATCGCCCTCGCGGTCTTCTTCGCCGGCTACCTCATGGTCAAGCGGGACGCCCTGGCCCTGGCCAGCCGCCGCTTCATGGGCCTGTACCTGCCGCGTGGCCGCGACCTGGGTCCGATCCTGGTCGTCTGGGTGATGTCGATCCTCATCCTGGTCTTCGAGACCGACCTCGGTACATCCCTGCTGTTCTTCGGGATGTTCGTCATCATGCTGTACGTCGCCACCGAGCGGACCAGCTGGATCGTCTTCGGTCTGCTGATGTCCGCGGTCGGCGCCGTCGGTGTGGCGAGCTTCGAACCGCACATCCAGACCCGTGTGCAGGCCTGGCTCGACCCGCTGCACGAGTTCGAGCTCAGCCGGGCCGGCGTCCAGGACGGCATCGTCCACTCCGAGCAGGCCATGCAGGCCCTGTGGGCCTTCGGCTCGGGCGGCACCCTCGGCACCGGCCTCGGGCAGGGCAACTCCGATCTCATCGGCTTCGCCGCCAACTCCGACTTCATCCTCGCGACCTTCGGCGAGGAGCTGGGTCTGGCGGGCGTCATGGCGATCCTGCTGATCTACGGCCTGATCATCGAGCGGGGCGTGCGCACCTCACTCGCGGCCCGCGACCCGTTCGGCAAGCTGCTGGCCATCGGCCTGTCCGGTGCCTTCGGCCTCCAGGTCTTCGTCGTGGCCGGCGGTGTGATGGGTCTCATCCCGCTGACCGGTATGACGCTGCCGTTCGTGGCCTACGGCGGATCCTCCGTGATCGCCAACTGGGCCCTGATCGGCATCCTGCTGCGCATCAGCGACACCGCACGCCGCCCGGCCCCCGCCCCGGCAAGCAACCCCGACGCCGAGATGACCCAGGTGGTCCGCCCGTCATGAACAAGCCCCTGCGCCGGATCGCGATCTTCTGCGGCCTGCTCGTGCTGGCCCTGCTGATCCGCGACAACTGGATCCAGTACGTCCAGGCCGACGAGCTGCGGACCAACAAGAACAACCGCCGCGTAACCATCGAGCGCTATGCCTCACCGCGCGGCGACATCATCGTCGACGGCAAGCCGATCACCGGCTCCAAGGAAACCTCGGGCAGCGACTTCAAGTTCAAGCGCACCTACCAGGACGGCGCGATGTGGGCGCCGGTCACGGGCTATGCCTCGCAGGCGTTCGGTGCCACCCAGTTGGAGAACATCGAGGACGGCATCCTCACCGGCAACGACGACCGGCTGTTCTTCCGGAACACCCTCGACATGCTCACGGGCAAGAAGCAGCAGGGCGGCAACGTCGTCACGACCCTGAACGCCGCCGCACAGAAGGCCGCGTACAACGGCCTGAAGAAGCAGGGCGGCAAGGGCTCGGTGGTGGCGCTGGAGCCGTCCACGGGCAAGATCCTGGCGCTGGCCTCCTTCCCCTCGTACGACCCGTCGTCCTTCGCGGGCAACTCCACGACCACGGACACCAAGGCCTGGCAGAAGCTGGAGAAGAAGAACAACCCCGACGACCCGACGCTCAACCGGGCGCTGCGCGAGACCTACCCGCCGGGCTCCACCTTCAAGGTGCTGACCGCGGCCGCCGCGCTGGAGGACGGGCTGTACACGGAGGCGGACCAGAAGACGAAGACGCCGCTGCCGTGGACCATGCCGGGCACCACGACCCCGCTGAAGAACGAGGGCAACATCCCCTGCAAGGACGCGACCCTGCGGGTGGCGCTCCAGTACTCCTGCAACACCGTCTTCGGCAAGATCGGCTCCGACCTCGGCAACGAGAAGATGCTGGCGATGGCCAAGAAGTTCGGCTTCACCGAGGAGCAGTTCACCCCGGTCCGCGCCAACGCCTCGGTCTTCTCGGACGACATGAACCCGTCGCAGGTCGCGCTGTCCTCCATCGGCCAGTTCAACACCGCCTCGACGCCGCTCCAGATGGCCATGGTCGCCTCGGCCGTCGCCAACGACGGCAAGCTCATGAAGCCGTACATGGTGGACAAGCTCCAGGCGCCGAGCCTCGACACCGTCGAGCAGACGGAGCCCGAGGAGTACAGCCAGCCGATGTCCTCGGAGAACGCCCAGATCCTCCAGTCGATGATGGAGACGGTCGTGGACAAGGGCACGGGCTCGAACGCCAAGATCGACGGCGTCAAGGTGGGCGGCAAGACCGGTACCGCCCAGCACGGTGTCGACAACAGCGAGAACCCCTACGCGTGGTTCATCTCCTACGCCAAGGACAACGACGGCGGGGCGCCGGTGGCGGTCGCCGTGGTGATCGAGGACGACAACGCCGTCCGTGACGACATCTCCGGAGGCGGCCTCGCGGCGCCGATCGCGAGGAACGTGATGGAGGCGGTCATCGACAGCAAGAAGTGACCCCACTCACGTCTGCTTCACATCGGTGCACGTTGCGATACCGGTCCTGTATCGGCTGACGGGCTTGGCCAGGTCACACAAAGCGAGCCGGGTACGGTAGGCCCGGACGGCAGCCTCCGACCGTACAAGTTTCCGGTCGGGACCGACGGAGAGGGCTGGTAGGTAGCTATGGAAGAGCCGCGTCGCCTCGGCGGCCGGTACGAACTGGGCCAGGTGCTCGGGCGTGGTGGCATGGCGGAGGTCTACCTCGCGCATGACACCCGCCTCGGCCGCACCGTGGCGGTGAAGACGCTGCGCGCGGATCTCGCGCGTGACCCTTCCTTCCAGGCCCGGTTCCGCCGGGAGGCCCAGTCGGCCGCCTCGCTCAACCATCCCGCGATCGTCGCGGTCTACGACACGGGCGAGGACTACATCGACAACGTGTCGATCCCGTACATCGTCATGGAGTACGTGGACGGCTCGACGCTCCGTGAGCTGCTTCACTCCGGCCGCAAGCTGCTGCCGGAGCGGACCCTGGAGATGACCATCGGCATCCTCCAGGCCCTGGAGTACTCGCACAGAGCCGGCATCGTCCACCGCGACATCAAGCCGGCCAACGTCATGCTGACGCGCAACGGCCAGGTCAAGGTCATGGACTTCGGCATCGCCCGCGCCATGGGCGACTCCGGCATGACGATGACCCAGACCTCGGCCGTCATCGGCACCGCCCAGTACCTCTCTCCGGAGCAGGCGAAGGGCGAGCAGGTCGACGCGCGCTCCGACCTGTACTCCACCGGCTGTCTGCTGTACGAGCTGCTGACGGTCCGGCCGCCGTTCGTGGGCGACTCCCCGGTCGCCGTCGCGTACCAGCACGTACGGGAAGAGCCCCAGGCCCCCTCGGTCTTCGACCCCGAGATCACGCCCGAGATGGACGCGATCGTGCTGAAGGCCCTCGTCAAGGACCCCGACTACCGTTATCAGTCGGCCGACGAGATGCGCGCCGACATCGAGGCCTGCCTCGACGGCCAGCCGGTCGCGGCCACGGCCGCGATGGGCTCGGTGGGCTACGGCGGTTACCCCGACGACCAGCCGACGACGGCCCTGCGCGCGGACTCCGGCGCGGGCGCCACATCGATGCTGCCCCCCATGAACCCGGACGACGGCGGCTACGGCTACGACGACCGCCCCGACCGGCGCCGCGGGCAGCAGCGCAAGTCCAACACCTCCACGATCCTGCTGGTGGTGGCGGGCATCCTGGTCCTGGTCGGGGCGATCCTGATCGGGCGCTGGGCGTTCAGCGGAAGCGGAGGCGCGGGCAACGACACACTCCCCGCACCCAACTTCGTCGGTGAGACCCAAGACAACGCCAGCAAGCTCGCCAACAACGCCGACCTGAAGCTGACCTTCACCAAGAAGCCCTGCGAGAACCAGACCAAGGGCAACGTCTGCGACCAGGACCCGAAGGCCGGAAGGGACGTCACCAAGGGCGACACCATCTCCCTCGTGGTGTCGACCGGTGCGCCGAAGGTGGCGGTGCCGAGTGTCGTCGGCGACCTCATCGACGACGCCAGGGCGACGCTGAAGGGCGACAAGTACCAGTTCGAGGTCGAGACGAAGTCGCAGGAGTCCCCGGAGGACCCCGGCACCGTCCTCGAGCAGAACCCGCCCCTGGGCAAGGAGGTGGAGAAGGGGTCCACCATCACCCTCACCATCGCCAAGGCGGAGGAGAAGTCCACCGTCCCGGACGTCCTCGGCCAGAGCTGTGACCAGGCCAAGGCGCAGATGACGGCCAACAACCTGGTGGGCAACTGCACCGAGGTGGACACCCAGGACGACAACCAGGTCGGCAAGGTCATCCAGACCACACCGCAGGCCGGCTCCTCCGTCGACAAGAACTCGTCGGTCGACATCCAGATCGGCAAGAAGGAACAGCAGAAGGCGCGCGTGCCGCAGGTCGTCGGCCAGACGGTCGGCCAGGCCAAGCAGACGCTCGCGCAGGCCGGCTTCACGAACATCCAGTTCGCGAACGGCAGCGACCAGAGTGACACCGCCCTTGTCGCCGGCCAGGACCCCCAGGGCAACCAGGAGGTCGACGACCCGGCAGCCACGACGGTCACCCTCCAGACCGTCGGCGTCGGAGGCGGCAACAACGGCGGCAACGGCAACGGCGGCATCTTCGGCGGCCTCAACGGCCGCGAGGAGGACTGACCTCCGGGACGTAGGCACGTACGTCAGGGCCCCGGCCCCCTCTTCGGAGGGCGCCGGGGCCCTTTCGCACATCAGGCCGGCGGCCGGCCCACCGTGAGGAAGACCCGCATCGCGGCGTTCCGCACCGCGCCGACCGGTCGGTGGGTGTGGACCGCGCGGTTCATCAGCCGGGCGGCGCGGGCCAGCCGCTGGGTGGGGCGGCGGCGGGCCGCGTCGTAGGCGGCCAGGGCGTCTTCGACGCGGGGACGGGACGCCAGTTCGCGGGCCAGCGTGACGGCGTCGGTCAACGCCTCGCAGGCGCCCCGGCCGAGGTCGGGCGTCATCGCGTGGGCGGCGTCGCCGATCAGGGCCGTGCGGCCGCTGACATAGCCGGGGAGCGGCTCGGCCAGGTCGTACAGGTCGTTGCGCGAGATGCCCGCGCCGCTGTCCTCGGCCACCCGGTCCAGGACCCGGCGCACCCCGGGGTGCCAGGACCCGAAGTGGCTCCGCAGGGCCGCGAGATCGCCGCCGGGAACGGGGACGCGCTCGGGTGCGGGGGCGCAGGCGAACCAGTTGGAGTGGCCGCCGGTGCGCGGGGTGACTCCGAAGCGGGCGCGCTGCCCCCAGGTCTCGCTGATGGCCTCGGTGTCGAGGTCCACGGTGCCGTGCCACGCGGTGACTCCCGAGTAGCGGGGGCCGTATGCGGCGCCGAAGAGGGTCGTGCGGGCCCGGCTGCGCAGTCCGTCCGCCGCGATGACGACGTCGCAGGAGCCTGTGAGGGTACGCACATCGGCCACCTCCTCCCCGTAGCGCACGACGCCGTCGTCGAGCGCGGCGGTGAGGGTCGTGAACAGCGCCGGCCGTGCGATCACGTGCACGGTGTCGCCGGTGCGGCGGCGCAGGCCCGCGAAGTCCACGTTCCCGATGAGACGGCCGTCGGCCCGCAGGAAGGTGCCCCGGGTCGCCGGCCGGGCCTGCCGACGGGCGGCCTGCCCCACTCCCAGCTCGTCGAGCGCCCTCAACGCGCCGGGCCACAGGCCGACGGAGGTGCCGGTGCCCGGCGGCGCGGGAGCACGCTCGCGCACCTCGACGTCCCAGCCGCTTGCCTGGAGGTGAACGGCGGCGGCGAGACCGCCTGTGCCACCGCCGACGATGATCGCTTTCTTGGGCATGCCGCCACGCTACTATGTTTGTAGTAGCGGCACTATATTCATAGTAGAAGATCGCGGGAGAGGGAGACGGAAGCATGCCGGGCAGGCGGGACGAAGTACTGGACGCGGCCATCGCGGTGCTGGCCGAGGGTGGCCTGCGGCGCCTCACCTACCAGGCGGTCGACACCGCCGCGGGCGTGCCGGCCGGTACGACGTCCAACCACTTCCGCAGCCGAGACGTCCTGGTCAGCGGCGTCGTCACCCACCTGGAGTCATGGGACCGCCGGGACTGGGAAAGCACCGCGGGCGAGCCGGCGACAGAGGACCCCGAGGCCTTCGTCAAGGCCCTGACCCACATGGTCCGCCACGCCCTCGGCCCGGGCCGCCACCGCACCGCCGCCCGCTACGCACTCGTCCTCGAGGGCCTCGCCCGCCCCGACGTCCGCGCCCCACTGAGCCACGCGCAGGAGTCCCTGATCAGCTGGGTGTCCCAGTGGCTCACGACCCTGGGCTCCCCCGAACCGCGAGAACACTGCCGCGTCCTGTTCGACTACCTGGACGGCATGATCTTCCATCAGGTGTCCCTGCCCCAGCCCCACTTCGATCCGGAGCCCGGAATCCGTTTGGTACTGGGGGCGCTGCTGCGGCGTTAGGGCTCTGTCATGGCTTGCCCCGGATATACGACCCGCTCCCTCGCCCTCTTCTCCCGACGCGCCGTCCTCAACGTCGCCATGCTGCTCCGTGACAGCGAAGTCGCACGTCAGGTGCGTGTGTATCTCCTCGACATGGAGTACCTGGCGCGTACACAGCCTGTGGAAAACCCCGCCCTCGCCTCGGACCGCCGGCGGCTGATGCCCCGGACCACAGTCAGCCCAGTTCCTTCGGCGGTGTCCGGTCCGCGTCCACCTTCTCGACCCGTTCCAGCTCGCCCCACACGATGTAGCGGTACGTGCTCGTGTACACCGGCGTGCAGGTCGTCAGGGTGATGTAGTGGCCCGGCTTCTTCTTGCCGGATTCCTCGGGGACCTTCGAGAGGACCTTGACGTTGTACTTCGAGGTCTCGGGAAGGATGTCGTAGACCTTGTAGACGTACCACTTGTCCTTCGTCTCGAAGACGATCGGGTCGCCCTTCTTGATCTTGTCGATGTTGTGGAACCGGGCTCCGTGGCCGTCGCGATGGGCGGCGAGGGAGAAGTTGCCGTTCTTGCCCGACATCGGCAGGGCCGACTTGACGGGGTCGGTGTAGTAGCCGGCGACACCGTCGTTCAGGATCTTGTTCGACGTGCCCTTCTCGACCAGGACCTCGCCGTTCTTCATCGCGGGCACGTGCAGGAAGCCGATGCCGTTCTTGGTGTCCAGCACGCCCGGGCCGCCCCGGCCATGGGCCCAGTCGTCACGGACCTTGTCGGCCTGCTTGCCGGCCGCGCGGTCGGCGACGACGTTCGTCCACCACAGCGAGTAGACGACGAACAGACCGAGGACCAGGCCCGCGGTGATGAGGAGTTCCCCGAAGACACTGACCGCTATGGCGATCGGGCCGGGCCGGCGGCGTGCCGCTGCCCGCCGCGACGCGGGCGCGCCGATGTGCTCTTCGTGGTCCGTGTCGGTGGTCGCTGCCACTGGTCATCTGCCCTTAACTGACGAGCGCATCCGGCTTGCCCTTGCTGCGCGGCCGTTCCTCGACCATCTTGCCCCAGACGATCATCCGGTACTTGCTGGTGAACTCCGGCGTGCACGTGGTCAGCGTGATGTAACGGCCGGGCTCGGTGAATCCCGACCCGGTGGGGACGGGCTTCAGGACGCTCGTGTTGCTCGGCGGGGTCACCGGCAGGATCGACGCCATCTTGTAGACGAAGTACTCGTCCTGCGTCTCGACGACGATCGGATCACCCGGCGTGAGCTTGTTGATGTACCGGAACGGTTCTCCATGGGTGTTGCGGTGACCCGCGAGCCCGAAGTTGCCGCTCTTGTCGCCCGGCATCGCGGTCTTCAGCGCGCCGTCCGCGTAGTGCCCGACCATGCCCCGGTCCAGGACGCCCTTGTTGCTGGTGCCCTCGGCGATCGGCACGACCACGTCCAGCTTCGGGATGTGCAGGATGGCGAAGCCCTGCCCCGGCTCGAAGGCCCCCGGGTTGCGCTTGCCGTTCGCCCAGTCGTCCTGGAGGCTGCTGGCCTCCTTGCCGGCCTGGGCATGCGCCCGCACGTTGGTCCACCACAGCTGATAGGTGACGAACAGCAGCATCAGCACGCCGGTCGTGATGAAAACCTCACCTATCGCCCGGCTGGCGACGACCGCCGCGCCCGGCTTGCGCGCCTTCGCCTGCCGCCGCGCCTCGACCCGTGACAGCGGCGCCCGCCGCCCCTCCCGAGCCGGGCCCTCCTGATCCTCCTGAGCCGAGCGGGCGTCCGGAGCGCCCCCATGGCGCCCGTGACGGCGCTTGGCGGCCTTTCTGCGGGCCGCCCGGCCGCCGTGGGCCGGTCCGGCCTGCCGCGGGGCGGAGGAGCCCGGAGAGCCCGCTGTGGAGTCACCGGCCGCGGGCGGCGGATCCGGTATCCGCAGCGCCACCGTCTCCTCGTCGACGGGAGGCAGGTACGGCTCCTCGGGGAGAGGCTCGTACGACGCCGTGTACGGACCCGGATCCGGCTCCGGCCTATACGGCTCTGACATGTACGGCTGTGGCTGCGGGGTCTGCTGCGGCTCCGGCTGCGGGGAGGCGCCGTACGCCCCCGAGTCCGACCAGTCCTCGAACGCACCCTGCGCCCCGTACGACTGCTGCCCGTACGAGGTGTCGGACTCGCGCTCGGGGCGCAGCGCCGTCACGCCGTGGCCCTGCCCACCACCGGGGCGAGCCCGGCCGACCTCGCCACCGCGCCCTGGTCGCCGCACTCCACCAGCCAGTTGGCCAGCATCCGGTGCCCGTGCTCGGTCAGCACCGACTCGGGGTGGAACTGCACGCCCTCGACCGGAAGTTCGCGATGCCTCAGGCCCATGACTATGCCGTCGTGGGTCCGGGCCGTGACCTCCAGCTCGGCCGGGACCGTGGCGGGCTCGGCGGCCAGCGAGTGGTAGCGCGTCGCCGTGAAGGGCGAGGGCAGACCCGCGAAGACGCCCTTGCCCGCATGCTCCACCGGCGAGGTCTTGCCGTGCAGCAGCTCGGGCGCGCGGTCCACGACACCGCCGTACGCCACCTGCATCGACTGCATGCCGAGGCAGACGCCGAAGACCGGGACGCCCGTGGCGGCGCAGTGCCGGACCATGTCGACACAGACGCCCGCCTGCTCCGGAGTGCCGGGCCCCGGGGAGAGCAGGACGCCGTCGAAGCCGTCCTGGGCGTGCGCCGTCGACACCTCGTCGTTGCGCAGGACCTCGCACTCGGCGCCCAGCTGGTACAGGTACTGGACCAGGTTGAAGACGAAGCTGTCGTAGTTGTCGACGACGAGAATGCGCGCGCTCACTGGTTGTCCACCGTCACATCGTTGAAGGGCAGCAGCGGTTCCGCCCACGGGAAGACGAACTGGAAGAGGACGTAGACCACGGCCACGACCAGGGCGAGTGAGATCAGCGCCTTCACCCACGTGTTCCCCGGCAGATGCCGCCAGACCCAGCCGTACATGCCGTCCCTTCCGTCGTACCACGGCACCAGACCCACGCCGTACAGCCACCAGACTAACGGCGCAACGCCTCCGGTTTCCCGGCCTCCACAGGCTGGGTGGAGTCCAGGTGCGCCCAGACGATCAGACGATGACTGTGTCCCCATTCCGGTTCGCACGTGGTCAGCGTCAGATACCGGCCCGGACGCGTGTACCCGGAAGTACGTGGAACAGGGTCGATCACCTCGATGTCCGAGGGCACTGTTTTGTACGGGCCTTTGTCGATCCGATACGTGAACCATGTCGTGCCGTCGGTCAGCACCACGGCATCGCCGCGCCGCAGCCTGGGAAAGTCCTTGAAGGGATCGCCGTAGGTGCGGCGGTGGCCGGCGACCGCGAAGTTCCCCTTCTGCCCCAGCTGGGCGGTGTCCGCGTAGTGGCCGAGCCCCTTCTTCAGGGTGCCGGTCGCGGTGCCCTCGAGCACCGGCTTGTTCCACGTGAAACCAAGACGCGGGATGTACATGATCGCGAAGGGCTTGCCCTTGGCGTAGGGCGCGGGCCGCCCCGGGCTCGCGGGGGAGCCGCCGGCCGGCGGACGGGGCTTCGACCACTCCTTCTGGAGCAGTTCGATCTGGTCGTCCATGACATGGTCGGCCTTCACACCGGTCCAGAACAGCACATAGACGACGAACAGCACGATCACGGCGCCGACGGTGATGCACAGTTCGCTGACGGTCCTGACGATCACGCGCACCGGCAGCTCCCCCGGCCTGGCTACTGCTCCACGGGCTTCGCGTAGTGCAGATCCACTGTGCCCGAGTAGCCGGGAAGAGTCACCGGCCCGTTCTCCTCGACTTTCCAGCCGAGCCCGTAGACATTGACGTAGACCATGTAGTTCTGGATCGCCGGGGACGCGGCGAGCGTCTTCTGGAGCTTGCCCGGGTCACCGACCGCCGTGATCTTGTACGGCGGTGAGTAGACGCGGCCCTGGAGGATCAGGGTGTTGCCCACACAGCGCACCGCGCTGGTGGAGATCAGCCGCTGGTCCATGACCTTGATGCCCTTGGCCCCGCCCTGCCACAGCGCGTTCACCACGGCCTGGAGGTCCTGCTGGTGGATGACCAGGAAGTCGGGCTGCGGCTCGGGGTAGCCGGGGAGCTTGGCGGTGGCGTCCGGCGGGGCGTCATTGAGGGTGACCGTGAGCGACTCGCCCTTGAGCTTCTGGGTGCCCGCGCGCTGTTCCAGGGCGGCGAGCTTGTCGTCCTCCGCCTTGGTGCTGCCGTCGTCCCGCTCGGCGAGCGCCTCTATGTCGTTGCGCAGGGTTCCGTTGGTCTCGTCCAGCTCGCCGTTCTCACGGCTGCGCTCATGGATGAGGTCGGACAGCTTCAGCAGGGAGCTGTCCGTGCGGATGTTGGTGCCCTTGGCGGTGTTGAAGCTGGTGAAGAAGATGAGTCCCGCGAGAGCGAAGACGGCCGCCGTGAGGATGCGCACGGGCGGGAAGCGGCGCGCGCGCCCAGGGGTGGATCCCGTCCCGGGGGAGTCGGCAGAATTGCTCAACGTACCCTTATCTCCTTCGGCGCCACGGAAGCACTACGCTAACGGACGACCGGGGGAGCACTCAGAGTCCCCTCACGCTGCCCCCGAGCCAGACCCAGTTCCCTGCGCGGCCACGCAGCGCATCGACAGGAGAGACCCTCGTGCCGAAGTCACGTATCCGCAAGAAGGCCGACTACACGCCGCCGCCGGCGAAGCAGGCAACGGCCATCAAGCTGACCAACCGTTCCTGGGTCGCGCCCGTCATGCTGGCCATGTTCCTCATCGGCCTGGCCTGGATCGTCGTCTTCTACGTCACCGACGGCTCGCTGCCCATCGACTCGCTGGGCAACTGGAACATCGTGGTGGGCTTCGGCTTCATCGCCGCCGGATTCGGTGTCTCCACTCAGTGGAAGTAGCGGTCACCTGACGGTGAACGCAGCTCTGCCCAGGGCTGTTCGCTGAGTTATCCACAGCGGTTATCCACAGGTGGAAAAGAAAGACGATCTGTGGATAACTCGTTGGGTGTTGACGCCGGTACGACGGAAGTACCGCAGCTCGAAAACTTGTTCGCCCCCTGCCTGACCTGCGGAAAAGCAGGTCGGTGACAGGGGGCACATGTGTTCCCGCACCGTGTGCACAAGATTCGACACCCGCTGTGGACAACATCACGCTCAGCTGAGCTGGGCCGTCCTCAGGAGGGTCAGCAGGACTACCACACCGAGGACCAGCGCGCAGGTGCCGTACTGGACCAGCGCGCGGTGCGCACGGGGGGCGTGGACCATGGCGTAGCCGACGACGACACCGGCGACGAGGCCGCCGATGTGGGCCTGCCAGGAGATGTTGAAGCCCGGGCTGAAGGTGAAGATCAGGTTGATCACCAGCAGCGCGATGATCGGCCGCATGTCGTAGTTGAGCCGGCGCATCAGCACGGCCGTGGCCCCGAAGAGGCCGAAGATCGCGCCGGAGGCGCCCAGCGTGGCCGTGTTCGGGGAGGCCAGCAGATAGGCCAGGGCACTGCCCGCCAGGCCCGAGACGAGATAGAGCGCGAGATAGCGGACCCGGCCGAGGGCCGCTTCGAGCGGGCCGCCGAGCCACCACAGACTGAGCATGTTGAACGCGATGTGCCAGATCTCCTGGTGCGTGAACATCGAGGTCACCATGCGGTACCACTCGCCTCCCGCCACGCCCTGGGTGGGCGTGAAGGGCGCCGGCGGCCAAGCGCCGAGCAGGACGATGTCGGTGAGGATCGACTCGCGCACCTGGACGGCGATGAACACCGCCAGGTTGATACCGATGAGGATCTTGGTCAGCAGCCGGGGGTCGGAGGTGATCGCGCCGCCCGCGATCGTCCGGGGCATGGCGGCCGAGGGCGCGTGACCTGTGCCGGAGCCGGTGCGGACGCACTCGGGGCACTGGAATCCGACGGAGGCGTTGACCATGCACTCGGGGCAGATCGGGCGCTCGCAGCGGGTGCAGCGGATGCCGGTCTCGCGGTCCGGGTGGCGGTAGCACATGGGGACGCTGTGGGCGTCCTGCGGGCTGCCCGCAGCCTGGTCATCCATGAGATCCCCTATGTCGTGGAAGCCGTGGGTCTGTGGTGGAAGCCGTGACTCGTAAAAGCCGTGGTGGGAAAGCCGTGGTGGGAAAAGCCCCGCCCCGCCCATCCTTACGGATGAGCGGGGCGATTGGTTCCCCTGTGCGGGCCTTCGTGCTCAGCGCGTCTCGATGACGACCGACTCGATGACCACGTCGTTGAGCGGGCGGTCGGTGCGCGGGTTCGTCTGGATCGCGGCGATGGTGTCCACGACCTTCTGGCTCGCCGCGTCGGTGACCTCGCCGAAGATGGTGTGCTTGCGGTTCAGCCACGCCGTCGGGGAGACGGTGACGAAGAACTGCGAGCCGTTGGTGCCCGGGCCGGCGTTGGCCATCGCCAGCAGGTAGGGCTTGTCGAAGCGCAGGTCCGGGTGGAACTCGTCCTCGAACTGGTAGCCGGGACCGCCGGTGCCGTTGCCCAGCGGGTCACCGCCCTGGATCATGAAGCCACTGATCACCCGGTGGAAGACCGTACCGTCGTAGAGCCTGTCCGTGGACTTCTTCCCGGTCTCGGGGTGAGTCCACTCCCGCTCGCCCTGGGCGAGCTCGACGAAGTTCTTGACCGTCTTGGGGGCGTGGTTCGGCAGAAGCCGGACTTCGATGTCGCCGTGGTTGGTCTTCAGGGTGGCGTAGAGCTGCTCAGCCACGATCCTGCCTTCCGTTGTCTTTCCGTGACTCCCTGATCCTCGCATGGACGGCGCTCCACGTCGCCTGACCTCCGTTCGCCCGGGGGGAAACGGGGCCGATCGGCTGCGGAAATCCAGGCGAGTGGTCCCGGGGCGGGCGCGCGCGGCGACGATCCGTGGCATTGTCGACGACAAGCTCCCGTTGCCCCCGATTCATCCGCTATTGCACGTGATCGGCTCTCGACCTGAGAGGGCCCTGCGCCGTTTCCCGTGACCCGGATGCCCGCCCGCGCATGCCTGACGGCGCACCCGGAGGCATGATCCGTAAAAGGGTGGAAAGTCGAAATACCGTACGCCACCGAGGAGGAGGAACCCGTGACCCGCATCGACAGCGTGCGCGCCGCGACCGGTTCGGCGAAGGACAGCGTGCTGCACGCCGCGGAAGTGGTGGCGCCCTACGCCGACACGGCCAAGGACAGGGCTACGCACTACGCACACGAGGCACGCGTACGGCTGGCGCCCAAGGTGACCCAGGCCGCCGGACAGGCACGCGTTCAGTACGGCGCCCATGTGCAGCCGTATCTGGAGCAGGCCCGTACGCATGTGCCGCCGAAGGTCGACCAGGCCGCCCAGGAAGCCGCCGTCCGCACCCGCAAGGCCGCAAAGCAGGCGGCGGACTACTCCCGGCCGAGGCTTGAGCAGGCGAGGGCCGCGGCCGGTCCCGTCACGACCGAGGCCGCCGCCCGGAGTGTGGCCGCGCTGGCCGCGCTTCGTGGTCAGGTCTCGTCGAAGGAGATCCAGAAGCTGGTCCGCAAGCAGGAACGGCGGGCGAGGGCCGGCCGTGCCGTGAAGACGCTGGCGATTCTGGGCGCCCTCGCCGGTGGTGCCTTCGCCGCCTGGAAGTGGTGGGACAAGCAGGCCAACCCGGACTGGCTGGTGGAGCCGCCCGCCGCGACCGAGGTTCCCGAGTCGGGCCGGCTGTCCTCCGTGGACGGCACCGGCCAGTCGGTCCTGGACCCGGAGGTTGAGGCCAAGCAGGCAGAGGAAGAGGCCGCTCAGCGCGACGACCGTTCCTGACGGCCGCCGCGCTGTTTCACGTGAAACACGAGATGCCGACCGGAGGCCGGAGACCCAGGCCTCAGAGCCCCGGGCTCAGACCTTGCGCACCTTCCACACCACTTCCGCCGGCCACTTCTCCGCCCAGTTCCGGTCGAGGGCTTCCTTGAAGTAGGTGGCACCGCCGGCCGGGGCGAGGGGTTCCACCAGTCGTTCGATGGAGAATCCGCAGTCCCGGAACATGTCGATCCACTGGGCGTAGGTGGAGTGGAAGACCACCACATCGCCGCCGTACTTCATCCGGGCGTCGCCGTACGGATTCGCGAGGTGCTCGCCGACCGTGCCGCTCTGGTTGTCGAAGCACATCTGCAGGAGCGGGGAGTAGGTGCACAGCCCGAGGACGCCGCGGGGGCGGAGCACACGGTGGGCTTCCTGGAGCAGGCGCTGTGGTGGGGAGAAGTCGAACGCGCCGTGGTCGCAGAAGGCCGCGTCGAAGACCCCTGAACGGAACGGCAGGCGCTCCGCGGCGGCTTGGACGAAGCCTGCGGCTCCCTCGCCGAGGGCGCGCGAGAGCTGGCCGGAGGAGAGTTCCACTCCGAAGGCCTCGTATCCGGCGCGGGCGAACCCGGTGGTGTCGTGCCCGATGCCGCAGCCGAGGTCGATGATCCGGGAGCCGGCCGGGAGGTCATCGGTGAAGATCTTGAGGTCGCTCTCCGGAAGGTGCCAGATCCCCCAGGACGGGTGTCTGTCGGCGTCGAAGTGCTCGGGGTGGGCCTCGTGGTAGAGCTCGCTGTTGGAGTCCCAGTACCGCTCGTTGACCTTCAGGTAGTTGATCTTTGCCATCGTTTGTCCTCAGTCCTGCGGGGGTTCGCACACCGACAGGTCGGCCCAGCCGGACGGCGGGCTGACGTAGTTCTTCACGCGGAGCCGGGCGGCCGACCTGAGCCGTCCGACCAGGCAGACTTCGCCGGTCGCGCTCAGCAGCTGTTCGGCCTCGGCGCAGTGGCCGAGGCGGTCCTGGAGGTCGTCCGCTGCCAGAGCCCGGTGCACGATGTCCTTGAACGCGGACTCGGGCCCTCCGGGAAGCTGGGCCGCCGGTCGGCGGGTGAAGGGGAGAAGGAGGGCAACCGGGTCGGGCCAGGGCGAGGCCATCAGCACCAGGCGGAAGTCTTCGCGGTACGTGGTGTGGAGCTCGGTGAGATAGGCCCGGTAGTCGATGGCCTCGGGCCGGAGGGTGAGTCCGGTGTTCTCGCCGATCTGGTCGGCGAGGATGTGTGCCGTCTCCCCGTTCGGTGAGAAGTCCGGGAAGACCAGGCGGGCGGGGGTGCGCCCGGGCGCCGGCAACCCTTCGTGTGCCGCGCGGGCCGGTGCGGTAGGTGGTCGGTGCGGGTCCCACAAGCCTGTCAAGGAGTCCAGTGGGCTGAGTGCGCCGTGCAGCCTGCGCGACAGGTCCCGGCGGTCGAGGGCGGCCGCGACGGCCTGCTTGTGCGCCTCGGCCATACCGCTCGGCGGCAGGAGGGCGACGGCGATGTCGAGGTCGTCGACCTGGAGGTCCGGGTAGTCGGCGCGATGTGCCCAGCGGACCACGGGGAACGTCGTCGGGCAGGTGATGTCGACGGCTCTTCGGTCGTAGAGGCGCTGCCCGTGCTCGGCGTCGGAGGACAGGACGTAGGTGACATCGGGCCAGGGGCCGGTTGCCCGCAGGCGGATTTCACCGGACGGGCCGTCGGCCAGGGTGTATGCGCCGCTGGTGACAGCCGGGTCGCTGTGCCGAGGGCCGAAGACGGGGTTGGCCAGGAGCGCGGGCAGATTGCCGACGGGCCGGCGGGTGGTCAGCAGCAGCCGGTCGGGGTCGAGGGGCTGGATCCGCTCGATGAGCGACACGAGCCAGGCGAAGGGGCCGGCCTGCCTGGGGACCGCCGCGATGTGCCGGGCGATGTCGCGAGCGCGGATCGGCCGGCCGTCGGACCATCGCGCACCGGGCCGCAGGGCGAAGTCCCAGCGTTTCTCGTCCAGGCGGAGCGCGTTGTGCAGCAGGCCCGGCCTCAGGGTGCGGTCGGGGCCTTCCACGAAGAGCGGGCGGGCGAGTTGGCGTGTGATCGTCAGGCCGGTCCAGTCGTCGGCCGCGCCGTAGAGGCCCGACGGAATCAGGTCCGTTTCCACACGGATCGGCTTGGACATGCCGCTTCCCCTTTGGCGCGATACTGCTGCGTTTTTTGGCGCGAACCGTATCGCTAGGGCGAGGTACAGCCGCTCAAAGCCTTCACCACAGCATGCCGAGCGCCCGCTTATTGGGCCTGGGCGATGATATTACCGGTTTCGAAGTCGATGATTTTTCTTGCGTCGTATTCGACGAGCTCGGTGATGCCCGCCAGATGATGAATGATCGCAGCGGCCATCCAGGCACCGACGATGGTGTTGTTGGGACCGAAGGAATAGCGCGTGCTCCGTAGATTCCCGGCATCATTCTCCGGAGCGGCGTCGGCGCGCACCGGAAAAGAGAGCTGCTCGGGAGTCACGGTCGATCTCCCCGGGGCGAAGAGCGGCCCGTAGAAGCCCCGCTGCATGCCGACACCGCCGAATATCGACGGTATATTCCGGGCCCAGGCCGCTTCGGCCACCGCATCGGAGATGCTGCCGATCGGCTGGTCGATGCAGACGGCGATGACATCGACGTTCGCATGCGTTTCCAGGACTTCGCAGATTTCCGCTGGTGATCCGACGAACCGGTCGACTAGCGAGATGTCGGCGTCCGGTACACGGTCACGGATATAGGTGCGGGCCGCGTCCAGTTTGGGTTCGCCCACGGCTGCCCTGGGAAAGGTGAACTGGCGGTTCAGATTGTTCAGCTGCACCTTGTCGGCATCGACCAGGACGAAGCGCCTGACCCCGGCTCCGATGAGGTGCTGGAGGATCACGCTGCCGGTGCCGCCGACACCCATGACCATGACCTTGGCACCGCAGATACGGCGTTGTGCCTCGTCAGGGCGGTGTGTGTGCAGAGCCAGATGCCCCCACTGCCGGGCATGGACACTGTCGTCGCCCGCGGGTCCCGATGGCGACTCGATGAGAAGACCGCGTTTCCGCAGGGCTCTGACGAGTCCCGCGCATTCGGGGTCACGTCGCGTCAGCGCTTCGAGGGCTGCGTTCTCGCAGCCGCCTACAAGGGCTTCCAGCAGTCGGCTGACGGTGCCCTTGCCGTCATCGAGGACGTATTTCTTCTTCTCGCCCTGGAACGTCACCGTGCCGTCGGCCGATTCCAGTTGCCAGGCCGGGTTCAGCCATACACGCATAGCGCGCGAACACATCCTCGAGGCAGGAGCCGATACCACTCAGGGATGCACGGAGTGGGAGTGCGACCCCGTTTTATCGGGGCCGCACTCCCACTCAGACTGTCAACAGCGGTGGACCATCACCTGAGCGGCGTCGGCCACGTCCATCTCCTCGATAAAGAAGATGTCATCCTGCTCCTGCGAGGCAACCTGAATTGCGGACTCAGCAACGTTCTCGTTCACTGTCGCTCCTCATGTGCATCGGAACTGAATTGCTCTGACGTCAGGAAGCTTCACCATTCGGACACGCGCTTGTCAAGCGTCTCTCATCCAGATTTATTTTTCACCGCAAAGCATGCTCAATGCCTGCAACACGGACATTTCTTCCCCTTGTGTTCGGGGATCTGGCCAGGCAGGATCCGTGAAACACGTGAACGTCTTTGACGCCGTGCTGCGGGGGGATTGATACGGGGGATTGAAGGGCCACCGAGCAGGGGTAGTGGACCCTTTGGGCGGACCACCTAAAACCGGAGCGTTAAATTCCGCGCCGCACGCAGCGCATCTTCCAAAGCGAGAGAACGAAGCTCAGAATCATGGGATTCCTTGAATTCAACAGTGTCCGGTGCAATCTCGCCGACGGGCGAACACTGTTCGAAGACGTCAGCTTCTCCGTGGGGGCCGGGGAGGTCGCGGCCCTGATCGGCCACAACGGCGCGGGGAAGAGCACCCTGGTCAACGTCGCGGGGAAGCGGCTCAAGCCGCGTGCGGGCACCGTCCATGTGCAGGGCGGCCTGGCGATGATGCCGCAGTTCATCGGTTCGGTGCGTGATGAGTCGACCGTGCGCGATCTGCTGCTGGCCGCCGCCCCCGAGCGGATCGCCACGGCCGCGGCGGATATCGACGCCCTCGAACTCGAGCTGATGGAACGCGACGACGAGGCCACACAGATGCGGTACGCCGAGGCGCTGAGCACCTGGGGCGAGGCCGGCGGCTACGAGATCGAAGTCCTGTGGGACGTGGTGACCACCGCGGCGCTCGGCATGCCCTTCGACCGCGCCCGCTTCCGCGACGTCAACACCCTCTCCGGCGGCGAGCAGAAGCGCCTCGTCCTGGAGGCGCTGCTGCGCGGGCGCGAGCAGGTGCTCATCCTCGACGAGCCGGACAACTACCTGGACGTCCCGGGCAAGCGGTGGCTGGAAGAGCGGCTGCGGACCACCGACAAGGCCGTGCTGCTGGTCAGCCACGACCGGGCCCTGCTCGGCAACGTCGCCACGAAGGTCGTCGCTCTCGAAGGCCGCAGCACCTGGGTGCACGGCGGTTCCTTCACCGGCTGGAAGGAAGCCCGCCAGGCCCGGCGCGAGCGGCTGGCCGAGCTGCACCGCCGGTGGGACGAGGAGCACGAACGGCTCAAGGACCTGGTGCACACCCTCGGCGAGCAGGCGAAGATCAGCGCCGCCATGGCTCCCCGCTACCGCGCCGCCCAGACGCGGCTGCGCAAGTACGAGGAGGCCGGCCGCCCGCCCGAGCTGCCCCGCGAGCAGCGCGTGGTCCCGCGGCTGACGGGAGGCCGTACCGGAACCCGCGTCATCACCTGTGAGCAGCTGGAACTGACCGGGCTCATGAAACCGTTCGACCTGGAGATCTACCTGGGAGACCGGGTCGCGGTACTGGGTTCGAACGGCTCCGGCAAGAGCCACCTGCTGAAGCTGCTGGCCGGCCTCGAAGTGGACCACTCGGGCTCCTGGCGGCTGGGCGCACGGGTCGTGCCCGGCTTCTTCACCCAGACCCACCAGCACCCGGAGTGGGCGGGCAGGACGCTCGTGGAGATCATGGGCCGCGGCGAAGGCATCCGCGAGGGCCTGGACCGCGGGGCCGCCGCCGGCATGCTCTCCCGGTACGAGCTGGCGGCCGCGGCGGACCAGCGCTTCGAAACGCTGTCCGGAGGACAGCAGGCCCGGTTCCAGATCCTGCTCCTGGAACTCGGCGGCGCGACGCTGCTCCTGCTCGATGAACCGACGGACAACCTCGACCTCGTCTCGGCCGAGGCGCTCCAGCAGGCCATCGAGGAGTTCAACGGCACGGTCGTCGTGGTCACCCACGACCGCTGGCTCGCGAGCTCCTTCAACCGCTACCTCCTCTTCCGCTCCGACGGCGAGGTGGTGCAGACGCAGGAACCGGTGTGGGACGAGAACCGGGTGACCAGGGTCCGCTGATCCCTTGGCGTGGCCCCCTACCGACCGAAGGAGAGGCAAGATGCAGGACTCGGCGCAGACCGCTTCTGTCATGGACCACATGAGCAGGGACGCCGCGATCGCCTTCCACGGCAAGACGATCGGCATGCTGACCGCGGCCCCCGTGGCGGAAGCACTCGGCCGGCTGCGGCCGGGAAGCGACGCTCCGGCCACCAGCCTGCCCCTGATGCCTGCGGACATGACAGACCCCCTCGTCTCCGAGCTGGCCGCCTTGCCGACCTGGGCCACGGAGCACTGGCTGCTCACCCCCGATGACAACGTGAAGCCGTGCGGCGAGGAGGAATTCGCCGAGGCTCCTCCGGAGCGGCGTTTCTCCCGCAGCGGCTGTCTGCGCGACATCCCCCGGACCGCCCTGGGCATCCGCGCCTTCATCTCCGCGCTCAAGAGCGCCGACGTGGCCGAGGCGTTCTCGGGGGCTTTCGGCGAGCGGGTCTCCTTCCGCTCGGCCGACATCGCCAAGTACGAGGCCGGCCACTATCTGCGCCGTCACTCCGACACCTTCGACGACCGGCGCTTCGGCCTCGTCTTCTTCCTCTCCCCCGGGTGGGCCGCGGGCGACGGCGGCGAACTCGTGGTGGAGGCTCCCAGCGGAGCCGCCCTGGCCACGCAGCCCGAGCAAGGACGCGTGGCCCTCCTGCGGATCAACCCCGGATACCACCACAGCGTGTGCGGGATCCGCTCGCGGTCCTGGGTGCGCTACTCCATCGCCGTACACTTCGGCACGGCCAAGTAGCGGCCGCTCACGGACGACGGCCCGCCCCAACGAGCCTCCGGCGGCCGGTTGTTGATCCCCGCACGGCTCTCGCCGCAACAGGCAGGGCCGTGCGGTGACGTCCGCCATCGTTCTCATCAGATCTACCGGCGTGCCGCCAGGAGTCCGACGTGCTCAAAGACCGCGGTTTCAGAAACCTGTGGACTGCCCAGACCGTGTCCCTCTTCGGTACCCAGGCCAGCGTGGTCATCATCCCGCTGCTCGCCCTGGGAACCCTCGACGCCTCCGCGTTCGAGATGGGACTGCTCGGCAGTGCCGAGTCGCTGGCCGTGCTGCTCCTCGGGCTGTGGGTGGGCATGACCGCCGACCGCTATCCGCGCAGGTCGGTCATGGTGACGGCGAACATCCTGCGCCTGCTGCTGATCGGGATGATCCCGGTGGCCTACGCGCTGGACCTGCTGAGCATCCCCCTGCTCTTCACGACCGTCTTCCTGGTCGGCGCCCTCACCCTCCTGTACGACTCCGCGCTGTCCTCGCACATGGTGCTGACCTTCGACCGCCGCCAACTCCCCAAGATCAACTCGTATATGGAGGGCAGCACGGCGGTCAGCGAGGTCGCGGGTCCGGGCCTGGGAGGACTCCTGGTCCAGGCGCTGGGCGCGCCCTTGGCCCTGGTCGCGGATGTCTGCAGCTATGTCGCGAGCACGGTGCTGCTGCTCGGGTCCGGAGGCAGCACGAAGAAGGGGGAGGAGGACACCGGGCACGAGGCCGCCCAGGACGAGGACGCCGAGCAGGAGAGCGCGGAGGAGCAGGAGTCCGTCAAGGGCGCCCTGACCGGCTTCACCTGGGCCTTCTCCCACCCCGTGCTGCGACCGGTGATCGTCTCCGCGGCCCACTTCAACTTCTTCACCGCGATGTTCTTCGCCGTCTACACCTTCTATGTGGTCAAGGAGTTGGGCTTCAGTCCCCTCCTCGTCGGCCTCGCGAGCGCGGCCGGCGGGCTCGGCGGTGTGCTCTCCGCGACGGCCGCTTCCTCGTTCATGAGCAAGGTGCGGACCCGGTTGCTCTACGTCCTGTCCCTGGTCGTGCCCACCGTGGGCGCCTTCCTCGTCCCGGGCTCCGAACTGCTGGACTCCTCCCTCCTGCGGTTCCTCGCCGTGGCCGCCGGGATGTTCCTGTGGAGCTTCGCCATCGTCGTGAACCTGGTCATGAGCGAGACGATCAAGCAGATGGTGACGCCGACGCACATGATCGGCCAGGTCACCTCCGCGATGCGCTTCACGACGCTGGGCTTCGAACCCGTCGGCGCGATCGTGGGCGGCACCGTCTCCCAGTTCCTCAGCCCCACCACGGCCCTGGTCATCGCGTCCTGCGGCCTCGCGACCTCCATCGCCTGGGTCGTCTTCAACCGCCACCTCGGCACGTACGACGTGAACGAGGCGGAGCCCGTGAGCACCGTCTGACCCGATGCGCCGAGCAGCACAAGAAAGACCCCTCTGACCGCGTTTCCGCAGATCAGAGGGGTCCGATCAAGTGGAGCCTAGGGGAGTCGAACCCCTGACATCTGCCATGCAAAGACAGCGCTCTACCAACTGAGCTAAGGCCCCGGAAGGGGACATCCGCCCGGACGAAGCATGTCCCGGCGGGCGTCGGAGACCAGAGTACCGGGTCACCCCCGTGATTCCGCAAAAGGATTGGGGGTCCCCGTCGCCGACCACTCTCCGTAAGATGCTCGGCGTGGTTCGCTACCGCGAACCGCCGTACATGGGGAAGCGATGGGGAGACGCAATGGACGCCGCACAGCAGGAAGCCACCGCAAGAGCGCGGGAACTGCAGCGGAACTGGTACGGGGAGCCGTTGGGGGCGCTCTTCCGTAGGCTCATCGACGATCTTGGTCTCAACCAGGCTCGTCTCGCGGGGGTTCTGGGACTGTCCGCACCGATGCTGTCGCAGCTGATGAGCGGGCAGCGGGCGAAGATCGGCAACCCGGCCGTCGTGCAGCGCGTGCAGTTGCTGCAGGACCTGGCGGGGCAGGTCGCGGACGGCAGCGTGAGCGCGGCCGAGGCCACTGAGCGCATGGAGGAGATCAAGAAGTCACAGGGGGGCTCGGTGCTGAGCAACACCACGCAGACGACGACCAGTTCGGGAGCGCCCACGGTCAAGCGCGTGGTCCGGGAGATCCAGTCGCTGCTGCGCTCGGTCGCGGCGGCGGGCGACATCATCGAGGCCGCGGAGACCCTCGCCCCGACCCACCCGGAACTGGCAGAGTTCCTCCGGGTGTACGGGGCCGGCCGCACCTCGGACGCGGTCGCGCACTACCAGTCCCACCAGAGCTGATCACACCGCCCGGCAGCCGAAGGGGGTTCGGCAGCCGGACGGAGTGATCTGACGGGGGACGGACGCTGACCGGCGTCACGGGGGACAGCGCACGGCACGGGCGGACACGCGGGGGCGTGTCACGCACGGGGGACCAGCCGGCGCGAGCGGGTTCTCCCGCTCAACGGGGGAGTCGTAGCGCAACGGGGGAGTCGTACCACTCATCGAGGAGTCGTAGCGCTCGTCGAGGGGGAAGCAAGGGGGGAAGCCGCAGGGGGAGGAGCGACGTACAGCCATGGGTGAGGTCTTCGCCGGCCGGTACGAACTGGTCGACCCGATCGGGCGCGGAGGAGTCGGTGCCGTCTGGCGCGCCTGGGACCACCGCCGCCGCCGCTACGTGGCCGCCAAGGTCCTGCTCCAGAGCGACGCGCACTCGCTGCTGCGCTTCGTGCGCGAACAGGCCCTGCGGATCGACCACCCCCATGTCCTCGCCCCCTCCAGCTGGGCAGCCGACGACGACAAGGTCCTGTTCACCATGGACCTGGTGGGCGGCGGTTCCCTGGTCCATCTCGTCGGGGACTACGGCCCCCTCCCGCCGGCCTTCGTCTGCACCCTGCTCGACCAGTTGCTGGCAGGGCTGGCCGCGGTGCATGCGGAGGACGTCGTGCACCGTGACGTCAAACCGGCCAACGTGCTGCTGGAGGCCACCGGCACCGGCCGGCCGCGACTGCGGCTGTCCGACTTCGGCATCGCGATGCGGCTGGGCGAGCCCCGTCTGACGGAGACCAACCTCGTCGTGGGAACGCCCGGCTATCTCGCGCCCGAGCAGCTGATGGGCGCCGAACCCGACTTCCCCGCCGACCTGTTCGCCGTAGGACTGGTCGCGCTGTATCTGCTGGAGGGGGCCAAGCCGGACAGCAAGGCGCTCATCCAGTACTTCGCCGAGCACGGGACGCCCGGTGCGCCCAAGGGCATTCCGGAGCCGCTGTGGCAGGTGGTGGCCACGCTGCTGCAGCCGGACCCGCAGGCACGGTTCCGTACGGCCACGGGGGCGCGCAAGGCGCTGGCCGCCGCCGCGGAGCTCCTCCCGGAGCCCGGCCCGGACGACGAACTGATCGAGATCTTCGACCAACTCGGCCCGCTTCCCCCGGGGTTCGCCCCCGAGGGCCCGCTGGAGAGAGCGCGGGGGCTGGGCCGGAGGGAGGGGCCGTCCGGCCCGGGGACGGACGAGGTGCCGTCGGACGACACGGGCCGTGCCTGGTCGGTCCCGGGCCCCGAGGCCGTACAGCCCGACCCCCGCCAGAACACCGATCCGTCAGCCGCCCCGTTCACCCCTGCTCAGCCTCAGCCCGCCTCCATGTCGGACACCGGCAGCTTCCATCTGCCGCCTCCGCAGAGCACCGGCACCTCCTCCCCCACACCCGGCGGCCGGCCCCACGACGCACAGGCGCAGACCGCGCACCAGCCGGAGCCCCCCGAGCCCCCCGTCTCCCCCTACGACCCCACGCACCGGCTGCACGCCTCGCACACCTCCCAGCCGCTCCCACCGGCGTACTCCAGCCACGCGGGCCACCCCGGTCAGCCTCTGCCCCCCGCGGCGCACCACCGCACCGACACCTCCACGGCCTCGTACACCGCCCAGACCCCGGACCAGGCCCCGCACCAGGCCCCACAGGGCCACCAGCCCTCACCGCCCGCCCGGGCGGCCTCACGGCATCGCGCGGAACGGCCGCGCCGCCGCCCCGGCCCTCCGGCCAAGGTGGCGGTCCCGCTCCTGCTCCTCGCCCTGGCCTGCTACGCCGTCGGCTTCTGGGCCCTGACCCGGATCTGAGCCCGACGCGGGCGTCAGTCCCGGCGCGCTGGGCCGCCCGGCGCTACCCGGCGCTCCTCCGCCGGGCCACCACGGTCCACACCCCGAGCCCCACCAGCAGCGCGCTCCCGGTGCCGATCCCGCCCACGGCGACCGCCCTCATCGCGGTGTCGTCGCCCCCGGCCACACCCTCCGCCGCCGCCTCGCGCTCCTGGTCCGAGACCTCGAAGACGCCCGCGGGCTCGGACTCCCCCGCGTACTCGGGCCCGCTCTTCGCCGCTCCGCTCACCCGGACGCGCAGGGTCATCGCGAACGGCCCGTCCCCGAAGCTGTCGGCCACGCTCTCCGCGAGGTGCGCGACGAGGTAGTAGGAGCCGGCGAAGCGCATGGCGCTGACCTGGGCGACGGCGGCATTGCGGTTGGCGTGGTCGACCGGCGGCAGAGGAGGCAGGCTGCCTGACTTCTGGTCGCCGTCGTAGCCGACACTCACATCGGCGACATGACCGCGGGCGGGGTTGTAGAGGGCCAGGTCCAGGGCGCCGGGCGTGTAGCCGGTGCCGCCGGAGTCCGTGCTGCCCAGCTCGGCGGTGACGTGGAGCTGCCGGCCCCAGTCGACCGGCACCTCGTAGAAGACCGTCTGGCCGGGCCGGATGTCGTCCCGCCAGACGCCCTGGTCGAGGGGGGTCGCCCCGGAGAACCCCGCACCGCCACGGCGCCGCTCGGCCTCCCCCTGGAGCGGCTGGGGCGAGGCCGAGTTCCACACCTCGGGCGCGCCGGTCGCCCCGGCCTTCGCCGTCCGCGGCTCCGTCATGGCCAGGAGCTCCAGGTCCCAGGCGTCCGGCGAGGAGCCCTCGCCCCGCGGGTCGACCCGCTCGACGGACACGTAATAGGTGCCGGCCTTCCGGCACAGGGGCTTGGTGGGCGAGATCTCGCGCGTGCCCCACGCCGCGATCGGGTGCGGACTACGGGCGGCGCCGAAGCTCGCGGTGTCGACCGAGCAGGAATTGCCCTCGGCGTCCTGCATGGACACCCTCAGCCCGTCGATGACGGAGACCGTGCTGTCGGGGGAGGGGGCGGCGGTGACGGACACATACGCGTTCGACGCGGCGTCGAGTTCGATGCTGTAGCTGACCTTGCCGCTGCTCGGGAGCGAGCTCCTGTAGGCCGTGCCGGGCTTCAGGATCTCGGCGTCCGCGGTGCTCCCCGCTCCCTCGATGCTCCGGGCACCGTCGGCGAAGGCGTACGGGCTCGGCGTCACGGCCGCCCCGGAGGCGCCTGCGGCGGCCAGGGCGGCCGGGCCCGGCGCCACGGCGACCGTCGCCCCCAGCAGTACTCCCACGACCCCCAGGCGCACGGCCGCCGATGGACCACCGCGCCACGCGCCCGCACGCCCCCTCGCCGTACGAAGCCGTCCCCTCACGCGCCACCCCTCACCCATGAATCCGCGAGCCGTGGCCCATCCTGCCCGTACGGCCGGCCCCAGGACACACAAAACCCCGACCGCGAGGCGGCCGGGGTGTGCTCGGTTTGGGATGTCGTGACTCACGAACCCGTGGGCACGGAGTCAGTCGCCTCCGTCCACAGATCCTGCTCGGCGCGATCCGCCTGGATCTGGCGGTACACGAGGAGCCCGCCGATGGCGGCCAGTGCGACCAGGAGAAGCTTCTTCACCGCGCGACCTCGTCTTTCGTTGACGTAGGGGACCTCTGGCGCCCGACTATACACACCGACCGAGACCGATCGGTGACCTGAGTCGGACCTCAACTCCCGTCCCGGGAACCGGGATAGAAGCGGAGTTCGCCACTCCGATCGGAGGGTGATCACACCCCGACGGACGGTTACTTTGGGGCCCCTTCTCCTCTCTCCTCACATTTTCGCCCCTCTTGCGTCCATCCGAGTGGTGTTCATCGGAACATCGCCGCGCCACGGGCGTCGGTCCACCACTTCGCGACCCTCATACACATCATGAGGAAAGTACGCAAATCGCCCGACCCGAAAGTGAGGGGCCATGGCCCGGAACCAGGTCATGAAGTTGTGGACCGCCATCGTCACCGCCTTCCTGGCGCTGTGCACGACGCTCGGATTCGTCACCAGGACCGCCGCCCCGGCGGTAGCGCAGACCGAGCCGGAGCGCAACAGCGAGCGCATCCCGCGACAGCGGACGGCATCGGCGACGTCTCCCGTGTCCCTGGCGAAAACCGTGCCCCCCACGATGAAACAGCGCATCCGGGCCGAGGCCCACGGCAAGACCCCCCGCTGCCGCCACCGCCCGCTCGCGGACACCGACGCGGAGTCGGACCCCATGGCGGACTACCTCGCTCCCCTGCAGCGCTGAAACTCCCCGGACCATCCCATCCGAACGGCGACCCTGCGTACAGGCCCGGCAGCTCGACAGAGCCGCCGGGCTTCCTCATGTCCCGCCCGCCCCCTGGAGACGCAGAAAACCCCCAACCGCTACCGGTTGGGGGTTCATCATGCTGGTGGGGCTAACAGGATTTGAACCTGTGGCCTCATCCTTATCAGGGATGCGCTCTAACCAACTGAGCTATAGCCCCGCCGCGCTGTGCGGGGTGTGTGTCCCGCGCGCTGACTCCTGAAGATTAGCGCACGACATGGGCAGTCCCAAAATCGGTTGTCGGGACAACGTCAATCCATGTCAAAGGGTCGTGTCACTCGTCCTCGGCGAGCGTCAGCTCCACACCGCCGACGAAGCCCGCGGACAGGTTGTAGATGAACGCGCCGAGGGTCGCGAGGGCCGTCGCCAGGACGACGTCGATGACCGCGATGACCGACGTGAACATCAGGACGTTGGGCAGCGACAGGAAGGCCTGCAGGTCGAAGCCGTTCGACTCGTTCGAGCCGGTCGCCTCGGAGATCGTGCCGCCGACCGTCGAGAAGACGCCCATCGCGTCCATGACCATCCACAGCACGGCGGCCGCGACGATCGTGCAGATGCCCAGCGCGATGGAGAGCAGGAAGCTGACCTTCATCACCGACCAGGGGTCGGCCTTCGACACCCGCAGCCGCGCCTTGCGGACGCGGGGCACGGTGCGTGCTCCGGTGCGGGGGCGCCGTACGGCACCGGCCGACGCACCGGCGCCGGCACCGGCCGCCGCCTGCTGCGCCGGATACGCCTGCGGCGGGTGGTACGGCCCGGCCTGCTGCTGTGTCTGCCGTTCCCCCGGCAGAGGCGAGGCGCCCTGGTCCTGCGCGGCCCCCTTGGGCTGCGGCTGCGGTTGTGGCTGGGCGCCGGATGCGGCCGGGCCCGCTCCAGCGCTGTGCTGCTGGGTCTGCGGACCTCGGGTGTCCGTCACAGTTCCCCCCTGGGATCCATGCGTGTCAGGCGAGGGCGAGTCGTCCTGTGCGGTCGGCTTGACCGCCTTCAGGTTGGTCGTGTGCGGGTCCGCCGCACGCGCGGCGGAGCCACGGCCGCCGTCGTCCGTGTCCGTACCCGTCGAGGTACCGCTCGGTCCGGCGCCCGTGGCTCCGCTCACGCTGACTCACTCCTCGTGCTACTCGGAGGAGGGCGCCTCACCCTCGTCCGTGCCGGTGGTCGCGGCACCCTCGGCGGTCTCGTCGACGACGATGTCGCCGTCGACCTCTTCCGCCTCGCGTCCCGCCTCGGCGTTGCGAGCGATGCCGACGACGGCATCGCGCTTGCCCAGATTGATCAGTTGGACGCCCATGGTGTCACGGCCGGTTTCCCTGATCTCGTTGACTCGCGTACGAATCACACCGCCCGACAGCGTGATGGCGAGGATCTCGTCGGTCTCCTCGACCACCAGCGCGCCGACGAGGGAGCCACGGTCCTCGACGATCTTGGCGGCCTTGATGCCGAGGCCGCCGCGACCCTGGACGCGGTACTCGTCGACGTTGGTCCGCTTCGCGTACCCGCCGTCTGTGGCAGTGAACACGAACGTACCGGGTCGAACAACATTCATCGAGAGCAGCTCGTCACTCTCACGGAAGCTCATGCCCTTGACACCCGAGGTGGCACGGCCCATGGGTCGCAGAGTTTCGTCCGATGCGGTGAACCTGATCGATTGGGCCTTCTTGCTGATCAGAAGCAGATCGTCGTCCGACGAAACCAGTTCGGCTCCGATCAGTTCGTCGTCCGAACCGTCCTGCTGCTCACGGAGGTTGATGGCGATCACACCGCCGGAACGGGGCGAATCGTAATCCTTCAGAGGCGTCTTCTTCACCAGTCCGGCCTTGGTGGCGAGGACGAGGTAGGGAACCGCCTCGTAGTCGCGGATCGCCAGGATCTCGGCGATCGCCTCGTCCGGCTGGAAGGCGAGCAGGTTCGCGACGTGCTGACCCCGCGCGTCCCGGCCGGCGTCGGGCAGCTCGTAGCCCTTGACGCGGTAGACGCGGCCCTTGTTGGTGAAGAACAGCAGCCAGTGGTGCGTGGTGGACACGAAGAAGTGGTCGACGATGTCGTCTTCCTTGAGCTTCGTGCCGCGCACGCCCTTGCCGCCGCGCTTCTGGGCCCGGTAGTCGTCGGTCTTGGTGCGCTTGATGTAGCCGCCCCGGGTGACCGTGACGACGATGTCCTCCTCGGCGATCAGGTCCTCGATGGACATGTCGCCCTCGTAGGGGATCAGCTTCGTCTGGCGGTCGTCGCCGTACTTCTCGACGATCGCGGCCAGCTCCTCGCTGACGATCTCGCGCTGGCGGACCGGGCTGGCGAGGATCTGGTTGTACTCGTTGATCTTCGTCTGGAGCTCGTCGTGCTCCTGGACGATCTTCTGGCGCTCCAGGGCGGCGAGCCGGCGCAGCTGCATCTCGAGGATGGCGTTGGCCTGGATCTCGTCGATCTCCAGGAGGTCCATCAGGCCGTGGCGCGCGATCTCGACGGTGTCACTGCGCCGGATCAGCGCGATGACCTCGTCGATGGCGTCCAGGGCCTTCAGCAGACCGCGCAGGATGTGCGCCCGCTCCTCGGCCTTGCGCAGCCGGAAGCGCGTACGGCGGACGATGACCTCGATCTGGTGCGTCACCCAGTGGCGGATGAACGCGTCGAGCGAGAGCGTGCGCGGCACGCCGTCCACCAGCGCCAGCATGTTGGCGCCGAAGTTCGTCTGCAGGTCGGTGTGCTTGTACAGGTTGTTCAGGACGACCTTGGCGACCGCGTCCCGCTTCAGCACGATGACCAGGCGCTGGCCCGTGCGCGAGGACGTCTCGTCACGGACGTCGGCGATGCCGCCGATCTTGCCGTCCTTCACCAGGTCGGCGATCTTCTGCGCGAGGTTGTCCGGGTTGACCTGGTACGGCAGCTCCGTGACCACCAGGCACTGGCGGTTCTGGATCTCCTCGACCTCGATGACCGCGCGCATGGTGATGGAGCCGCGACCGGTGCGGTACGCCTCCTCGATGCCCTTGCGGCCGACGACGAGCGCGCCGGTCGGGAAGTCGGGGCCCTTGATGCGCTCGAGCAGCGCGTCCAGGAGGTCCTCGTGCGAGGCCTCGGGGTTCTCCAGGTACCACTGGGCGCCGGCCGCGACCTCGCGGAGGTTGTGCGGCGGGATGTTGGTCGCCATGCCGACCGCGATACCGGCCGAGCCGTTGATCAGCAGGTTCGGGAAGCGGGCCGGCAGGACGGTCGGCTCCTGGGAGCGGCCGTCGTAGTTGTCCGTGAAGTCGACGGTCTCCTCGTCGATGTCGCGGACCATCTCCATCGACAGCGGCGCCATCTTGCACTCGGTGTAGCGCATGGCCGCCGCCGGGTCGTTGCCCGGAGAGCCGAAGTTACCGTTGGAGTCGACGAGCGGCATGCGCATCGACCAGGACTGGGCGAGGCGCACGAGCGCGTCGTAGATCGAGGAGTCGCCGTGCGGGTGGTAATTGCCCATGACGTCGCCGACGACGCGGGCGCACTTGTAGAAGCCGCGCTCGGGGCGGTAGCCGCCGTCGTACATGGCGTACAGCACACGGCGGTGGACGGGCTTGAGGCCGTCGCGGACGTCCGGCAGCGCACGCGAGACGATGACGGACATCGCGTAGTCGAGGTACGAGCGCTGCATCTCCGTCTCGAGCCCGACCGGCTCGACGCGCATGGCCAGGGCGTCACCCTCGGGCGTCGTCACGGGAGTGTTCTCGTCGGTCATTGCTGGTGAAGATCCTTCCTGGTGCGGTCAGCTGAGACCGACTCAGATGTCGAGGAAGCGGACGTCCTTGGCGTTGCGCTGGATGAACGCGCGGCGGGCCTCGACGTCCTCGCCCATGAGGACCGAGAACAGGTCGTCGGCCTGGGCGGCGTCGTCGAGGGTGACCTGGCCGAGGACGCGGTGCTCCTGGTCCATGGTCGTGATGCGCAGCTCCTCGGCGTTCATCTCGCCGAGACCCTTGAAGCGCTGCACCGAGTCGTCCTTGATGCGCTTGCCGGCGTTGCGGCCCATCTCGATGAGGGCGTCGCGCTCACGGTCGGAGTACGCGTACTCGAAGTCGTCCTTGCCCCACTTGATCTTGTAGAGCGGCGGACGGGAGAGGTACACGTGCCCGGCCTCGACCAGCGGCCGCATGAAGCGGAACAGGAAGGTCAGCAGCAGGGTGTTGATGTGCTGGCCGTCGACGTCGGCGTCCGCCATCAGGATGATCTTGTGATAGCGCAGCTTCTCGATGTCGAAGTCCTCGTGGACCCCGGTGCCGAAGGCGGAGATCAGCGCCTGGATCTCCTGGTTCTGCAGGATCTTGTCGATCCGCGCCTTCTCGACGTTGAGGATCTTGCCTCGGATCGGGAGGATCGCCTGGTACTCGGGGTTCCGGCCGGACTTGGCCGAGCCGCCGGCGGAGTCACCCTCGACGATGAAGATCTCGCACTTGGTGGGGTCGTTCGACTGGCAGTCGCTCAGCTTGCCCGGCAGGGAGGCCGTCTCCAGCAGGCCCTTGCGGCGCGTCAGGTCGCGCGCCTTGCGGGCCGCCACGCGCGCGGTGGCCGCCTGGATGCCCTTGCGGATGATGTCCGCGGCCTCGTTGGGGTTGCGGTCCAGCCAGTCGGCCAGGTGCTCGTAGACGACGCGCTGGACGAAGGTCTTGACCTCGGTATTGCCCAGCTTGGTCTTCGTCTGGCCCTCGAACTGGGGCTCGCTCAGCTTGACCGAGATGATCGCGGTCAGACCCTCGCGGATGTCGTCACCGGTGAGGTTGTCGTCCTTCTCGCGCAGCAGCCGCTTGTCGCGCGCGTACTTGTTGATCAGCGAGGTCAGCGCGGACCGGAAGCCCTCTTCGTGCGTACCGCCCTCGTGCGTGTGGATGATGTTGGCGAAGGAGTACACACCCTCGGTGTAGCCGCCGTTCCACTGCATGGCGACCTCGAGGGACAGGTGCTTGTCCTTGTCCTCGGCCTCCAGGTCGATCACGGTGGGGTGCACCACGTCTCCCTTGCGGGAGTTGAGGTACGTCACGAAGTCGACGATGCCGCCCTCGTAGTGGTACGAGACGGCCTTGACCTCGTGCTTCTCGTCCTCACCGGCCTCGTCCGCGCCGGCCGTGGCCTTCGCCGACTCGCGCTCGTCGGCGAGGTTGATCCGCAGACCCTTGTTGAGGAACGCCATCTCCTGGAAGCGCCGCGACAGCGTCTCGAAGGAGTAGTTCGTGGTCTCGAAGATGTCCGGGTCGGCCCAGAAGGTGACCGTGGTGCCGTGCTCGTCGGTGGCCTCGTGCTGGGCGAGCGGGGCCGTCGGGACGCCCAACTTGTAGTCCTGCGTCCAGCGGTAGCCGTCGGTCTTGACCTCGACGGCGACCTTGGTCGACAGGGCGTTCACCACGGACACGCCGACGCCGTGCAGACCACCGGAGACCGCGTAGCCGCCGCCGCCGAACTTGCCGCCCGCGTGCAGCACGGTCAGCACGACCTCGAGGGCCGGCTTGCCCTCGGTCGGCACGATGCCCACCGGGATGCCACGGCCGTTGTCCACGACCCGTACACCGCCGTCGGCGAGGATCGTCACGTCGATCGTGTCCGCGTGCCCGGCCAGCGCCTCGTCGACGGAGTTGTCGACGACCTCCTGCACCAGGTGGTGCAGGCCGCGCTCACCGGTCGAGCCGATGTACATGCCGGGCCGCTTGCGGACCGCGTCCAGACCCTCGAGGACGGTGATGGCACTGGCGTCGTACGAGGCGGTGACCTCGCCGTTGGAGGTGATCGCCTCGCTGCTCACGCCTTCGTCGGTGGACGGAATGTTCTCGTTGGGGTTGCCGGAATCGGCCACGAAGCGCCCTTTCTGGCACAGCACGAGCCAGGCTCGTCGGCGGGTTGCCGGAGCGGCTGCGGCATGTTGCGTTGGTAAGCCTTGATCAGCGTTGCTCAGCTTTTCCCGGACGGTCCCCAGCGAGTGGGGCGGGATTGGCTCCAGTCTACCGGTAGCACTGACACTGATGGGGGTTTGCCGGTACCTGAGTCCGCATGTGCCGCCCTCGACGGGTCTTCCCCGACTCCCGATATGCGGATGGGGGCTCCAAGAGGCTCACGGAGCCACTCAGCGCTTCCGGCCGTCAACCCTTGGCTACTTCGGAGTCAGGTCGCTGTTCGCAACCGTGTGCGGTGGCGGAAAACGGCGCTCGGAACGGCTGTGACAGGGCCGTCCCGGCCCGACGAGACGTGACGTAAGTCACCTGTAGGTATCACCAGGTCCACTGCTGCCCGGGGCACGCAGGGGGCCGTAGCGGCGGGTGGGGGCGCTGGGGCCCAGCACCTTGATCTGCCGCACGGTGCCGTGGCCCAGGTCCTCGTTGAGGCGGGCGACCAGGGTCGGGGCGAGCAGCCGCAGGTTCGTCGCCCACGCCGTCGAGTCGCAGCGCACGACCAGGACGTGCTCGTCCTCGTCGTACCTCTCCGGGACACAGTGGTTGGCCACGTCCTCGCCGACGATCTGCGGCCAGCGGCCCATCACACCGCCCACCGCGGCCGGGGCCTCCCAGCCGCGCTCGGTGATCAGCCGGTTGATCGCCGAGCCGAGCGCCATCGGATCGCGGCCGTCGGCGCGCGCGCCGGAGCGCAGCCCGCCGCGACGCGCCTGCTTCTTCTGCTGAGCCGCGTCCCCCCGCGCGCGTGCGGCATCCTTCGCCGCGCGGAGCGCCACGCGCGCGAGGTCGACGCCGGAGGGCTCGGGGGTGTTCTTCGGCTCCGGTGTGCTCATACGCGCTCCACCGCCCCCTCGGACACGGCGAACCGCGTCCCGGACAGCACATGCGGTACGTCGTCGTCGACCGCGGCCGTCACCAGGACCTGCTCGCCGGGCGCGACCAGCTCGGCGAGGCGCTCACGGCGGCGGGTGTCCAGCTCGGCGAAGACGTCGTCGAGCACCAGCACCGGCTCGTTGCCCTCGGCACGCAGCAGGTCGTACGAGGCCAGCCGCAGGGCCAGCGCGTAGGACCAGGACTCGCCGTGCGAGGCGTAGCCCTTGGCGGGCAGCTGGCCGAGCTTGAGCTGGAGGTCGTCCCGATGCGGGCCGATCAGGGTGACGCCCCGCTCGATCTCCTGCTTGCGGGCCTCGGCGAGCGCGGCCATCAGCTGTTCGAAGAGGTCCTCGCGGGTGTGCGCCTCGCCAGGCGCGGACGGCTTGTACTCCAGGGCGATGGGACCGCCGCCGGGAGCGAGCTGCTCGTACGCCTTGTCGGCGAGCGGCTGGACGGCCGCGATCAGATCCAGACGCTGGGCGAGCAGCTCGGCGCCCGCGCGCGCGAGGTGCTGGTCCCAGATGTCGAGTGTGGACATGTCCACGCTGCGGCCGCCGTGGCGACGGGCCAGCGCGGCCGACTTCAGCAGGGTGTTGCGCTGCTTGAGGACCCGGTCGTAGTCGGAGCGGACCCCGGCCATGCGCGGGGAGCGGGCGGTGATCAGCTCGTCGAGGAAGCGGCGCCGCTCACCGGGGTCGCCCTTGACGAGGGCGAGATCCTCGGGCGCGAAGAGGACCGTCCGTATGATCCCCAGCACGTCACGCGGCTTGACCTGCGAGGACCGGTTGATGCGGGCGCGGTTGGCGCGCCCCGGGTTCAGCTCCAGCTCGACCAGCTGCTGCCGGTCGCCCTGCCGGACCTGGGCCCGGATGATGGCGCGCTCGGCGCCCATGCGGACCAGGGGAGCGTCGGAGGAGACCCGGTGGCTGCCGAGGGTGGCGAGATAGCCGACGGCCTCGACGAGGTTGGTCTTGCCCTGCCCGTTCGGCCCGACGAAGGCCGTCACCCCCGGATCGAGCGGGACCTCGACCCGGGGATAGGAGCGGAAGTCGGCCAGCGACAGATGCGTGACGTGCATGGGCGTTTCGCCAACCTCCCAGGCCCTCGGGTACTGCTTGCTTCCGGCTGTTGCTTACTTCTTCTCGACCGCGTGGCCGCCGAACTGGTTCCGCAGTGCCGCGATCATCTTCATCTGGGGCGAGTCCTCCTGGCGGGAGGCGAACCGCGCGAACAGCGACGCGGTGATCGCCGGCAGCGGTACCGCGTGGTCGATCGCGGCCTCCACAGTCCAGCGTCCCTCGCCGGAGTCCTGTGCATAACCCCGGAGCCCGTCCAGGTGCTCGTCCTCGTCGAGCGCGTTGACCGCGAGGTCCAGCAGCCAGGAGCGGATGACCGTGCCCTCCTGCCAGGAGCGGAAGACGTCCCGGACGTCGGTCACGGAGTCGACCTTCTCCAGGAGTTCCCAGCCCTCGGCGTAGGCCTGCATCATCGCGTACTCGATGCCGTTGTGGACCATCTTCGCGAAGTGCCCGGCGCCGACCTTGCCGGCGTGCACCGCGCCGAAGTCGCCCTCCGGCTTGAGGGCGTCGAAGACCGGCTGCACCTTGGCGACGTTCTCCTTGTCGCCGCCGTACATCAGCGCGTAGCCGTTCTCCAGGCCCCAGACGCCGCCGGAGACGCCGCAGTCGACGAAGCCGATGCCCTTGGCCGCCAGCTCCTCGGCGTGCTTCTCGTCGTCGGTCCAGCGGGAGTTGCCGCCGTCCACGACGACATCACCGGGCTCCAGCAGGTCGGCGAGCTCGTCGATCGTGGACTGCGTGGCCTCGCCTGCCGGGACCATCACCCAGATCACGCGCGGGCCGCTGAGCTTGCCCACAAGCTCCTGCAGGCTGTGGACATCGGCGAGCTCCGGGTTGCGGTCGTATCCGAGGACGGTGTGGCCCGCGCGGCGGATCCGCTCGCGCATGTTGCCGCCCATCTTGCCGAGGCCGACGAGACCGAGATCCATCAGTTGTTTTCCTTAGGTGTACAGGTGTCCGACGTGGCGTTGCGGCACTCGCGTGCCGCGTCCGAGCCTAAACCCGGACGCTCGCGCACATCTGTGGGCATACGCGCTCAGTCGTAGGCCCTCACCTGCGGCTTTGCCCCCAGCCTGTGGAGAACCACGGGCGGCTTCCGAGGGGCTCAGCCGCTGAGACGCACCGGCATGATCAGGTACTTGTAGGCGTCGTCCGCCTCGGCGTCCAGGGCCGGCTTGCCGCTGAGCAGCGCGGGCTTCGTGGACGTCGTGAAGGACAGCTGGGCGACCGGGGAGTCGATCGCGCTCAGGCCGTCCAGCAGGAACGTCGGGTTGAAGGCGATCGACACGTCGTCGCCCTCGAGCTGGGCGTCGACCCGCTCCACAGCCTGTGCGTCGTCGCTGGAGCCGGCCTCCAGGATCAGCACGCCCTGCTCGAAGCTGAGCCGCACCGGGGTGTTGCGCTCGGCGACCAGGGCCACACGCTTGACGGCCTCCACGAAGGGCGCGGTCTCGATCACGGCGACGCTGTTGAACTCGGTCGGGAACAGCGAGCGGTACTTCGGGAGGTCGCCCTCCAGCAGACGGGTCGTCGTACGGCGGCCGGCGCCCTCGAAGCCGATCAGGCCCTCGCCCGAGCCCGAGCCGGACAGCGCCAGGATCACCTGGTCGCCGCTGGTCAGGGCCTTGGCGGTGTCCAGGAGCGTCTTGGCGGGCACCAGGGCGACCGCGGAGGCCTCCGGGTTCTCCGGCTTCCACAGGAACTCGCGGACCGCGAAGCGGTAGCGGTCGGTGGAGGCCAGCGTGACCGTGTCGCCCTCGATCTCGATGCGCACACCGGTGAGGACGGGCAGCGTGTCGTCACGGCCGGCCGCGATGGCCACCTGGGCGGCCGCGGAGGCGAAGACCTCGCCGGGGACCGTGCCCGTCGCGTTCGGCATCTGCGGCAGGGCCGGGTACTCCTCCACAGGCAGGGTGTGGAGTGTGAACCGGGAGGAGCCGCAGACCACGGTCGCCCGTACACCGTCTGTGGAGATCTCCACCGGCCGGTTGGGGAGGGCGCGGCAGATGTCCGCGAGCAGGCGGCCGGAGACCAGGACCGTGCCCTCCTCGTCGACCTCGGTCTCCACCGAGACCCGCGCGGAGACCTCGTAGTCGAAGCTGGACAGGCTCAGCTGGCCTTCCTCGGCCTTCAGCAGCAGGCCGGCGAGGACAGGCGCCGGCGGACGGGCCGGGAGGCTGCGCGCTGCCCAGGCCACTGCCTCCGCGAGTACGTCGCGTTCCACCCGGATCTTCACTGTTGCCGCCTCCTGCTGTTGCCGGCGCTTCTCGCTCTGCCTGGCCCTCGTCGTCTGTCTCGGTGTCGACGGTCCCCAGGACGGGGAGGACACCGGGGACCAGTCTGACGCACCGCACTGACAGTAGGTGCCTCTCGGGGTCAAGTCGTGACGAGGGGCGGTCGGGCACCGAGGAGCGAGTTGTGCACAGGACCCACTTCGAAACGAATTCCCAGCTCTCTCTAGTTGGGAGTAGTAGTAGGGCCTGTGGATACCGTGGATAACCGCGTTTGCCCAGCTCAGAGCGGAAATTTTGTCCACCGAGCCTGTGGGTGACGGCAGTGGACAACCTGGTGTCTCTGTGGAGAACGGAAAGTTCTGCACACACCGTGCACAGGGAGGGGCGAGTTCTCCCCAGCGCCGTCCCCAGCTTTACCCACCTTTCCCACAGCCCAACCCGGCAGCTTTGTGTGACGCCTTTCACTCGACCCGGTGAGGAGGCGCGTCGTGTTGCCGAACAGTGGACAGCGATGTGGAGAAGCGGGTGATCGCTGGGGACAACTGGCCCCAGCCTGTGGGTTGTCGGTGGAAAACTCGATGCACAGCCTGTGGATCTCCTCGCTGTCCACAGTCTGTGGAGATCGTTCGTCCACGAATCCACAAGCAGGTGACCTGGCCTGATGGCCCCTCAGCAGGAGCCTCTGTGGACACAGTCTGGACAACTTCCCAGTCCCCAGGATGTGGACGGGAGAAAGTCACCGAATCTGTGGAGAGTGGCCGTAACCCGGCAGGTAATCGAACAGCCGGGGACCGCGACATGGCGACGGAGACCGTGGCATGACGAAGGGCGCCCCCGGAAACCTCCTCCGGGAGCGCCCTCGGCGGCCTGTCGCTCGGTGCGTCAGCCGTTCTTGATGCGGTTGGTCAGCTCGGTGACCTGGTTGTAGATGGAGCGGCGCTCGGCCATCAGATTGCGGATCTTGCGGTCCGCGTGCATGACCGTCGTGTGGTCGCGGCCGCCGAACAGCGCGCCGATCTTCGGCAGCGACAGGTCCGTCAGCTCACGGCACAGGTACATGGCGATCTGGCGGGCGGTGACGAGGGCGCGGCCCCGGGAGGTGCCGCACAGGTCCTCGACCGTCAGCCCGAAGTAGTCCGCCGTCGCGCTCATGATGGCCGTCGACGTGATCTCGGGGGCCGAGTCCTCGCCGCCGGGGATGAGGTCCTTGAGAACGATCTCCGTCAGACCCAGATCCACCGGCTGCCGGTTGAGCGAGGCGAACGCCGTGACCCGGATCAGCGCGCCCTCCAGCTCGCGGATGTTGCGCGAGATCCGGGACGCGATGAACTCCAGCACCTCCGGCGGCGCGTTCAGCTGCTCCTGGACCGCCTTCTTGCGGAGGATCGCGATACGCGTCTCCAGCTCGGGCGGCTGGACGTCGGTGATCAGGCCCCACTCGAAACGGTTCCGCAGCCGGTCCTCCAGCGTGACCAGCTGCTTCGGCGGCCGGTCGCTGGACAGCACGATCTGCTTGTTCGCGTTGTGGAGCGTGTTGAAGGTGTGGAAGAACTCCTCCTGCGTCGACTCCTTGTCCGCCAGGAACTGGATGTCGTCGACGAGCAGGATGTCCATCTCGCGGTACCGCTTGCGGAAGCTGTCGCCCTTGCCGTCGCGGATGGAGTTGATGAACTCGTTGGTGAACTCCTCCGAGCTCACGTACCGCACCCGCGTGCCCGGGTAGAGGCTGCGGGCGTAGTGCCCGATCGCGTGCAGCAGGTGCGTCTTGCCGAGCCCGGACTCCCCGTAGATGAACAACGGGTTGTACGCCTTCGCCGGCGCCTCGGCGACAGCGACCGCGGCGGCGTGCGCGAAGCGGTTGGAGGCGCCGATGACGAACGTGTCGAAGAGGTACTTGGGGTTCAGACGCGCGGTGGGCTCACCGGGGCCGGTCGCCGGCGCGGGCTGCGCGGCCAGCGGGCCGGGCGCACCGGTGGTCGGCAGATTCGGGCCGACGGGGCCGCCGCGGTGCACATGCCCCGAGCCGGCCGGCGGCTCGGGCAGCTCCCGGCGGACCGCGTCGCGCTGGTCGTACTCGGGGCGTGAGGTGTCGTAGTCGGAGCGCGGCTGCTCGTAGGAGGGGCGCTCCATGGACTGCGGGCGGTAGTCCTGGGGGGACGAGCCGTAGGAGTCCTGTGATCCGTGGGAGCCACGGGATCCGTGAGAGCCGTAGGAGTCCTGTGAACTGTGGGATCCGTGGGAACCATGGGATCCGTACGAGTCCTGGGGCCCGTGGGATTTATAGGAGTCCTGGGACCCGTAGGAGTCCTGCGCGCTGTACGAGTCCTTGGCGCCGCCGTACTGGTCCTGACCGCTGTACTGATCCTGGCCGCCGTACTGGTCCTGCGAGGCGTAGGAGTCCTGCGCCGGTGACGCGTACGGATCACGCTCGGGGAAGCCGAGGCGCTGCTGTTGCCAGCCGTACTCGTCCTGCGTGGGCCGCGGCCAGGCGCCGGGCTCGGGGCGCTGGTACTCGGACGGGTACGCGGGGCGCGGGTTGGGCAGTTGATCTCCGCGCGTAGGCGGAAGCTGATCGCCGGCCGCTCCCGGCATCGGGTCGGCGCGGTGGCGGCCGTATCCCTCGTATCCGTCGCGGTCCTGGCGCGCGGCGGGGAGCTCGGGCTCCTCGTAGCGCGGCTGCTGGGGGCGGGCCGGGGGCGCCGGCGCGGCCGGGGGCTCGCCCGCGGAGTCGTCGACGGTGATCGCGATCCGGATCGGGCGGCCGCACTCGCGGCTCAGCGTCTCGCTGACGATGGGCGCCAGACGGCCCTCGAGTACGCCCTTCGCGAATTCGTTCGGTACGGCGAGCAGAGCGGTGTCCGCGACCAGCGCGAGCGGCTGGCAGCGCCGGATCCAGTGCTCGTCCTTGGTCTCGACCCCCTGACCGCGACCCTCCCCGAGGAGTTGCTCCAATACGCGTGGCCACACTGCGGCAAGATCGGCAGGTACGTCAGCCACAGGGCACGCTCTCTCACAGGTCCCACGAACGTGTGGTTCTGGGACGGCTCGGGATGTAAATCGGGTGGGGCAGGGATAAGGGAACGAATCGGAGTTCCGTCACGGTAGTCAGGGCGGCCGGTACGGTTCAAGTTGTTGTCCCCAGCCTGTGGACAAGTGTCTCCCGGCGACTCCTGGTTTGACCGGATGGCGTAGCCGCGCGTACCGTAACCAGGTCGAGTTGTCGATGGCTGCTGCCGCCTGCCTCCGATGGGCACAGATCATTTTGGATGATCGGTCAGCGGTGCACTCGGGCGTCACTGCGAGCTACTCGTGGGCGCACGGTGACAGCCAGGACGGCACCCCGCAACTACCGATTTCTTCTGGAGCCCCCGAGTGAGCAAGCGCACCTTCCAGCCGAACAACCGTCGTCGCGCGAAGACCCACGGCTTCCGCCTGCGGATGCGCACCCGTGCCGGCCGCGCGATTCTCGCGAACCGCCGCAGCAAGGGTCGCGCCAGCCTGTCCGCCTGATCCCGATCAGGTCATGACGTCGTGCTGCCTACCGAGCATCGGCTGAGGCGGCGCGAGGACTTCGCGACCGCGGTACGGCGAGGACGCCGGGCAGGACGCCCGCACCTCGTCGTCCATCTACGTAGCGGTGCCACGGACCCGCATGCGCCTGGGGAGAGCGCTCCCCCGACGCGTGCGGGTTTCGTCGTGAGCAAAGCTGTGGGTGGCGCGGTCGTGCGCAACAAAGTGAAGCGCAGGCTTCGCCATCTGATGCGCGAGCGAGTCGCCCAGCTGCCCCCCGGTAGCCTGGTAGTCGTACGAGCGCTGCCCGGTTCGGGCGACGCCGACCATGCACAGCTGGCCCGAGACCTGGATGCCGCTCTCCAGCGGTTGCTGGGAGGGGGCGCGCGATGAAGTACCCGCTGCTGGCTCTGATCAAGCTCTACCAGTGGACGATCAGTCCGCTGCTCGGGCCGGTCTGCAAGTACTACCCGTCGTGCTCCCACTACGGCTACACGGCCATCGACCGGCACGGTGCCATCAAGGGAACGGCACTCACGGCCTGGCGCATTCTGCGGTGCAATCCGTGGTCGCTGGGTGGTGTGGACCATGTTCCGCCGCGTAAGCGCCCGCGGTGGCACGAAATGCTGCGTACCGCGTGGCGTGCACGCAAGGGCGGGCCCTCCGCCGCCGACCCGGCCATCGAGGGACAGACTTCTCCCACAAGTCAGTCCAGTCCTTCGAGCCCGGCCGCAGAGACACCGTCCCATGCCCAAGGAGCATGATTAGTGGACACGATTGCCAGCCTCTTCAGCTTCATCACCACACCCGTCTCCTGGGTCATCGTCCAGTTCCATTCGGTGTACGGCGCCCTCTTCGGCCCTGACACCGGGTGGGCCTGGGGCCTGTCGATCGTGTCCCTGGTGATCCTCATCCGTATCTGCCTCATCCCGCTCTTCGTGAAGCAGATCAAGTCGACCCGGGCCATGCAGACGCTGCAGCCCGAGATGAAGAAGATCCAGGAGCGCTACAAGAACGACAAGCAGCGCCAGTCCGAAGAGATGATGAAGCTGTACAAGGAGACGGGCACCAACCCGCTCTCCTCGTGCCTTCCCATCCTGGCGCAGTCCCCGTTCTTCTTCGCCCTGTACCACGTGCTCAACAGCATCGCGACGGGCGACACCATCGGTGTGATCAACCAGAGCCTGCTGCAGAGCGCACAGAAGGCTCACATCGTCGGTGCGCCGCTGGCGGCGAAGTTCACCGACAGCTCGTCCAAGGTGGAAGCACTCGGTGCCTCCCTCACCGACGTCCGCGTGGTCACCGCCATCATGATCGTCCTGATGTCGGCGTCGCAGTTCTTCACCCAGCGCCAGCTGATGACGAAGAACGTCGACACCACGGTGAAGACGCCGTTCATGCAGCAGCAGAAGATGCTGATGTACGTCTTCCCCGTCATGTTCGCCGTCTTCGGCATCAACTTCCCCGTCGGTGTCCTCGTCTACTGGCTGACCACCAACGTGTGGACCATGGGCCAGCAGATGTACGTCATCCACAACAACCCGACCCCGGGATCCAAGGCCCAGGCCTCGTACCTTGAGCGTCTGAACAAGCACGTCGCGCAGCACGACAAGGTCGGCCGGCGCCGTGACCGGGCCATCGTCAAGGCGATCGTCGCCAAGGGACGCGACCGCAACGAGTTCGAGCGCAAGTTCATCAACGGCCTCAGCAAGGCCGGACTCGTCGCCCAGGCCGACGGCACCGTGATCAAGGGCGACACCTCTGCCGCCGTCGAGACCGAGGACGGTACGCCGACCACGGCCACCGCGAAGCGCCAGCAGCCCAAGCGCCAGAGCAAGTCTCAGCGACAGCATGGCGGTGCGACGAAGGCGGCCGGCGAGGCCGAGTCCAAGACGTCGCTGAGCAAGTCGGACGAGCCCGAGGACGCCAAGCCCGCCTCAGCTGCCCAGAAGGGCGGTGCCAAGCCCGCCGGCGGTACCCGCAGCAAGGCCCAGTCCGGACAGCGCAAGGGCCCGCAGCGGCCCAAGTCCCCGTCCAAGAAGTAAGAAGGAGTCCATCCCGTGACGGAAGGCACCACCTCCGCCGCTGCCGAGGGTGCAGACACCCTGTCCCGCCTGGAGCAGGAAGGCGAGATCGCTGCGGACTACCTGGAGGGTCTGCTCGACATCGCCGACCTGGACGGCGACATCGACATGGACGTCGAGGCCGACCGTGCCTCCGTCTCGATCATCAGCGACTCGGGCCGCGACCTGCAGAAGCTGGTCGGCCGCGACGGCGAGGTGCTGGAGGCGCTCCAGGAGCTCACCCGTCTGGCGGTGCACCGGGAGACCGGCGACCGCAGCCGTCTGATGCTCGACATCGCGGGATACCGCGCCCAGAAGCGCTCCGAGCTGTCCGAGCTGGGTGCCAAGGCCGCCGCCGAGGCCAAGAGCAGCGGTGAGGCCGTGAAGATGAAGCCGATGACGCCGTTCGAGCGCAAGGTCGTGCACGACGCGGTCAAGGCCGCGGGCCTGCGCAGCGAGTCCGAGGGCGAGGAGCCGCAGCGCTTCGTCGTCGTGCTGCCCGCCTGATCGGCCTCTAGGTTCCTCGGCCCTTAGGTTCCTCGGCCCCGTCTGTTGCGCAGGCGGGGCCGAACTTTGTCAGCCTGATAGTTCTGGTGGTTCTGGCGTCGGCGCTGGGCGCGCTGACGCGGTACGGAAGGACGGTCCCCCCGTGACGGAGGCAGCGGAGCTTCCCCCCGCGCCCGAGCAGGCGCGCGAGGTGTTCGGTGATCGCTTCGCGGATGCGGTGCGGTACGCCGAGCTGCTCGCGCATGCGGGCGTGCAGCGCGGTCTCATCGGCCCGCGTGAAGTGCCGCGCCTGTGGGAGCGGCACCTGCTGAACTGCGCGGTGCTCTCGGAGGTCGTGCCGGAGGGTGTGACCGTGTGCGATGTCGGCTCGGGCGCAGGCCTGCCCGGCATTCCCCTGGCGCTCGTCCGGGAGGACCTGAAGATCACGCTGCTGGAGCCGCTGTTGCGGCGCACCAACTTCCTCACCGAGGTTGTGGAGCTGCTCGGCCTCGATCACGTGACGGTCGTTCGCGGCCGAGCCGAAGAGGTCATGGGGAAGCTCCAGCCCGTTCACGTCGTGACCGCCCGAGCCGTCGCGCCGCTCGACCGTCTCGCCACCTGGGGCGTCCCGCTGCTGCGGCCCTACGGGGAGATGCTCGCGCTCAAGGGCGATGCCGCCGAGGAGGAGCTGAAGAGCGCGTCGGCGGCACTGAGCAAGCTGGGGGCTGTGGAGACGTCCATCCTGCATGTGGGTGAAGGCGTGGTGGACCCGATGTCCACGGTCGTTCGGGTCGAGGTCGGGGAGAGTCCCGGCGGTGTGCGCTTCGCCGCGAAGCGCGCCAAGGCGGCTCGCACGGGTCGGGTACGCCGACGCCGCTGAGCGGATCCCGTCCCGACGACGCTGATCCGTCCCGACGACACTGATCCGTCCTGAGGACGAGACGTACTCCACACAAGCTGCCAAACCGATGCATGCCGGAGTGTCGCGGCGATTCGGCCACGGCTGCTGTGCATCGTGTTTCACGTGAAACGTCGCTCACTGTTGCACGGCATCATCAGTCGTGGCCGCGCTGCGGCCGAACCCCGCGACCGTAAGCCTCTCGGTTCACTCGATGAGGGAACCGAGTTGTCCACAGAGGTGGATTTCTCCACAGAACGCCAGGCCTCACTGGTTCACGACCCCGAAGGCATGGGAGGCTCTGTTCATTGCGAGCCTGAAGTCGAGGAGAGTGAATCCTTGCGGTCCGACGCCAACATCGCGGGACCGATGACCGATCCGGTCCCCGGTCCCCGTACCGAGTCGATGGGGGCGGATGTTTCACGTGAAACACCGCCTCCGATGGACGACACTCCCATCGGTCGTGCGGCCCAACTGGCGGTGGAGGCACTGGGCCGCGCCGGCGAGGGCCTGCCACGGCCCGAGCAGACCCGAATCATGGTGGTCGCCAACCAGAAGGGCGGTGTGGGCAAGACGACGACGACCGTCAACCTTGCCGCATCACTGGCCCTGCACGGCGGCCGCGTCCTCGTGGTCGACCTCGACCCACAGGGCAATGCGTCCACGGCACTGGGAATCGACCATCACGCCGAAGTTCCTTCCATCTACGACGTGTTGGTGGAGAGCAAGCCGCTCTCCGAGGTCGTCCAGCCGGTCCCCGATGTCGAAGGTCTCTTCTGCGCACCCGCCACGATCGATCTCGCCGGTGCGGAGATCGAGCTGGTGTCCCTGGTGGCCCGGGAGAGCAGGCTGCAGCGTGCCATTCAGGCGTACGAGCAGCCGCTGGACTACATCCTCATCGACTGCCCGCCCTCACTCGGCCTTCTGACGGTCAATGCGTTGGTGGCGGGCCAGGAGGTCCTGATCCCCATCCAGTGCGAGTACTACGCGCTGGAGGGCCTGGGTCAGCTGCTGCGGAACGTCGACCTCGTGCGGGGGCACCTCAACCCCGCCCTGCATGTGTCGACCATCCTGCTCACCATGTACGACGGCCGGACGCGGCTCGCGTCCCAGGTCGCGGACGAGGTGCGCACCCACTTCGGCGACGAGGTACTGCGGACGAGTATCCCCCGTTCAGTCCGTATCTCCGAGGCGCCGAGTTATGGGCAGACGGTATTGACATACGATCCAGGATCGAGTGGTGCCCTCTCCTACCTTGAGGCGGCACGAGAGATCGCGCTGAAGGGCGTCGGCATCAGCTATGAAGCCACGCACGCCCACATCGGCGTACAGCAGAACGACCCGAGCATGGTGGAGGGCATCCAGTGAGCGAGCGACGGAGGGGACTGGGCCGTGGACTCGGCGCACTGATCCCTGCTGCCCCCACGGAGAAGTCGGTGGCCCAGGCGGCGGCAGGGGGAGCAGCTTCCACATCCCCCACGGCAGTGCCCGCACTGCCGAACGACCGTGGAGTGGCGGCAGCGAAGGTAGCGACTCTGCCGACTGTTTCACGTGAAACAGAGGAGCCCATTCAGCCCAGTGCTCCGGCCGCTCCTGCGGCGCCCATCGGTGCGCACTTCGCCGAGATCCCCCTCGACGACATCACGCCGAACCCGCGGCAGCCGCGTGAGGTCTTCGACGATGACGCGCTGGCCGAGCTCATCACCTCCATCAAGGAGGTCGGGCTCCTCCAGCCGGTCGTCGTACGGCAGGTGGGTCCCGCCCGCTACGAGCTCATCATGGGCGAGCGCCGCTGGCGTGCCTGCCGCGAGGCGGGACTGGAGGCGATCCCGGCGATCGTCCGGGCCACGGAGGACGAGAAGCTCCTCCTGGACGCTCTGCTGGAGAACCTCCACCGCGCGCAGCTGAACCCGCTGGAAGAGGCAGCCGCCTACGACCAGTTGCTGAGGGACTTCAACTGCACGCACGACCAGTTGGCGGACCGCATCGGCCGGTCCCGCCCGCAGGTCTCCAACACCCTGCGTCTGCTGAAGCTCTCGCCGGCTGTCCAGCGCCGTGTTGCCGCCGGGGTGCTCTCCGCCGGCCACGCACGGGCGCTGCTGTCCGTCGAGGACTCGGAGGAGCAGGACAGGCTGGCCCACCGCATCGTGGCCGAGGGGCTCTCGGTGCGGGCCGTCGAGGAGATCGTGACCCTGATGGGCTCACGGCCTCAGAAGGCTCAGCGGCCCAAGGGCCCGCGTGCCGGTGCCAGGGTCTCTCCCGCGCTCTCCGACCTCGCCACGCGGCTGTCGGACCGTTTCGAGACGCGGGTGAAGGTCGACCTGGGTCAGAAGAAGGGCAAGATCACGGTCGAGTTCGCCTCCATGGAGGACCTCGAGCGGATCCTTGGTTCTCTTGCTCCGGGAGAGGGACCGGTTCTGCAGACGAGCCTTCTGGAGGACGACTCCGAAGAGAGTGAGTCCTGAGCCTCCGGCAGGAGCCTCCGCTGTGCATCCGACAGAGCGGGCCGTGTCCGGTGTGTACCGGAACATGGCCCGCTCTTTCCTTTCTGGCGGTATCGATGGAATCGCATCGTGGATACGATGCGTTGGGGTACGGCGCGACCACCCGGCAGCACCTCTGAAAGGCAGGCAGGGGCCATGGGAACGATGAGCCGCACCGGACTGGTGAGCGCCGGTTTGGGACTGGGGGCGGTCGGTGGGTTCATCGGCAGTCTCCTCAGGGAACGGAGCGCTCTGACAGCCGCCCGCGACGCGGCGGGCGAAGGAAGCGAGGAACAGCCTTCATGGGGCGTCGGCTCGTACCGCTCACGCTGGACAACCTTCAGGACCTTCCCAAGCGCTGTCGCTCGTGTGTCTTCTGGGAACTCGACCCAGTCAGCGGTGAGGCCGCGGTAAAGGCGGGCACACCGGCTTTGGAGAAGGAGTCCTGGATCTCGGCTGTTCTGCTGGACTGGGGATCCTGCGGCCGGGTCGTGTACGTCGACGACGTGCCGGTGGGCTTTGTGCTCTACGCCCCTCCCGCCTATGTCCCCCGCTCCATGGCGTTTCCCACGAGTCCCATCTCTCCCGACGCGGTTCAGTTGATGACCGCGTTCATCATGCCGGGCTACCAGGGGCAGGGACTGGGCCGGGTGATGGTCCAGACGGTCGCCAAGGATCTGCTGCGGCGCGACTTCAAGGCGATCGAAGCGTTCGGAGATGTGCGCTGGAAGGAGCCGGCCTGTGTGCTGCCGGCTGACCATCTCCTTGCGGTGGGCTTCAAGACGGTCAGGCAGCACCCCGCCAGTCCCCGGCTGAGGCTGGACTTGCGATCGACACTCTCCTGGAAGGAAGACGTCGAGATGGCGCTGGATCGGCTCCTGGGCGCCGTACAGAAGGAGCCGGCGCTGCGACCGCTGTAGTGCAGTCAAACGAATGGGCCAACCCTTCCGGGTTGGCCCATTCGTGTTTCACGTGAAACATGCACCGCCGCTGCGACGGCTCAGCCGATTCACTCGGCGATGAACTCCTCGAGGTCGCGAACGATCGCGGCCTTCGGCTTCGCGCCCACGATGGTCTTGGCGACCTCGCCGCCCTGGTACACGTTCAGGGTCGGGATGGACATGACGCCGTACTTGGCGGCCGTACCCGGGTTCTCGTCGATGTTCAGCTTGACGACCTCGATCTTCTCGCCGTACTCGGAGGCGATCGCCTCGAGGGACGGCGCGATCTGGCGGCACGGACCGCACCAGGCGGCCCAGAAGTCCACCAGGACAGGCTTGTCGCTCTTGAGGACGTCCTGCTCGAAGGAGTCGTCGGTCACGTTCTTCAGGGTGCCGGCCACGGCGGGCTCCTTAACTGTTTGGTGCGTGGGGCGGGTAGGGAGGGGGTCAGACAGAGGTCTTCTCGGGCTCGGGCTGCTCCTCGTCCGCGAGGGCGGCGAGGAAGCGCTCGGCGTCGAGCGCCGCGGCGCAGCCGGTCCCGGCCGCGGTGATCGCCTGACGGTAGGTGTGGTCGACCACATCGCCGGCACCGAAGACACCGGTCAGGTTCGTGCGCGTGGACGGCGCCTCCACCTTCAGGTAGCCCTCTCCGTCCAGGTCGAGCTGACCCTTGAAGAGCTCGGTGCGGGGGTCGTGGCCGATGGCGATGAACAGGCCGGTCACCGGCAGGTCGGAGAGCTCACCGGTCTTGAGGTTGCGCAGCTTCAGACCCGAGAGCTTCGGGTCGCCCTGGATCTCGGCGACCTCGCTGTCCCACACGAACTTGATCTTCGGGTCGGCGAAGGCACGCTCCTGCATGGCCTTGGAAGCACGCAGGGTGTCGCGGCGGTGGACCACGGTCACGGACTTGGCGAACCGCGAGAGGAAGGTGGCCTCCTCCATGGCGGTGTCGCCACCACCGATCACGGCGATGTCCTGGTCCTTGAAGAAGAACCCGTCACAGGTGGCGCACCAGGACACCCCACGGCCGGAGAGGGCGTCCTCGTTCGGCAGACCGAGCTTGCGGTGCTGCGAGCCGGTGGAGACGATGACGGCCTTCGCCCGGTGGACGGTACCGGCGGTGTCCGTGACGGTCTTGATCTCGCCGGACAGGTCGACGGCCACGACATCGTCCGGGACGAGTTCGGCGCCGAAGCGCTCGGCCTGGGCACGCATGTTGTCCATGAGCTCGGGACCCATGATGCCGTCCTGGAAGCCAGGGAAGTTCTCGACGTCGGTGGTGTTCATGAGCGCACCGCCGGCGGTGACGGCGCCCTCGAACACCAGTGGCTTCAGCGACGCGCGCGCGGTGTAGAGCGCCGCCGTGTAGCCGGCGGGCCCGGAGCCGATGATGATCACGTTACGGACGTCGCTCACGGCTTGTTTCCTCGTCTCTGGTCTGCATCGTTCGACCGGTGGGAGCGTCTCTCGGAACTCTCACACCACCCAACGGATCCTAAGGGGCGCGCATTCCCGCTGTGTCCGGGCACACGGAGATGCGGCACTGTGCTGGATACCACGCAGGGCAAAGACGATGCACTCGCTCAGGAGGACGAGTAGGAGCGCTCCAGGAGGACCTTGCCCCCGGCAGTGGACGCCTGGTGATCCACACAGGTCGCGTCGACGATATAGGCGGTGACCCGGGTGGCGTCGGTGGCGTTGGGAAGCAGCACGAGCATGGCCTTCTTCCCCTGATACCTGCCGTTCTCCACAGCCAGAGCCGCGTCCTTGCGCCCGATGCCGTCACGGACGCAACCGGGGACGGTGGGCTCCCTGAGGACCCTGGGGTGGTTGCTGCCGGGGGCGGTCGCCGCGCCGAGGGGGGTGCGGGAATCGCCGCCTTCCTCGCTCTGGTTCTCGGCCAGGAGATCAGTGACCTGCTTCTGGAGCTTCCCCTCGGAGAAGGTGTCCGCCGCGGTGGTCTGCCGGTCGCCCGCTGTGTCGTGGGGCGGTTTGTTGTCGCCGAGTGACGACAGCAGGACGGAGCCCAGCCCCAGGGCTGCCACCGTGAAGACGGTCCCCAGGACGGCGATCCTGCGCCGCCCGTTCCGCGTGCGTCCCTTGCGGCCCGGGCCGGTGGTGGAAGAGCGGGGGCGCCCGGCGGGCCGGTCGGCAGGCGTCGATGTTTCACGTGAAACAGGCGCACCGCCGTCGTCCTCGGAAGCGGAGCGGGAAGCACTGACCGGCGTCGGCCCTTCAGCCGCCTCGGGCTCCGTGGCGTTCAGCAGAGCCTCGGCGGCGAGTGCGGCATCGATGCGGCCTGCGACATCGGCGGGCATACGCGGCGGCCCCGGCAGCGTGCCGAGCATGCCGCGGATCTCCTCAAGGGAGGCATAGACGTCCGCGCAGAGCTCGCACTCGTCCAGATGGCGACGCACGTCGGTACTCCGGGACGGCGGGAGAATGCCTTCGGAGAGGTCGGAGATCTCCGCGACGTCCGGGTGCCCGGCCATGTCTGTCGTCGACGTCACGCTCGTCCACCTCCGCCCTTTACTGCAGCTGAGTCGCTCGGTCCTGTGTCCGGCGGTCCCGTTCGGTGTGGTCCCGCTGCGGGTGGGACGGTTGGCTCTTGCGTCCGGTTCCGTTCCCCGCCCGGGTTCTTGTCCTTGCCGCCGCTGTCCGGTCGCAGATGGGTGAGCAGCGGCAGGAGTCTGGCTCTGCCGCGTGCGCAGCGGCTCTTGACCGTGCCGGTCGGCACGTCGAGGATGCGGGCCGCCTCCGCGACCGGGTAGCCCTGCATGTCGACCAGGACGAGCGCCGCGCGCTGGTCGGCCGGCAGGGTGCCCAGGGCTTCGATGAGCTGCCGGTGGAGATCGTTGCGCTCGGCGGGCGCGGAGGCCGACTCGTGCGGCTCCAGCAGCTGCTCGAGGCGCTCGGTGTCGTCGACGGGAGAGGTCTTCCGCGAGGCGACCTTGCGAGCGCGGTCCAGGCAGGCGTTCACCGTGATCCTGTGCAGCCAGGTTGTGACGGCCGACTGGCCCCGGAAGGTGTGGGCGGCCCGGTAGGCGGAAACGAGGGCGTCCTGCACCGCGTCAGCGGCCTCCTCGCGGTCCCCCAGCGTCCGCAGGGCGACGGCCCAGAGGCGATCGCGATGCCGCCGCACGATCTCACCGAAGGCGTCGGGGTCGCCTTCGACATGGCGGGCGAGCAGATCCTGATCGCTTACTCCGTCGTACCCGGTGCCGTCTGCCATCGGCCTCCTTCCTCGAGGCAGATGCCGTCAGCTGGTCACCTTGATGTCCGCCACCCTGCCGCGCCACTTGCCGTCGTCCGACTGCATGGGCAGCTCCGTCAGCCACACCAGGAGGTAGCGGCTCTCGAGGGCCTTGGGCTTGAGTTCCACCGTCGTCCCCTTGCCCTCGGCGACCTTGGTGTAGGCGTCGAAGGACGTCGGCTCCGAGCCCGCGTCCGCGCTCGCACTGCGGAGCTCGACCGAGGTGTCCCCGACGAAGGTGACCTTCACCTTTCCGACCTGCTGGACCTTGCCGAGGTCGAGGATTATGCCGACACCTGACTTCAAGCGCCCGAAGTCTGAGCTCAAGTAGTAGTCCGTCTGCCAGTACGAGGCGGTGCTGCCGTCGTAGACCTTCCCTATGTCGGACGGCTTCTCGGTCTGATCGCCGAAGGGGTCGAAGTCGCGTGCACCGCTGATGGCGATGGGCTTGCCGCCCGTCGGCTTCTTCGGGCTCTTGTCGTTCCCGTCGTTGGTCTGCGTCTGGCCCGGGTCCTCGTTCTTGCCGCCCTGGTCCATGAGCGCGTCCGCCAGCTGCCAGCTGCCGAGGCCCAGTGCGGCGATCAGGAGCGCGGACACGGCCCACTTCAGGGCCTTGCCCGTGCGGCTCTGCAGCGGGGGCGGCGGGGCCGGGACCTGCTGGGTGGCGCCGAGGCGCGGGGCCTGGCGGCCGTATGTGCCCTGCTGGTACGTCGTGCGCTGGTACTCGGGCGGGGCGGTGAACGCCGGCTCCGGCGGGCGGATGCGGGGCATCTCGCCGATCGCCTTCACCAGCTCCTCGGGCGTCGTGCACGGCGACTCGTGCCGGGACGCGGTGGCACCGTCGTTGACGAGCGCGCGCATGGACAGCTCGGAGAGCCCGCGGTGCACACCGGCACGCACCTGGTCGGGTGCGATCAGGCCGATGTCCTTCGGCAGGCCCGACAGGCCGTAGGCGTCGCTCTCGTACGGCCAGCGCTGGGTGAGCGCCGCATACAGCAGGGCGCCGATGGCCTCGGTGTCGGTGCGCTGCGGGGTCTCGGTCGTGACACCGCGCAGGGCGGCGTTCACGGCGAGACCGCGGATACGCCACTGACCGGTCGAGGTGCGCAGCACGGCGTTGGGGTTCAGCCGCAGATGGGCGAGACCCTCGCGGTGCGCGGCGGCCATGGCGGAGGAGATCTGACTGACCATCTGGTAGGCGTCGTACGGCTCCAGCGGCCCGGAGGCGAGCAGCGGGGTCAGCTCCGTCGCGTCGGGAAGCCACTCGTGGACGACGTAGACGAGGTCGTTCTCTTCCACCGCGTCCAGCACTTGGACGAAGCGGGGGTCGCCGAGGAGCGCGGAGGAGCGTGCGGCGGCCAGGACCGAGCGGGCCCGTGAGTGGTCGGCGGGCAGGATGTGCACGCCGACGGCGCGGCGGAGCTTCTCGTCCACGGCACGCCAGCTGCTGAAACCGTCCAGACGGGTGACGCACTCCTCGAGACGGTAGCGTCTGGCGAGTTTGTGCCCACTGTGCAGTTCAGGCGGCGAGGTCGTTCCGGGCCCGTCGGTCCGGGCGCTCTCCTGTACCTCGTCGCTGTCCGTGTCCCGCTCCCGGTTCTTGGCCACCCCGTCGGCCGTGGACTGGTCCGCCTTGGCGGTCAGCGACGAGTCGTCGCTGTTGTCTGCCACGTCGACGGCAGCCGTACTACGTTCCGCCACCGTCGTTCCTGCCTCCCCATCCATGTGCGCGCCGGCCGGCATCCGTTGCGCGCCGTCCGACGCCGAAACCAATTGTGCCCACAGTCCGCCGCTATGCACGACACGCAGCGGCTGACGATGGTTGTGCGCCTACCCCCCGACTCAGCGTCCCAGGCGTCCGCGGACCATGCCGACCAGCGAGTTGAGCTCCTCGATGCGCATGCGGCGGGCGGCGACGAAGAAGATCCCGAGGAGCACGGCACCGCCGGCCAGTACCCCGGCGATCGAGCCCCCGACGCCCTGGCCGAGGGTATGGCCGATGCCGTAGCAGGCCGCGCCGCTGAGCAGAGCGGCCGGGATCGACGCGATGCACAGCCGGGCGTAAGTCCGCAGGACACGGGCGCCGTCGAGGTCTCCGCCCAGCCGCTTGCGCAGCCGGCTCCAGGCGACGCCGACTCCGATCGCGTACGCCAGGCCGTAGGAGGCGGCCATGCCGACCACGGCCCAGCGGGACGGCATGACGAAGTAGCAGATCGCCGACGCGCCCGCGTTGACCGCGGCCACGATGACCGTGTTGTAGAAGGGGGTTCGGGTGTCCTCGTAGGCGTAGAAGGCCCGCAGGACGACGTACTGCACGGAGTACGGGATCAGGCCGAGACCGAACGCCATCAGCATGAAGCCCATGTTGGTGGCCTCGCTGGTGCCCGAGGAGCCGAACATCAGCGTGCACATGGGGATGCCGAGCGAGAGGAAGCCGAACGCGATCGGCACGATCGCGACCGCCGTGGTACGCAGGCCCTGGGAGATGTCGTCGCGGACGGCGCCACCGTCGCCCTCGGCCGCCGAACGCGACAGACGCGGCAGCAGAGCGGCCATGAGGGAGACCGTGATGATGGCCTGCGGCAGGCCCCAGATCAGCTGTGCGTTGGCGTAGGCGGAGAAGCCGGTGCCGTCGACGGGCGAGTCCTTGCCCGCCGCGGTGGACAGCCAGACGACGACCATGGCACCCGCCTGGTTGGCGAGGACGAACAGAACCGTCCACTTGGCGAGCGTGATGGCCTTGCCGAGGCCCTGGCCCTTCCAGTCGAAGCGCAGCCGCAGCCGGAAGCCGGTCTCGCGCAGATAGGGGATCATCGCCAGCGCCTGGACCACGAGGCCGAGCAGGACGCCGAGGCCGAGGAGGCGCTGGCCCTCCGGCGGGATGGTCGTGACCTTCATCCCGGAGTCGGCCGCGGTGCCGTAGACGTAGATGAACATGCCCAGCGTCACGATGATGACGATGTTGTTCAGGACCGGGGTCCACATCATCGCGCCGAACTTCCCGCGGGCGTTGAGGATCTGGCCCATCACCACGTGGACGCCCATGAAGAAGATCGAGGGCAGGAAGTACTGGGCGAAGGTGATGGCGACCTGATTCGCCGCGGGGTCGCTGGCGATCGAGGGTGACATCATGCGGATCAGGAGCGGCGCGCCGAAGACCGCGAGGGCGGTCAGTGTGCCGAGTGCCACCATGACGAGGGTCAGCAGACGGTTGGCGTACGCTTCGCCGCCGTCCTCGTCGTCCTTCATGGCGCGCACGAGCTGCGGCACGAAGACCGAGTTGAGACCACCGCCGACCGTGAGGATGTAGAGCATCGTCGGCAGCTGGTAGGCGATCTGGAAGGTGTCACCGAGGAAGCCGACGCCGATGGCCGACACGATCAGCGCGGAGCGGATGAAGCCGGTGAGGCGGGAGACCATCGTGCCCGCCGCCATCACGGCGCTGGACTTCATGAGTCCCGCGGCGCGGCCAGCTTTCTTGGGGGCCGCCGAGGCAGCGGGCTCCGGGGCGGGGGGCTCGTCGACGAGGGGCGGCGTCGGTGCGGTCTGGCCGGGCGTGCCGTACGGAGCCTGCGCCCCGTACTGGCCCTGCGGCGCGTACTGGCCCTGCGCGTACTGGCCCTGTCCCATCTGACCCGGGGCCTGGGACGGACCGGGGACCGACGGCTGCTCGTACGACGGGTGACCGCTGTTCTGCTGCTGGTCCCTGTAGAGGTGCGCGAAGGCGTCCGGCTCCTGGCGCGGCTCGCCCGCCTGGGAGACCAGGTCGTCCACCCCCACGAACTGGGTGGTCCTGGGGTCGTCGCCGTACGGCAGGTGCCGCGTCGGGCCCTCCGGCTCCGGCGCGGGCGTCTGGGCCCACACCTGGGGGTCGGGCGCGTACGGCGACTGCGGCGGCTGGGCGTACATCTGCTGTGGCTGGTACGTGCCCGGAGGGGGCGGTGGGTGCGCGGCGCGGTCGTAGAGCGCCTCGGCGACCGGGTCCTGGGCGGAGAGGTCCTGTGCCCGGTAGGGGTCCTGGTCGTAGGCGTCCTGGAGGTACATGTCCGCGGGGGGCTGCGGCGGTACCTGGCCGTGCTCGGCCGACGAGCCCTCGGGCCCACCCGACTCGGGGTAGCCCGGGCTGCCCGCGGCACGGCCGCGGTCACCGTCGTACGGCGCGTTCATGGTTACCCCACCTCATCGTCCCCGGCCCACCGGCCACGACATCTAACGGTCCACTCTCTCACCCGTGCCGGACGGGTCGGCGCTTTCCGCTGCGGTGTCCGGGGCCGGGTCACTCGGCTGCTCCGGGCCCTCTGCCCGTGGTCCGGCCCCGGTCTCCTGCTTGAGACGGTCGCCGGGGGCCTCGGGGTTCTGCGCGGCGTCGGCCGGGCTCTGCGGGCTGTCGGCGTCGTCCGTCTCGGCGGTGCCGTCCTCGTCCGTCTCGCGGGCGGCGGCGCGCTTGCGCTGGGTGTACATACGGAAGCCGGCGAGGACCAGGAGCAGGACACCGCCGCCGATGACCAGCATTACGGTGGCCGTGACCTCGGTGACCTTCACGTCGAAGGTGACGGGGGCGCCGTACTTCTGGCCGTCCTCGGTGTACAGCTGGGCGACGACCTCGGCTCGGCCGTTGGCGTTGGCCGACGTGGTGAACTTCACCGACTGGCTGTGGCCGCCGTTCACGGTGACGGGCTGTTCCTCGTAGGCGTCGTCGCCGATCTTCAGGCGCGTCGGGTTCTTCGACGTGAGCCGCAGCTCCAGGTGCTCGACGCCCTGGACCAGGTTGTTCTGGACGGTCACGGGGATCGTGGCGCTGCGGCCGGAGAGCTTGGTCTCCGACTTCTCGATCAGCTTGACCCCGTTGGTGAGCCCGCCGAGGTACGACTCGACGCCGTCGCGGTACCCCACCGCCGCCACGCCCCGGCCACGCCATGACGTGGACATCTCGCGGTTCATGGCCCGCCCGAAGGGGGTCACCACCCGCGACTGGTCCGTGAGGATCACCTTGAAGCTGTCGAGCGTGCCCTGTGTCCGCGCGATCTGCTCGAAGGCGGCCCGCAGCAGCTCCTGGTTACGCAGCGAGGAGGGGTACGCGGAGGTCGGCGGCACCTTGGTGTTGGCCGCCGGGTCGGGCTTGGCCTTGGCGGCGTCCGCGAGGTCCTGCGCCTCGGACCAGTTCCCGCTCTGCAGGGTCGCCAGCGCCTCGGCCATGGCCTGCGCCTGGCTCACGGAGGGCATGCGCTGCGGGGCGACGACGACACTGCGCTGCTTGCCGGTCTGCAGGCGGAGCGTCAGGCTCTGGGCCAGGAAGCGCTGCACAGCCTGCGTGGAGGCCGAGGCCTTCGTCAGGTTGCCCTGGAACGCCGTGGACATCCTGGCATCCGCGACGACGGCCGTGGTGCCGCCTCCGACGGGCCGGGCCGCGGAGGGCGTGTACGACAGGTTGTCCTGGAGGCTGTCGCTGCGGGCGATCACCTTGTCGGCGCCCGCCGAGGTCGCGACCTTCACGATCGACGGATCGACGGCGCCGTCCGCGGGCCATGCGAAGTCGGTGGACGGTTTCACGTGGAGGATCGTCTCCACCGTGTCGTCGACGACATCGGTGGCCTCCTTGAGGTGGCTCAGCGAGCCCGTGACGTTCGTGCCGTTGTGGGCGAGGGAGGCCAGGTCAGGGTCGCCGAAGGGCAGGGCGACGACCTCCTTGCCCGTGACGGCCTGCTGGAGCTCGGCGAGCCACTGCTTGGCGACCGCCTGGTTCCGGCCGGCGGTGGTGGTGCCGTCCTCGCCTCTGACCTGGTAGTTCCGCGTCATCGCGTCGACGGACGCCAGCAGGTCCGGGTCGATCACCCAGGTGATGTCGAGGCCCTTGCCCAGCGACACCATCTGGTCGAGTCGGCCGCCCGGGGCGATCTCCTCGGCGAGGTCGTCGTTGCGGAAGACCGGTGTCTGCTGCTCGTTCGACCCCGTCTCGGCCGTCATATGGACGGTGGAGGTGAGCGGCCACATGAACGTGGTCTTCGTCTTGGTGCCGGCCTCCTCGGGCTGCCACGGCAGGAACGTGCGCTGGACCCCCAGGACCTGGTCCCAGGGCTGCGCGGAGGTCTCCCCGGAGAGCGCGACGGCCAGCTGGTAGACGCCGTCCGGGCCGAGGTCCAGCTCGTCGGCCGGCACGGAGATGTTGAAGGGCTCGGCCACGCCGGGGGTGAGCTTGGAGAACTTCTCGCTGTACTTGCCGCCGACCGCCTTGCCGGTGGGGCCCTGGACGGCGTTGCTCTTCTTCGCGAGGGCGTCGATGGAGGAGCGGGTGTCGAGCGAAGGGCCCACCCGCAGATCGACGTGGGCGTCGGTGACCGCCTGCTTGCCGTTGTTGGTGACCGTGCCCGACACATTCACCGTGTCGCCCTCGGAGGGGGCGGTGGGGCTGAGCGAGTCGACGGCGACGGACACCGAGCCCGCGCCGGCGGCCGCCTGAGGGGCCTCCTGTCCGGCCGCGTCCGCCGGGGCCGCGGCGGGCAGCTGGAGCAGCCCGGCCAGCAGGGGCGCACCGGCGAGCAGTGCCCCGGTGCGCCGGAGCCACCGGCGGGCCGGTGAGGCACTGGTCCCCTGGAAGTCTGCCGCGTCGGCCACGCGCTTCGCCCGTCCCTCGTCGTCGTCAGTGGTCGTCGGAATGTGCGTCCACGCATGGTAACGATGCGCGCTGAGGGGAAGTGCCGCGGTCCGCTCCACAAGATCGCGGGCGGGCACCGTCCTGCCCGGTATGTGACCGTATAAAAGGGAGCGGTTCTTTACATCTCAAGGGCGGGTCTTGTGCGTCTATTCACGGACGAGTCCGCACGCGTAATAGGGGGAGCTTACGGCCGCCCGAGCCACGTACCCTCTTCTGTTGTGCCGAACGCCAACGAAGAAACGTCCAGTGCCCTCAGCCAGGTGCAGCACCGTGCGGTGAGTGAACTGCTGCGGGTCGCTCCTGTCGCCGACGTCCTCGCCCGCCGATTCCAGGAGGCCGGGTTCTCACTCGCCCTGGTCGGCGGCTCGGTGCGGGACGCGCTGCTGGGCCGGCTCGGCAACGACCTCGACTTCACGACCGACGCCCGTCCCCAGGACGTACTCAAGATCGTGCGCCCGTGGGCCGACGCCGTCTGGGAGGTCGGGATCGCCTTCGGCACCGTCGGCGCCCAGAAGGACGGCTACCAGATCGAGGTGACCACCTACCGTTCGGAGGCCTACGACCGGACCTCGCGCAAGCCCGAGGTGTCGTACGGCGACTCCATCGAGGAGGACCTAGTCCGCCGTGACTTCACCGTGAACGCGATGGCCGTCGCGCTGCCGGAGAAGGAGTTCGTCGACCCGCACGGCGGGCTCGAGGACCTCGCGTCGCGGGTGCTGCGCACCCCTGGCACCCCGGAGGAGTCGTTCTCGGACGACCCGCTGCGGATGATGCGGGCCGCGCGCTTCGCGGCTCAGCTCGACTTCGAGGTCGCCCCCGAGGTCGTCACGGCGATGACGGAGATGGCCGGGCGTATCGAGATCGTCTCGGCCGAGCGGGTGCGCGACGAGCTGAACAAGCTGGTCCTGTCCCGGTACCCGCGCAAGGGCCTGACGCTGCTCGTCGAGACCGGCCTCGCCGACCGTGTGCTGCCCGAGCTGCCCGCCCTGCGACTGGAGCGTGACGAGCACCACCGGCACAAGGACGTCTACGACCACACCCTGATCGTCCTGGAGCAAGCGATGGCGCTGGAGGACGACGGTCCCGACCTGACGCTCCGCCTGGCCGCCCTGCTCCACGACATCGGAAAGCCGCGCACCCGTCGCTTCGAGAAGGACGGCCGGGTCTCGTTCCACCACCACGAGGTGGTCGGGGCGAAGATGACCAAGAAGCGCATGACGGCACTCAAGTACTCCAACGAGCTGGTGAAGGACGTCTCCCGGCTGGTCGAGCTCCACCTGCGCTTCCACGGCTACGGCACTGGCGAGTGGACGGACTCGGCGGTCCGCCGCTATGTCCGTGACGCCGGCCCGCTCCTCGACCGCCTCCACAAGCTGACCCGCTCGGACTGCACCACGCGCAACAAGCGCAAGGCAACGGCCCTGTCGCGCGCGTACGACGGCCTGGAGGATCGGATCGCCAGCCTTCAGGAGCAGGAGGAGCTGGACTCCATTCGCCCGGACCTCGACGGCAACCAGATCATGGAGATCCTCGGCGTCGGTCCCGGCCCGGTCATCGGTCGCGCTTACAAGCACATGCTGGAGCTGCGGCTGGAGAACGGGCCGATGGGGCACGATGCCGCGCTGGCAGCGCTCAAGGAGTGGTGGGCCGGACAGGACGGCTGAGGCTGTGAAACGGGGTCATGTTTCACGTGAAACATGACCCCGCAGGAGATAGTCGAGGGGCGGTGTTTCACGTGAAACACCGCCCCTCTCTGCGTCTGCCCTACTTCTTGTAGTCCTTCAGGCAGAGCAGGAAGTCCTTGCCGTCACCGCTCTCGGTGTACGAGTACTGGAAGTCCTTGGCCGCGGACTCACACTTGCTCGACGCGAGAGTGTCCGTGAGGAACGAGCCCTCGATCTTGGCCAGCACCACGTACTGAGCCTTCGCGTCGCTGCACTTGACGACTTCGAGGTCCGGGTTGTTGTCGCTGGTGCTGCCACGGTGCATGCAGTCGCCGACGGCCGCCGTGTTGGCGTCGTCCCGGCTGGTTATCCAGCCGCCGATGGCGATGCCCGCGACCGCGATGACGATCACGATGTTCTTGATGGTCTTGAAGCTGAGCTTGCGGCCGGACGGCTGCGGCGGGACCGGGACGTACGGAGCGCCCTGCGGCGGGAAGCCGGGCTGTCCGGGCTGCTGGGGGTAGCCGCCCTGCGGCGGGTACGGAGCCTGGGGCTGACCCGCGGGCTGGTTCTGTGCGAACGGGTTGCCCTGGGACGGCGGAGTGGTCATTCGGGAGTCCCCCTAGTACATGGTGAATGACGCGAACATGTCGCGAGATAAGACGCACGTAAGTTATCGGGCCCCACTGACAACTCAGTAGTCAGGAGTGGCTCTGTGTCATTGATGTGACACTTACCGGTGGCCAAACCGGGCCATAGCCGCCGCTACTGCCGCGTAGATCACGGCGATCGTGATCACCAGCGCCACGGATCGGCCGTCCGGAGGCAGTATCAGGGCCGCCACGGCGGCGGCGCCGACGAAGAAGACGTTGAAGAGGACGTCGTAGACAGAGAAGATCCGGCCGCGGAAGCCGTCCTCCACGGACGACTGGACGATGGTGTCGGTGGCGATCTTCGCGCCCTGGGTGGTCAGCCCCAGAACGAAGGCCGCGACCAGCAGCGGGGTGGTGGCGAACGGCAGTCCGAGAGCGGGCTCCAGCAAGGCGGCGGCCCCCGCGCACACGACGATCCAGCCGCCCGGCCCCAGCCGCCCCGCGGCCCAGGGTGTCACCACGGCCGCCGCGAAGAATCCCGCGCCGGAGACGCCCAACGCCAGCCCCAGCAGAGCGAGTCCGTCGTCCGTGGTCGAGGTGAGCGCGTACCGGCAGAGCATCAGCAGCATGACCAGCAGGGCGCCGTAGCAGAACCGCATCAGTGCCATCGCCGCCAGCGCCCAGGCGGCCTCCCTGCGCTGCGGCGCGGCCAGGTGACGTACGCCGGCCACCAGGTCGCGGACGGTGCCCGTGAGAGCGGGCCCGAGCTGCTCGCGCCCCAAGGTCCGGTCGGGGCCGAGGAGCTCCCGCGCCATGCTCAGCGAAGCCACAGCCGCGCACAGGTACAGCCCGGCTGCCACGAGCACCACGGCGGCGTCGGAGTCCGCCACCACCAGGCGGACGACGAAGGCCAGGCCGCCGCCCGCGGTCGCCGCCAGGGTTCCGGCGGTCGGGGAGAGGGAGTTGGCGATGACCAAGCGCTCGGCGTCGACCACGCGCGGCAGGGCGGCGGAGAGTCCGGCGAGAACGAAGCGGTTGACCGCGGTGACGCACAGGGCGGAGACGTAGAAGAGCCAGTCGGGAGCCGGGCTGAGCATCAGCAATGCCGTGGCCGAGGCCAGCACGGCGCGCAGCAGGCTGCCGTACAGCAGGACCTGGCGGCGCCGCCAACGGTCCAGCAGGACACCGGCGAAGGGGCCGACGAGGGAATACGGGAGCAGCAGCACCGCCATCGCGGAGGCGACCGCCGCGGCCGAGGTCTGCCGCTCCGGAGAGAAGACGACGTACGCGGCGAGCGCGACCTGGTACACGCCGTCGGCGCCCTGGGAGAGCAGGCGCATGGCGAGCAGACGCCGGAAGCCCTGGAAGCGCAACAGGACGCGCAGGTCACGGACGACGGCCATGGGGCACAGCCTCACATACGGGGAGGGTCCCCGGGTCGTACGACCCGGGGACCCTCACAGCCCTGGCAGGAGCGACTCGTTGCGGCGCGTCAGCGCTCGACCTCACCCTTGATGAACTTCTCGACGTTCACACGGGCCTCGTCGTCGAAGTACTGCACGGGCGGGGACTTCATGAAGTAGCTCGACGCGGAGAGGATCGGGCCGCCGATGCCGCGGTCCTTGGCGATCTTCGCGGCGCGCAGGGCGTCGATGATGACGCCGGCGGAGTTCGGGGAGTCCCAGACCTCCAGCTTGTACTCCAGGTTCAGCGGGACGTCACCGAAGGCGCGGCCCTCGAGGCGGACATAGGCCCACTTGCGGTCGTCCAGCCAGGCGACGTAGTCGGACGGGCCGATGTGGACGTTGCCCTCGCCCAGTTCGCGGTCGCGGATCTGGGAGGTGACGGCCTGCGTCTTGGAGATCTTCTTCGACTCGAGGCGGTCGCGCTCGAGCATGTTCTTGAAGTCCATGTTGCCGCCGACGTTCAGCTGCATCGTGCGGTCCAGGACGACGCCCCGGTCCTCGAACAGCTTCGCCATGACGCGGTGCGTGATGGTGGCGCCGACCTGGGACTTGATGTCGTCGCCGACGATCGGGACGCCCGCCTCGGTGAACTTGTCCGCCCACTCCTTGGTGCCGGCGATGAAGACCGGAAGGGCGTTGACGAAGGCGACCTTGGCGTCGATGGCGCACTGGGCGTAGAACTTCGCCGCGTCCTCGGAGCCGACGGGCAGGTAGCAGACGAGGACGTCGATCTGCTTGTCCTTGAGGATCTGAACGACGTCGACCGGCTCCTCGGCGGACTCCTCGATCGTCTCGCGGTAGTACCGGCCCAGGCCGTCGAGGGTGTGGCCGCGCTGGACCGTCACGCCGGTGCTGGGCACGTCGCAGATCTTGATGGTGTTGTTCTCGGAGGCGCCGATGGCGTCCGCGAGGTCGAGACCGACCTTCTTGGCGTCCACGTCGAACGCGGCGACGAACTCGACGTCGCGGACGTGGTAGTCGCCGAACTGGACGTGCATCAGGCCCGGCACCTTGGACGCCGGGTCGGCGTCCTTGTAGTACTCGACTCCCTGCACCAGCGATGCGGCGCAGTTGCCCACGCCGACGATGGCTACGCGAACCGAACCCATTCCGGTTGCTCCCTGTGTGTATGAGTGAGGCCCTTGAGGGGGCTCTCACGTGGCGGTGTCGTCGGGCGTATCCGGACGGGGGTCGTCCCCCGGCCGGGGCAGGCCGCCCGACGCTCCAGATGTGGTGTCACGCGAAGCGGGCTCCCCGGAGGAGGAACCGTTGAGGTCCCGCCCCGCCCGCTCGCTCTCGATGAGCTCGTTCAGCCAGCGCACCTCGCGCTCCACGGACTCCATCCCGTGGCGCTGAAGCTCGAGCGTGTAGTCGTCGAGTCGTTCCCGGGTCCGGGCCAGGGAGACGCGCATCTTCTCCAGGCGCTCCTCCAGCCGGCTGCGGCGGCCTTCCAGCACGCGCATGCGCACATCGCGTGAGGTTTGCCCGAAGAAAGCGAAACGGGCGGCGAAGTGCTCGTCCTCGTACGCGTCGGGCCCGGTCTGCGAGAGCAACTGTTCGAAGTGCTCCTTGCCCTCCGCCGTCAACCGGTAGACGATCTTGGCGCGCCGTCCCGTGAGAGGGGCGGCGAGGGCGTCCTCGGTGGTGTTCCCCGGCTCCTCGATCAACCAGCCGTTGGCGACCAGCGTCTTGAGGCAGGGGTAAAGCGTCCCGTAGCTGAACGCACGGAACACACCCAGTGATGTGTTGAGTCGTTTGCGCAGCTCATAGCCGTGCATCGGAGATTCGCGGAGCAGGCCGAGTACGGCGAACTCGAGGATCCCGGAACGCCGGCTCATCGTCGCCTCCTCTCTCCCGCGGTACCCATGTCTCGGTCCGATGTGTCGGGCTGATGTATCGACTCGATACATCACGACGATAGAACGGCCTTGCGGATGCGACAAGAGGGGGTGTGGTGAACGGGGTCACATCACCGATTCGTCAGACGCGAGTTGCCTGATTTGAGGTGAACTTCGGTCCTCGGCAGGTTTTGGCGGTGCGTAGTCTGTGCGCCATGCACATCACCGGGAACCGTGGGACGCGTGAGCGCGTCCTCGTCTTCGGTGTAGTACGGGTGCATGCGGGACCGATGAATGCGGAGCCGACCGCATCCGTACTTCGGGGGGACCGGAAACAAGCTGCCGTTTCCAGGCGCGCAGGGGTGCGCCTGCCCGAGGAGTAGTCGTTCGATGAGCGAGCACCGTCGCAAACCGCCGCAGCCGCAGGGAGGCGGACGTGCCGCGACCCGACGCGGCCAGTCCGGCTCGTCCTCCGGCCGCCGCGCGGCACCGCGAGGCGCCACCGGGTCTCCGTCCGACTCCTATGGGTCGGACTCCTACGACTCGGGGGGTGAGGAGCGCCAGTACGGCGGCCGTGCAGAGGCCCGGCGTGCGGCGCAGAGAAGTGGAGGCGGCCGCCGCAGAGCGGCCGAACCGACACGTGGCGGCCGGCGCGCGGCTCCCGGAGGGCCGAGCGGGCCCGGACGGGGCAAAGAGCGCCCGGTCATGTACGACAAGAAGCGTCTGATCGACTATCCGCGGGCCGGCAAGTACGGCTGGCGCCGCTGGATGCCGTCCTGGAGGCTCGTCTCCGGCCTGTGTATCGGCTTCATCGGGAGCCTGGTGGCCGTGGCGGGCATCGGGTACGCCATGGTGGGCGTCCCTAATGAGGAGAACGCGGCCGCCCGGTCGCAGAACAACGTCTACTACTGGGCCAACGGCCAGCAGATGATCGCGACCGGCAGTGGCCAGAACCGGCAGAACGTCACGATCGACAAGATCCCGAAGGCCATGCAGCAGGCGGTGATCTCGGCCGAGAACAAGAGCTTCTACCAGGACTCGGGCGTCGACCCCATGGGCATCGCACGGGCTCTGGCGAACATGGCCCGGGGCGGCGACACGCAGGGTGGTTCGACGATCACCCAGCAGTTCGTCAAGAACACCTACCTGAGCCAGGACCAGACGGTCACCCGTAAGTTCAAGGAGATGTTCATCTCGATCAAGGTGGGCACCAAGCTCTCCAAGGACGAGATCCTCCAGGGGTACCTCAACACCTCGTACTACGGCCGCGGCGCCTACGGCATCCAGGCCGCCGCCCAGACGTACTACGGCGAGGACGCGGTCGACCTCAAGCCGAGCGAGTGCGCCTTCCTCGCCGCCCTGCTCAAGGGGCCGACGTACTACGACCCCGCGGGTAACGAGAGCCTCGACCCTTCGGCGAGCAAGGATGCCAACCTCAAGCGCTCCAAGGACCGCTGGGGCTGGATCCTCCAGCAGATGCACAACGACAGGAAGCTCTCGGACGCCGATTACCAGACGGCGATCAGCAAGTACCCCATGCCCGATGACCGCAAGGCGGCCAAGGGTATGAGCGGCCAGATCGGCTACCTGGCGGACACGGCCAAGAAGTACGTCCTGAACCACTCCAACATCACGGAGAAGCAGTTCGATCAGGGCGGGTACCAGATCAAGACGACCTTCGAGAAGTCCAAGGTCGAAGCGCTGACCAAGGCTGTCAAGAAGGTCGAGAAGGAGAAGCTCGACCCGGACAAGCGCGAGCTGGACAAGCACGTTCAGTTCGGTGCGGCGTCGGTGAAGCCCAAGGACGGCGCGATCGTCGCGCTCTACGGTGGCGCGGGGTACGAGAACGGCCACTTCAACAACAACGCGGACACCTCGGGTGTCCCCGTCGGTTCGACGTGGAAGCCGTTCGTGCTCGCCGCCGCCATGGAGCACGGCACCTACCGGAGCGACGGCCCTCTCTCGCCGCTCAGCAAGTACAACGGCAACGACCATCTCAAGATCAGGAACAACGACGGCTCCTATGTCATGAAGAAGGACAACACGCCCTTCTTCCAGGAGAACGAGAGCGATCGCCCGTGGGGTTACATCTCCCTGCGCAAGGCGATGGAGCAGTCCGTCAACACCCCGTTCGTGCAGCTCGGCATGGACGTGGGGATGAAGAACGTGGCCGACCTGGCCGAGAAGGCCGGAATCCTGGACAGCAGCTTTGCCGGTCTCAACGCGTCGTTCGCGCTCGGTACGTCGACTCCCAGCGCGATCCGCATGGCCGACTCCTATGCGACGTTCGCCGCCGCCGGGAAGCAGGCCGCTCCGTACTCGGTGACGAGCGTCAAGTTCAACGGGCAGGAGACTCCGGGCTTCGAGAAGCCGAGGATCACGCAGGCGATGCCCGAGAACGTGGCGAACAACGTCACGAACGTTCTGGAGAACGTCATCCAGAACGGTACGGGTAAGAACGCGCTGTCCCTGGGCCGTACGGCGGCCGGCAAGACCGGTACGACGGACGAGAACAAGTCGGCCTGGTTCGTCGGCTACACACAGCAGCTCTCGACCTCGGTCGCGATGTTCCGTGAGGACCCCAAGAGCGCCAAGCTGCTCTCCATGAACGGCACGGCGGGCGAGGTGTCCATCCACGGTGGTGACGTCCCCACGCTGGTGTGGACCGAGTACATGAAGGCCGCGCTGAGGGGCCAGACCGACCTCGGATTCCCGGAGCCCGAGAAGATCGGCGACATCCAGGATGCGGTGGGCGCCCCGACGCCGACGCCGACTCCCAGTGTGGAGCCCAGCGAGACCGCGACCGAGTCCCCGAGCTCCTCGCCCAGCGAGACGCCGTCGCTGCCGTCGCCCTCTCCCACCGACACCTGCGGCTTCTTCGGCTGCGATGAGGAAGACGGTGGCACGGAGAACGGCGGCACGGGCGGAGAGCCGAGTACCTCGCCCTCGCCAACGGATACGAGCGAGAACGGCGGCAACACCAGAGGAAACGGCAACGGAGGCATCTTCGGAGGCCCTGAGGGATAGCCGACCGAACGCCCGGCTTGGGTGTTTCACGTGAAACGCGAAGCTGTTTCACGTGAAACATGGGCCGCCGTACCCACTCGGGTACGGCGGCCCTCGGCGTATTGATAGACACGTACGGCAGGATGTGCGGCATGCCCAGTGCAGAATCGACGCAATCGAGCGTCCACGAGCCGGACCCGGTGCGGCCGACCAAGGAGGACGAGGTCGCCGCGGCCGGCAGCGAGCTGATCGGCGGCCCGCTGGGGCGGCGTGCCCTGATCGGGGCGTCCCGGTGGACTCCCGTGCGGGTGATCGCGCTGGTGGCGATCGGCATGTTCGCTCTCGGCCTGGTCCAGAAGGCGCCCTGCTTCAACGGAGCCTGGTTCTTCGGTGCCAGCTCCCAGTACACGCACGCGTGCTACTCGGACATCCCGCACCTCTACCAGGGGCGCGGCTTCGCCGACGGACTCGTGCCGTACTTCGACCGGCTCCCCGGCGACATGCAGTACCTGGAGTACCCGGTGCTGACCGGCGTCTTCATGGAGGTCGCCTCCTGGCTCACGCCCGGCAGCGGCACCATCCAGTACCAGGAGCAGTGGTACTGGATGGTCAACGCCGGGATGCTCATGGTGTGCGCGTCGGTGATCGCCGTCTGCGTGACCCGTACCCATGCCCGGCGACCCTGGGACGGTCTGCTGGTGGCCCTGGCGCCTGCCTTCGCGCTGACGGCGACCATCAACTGGGATCTGCTGGCGGTCGCTCTGACGGCCGCGGCGATGCTGATGTGGTCACGCGGCCGCCCCCTCGCTTTCGGCGTCCTGCTGGGGCTCGCCACGGCTGCCAAGCTCTATCCCTTCCTGATCCTCGGGCCGCTGATGGTGCTGTGCTGGCGCGCGGGCAGGTGGCGTGCGTTCGGGACGGCTCTGGGCGGTGCGATCGTCGCCTGGGTCGTCGTGAACGGGCCGGTGATGCTCTTCGCGTTCGAGGGCTGGTCGAAGTTCTACACGTTCAGCCAGGAGCGGGGCGTCGACTTCGGCTCCTTCTGGCTGATCATGGCTCAGAACTCGGACGACCCGCTCAGCGTCGACACCGTCAACACGCTCGCCACGCTGCTGATGCTGGTGTGCTGCGCGGGTGTCGCGGCGCTCGCCCTGACCGCCCCGCGCCGCCCGCGGTTCGCCCAGCTCGCTTTCCTGATCGTCGCGGCGTTCATCCTCACCAACAAGGTCTACTCGCCGCAGTACGTCCTGTGGCTGGTTCCCCTGGCGGCGCTCGCCCGGCCGAAGTGGCGGGACTTCCTGATCTGGCAGGCCTGCGAGGTGGCGTACTTCCTGGGGATCTGGCTGTACCTCGCGTATACGACCAGCGGAGAGGCACACAAGGGCCTGCCGACCGACGGCTACCACTGGGCCATCGGTCTGCACTTGCTGGGGACCCTGTACCTGTGCGCCATGATCGTGCGCGACATCCTCATGCCCGATCGGGATCCGGTGCGCCGGTCCGGCGACGACGATCCCTCGGGCGGAGTGCTCGACGGCGCTGAGGACGTCTTCGTCCTCAGCCCGGCATCCCGTCTCTCGCGGCACACGACCGCTCGGTTCGACGGGGCGCAGGTCCAGTGGGGCAAGCGGGACGCGACCGGCGGTTCGCTCTGAGCGAACGACTCCAAGGGCCGTACAGCGAAGGGCCGTACACGGGAAACCGTGTACGGCCTTCTTGCTGAGCTGTGCGACCTCAGCGCACCGCGTCGGTCAGCGGTCCATGATCCGGTCGAACTGCGTGGTGGTGTGCCGCAGATGGGCCACCAGCTCCTCGCCGACCGTCGGCTCCGGCGCGTCCGAGGGCACGAACAGGATCGAGACCTGCATGTGCGGCGGCTCGGCGAACCAGCGCTGCTTGCCGCCCCAGACGAACGGCGAAAGGTTCCGGTTGACCGTCGCGAGGCCGGCGCGGGCGACGCCCTTGGCGCGCGGCATGACGCCGTGCAGCGCCTTGGGGGCCTCCAGGCCCACCCCGTGCGACGTACCGCCCGCCACGACCACCAGGAAGCCGTCGGAGGCCGCCTTCTGCTGCCGGTAGCCGAAGCGCTCACCCTTGGCGACACGGGTGACGTCCAGGACCGCGCCGCGGTACTCGGTGGCCTCGTGGTCCCCCAGCCACAGTCGCGTGCCGATGCGGGCACGGAACCGGGTCTGCGGGAACTGCTGCTGGAGACGGGCGAGTTCATCCGCCTTGAGGTGGCTGACGAACATGGTGTGCAGGGGCAGCCGGGCCGCACGCAGCCGGTCCATCCAGCCGATGACCTCCTCGACAGCGTCCGAGCCGTCGGTGCGGTCCAGGGGCAGGTGGATGGCGAAGCCCTCCAGGCGGACGTTCTCGATGGCGGCGTGGAGCTGGGCGAGGTCCTGCTCGCTGATGCCGTGCCGCTTCATCGAGGACATCACCTCGATCACCACGCGGGCACCGACCAGGCCGTAGACGCCGTCTATCGACGAGACCGAGCGGATGACCCGGTCCGGCAGCGGCACCGGCTCCTCGCCGCGCCGGTACGGGGTCAGCACCAGCAGGTCGCCGCCGAAGAAGTCCTTGATGCGCGCGGCCTCGTACGTCGTGCCGACGGCGAGGATGTCCGAGCCCAGCCGGGTGGCCTCCTCCGCCAGCCGCTCGTGCCCGAAGCCGTAGCCGTTGCCCTTGCAGACCGGGACGAGCCCAGGGAACTGATCCTGCACGTGCTTGTGGTGCGCACGCCAGCGCGCGGTGTCGACGTAGAGCGTGAGCGCCATGGCCGGACCTGGAACCTTTCTCCGTGGTTGACGTGTGTCAGTTGCGGTGTGTCGGTCAGCGGCGCGACATGTAGATGTCGAGCGCCTTGTGCAGCAGCTTGTTCAGCGGGAAGTCCCACTCGCCGAGGTATTCGGCCGCCTGGCCGCCCGTACCCACCTTGAACTGGATCAGGCCGAAGAGGTGGTCGGTCTCGTCCAGCGAGTCGGAGATGCCGCGCAGGTCGTAGACGGTGGCGCCGAGCGCGTAGGCGTCGCGCAGCATCCTCCACTGCATCGCGTTCGAGGGCCGGACCTCACGGCCGATGTTGTCGGAGGCGCCGTAGGAGTACCAGACGTGCCCGCCGACGATCAGCATCGTGGCCGCTGACAGGTTCACGCCGTTGTGCCGGGCGAAGTACAGCCGCATGCGGTTGGGGTCCTCGGTGTTGAGGGCCGTCCACATGCGCTGGAAGTACGACAGCGGGCGCGGCCGGAAGTGGTCGCGCACGGCCGTGATCTCGTACAGCCGCTGCCACTCCTCGAGGTCCTGGTAGCCGCCCTGGACGACCTCGACGCCGGCCTTCTCGGCCTTCTTGATGTTGCGGCGCCACAGCTGGTTGAAGTTCTTGTGGACCTCTTCAAGGGAGCGGTTGGCCAGCGGCACCTGGTAGACGTACCGGGGCTGGACGTCGCCGAAGCCCGCGCCGCCGTCCTCGCCCTGCTGCCAGCCCATGCGGCGCAGCTTGTCCGCGACCTCGAAGGCGCGCGGCTCGATGTGGTCGGCCTCGATGTCGCGCAGGCGCTTCACATCCGGGTTCTGGATGCCCTGCTTGATGGAAGCGGCCTCCCAGCGCCGGATGATCACCGGCGGGCCCATCTTCACGGAGAAGGCGCCCTGCTGCTTCAGGTGAGCCAGCATCGGCTCGATCCATTCCTGCAGATTCGGCGAGAACCAGTTGATGACCGGGCCCTCGGGCAGGTAGGCGAGGTAGCGCTTGATCTTGGGGAGCTGCCGGTAGAGGACCAGGCCGGCACCGACGAGCTCGCCGGTCCTGTCGTCGAACCACCCGAGGTGCTCGGAGCGCCACTCCGCCTTGACGTCAGCCCAGGCCGGGACCTGCATGTGGCTCGCCGAGGGCAGGCTCTGGATGTAGGCCAGATGCTGCTCGCGGCTGATGGTCCTCAGGGTCAGGCTCATTTCGGGGCGCTCCTCGGGCTGGTGTGTCCCCATGGGTTCAGGGGCTCCGGCTCTCGCGCGAAGCCTACTGCGCCTTGGGAGCGCGCCGGTTGGGCGTACGGAACCTTCGCCCCGGCCCGTGGGCGGCCGGGGCGTCACACGATGTTCAGTTGGGGTGTGCCTGGCGTCAGTCGATGAGCCCGCCGAACAACCCGCCGTGCGCCATGCCCAGGAAGAACCCGACAGCCGAGGCTCCCAGGCCCAGGATCAGGCCGAAGCGCTCACGGGTCGTCTCCGAGATCCACTGGCCGTACGCACCGACGAGAATGCCCACCAGGCCGGTCCAGGAGCTGAGCAGGTGCAGGTCATCGTCGACGAGTGCCGTGACGAACGACGTGATGCCCAGCACCAGGGTCACCGCGAGCAGGGTGTCCTGGAGGGGGTGGGGCTTGCCGTCCGTGGCGAAGAGGCCGCCGGCGGTGTTGGGTCGCAATGCCTGTGCCATAGGGCACCTCCTGCGAAAGTCGGCGCATCGTAGCGCCATACACACCCGATGTGTACAGATTGGCTGCCCTCGCGGCCGGATTTCAACCGCAAGCCGCTGTGCGGGTACTCTGTACCGTCCGCACCGGTGTCTGCCCACATCACGGCAGGGGGTTCTCGACAGAACCCCGACTGTCAGTGGTGGCCGATACCGTCGGATACGCATCACAACCCTCCTGCCACGGATCGACCGTGGCCGCTGAGTCCAAAGGAGGTGGGTTCCACATGCGTCACTACGAGGTGATGGTCATCCTCGACCCCGAGGTCGAGGAGCGCGCTGTCTCTCCGTTGATCGAGAACTTCCTCTCTGTCGTCCGTGACGGCGGCGGAAAGGTCGAGAAGGTCGACACCTGGGGCCGTCGTCGTCTCGCGTACGAGATCAAGAAGAAGCCCGAGGGCATCTACTCGGTCATCGACCTGCAGGCCGAGCCTGCGGTCGTCAAGGAGCTCGACCGCCAGATGAACCTGAACGAGTCGGTCCTCCGGACCAAGGTCCTCCGCCCCGAGACCCACTGAGCTCTCCCGCTCAGCTGATCCCGGGATTCGAGTAGCAGCACAAGCAGCCAGCAGCAAACCCGCCGAGAGGTTCCCCATGGCAGGCGAGACCGTCATCACGGTGGTCGGCAATCTTGTCGACGACCCCGAGCTGCGCTTCACCCCCTCCGGTGCGGCCGTCGCGAAGTTCCGTGTCGCGTCCACTCCCCGCACCTTCGACCGCCAGACGAACGAGTGGAAGGACGGCGAGAGCCTCTTCCTGACCTGCTCGGTCTGGCGTCAGGCGGCGGAGAACGTCGCCGAGTCGCTCCAGCGAGGCATGCGCGTCGTCGTGCAGGGCCGGCTGAAGCAGCGGTCCTACGAGGACCGCGAGGGCGTCAAGCGCACGGTCTACGAGCTGGACGTCGAGGAAGTCGGCGCCAGCCTGCGCAACGCCACGGCCAAGGTCACCAAGACCACCGGCCGCGGGGGCCAGGGCGGCTACGGCGGCGGCAGCGGTGGCGGTGGCGGCCAGGGTGGCGGCGGCTGGGGCGGCGGCCCCGGTGGCGGCCAGCAGGGCGGCGGCGCTCCCGCTGACGACCCGTGGGCGACCGGCGCTCCCGCCGGTGGCAACCAGGGCGGTGGCGGCGGCTGGGGTGGAAACTCCGGCGGCGGCGGTGGCGGTGGCGGCGGCTACTCGGACGAGCCCCCCTTCTAGGGCGGGTTCGCACCCAAACTTCTTGATCACACAGGAGAATCACCATGGCGAAGCCGCCTGTGCGCAAGCCGAAGAAGAAGGTCTGCGCATTCTGCAAGGACAAGGTCACGTACGTGGACTACAAGGACACGAACATGCTGCGGAAGTTCATTTCCGACCGCGGCAAGATCCGTGCCCGCCGCGTGACCGGCAACTGCACGCAGCACCAGCGTGACGTCGCCACGGCCGTGAAGAACAGCCGTGAGATGGCGCTGCTGCCCTACACCTCCACCGCGCGATAAGGGAAGGGTGACCGACACATGAAGATCATCCTCACCCACGAGGTCTCCGGCCTCGGCGCCGCGGGCGACGTCGTCGACGTCAAGGACGGTTACGCTCGCAACTACCTGATCCCGCGGAAGTTCGCTATCCGCTGGACCAAGGGCGGCGAGAAGGACGTCGAGCAGATCCGTCGTGCTCGCAAGATCCACGAGATCCAGACCATCGAGCAGGCCAACCAGGTGAAGGCCCAGCTCGAGGGCGTCAAGGTCCGCCTGGCCGTCCGTGCCGGCGACGCCGGTCGCCTCTTCGGTTCCGTCACCCCGGCCGACATCGCTTCGGCGATCAAGGCTGCCGGTGGCCCCGAGGTCGACAAGCGCCGCATCGAGATCGGTTCGCCGATCAAGTCGCTGGGCGCTCACCAGTCGTCCGTGCGTCTGCACCCCGAGGTTGACGCCAAGGTCAGCATCGAGGTCGTCGCGGCCTGAGTGCCGCGCTCGCTGATGCAGTGAGCGATGGGGCCGCACCCTTCGGGGTGCGGCCCCATTGTCGATCCCGGACACGTCTCGTCGTATCAAGATGCGACGCGTGGTGCCTGGATACGCCGTACCTGGTTTCACGTGAAACACCGTGTTTCACGTGAAACAGTCCGTCGGCCGCGCCCGGGTGTCAGCGGGTCGCACCGGTTACGATCCAGCGGCCTGAGCGGCTCCGGAGCCACAGGGTCAGCATCCGCATGGTCATCATCAGCGTCATGGTGGCCCACAGGGCGGTGAGTCCACCGCCCAGTACCGGAACCAGTAGGGCGGCCGGGGTGAAGACCGCCAGGGTGAGCACCATCGCCCAAGCGAGGTAAGGGCCGTCGCCGGCGCCCATCAGGACTCCGTCCAGGACGAAGACGATGCCAGAGATCGGCTGTGAGAGGGCGACGATGATCAGGGCGGGCAGGGCCGCGTCCTTGACTGCCGAGTCACTGGTGAACAGGGGGAGGAACACCGGTCGGGTGAGGACGACCAGGACACCGAGGACGACCCCGACGGCGATACCCCACTCCACCATGCGACGACATGCGGCGCGGGCGCCCTGTGTGTCACCGGCTCCGAGATAGCGCCCGATGATGGCCTGCCCCGCTATGGCGATGGCGTCGAGAGCGAAGGCGAGCAGGCTCCACAGGGACAGGATGATCTGGTGGGCGGCGATGTCGGCATCCCCGAGTCGGGCGGCGACCGCCGTGGCGATCATCAGGATCGCCCGCAGCGAGAGGGTCCGCACCAGCAGGGGCACACCGGCCTGGGCGGAGGCCCTGATCCCGGCGGCATCCGGGCGCAGGGAGGCGCCATGCTTCCGCGCTCCACGCAGAACCACCGCGAGGTAGACCGCGGCCATGCCGCACTGGGCGATGACGGTGCCCCAGGCGGAGCCGGCGATCCCCAGCCCTGCCCCGTAGACGAGCCCCGCGTTGAGAGCGCCGTTGGCCACGAATCCGATGACGGCGACATAGAGCGGGGTCTTGGTGTCCTGTAGGCCGCGCAGGAGACCAGTAGCCGCGAGGACGACGAGCATGGCCGGTATGCCGAGCACGGAGATGCGCAGATACGTGATCGCGTAGGGGGCTGCCGCGTCCGAGGTGCCGAAGAGGTCCACGAGGTGGGGTGCCGTAGGCAGGGCGACGGCGATGACACCGGCGCCGAGGATCAGCGCCAGCCAGATGCCGTCCATGCCCTGTCTGATGGCGGCCGGGAGATCACCCGCGCCGACGCGGCGGGCGACCGCCGCTGTCGTGGCGTAGGCGAGGAAGACGAAGACGCTGACGGAGGTCATCAGCAGGGCCGAGGCGACGCCGAGACCGGCGAGTTGCGCCGTGCCCAGATGGCCGACGATGGCGGTGTCGGTCATGAGGAAGAGGGGCTCGGCGACGAGCGCGCCGAAGGCCGGCACGGCGAGTGCGACGATCTCTCGGTCGTGCTGTCTCCGGCCGGATCGAGGGCGCGCGGGGGCCTGTGTCATGTGCACCAATCTAATCGTCCACAGGTAAGAGATGCAAAGCTTTTGTGACCCTTACCATTCGACCAGAGGCGCGCACCGCCGTGCACCATTCGAAGCGATCTTGCGCCGGTTGGGGAAGTTTTTCTTCTGCACAGCCAGTGGACGGCAAAGCCGCAGGTCAGGGCAGTTTCTCTGTGATGGGTCGGTGCTTGTTCACAGGCCTGTCCACCGGGTCGTGCACAGGTTTCGCCGAGTTCTCCACAGCATCTGGGCCGTCGTCCACATGGCCTGTGGATAACCAGATTGGCTGACGGTGCCGACGGGCCTACGGTAGTCCGGCGCCCGCTCCGTCCGTCGGTTGGGAAAACGTCACAAAACCGACGTCCAGTAACCGGAGTTGGGCCTCTCATTTGTCAGTGCCGTGCCGTAGAAAAGAGGGGCACGGCGAGGTCTGCTGCGGCGGACGGGAGGAGGTGGCTCGGTGAGCATTTCCGAGCCCTTGGACGACCCGTGGGCCGACAGCGGGCCCAGTGATCGTCTGCCCTCCGCCCGTCGACGTGGTGACGGTGCCCGGGGCCGCGACGAGCAGCACGAGCGCGGCAGAGACAACGGGGAGTGGGAGGGCGGCGGAAGCACATCGTTCGAGCGGGTACCGCCGCAGGACATCGAGGCCGAGCAGTCCGTCCTGGGCGGCATGCTCCTGTCCAAGGACGCCATCGCCGACGTCGTGGAGATCCTCAAGGGTCACGACTTCTACAAGCCGGCCCACGAGACGATCTACCAGGCCGTCCTCGACGTCTATGCCAAGGGCGAGCCGGCCGACCCCATCACCATCGCCGCCGAGCTCACCAAGCGCGGTGAGATCAACAAGGTCGGCGGGGCCTCGTATCTGCACACCCTCGTCCAGACGGTGCCCACGGCCGCGAACGCCGCCTACTACGCGGAGATCGTCCATGAGCGTGCCGTCCTGCGGCGCCTGGTCGAGGCCGGTACGCGCATCACCCAGATGGGATACGCGGCCGACGACGACGTGGACGAGATCGTCAACCGCGCCCAGGCAGAGGTCTACGCGGTCACCGAGCAGCGCACCAGCGAGGACTATCTGCCGCTCGGCGACATCATGGAGGGCGCGCTCGACGAGATCGAGGCGATCGGCTCGCGCAGCGGTGAGATGACCGGCGTGCCCACGGGGTTCACGGACTTCGACTCGCTCACCAACGGTCTGCACCCGGGCCAGATGATCGTCATCGCCGCGCGTCCCGCCATGGGTAAGTCCACGCTCGCGCTGGACTTCGCGCGAGCCTGCTCGATCAAGAACAACCTGCCGAGCGTGATCTTCTCGCTCGAAATGGGGCGCAACGAGATCGCGATGCGTCTGCTGTCCGCCGAAGCCCGGGTCGCCCTGCACCACATGCGGTCCGGCACGATGACGGACGAGGACTGGACGCGTCTGGCCCGCCGGATGCCGGACGTCTCCGCGGCGCCGCTCTACATCGACGACTCCCCGAACCTGTCGATGATGGAGATCCGCGCCAAGTGCCGCCGCCTCAAGCAGCGCAACGACCTCAGACTGGTCGTCATCGACTATCTCCAGCTGATGCAGTCCGGTGGGTCCAAGCGGGCCGAGAGCCGTCAGCAGGAGGTCTCGGACATGTCCCGTAACCTCAAGCTGCTGGCCAAGGAGCTGGAGCTCCCGGTCATCGCGCTCTCCCAGCTGAACCGTGGTCCCGAGCAGCGCACGGACAAGAAGCCGATGGTCTCCGACCTGCGTGAGTCCGGCTCCATCGAGCAGGACGCCGACATGGTCATCCTGCTGCACCGCGAGGACGCCTACGAGAAGGAGTCGCCGCGCGCGGGCGAGGCCGACCTGATCGTGGCCAAGCACCGAAACGGCCCGACGGCGACGATCACGGTCGCCTTCCAGGGCCACTACTCACGGTTCGTCGACATGGCGCAGACCTGACCTGACCGTGGTCCCGGGCTCGCGACGCGAGCCCGGAATGTGCTCGACGCGGTGAGGCCGGGGCGGGTGGACTGGGACCCATGACGACATCTCAGGAAGACCTGCTTCCCGGCACGCGTCGCGCACTGCTGCACCGGATCGCCGTCGCCCAGGCCGAAGGACGGGCACCGTCACTCGTCGCGACGGTCGTGCGGGGCGGGAAACCGGTGTGGACAGGCGCGCGGACCTCGGTGGAGGGGCATGCGCCGGACGAGAACGTGCAGTACCGGATCGGCTCGATCACCAAGACCTTCACGGCGGTTCTCGTCCTGCGGCTGCGCGACGAGGGCGCGCTGGATCTCGGGGATCCGCTGGAGAAGCATCTGCCGGGCACCGGTGTGGGGGAGGCGACCGTCGCCGAACTGCTCGCGCACGCCGGAGGGCTGGCGGCCGAGACGCCGGGGCCGTGGTGGGAGCGGAGCCCCGGGTCGCTGCGGCCCGATCTCGCCGATGTGCTGGGCGAGCGGCCCTTGCTGTCTTCGCCCGGCCGCCGGTTCCACTACTCGAACCCGGGCTACGCGCTGCTCGGCGCGCTCATCGAGAAGCTGCGCGGCGCCTCCTGGGAGGAAGTCCTTCGGCGCGAAGTGCTCGAACCGCTGGAGCTGCACCGCACGAGCGTGCGACCTCAGGCGCCGCATGCGGGTGGCTGGGCGGTGCATCCCTGGGCCGACGTGATGCTCCCGGAGCCCACCGAGGATCTGGGGCGTATGGCCCCGGCAGGGCAACTGTGGTCGACCACGGGTGACTTGGCGCGCTTCGCGGCCTTCCTGGTCAACGGCGACGAGCGGGTTCTGAGCGCCGAGTCGCTGCGGGAGATGAGGACACCGGCAGCGCCCCACGACGCGGCGGACGTGGCGAGCGGCTACGCCTACTGCCTGGGGATGGAGATCCGGCGGCGGAACGGGCGGTCCCTCGTCGGACACACCGGTTCGCTGCCCGGCTTCCTCGCGTGCCTCATGATCGGTGTCGAGGAGGACGTGGCGGCTGTCGTCCTGGCCAACTGCACTTCGGGTCCGTTGCTGTTCTCCGTCGCCGCCGACCTGGTTCGCATCGTCGCAGAGGCGGAACCATGCATCCCCTCCGCGTGGAGGCCCTCGAGCGAGGTTGACCCGTCGATCCTGGAGCTGACGGGCCAGTGGTATTGGGGGACACACGCTTTCGCGCTGCGGCTGACGGCCGACGGGCTCCTATCGCTGGGTCCGCTGTCCGGCGGTGGCCGCCGTTCGCGGTTCCGCCCGAACGGGGACGGCACATGGACGGGGCTGGAGGGCTATTACGCCGGCGAGCTCCTGAAGGCCGTACAGCGGCCGGACGGATCCCTGAGCCATCTGGACCTCGGCTCGTTCGTGTTCACGCGTCAGCCGTACGACGAGGGGGCTCCTGTGCCGGGTGGAGTCGATCCGGAGGGGTGGCGCGGGATCGGCTAGGCGGCGACGACAAGGGGCGCTCTGTTTCACGTGAAACAGAGCGCCCCTTGCATGCCGGTCACAGCGGGAGCTTGAAGCCCGTGTGGGAGGCCGTGAAGCCGAGCCGCTCGTAGAAGCGGTGGGCGTCGGTGCGCGATGTGTCGGAGGTCAGCTGGACCAACTGGCAGCCCAAGTTGCGGGATTCGCTGATCGCCCACTCGATGAGCTGCGTTCCCAGGCCGCTGCCGCGCTCATCGGCGTGGATGCGTACGCCTTCGATGATCGACCTGGTCGCACCACGTCGGGACAGCCCGGGAACGATCGTGAGCTGGAGTGTGCCGACGACCCGGCCCTCCCGGACCGCCACGACCAGACGCTGGTTGGGGTCGGCGCTGAGCCGCTCCAGCGCGGTCAGATACGGGGCGAGGTCGTCCGGTGACTCGCGCTGTGCGCCCAGGGGGTCGTCCGCGAGCATTCCGACGATCGCCGGGACGTCGTCGGCGACGGCGGCACGTATCTCAAGATCTCCCATGGACGCACCTTACGCAGAGACAGCAGGCGCGGAAGCGTCTTATGCGGGCACCGGGGCCTTCAGTGTCTCGACCACCCGGACCAGTGGGGCCAGCTCGGGGTTCTTCGCCGCCTCGTCCAGAGCCTCACGCAGGGCGGCGTCATTGGTCGGCCGCGCCGCTTCCAGCAGAGCGAGGCCGGCCTCGGTGACGTTCGTGTAGATGCCCCGGCGGTCGGTGGGGCACAGATAGCGCTCCAGGAGCCCGCGGTCCTCGAGGCGGGTGACCAGACGGGTGGTGGCGCTCTGGCTGAGCACGACCGCGTCGGCGACCTGCTTCATCTGCAGATGGCCTCCGTCCCCGTCGTGCTGCCGGCTGAGCACGTCCAGCAGGGAGTACTCCCGCGCGCTCAGGTCGTGCTTGGCCTGCAGGGCGCGCTCGATGTGGCCCTCGATCCTCCCGTGCAGCAGGGAAAGGGCGCACCAGCCCTGGGCGAGTGCGGTGAGCGCGGGGTCCGTCGCTGTCATTGGCGTTTCCTCCGTCCCGGAGCGGCTGACACCCAGGATAGAGCAGCATCGCAATTGACGGCGCTTGCCTATAGCCCGCGCGTGCAATTATTGTGGACGCACGCAAAGCGCTCCTGCAATCTTCTGGGAAGGTAACCCCTCCATGCCTCTCGCGCTTCTGGCCCTCGCGATCGGGGCCTTCGGGATCGGTACGACGGAATTCGTGATCATGGGCTTGCTGCCCCAGGTCGCGGGCGACTACGGGGTCTCCATCCCCACCGCCGGGTACCTGGTGACCGGCTACGCGCTCGGTGTGATGTTCGGCGCCCCGCTGATGACCGTTCTCGGCACCAAGGTCTCCCGCAAGCGGATGCTGATGGTGCTGATGGGCCTGTTCATCGTCGGCAACCTGCTCTCGGCTCTCGCCCCTGCCTTCTCCGTCATGCTGATCGGCCGGATCGTCTCCTCGCTGGCCCATGGCGCCTTCTTCGGTATCGGCTCGGTCGTCGCGGCCGAACTGGTGGCCCCGGACAAGAAGGCCGGAGCCATTTCGATGATGTTCACCGGGCTGACCGTCGCCAACGTCGTCGGCGTCCCGCTGGGCACGCTCGTCGGACAGTCCGTCGGCTGGCGCGTGACCTTCGCCATCGTCGCCGCCCTCGGCGTCATCGGCCTGGCCGGCATCGCCCGGCTCGTCCCCGACATGCCCAAGGCGGAGGGCGTGCACCTGCGGCACGAGCTGGCCGCCTTCAAGAACGTGCAGGTGCTGCTCGCGATGGCGATGACCGTCCTCGGCTTCGGCGGTGTCTTCGCGGCCATCACCTACATCGCGCCGATGATGACCCACGTCGCCGGCTTCGCCGACGGCTCCGTCACCTGGCTGCTGGTCCTGTTCGGCCTCGGCATGGTCGGCGGCAACCTCGTCGGCGGCAAGTTCGCCGACCGCGCCCTGATGCCCATGCTGTACATCTCCCTGAGCGCGCTGGCCGTCGTCCTGGCGCTGTTCACCCTCACCGCGCACGACAAGCTGCTGTCGGCCGTCACGATCGCTCTGATCGGCGCCCTGGGCTTCGCCACCGTCCCGCCGCTCCAGAAGCGGGTCCTCGACCAGGCGCACGGCGCCCCGACCCTGGCCTCCGCCGTGAACATCGGCGCCTTCAACCTCGGCAACGCCCTCTCCGCGTGGCTCGGCGGCCTGGTGATCGGTGCGGGCTTCGGCTACACCGCCCCCAACTGGGTCGGTGCCGCCCTGGCCGCGGGCGCCCTGCTCCTGGCCTTCCTCTCGGCCGCTCTGGAGCGCCGTGCCGGTGCCCCGAGCACCGTCGTCACCGGAGCCGCGCCGGCCGAGCAGCGGACCGCCGTCCACCACTGAGCGACCGGGCCGGCCCAGACCGGACCGGAACCAACCAGCAAGTCCCCCTAGGAGAACCCCCTCATGAGCACCACCACAGCCGTCGCCCCCCTGACCACCCAGGACGCCGACGTCCTCGTCACCGCCGCCCGTCGTGCCGCCGAGGCCACAGGCGTGACCGTCAGCGTCACCGTCCTGGACGCGGGCGGCCATCTGCTCGCCTTCCGGCGCGACGACCGTGCTGTGCTGATCTCCGGCGAGACCAGCACCCGCAAGGCCTACACGGCCCTCCAGCTGAACGCGCCCACCGCCGACCTCGTCGACGCCGTGCAGCCCGGAGGCCCCTTCCACACGCTGCCGACCGCGCTCGACCGGCCGCTGCTGTTCATCGCGGGCGGCGTTCCGGTGCACCGCGACGGTCGCCTGATCGGCGCGATCGGCGTCGGCGGTGGCGCCCCGGAGCAGGACCACTCCTGCGCCACGACCGCCGTGGAGGCCCTCGCCTGATCTGGCCCCGCAACGCGACTACGCCGGTTTCCCCGATCCCCGGGGAGCCGGCGTAGTCGCAGGCGCCCTTCAGCCCGCCGCGACCGTGACCGGCGCGAACCGGCGGGTCCAGTCTCCGGGCAGTTCGGTGATCCCGTACGCCATCACCGAGTTGAAGGCGATGGACGCCAGGCCGCGCTCCTTCACCCACGCGAGGAGCTCTTCGTGCCGCACGTCGATATCGGTGCGCAGCGGGCGGTCGGTGTGAGCCGCGAGGGAGGCGATGAGCGCCTGGGCGACCGCCGTGTCGCGTGCGATGAGAGGACCGACGACGTGGGTGTCCATGTTGGGCCAGGCGGCCGCGTATCCGATGATCCGCCCGTCCTCCTCGGCCACGCGCAACTGGTCGGCGAAGGCGGGCAGTCGCGTGATGATGTGCGTGCGGTCGGTCCCGAATGCCTGCTCGTCGAGCCGGAGAATGGCGGCGAGGTCCTCGGCCGTCGCGGCGCGGGTGGCCACCTTCGGCTCCGGTCCGCCGGGAGTGAAGAGCCCGCTGACCATCTCCGCCCGCCCGGTGACCTTGAAGCCGAGTTCCTCGTAGAGAGGGCGGCCGTTCGGTGTCGCGTGCAGGGTGAGGGGCGTGGGGCCCATCGCTGAGACGACATGGCGCATGAGGCGGCGTCCCACGCCCTGTCCCGCATGCCGTTCGGCGACCAGGACCATGCCGATCGCCGCGAGAGCGGGGTGCTCGTGCGGTCCGTACTCGGTGACGACACAGGCGCTCACGAGGCCGCCGTCGGGGTCATCGATGCCATAGCCCTTGCCGGCTGTGAGGAGAAAGCCCCACTTGTGCTCCTCCCGTGGCCACCCCCGGTCCTGAGACAAGTCGGCGCAGGCGGCGAGATCGCGGAGCGTCAGACGACGGATGGGCAGAGAGGCAAGGGAAGGAGTCGGCACGCAGGTCAGGCTGTCCGACAGGGGCCCCTGACGTCCACCTCTTTCCCGTTACCCATACGAGCTTTTGGCCAGTTGTAGCCCTCTGCACAGAGAGCTGTCAGACGCCGGACGTTTCACGTGAAACACCGGCGCGATGTCCAGTAGTTGGCAGTACCGATGATTCGCGCGGTGCCCTCATTCGTGACGAGGGAAGGGGGGACTTGTGTGCACGGCGGTGGCCGGTAGGGTCGACTCCGGTTCGCATTCAGGGCGGGTGACCCGTTCCGTGCGGGCCGCGTGCAGGGCAATGCAGCCTAATGGGACGGAGAGATCGAAGACCCGCGTTTTCGGGTACGCGACTGAACCATCCAGACGAGTGGGAAGCTCGGGTGAGAGCACTGCGGGCAATGTCACACTCTTGCCTACTTGTCCGTACGGAGCCGAAATACGGGTTGAATGTGGCCGCATTGGCCACGACATGGATGGGAACGCAGTCCGTCCACGGGGGAAAGCAGGCACCTTCCGACTAGGGAAGTGCGCAGACCGACCGAAAGATGCTCGAGGCGAGGCACACCATGGACGCTCCGACCACCACGTCGGCCGACAACGGCACTTCCGGCGGCGGAGGCGGCTGGTTCACGCCCCGCAAGAAGCCGGCGACGCCGCCGGACAGCGAGCCCGGTACGCCTGAGGGGCGTCGCCCGGCCGCGGTACGCCCCGTGGGCAGGCCGGCCGCCGCTCCGGAGACTCCGGCCGACGGCACGGCGGTGCCGCCCGCTTCGACGACCGGCGGCGCGGGCACCGGTGGGCCGGAACAGGGACGTGAGCCCTCGGGAGGGATACCCACGCCCGCCCCCCTGGCCGCCCAGCACGCCTCGTCTCCCGCGCCCGCAAGCGTCGCCGCGGCCTCGTCAGCAGGCCCCGTGCCTACGGCGCTCACACCGGCGCCCTTCGCCTCCACCGCTCCCTCCGCACCCGGCCCCGACGAGTCGCGGGTCCCCTCCCAGCGGCACGCCCCCGTGTCGACCCCGGGTCAAGCCGCCGCCCCGGCCAGGGAAGCGTCTCCGGACGCCATCCTCATCCGACGTGCCATGGCCGAGGTCGCACCCGTGGCCGAGAAGGTCACGTCGTACTTCTACGCCCTGCTCTTCGTCCGCTACCCGGACCTGCGGCCGCTGTTCCCGGCCGCGATGGACACCCAGCGGGACCGGCTGCTCAAGGCGCTGCTGACGGCCGCCGAGCACATCGACAACACCGAGGTCCTCGTCGACTACCTGCAGAATCTCGGCCGCGGCCACCGGAAGTACGGAACGCGGCCCGAGCACTACCCGGCCGTCGGCGAATGCCTGATCGGCGCGCTGAGCAAGTACGCCGCCGAGGTCTGGAACGAGGAGATGGAGGCGGCCTGGGTCCGGGCGTACACCACCATCTCGCAAGTGATGATCGACGCGGCGGCCAGGGACGAACTGCGTGCCCCGGCCTGGTGGTACGCCGAGGTCGTCACGCACGACCTCAGAACTCCGGACGTCGCGGTCATCACCGTCCGCCCCGACCAGCCGTACCCCTTCCTCGCCGGGCAGTACACGAGCGTCGAGACGCCCTGGTGGCCCCGGATCTGGCGGCACTACTCCTTCGCCTCGGCGCCCCGCTCCGACGGCCTGCTGTCGTTCCACGTGAAGGCCGTTCCGGCGGGGTGGGTCTCCAACGCCCTGGTGCACCGTGCCCGCCCCGGCGACATCATCCGGCTCGGCCCGCCCGCAGGCGCCATGACCGTGGACCACACCACCGAGAGCGGCCTGCTCTGCGTGGGCGGCGGTACCGGCATAGCGCCCATCAAGGCACTGGTCGAAGACGTGGCAGAGCACGGGGACCGCCGGTCGGTCGAGGTCTTCTACGGGGCTCGCACGGATCACGACCTGTACGACATCGACACCATGCTCCGCCTCCAGCAGAGCCATCCCTGGCTCGCGGTCCGCGCGATCATCGACCAGCAGGCGCACCAGCAACTGCCGGACGCGATACGCGCCTATGGGCCATGGGACGAGTTCGAGGCCTACCTCTCAGGCCCGCCCGGGATGATCCGCAGCGGTGTGGACGCCCTGAGGGACGTCGGCATCCCGTCGGACCGCATACGGCACGACTCCGTGGAGGAGCTGGTCGCGGCCGGGTCCTGAACCGCTGCCGGTGTCAGCCCAGGTCGGGGGCGTGCATGGCACGTACGCCCTCGATGTTGCCGTCCAGGTAGTGCCGCAGCGACAGCGGCACCAGGTGGACGGAGGCGATCCCGACACGGGTGAAGGGCACGCGCACGATCTCGTACTCGCCGACGGGCTCGTCCACCTCGGGGCCGTGCCGGAGAGAGGGGTCCATGGACTCCAGGTGGCAGACGAAGAAGTGCTGCACCTTCACACCGGTCGCGCCGCCGTCCTCCCCGATGTGCTCCATGGTGTCCACGAAGCAGGGCACCACATCGGTGATCTTGGCGCCGAGCTCCTCGTACACCTCTCGGTGCAAGGCGTCGACGACGGTCGAGTCGTCGGGCTCGACCCCACCGCCGGGAGTGAGCCAGTAGGGATCCACGCCCGGCTTGGTGCGCTTGATCAGGATCAGGTCGTCACCGTCCAGCAGAACGGCACGGGCGGTGCGCTTGACCACAGGTCGGACGGTCATGAGTGAAATGTGGCCCGGCTGGTTCCACGTGAAACATCGCGAAACGTCACCGGCCGAGCCCTCAGAGTGAGGCACTGTCCCGGGGGCCTCAGCACCAGTCCGTCGAGGCGCGCTGCAACCACTCATGGGCACGCGCTATATGGGGCATCGCGAGCGTCCCGGTGCGGACCACCAGGAAGTAGGTCCGCAGCGGCGGCACCGCCGGCTCGTGCAGGGCGACGACGTCACCCCGCTCAAGCGCGGCCGCACACAGATAGCGCGGGAGCACCGCCAGGCCCGCCCCAGCGACCGCACAGGCCAGGACCGCGCGCAGGTCGGGAACGATGACCGTGCCCGGGGCGGCGGGGCGCGAGTCGAAGACGGAGGCCCAGTAGCGGGAGACGAAGGGCAGGGACTCGTGCACCTCCACGACGGGCACCTGCTCCAGGGACGGTTCCGGCTTACGGTCCGGCTCCCCGGCGCCGATCTGTTCGGCCCAGCGCGGGGCGGCGACCAGGACGTGCTCTTCGTCGCAGAGCGCAGTCGCCGTGAGCAGGGCGCCCCGTGGCTGGGCCGTACTGATGGCCAGATCGTGATGCCCGGCGGACAGTCCTTCCAGCGTTTCCTCGGCGTTCCCGAAGGAGGCGCGCAGGGCGAAGCCCTGACCGTCCTCGCCGATCAGCTCCGTGAGCGCGGGCAGGGCTCGTTCGGCGGTGAACTCCGGAGGTCCGGCGAGATGCAGCGTCCGTAAGGAGGAGTCGTCGTCGAGGCCGGTCTCCGTTATCTCCACGAGGGCGTCGAGATGCGGCGCGGCCTTGTGGGCGAGTTCGTCGCCGATGCTCGTCGGGGTCACACCACGGGCCTGCCGCAGGAACAGGGGGCGGCCCAGCTGCCGCTCCAGCGTCCGTATCTGCGAGGTGACGGCGGGCTGGGAGAGGCCGAGCAGGGCGGCGGCGCGGGTGAAGGAGCCGGCCCGGTGCACGGTCACGAAGGTCCGCAGCAAGGCCAGATCCACCGCACGCTCTCCCCTCTTCGGCCCCGCTCCCGGCCCTGCGGCCGCGCTCAACTATAAATAAGTCGATAGGTCTCTGTCGCTACTGTGATTGGACACTGACAGAGAGTCAACTAGCCTTGGTCGCGCGGTTCTTGCGCGCGGAACCGGAGGACGGTCCGAGCCACGAGGGGGGAGGCTCGGACCGTCCGTGGGGGATGTTCAGGCCGCCGACGTGTCCAGTGCCCGCAGTACGTCCGCCACCAGGTCCTCCGCGTCCTCGGCGCCGACCGACAGGCGGATGAAGCCCTCGGGGACCGCGTCGCCGCCCCAGCGACCGCGGCGTTCGGCCGTGGACCGTACTCCGCCGAAGCTCGTCGCGTCGTCCACGAGCCGCAGCGCGTCGAGGAATCGGTCGGCCTGCGTACGCGTGGGCAGGGTGAACGACACCACGCACCCATAGCGCCGCATCTGCTGAGCGGCGATCTTGTGCGCGGGGTCGTCGGGGAGTCCGGGATAGCGCAGTCCGGTCACCTCGGGACGCTCGCGCAGCGCTTCGGCGACCGCCAGGGCGGTCGTGCTCTGCCGGTCGACCCGCAGCTGCAGCGTCGCGATCGAACGGTGCGCGAGCCAGGCTTCCATGGGCCCGGGAATCGCTCCGACGACCTTGCGCCAGAGGCGTACGGCGGCCATGGCCTCGGCGTCACGGCCGACGACGTAGCCCAGGAGGATGTCGCCGTGCCCCGTGAGCTGCTTGGTGCCGCTGGCCACCGCGAAGTCGGCGCCGAGTTCCAGGGGGCGCTGGCCGAGCGGTGTCGCGAGGGTGTTGTCGACGGCCACCAGGGCACCGCGCGCGTGTGCCGCGTCGGCGAGCCGCCTGATGTCGCAGACGTCCAGCCCGGGGTTCGACGGCGTCTCGATCCACAGCAGCTTCGCGCCGTCCAGGACATCGAGCTGGGCGTCGCCGCGGGTCGGCGCGGTGCGCACCTCGATGCCGTAGGTCTCCAGCTGGGCGCGGACCAGAGGCAGTGCCTGGTAGCCGTCGTCGGGCAGGACGCACACATCGCCGGTGCGCAGCTGGGAGAAGAGCACCGCCGACGTCGCGGCCATGCCCGAGGCGAAGACGAGCGTCTCGGCATCGTCCCGGCCGGGCGCCTCCAGCTCGCCGACGGCGTGCTCCAGCAGGGTCCAGGTCGGGTTCTCGTCACGGCCGTAGGTGTACGGGCCGGTCGGGTCGCCCGGCAGATGGAAGTGGGCGGCGAACACCGGCCCGGGCAGCGTGGGCTCGTACTTGACCGGCTCGGGGAGCCCGGCCCGCACCGCCCGCGTGCCGTCGCCGGCATCAGCGGCGGTCGGGGCCGCATGGCTCGACGACCGGGCCCCCTCGCCCGTCGATCCGCCCTGGTCACCCGTCGCGGACTCACTCATGCCACTCGTCCCTCCACGTCCTCACGCACTGCGGCCAGCAGACCGGTGCTCGCCGCCTCCACCATCTCAAGGCACTCCTCGAAACCGTCCGTGCCCCCGTAGTAGGGGTCCGGTACGTCGAGGTCGTCGCCGGCGGCGGGGTCGTAGGAACGGAGCAGCCGCACCTTCCGCGCGTCCTCCTCCGTGGGCGCGAGGCGGCGCAGGGCGCCGAGGTGGCCGGAGTCGAGGGCGACGACCAGGTCGAGGCGGGAGAACCACGACGGCTGGAACTGCCGGGCCGTGTGGCCGGTGGCGTAGCCGTTCTCGGCCAGGACGGCCGCCGTGCGCGGGTCGGCGCCGTCGCCCTCGTGCCAGCCGCCCGTGCCGGCGCTGTCGACCTCGACCAGGCCGTCGAGTCCGGCCTCCGCCACGCGGGTCCGGAAGACGACCTCGGCCATCGGGGAACGGCAGATGTTGCCCGTGCAGACGAAGCAGACTCGATACGTCATAGGCGTTCAGTCCCCGTCGGGCAGGACGACGTTCAGCGCCCAGGAGACGACAGAGATGATCAGGCCGCCCAGGACGGCCGTCCAGAAGCCGTCCACCTGGAAGCTCAGGTCGAACTGGTCGGCCAGCCACGAGGTGAGCAGCAGCATCAGCGCGTTGACGATCAGGGTGAACAGGCCGAGCGTCAATATCAGCAGCGGGAGGCTGAGCAGCTTGACGAGCGGCTTGACCAGGAAGTTCACCAGGCCGAAGATCAGCGCGACGATGATCAGGGTGCCGATCTTCATGCCCGTGTTGTCACCGGTCAGGGTGATCTTGTCGAGCAGCCATACGGCGACCGCCAGGGCACCGGCGTTGGCGATCGTCTTGACTACGAAATTCTTCATGTGTCTGATCGTGGCAGACCTGATCGGGCACGGGCACTAGAGGCAGGGGCGGACTAGGCGATGAAGGCATTCCGGCTGGACGAACTGGAGGCGGAGCGCGCCGCCAACGAGGGCGCCTACCTGCAGTTTCTGCGGGCGCAGAACATGTCGGTCGGTCTGTACGCCCTCGACGCGGGCGAGCAGGATCCACAGAAGCCGCACAATCAGGACGAGGTCTACTTCGTTGTGAGCGGCCGTGCCGCGATCACCGTCGGCCTGGAGACGACCCAGGTGGCGCGCGGCAGCGTGGTCTATGTGCCGGCGGGCGTCGCCCACAAGTTCCACCACATCACCGAGGACCTCAGGGTGCTGGTGGTGTTCTCTCCGCCCGAGAGCTGACGGACCGCCTCGGGGTTCCCTAGGGGTTCGGTCAGGGGAGGACAAGGGGTGCGATGCCCCCGCCCGACCCCCTTCCGGACCTAGCATCGAGTGCAGAACGTCAGAAGACCGACAGGACCCGGCACTCGAACGGGTGGAGAGGTAAGGACGAGGGCGATGCGAGAGATCTTCACGGGACTGCCGTGGTGGGTGAAGTGGATCGCGGTGCCGGTCATCGCCCTGGTCGTGTTCGGGGGGCTGATCGCCAGCGTGGTCGGCTTCGTCATCGGACTGCTCTTCAAGGTGCTGGTCTTCGTGGCGCTGGTCGGCGGACTGATCTACGTCGTACGGAAGTTCACGTCGAGCTCCTCGTCGCGCAGCGACTGGTGAGACCGGTGGGAAACCGGTGGGGGTAGCGGGGAACGCTTGGAATCACCCGTTCCCTCGGGCGGGGGAAGTTTCCCGGCCGGGCCGTCTGCGTGCGGTGGCAGACGAATAGAGTCCGGCTCGACGCGGGGACATCCCCGCGAGCGGCACACACCCCCGCCCGTGTCCCTCCGCACGGGTCGGCCCCTCGCGCTTCGGGAGTGACCCTTGGCCCCGGCTGACACCGCACCGGCCCACCTGCGCAGCGTCCCCGCGCAACCGCGCTCGGCGGCACCCTCCGCACCACCGCCTCCCACCACATCACCGCCACCCGCCGAACCCCCGCCTCCGGCGACCCTCATCGGATCCGTGCAGCGCGCCATGCGCCTGCTGGAAACCGTCGCCGGACATGACTACGGCGCTCCCGCCAAGCAACTGGCCCGCGAGACGGGGCTCGCGCTGCCCACGACGTACCACCTGCTGCGCACTCTCGTGCACGAGGGCTATCTGCGCCGGGACAAGGGCCTGTTCTTCCTCGGTGAGGCCGCCGAGCGGCTGAGCAGCAGCGGGGCGCGGCAGAAACGTCGCAGCACGGTGGTCGACACGCTCGCGCAGTGGCGAGACCTGCTCGGCGTCCCCGTCTACTACGCGGCGTACCGAGAGGGCGAGATCGAAGTCATGTGCGTTTCCGAGACCCCGGGCATCCCGGCGGTCGAGGAGTGGGCCGACTTCCGGGAGACCGGGCACGCGCACGCGATCGGGCAGTGCCTGCTGTCCCAGCTGGACGGGGAGGCCCGCCGCGACCACCTCGACCGCTATCCGGTGCAGCCCCTCACGCCCTACACGGTGCGGGACAACCACAGCCTGCTCCGGCGCCTGGAGCGGATGCGGCGGATGGAACCGGTGACCGAGCGTCAGGAGTACGCCCTGGGCGCGGTCTGCGCGGCGATTCCGCTCACCCTCGGCACCACGGCCGCGACGATGGCCATCTCGCTGCCCGCCCACCAGGAGGACCGGCTGCTGCCCGCGGCCCGGCAGTTGCAGAGCGAGATCGGGCGGCGACTCGGGTCGCTGGCGCTCTCTATCAGTATGTGAAAACTCACTCCTTGTGATCTGCTGTGTACGTTCAGCAAGATTCCATCAAGTGTCAGAGGTTCGTTCCCGGCCAGTCACGGCGAATGACGGGGTTAGCGATGCGCGAGTCCGTACAAGCAGAGGTCATGATGAGCTTTCTCGTGTCCGAGGAGCTCTCCTTCCGCATTCCGGTGGAGCTGCGCTATGAGACCAGTGATCCCTATGCCGTCCGGCTGACGTTCCACCTGCCCGGTGACGCACCGGTGACGTGGGCTTTCGGCCGGGAGCTGCTGATCGACGGCGTCGGCCAGCCGTGCGGCGAGGGCGATGTGCGGGTCACTCCCGTCGAACCGGACACGCTGGGCGAGGTGCTGATCCGGCTTCAGGTCGGCAGCGACCAGGCGTTGTTCCGGTCCTCCACGGCACCGCTCGTCGCCTTCCTCGACCGCACCGACAAGCTGGTGCCGCTGGGCCAGGAAGGCTCGCTCGCCGACTTCGACGCCCACCTCGACGAGGCGCTGGACCGCATCCTGGCGGAACAGGGCGCCGGGTGAGACACCCGTCGGGCGGCACGGTGGAGTAACGCTTCACCGGATGCCGCCGACCCTGCGGGAACGCTTCGGCGGTGTGGCGCTGGGACGTCTGGCTCAGAGACGTCAGCGCTTGCGCCGCCGGCCCCTCCCCCCGCGTGCCGGAGCCGCAGAGGCCTCCACGGCGCGCTCCTCCTTGGGGCGGTCGGCCGAGACCACGAGCGCGGCCAGAACGGTGGTGACCGGCACCGAGGCGACAAGGCCGATCGAACCGACCAGCGTGCGCACGATCTCCTCCGCGACCAGCTCGCTGTTGGCGACCGTCCCCACTCCGCTCTGCGCGATGGAGAACAGCAGCAGCAGCGGCAGGGCGGCACCCGCGTAGGCGAGGACGAGCGTGTTGACGACCGAGGCGATGTGGTCACGGCCGATCCGGATGCCCGCGCGGTACAGCCCGCGCCAGCCCATCGACGGATTGGCCTCGTGCAGCTCCCAGACCGCCGAGGTCTGTGTGACCGTCACGTCGTCGAGCACACCGAGCGAACCGATGATGACGCCGGCGAGCAGCAGACCGCTCATGTCGATCGTCGGATAGAGGCCGTGGATCAGACCGGTGTTGTCGTCGGTGTTGCCGGTGAGCGCGGCCCAGTCGATGAACACCGAGCCGAGGACGCCGATCAGCAGCAGGGAGATGAGGGTGCCGAGCACCGCCACGGAGGTCCGTGCGGACAGTCCGTGACACATGTACAGGGCGATGAGCATGATGGCGCTCGAGCCCACCACCGCCACGACCAGCGGGTTCGAGCCCTGCAGGATCGCGGGCAGGATGAAGAAGTTCAGCACCATGAAGCTGATGGCCAGTGCGATGAGGGCCATGACCCCCCGCAGCCGCCCGACGACCACGACGGCGAGCGCGAAGATGCCGGCCAGCAGGCCCATGGGCAGACGGCGGTTGATGTCGGTGACCGAGTACTGCAGGTCCTTCGGCGCGGAGGGCTCGTAGGCGACCACGACCTTCTGGCCCTCGTGCAGCTGGCGGGACTGGTCCGGCTGGATGATCTCGGTGAAGGTGCGGCCCTTGTCCTTGCCGCTGTCGACCCGGATCGTCGCGCGCTTGCAGGTGCCCTTCTCCTGCTGCACCGCGGAGGAGCCCTCGGCGGTGGAGGTGTCGCCGGTCGGCGGGACCCCGGAGGCGCCGGCCTCCTTGCAGCTGATCTCCACGACCTTGGTGACCGAGGCCTGTTCGGTCTGCCGGTCGAACCCGACACCGGTGCGCTCGTGCGACGGGGCGCCGCCCGGCCACAGCACAACGAGACCGACCAGCACGGCCGCGCCGAACGGGATCAGGATCGCCGCGATGATCTTGCGCAGATGCATGGAGACGGGTGTGGCCGGACCGTGGCTGTGCGAGTGCCCGTGTCCGCCACCTGGAGCGGAATCGGGTCCGGGTCCGTGTCCGTGGCCGTCGCCTCCTCCGGTCCCGGAACCCTGTCCGTGTCCGTGGCCGTCGCCTCCTCCGGTCCCGGAACCCTCTCCGTGTCCGTGTCCGTCTCCGGAACCCGGACCCTGCCCGTCGCCGGGGCCGACTCCATGCCCACCGTCTGAGCCGCCGCCCTGGCCGTTGCCCGGCCCGTATCCCCCGGCATAGCCGGAACCACGCTCAGCACCAGCTCCGGCCCCAGGACCGAAACCCGTCCCGGGCCCATACCCGGACCCGGGGACGAAATCGTGGCCGTCTCCCCGGCCGTTGCCGTTTCCGGCGCCGGATCCGCGAGGCGGCTCGGGCGGTGGGTAAGGGGGACGCTGCGTCGTGGTCACCGACCGATCATCGCAAGAACGAGGGGGGCCCTCTGTTCACCGCGCCAGAATTGCCGCTAGCGTGGGGGCACCTTTTGTACACGCGGGAGCTCGGAGCACCGGGCTGAGAGGGCGCTGACCTCCGTCCCAGCGATGTTTCACATGAAACATCACCGAAGTCGAGTGATGTTTCACACGGAACGTCGGCAGACGGAAACCGCTGCGTCGACCGCCGAACCTGTTACCGGGTAATGCCGGCGTAGGGAGTAGGTCTCATGACCGACAAGGACGCACGCACGCCTGCCTCCGTTCAGGACGCACAGTCCGAGGAGGCCGGGAAGTCCATCGGCTGGCACAAGGCGTACGTCGAGGGCACCCGCCCCGACCTGCGCGTGCCGGTTCGGCAGGTGCATCTCACCAACGGGCAGGCTGTCACGCTGTACGACACCTCGGGCCCGTACACCGATCCACACGTCGACACCGACGTCCGCAGGGGCCTGCCGCCGCTGCGGGAGAACTGGATCATCTCCCGCGGCGACACCGAGGAGTACGCGGGCCGCCCCGTCCGTCCCGAGGACGACGGCATCAAGCACACCTCGCCCCGCGGCGGCCTCCGCAACCTCGACGCCGTCTTCCCCGGCCGCCCGCGTCAGCCGCGTCGCAGCCGGGACGGCGAGGCGGTCACGCAGCTCGCGTACGCCCGTCGCGGCGAGATCACGCCCGAGATGGAGTACGTGGCCATCCGGGAGAACGTCTCGCCCGAGGTGGTCCGCGACGAGATCGCCGCGGGCCGGGCCGTGTTGCCGGCCAACGTCAACCACCCGGAGATCGAGCCGATGATCATCGGCAAGAGGTTCCTGGTGAAGGTCAACGCCAACATCGGCAACTCGGCGGTGACGTCCTCCATCGAGGAGGAGGTCGAGAAGATGACCTGGGCGACCCGCTGGGGCGCCGACACGGTCATGGACCTCTCCACCGGCCGCAACATCCACACCACGCGTGAGTGGGTACTGCGCAACTCCCCCGTCCCCATCGGCACCGTGCCGCTCTACCAGGCCCTGGAGAAGGTCGACGGCCGGGCCGAGGATCTGACCTGGGAGGTCTACAAGGACACGGTCATCGAACAGGCCGAGCAGGGCGTGGACTACATGACGGTCCACGCGGGCGTGCGCCTGGCCTATGTGCCGCTGACGGCCAACCGCAAGACGGGCATCGTCTCCCGCGGCGGCTCGATCATGGCCGCCTGGTGCCTCGCGCACCACCGGGAGTCGTTCCTGTACGAGCACTTCGAGGAACTCTGCGAGATCCTCGCCGCGTACGACGTCACGTACTCGCTCGGCGACGGACTGCGGCCCGGCTCCATCGCGGACGCCAACGACGAGGCACAGTTCGCTGAACTGCGAACGCTCGGGGAACTCAACCGGATCGCCAAGCGTTTCAACGTACAGACCATGATCGAAGGCCCGGGCCATGTCCCGATGCACAAGATCAAGGAGAACATCGACCTTCAGCAGGAGATCTGCGATGAAGCTCCGTTCTATACGCTCGGCCCGCTGACCACGGATGTCGCGCCGGCGTACGACCACATCACCTCCGGCATCGGTGCCGCGATGATCGCCTGGTGGGGCACGGCCATGCTGTGCTACGTCACACCCAAGGAGCACTTGGGCCTGCCGAACCGTGACGACGTCAAGACCGGCGTCATCACCTACAAGATCGCCGCCCACGCGGCCGACGTCGCCAAGGGACACCCGGGTGCCCAGGATTGGGACGACGCGCTGTCCGACGCCCGCTTCGAGTTCCGGTGGGAGGACCAGTTCAACCTGGCCCTCGACCCGGACACGGCACGGGAGTTCCACGACGAGACCCTGCCGGCGGAGCCCGCCAAGACGGCTCACTTCTGCTCGATGTGCGGTCCCAAGTTCTGCAGCATGAAGATTAGCCAAAGCATCACAGAGCGGTTCGGTGGTGCGGCGGCTGAGGGAGCCTCGTCTGAGGAGATCGCTGAGGGAATGCTCCAGAAGTCGAAGGAGTTCGCGGCTAGCGGCAACCGGGTATATCTGCCGGTCGTTGACTGATCAGCCCATGGCGTTGGGCGGTGGAGATAGTGATCTCTGCCGCCCACCAGGAGCATCCGAGTACTAGTGCTCTACACCCCGCTCCGCGGCTCTCGTGCACTACCCCCTGCGCCAGGTCACAGAAGTTTGTCAGCGTCCGAGCACCCAGGAAAGGTGCACTGTGTAACGCTAGGCATCTGATCGCACCTCACCAATGGGGGTCATGTGTCGGAGATTGCCAAGCGCGGGGTTGCTGCTGCACTTACGGTTGTGGCGGCTTCTGCAACAGGGTTGGTCACCAACGTGATCACGGACCAGGCAGCGTGGGGTTGGTGGGTCACACTCATCGTCCTCGTACTACTCGGCTCAGCACTGCAGTACTACCTCAGTCGTACTCCCGGCTCCGGGCAGCCTTCCGTGGCAGCGACAGGTGCCGGCTCAGTTGTTGTGGCTGGCTCGTCCCGCGCGACGATCAGGACGAGGGTAAGCGATGTGGCGGCAACGTCTGCCAGCCATCCGCAGTCTCACGGCGTCACAGCGGCAGGGGCTGGCTCAGTGGCTATCAGCGGGGACGCGGAAGGCTCCATTGAGACCGATTACAGCGGTGAGTCGAGTGGGGCATCTTGATGCGACGCAGTGTCGATTCTAGTGGTGATGCTTCAGTCGCTATTGGCGGCGATAACAGCGGTCCGGTCCTAACTAACCCGACGTTCATAAACTTGTCAATGGGAGGCGGGGGGCGGGGAACGGCCACCACCCAATCGCATCTTCTCCCGCCAGAAGTGCCAGACTTTACTGGGCGTGAGGAGGAGATTCATTGCATCGAAAACCAGGCTCCTGGAACAGTGACCCTGATCACCGGAAAGCCTGGCGTTGGAAAAACTAGCCTGGCGGTCCATGTTGCATATAAGACAACTGGGACGTACGCGGATGGAAATCTCTACGCAGATCTGCGGGGTGCTGACGAAAAACCAGCAGCACCTGAAGAAGTCATGGCAAGATTCATCCACGCACTTGGAATCCCAGAGGATGAGATTCCCACAGATCCGCATGCCCGTTTAGATAAGTATCGAAGCGTAACGGCAAATCGATGCCTTATTGTTGTTCTCGATAATGCAGCAGATGAATCTCAAGTACGCCCTCTCTGCCCTCCCGGCGGATCCGCCCATGTTCTGGTAACTAGTCGAAGTCGACTGCGTGGCCTTGAAGGAGCCACACGTATCGACTTGGAAACTTTCCCCTCAGAGACTGCGCAGCACTTTCTCCAGCGGATAATTGGGCAGGGTGCAAAAGATTCTAATCCCGAGGCTATACGTGCCGTCGTTGATGCTTGTGGGAGTCTGCCTCTGGCGCTAAGAATCGCGGCAAATAGGCTAACGTCCACGCCCGGCATGAAAGTGTTGGACCTCGCCGCCGAGCTGAGCGATCAACGAAACATTTTGGGAAGTCTTGAAGCAGGAGACCTAGCCGTACGCGCAGCGTTCAATCTCTCTTATCGCAGACTCGGGAAGAGAACCAAGAACGCGTTCAAGCGACTATCGCTAGCGCCTGGAGAGGACTTCGGGCCGGGGGTTTGCTCAGCACTCATTGATTGCAGCGAGCCAGAAGCCCGGAGGACGCTAGAGAAATTGAGCGAGGTGAACCTAATTGAATCTTCCTCCACTTATGGCAGATTCAGGTTCCATGACCTGCTCAAGGTTTATTCGCGTGAGAAGAACCTCAAGGACTCTGAAGCGAAGAGGGCGGCTTCACTCCATCGAATGCTGGAGTGGTTTCGTAACTCTTCCTTGAGGGTCAACTTTGCTTTCATTGGTAAATTCGGCGAACTGGAGGCGCCAACGAAGTACTACGCGAATATTGAAACCGTTGGTTCTGCTATCACTTGGGCTCGCGCTGAACTCCTAAACGCTACTGCGGCAATCAGTCTATCCCTGGAGCATGAGGGGCCAATCAAGGCAGAAATCCTGGCAATGCCTCTCTGTGCCATCTGTGAATATCTCGGCGAATGGCAGGTAGTAGAGGAGGTCGTTAGCCTCGGGCTCAAGGCGACAGATGTGACTGAGTCGTATGACGTAGAACTTTCCCTGCTGAACGCCAGAGTAAATTTGGCGCGCCATCGACGTGAATTTTTCTACGGTCTTGAGGTTGCAGAGATGGCTTACGCGCGTGCAGTCAAATCAGGAAATGACTTCTCGATATCTATAGCCTCCAATCTGCTGGGATGCCTCAAGATGGAGTGTGGTGACCTTGAGGGGGCGAAACCTCTAATTGAAAAGGGTATCGAAATTTCGAGACGGCTGGGGGTGAAGAATCAACTGGGTCAAGGCCTGTACAACCTCGGCACGGTGCATAGATCTCTGGGTAACTCCCGTGAGGCGATTAACTGCTTCAAACAGGATCTGCAAGTGTGCATAGAGCTTGGAGATGAGCTGGGCACGGCAGAGACACTGAACACAATAGCCTTGGTACTCGTGGAGTTTGGAGAGTTTGAAGAGGCGGAGCAGTTTCACAGGAGATCTCTTGATAAATTCGAAAGGATAGGTAATCTCGACAAGGTAAGTATGGTTCTGAATGACCTGGGTATTGCGCTAAGGTGGCAAGGTCGGGATGATGAAGCGCTTGAGTTGCACTTGCGGGATATCGCGCTATCAAGAAGCCTCGGAGACATCTCAGGGGCGGCTCTGGCTCAGTCTAATGCGGCAGAGGTTCTTCATGCTCTTGGGCGGCCAGAGGACGCAGAGAGGTTATATCTAGAAGCTGTCTCTGTATTTACGCATCTAGGGGATTCTGAGCGGCTTGCGCGAACAACGATGTCGCAGGTCCCATTGCTCTTTTCGGTCGGCAAGGTGGAGGAGGCTGCCAATTATTCCGAGGCGGCTATTCGGTACCTTCTGGATCACGGTGAAGTGCGTGATGCCGCTGCTGCACATCAGATGATTGCGGAGCAATATCTGAAAGTAGATATGAACGATAGGGCACTCTTTCATGCAACGGAAGCTATTCGGATCGGCGAGTCATTCAGTGCCCCTCATTTTAGGGCGATTAGCTATGCGAGCGCGGTAAGGGCTAATCTAGCTATGGGGAATAGCAGTGAAGCCGAGAAATTCTTCACTGAGCTGCGCTCGGTCAATTTGGCTAGTGGCAGCGCGGTGGGTGAATTGCTTGAAGAGCTGCACCGAGAGCTGAAGGAGGGCCCCGTGTAGGCGCTTCTCGTGCTGAAGCCGTGTCCTTGGGTACGGTCAACGTGTGTCTGGCGTACGTGGGTTGGTCACCCAAAGGCGTGCGCCAGTTGATCGCGCGCGACTAGGGGAGCTGGTACGGGCATGGCGCTTGACGCTGCTCGATCGCAAGAGGGGTTCACATCCACGAGGGCCGCGCAGGTGATGAGTGCGGCATGCCAGGCGGCCGGGTTGGACGACAGAGGGGCAGAGCTGATCCGGCTGGGAGAGAACGCGCTCTTCCGCCTGGACGCAGAGCCAGTGATCGTGCGAGTGGCGCGGGGAGAACCGTGGCTGCCTAAGGCACGCGTTGAGGTTGCGGTGTCACAGTGGTTGGCCGAGGAAGGGTTTCCTGCCGCGCGCCTGGTCGACGGGCTGGAGCAGCCGTTTCTGATCGATGGCCACCCGGTGACCTTCTGGCGGCTCATCGTCGAGGGCAGCCGTAAAGCCACGTATGGGGAACTTGGCGGCATCCTGGGGGACCTGCACTCCATGACGTTGCCCGTGGGCTTGGAGCTGCCCTCGTTCAACCCCTTCGACAAGCAGGAACTGCGGATCAGCCAGGCAGCGATCCCGGAAGATGACAGGGTCTTCCTTCGTAAGCGGTGGAGTGAGCTGCGCGACCAGTTCGAGGGCTTGCGGTTCGAGACGCCCAAGGGGCCGGTCCACGGTGACGCTCACGTCCAGAACCTCATGGTGAACGATCGGGGAGAAGTCATCCTGATCGACTTCGAGGCTTTCTGCTTCGATCACCCTGAGTGGGATCTAATGGTTACGGCCACGGAGCACCACAGCCTGCGGTGGCAGACCGACGAGCAGTACGCCGACTTCGTGAGGGCGTACGGGCGGGACCTGCACGACTGGCAGGGCTACGAGACGCTCCGGCGGCTCCAAGAATTCGGCATGACCACGTGGCTGATGCAGAACGTGCAGGAGGACGAGGGAACGGCGGCCGAGTACCGCCGGCGCATCGCAGCCTTGCGGAACGATGATGCGCCGCGCGACTGGCGTCCCTGTTAGCTGTTACTCGTCCTCGTCCAGACGGGCGAGTGCTTCGTTCACCTGCTCATTGAAGGCCACGACGGCGGGGTTGGCCGTGTACGCACTGACCTCCGCCTGAAAGTCGGACACGTACCGCTGGAAACGGGAGGACTGGAGGGAGTCACCGCCGTCCACGGCAAGGCTGGCTGTGGTGACGGCGGCTTCCAGCTCTCCGTTCAGGAGCTGGCTCTGTGCGAGCACCATGCGACAGAAACCGAGGGTGCGGGCGTACTGCGGATCGGTGCTGTCCACAGCGCGCTGTGCGTGCTCGACCGCCTCGCGGCGCATCCTCAGATCGCGGAAGCAGTGGCAGAACTCGCCCAAGAGTTCCGCGTCGTCGAAGTAGCTCAACCATGGCGGATCATCGCCACTGCCAGCGCGCTCGAAGTGGCGCTCAGATTGGTTCATGGCGAGTGACGCCCCGGTGCGATCACCCGCGTTGGAGAGCGCTCGGGCTTCCATGGCCCAGTAATTCGCCATGGCACGCGGGGTTGCTCGGCCCTTGGCGCCCTCGACTGCGGCGCGGGCTAGCTGGATGGCCTGGGTGTGGTTGCCGAGATAGTTCGCCTGGTGGCTGAGGTTGCCGAGGATGCGGGCGCCGAACATGCGGTCGTCGATGACCTGGGACAGTCGCAGTGTCGACGTGAGATAGCGGTGGGCGAGTGGGTGGTTTCCGGAGTCGTATGCGGTCCACGCGAGCAACTGGGAGACCTCGGCGGCGGCGCCGAACAAGGCCGTGCCTACCTTCTCGCTGTAACTGGCGCTGAGCAGAGGCAAGACCTCATGGCGGAAGTAGTGACGCAGTGCCTTGTGGCCGTGGCCTCCGCCGTACTTGAAGTCGAGTTGCATGAAGGTGGCGGCGGCGTCCCTGATCGCCCGGACGTCGCGCATGCCGACTCGCTGCTGAGCGGGCTTGTCGGTCTGGATGCCGTCCGGGCGCGCGATCATCCAGGACAGGACTGCGGAGCTGAGATCTGAGTCCGAGACGATCAGTTGCTCGGATGTGACGGTGTCGGCCCGTTCCTGGGCGAGTCCATCCAGCATCGACAGCACGTCGGGGACCGTACTGGGATAACCGAGCGGTTCTGGCGTGGCCGGCCGTGTGTGATCGAAGAAGCCAAGATCACCGGGAGCGATGCGGCGGCCGAGTTTGGTGCTCAGCACGTCGGCCATAAGTGCCGCTGTCTGAGGCTGGATGCCCGCGCCGTCCCGCCATCGCTGTACTGATACGTGCGTTGTTCCAAGACTGATGCCGCGCTGAGCGGCGGCGTCCTTCATGCGCTTCGCCAGGCCCTTGTTCGAGACCTTCGCCTCGTCCATGACGGCGACTAACTGCGCGTTCGGCTCTCGGCTCATGCTCCCCTGCCAACCCGAGAATGACGGCGAGTGTTCATCGTGTCACAGCAGTATCAGCCTTGGGGGTTCATTGATGAACCCCCTTTGCCTTTGCCGGTGTTCACGTGAACCCCCTGGTGAACGCTCCCGGTCACGCCCTTCTCGCCGTGTACTGGCTTGTGTGAAGCAAGCGGTGCCGTGAGAGCCGCGGGGCCTCGGAAGGGGAAGCGATGGATGCGGGGAAGACTGAACGGTTGGCGGGTGAGCTTGACGCGTACGCGCACTGGTTCGTGCGACCGGAGCCGTCCTTCGACGGGCACTTCCTGACGTTGACGCTCTTCGCCGAGTTCGGTGACACAGCGCGCGTCGCTCGCGACATGACGGCTGTGTTCCTCCGGGGCGCTGGTGCCGATGCCACCGTGGGCGACGCCCAGTTGGTGGTCTCCGAACTGGTCGGGAACGTGGTGAACCATGCCGTGCCGGACCGGCACCTGTCCTCCCCCGGTGCCTGCCGACGCATCGACGTGATCTTCAAGATGTTCCCGAAGTGGCTCTTCATCGGTGTCGCTGATGAGGACTCGACCCCTCCGCTGCTTCCAACGGGGGAGGTGTTCTCTCCGGGGCTGCTCGGAGACCTGTCTGAGGCGGTGCTGCCCGACACCGGTCGGGGACTTCTCATCCTTCAGCGTCTGACGGCGGCGGTCTGGTGGACGCCGGAAGAGCGCGGCGGAAAGACGGTCTGGTGTCGCTTCGATCTGAACGACGAGGTGGAGCCGGTACCGCACTGATGATCTCCGGGCTGCCGTCCTCGTGTCGCTCCTTCGCGATCAGGAGCGAGCGGCGGCCCGGTAACCGGCCGAAGTCTGACCCCTTCGGCCAGGGCGCGGCTCCTCCGGGCTTCTGGGAGCTCCCCTCCATACCGGAGGGCCGCGCCTGACAACCACAAACCGAGACCGGGCCACCCCATCAGCCCTGGAAAGCGAAGGGTGGCCCGGCTGGGAACGCGGCGGTTCCCGGTGCCTGATGGTACCGGGGCCGTCGTGCTGCTTTTGCGCCCCGGCCCAAGGAAGTTGACGATCCGTTACTAGATCAGGGCAGAGGTGGCAACGTGACTGGCTCAGGTGAGGACTGGCTGAGCGACGGTCTGAACGTGACGGGCGCGGACTCCGGTCTCTGGGTGTCCGGCGTCGACTACATCGCGGGATGGCGTGAGGCACGAGTGGCAGCCGATCGCCTGAACCGGGCGCTCCTGAGCGTGGGTTTCGAGCTGTCCGCCGTACGGGCCGTCGCCTCGACGAGCGAGGACGGACGCGGTGTGGTGCGGCTGGCGGGCTGGCCGGACACCGTGGATCGCCTCGCTCAGCTCCTGGAGGCGCGCTCGGATGACGACGGCGGTGCAGCATGAGGCGCCTTTTCGCTGGTGAGTGGGGCGCGTGGGCAAGTCGCCGGCCGGAGAGACTTTGGGCTGGAGCTGCCATGGGGCGAGTGAACAGGGGGCCTTACGCTGGCCCGGCGAATCGGGCAGGCAGTTGCCCTGCCCGTTGTAGTGCCCGACTGGCCCCCTGTTCTTCGAGGCTCGCCCCATGGTGGCTGCCTAAAGTCTCGGAGGCCGTCGACCCCCAGCCCACCACGCCCCTGCCCGCGACAGTGGGTCGACGCCATGGCTCCTTGGGCGTACTGCGGGCGGGGGCGCCCGGCGACCGGCCGGGACCGGCGTCCACGCCGCACGCCCGGCCGGGGCGGCCGGGCGGCCCGGCGCGCCGCAGGCGCGCCCTTGAGGAAGTAAAGGCTGTTTCGACCGATGCCGTTTGCCGCTCAGGCGCGGGCGCGTCGCGCGGACTGCTTGTCCGCGGTGATCCGGTAGGCGAGTTCGGCACGGTCCGCGCCGATGCGGAGCTCTTCGAGGGCCAGCGGGCGATCGTCGGCGCCGTGCGCGACGCGGGCAACGTGCAGGATCGGGGTCGCGTCGGGGAGCTGGAGCGTGGTCCGCTCGTCGGGCAGCGGCATTCGGGCGCGGACCGTCTCCGACCACCACAGCTTGTGTCCGTCCTGGGTGAGCACTCGGTAGATCGCTGCCGGGGGCTGGCACGGCTCCTCAGCGAGCACAGGAACCGCCTCGGCCACTTCGAACGGAATCAGCGTGCGGTGCATGGCGCGGGCACCCGTGGCCGTGTCGATCAAGAGCCGGTCGCAGCCGAACACGGCTTCCTCCTCAGCGAGTCCGAGCAGCCGGCCTGTGGCCTTCGTGGTCCGGGTGCGGTAGGTGCTCGGCTCCTCGGCCTCCTGCCAGGCGTCGCCGTTGGGCATGACGAACTTGCTGTCGGTGGTGCGGTTGATGCGGCGTTCGAGGGTGAGCGTGGGCTGACCGCTGGAGCGCACGAAGCTTCCCTTGCCGTGGCGCACGTCGATCAAACCTTCCGCCCGCAGTGCGGCGATGGCGTTGCGAACCGTAGGGCGGGAGACGCTGTAGCGGGCCATGAGCTGGGCTTCCGACGGAAGCAGGGAGTCGGGGGCGAACTCACCCGACAGGATCGCTGCGCGGATGGCGGCGGCGACTTGCTGGTAGAGGGCTCCGGGGCGCTGGATCTCCGTCATCTCGGCAATCTCCGGGTGAGGTCGTAGGTACGTCGCACGCGCGACATCACTCGTCAGCATAAGTAGTTGCACCCTCGCCGTACAGCACTCCATAGTCATAACTCGTAAGGACAAGTGACGTCAGTATCTCACTGGCGTTCCGACTGGCCAGGGAGGCCAAATCCAATGCAGTCCATTCCCGTGGACACGGCGCGACTCGGCGTACTGCGGTGTGCCAACGCGCCCGAAGTGAAGTTCAGCAACTCCGAGACACAGGAGGTGAAGAAGGACCGGGACGGCAACCCCGTCTACAGCGTGGCCGTCACCGTGAGGCCGGACGGACGTCGTATCTCCGTGATCGAGATCGCCGTGAGCGGTGAGCCCAAGGGGCTGGAAGCGGGCCAGGTCGTCAAGGTCACCGGGCTGACGGCGTTCGTCTGGCCGATGGGCGACCGCAGCGGCGTCAGCTTCCGCGCCGACGCAATCACGCCTGCGCACGGACCGGTGGGGCAGGGCAAGGGCGGTGACGCGTGATGGGGCCGACCCTGCTTGCCCTCGGCCTGGCGGTACTGGCCTGGCTGCTGGTCTTCGGTGACCTGGTTCGGCGCCACCGTCCGGCCTGGCACTGGTACGTGATCGGCTACCCCGTGACCGCGGGCCGGGTGGTGTTCACCTGGCGCAGGGTGGCCCTGCTCAACGACCTGTCCGTCTCGCGCCTCCCGGCGCGCACGCTCATCGGGCACCTGCTCGTCAAGGGGGATCCGGTCCGGCCGACGGCTCCACGGATCTCGTTCCCCCGCGCTACCCGCATGGGCTTGACCGTGAGTGTGCGGCTGCACGCGGGTCAGACTCCGGCGACCTACCTGAAGGCGGCAGACGCGTTCGTCCATGCCTGGAAGGTCCACGCGGTGCGTGTGACCTCGCCGGAACGCGGGCTCGTCCTGCTGACGGCGATGGCCAGTGATCCGCTACAGCGGCCCGGATTAGCCACCGCCCCCGCCGAACTGCTCTCCGCGCTCATAGGCGCACTGGAGAGCGGCGGCGCCTGGGTCATGAACCTTCGGCTCGTGCCGCACTGGCTCATCGCCGGGGCCACCCGGTCCGGCAAGTCCACCCTGCTGGCCCGGCTGATCACCCAGCTCGCGCCGCAGCCCGTCGCCCTGGTCGGCATCGGCTGCAAGGGCGGCATGGAACTCGGCCTGTTCGCCGGGCGGCTGAGTGCATTGGCGACCAGCCGACGTGAAGCGGTCGCGGTCCTCAGCGCGCTCGCCCTCGATATGCAGGAACGAATGAGCGTGTGCCGGTCGGCCGGCGTGCGCTCCATATGGGAGCTGCCCGACAAGCTCCGGCCGGTGCCGGTCGTCGTGATCGTTGACGAGATCGCATAGCTGTACTTGTCCGACGGCCGCCGTGAGAGCAAAGCGGAAACCGAGCAGTGCTCCACGCTGCTGCTGCGCCTGGCCCAGCTCGGAGCAGCACTCGGCGTCCACCTGGTGGTGGCCGGACAGCGGGTCGGCTCCGACCTGGGGCCCGGCGTCACCGCCCTGCGGGCTCAGCTCGGCGGCCGGATCTGCCACCGGGTGAACGATCCCGGCACGGCAGAGATGACCCTGGGCGACCTGAACAAGGACGCCGTGGCCGTCGCGCAAGCCATCACGGCAGAGGAACGGGGCGTGGCCGTGTGCACCGGCCAGGACGGCATCTGGAGCCGCGCCCGTTCCCACCTCACGCCCACGGAAGAGGCCGTCTCGACGGCTCGGAAGCACGCAGCACTCACCCCGGACCTGCCCGCCCTCAACCGTGCCCTTGCGGCGCCTGAAGGAGACGACAAGTGATCAGCGAAGGTACGGCGTTCACGTTCGCGGTGGTCTTCGGGATCATCACCGTCCTCCTCGTCCGCTCCCGTGACGTGCGCGCCTGGGAAGCGGTCTGCGTCGGCCTCTTCGGCCTCTACCTCGGCCAGACCCCGGTGATCTACACCGTCCACGGCCTCGTCACGTGGCTGATCAACGGCTTCTCCAACACCTGACCAGAGAAGGGAACGCAACGGCATGCCCATGCCTCGCGTGAGGTGCCCCCACTGCAAGGGCGACGGAGCCCGCAGGACCTGGACTGGACGGCAGAGGCGCTGCCGCGTCTGTCGGGGCACCGGAACCATCCGCTGAACGTCACCCCGCCCGACCCCACAAGGAAGGTGATCCCCATGACCGACAACGCGCCGCCACCCACCCACCGTGCCGCTTCGGCGGCCCACCCCGGAAGGTCCCCACCATCACACCGGAGCTCACCCCGGCTGACAGGCGTGCCGTCCTCAACCGCGCGGCGCGCCTGCGTCAGCTGTCCGAAGCAGACCGTGACGCAATCGAACTAGCCCAGGACCCGAGGTTTCCCCGCCTGTTGGAGCAGATCACTGCGACCGGCGGCTGCTCCCACCCGGTCCACCTCTCCGGCTCCACCACCACCCTGGACGGCACAACCGGCGAAATCCTCCGTCACTACGACACCGGCACCGAACCCGGTGAACGCCTTCTCGTGCGCTGCCGCAACCGCCGAGCAACGGTCTGCCCCGCATGCTCACGCCTCCACGCGGGCGACACCTTCCACCTCGTCCGCGCGGGCCTCCTCGGCGGGAAGAACGTCCCTGCCGCAGTCCGCCACCGGCCCCGGCTCTTCGTCACCCTGACTGCCCCGTCCTTCGGTCACGTGCACCGCGCCGGGGAGCTGTGCCGCCCCCGCCGTGACCGTGGGACGTGCGAACACGACCGTCCTCGGAGCTGCGGCGCTGTCCACGGTCCCGATGACCCCTCCGTCGGCAAGCCCCTGTGCGCTGACTGCTACGACTACACCGGCCACGTGCTGTGGCACGCGCATGCGTCGAAGCTGTGGGATCGGTTCGTCATCGACGTCCGACGGCGGCTCGCCTCCTCGGTCGGCCTCGTACAGTCCCACTTTCGGGACCATGCCCGGCTGTCCTTCGCACGCGTCGCCGAGTACCAGAAGCGGGCGGCCGTCCACGTGCACGCAGTCGTCCGCCTCGACGGCCCGAACGGACCGGCGGACGAACCTCCGCCCTGGGCCGCGCACCGGCTCATCGCCGCCGTGCGGTCCTCCGCTTCCCGTGTCCTGGTCCGTACGCCGTACAGCCCCGCGGTGGGTGAGCTGGTTCTGCGTTGGGGCGCCCAGGTCGACGTGCGCCCGCTGCACGCCGAGGGTGACGGGCCTGACGATGATGCCGTCGCCGCCTACGTGGCCAAGTACGTCACCAAGGGAGCGAGCGAGACAGGTGCCGGCATCGACCACAGGGTCACCACCTGGGGTGACATCGAGGCTGCGTCTGTGCACGCACACGTCCGCACGCTCATGCGGGTCTGCTGGCGCCTGGGCGGCCTGCCCGTGTACGAACCCCTGAACCTGCGCACGTGGGCTCACACGCTGGGCTACCGGGGCCACATCCTCACCAAGTCCCGCGCTTACTCCACCACCTTCGCGGCACTGCGGGCCGAACGTGCCCAGCACGTAGGCGGTGCCGACGTCCCCGGGACGGTCACGGACAGGCACTGGCGCTACGTCGGCTCCGGCCATACCCCGGGCGCTGCGCTCATCGCCGCCGGGATCGCGGATGACATCGCTGAGAACCGCGCCGTCGCGCAGGAAGCTCTTCGAGCTGGCGGTGAAGCCAACTGAGTACTTTTTCGGCCAAGGCCAGCGCTGAGTGCGAGGAAGCAGCAGTACGAGCGTGGATCGAGCGGCAGCTACGCGACTCTCCCCCACTCTCCGATGACCAGTTGAGGAGCGTGGGGGAGATCCTTGGACTTCAGCTCATTCGGAAGTCCGCCAGACAGGCTTGAGTAGCTCAGGATCGAATGTCTTGTTGCCCTTGCCACCCGGCACTGCGATCACGGCGCTCAGAACCTTCTTGATCGCCTCGCGCTTCTGCGTGAGCGTCTTCGACCCCCACGAGTTCCTGATGTCTTCCTTGGCCTCCTCGGCCTCCGCCTTCAGAGCTTCGTGCGCCCGCTGATCCGCACGAAGCTCCTTGATCCGCCGTTCGAGGACCGGGAGATTGCGGAAGAACGTCTCATCATCGATGTCCGTGTCCTCGTCGTCGTGCCAACGCCGCTCCAGCTCGTTGCGGCTCCTGACGGCTCGCTCCAGGGCATCGGCCTTGTCCCAGTCCGGTACATCCTGGGCCTTGCTCGCAGCGTCGCGCTCCAGCTTGGCGATGACCAGTTCCTCGATGGCCTTGTCCGTCTTGTCGCCCCGCTTGTAGGTCTTGTTACAGCCGCCGTCCACGGTCTTCTTGCACATGTAGGCGTGCCGGTACTTGAGCCAGTCGTTCGCCTTGATTCCGATCATCTTGTTGTTGCAGACCGTGCCGTCCTCCAGCACGTGGCCACATCGCAGGATGCCGGTCAGCAGGTACTTGTGGACCAGGCCACCGCGCGGCATCCCGGTTCCGCGGCCACGCTCCCTGATCTTGGCCGTGACCGCGAACCACTCCTTCGGAGTGATGATCGGCTCCCACTCGCCCACGATGGGCTGATCGTCGCCGTCACGTACAAGCTCGCTCTTGATCTCGCGATATCCACACAGCCGCGCGTTCACCAGGACCTGCTTGACGGTCTGGTACTGGAAGGCGTTCCCGCGACTCGTGATGAAGCCGGCCTCCTTCCACCGGCGCGTGATCTCGGAAATGGAGGCACCCGCGATCACGTCCTTCACCGCCTGACGGATGGCTTCTGCCTCGTCCGGGCGCAAGGAGACCTTGTCGTCCTCCCATCCGAAGGGGCGCCATGCCGCTACCGACTGCCCACGGATCGCCCGGCTGCGGTGGCTGTTTCTGCTCCGACGCTCCTTCTTCCTCGTCTCGCTGAGGGACATGGCGACCCCCAGAAGCCCCTTGATCTCGAACCCTTCGGCGTAGAGGTCCTGGATGCCGTTCGAGTCGTGGTAGACCCGTCCTTCCTGCGTGGTGAACGCCTTCAGGTACCGCTCCCAGTCGCTCGGGCGCCGGTACAGCCGGTCGTCGTTGACTGCCATGACGCCGTGGATCGGGTACCCGTCCGGCGTCGTCCCGGCAGCAAGATCGGCGAGCAGCTGCTCGAAGTCATCGCGAACGATGTTCTCCTTGCTCGCGCTCTTGTCGTTGTCCGTGTAGCGGTAGACGACGAGCCATCCGAATCTGCGGGCGGTCTCGCTCATGTCCCGGTGCTGGTCCTCGATGCCGTGGGCGTCCTTCACCCGGCCGTCGAACGAGATCCGTGCGTAGCAGACAACGCACTTCAGCTCCGGGTCGGAAGCCAGCATGGCGCGCACTTCCTCGGCGGACGGCAGTCCCTCGGGCGTACCTCGCAGCTTGCTGACCAACTCCTCGCGCTTGCCCACGTGTTCCCCTTCGGTCCATGTCTCGGCTGCTGGAACGACCGTAGCGCATGTGGAGGTTTTAGTAATGCTCTGCAGCATGAAGATCTCGCAGGACATCCGCCGTGAACACGGCGGCACACGGACCGAGATCGAGGAGGGCATGGCCCAGAAGTCGAAGGAGTTCGCGGCGAGCGGGAACCGGGTGTACCTGCCGATCGCGGACTGATCCGGCCGCGCACAGGCCGCGAGGCGGGCCGCACACGGGCCGCGAGGGCCGAGGGCTGGGGACACATCGTCCCTGGCCCCTGGCCCTTGGTCCCTTGGCGGGCCCGGCTACTCCGGCTGGTGTTCCGGTCCTCCGTAGTCCGGGCTCGTGTAGTCCGGGCTGCTGTAGCTCGGCCGCGAGCCGCGGTCGCCGTCGCCCGGGCTGGTGAAACCCGGACGGTCGTAGCCGAGGTGCGGCATGCGGCTGATCGGCGTGGACGAGGACGTGTGGTGCAGCGCGGCGGCCGCGTCCGGGCTGACGAGCGCCTCGCGCAGGAACGGCAGGATGCCCCGCTCCAGCAGGGCCTCGTGCCAGGCGTCCCTGGCGAGGGCCACCTCCCCTCGCAGTTCGCCGTACGGACCGCCTTCGGCCGTCGGCTTGTTGCGCAGGGCGGTGAGCAGCAGCCCCACCGCGGCGACGAGGATCGCGACCGCGGTCACGGCGCCGAACACCCAGCCCGTGGTGAGCATGGTCCGGGCGAACGCCTGCTCGGGGTCGAGCATCTGCAGGATGTAACCGACGAGCAGGAAGATCGCGGCGGCGGTTCCGGCCAGGACGGGTGCGAGGACGGCGACGATGGCGACGGCGCCCGCGCCGGCGGTCTCGGCGACCTCTCCCATGGCGGCGGCCAGCCCCGCCGGGCCCGTGCCCGGCTCGGAGGATCCGGACTCGCGTGCGGCCGGCGTGCTGGACGACGCCGGCTGGCGCAGTTCCTCACGGACCTTGACGTAGTGCTGGTATTCGGTCGACGCGGCTGCCGTGATGAGTGCGGTGGCGTTCAGCGCCATGGTGCGCAGTTGTTCCGAGTTCAGCCGCTGTCCGACAGCGGTCAGTTCCGGACGGTGTGGTGCGGAGCGCAGCACCTCATCGAGGATCCGCTCGTATTCCTGGCGGTCCTCGCTCAGCAGGTGCTGCGGAACGCTGTTCATGTGCATCCCCCGATGCTCCGTAGGGCTTGGGGCTCGGCATGCTGACGAGCCGTCGGGCAGAAACGGAGGGGAGCCTGCTACGGATAAGCCGATGGTAGAGCCGTGGAGGTAGGCGGTGACAGGGGGTTTACCGAAATTGGCCCTTCACCCGTCCGGTCCTGTGACGGGAAACGCCTGCCCGGTGAACGTTCACGTAGCCAGGGGCAGTTGCTGGACCAGCAGCTTTCCGGCCATGGTCACGCCGCCGTCCATCGCGATGGCGAGTCCGTCTGCGTAGACGTGCGGTCCCTCGATCACGGGGTCGCCGCTGTCCTCGTCCTCCTCGGAGCCGACCTCGCCCAGCAGATACGGAATGGGGCTGTGCCCGTGAACGATGCGGGTGCCCCCGTACGTATCGAGCAGGGAGCGCACGGCGTCCGCGCCGCCCTCGTCGCGGAAGGAGAACCGCTTGGTGAACTTGCGGAACAGGTCCCAGACCTCGTCCGCGTCGTTGCGGGTGATCGTCTCGCGGACGGTGTCGTTGACCTCTTCGATCGAGCGGCCGTAGTCGAGATAGGCGGTGGTGTCGGAGTGGACGAGCAGATGGCCGTCGACCTCCTCGACGGCGTCGAGACGGGCCATCCACTGCAGGTGGTGGTCCTGGAGGCGGTCCATGTCGGTCTTCTGGCCGCCGTTGAGCAGCCAGGCCGCCTGGAAGGTGGCGGTGCCCGCGCCGGAGTTGACGGGGGTGTCGCCGAACCGCTTGGCGCCGAGCAACAGCAGCTCGTGGTTGCCCATGAGCGCCTTGCAGTAGCCGCCGGCCGCCGCGGCCTCGGCGGACAGCCGCATCACCAGGTCGATGACGCCGATGCCGTCCGGGCCGCGGTCGGTGAAGTCGCCGAGGAACCACAGCCGGGCGGTGCCCGCGCACCAGTTGCCTTCGGCGTCGAGGAGGCCCTTCTCCTGCAGAGCGGCCACCAGCTGGTCGAGATAGCCGTGGACGTCGCCCACGACGTACAGCGGACCCTGTCCGGTATTCGGAGGCGGGGCCGCGGCGGCTTCGGGGTCGACGGTCACCTGGACAGTGTCACCCCGGTTGACCACGGGAAGGTCGCGCTGGGTCGGCGTGTATCCCTCGGGATAGGTCTCCTCGGGCGGCGGAGCGACCTCGCCGGGGCTCGTGCTCTGGCCGTACGGACCGGTCTCGTGGACGTACGCGGGCACCCGGAAGTCGCGCAACGTCGCCGTGCGCTCCACCTCGGGTCCCTGACCGGCCCCCTGAGTCATCGACCCCTCCACCATCAAGCCGCATCTGCACCGCATCGGACTGCCTGGTCGTAGCGGCCCGCCGGTGTCGTGGGCCCATCATAGGAATGCGGATCGCGCCATGTGATGACCCAGGGGTGGTGAATCAGAGCAAGAGTCCAGTTCACCGCGGCTTTCGCCCCGATTGGGCCGGGCTTTGACCACCGTGTGACCGTCCTCGCTTTCCTTCTCTTCGCGAGAACGATCCCTTCTTTCCGGGGGACCGGCCCTGTTTCTCCCCAGGCACGGGGCTTTCCCCTCGACCCCTCGACCCGGGTCCGAGGTACCGGACCCGGGGTTCCCCGGCACCGGGGAACTACGCCCCCTCGGGGGACCGCGGCGGGCTGACCGTCGTACGCGGCGGGCGTCGCTGGGACGACGTGCGCACGATCAGCTCCGTCGGTATCACCTGCTCCACCGGGCGGTCGGATTCCACTCCCTCGATGGCGTCGATGAGGAGTTGCACCACCGCCGTGCCGATGCGGCGCGGCTTCAGGGAGAGCGTGGTGATGGGGGGCTCGGTGTTGGCGTACACGGTGGACTCGCTGCAGCAGACCAGCAGCAGGTCGTCCGGTACGCGCATGCCGTAGCGGCGGGCGGCGGCGAGCAGATCGGTGCCGTTCGGGTCGAACAGCCCGTAGACCGCGTCGGGCCGGTCCGGGCGGGCGAGGAGCCGGTCGGCGGCGACGGCCCCCGCGCACGGGTCGTGCGCCGGATAGGCCTCGTACACCGGATCCTGGCCGACGCGCTCGCACCAGCGCAGGTACGCGGTGGTCGACAGGTGGGTGTACGTGTCCGTCGTCGTGCCGGTCAGCAGGCCGATGCGGCGGGCGCCGGCGGCGGCCAGGTGGTCGAGGATGCCGAGGACGGCGGCCTCGTGGTCGTTGTCGACCCAGGCCGTGACCGGCAGGGAGCCGGCCGGGCGGCCGTCGGAGACGACCGGCAGGCCCTGCCGGACGAGTTCGCTGACGACCGGGTCCTGGTCGGAGGGGTCGATGACGACCGTGCCGTCAAGGGCGACGTTCGACCACACGTCGTGGCGGGAGGTGGCGGGCAGGATGACGAGGGCGTAGCCGCGGGCGAGCGCGGCGGAGGTGGCGGCCCGCGCCATCTCGGCGAAGTACGCGAACTCCGTGAAGGTGAAAGGTTCATCCCCGTACGTCGTCACGGTCAGGCCGATGAGTCCCGATTTGCCGGTGCGGAGTGTCCGGGCCGCGGCCGAGGGCCGGTAACCCAGCCGGTCGGCCACCTCGCGGACATGGCGCCGGGTGGCGTCCGGGAGCCGGCCCTTGCCGTTGAGGGCGTCGGAGACGGTCGTGATGGAGACTCCGGCGGCGGCGGCCACGTCTCTGATACCCGCCCGGCCCGGCCGACTGCCTCGACGTGAGGTTTCCGCGCGGCTCACCTGGTGCTTCCCTGCTGCTGTCATGGCGAGCCGATAGTAGGGCTCATGCGGTGGGGTAGTGCGGACGCATATGCAGACGTTGACAGGCACGTTTCTGCATGATCATTTAACCTCAATTGCTTGGGAAACCAAGGGAGTTAAGCGCTCTCATGCCAGTACGTGACTTGTCGGCCCGCGCGAGCCTGCCAAGGGGACGAGGTTGCGAAGAGGTCTCAACTCACCTGCACGGGGGATGCGCGCCACGGCGTGCACCACCGGCGCGTAGATATATGTGCAGCGCGCCCCCAGATTCGTACGCCTTCGTGCGGCGATGCCCCTGATGCCGGTGGGACATGCGAGGCCGGCGTTCACCGCTCCGTCGTGGGTGTACGCAGCGGCGCCGAATCCTCATAAGGTGAGGAGTATTGGATGTCGGCGGCGGTCATGGGCCGCCGGTCTTCGCGAGGAGGACTGCGGTGAGCGAGACGAGCCCCAAGCTGCGCGGCGAGCTGGAGGGAATCCCCACCTACAAGCCGGGCAAGCCCGCCGCGGCAGGCGGGCCGGTGGCCTACAAGCTGTCCTCCAACGAGAACCCCTATCCGCCGCTGCCGGGTGTGATGGAGACCGTGACGGCGGCGGCCGGCAACTTCAACCGCTACCCGGACATGGCCTGTACGGCGCTGATGAACGAGCTGTCCGAGCGGTTCGGCGTGCCCCTCTCCCACCTGGCCACCGGCACCGGGTCGGTCGGTGTCGCCCAGCAGCTGATCCAGGCCACCTCCGGCCCCGGCGACGAGGTGATCTACGCCTGGCGGTCCTTCGAGGCGTACCCGATCATCACGCAGATCAGCGGCGCCCGGTCCGTCCAGGTGCCGCTGACCTCCGGTGACGTGCACGATCTCGACGCGATGGCCGACGCGATCACCGACCGGACCCGGCTGATCTTCGTCTGCAACCCCAACAACCCGACCGGCACGGTCGTGAAGCGGGCGGAGCTGGAGCGCTTCCTCGACCGGGTGCCGGGGGACGTACTGGTGGTGCTCGACGAGGCCTACCGCGAGTTCATCCGCGACCCCGAGGTGCCGGACGGTGTCGAGCTCTACCGCGACCGGCCCAATGTCTGCGTCCTGCGGACCTTCTCCAAGGCGTACGGCCTGGCCGGACTGCGCGTCGGGTTCGCCATCGCCCACGAGCCGGTGGCGGCGGCGCTGCGCAAGACGGCGGTGCCGTTCGGGGTGAGCCAGCTCGCGCAGGAGGCGGCGATCGCCTCGATGCGTGCCGAGGACGAACTGTTCGGCCGGGTCGGCTCGCTGGTGTGTGAGCGCGCGCGCGTGGTCGACGGGCTGCGCGCCCAGGGCTGGACGGTGCCCGAGACCCAGGCCAATTTCGTGTGGCTGCGGCTGGGGGAGCGCACGGTCGCGTTCGCGCAGGCGTGTGAGCAGGCAGGCGTGGTGATCCGGCCGTTCCCCGGTGAGGGTGTGCGGGTCACGGTCGGGGAGACCGAGGCGAACGACATCTTCCTGAAGGTGGCGGAAGGGTTTCGCAAGGACCTGTAGTGCTCCGTGAGCCAGGCCTAGGTCAGGCGTCTACGAGTTCCACGCGCACGGGGTCGCCGCCCCGCACGGTCGCGAGCAGACCGGGGTCGCCGTCGATGCGGCCCAGGACATTGCACGGGCTTGCGAGGCGGCACTCCTCGCCCTGCGAGATCGGCGTGGGCCCGTAGGGGAGGGCGAGGGCGTCGCCGTCGGTCCAGAAGGCGACCGTGCCCGGCTCTACGACCTGTCGGGCGTCTGTTTCACGTGAAACAGACACTCCGGTGTCGAAGTACACCTCCTCGCCCCAGGTGCGGGCGGTGGAGACCAGAGGCAGCGCCTGGGTGACGGCCTGGGTGGTCGGGGTGTCGTCAAGGGTCGCGGTGAGGTGCCCCGCGGGCCAGGAGATCCGTATCTGTAGCGGTGTCTGCATGCCGCAGATTCAACAATATGTTGAAGTTCGCGCCAAGAGGGCGATCGCGACAGGGGGCCCCTTTGGGGCTCGAAAGTCCGTGCTGCATAATGGCTTGTGAATGTGAACGCTTTCACAAGCGTAGGTAAGGAGCGGCGACGTGGACCTGGCTTTGGCGCCGGAGACCCTGGCGCGATGGCAGTTCGGCATCACCACCGTCTACCACTTTCTGTTCGTCCCCCTGACGATCTCGCTGGCCGCCCTCACGGCCGGACTGCAGACCGCCTGGGTGCGGACGGAGAAGGAGAAGTACCTCCGGGCGACGAAGTTCTGGGGCAAGCTCTTCCTGATCAACATCGCGATGGGCGTGGTCACCGGCATCGTGCAGGAGTTCCAGTTCGGCATGAACTGGTCCGACTACTCGCGCTTCGTCGGTGACGTCTTCGGTGCGCCACTCGCCTTCGAGGCGCTGATCGCCTTCTTCTTCGAGTCCACCTTCATCGGCCTGTGGATCTTCGGCTGGGACAAGCTGCCCAAGAAGATCCACCTGGCCTGCATATGGATGGTCTCGATCGGCACGATCCTGTCGGCCTACTTCATCCTCGCGGCCAACTCCTGGATGCAGCACCCGGTCGGCTACCGGATCAACGAGGCGAAGGGGCGCGCCGAGCTCACCGACTTCTGGCTGGTGCTGACCCAGAACACCGCGCTCGCCCAGGTCTTCCACACGCTCACCGCGGCCTTCCTGACCGGCGGTGCGTTCATGGTCGGCATCGCCGCCTTCCACCTGGTCCGCAAGAAGCACGTCCCCGTGATGAAGACCTCGCTGCGGCTGGGCCTGGTCACCGTCGTCATCGGCGGCATGCTCACCGCGATCAGCGGCGATGTCCTCGGCAAGATCATGTACGAGCAGCAGCCGATGAAGATGGCCGCGGCCGAGGCACTCTGGGACGGCGAGAAGCCCGCACCCTTCTCGATCTTCGCCGTCGGTGACGTCGACAAGGGGCACAACAAGGTCGCCATCGAGATCCCCGGCCTGCTGTCCTTCCTCGCCAAGGACGACTTCACCTCGTACGTCCCCGGCATCAACGACGTCAACAAGGCCGAGCAGGAGAAGTACGGCCCCGGCGACTACCGGCCCAACATTCCCGTCGCCTACTGGGGCTTCCGGTGGATGATCGGCTTCGGTATGACGTCGTTCGCCATCGGCCTGGCCGGACTGTGGCTGACCCGGAAGAAGTTCCTGCTGCCACAGCATCTGAGGGTGGGCGAGGACGAGGTGCCGCATCTCGTGCTCCTGCCGAAGAAGGCGCTCGGCCCGACCCTCACCAAGTGGTACTGGCGCATGGCGATCCTTACCCTGGGCTTCCCGCTGATCGCCAGCTCCTGGGGCTGGATCTTCACCGAGATGGGCCGCCAGCCGTGGGTCGTCTACGGCCTGTTCCAGACGCGTGACGCGGTCTCCCCCGGTGTCTCCCAGGCCGAGGTCATCACCTCGATGGTCGTCTTCACCACGCTGTACGCGATCCTCGCCGTCATCGAGGTCAAGCTGCTGGTCAAGTACGTCAAGGCGGGCCCGCCCGAGCTCACCGAGGCCGACCTCAACCCGCCCACGAAGATCGGCGGCGACTCCAGTGACGCCGACAAGCCGATGGCCTTCTCGTACTAGGCCGAGGGAGCTGCACAGTCATGGAACTGCACGACGTCTGGTTCGTCCTGATCGCCGTCCTGTGGACCGGCTACTTCTTCCTGGAGGGCTTCGACTTCGGGGTCGGTGTGCTCACGAAGCTGCTCGCCCGCAACCGGCCCGAGAAGCGCGTGCTGATCAACACCATCGGACCCGTCTGGGACGGCAACGAGGTCTGGCTGCTCTCGGCGGGCGGTGCCACCTTCGCCGCCTTCCCCGAGTGGTACGCGACGCTCTTCTCCGGCTTCTACCTGCCCCTGCTGCTCATCCTGGTCTGCCTCATCGTCCGGGGTGTGGCCTTCGAGTACCGCGTCAAGCGGCCGGAGGAGAGCTGGCAGCGCAACTGGGAGACGGCGATCTTCTGGACCTCGCTGCTCCCCGCGTTCCTGTGGGGTGTGGCCTTCGGCAATATCGTGCGGGGCGTGAAGATCGACCAGGACTTCAACTACGCCGGCGGAGTCCTGGACCTGCTCAACCCGTACGCGCTGCTGGGCGGTCTGGTCACGCTGGCGATGTTCACCTTCCACGGGACGGTGTTCGTCGGCCTCAAGACCGTCGGGGAGATCCGGGAGCGGGCGCGGAAGCTGGCGCTGCGTGTCGGGCTGCTGACCGCCCTCCTGGCCCTTGCCTTCCTGTTGTGGACGCAGGCCGACCGCGGGGACGGGGCGTCGCTCGTCGCGGTGGTCGTGGCCGTCGCGTCCCTTCTCGTGGCGCTGGTCGCGGCACGGGCCGGTCGTGAGGGCTGGGCGTTCGCCCTGTCGGGGCTCACCATCGTGGCCACGGTGGCGATGCTCTTCCTGACGCTGTTCCCGAACGTCATGCCGTCGACGCTGAACCCGGACTGGAGCCTGACGGTCACCAACGCCTCGTCCAGCCCGTACACGCTGAAGATCATGACTTGGTGTGCCGGGATCGCCACCCCGATCGTCCTGCTCTACCAGGGCTGGACGTACTGGGTGTTCCGCAAGCGGATCGGTACGCAGCACATCGCCGAGACCGCGCACTGAGGTGTGTTTCACGTGAAACCAATCGATCCGCGTCTGCTCCGGTACGCCCGTGCCACCCGGGTCTTCCTGGGGGCGGTTGTCGTCCTCGGCGCCGTCGGGGCGGGGTTGGTCATCGCGCAGGCGATGCTCATCGCCGAGGTGGTGGTCGGCGCTTTCCAGCACCACATGCAGGTGACGGAACTCGGCACTCCCCTGCTGCTGTTGGCCGCCGTCGCGGCCGGCCGGGCGCTGGTCGGGTGGCTCACCGAGCTCGCCGCCCACCGGGCGAGCGCGGCGGTGAAGTCAGAGCTGCGAGGGCGGCTGCTGGAGCGTTCCGCGCAGTTGGGGCCCGGATGGCTGAGCGGGCAGCGGACCGGTTCGCTGGTCGCCCTGGCCACCCGGGGGGTCGACGCCCTCGACGACTACTTCTCGCGGTATCTGCCGCAGCTGGGTCTCGCGGTGGTCGTGCCGGTGGCGGTGCTGGCGCGGATCGTCACCGAGGACTGGGTCTCCGCGGCCATCATCGTGGGCACCCTGCCGCTCATCCCGGTGTTCATGGTCCTGATCGGCTGGGCCACCCAGTCCCGGATGGACCGTCAGTGGCGGCTGCTGTCCCGGCTGTCCGGGCACTTCCTGGACGTCGTCGCCGGGCTGCCGACGCTGAAGGTCTTCGGCCGTGCCAAGGCGCAGGCCGAGTCGATCCGGCGGATCACCGGCGAGTACCGGCAGGCGACCATGCGGACGCTGCGGATCGCCTTCATCTCCTCCTTCGCGCTGGAGCTGCTCGCGACGATCTCGGTGGCGCTGGTCGCCGTGACGATCGGCATGCGGCTGGTGCACGGCGAGATGGACCTGTACATCGGCCTGGTCATCCTGATCCTGGCGCCGGAGGCGTATCTGCCGTTGCGGCAGGTCGGGGCGCAGTATCACGCGGCGGCGGAGGGTCTCGCCGCGGCCGAGGAGATCTTCGAGGTCCTGGAGACGCCGGTGCCGGCGTCCGGGGCCGAGGCCGTGCCCGCGGGTGCGCTGGCGTTCGAGGGCGTGACGGTCCGGTACCCGGGGCGCGCGGCGGACGCCGTGGCGGACGTGTCCTTCGCCGTCGAGCCCGGGGAGACGGTCGCGCTCGTCGGGCCGAGCGGTGCCGGAAAGTCGACGCTGCTCAGTGTGCTGCTGGGCTTTGTGCGGCCGGCCGAGGGGCGCGTGCGGGCCGGGGGAGTCGACCTGGCCGATGCCGACCTGGACCAGTGGCGCTCCCGGATCGCGTGGGTGCCGCAGCGGCCGCATCTGTACGCCGGGACGATCGCCGAGAACGTACGGCTGGCACGGCCCGACGCCGATGACGACGCCGTACGGCAGGCGCTGCGCGACGCCGGGGCTCTGGAGTTCGTGGACGCCCTGCCGGAGGGCGCGGAGACCGTGCTCGGCGAGGACGGGGCCGGGCTGTCGGCCGGGCAGCGGCAGCGGCTCGCGCTGGCCCGGGCGTTCCTCGCCGACCGGCCCGTGCTGCTGCTCGACGAGCCGACGGCCGCGCTGGACGGGGCCACCGAGGCCGAGGTCGTGGCAGCGGTACGGCGGCTGGCGGCCGGGCGGACGGTGCTGCTGGTGGTGCACCGGCCGGCCTTGCTGGGGGTGGCGGACCGGGTGGTGCGCCTGGCCGAGCCCGAGGCGACCGCTGTGCCGGTCACGCCGGCCTCGGTGCACAAGGCGGGTTCCGTCGAGGGTGAGCTGCCCGCACCGGTCGACCTGACCGAGCCCGACGGGGAATCCGCTCCGGGGCCTGTCCTCACCCGCGTGCGTGCCATGTCCGGCGCCCGGCGCGGGCGGCTGGGACTCGCGCTGCTGCTCGGCAGTCTCGCGCTCGGGAGTGCCGTAGGGCTCATGGCCACCTCCGGGTGGCTGATCTCACGGGCCTCGCAGCAGCCGCCCGTGCTCTATCTGATGATGGCCGTGACGGCGACGCGGGCCTTCGGGATCGGGCGGGCCGTGTTCCGGTACGCCGAGCGGCTGGTCTCGCACGACGCCGTGCTGCGGATGCTGGCGGACACCAGGGTCGCGGTGTTCCGCAGGCTCGAGCGGCTGGCGCCCGCCGGGCTGCGCCGGACCCGCCGGGGCGATCTGCTCTCCCGGCTCGTCGCGGACGTGGACGCGCTGCAGGACTACTGGCTGCGGTGGCTGCTGCCGGCCGGGGCGGCCGTCGTCGTGTCGGCGGCGTCCGTCGGCTTCACGGCGTGGCTGCTGCCGGAGGCCGGGGCCGTACTCGCGGCCGGGCTGCTGGCGGCGGGTGTGGGCGTGCCGCTGATCACCGGTGCCGTGGCGCGGCGGGCCGAGCACCGGCTGGCCCCCGCCCGCGGCGTACTGGCGACACGAGTGGCCGATCTGCTCACCGGCACCGCGGAGCTGACCGTCGCCGGTGCCCTGCCCGCGCGGACCGCCCGGGCACGCGAGGCCGACGGGGCGCTCACCCGGATCGCCTCGCGCGCCGCCACCGCCACGGCCCTCGGCGACGGGCTCACCGCGCTGATCTCCGGCCTGACCGTCACGGCCGCCGCCCTGGTCGGCGCTCAGGCGGTCGCGGCCGGGCGGCTGGACGGCGTGACCATGGCCGTCGTCGTCCTCACCCCGCTGGCCGCCTTCGAGGCCGTGCTCGGGCTCCCGCTCGCCGTGCAGTATTGGCAGCGGGTGCGCCGGTGCGCCGAGCGGGTGTACGAGGTGCTGGACGCCCCGGAACCCGTGGGGGAGCCGGAGCGGCCCCGGCAGGCGCCCGTGTCGCCGTTCCCGGTCGCCCTCAAGGGGCTGACCGCGCGGTACGAGGGGCAGGACCGGGACGCGCTGGGCGGGCTCGACCTGACCCTCGATGAGGGCCGCCGGGTCGCTGTGGTCGGACCGTCCGGATCCGGCAAGACGACGCTGGCGCAGCTGCTGCTGCGGTTCCTGGACGCGCGGGCGGGTGCGTACACGCTGGCGGGTGTGGACGCGTACGCGCTGCACAGCGACGACGTACGGAGGCTCGTCGGGCTGTGCGCGCAGGACGCGCACCTCTTCGACAGCTCGCTGCGCGAGAACCTGCTGCTCGCCAAGAAGGACGCCACCGAGGACGAGCTGCGTGCCGCGCTCGGGCGGGCCCGGCTGCTGGACTGGGCGGACGGCCTGCCCGACGGGCTCGACACGCTCGTCGGCGAGCACGGGGCACGGCTGTCCGGAGGGCAGCGGCAGCGGCTGGCACTGGCCCGCGCACTGCTCGCCGACTTCCCCGTCCTGGTGCTCGACGAGCCCGCCGAGCACCTCGACCTGCCGACGGCGGACGCGCTCACCGCCGATCTGCTGGCCGCCACCGAGGGCCGTACGACCCTGCTCATCACGCACCGGCTGGCAGGGCTGGAGGCGGTCGACGAGGTGCTCGTGCTGGATCAGGGACGGGTGGTGCAGCGCGGGTCGTACCCGGAGCTGGTGGCGGTGGACGGGCCGTTGCGGGAGATGGCGGAGCGGGAGGCGGCGTCGGAGGAACTGGCGGGAGCGCGGTAGCGGCGTGAACCGCGCACCGGGGCGGCCTCGCGCGCACTGATCCATTCGGAGCAGCGGGTCCCCCAGGCGTACGACGTGAACAGGACCGGGCCCGCAGGGCTGGGCGAGGATCGCTGACATGCGCTCATATCGCCGCTATCGCCTGCTCGTTCCGGCCTTGCTGTGCGCGCTGGCGGCCCTCGCGGCCCGGCCGACGGTGGCGGACAAGGAGCCCGGGAACGGCGGGGACACGGGCATCAGCGCCGAGGTGGCGCGGCTGTACGAGGACGCGGCGGTGGCGACCCAGCTGTACGAGGCCGGTCGCAAGGAGGCCGATGTGCAACGGGCCAAAGCGCAGCGGGCGGAGGCTCTCCTGGACACGCAGCGTCGGCACATCGCGGGCCTGAACGAAGATCTGGGCCGGATCGCCCGTGCCCAGTACCGGGGCAGTGGTGGTCTGCCGGTGGCCGCGCAGATGATCCTCGCCGACAGCCCCGACGACCTGATGCGAGGTCAGCACGCCTTCTCACAGACGAATCTCGCCGTGAACAACGCGATCTCCAAGAGCCGCCGGGCCGAGGCACGGCTCACCGCGGACGAGGCCAAGGCCGCGGCCGAGTGGGAGGCGCTGGAGAAGCGGAACGTCCAGCTGGCCGACCTTAAGGCCGGCATCGAGCAGAAGCTCGAGGAGGCCCGCTCGCAGCTCCAGGGGCAGGCGGACGCCTCGGTCGCCGCCGGGGCGTGCCGTGGGGCCGTCCGGCTCGACCAGCCGGAGACGGGGTTCACTAGTGCGTGGGTCGCGCCCGTGGAGACGTACGAGCTGTCCGCGTCCTACGGCAGCGGCGGGGCGCGGTGGTCGAGCCGGCACACCGGGCAGGACTTCGCGGTGCCGATCGGCACGCCGGTGCGGTCCGTGGGGACGGGCCGGGTGGTGAGGGTGTCCTGCGGCGGGCCCTTCGGCATCGAGATCGTGCTGAAGCACGCGGGGGGCTACTACACGCAGTACGCGCATCTCGCGTCCGTCGCGGTCGACCAGGGGGAGCACGTCAGCCCCGGGCAGTGGATCGGCCAGTCGGGCACCACGGGCAACTCCACCGGGCCTCATCTGCACTTCGAGACCCGGGTCACACCGGAGATGGGCTCGGCGGTGAACCCGGTGTCGTGGCTGGAGGCGCGCGGGGTGTCGCTCTGACGCAGCGGCTCGACCGCTTCGGAAGGCTCGACCGCTCGGGAAGGCTCGACCGCTTTGGAAAGAGCGGGCGACACTACACCCGCTCGGCCACCAACTGCTCGATCACGACCGCGACCCCGTCCTCGTTGTTCGCGACCGTCCGTCCCGAGGCCGCGGCGATCACGTCCGGGTGGGCGTTGCCCATCGCGTACGACCGGCCGGCCCAGGTCAGCATCTCGACGTCGTTCGGCATGTCGCCGAAGGCGACGACCTCCTCGTGCGAGATGCCGCGCTCGGCGCAGCACAGGGCGAGCGTGCTGGCCTTGGACACTTCGGGACCGCTGATCTCCAGCAGGGCGCTGGGGCTGGAGCGGGTCACACCGGCGCGGTCGCCGATCGCGAGCCGGGCCAGGGTCAGGAAGGCGTCGGGGTCGATCTCCGGGTGGTAGGCCAGGATCTTCAGCACCGGCTCCGCGGCCGCCCGGTGGTCAGGACCCAGCAGTTCCTCCGCCGGGGCGAGGCTGTCGGGGATCTCCATGTGCAGCTTCGGGTAAGCCGGCTCCTGGTAGAAGCCGTAGGTCTGCTCCACCGCGTACACCGTGCCCGGCGCCGCGTCACGCAGCAGCCGAACGGCGTCCAGGGCGTTCTCCCGCTTCAGCTCCCGCACCTTCACGAACTTGTGGGTGCCGGGGCCGCCGTGCAGGTCGACCACGGCGGCGCCGTTGCCGCAGATCGCCAGTCCGTGGCCGTGCACATGGTCGCTGACGACGTCCATCCAGCGGGCCGGGCGGCCGGTGACGAAGAAGACCTCGATGCCCGCCTCCTCGGCGGCGGCCAGTGCGGCCACCGTGCGGGGGGACACCGACTTGTCGTCGCGCAGCAGGGTGCCGTCTAGGTCGGTGGCGATCAGCCGCGGCGGGAGGGTCTCGGCCGCGGTATCGGGCTGTCGGGTCGCTGAGGTCACCGGGTCATTGTCCCGCAGATGCCCGCACGGGCGTGCGGGGCTCCGCACAGATGAGTCAATGCCGCTCTCACCAGGGCTTTCCCGAGGATATGGAGCCCTCAAGGGCCTCAGCGCAGCTGCGCCGGTGCCTCCATGGCGATCTGCTCGAAGACCTTCTCGTCCGCCGCGAAGGGCGAGTCCGGGATGGGCCAGTGGATCACGAGCTCCGTGAAGCCCAGTTCCGCGTGCCGGCCGGCGAAGTCGACGAAGGCGTCCAGCGACTGGAGCGGGCCGGTGCGGTCCGGCGTGAACCCGCTGAGCAGGACCCGGTCGAGGCCGGTCATGTCCCGGCCGACCTCGGCGCAGGTGTCGGCCAGCTTCTCGGCCTGCCCGCGCAGGGCCTGGATCGACTGTTCAGGAGTGCCGTTCTCGTACAGCTTGGGATCGCCGGTGGTCACCCACGCCTGGCCGTAACGGGCGGCGAGCCGCATCCCGCGCGGGCCGGTCGCGGCCACCGCGAACGGCAGCCTGGGGCGCTGCACACAGCCGGGGATGTTCCGCGCCTCATGAGCCGAGTAGAAGTCACCCTCGTACGACACCGCGTCCTCGCTGAGCAGCCGGTCGAGCAGCGGGACGAACTCGGCGAACCGGTCGGCGCGCTCGCGCGGGGTCCACGGATCCTGGCCGAGCGCGGTGGCGTCGAAACCGGAGCCGCCCGCGCCGATGCCCAGCGTGACCCGCCCGCCGGAGATGTCGTCCAGGGAGATCAGCTCCTTGGCGAGGGTCACCGGGTGCCGGAAGTTCGGCGAGGTCACCAGCGTGCCGAGCCGAAGCCGGTCGGTGACGGCCGCGGCGGCGGTGAGGGTCGGCACGGCACCGAACCACGGGCCGTCCCGGAAGCTGCGCCAGGACAGATGGTCGTAGGTGTACGCGGTGTGGAAGCCGAGCTGCTCGGCGCGCGTCCAGGCCGTACGGCCGCCTTCGTTCCAGCGGCGGTACGGGAGGATCACGGTGCTCAGATGCAGACTCATGGCAACGAGCCTAAAGGAGCCCTGCGGGACGCCCGTGTTTCACGTGAAACAGTCACCGTCAGCGGCTGGTCGTGCACCACAGGTCAGTGGGGTGCGGGGAAGCGGAGATACCGCGGCGGTACGGCCTCGGTCAGCCACACGCCATTCGCGCTCACACGGAAGACATGGCCGTCGCGGTGCATGGCGGCCGTGTCCACCGTCAGTACGATCGGCCGGCCACGGCGGGCGCCGACCCGGGTCGCCGTCTCGTGGTCGGGTGAGAGATGCACGTCATGCCGGTTCATCGCCCTGAGCCCCTCGACACGGATCGCGTCCAGGTGGCGGGCGACGGTGCCGTGGTAGAGGTGCGTGGGCGGGGTCGCCGGCGGCAGCCCGAGGTCGATCTCGACACTGTGGCCCTGGCTGGCACGGATCCGGGTGCCCTCGACGGCGAAACGGCGCTTGTCGTTGGTGGTGACGACATGGTCCAGTTCGTCGCGGGTGAACCGGAATCCGTGCGCGGCGGCCGCGGCGATCAGCGTGTCGATCTCCACCCAGCCGCCCTCGTCGAGCACCAGCCCGATCCGCTCCGGCTGGTGGCGCAGATGCTTGGAGAGATACTTCGACACCTTGACGGTGCGTCTTTCGTCCATGCCACCAGAGTGCGGGAGAGACGGGAATCACGCGATCGAGTATTGCTTTCGAGGTTTGATCCACAGCCAAGTATGGTTATCCACAGGGGAATTGGCGGTTCTGTGGACAACAGGCCCTCAAGGCAAGGGTTTTGGGCCCGCCGCGCAGCCTTTCACACCGGCGGCTTCAGCCGTGCGATCCCCCGCAACACCCCCGGCGCCAGCCGCGACAGCACCCGCGCACCCCGTGCCTCCGGAGTGACCGGAACCACCGCCTCGTCACGCACCACCGCCCCCAGGATCGCGGCGGCCACCTTCTCCGGCGGATAGTTCCGCAGCCCGTACAGACGGGCGGCGCGCTGCTGGAGCCGAGTCTCCTCCTGGGCGTCGACCCCGGCGAAGTGCGCTGTCGACGTGATGGCGGTATTGACGATGCCGGGACAGACCGCCGTCACGCCGATCCCCTGCCCGGCGAGCTCCGCCCGCAGGCACTCGCTGAGCATCAGCACGGCAGCCTTGGAGGTGCTGTAGGCGGGCAGGGCCCGGGACGGCTGGTACGCCGCCGCGGACGCCACGTTGACGATGTGGCCGCCCTGCCCGCGCTCGGTCATCCGCCGGCCGAAGAGCCGGCAGCCGTGGATCACGCCCCAGAGATTGACGTCGAGGACCTTCTTCCAGTCCTCCGGCGTGGTGTCGAAGAAGGACCCGGACAGTCCGATCCCGGCGTTGTTGACCAGGACGTCGACCACGCCGTACTCGAGGGTGACCTTCTCGGCGAGTTTCTCCATGGCCTGCTCGTCGGAGACGTCGGCCGTCTCCGCCCAGGCCGCCGAGGCGCCCATGAGACGGGACGACTCGGCGGTGCGGGCCGCCGCCTCGGCGTCCCGGTCGACGGCCACCACGCGTGCGCCCGCCTCCGCGAACGCGAGCGCCGTCGCCCGCCCGATGCCGCTGCCCGCCCCGGTGACCAGTACCAGCTGCCCGGAGAACCGCTCGGCGTGCTTCCCGCTCGCCGCCGCCGGGGACCGGCCGTCCTCGACGGACGTCGCGAAGTCCCCGATCCACGAAGCGAGCTGATCCGGACGGGTGCGCGGGATCCAGTGCCCCGCCGGGAGCGTCCTGCGGGTCAGCCGCGGAACCCACTGCTCCAGCTCGTCGTGGAGCCGCTCCGACAGGAAACGGTCCCCCAGGGGCGTGATGAGCTGCACCGGCGCGTGGGCGTGCGCGTCCGGGCGCGGCCTGCGCAGCCGGGGCCGCACGTTGTCCCGGTACAGCCAGGCACCGTGCGCCGCGTCCGACGGCAGGGACGAGGTCGGGTAGCCGTCGCGCGGCACCTTCTCGACCCGCTCCAGGACCCTCGGCCAGCGCTTGCCGAGCGGGCCGCGCCAAGCCAGCTCGGGCAGCACGGGCGTGTGCAGCAGGTACACGTACCAGGACTTCGCGCCCTGCCCGAGGAGCTGGCCGACCCGGCGCGGGGTGGGCCGCTTCACGCGCCGGCTGATCCAGTGGCCGAAGTGGTCAAGGGACGGCCCGGACATCGAGGTGAAGGAGGCGATACGGCCCTCGGTGCGCCGCACGGTGGTGAACTCCCAGGCCTGCACCGAGCCCCAGTCGTGCCCGACCAGGTGCACGGGCCGGTCCGGACTGACCGCGTCCGCGACGGCCAGGAAGTCGTCCGTCAGCTTCTCCAGCGTGAACCCGCCCCGCAGCGGCCGCGGCGCCGTCGACCGTCCGTGGCCGCGGACGTCGTACGCCACGACGTGGAACCGCCCGGCGAGCCGCGCGGCGACCTCGGACCACACTTCCTTGCTGTCGGGGTAGCCGTGCACGAGGACGACCGTCGGGCGACGTGGATCGCCCATATCGGCCACGCACAGCTCGACTTCGCCGGTCCGTACCCAGCGCTCCCGCGCGCCCGTGAGCAACGTCATCCGGCGAATCTGGCAGTTGTTAGAGAGTTCGTCAATAGGGCGCTGCTCCGGCCCGCCACCCGGCGTGGTAACTCTCGAGAACCAGCTCCCCTAGGGGCCCGTAATACTCAGGGCTGACCCGAATACAGCTCCACGGAGTGACGCCCGCCACGCTCACGGGCCCTACCTTCGAGGGGTGACTGTGATCGCGACCGAAAGCCTGAGCAAGCGGTTCCCGAGGGTGACCGCGCTTGACCGGCTCTCCGTGGACGTCGGGCCCGGTGTGACCGGACTCGTCGGAGCCAACGGAGCCGGCAAGTCCACACTGATCAAGATCCTGCTGGGTCTGTCCCCCGCCACCGAGGGCCGCGCCGACGTGCTCGGCCTCGATGTCGCCACCAAGGGCGCCGACATCCGGGAGCGGGTCGGCTACATGCCCGAGCACGACTGCCTGCCGCCGGACGTCTCGGCCACCGAGTTCGTCGTCCACATGGCGCGCATGTCCGGCCTGCCGCCCACCGCGGCGCGTGAGCGAACGGCCGACACGCTGCGTCACGTCGGGCTGTACGAGGAGCGCTACCGCCCCATCGGCGGCTACTCGACCGGTATGAAGCAGCGCGTCAAGCTCGCCCAGGCCCTGGTGCACGACCCGCAGCTGGTCTTCCTGGACGAGCCGACCAACGGCCTCGACCCGGTCGGCCGCGACGAGATGCTCGGCCTGATCCGCCGGATCCACACCGACTTCGGCATCTCCGTCCTGGTCACCTCGCACCTGCTGGGGGAACTGGAGCGCACCTGCGACCACGTCGTCGTCATCGACGGCGGCAAACTCCTGCGCTCCAGCTCCACTACGGACTTCACCCAGACCACGACGACCCTCGCGATCGAGGTCACCGACACCGACGAGCACCCGGACGGCACCCGCGCGGTGCGCGACGCGCTGCACGCGCGCGGGGTGAGCGTCGAGGACGGCAGCGGCCTGCCGGGCGCCGGCCACGTCCTGCTGCTCACCGCGCAGGGCGAGGAGACGTACGACCTGGTCCGGGACGTGATCGCCGACCTCGGACTCGGCCTGGTGCGCATGGAACAGCGCCGGCACCACATCTCCGAGGTCTTCACGAGCAGCGACGAGCGCGAGCAGCGGAAGGAGGCGGTCAGCCATGGCGGTTGAGCACTCCACGGGGACATCCGCCCCGGCACCGGGTGACCAGACCCGCATCCACAACATCGGCTACCGCACCTACGACGGCCCCCGCCTGGGCCGCGCCTACGCCCGCCGCTCCCTGTACTCGCAGTCCCTGCGCGGCTCCTACGGCCTCGGCCGCTCGGTGAAGTCCAAGGTGCTGCCGATGCTGCTGTTCGTGGTGATGTGCGTGCCCGCGGCCATCATGGTCGCCGTCGCGGTCGCCACCAAGGCCAACGCCCTGCCCGTGGACTACACGCGCTACGCGATCGTCATGCAGGCGGTCATCAGCCTGTACGTCGCCTCGCAGGCACCCCAGTCGGTCTCGCGCGACCTGCGCTTCAAGACCGTGCCGCTGTACTTCTCGCGGCCCATCGAGACCGCCGACTACGTCCGCGCCAAGTTCGCGGCGCTGGCCTCGGCGCTGTTCGTCCTCACGGCCGCTCCCCTGCTCGTGCTCTACGTGGGCGCGCTGCTGGCCGAGCTCGACTTCGCCGACCAGACCAAGGGATTCGCACAGGGACTCGTCTCCGTGGCACTGCTCTCACTGCTGTTCGCCGGTATCGGCCTGGTCATCGCCTCCTTCACCCCGCGCCGCGGCTTCGGTATCGCGGCCGTGATCGCCGTGCTGACCATCACCTACGGCGCGGTCTCCACCCTGCAGGCCATCGCCGACGTCCAGGGCAGCAGCGACGCCGTGCCGTTGATCGGGCTGTTCTCGCCGATCACCCTCGTCGACGGTGTGCAGTCCGCGTTCCTGGGCGCGACCTCCGCCTTCCCCGGCGGGGTGGGCCCGAGCAACGCCGAGGGCGCCGTCTTCGTCCTCGTCGCCCTGGGCCTGATCGCGGCGAGCTACGGCCTCCTGATGCGCCGCTACAAGAAGGTGGGACTGTGACCACGCTCTCCATCGACCATGTCTCCCGCTGGTTCGGCAACGTGGTCGCCGTCAACGACATCACCATGACCATCGGCCCCGGCGTCACGGGCCTCCTCGGCCCCAACGGCGCCGGAAAGTCCACCCTCATCAACATGATGGGCGGCTTCCTGGCCCCCTCCACCGGCACGGTCACCCTCGACGGGCAGCCCGTGTGGCGCAACGAGCAGATCTACCGCCACATCGGCGTCGTCCCCGAGCGCGAGGCGATGTACGACTTCCTCACCGGGAAGGAGTTCGTCCTGGCCAACGCCGAGCTGCACGGCCTGGGCGCCAAGGCGGCCCAGAAGGCGCTGGCCACGGTCGAGATGGAGTACGCCCAGGACCGCAAGATCCAGACGTACTCCAAGGGCATGCGCCAGCGCGTGAAGATGGCCTCGGCCCTGGTCCACGACCCGTCCCTGCTCCTGCTGGACGAACCTTTCAACGGCATGGACCCGCGCCAGCGCATGCAGCTGATGGACCTGCTGCGCCGCATGGGCGACGAGGGCCGCACGGTGCTGTTCTCGTCCCACATCCTCGAAGAGGTCGAGCAACTCGCCTGGCACATCGAGGTCGTCGTCGCCGGCCGGCACGCCGCCAGCGGTGACTTCCGCAAGATCCGGCGCCTGATGACCGACCGGCCGCACCGCTACCTGGTGCGTTCCAGCGACGACCGCGCCCTCGCGGCCGCGCTGATCGCCGACCCGTCGACGTCCGGGATCGAGGTCGACCACGCCGAGGGCGCGCTGCGCATCCAGGCCGTCGACTTCGGCCGTTTCACGGCTCTGCTGCCGCGTGTGGCCCGCGAGCACGGCATCCGCCTGCTCACGGTCTCGCCGTCCGACGAGTCCCTCGAGTCCGTCTTCTCGTATCTGGTCGCGGCGTAGGAGGCCCTGATGTACGACCCCACAGTCGCCCGGCTCACCTACCGGGCACTGCTCGGCCGGCGCCGGGCCCTCATCCTCGGTGCCCTGCCCCTGCTGCTGATCGTCATCGCCGTGGTGGTGCGCGCCCTCACCGGTGCGGACGACCAGACGGCCTCGGACCTGCTGGGCGGGCTCGCCCTCGCCACGATGGTGCCGCTCATCGGCGTCATCGCCGGAACCGGCGCGATCGGTCCGGAGATCGACGACGGCTCGGTGGTGTACCTGCTGTCCAAGCCGATCAAACGGCCGACCATCATCTTCACCAAGCTGATCGTCGCCGTCGCCGTGACCATGGTGTTCTCCGCGGTGCCGACGCTCATCGCGGGCTTCATCCTGAACGGCAACGGCCAGCAGATCGCCGTGGCCTACACGGTGGCGGCGCTGGTCGCTTCCATCGCGTACGCGGCCCTGTTCCTGCTGCTCGGCACGGTCTCCCGGCACGCGGTGGTGTTCGGTCTCGTCTACGCGCTGGTCTGGGAGGCCCTGTTCGGCTCCCTGGTGCCGGGCGCCCGCACGCTGAGCGTCCAGCAGTGGTCGCTGGCCGTGGCCCAGAAGGTGTCCGGCGGTGACCTGGTGACCTCGGACGTCGGCCTGGCGACGGCGACGGTGCTGCTGGTGGCCGTCACGGTCCTGGCCACCTGGTACGCCGGTCAGAAGCTGCGTTCGCTGACGCTCGCCGGCGAGGAGTGACGTTGCCCGGGCGAACGCCCGGGCCTTGACGGGGGCTTCACCTCTGTCGGGGCACACTGGGCAAACGGGATGTAGGGGAACCATACGGGAGTTGGACGGCGGGGAGGAGACGGGGATGGCGGGCGAGAGGGCGCAATACGAGGACGGCGGTCAGGCCGGGGCGGAGCCCGGGGCCGGGTCCGGCTCTGGAGACGACGCATGGGACGACCTCGTCCTGGACGACGTCTTCATACGCTCCGCCGAGACCTCCGAGCCGTCCGCCCGGGCCCGGATGCTCGCCGAGCGCTGGCGCCGCGAGGAGCCGGAGCCGCAGCCCTGGCGCTCCGACGAGCCGCCCGCGGGCTGGTTCTTCAGCAAGGTCCGGCGGCGCAGATGGCGCAGGCGCTGAAGGCGGGCGTTTAATCGGTGGCGCCCAATTCGCCCGGCGGGCAGAGTGGTTGTGTCCACCCCGCCGGGCGAGGAAGCCCGGCGCCGAGTTCTGGGAGAGGAGCGGGACGATGTCCATGCACGGCAGTACGTCCAGCTCCCTTCAGGGCAGCCCGCGGCGGGCTCCGGAGTAGTCGCTACCCCACTCCGTAGAGCTCGCCCCATACGGGGAGCTGCCCGGGGCGGCCGCTTCGAGCACGCGAATCGCATATCGCGTGGGCCGCCCACCCGGAGGATTGGCCGAGTGGTAAGGCACCGGTTTGCTAAACCGCGGTCGGGCTTCAGCGCCCGCGCACGTTCGATCCGTGCATCCTCCGCCGAGCACTACCGAGCACGGGACAACAGGCTCGGTGTTCAGCCCAGCATCCGTTCCAGCACCACAGCGATCCCGTCCTCCTCGTTCGAGGACGTCACCTCGTCGGCCACGGCCTTCAGTTCCTCGTGGGCGTCCGCCATGGCGACACCGTAGGAGGACCAGGCGAACATCGGTATGTCGTTGGGCATGTCGCCGAAGGCGATCGTGTCGGCCGCCTTCACCTTGAGCCGGCGGGCCGCCAGGGACAGGCCGGTGGCCTTGGACAGGCCCAGGGGGAGGAGTTCGACGATGCCCGCCCCTGCCATGACGACGCTGACGAATCCGCCGGCGGTGCGCGTGGCCACCTCGCACAGCTCGTCGTCCGACAGCGTCGGGTGCTGGATGTACAGCTTGTTCAGCGGCGCGGTCCACAGGTCCGACGCGTCCGCGAACGGGGTCGCGGGGAGGGTGCCCTGGACCGCGTAGCCGGGGCCGACCAGCACCTCTCCGTCCAGGCCGTCGCGGCTCGCGGCCAGATACAGCGGGCCGACCTCCGCCTCGATCTTGGCCAGCGCCACCCCGGCCAGCTGCCGGTCCAGCGTCACCGACGTCAGCAGGCGGTGGGCGCCGGCGTCGTAGACCTGCGCGCCCTGGCCGCAGACGGCCAGCCCCTGGTAGCCCAGGTCGTCGAGGATGTGCCGGGTCCACGGGACCGCGCGGCCGGTGACGACGATGTGCGCGGCGCCCGCCGCGGTGGCCGCGGCGAGCGCGTCACGGGTGCGTTCCGAGACCGACTCGTCGGAGCGCAGCAGCGTCCCGTCGAGGTCGGTGGCGATCAGCTTGTACGGGAAGCCGCCCGAAGGGGCCGTGTCGCTCACTTGGACACCGGCTCCAGGACCTCCCGGCCGCCCAGGTACGGGCGCAGCACCTCGGGCACGCGCACCGAGCCGTCGGCCTGCTGGTGGTTCTCCAGGATCGCGACGATCGTGCGCGGTACGGCGCACAGGGTGCCGTTGAGCGTGGCCAGCGGCTTGACCTGCTTGCCGTCACGGACGCGGATCGACAGCCGGCGGGACTGGAACTCGGTGCAGTCCGAGGTCGAGGTCAGCTCGCGGTACTTGCCCTGGGTCGGGATCCACGCCTCGCAGTCGAACTTGCGGGAGGCCGAGGCGCCCAGGTCGGCGCTCGCCACGTCGATCACGCGGTACGGCAGCTCCAGCGAGGTCAGCCACTGCTTCTCCCACTCCAGCAGCCGCTGGTGCTCGGCCTGCGAGTCCTCCGGAGCGACGTAGGAGAACATCTCGACCTTGTCGAACTGGTGCACGCGGAAGATGCCCCGGGTGTCCTTGCCGTGCGAACCGGCCTCGCGGCGGAAGCAGGGCGAGAAGCCCGCGTAGCGCAGGGGGAGGCGGTCGGCGTCGAGGATCTCGTCCATGTGGTACGCCGCCAGCGCCACCTCGGACGTGCCGACCAGGTAGAGGTCGTCGTCGGCGAGGTGGTAGACGTCCTGGGAGGCCTGGCCGAGGAAGCCCGTGCCCGCCATGGACTGGGGACGGACCAGGGCCGGGGTGAGCATCGGGGTGAAGCCGGCCGCGGTGGCCTGGGCCATCGCCGCGTTCACCAGGGCCAGCTCCAGGAGCGCGCCGATGCCCGTCAGGAAGTAGAAGCGCGAGCCGGAGACCTTGGCGCCGCGCTCGACGTCGATCGCGCCGAGGATCTGGCCGAGCTCCAGGTGGTCCTTGGGCTCGAAGCCCTCGGCGGTGAAGTCGCGGATCGTGCCGTGCGTCTCCAGCGTGGCGAAGTCCTCCTCGCCGCCCACGGGCACGTCCGGGTGGACGAGGTTGCCGAGCCTCTGGAGCAGCTCCTGGGTCTCGGTGTCGGCCGCGTCGCGGTCCGCGTCGGCCGCCTTGACGTCGGCGGAGAGCTGGCCCGCCTTCTTCAGCAGCTCGGCCTTCTCGTCTCCGGCCGCCTTGGGGATGAGCTTGCCGAGCGCCTTCTGCTCGGCGCGCAGCTCGTCGAAGCGGACGCCGGACGACCTGCGCCGCTCGTCGGCAGACAGGAGGGCGTCGACGAGCGCGACGTCCTCTCCACGGGCGCGCTGGGACGCGCGCACACGGTCGGGGTCCTCACGAAGCAGGCGAAGGTCAATCACGAGCCCAAGGCTACCGGTGCGCGATGACCGCCCACGACTCACTATTCCGGCTGCGCATTACGTACCGTTATGGGGGAATTGCGCAAAGTGTCAATAAACAGCCCGGCTCTCCCCGGAACGAGGCATCCGCCGGGCGCCGCATTGACTCGAATCCCTTGCGGGAGACGGGACTTGGGATCCGGTTGTCCACAGGGATCCACACCGGTCGAAGAGTTATCCACAGGCTGTGTGGAAGATCTGTGGACTTCGGAATTGATCACTCCGCAAGGCCCTCCCACCCCTCAGAATTCCCGGTACAAACCCGCTCTATCCTCACTTTCGGTGGAATCAGCTCACCCCGAAGAGTTACACAAAGGAAAACGGTGGACGAAGGGTGACCTGCCCGTCGATGGACGCATCAGGGGTCCGTAGGGCGATTTGTCGACTGACTCACGCTTCGTTGTCGACTTGTCCCCAGGTCGAGAAGCCAACCTGTGGATAACTTCTGTGGATAACGACAATCAGCAGGTACGACAGCCCGGGACCGGCCCGGGACCGGCCTGGAACCGGCCTAGAACCGGCCGTCCTGGCACCGCGCCACCCAGTCCGCCGCCTCCGCGAACTCCTCGTCCGACGTCCCCAGCCGCGGCGGCTGGACATCCCCGGGCCGGATGTCCGCGCGCGGATAGGAGCCGAGGTAGCGCACCTGGAGGCAGATCCGCTTCAGGCCCTTCAGGGCATCGGCCATCCGGCGGTCGGAGATATGGCCCTCGGCATCGATGCAGAAGCAGTAGTTGCCGATGCCGGCACCGGTGGGCCGGGACTGGAGCAGCATCAGGTTGATGCCCCGCGTGGCGAACTCGCCCAGCAGGTCGCGCAGACCACCGGGGTGGTCGTCGCGCTGCCACAGCACGATGGACGTCTTGTCCGCGCCGGTCGGTGCCGCGGGCCGGGCGGGCCGGCCGACCAGCACGAACCGGGTCTGGGCGTTCTCCGCGTCGTGGATCCCCGTCTCCAGGGCCTCCAGGCCGTAGCGGGCGGCCGCGAACTCACCGGCGAAGGCCGCGTCGTACTGGCCCTCCTGGACCAGCCGGGCGGCGTCCGCGTTCGAGGCGGCCGACTCCCAGTGCGCGTCCGGCAGGTGCTTCTTCAGCCAGTTGCGCACCTGCGGCTGGGCGGCCGGGTGGGCGGAGACCGTCTTGATGTCCGACAACTCGGTGCCCGGGCGGACCAGCAGCGCGAAGGTGATCGACAGCAGCACCTCGCGGTAGATCATCAGCGGCGCGCCGGCGACCAGCTCGTCGAGGGTGGTGGTGATGCCGCCCTCGACGGAGTTCTCGATCGGCACGAACGCGGCCTCGGCCTCGCCGGTCCGTACCGCGTCGAGCGCGGACTGGACGGAGACGTACGGGGTGAGTTCCCGGGTGGCGGCCTCGGGAAGCGTGCGCAGGGCGACTTCGGTGAAGGTGCCCTCAGGGCCGAGATACGCATAGCTCGCTGGCATGACCTCACCCTAATGGGCCCGCGGAATCGACATCCCCCACAAGCCCACTCAGAGACGAACTCTCACCCCTCCAGCAACTTCTGCCCCACGTACTCGCCCTCCGCGGCCCCGCCCGGCACCGCGAACAGCCCGCTCGACTCGTGCCGGATGAACTGCGACAGGGCGTCGCCGCGGTCGAGCTTGCGCTGCACCGGCACGAAGCCGCGCAGCGGATCGGCCTGCCAGCAGATGAAGAGCAGACCCGCGTCGGGCACCCCGTCGGTGTCGATGCCGTCGTGGAACGAGAACGGGCGGCGGAGCATCGCCGCGCCGCCGTTCTGGTCGGGCCGGGTGATCCGGGCGTGGGCGTTGATCGGGACGACCAGGTTGCCCTTGGCGTCCGTCTTCTCCAGGTCCATCGCGGTCGTCTCGGTGCCTCCGGACAGCGCAGCCCCGTCGGACTTGCGGCGCCCGATCACGTCCTCCTGCGCCTTGCCGGAGAGCTTCTCCCAGTCGTCGAGGAGCATGCGGATACGGCGTACGACGGCGTAGGAGCCGTTCGCCATCCAGGCCGGTTCGCCCTTCTGCGGCACGAAGATCCGCTGGTCGAAGTCGGGCTCGGCCGGCTTCGGGTTGCGGGTGCCGTCGATCTGGCCCATCAGGTTGCGGGCCGTCATGGGGTGGGCGGTGGCGCCCGGCGAGCGGTTGAAGCCGTTCATCTGCCAGCGGACCCGGGCCGCCGAGCCGGTGTCCTTCTGGATGGCGCGCAGGGCGTGGAAGGCGACCAGGGAGTCGTTGGCTCCGATCTGCACCCACAGATCGCCGTTGCTGCGGCTCTTGTCGAGGTGGTCGGAGGAGAACTCGGGCAGCGGGTCGAGCGAGGCCGGGCGCTGCTTCTCCAGGCCGGTCCTGGCGAAGAAGCTGTGGCCGAAGCCGAAGGTGATCGTCAGCGACGAGGGCCCGGCGTCCCGGGCCACGCCGGTGTCGTCGTGGCCGCTCGGCTCGCCCGCCATCAGCCGCCGGGCCGTCTCCGACCAGCGGCGCAGCAGGGCGGCCGCCTCAATGCGGCCGGCGCCCGCCGCCAGGTCGAAGGCGACGACATGGCCGCGGGCCTGGAGGGCGTCGGTGATGCCGGGCTGATGTTTCCCGTGAAACATCGCCCGGTCGGTGCCGAGCGAGGTGAGCGGCGCGGCGGCCTCGGAGGGCGCGGCGGCGTATCCCCCGGCCGCGCCCGCCGTGCCGAGCACGAGCCCGGTGGCACCGGCGGTGCCGAGCATCCGGCGCCGTGAGATGCCCCCTCCGGCGGAGGCCGCGTCGGTCTCTCCCGGGGTGCCGGGAGTACGGGCCTCCGGAATGGACTGGTCAACCATGGTCGTTCAGCCGATCTGCGCGTTCTTGGAAACGGTCACCTCGTCGATGTCGGAGGTCCGCACGGTCACCTCGACCTGCCAGTCGCCGGCCATGGGGATCTGCACTCCGTTCGCCGACCAGTGTCCGGTAGCGATGTGGTCGGGGACGACGGGCAGGGGCCCGATGTCCTTGGCTTTCAGGGTGAAGTCGACCTTCACCTCGGGGATGTCGAAGGCCCGGCCGTTGGGCCGCTCCACGTAGACGTGCATCTCGTTGTCGCCCACGCGCGCGGGGTCGAGGTCGATCGTGACGATGCCCTTGCCGTCCTCGCCGCCGGTGTCGAACGGCATGTTCAGGGTCAGCGCCCCGGACGCTCCGGCGTCGGCGGAGGCGGACGCGGAGGACGAGGCGGCCGCCTTGGCCTCCTGCTCCGTGCGGCCAGGCTCGGTCTGCGTCAGCACGGTGGTGACGGCGAGCAGGACGACCGCGATGCCGGCCTCGGTCAGCACGGAGCGGCGCAGTCCGAAGCGGTTCGGATCGGCGTCCCGCAGCTGCTTCTGCCGGGCGGTGTCCCGAGCGGCCCGCTGCCGGGCGAGCTGCGCGGCGCGCTCGGCGTCGGCGGGCTCGGCGTTGTCGCCGGGCTCGGAATCAGGCTGCTCGTCGGCATCGGCATCGGCATCGGCGTCGGCGTCGGTGTCGGTGTCCGTGCCGGCCCGGTCGTCGACGGAGGTGCCGGTGTCTGTGTCGCCGGACGCATCAGCTCCCGCACCGACGCGCGCCAGTTCCCGCTCCGCCGATGCCGGCACCGTCTCCAGCAGCCGCCCCGTCCAGCGCCGTGAGATCCACGCGACGCCGACCAGGACGGCCACGAGGGCGATCTTGGCCAGGAGCAGCTGCCCGTACCGGGTGTCGGTGAAGGCCGACCAGGAGCCGAGCTGGCGCCAGGACTGGTAGGTCCCGGTCGCGATCAGCGCGAGCACGCTGCCGAAGGCGACCCGGGAGAAGCCGCGTACGGCCGACGCGTCCACGGGCGTGTCGGCGGGTGCCCGGTACAGGGCGACCAGGAGCGCGCCCAGCCCGCCGAGCCACGCGGCGACCGCCAGCAGATGGACGACGTCGACCGGCATGGAGATGCCCGCCTGGAGCCCGACCGAGGCGTGCTCCGACATCGCCCAGCTCGCGGCGAGCCCGGCCGCCACGACAACGCCGCCGATGGCGAGACCGAAGGTCAGGTCGCGCTTCTCCTGGGCGTCTTCCCTTGAATCAGGCTGTCGGCGCGCAGCGCCGTCGTTCAGGGTGGTGGTGGGAGACGGACGGGCGTACGCCCCGAACAGCACGGAGATGAACAGTGCAGCGGCGGCGAGCAGCAGCAGCCGGGACACCAGGGCAGCGCCGGTCTTGGTCTCGAGCACCTGCCCGAGCAGGGACAGGTCGAAGACGTCGGCGACCTTGCCGGAGCCGGTGAAGGAGCCGCGCAGAAGCAGCAGCGCGAGGGTCGCGGCGGTGAGCGCGAGCCACCCGGAGACGACGAACCGCTGCACCGGCCGCACCCCGGAGCCGCGTCGCCAGCAGGCGAGCACGAAGGCGGCGCCGCCGGCCATCATGACGAACCCGGCGTATGACACATAGCGCCCGAAGCCGTACAGCCAGCCGACGACCCCGTCGTCGGTCGTCTGCTGGGAGACCGTCGCGGATGTCTTGGAGGGGGCGCCGATCGAGAAGGTGTAGGCGCCGGCGACGGGATGGCTGTCCGCGGAGACGACCTGGTAGGCCACCGTGTACGTGCCGTCGGGCAGGCCCGGCTTCAGCCCCACGGCATACGTCGTGCCGCTGACGTTGGACGGCTCGGCCGTGTCGACGCGCTTGCCGTCGGGGTCGAGCACGCGCAGCGAATCGTCGGACAGCGCGACCTGCTCGGAGAAGGTGAGCGAGATCCGGGCCGGGGCCTCCTGGACCACCGCCCCCTGCCCGGGGTCGCTGCCGGTCACCGCGGCGTGCGCGGAGGCCGGTCCGGCCCCGGCGAGAAGTGCGCAGACCGCGCCCAGGAGCAGCAGCACCAGGGTCCGGACGCGGGGGGCGATGGTCTGTGTCACAGGGATCCCTCCCTCAGTGTCCGGTCTTCGGGTGGTAGGTCGCCGACTTCACCGGCATCTCGACCTTGACGGGGCCGGAGCGGGCGAAGCGCAGCTCGAGGGTGACCGTCTGGCCTTCCTCCGGCTTGCGCTTCAACTGCTCGAACATCAGGTGGTCGCCGCCGCTCTTCAGCACCAGTTCGCCGTGGGCGGGGACCTTCAGGTCCTTGACCTCCTGCATGGCTCCGCCGACGGTCTCGTGCACGGTGACCTGACCGGCGACATCGCTCGTGACCGAGGTCAGCTCGTCGGCGGCACCGCCCTTGTTGGTGACGGTGAAGAAGCCGGCCGCCATCTCGTCGGAGACCGGCTGCGGCATGTACGCGGAGCCGACGGAGAGTTCCGCCTTGCCGTCCGCGGAGCCACTGCCGGAGTCGGAGCCGCCGCAGCCCGCCAGGGTCAGTGCCCCGGTCAGGACGAGGGCTGCCGGGCCGAGTCGACGCCTCACGGGTTCGCTCCCTTGACGAGCTCGGGGAGGTCCTTGGTGTAGTCGTCGACGCTGGCGTCCTCGCCGTAGAGCACATAGCCGCCGTCGGTCTTCGGCGAGAACGCGATGACCTGGGTGCCGTGCTCGGAGATGATCTTGCCGTTCTTGTCCTTCCGCGGCGCGTCGAGGGAGATGCCGAGGGTGCGGGCGCCGGCCTGGATGGTCGCGAAGTCGCCGGTGAGGCCGATGAACTGGGGGTCGATGCCCTTGAGCCACTTGCCGAGCTCGGCCGGGTTGTCGCGGTCCGGGTCGGTGGTGACGAACACGACGCGCAGGTCGTCCTGTTCGGCCTTGGGCAGCTGCTTCTTGGCCACGGCGATGTTGCTCATGGTCGACGGGCACACATCGGGGCAGTGGGTGTAGCCGAAGTAGATCAGGGTGGGCTTGCCCTCGGTCTCCTTGCGGAGGTCGTACTTCTTGCCCTGCGTGTCGGTGAGGACCAGGTCCGGCTTTTCGAACGGCTTGTCGAGGACGGTGGCGGCCTTCTCGGTGCCGGCCTCCTCCGACACCACGGCGACGGGCTTGTCGCTGTCGCCTCCGCTGCCGCAGGCGGTCAGGGTCAGAGAGGCGGCGGCGAGCAGAGCGGCCGCGGCGAAGGTCTTGGTGCGCATAGAAAGGAATCCCAGATGTCGGTGACCCGGCGCGCACCGGGGTGTCCCCGCCCGAGGGGCGAGGACCCGGCGCGCGCCGTGCAACGGAAGCGGCGTCAGGCGTTGGAGCGCCGACGCCCGGCGAGCACGCCGTAGGCGACGCCCGCCGCGCCGACCACGATGCCGACGATGCCCAGGACGCGGGCGGTGGTGTCGGTGCCGTCGGAGGAGCCGGTGTCGGAGGCGGTGGTCTTGGCGGCGGCCTTCTCGGCCGGCGCGGAGTCGGAGGCCTCGTCGCCCGACGAGCCGTGGTGCCCGTCCTCGGAGGCGGCGGACAGCTCCAGCACGGGGGCCGGGTTGTCGGGCTCCTCCTTGCCCTCCTGCGGCACCTCGATCCAGCGGACGACCTCCTTGTTGGAGTACGTCTGCAGGGCCTTGAAGACGAGTTCGTCGGCGTCCTCGGGCAGGGTGCCGATGGAGACCGGGAACTTCTGGAAGAAGCCGGCCTTGATGCCGTCGCCGTCTGCGGTCCAGGTGACCTTGGTGACGGCCTCGGAGATCTTCTCGCCGTGCATCTCCAGCGGCTTGTCCAGCTTGGACTTGGTGACCTTGATGTCCCAGCCGGGCACCGGCTCCGGCATGACGGATGCCAGCGGGTGGTCGGTGGGGAAGTTGACCTCGAGCTTGGTGGTCGAGGCGTCGTCGCGCTCGTTGGGGACCTTGAAGTCCACGACCGCGTAGCCGCCCTTGGCGGCCGTCCCCTCGGGCTGCACGCTGACATGCGCGAAGGCGGGGGCGGACAGGGCGAGAACGGTGACGGCGGCGGCGGCACCGGCCGCGGCGATACGGGAAGCCTTCATAGAAGGGAGCACTCCGCTGTGAGTCGGGTCGGGATGAGGAAGAGGGATCCGCGCCCGCGCGCGTGCCGCACGACGGCGGCCTCTTCTCCGAGCCGTCCGGGAATCCGAGGACTCAGAGGAATCCGGGAATCCGAAGAAGCGGAGTGGTGGTCGCGTCGCGTCAGGCGGCGAGGGCGAATGCGGCTGTGGGAACCGTGACGGCCGGCGGGCCGCGCCGGATCACCGTGTGCTGCAGTGCGGTGGTGCACGCCATCTCAGGCACGGGCCGCACGGCGTGCGCGGGGCACGGACGTGCCTCCGGCGCTCCCGGGAGTCCGGCACGCAGGGCGCGCACCAGCGCGAACGCCGCCCGCAGGGAGCGCACGAGCGTCCCTTCGGTGACGCCCTGCGCCGACAGTTCGGTGAGCCGCAGCAGCGCCAGGTCGCCGTGGCGCAGCAGCCAGCCCGCGGCGATCGCCGCGAGGACATGGCCGAGCAGCATCGGCAGGGACGGCCACAGCGAGGCCGGTGCGGCATCCGTGGCCACATGCGTGTGGGCGCCGCCCGTCGGCTGGAGCCGGGCATCGGTGAGGATCTTGTGGGCCTGCGCCGGGCTGATCGCCGCCGCCGTGGTGCCGCACAGGAGCCGCGCGGCCTGCTGGACCAGCGCGGCGTCGCTCGCGCCCGCCGGTACCGAGGACGTGGTGGCGGCGGCCGTACCGTGCTGCCCCAGCCCGAACAGGGTGTGCAGCACCGTCTGGCCGACCGCGAGCAGTGCCGCGATGCCCGGCAGCGAGCGCACGCGCCCCGTGAGCGGGGCCGCCACCGCGACCACCCCGAGGAACCCTGCGCCCAGCGTCCACAGCGGAATGCCCTCGCATGACGCCAGCGCGTGACCTGCCCCGGCCAGCACGACACAGACCGCGGCGAACACCGCGGCCCGCAGGATCCGGAGCGGGTGTCCGGAGCGCGTCGCGCGCGCGTGGGGGGCAGTCATGGCGGGCTCATCATCGCACTGGCCCCGCAGACCTCGTGCGGCAGGTCCACAAGATGCCGTACGACCGGAACGTCACCCTCTGGTCCCGCGCGCCCCCACTTGCACCGATGTTCGCTCCTACATACACCGATCAGGACCAGCGCGCATCCGCCGTATGGGCGGCGTCACGTCAACTTCACGCTTACATGCGGGGACTCGGGGCAATACGTAACGGTATGTCGAGCCGCAGCCAGGAGGCTGGAGCATGAGCATCTGGTGGTCACTCCATTTGCGGCGCGAAGCTGCCAGCGTGCCTCTCGCCAGGCGCCTGCTGATCGGCACGATGGAGACCGCGGGCGTCGACCCGGACATCTCCTACGACCTCTCCGTCGCCCTCAGTGAGGCCTGCGCGAACGCCGTGGAGCACGGCGGGGACACGGCGCGCGGCGGCTCCGGTTCGGAGGCGTACCGGGTGACGGCCTACCTCGACGGCGAGAAGTGCCGGATCGAGGTCGCCGACGCGGGCCCGGGGTTCCCCGCGTCCTCCGCCGCCCGGCCCCGCCCGCCGATCCGCCCCTCGCACTCCGACGCGGAGAACGGCAGAGGGCTGTGCCTCATCCAGGAGCTCGCCGACCACGTCCACATCGGCAACAAGCCGGGCCGGGGCGGTGCCGTGGTGAGCTTCGACAAGGTCCTCAAATGGCGCGAGGGCGCCGCGCCGCTGATGGCGGTCTGACCCCGCGGCGGTGTTTCACGTGAAACACCACCGCCGTGTGAACCACTACCGCCGTGTTTCACGTGAAACGTCTGCTGCCGTGTCTGTCTCTACAGCGCACTCCAGTCCAGCGTCGTCCGCGCCAGCCCCGCCACCTGAGTGAGCAGCGCCAGCCGGGCCGCACGGACCGCCGGTTCGGGGTCCATCACCAGCACCTCGTCGAAGAACGCGCTGATCGCCTCGACCAGCGGCCCGGCGACCTCGACCAGTGCCCCGAGGTCGTCCTCGCGGCCGTGCAGCGCCTGGCGTACGGCCTCGGCGCTCTCGGCGAGACGCAGTTCGGCGGGCGCGGTCAGCACGGACAGGTCCGCCGCCTCTACGCCGCCTTCGGGGAGGATGCGCACGGCCCGCTGGAACGCGGCGGCGAGCGCCTCGAACGCCTCCGTGCCGATGTGCCGCTCCAGCGTGGCCAGTGTCCGGTCGCCGTGGGCGGGCCGGTCGGCCCACACCAGGACGGCCTGGACGAGCCGGTGTTCGTGCCCGGCGTCCGTGAGCTGCTGCTCATAGCGCCGGGTGATCAGCTCGGCGGCCTCGGCGACCCGCTCGACAGGCACCTCGACGCCCTGCGCCGCATACCGTACGGCCGCCGCGCGCAGCCCGTCGCTCACCCGTACCCCGGCCACCGCGGGCAGGGTCCGCAACACGTTGAGCAGCCCGATCGCGGCCCGGCGCACCCCGTACGGATCGGAACTCCCGGTCGGTGCGGCCCCGATGATGAACATCCCGGTCACCAGGTCGAACCGGTCGGCGAGCGACAGCACGGCACCCGCGTCCCCGGCGGGAAGGGCGCCGCCGGCGGAGCGGGGCAACTCCATCTCGGCGAGAGCCCGGGCGACCTCCGCGGACTCGCCGGCCCGCCGGGCGTACTCCTCGGCCATCACCCCGGCCAGTCCCGAGAACTCGATCACCATCTGGGACGCCAGATCGAACTTCGCCAGCGCACCGGCGCGGCGGACGACGTCCACCGCCTCCTGAGCCAGCCCGGCACGCCCGGCCAGATCGAGGGAGAGGACGGCGAGGCGCTCGGCGCGGTCGGCGACCGTACCGAGCCGGTCCTCGAAGGTCAGCTTGTCCAGTCGGCTCCGAAACTCCGCCGGCGGCACCTTCAGATCCGCCCGCCAGAAGAACGCGGCGTCCTCGTAACGGGCCCGCAGTACCGCCTCGTTGCCCGCCCGCACCACATCGTCGTCGCACAGGGCGTTGGCAAAGGTGACGAAGTGCGGCATGAGGCGCTCGCCGTCCAGCACCGGCAGATAGCGCTGGTGCTTGCGCATCACCGTGGTCAGGACGCTGGCGGGCAGTTCGAGATACCGCTCGTCGAACGACCCCCGCACGGCGTACGGGAACTCCAGGATGTCGGTGATCTCGTCGATCAGTCCGGCCTGGCCATCCACGTCGATCCGCCCGCCGACCTCGGCCGCCGCCTCCAGGGCACCGCGGACGACCGCGCCGCGCCGTGACTCCCGGTCGAGCAGGATGCCGTGCATGTGCAGGAAGTGCGGGTAGCCCTCGGCGGCGGTCACCCGGACCTCGGGGTAGGGGGCCTGGCGCTGCACCCGCGTCGTGTCGCCCGCGGAGAGGGAGGAGACGACGACGGGCAGGGGAGTACGCCCCAGCAGCGCGAGCAGCCAGCGCACGGGACGCGAGAACGACAGCCCCGGGTCGCTCCACCGCATGTTGCGCCCGGCCCGCAGCCCGGACACGACCTCGGCCAGCAGCTCGCTGAGCACCTCGACGGCCGAGCGCCCCTCCTCGTGACGGGTGAGCGCCACATACTCGACGCCCTTGACGTCGACGATCCGTACGTCCGTCGGTTCGGCGCCCTGGCTGCGCGCGAAGCCCAGCAGAGCCGGGGTGGGAGCGCCGTCCTTGAAGGCGGCGGCGACCTTCGGCCCGCGCACGGTCCGCATCGTGTCCCGTTCACGCGGCTGCACACCGTCGACGGTGATCACGATCCGGCGCGGTGTGGCCATCACGGTGATCGCGCCGTGCCCCAGCCGGGTGTCGGCCAGCTTCGCGGTGACCGACTCGCGCACCGCCTCGGTGGTGGCGGGCACATCGGCGTACGGCAGTTCCTCCACGCCGATCTCGAACAGCAGCGTCTCGACGCCGGGCACCTTGGGCAGCGCGGGCCGCTCGGCCGGGGCCGGTGCGGCCGCCACCCCGAGCGGATACTCCAGCGCGGCCCGCCGCCGCTCCCACAGCTTCGCCGTCTCGTGCGTCAGCCCGCGCATCAGCGAGAACGCCTTGGCCCGCTCGGTGGTGCTGATGGCGCCGCGCGCGTCGAGCACATTGAAGGTGTGGCTGCACTTGAGCACATAGGTGTACGCGGGAACCGGCAGCTCCAGGTCGAGCAGGCGCCGGGCCTCGGACGCGTACGCCTCGAAGAGCCGGTGGTTGGTGTCGAGGTCGGCGTCATCGAGGTAGTAGCGGCTCATCTCGTACTCGTTCTGGCCGAACACCTCGCCGTATGTGATGCCCGGCGCGTAGACGATGTCCTTGAAGTGGGACACGCCCTGAAGGTTCATCAGGATGCGTTCGAGGCCGTATGTGATCTCCACCGACACCGGGTCCAGGGCGACACCGCCGACCTGCTGGAAGTAGGTGAACTGGGTGATCTCCATGCCGTCCAGCCAGACCTCCCAGCCCAGCCCCCAGGCGCCGAGCGCGGGTGAGGCCCAGTTGTCCTCGACGAACCGCACGTCGTGCGCGCCGAGGTCGACGCCGAGCGCCCTCAGGCTGCCCAGGTACAGCTCCTGCGGGTTGCCGGGGTCCGGCTTGAGGATGACCTGGAACTGGGTGTGCGTCTGGAGCCGGTTGGGGTTCTCGCCGTAGCGCGAGTCGTCCGGCCGCACACTCGGCTCGACGTAGGCCACGCTCCAGGGCTCGGGACCGAGCACACGCAGCGCCGTGGCCGGGTTGGCCGTACCGGCTCCGACCTCGGTGTTCAACGGCTGCGTGATCATGCAGCCGTTGTCGCTCCAGTACTTCTGCAGGGTGAGGACGGCGTCCTGCATGGTCAGCGCCGTCTGGACGTTCTTCATGATCGAATCGCCTGTTCCCCGAGTCGGCCCGGCAAGGTCGGCCATGATCTCATAAGCCAACTACCTCTGACCTGCTGCTTTTTGACCTGCGGCCTTGCTGGCCGGATGCCTCCGGCCGATTCACAGCGGGCTCTCAGCCCAGCCTCACGAACCTGACGGCCGGCGTCCTTAGGTTCCACGTCCATGACGGGAAACCACAAGAACACCACCATCACCCGGCGCCGTGCCCTCGCGGTCGCGGGCGGCACGGTCGCCGCGGGCGGCCTGGCCGCGGCCGGCTACCAGTCGGCCTTCGCGGACACGACGACGACCACGGCGACGGGCACCGCCTCCAGGACCACGGCCACCTCCTCCGCGAGCTCCGGCACCTGCATGGAGCTGATGTCGAGCGTCACGGAGGGGCCGTACTACCTCGACGGCGCACTGGTCCGCAAGAACATCACCGAGGGCAAGAGCGGCGTCCCGCTGACCCTGCGCCTGACCGTCGTGGACGCCACCGACGGCTGCACCCCGGTCCCCGGCGCGGCCGTGGAGATCTGGCACTGCGACGCCTGGGGCTACTACTCCGGCTACACCACCGCCAACCCCGGCGGCTCGGCCCCCGCCGAGAGCGAGGACGGCTCCACGGCGAACGACAAGACCTATCTGCGCGGCTACCAGGTCGCCAACGCCAACGGGGTCGTCAAGTTCGAGACGATCGTGCCGGGCTGGTACACCCCGCGCACCTGCCACATCCACCTGAAGGTCCACACCGGCGGCGCGAAGGAGGACGGCACGTACGAGGGCGGCAAGGTCAACTTCACCGGCCAGCTGTTCTTCGACGACGAGATCGCCGAGTCGATCTTCGCCCTGGAGCCGTACAGCAAGCACACCGGCAGCTACACCAAGCTCGCCGACGACATGGTCTACGACGGCGGCGGCGCGTCCAGCGGCCTGCTCACGCTCGAAGCGGTGCACAAGAAGGACCCGTCCAAGGGCTACAAGGGCTTCCTCACCCTGGGCATCGACCCGGACGCCGAGAACACCGGCGCGGGCAGCGGCGGCGGAGGCGGCACACCCCCGAGCGGCGCCCCCGCTCCCTCGTCGTCCCCTTCTTCCTGAGGTACGGCGATGAACAGCCGTGAGGACGAGTCGCTCGCGCAGGCCGCCGTCGACGCGCTGGTCGGCCAGCTGGCCCTGGCCCCCAAGCCGGGCCTGCCCGACCCGCGTGATCTGACGGCCCGGGCCACCCGCCGGGACCACAGGGCGCTGCGCTGGTCGGCCAGGGCGCTGCTGCCCGGCCTCACGGCGATGGCCGCGGCGGCCCGCCGCACGGGCGAGCCCAGCGCCCGGCTCCGCGCGGACCTGGGCGCGATCGGCCGCTCCACCGAACACACGGTGGGCCTGACGGGCGGGGGCCACCGGGGTGCCCTGTGGACGCTCGGCCTGCTGGTCGCGGCTGCGGCGCTGCAACCGGGGGCGCGACCGGCGGACACCACGGCCCTGGCCAAGCAGCTCGCCGCCCACCCGGACCGCCGCGCCCCACGCCGCCCCTCCCGCGGCTCCACGGTGTCGGCCAAGTACGGCGCGGCCGGCGCGAGAGGAGAAGCCAGGGCCGGCTTCCCTCACGTCCGCCGTGCCCTGACCACTCTCACCACGTCCCGCGCCCGGGGCGCGACCGAGCCTCAGGCCCGCCTCGACGCCCTGCTCACGGTGATGTCCACGCTCCAGGACACGGAACTCCTCCACACGGCGGGCCCCATGGGCCTGCGCCATGTCCAGGCGGGAGCGCGTGGTGTCCTGGAGGCGGGCGGTACGGCGACCGAGCCGGGCACCGAGGCGCTGCGGGCCCTGGACACAGACCTTCAGTCGCGCGCCTGGATCCCCCGGGGCAGCGCCCCTCTACTTGCGGGCACGCTGTTCCTGGATGCCTTGGGGGCGCGGGGAACTGCGCGACAAGCCACGAATCACCCGCAGACGAAACTCAGCCCTTGAGGGAGGCCATCCAAGCCTCCACCTCGTCCGACCGCCGGGGCAGCGCGGCACTCAGGTTCCGGTTCCCACTGTCGGTCACGAGGATGTCGTCCTCGATCCGCACACCGATACCCCGGTACTCCTCGGGCACGGTCAGATCGTCGGCCTGGAAGTACAACCCGGGCTCGACGGTCAGGCACATCCCCGGCTCCAGCACACCGTCGACGTACGTCTCGGTCCGCGCGGCAGCGCAGTCGTGCACATCCATGCCGAGCATGTGACCCGTGCCGTGCAGCGTCCACCGCCGCTGGAGCCCCAGCTCCAGCACCCGCTCCACCGGCCCCTCGACGAGCCCCCACTCGACCAGCTTCTCCGCCAGCACCCGCTGCGCGGCATCGTGGAAGTCCCGGTACTTCGCGCCCGGCTGCACGGCCGCGATCCCGGCCTCCTGAGCCTCGTACACCGCGTCGTAGATCTTCTTCTGGAGCTCGCTGAACCGCCCGTTGACCGGCAGCGTGCGCGTCACATCCGCCGTGTAGTAGGTGTGCGTCTCCACACCCGCGTCGAGCAGCAGCAGATCGCCCGAGCGCACGGGCCCGTCGTTGCGCACCCAGTGCAGGGTGCAGGCGTGCGGCCCGGCCGCGGCGATCGTGCCGTAGCCGATGTCGTTGCCCTCCACGCGTGCGCGAAGGAAGAACGTGCCCTCGATGTACCGCTCGGAGGTCGCCTCGGCCTTGTCGAGGACCTTCACCACGTCCTCGAAGCCGCGCACGGTCGAGTCGACCGCCTTCTGCAGCTCGCCGACCTCGAAGTCGTCCTTGACCAGCCGCGCCTCGGAGAGGAAGACCCGCAGCTCCTCGTCGCGCTCGGCGGTGACCTTGTCGGTCAGCGCGGCCTCGATGCCGGCGTCGTACCCGCGTACGGCCCGCACCGGACCGGTGGCCTCGCCCAGTGCCCCGGCCAGCTCGCGCACATCGGAGGCGGGGATGCCGTACAGCTGCTCCGCCTCGGTGAGGGAGTGGCGGCGGCCGACCCACAGCTCGCCCTGGCCGTCCAGCCAGAACTCGCCGTTCTCCCGGTCGGAACGCGGCAGGAGGTAGATCGTCGCCTCGTGGCCCTCGCCCTTGGGCTCCAGGACCAGGACACCGTCCTCGGTCTGGTTGCCGGTGAGGTAGGCGTACTCCACGGAGGCGCGGAAGGCGTACTCGGTGTCGTTCGAGCGGGTCTTCAGATTGCCCGCGGGGATCACCAGACGCTCGCCCGGGAAGCGCGCGGACAGCGCGGCCCGGCGGGCGGCGGTCTCGGCGGCCTGGGGGACGGGCTCGAGGTCGCGCAGCTCGGTGTCGGCCCAGCCGCTCTTCATGTTCTCGGCAAGCTCGTCGGACACGCCGGGGTACAGTCCGTTCTTCCGCTGCTTGATCGGCTCTTCTTCGGCAGTCTCCGGGGTCTCCGAGAGCTCCTCCGCCACGGTCATCCTCCTCGATACGGCACTGGACCGTCCTCCACTGTACGGCGGCGCGGAAGAGGTCTCAGGGCGATGACGAGGAGCGTTACTCGAACCGCACCGCCAGCAGGACGACATCCTCCGCACCGTCCGCCGCGTCCAGCCCCTCCGGCAGCACGTTCCGCAGGACGTGGTCGGCGAGCGCGCCCGGGTCGTGCCGCAGCGCCCGCGGCACTCCGGCGGCCGCCGCGTGCAGCCGGGCGAAGGCACGGTCGGTGGCCTCGCCGGTGCGGTGCAGCAGCCCGTCGGTGTACAGCAGAACCGTCTCTCCGGGTTCGGCGAGGATCTCCACGCTCGGCGCCTCCCAGCAGGCGAGCATGCCCAGCGGGGCCGAGACCGACGTCTCCACGAACTCCGTGCGGCGCTGTCCGATCAGCAGCGGCGGGCTGTGCCCGGCACCGGCCAGCGTGATCTTGCGGGCGGCCGGTTCGCAGTAGCCGAACAGCGCGGTGGCCGAGCGGGCCGGCTCGGTCAGGCGCAGCAGCAGCTCCAGATCGGACAGGACCGCGACCGGATCCTCCCCCTCCATCACCGCGTACGCGCGCAGGGAAGCCCGCAGCCGTCCCATCGCGGCGACCGCGCTGGGCCCCGACCCGGTGACGGAGCCGACGGCCAGACCGAGGGCGGCGTCGGGCAGCGGCAGCGCGTCGTACCAGTCGCCTCCGCCGCGCGGGCCGGTGCGGTGCCTGGCGGCGAGCTGGACGCCGGACACCCGCGGCAGCCGCGACGGCAGCAACTCGTCCGACATCGTCGCCATGGCCGTGCGCGTGCGCTCCAGCTCGAGGAGCCGGGCGAGGTGTTCGGCGGCGTACCGGGCGTACAGGCCGACGAGGTGGCGCTGCCGCTCGCCCGGCTCGGCGGGTTCGTCGTAGAGCCAGACGGCGGCCCCGAGGCGGCCCGCGGTTCCGGTGCACAGGGGGAGGGCGTAGCTGGCGGCGTAGCCCAGCCGGGCCGCGACCTCGCGGTGGCGGGGATCGAGCCCCTCCGCGGCGAACAGGTCGGGCTCGGCGATCCCGTCCTCGCCGCCCGGCAGCCCGTCGAGGATCCGGCCGTAGGACAGGGCGCTGCGCGGCACGGTCTCGATGTGGCCGAGGTCGGCGCGGGCCAGGCCCAGGCCGATGGTGGTGTCCGGGCCGAGGCCGTCTCCGGGTTCCAGTACGACGAGGCCGCGCCGGGCGCCCACGAGGGCGGCGCCGGCCCGCAGCACTTCCTGGAGCGCCTCGTCGAGCGCGGCCGTACGGGCCAGGCGTTCGGTCAGCTCGTGGAGGGTGGTGAGGTCGGACACCCAGCCGGCGAGACGGTCCTGCAGCACCGCGCCGGGTGGGGCCGGGGGGTTTGCGGGGACGGCCGGGGAGGTACCCGGCGCGCCGGGCGCGACAGTGTGTGCGGGTGCCGGAACCGTTGAATCGATTCCGGCCACTTTCGGAGGGTGCGGGGCGTTCATGGTCTCCGGCCTTCCGACCGGCGCGTACTGCTCAAAAGCATCGCAAACCCCCATGTCATTCTGCGCCGCCAGCAGTGTCTCCACATGTACACGCACTCGTGAGGAGATGTCCAGCATTGTCCTGCCGGGATTCCTGGTGTCCGTGAGGTCGGAGGGAGTAACTCCCCTTCCTCTTACAGAAATGTAAAGTTGGCCTAAAACTGCCGCAGGGGACGGCTTATTGCGGTCGACTGGGCTTGCTCGACGGAGCGTCACGACGGTCGTGATGGGTACGTACTCGGTGAAGGCCAGGGGTGGTTGGGAATCACCCGGAACCTGGCGACGGACCCGGGCGTCCTATCCACCGACGACCGTGCCCCATCCTCCCGTGGCGGAGGCGGAGAGAAATACGCGCGACGGCAAACGCCATACTTCGCCACCCCTACGCCACGCCCGTGCTTTTGATACACGCAGTATGGGCGGGACGGCCGCGGAGGCAGTCAAAGCTCGACCCATTGGGGTTCCCCCTGCTCACGGCAGGGGTGTGATGCGCCAACAGGTACGCACAGTGAAGTGATCGACACATGTTGTGATGTGGACCACGGTGTTGCCAGGCGTGCAACGGAAAGGAACGAGCGCTCATGCGCGAGATCCTCGGAAGGCGACGCAGGCTCCTGTCCAAGCGCGGTGACGGGACGCCTGAGCTGATCGGCGCGGCCCTGACCTACGCGACGGAATGGCAGTGGCCCGTACTCCCGGGCGTGGCGGCGGACCCGCAGGGGCTGGGCCGCTGCGGCTGCCCCGACCCCGAATGCACGGTGCCCGGCGCGCACCCCTTCGACCCCGGCCTCCTCGCGGCCACCACCGACGGGCGCATGGTCCGCTGGTGGTGGGGCAACCGGCCGACGGCGCCGATCGTCATGGCCACCGGCGGCAAGGCGCCCTGCGCGGTGTCGCTGCCCGCCCTGCCGGCGGCCCGCGCCCTCGAGGCGCTCGACCGCATGGGCATGCGGCTCGGCCCGGTCGTCGCCTCCCCCGCCCGCTGGGCGATCCTCGTGAAGCCGTACTCCATGGAGCAACTCGGCGAACTGCTCTACACCAAGGACTTCGTGCCCGGCTCGCTCCGCTTCCACAGCGAGGGCGGCTATCTGGCCCTGCCGCCGTCCGAGACGGGCCAGGGCGAGATCCGCTGGGAGCGGGCGCCGCTGCCCGGCTCCGCCTCGCCGTGGGTGCCCGATGTCGAGGCCGTGGTGGACGCCGTGGTCGAAGCCCTCACTCGTACGGGTGTGAGCGCGCCCGAGTTCTAGGACCGTCGGGCGCGCCGGGCCCGGCGTCGGCCTCGGGGCGTTAAGTTCCGGGGTCATGCCGCGTCATGCCCGGGACGGCTCCCGGGACCCCCGAAAGGCCAGACTGCTCGCCCTCGCGGGCGTCGTGGCGGTGTGCGCGGTCGCGCTGCCGCTGGCGGTGGCGTCCGCGGGATCCGTACGCGGTGGCCCCGCCTCCCGTCCCGTACATGACGAGGTACGTCCCGGCCCGGGCGGTCCCTCTTCAGGCGCCGACGACAAGGCGCTCGGGGCGTCCGGAGCAGCTCCCTCCGCCGTTCCCACCCTGCCCACACTCGGCCAGGGCCTGGCGACCGCCGTGCGCTGCGGTCCCGAAGTCTCCTCCCCCGACGGCATCGAGGCACAGACCTGTGTCGTGACGCAGGGTGCGCGGACCTGGGCGCGGACCTACTACCGCAACGCGACCGGCGAGGCGCTGGACGCCGTGCTGACCCTGATGGAGCCCGGCGCCCGGACCGTGCGGATGACGTGTGCGGTGAGTGCCGATGACGAGCCGCGGACGTGCGAGACGCCCCGGGAGCCGGTGCGCGGGAATCTGGCGGCGTACACGGCGGTCGCGGAGTTCGCCCGGCGGGCGGGAGAGGGTCCGCTGCTGCTGCGCTCGGGAAGCAACTCACCGGCGTGGACGGGCAGTTGACGAGCGGCTGCGTTCAGTGAACGGTCGCGAAGACGAAAAGACCCGGTTGCTGGCGACGGGGGATGCACCAGCAACCGGGCTACAGGAACGGTAACAAGAGATCGGCGGTTCGCAAATTCGATCTCTCCCTTTCCAGTCACCGACTGGCTTGTCTCCAGCGGGAGTTGTGAAGGGAGTTACCGAACCCGGTGGCGCATGTCAGCTGAGCGTGACCTGCCGGTTGGTGAGGCCGCCGCGGGCGCGGCGCTCGTCCGGGGTGAGCGGCTCTTCCGTGGCCAGGGCGGCGGTGAGACGCTCGGCGAACTCCGCCGCCGGCTTCTCCACATCCTCGGCCGTGACCCCGCTCGGCAGGTCCCACACCGGCACCGTGAGCCCGTGAGCGCGGAAGGAGCCCACCAGGCGGGTGCCCTCGCCGAGGCTGGAACGGCCCGCCGCGTGCAGCCGCGCGAGAGCGTCCAGAAGCTGCTCCTCGGCATGGGGCATGACCCACCGCAAATGGTTCTTCTCCGGCGTCTCGCACCAGTAAGCGGCGTCCACGCTCTGGAGCTTGACGGTCGGGATGGCCGCGGCGTTGGCCCGCTCCAGAGAGGCGGTCACCTCCGGCGTGGCGTTCTCCGTGTCCGGGACCCAGAACTCGAAGCCGCTGTGCACTTCTGGCTCGAAGGTGCCCTCCGGGTCGAGCAGATCCTGCAGCCGCGGACCGCCGGCCGGGGCGCGGCGGCCCTGCACGGGCGTACCGGGCTGGGCCTCGAGGGCGCGCTGGAGGGTGTCGGCGAGGTCGCGGCTGATGTCGCCGGACGAGGTGTCGTTCTGCAGACCGAGCAGGACCGAGCCGTCGTCGCGGCGCAGGGCGGGCCAGGCCATCGGCAGGACCGTGGCCAGCGTGACCGCGGGGACGCCCTCGGGCAGGCCGTCCTTGAGGGGCAGTTCGACCGTGGCCGCCGGGACCAGCTCGCGCAGGGCCACCCAGTCGCACTCGCCGGGCAGGCCCTCGAAGGGGCGGTGCACCAGCTCGGTCGCGGCGTGGGAGGCGGCCCGGCCGTGACAGGCCTTGTAGCGGCGGCCGCTGCCGCAGGGGCAGGGTTCGCGGGCGCCTACGACCGGGACCTCGCCATCCGTGATCTGCGGGCGCTTGGCCTTCGTCTGGGGTCGCTTCTTGGCCATCGATGGGTCTCCCGGTTACGGCTCGTCTCGTACTTTCGCGAGCCTAGCCGTTCAGGCCTCGGGCGACGGGATCCTGTGGACAACACTCGGTCCAGCGCGGCGTACGGGCGCTCAGTCCATGTCGTCGAAGGCGTCCGCGAAGTCGAGCCCGGGTATCTGGGACACCGCGGGGGCCGCGACGCGCGTCACGAAGTCGTCGCGTCGGTGGCCGGCGTCCGGGTCGTACACGTCGTCGTGGACGATGACCCACACGGTGACCTCGCCGCGGATGTCGTCGCGGACACCCCAGTCGTCGGCCAGCGCGGTGATGATGTTCAGCCCGCGGCCGCCGTGCGCCGTGACCGACGGGGTCGCCGGGGCGGGGCGGGTCGGGCCGCCGCCGTCCGTGACCTCGACGATGAGCCGGCCGGCCGGGTCCACACTCCACGCGGCACGGATGTCTCCGTCACCGGACAGGGCGTCGCCGAGAGGCCTGCCGTGTTTGCACGCGTTGCTCAAAAGTTCGGAAAGGATCAGTACGGCATCGTCGATGACCGAATCCGCTACGCCACCGCTGCGCAACTGCGCACGCATACGATGCCTTGCTTTCCCCACGCCCGCAGGGCCATGGGGTACGGCCATGCTCGACGACGTGGGCACCTCCTGTGCCACCACCAACGCCACCCCCGAGACCTCCTTCGCCCCACGCCACGGTGTGGATGCCCCATTGGCCTGAACCGGAAACCGGCCAATCAACGTCCTGTGACGCATTCACCACGATCGAATACGGACCGAACGCGCCGGAGCACTCCCCGTAATCGAGTGGCTTGATTTCTTCGGTGTGGCCGAGACGGGAGGATCCCGCCCGTCAAGGGGTGGGGTCAAGGGGTGTGCGTGGGTCTGATGGGACTTGTGTGCTCGGCCTCAGCGGCCGAGGCGGTTCAGCACGGCGCGCGGACGGTTGGTGATGATGGCGTCGATACCGAGGTCGATGCAGAGATCCACGTCCTCCGGCTCGTTCACGGTCCACACGTGCACCTGGTGGCCGGCCCGCTTCAGGCGCTCCACATAGACGGGGTGGTTGCGCACGATCCGGATCGAGGGGCCGGCGATCCCCACGCCCAGGGGCAGCCGCCCGTCGCGCAGCCGGGGCGAGACGAACTGCGTCAGATAAACCGTCGGCAGGGTCGGGGAGGCGGCCCGCACCCGGTGCAGCGAGCGGGCCGAGAAGCTCATCACCCGCACCCGGGACTCCTCGGCGGCGGCCGGGGCGTCGAGGCCGAACCGCTTCAGCAGGGCCAGCAGCCGCTCCTCGACCTGTCCCGCCCAGCGCGTGGGGTGCTTGGTCTCGATGGCCAGTTCCACCCGGCGCCCGGCATCGGCGACGAGTCCGAGCAGCCGTTCCAGGGTGAGTACGGAGGTCGCCTCACGGTCCTCCGGGGGGTGCTCCCAGTCGGGTTCCTCGTCGCGCCCCTTCCAGGCCTCGCGCGTCTTCCAGGAGCCGAAGTCCAGGGCGGCGAGGTCGGCGAGCTCCAGGGCGGAGACCGCGCCCCGGCCGTTGGACGTACGGTTGATCCGGCGGTCGTGCACGCACACGAGGTGGCCGTCGGCGGTGAGGCGCACATCGCACTCGAGGGCGTCCGCACCGTCCTCGATGGCCTTGGTGTACGCGGCCAGGGTGTGCTCCGGGGCGTCCTCGGAGGCTCCGCGGTGGGCGACGACTTGAATCACATGCTGCCGTGCGTGGGTCACCGCGTCATGGTGCCACCGAGTGCGGGTACGCGTCCGGTCGTACGGACCCGACGGATGCGCAGGCCCGTACGGAGGTGCTGGAATTGCATAGTTTTCGCCATTAATGACCTATATAAAGAATGGCCGCGGACCCACAGCCACCGCTTATGGTGCTCTGACGTCCCGTGGGAAAAGCTGACGGCATACAAAGGGACAAGCACAGCTGTATCGCGCCGGACCGTCGCCAGCGTGAAAAGGCGTGACCGAGTGCGACCCAGGAAAAGCAGCCGTGGATCGAGGAGAGAAGCTGTGAGCACCGAGAACGAGGGCACCGCGGTACCCCCCGCCCCGTCCGCACCCCCCGTGCCGGTGGATGCTCCCGCTGCTCCGGCGCCCCAGGGGCCGTACGGACAGGACGCCCAGGTGCAGGCCGCCCAGGGAGAGGGCGCTTCCGGTGGTGCCGGTCATCCCGGCGACTCCGGTGGTGCCGGCGGTCATCCTGGCAATTCCTCCTCCGCCCCCGACCCCTCCTGGCCGCCGCCCCCGCCCCCGGCCACCCCGTCGTACGGCGACGGCGGTGCCGGATCGTCGTACGGCGACGGCGGTGCCGGTTACGGAGCGGGCGGCTGGGGTTCCTCCTACCAGCAGCCGGCGCCGAAGCCCGGCCGCGGCCGCAGCGGCCTGGTCGTCGCGATCCTGGCGGCCGCGCTGCTCGCGGGCGGTCTGGGCGGCGGCCTCGGCTACACCCTGGCGAAGAACAACGACGAGAACTCCGGCTCCACGACGGTCTCCGCCTCCACCAGCGGCGGCGACCTCAAGCGCGACCCGGGCACGGTCGCGGGCGTGGCCGCCAAGGCGCTGCCGAGCACGGTCACGATCGAGGCCGAGAGCAACAGCGGCGAGGGCGGCACCGGCACCGGCTTCGTCTTCGACAAGCAGGGCCACATCGTCACCAACAACCACGTGGTGGCGGGCGCGGTCGACGGCGGCAAGCTCACCGCGACCTTCCCGAGCGGCAAGAAGTACGACGCCGAGGTGGTCGGCCACGCGCAGGGCTACGACGTGGCGGTCGTGAAGCTCAAGAACGCCCCGTCCGACCTGAAGCCCCTCACCCTCGGCGACTCGGAGAAGGTGGCCGTCGGCGACGCGACCATCGCGATCGGCGCCCCCTTCGGGCTGTCCGACACGGTGACGACGGGCATCATCAGCGCCAAGAACCGCCCGGTGGCCTCCAGCGACGGCAGCGGCAGCCAGGCGTCGTACATGAGCGCCCTGCAGACCGACGCCTCGATCAACCCGGGCAACTCCGGCGGTCCGCTGCTGGACGCGCAGGGCAACGTCATCGGCATCAACTCCGCGATCCAGTCCACCGGCAACGGCGGCTTCGGCACCGGCCAGTCCGGCTCGATCGGCCTGGGCTTCGCCATCCCGATCAACCAGGCCGAGTACGTCGCCCAGGAGCTGATCAAGACCGGCAAGCCGGTGTACGCGAAGATCGGTGCGTCCGTCTCCCTGGACGACAGCTCGGACGGTGCGCAGATCACCGACCAGGGCGCGGGCGGCGCCGCACCCGTGGAGCCCGGCGGCCCGGCCGCCAAGGCGGGCCTCAAGCCCGGCGACGTCATCACCAAGCTCGACGACCGGGTGATCGACTCCGGCCCCACCCTGATCGGCGAGATCTGGACCCACAAGCCCGGCGACAAGGTCACCATCACCTACGAGCGCGGCGGCAAGCAGCAGACCGTCGACGTCACCCTGGGTTCGCGCACCGGCGACAACTGATCCCCATCCGCGCGCACCGACCCGTTACCCTTGTCCCCGCGTCGCCGATCACCGGCCGGCGCGGGGAGGCGTGCCCGAGCGGCCGAAGGGAACGGTCTTGAAAACCGTCGTGGCAGCGATGTCACCGTGGGTTCAAATCCCACCGCCTCCGCGCAGGTCATAGATGTTGCGGGTGAGAGGGGCTGTCGAGCGCGAGTGTGCTCGGTGGCCCCTCTCGCCTGTTCGTTGTGAGAGGGGGCGCGTGAGCCGGCGCATCGTCGTCGTCACCGCTGTGCACGGTCCGTCGGCCCGGTTTCTGGCGGAGGCCCACGGATCTCTGTGCGAGCAGCGGCTGCCGGAGGGCTGGGAGTGGCACTGGGTGATCCAGGAGGACGGGGAGGGGCGGGACGTAGCGCCGTATGTGCCCGATGACACGCGGGTGACGTTCCGGCAGGGCCGGGCCGGTGGGCCCGGGGTGGCTCGCACCATCGCGCTGGCGCATGCCGAGGGCGCGTATGTGAAGGTCCTGGACGCCGACGACCGGTTGCCGCCGGGCGCGCTCGCGCGGGACCTGGCGGTGCTGGAGGGCGACCGCACCCTGGGGTGGACGACCTCGCGGGTGCTGGATCTCCTGCCGGACGGGTCCACGGTGGGGTTCGCGGGCGACCCCGACCAGGGGCCGATCGAGCGCGGGGCGGTGCTCGACCACTGGAAGGCGAACGGCTTCCTCGCGCAGATCCATCCCGCCTCGCTGTGCGTGCGGCGGGAGTTGCTGCTGGCCCTGGGCGGGTGGATGGCCCTGCCCGCGTCGGAGGACACGGGGCTGCTGCTCGCGCTGAACGCCGTGAGCCGCGGGTGGTTCTCGGGGGAGGTGGGGCTGCTGTACCGGAAGTGGGAGGGGCAGGTGACCGGGCAGGCGGCCCATGTGGACCGGGCCGAGCGGGATGCCCGGATGGCCGTCGTGGAGGCCCGGGCCCGGGCGCTGTCGGGGCTGCGGTGGAGCTCTCCGACGGGCGCTGACCGGCGCGCGGGCCCTGGCCTGGGGCAGGCCTAGGGCAGGAGGTCCGTGTGCGGCGGTGCCGTGCTCAGGAGGTCGTGGCGGATGTACCACTCGGTGCCGAGCAGCCGCTCCCGCTCGGGTGCCGGGAGGGCGGCGATCAGGCCCGGGGCGGCTCCTCGTGCCACCTCGGTGCGGTGGGCCAGGACGGCGGCGGTCTTCTGCTCCAGCCACGGGGTGACGTCGACGGTCGCCGTGATCCGGTCGTCGGGGACCGTACGCATCGTCTTGCCCGTGGGGGCCAGGTGCCCGCCCCATGCCCGGAGGGCGGAGTGCGGGTGCGTGGCCAGGTACAGGGCGCTCGGCTGCCAGGGCTCACCCGCGTCCGGGTAGAGGCGTTCGAGCCCGGCGGCGTGGACCGCGAGCAGGGTCGTGCGGTGGGTGTGCACATGGTCCTCGTGCCCGGTCAGGCCGCCGTAGCCGTCGTGGGTGACGACGATCTCGGGGCGGAAGTCGCGGATCTCCGCGACCAGTTCCCCCACCGCCTCGTCGAGCGGGGCGTCGCACCAGCGGGGTCTGCCGGGCGCCGAGTGGGGCACGCGTGAGTCGGCGTGACCGAGCATGCGCGGCTTGCCGGCGCCGAGGATGTGGCACGCCTCGGCCAGTTCCGTGGCGCGTGGGGTGTCCGCCGCCCAGGTCGCGGTGACGACCGCCGTGCGAGCGCCCGCGGCCGCGTGCCGGGCGAGGACGCCGCCCGCCACCAGGGACTCGTCATCGGGGTGGGCGAACACCGCCAGCAGGCTCGGCGACAGCGACGGCATCGGTCCTCGCTACGGCCGGCCCGGCGACGAGGGCGCGTCAGTGATCGTGATGGCCTGGCTGGGGCACTTCTCCGCCGCTTCCAGGACCGTCGGGTCGTCCGTACGGTCCCGGCCAGGGCGGACGACGCCGAATCCGTCGATGAACTCGAAGACCGCCGGGGCCCGGTAGGCGCACTCGGCGGAGCCGTAACAGAGGTCGCGGTCGACAGAGACCTTCATGACCCTTCCCCTGCCCAGCGCGCCGCCGGCTGAACCGGCCCGGCTAGCGGGTGCCGGCCGCGGCGAGCCAGTGGGCGACCCGGCGGACGGCGGGCTCGTCGAGCCGTTCGACGAGGGCCTGGACGGTCGTCTCGTCCTCGGGGGTGAGGTCGTAGAGGCCCGCCTTGCCCAGCCCGGCCATGAGGACCTGGTGGCGGCGGCCGGTCATCCGCTCGGTGAGCACGGTCGGTTCGCCGGGGGACTCCGCGCCCGGCCTCGGCTGAGGTGAGGGCGAGGGTGAGGGCGAGGGTGAGGCCGCCTGCGCCGACGGGGTGTCGAACAGGTGCCAGGCGCCGTCCTTCGGCCCCCAGAGGGCGACGGTCACCTCGTCGCCCCGGGCGCGCATGGTCTGGGTCATCTCGCCGAGCGCGTACAGCACGGGCGAGCGGTGGGGCGACTCCGCGGCGGGCCGCCAGGACCTCGCGGCCGGCCGGTAGAGCATCGCCACCCAGCGTGGATCGCCCTGCGGTTCCGGGCTCTCGGGACGTGTCTCCATCGCGCTCACCCCTGTACGTCGCTGGTACGTCGCTCCGGAAGCGGTACGGCAGGCGCCGACCATAGCTGACGGACCGTCAGTTATCCAGGGTTGCAAGGCGCGTCACGGCGGGGAGGATCACCGGAGGCGGACCACGTCGTCCGACACCGGTCCCTCCCCTCGTGGGGACCGGTGTCGAACGGTGGAGCTACCGCCGTCCGGCGCGGATGGCAGCGGACGGAAGCGGAAGGAAGCTGACCGGAATGGTCCGTTGCTGCTCCCGGATCCTGCCATTTCCGGCTGCCCGCGAGGAGAATCCGGTGCCGGACGAGCGTTATTACCGCAGGTCAGCCGTATAGAGTGAGTTTTCCGGTCCGGACGTCCAGGCGTGACAAGTAGGGAGTGGAGACCTTGAGTTCCGACTCGGGGGCACGCACCGCCTTCGCGGAACGCCTCGCACTGCTGTACAAGGAAGCCGGGAACCCTCCCCTCAAGCGTGTGTCCGAAGCGGTCGTCCGGCTCCAGCGGGTCGACGAACGCGGGCGGCCCGTGCGGGTGTCCGCCCAGCGCATCAGTGACTGGCGGCGGGCCCGGAACGTACCCGCCCAGTTCGCCGCTCTCGCGGCCGTGTTGCTCGTGCTGATACCCGAGGCGCGGCGCTCGCGGCCCACTCCGGTGTCCCCGGGCCTGTACGAGCTCGGCCAGTGGCAGCGGCTGTGGGAACGGGCGGTGGCCGACCCGGTCGGCGAACGGCCCGAGGCATCTCCTGCCGAGGAGCAGGACCCGCCCGCGCCCGGCGGGGTGTGCCCGTACCGCGGGCTGGCCTCCTACCGCCGGGAGGACGCCCGTTGGTTCTTCGGCAGGGAGCGGAGCACGGACGCGATCGTCGCGCAGCTCGGGGCCGTGGCGGACGCGGGCGGCCTGGTCATGCTCGTGGGAGCGTCGGGAGCGGGCAAGTCCTCGCTGCTGAACGCCGGTCTGGTGCCCGCCCTGCGGGACGGCGCGCTGGGCGGCGACGACGGCGCGGAGCAGGGCCGGGCACGGACGGTCGTGCAACTCGTCCCGGGCGGCGACCCGCTGGCGGAGCTGACCCGGTGCATCCCCGACCTGGGGCCCGTTCTCCTGTCCGAGGCGGGAGAGCCGCCTGACGTCCCGTCTGCCACGGAACCGGAAACGGAGTTGAGGGCAGAGGAGCCTGACGGATCCGCCGTGGAACAGAGCGGACCCGGCATTCTCCCCTCCGCGGACGCCGTCCGTGCCGCCGTCGCCGCCTGGGCGCGGCGCGAGGCGCCCTCCGGTGCGCGTCCCGTCTTCATCGTGGACCAGTTCGAGGAGACGTTCACCCTCTGCCCCGACGAGGCGGACCGGCGTGCCTTCATCGAGGTCCTGCACGCCGCGTGCTCACCCACCGGACCGGACGAACCGGCCCCGGCGGTCGTGGTCCTGGGCATCCGCGCCGACTTCTACGAGCGGTGCCTGAGATATCCCGAACTGGCCGACGCGCTCCAGCACCGGCACATGGTGCTCGGGCCGCTCACCACCGCTGAGCTGCGCGAGGCGGTGACCGGACCGGCCAAGGCCGTCGGCCTGGAGCTGGAACCTGGCCTGGCGGAGCTGATCGTCCGGGAGGTCAGCGCCGACGGCCCGCGCGGGGCACACGACGCGGGCGTGCTGCCGCTCCTCTCGCACGCCCTGCTCGCCACCTGGCAGCGCAGGAAGGCGGGCCGGCTGACCCTCGCCGGCTACCGCGCGGCCGGCGGCATCCAGGGCGCCGTCGCGGCGACCGCGGAGCGGGCCTGGTCCGACCTCGACCCGGCGGCGCGCACGGCGGCACGGCTCCTCCTGCTCCGCCTGGTCCGGCTGGGCGAGGACACCCAGGCCACCCGCAGGCGGGGCACCCGCCGGAAGCTGGCGGAGGAGTCGACCGACCCCGGCAAGACCGAGGAGTCCCTGGAGGCGCTGGTCCGCGCCCGGCTGGTGACCCTCGACGCGGAGACGGTGGAGATCACCCATGAGGCGCTGCTGCACGCCTGGCCGCGCCTGCGCGACTGGATCGACGACGACCGGCAGGGCAATCTGCTGCGCCAGCGCCTGGAGGAGGACGGCCGGGCCTGGGAGGAATCGCACCGCGACACGTCACTGCTCTACCGGGGCTCCCGGCTGGAACAGGCCCATGGCTGGGCGAAATCCGCCGGGGACACGTTCCTGACCCGGAGCGCGGTGGAGTTCCTGGCCGCCTCGGTCCGGCTGCGCCGGCGCATCATCTGGATCAGCCGGGGCGCGGTGGCGACGCTGGTCGTCCTGGCGATGCTGGCCGTCGGGTCGGCCGTCATCGCCTCGAAGCAGCGGGACGACGCCGTGTTCGAGCAGGTGCTCGCCCAGGCCGACCGCGTCCAGGACACGGATCCGTCGCTGTCCGCGCAGCTCGATCTGGTGGCGCACCGGCTGCGGCCGGACGACAAGGGCGCGAACAGCCGTCTGATCTCCATCGTGAACGCCCCGCTGGCCACGCCGCTGGTCGGCCACACGGGCGCCGTCTACCTCACGACGTTCAGCCCGGACGGGCGGACCCTGGCGACGGCCAGCTACGACCGGACCGTACGGCTGTGGGACGTGGCCGACCCGAAGCGCCCGAAGCCCCTGGGCGAGCCTCTCACCGGCCACACCAGCTGGGTGAGCAGCGCGGTCTTCAGCCCGGACGGCCGCACCCTCGCCAGCGCGTCCGACGACGGCACGATCCGGCTGTGGGACGTGACGGACCCCGGCCGGCCGAAGCGGCTCGGCAAGCCGCTGACCGGCCATGACGGCTCGATCTACCTGGTCGCCTTCAGTCCGGACGGCAAGACGCTGGCCTCCGTCGGCGACGATCACACCGTCCGGCTGTGGGACGTGGCCGATCCGCGCCGGCCCCGGGCGCTGGGCAAACCCCTGACCGGGCACAAGGCCGCCGTGCGCTCGGTGGCGTTCAGCCCGGACGGGAAGACGCTGGCGGCCGGTGGCGACGACGGGGCGATCCGGCTGTGGGACGTGACCGACCCCCGGCGTCCGGAGCGGGCCGGGGAGCCGCTGACCGGCCACACCGCCACCGTGCACTCGGTGGCCTTCAGCCCGGACGGCCGTACGCTCGCCAGCGGCAGCTCGGACAACACCGTGCGGCTGTGGAACATGGCCGATTCCCATCGCCCGGCACCGATCGGTACGCCGCTCACCGGCCATACCGGGGCGGTGTGGTCCGTGGCGTTCAGCCCCGACGGGAACATGCTCGCCGCCGCCAGCGCGGACAGCACCGCGAGTCTGTGGAAGGTCAGTGATCCGGCGTACCCGTCGCAGGTCGGCGGGCCCCTGGCGGGCAGCAGCGGCGAGATGTACGCGCTCGGCTTCAGCCCCGACGGGCGCACCCTCGCCACCGGGGCGGGCGACAACAAGGTCCGCCTGTGGTCGCTGCCGATGTCGGACATGATCGGCCGGACCGGAGTGTTCCGCCCGGACGGGCGGGTGCTCGCGACGGCGGCGCTCGACGGGCGGGTGCGGCTGTGGGACGTGCGGACGCCCGGCAGGCCGGTGCGGATGGGCCGGCCGTTCCGGCCGGACGGCGGCGTCCGCTCCCTGGAGTTCTCCCCGGACGGCCGCACCCTCGCGGTGGTGACGGGCAGCCGGGCGCTGGAGCTGTGGAACCTCCGCGACCCGGAACACCCTGGTCGGCACGGCTCCGCCATCCCTCTGCCCATCAAGTTCGCCGACCCGCTGGTCTTCAGCCCGGACGGGAAGGTCCTGGTGACCGCCTCCGACGACCGCACCATCCAGCTGTGGGACATCCGCGATCCGTCCCGTCCCCGTCGGCTGGGCGAGCCCCTCACCGGTCACAAGGGGTACGTCAACGCCGTCGTCTTCAGCCCGGACGGCCGTACGCTCGCCAGCGGCAGCGCGGACGGCACCATCAGGCTGTGGAACGCGGCCGACCCCGGCCGGCCGACCCTGCTGCGCGCACCTCTGCGGGGCCATCTCGGAGCCGTCAACGCCCTCGCCTACAGCCCCGACGGCCGGACGCTGGCCAGTGCCGGCGACGACAACTCGGTGCGTCTCTGGGACATCGAGGACCCCGCCGAGGCCTCCGAGCAGGCACACCTCACGGGTCACACGGAAGCGGTCGTGTCACTGACGTTCAGCCGGAGCGGCCGCACCCTGGCCAGCGGCGGCAATGACAGCACCGTCCGGCTGTGGAACGTCTCCGACCCCGCCGGGGCCACCGCGATCGGCCAGTCGATGAGCCCCAACGCCAAGACCGGCAACTTCCTGGCGTTCAGCCCGAACAGTCACATGCTCGGGGTGTCGAGCGGCGCCGACAGCATCCGGCTCTGGAACCTGGACACCGACGAGGCCGTACGCCGCATCTGCTCGATGACCCGGGGTGTTCTGACGCCGGACACCTGGCGCGCGTACCTGCCCCGGCTCTCCTACGACGCGCCGTGCGCCGGCCGGTGAGCCCGGTGCAGGGCAACAGGGCGGAACCACAAGGAAGTTGAGTGATACGAGTCACAACCCGGCTTTCCTGACGGTCAGTCGGCTCTTCCCGCGCAAGCGCTTGTTACCCTTGGCCATAGCCCGACCGCTGGTGCATCCCCCGTCGCCAGCGGTCGGGCATTCGCATGCCGGTCCGCTCAGCGCAGGTCGAGGCGCATCAGGATGCGAGGATGGCCCGCCAGCACCGATGTGGTCGGTGCCGCGTAGGTGAAGCCGGCCCGCTCGAAGTTCTTCCTCAGACCGGCGTAGGCCATCGTCAGATCGACCTTGGCGTCGCCGTTGTCGAGGGGGTACGCCTCGATCGCCGGTGCCCCCTGGGCGCGGGCGAAGCCGACCGCTCCGGAGATGAGGGCGTGCGAGATGCCCTGCTTACGGTGGCCGGGGCGGACCCGGACGCACCACAGCGACCAGACGGGCAGATCGTCGACGTGCGGGATCTTGCGGTTGCGGGCGAAGGCGGTGTCCGAGCGCGGTGCGACGGCGGCCCAGCCGACCGGTTCGTCACCGTCGTAGGCGAGCACCCCCGGGGGAGGGTCCGCGCCGCACAGCTCCGCGACGTAGTCACCGCGGGCCGGGCCGCGCAGTTCCTTGTTGAGCTTCGACGGGATCCGGTAGCTCAGGCACCAGCAGACATTCGCCCCGGGCGACTTCGGCCCGAGCACGGCGCGGACGTCCTCGAAGTCCGTGGCCGGGCGGACGTCGATGCTCATGGCACCACGATGTCACGCCCCTGACGGCTTCGCCGCCCCCGCTACACAGCGGACTGAGCAGCCGACGCCGACGCCGAAGCCGCCCGCAGCAGACGCAGCTGGCCGATCTCGGTCACGTTCTTCATCAGCTCGGCGTTCACCCAGGCCACCATGTGCGCGACGGTGTACTGAGGGTCGCCCTGCGACGGGAACGAAGCCGTGGCGTCCAGGTCGGTGTCGGTGAGGTCGTCCAGGACCTCCAGCCACTGAGTGCGCAGGTCGCGCAGCCACTCGACGGTCGGGGCGCCCTCGCCGGGCCAGGCGATGTCCGTGCGGTCGCGGGGCGTCCGGCCCCGCGCGTGGTCCAGGGTCACGCTCCACCACCAGCCGATGTGCCAGCTCACCCAGGCGATCGTGGGGACGGGCACGGGGTCGGGCTCGGTGTCCGCCCAGTCCGGCACCCAGGTGCCGTCGGACGCCCGGCGCATCGTCCAGCAGAGGGGCGCGGGCTCCCAGAGGAAGTCCTCGGGCTCCAGCCGCTCCAGGTGGTACTCGAACAACGACCAGGTGAACTCGAACTGCCAGCGCGGCAGTTCCGTACGGGAAACGCTCATCGGGCGACCCTACGCAGGCGCCCGCGCGTCCCGGGCCAGTCCCGGCCAGTCGATGTCCCGCAGCGCCGGTTCCGAGTCGCAGTCCGACGGCAGGCGAGGAGCGGACTGGAACCAGACCACGGCCAGGCGCGAGCGGTACAGGACCGGGTCGCGGGCCGGATCGAGGGCGGCGGAGTGGAACGTACCGAGGCAGGCCACGGCGGGCAGGACCTCGACGGGACCGAGTCCGCCCGCGTACTGGTCGGGGCGCTCGCGCGGGGGCGGGACGAGGTGGACGGGCGTGCCGGGATGGGACCGCTCGGCGGCGCGCAGCAGCTCGCGGATCCGCAGATCGTTCACCGGCTTGCAGGGATAGCCCTCCAGCGGGTCGCCGCAGGCCGAGAGCAGATCGCCGTACGTCGACGAGAACCGCAGTTCGGCGAGGTCCACCGAGCGGCCGGAGGCGAGAACGAGGCGTGCGAGCGCCATGGCCGGCGGTCTGGCGTACTGGTGCATGGAGGTCTTTCGGTGCTGGTGGACGAGGCCCTGCTCATGGCCGGTGTCCTGTCAGCCGGGTGGCTGACGTGGTTGTCGCGTGGGTGGACGTGGCCCGGTGCTCGTGGCTGGTGTCCGTCAGTCGGGCGGCTGATGCGGTTGTCGCGTGGGCTGACGACGTCCTGCTCATGGCCGGTGTCCTGTCAGCGGGGTGGCCGATGCGGTTGTCGCGTGGGTCGATGAGGCCCTGCTCATGGCCGGTGTCCCGTCGGCGGGGCGGCTGATGCGGTCGTCGCCCGGGCCGACGACGTCCTGCTCACGGCCGGTGCCCCGTCATCCGGGCCGCCGACGCGATCGTCGCCCGGGCCTCGCGCTCGGACAGGCCGGTGTTGAGAGCCGCTTCGACCAGGGGATCCACGAGCGCCGGGCCGATGCCGTCCTCGTAGGCCCGGCACGCCGCCCAGAACAGCCGGGTGTTGCGCTGGCCCTCGTGCGCGGCGAGGACGAACTGGACCAGGCCCTGGCCGTGCCCGCCGGCCGAAGGGGGCGTGGCCTGGTGGGCACGCGGCGGCGGGAGCAGCAGCCGCAGCAGGGAGCGCGGGCAGGGGGCGGGCGCCAGGTGCGCGGTCCCGGGGGCGGCGGCGTACGCCCCCTGGCCGGTGCGGGAGCCGGGGCCGACGAGGTAGCCGCCGGCGCCCCGGATGTCGATGCCGGGGGCGAGACGGCCCGCCGAGTTGGGGACCACCACGTCGGGCGGGCCGCTCAGCCAGAGGTGACGCCCGCCGGACGGGGTCAGGACCACCACCGTCGGGGGGATGGTGAACAGATGCCGCAGGGCCAGCTCGCGCAGGGCGGCCGAGGAGTCCGTGCCGGTCTTCACGTCCAGGTCGATGCCGATCAGCTGGTGCGGTGGCAGGCCGCAGGCGATGCCGTAGCCGGTCGCCCAGGGCGCGGCGGCGAACAGTTCACGGATGCGGGCCGGGTCGCTGGAGGCGTCGTACACGCCGTGTCCGAGGCGGCCGCACGCGCCGTGGCAGAGGGAGGGGGCGGGGTCGTCGCGGTGCGGGGAGCGCAGCGCCGGGAGCTTGGTGCGGGACAAGGGGATGACGGCCAGTCCGCGTTCGGCGGCTGACAGGGCGTGTGCGAGGGCCAGCGTCGTGGCCTGCCGGTCGGTGGTGGCCATGCTTCTAGTTTCGTACGTACGTTCGAAAAAGGAAAGAGGGGGCGGGTGCGACGCGCCGGGGCCGAGGCCTGTGTGCGAAAAGTGCTGGAACGCTTCGGCCCTTGCGGCACCAGGGTTCGAACCGCCTCTTCCGCCCCAGTCCGGTGCTGAAGTGACGCAAAGGGGTTTATCGACATGTCATCACGCTTGAGTGCGAATAGGGGCTTCCGGTGTGGTTCGCCGGGGATTCGGTGGGCAACTCTGGACTCGCGACGTCGAGCAACGGACCAGGGTGGTCGGCCAACTTCCCTGGAAGCAGCAGTACTTCTTCACGCAGTCCTTGGTTCTGAAGTCTCTGAAGTCTCAGAAGTCCTTGGAGGGACAACAACATGGCAAGCATCCGTACCGCCCGCGTCATCGCCGCCGTCTCCGCCCTTCCGCTCGCGGCCGCCCTCTTCAGCGGCATCGCGACGGCGGACAACGGCTCCTTCGCGGACAACGGATCGATCGCGTCCGTCACGGAGGCCGAGGCGGGTGTCCTCGGCAGTGGTGTCGGCGGTGACAACTTCGGCACCTCGTCCACCACGAATCAGCAGGCCGTCGGCGACGGTGCCTCGAACCAGAGCAACACCGCCCAGGTCAACGGCTCCGCCTTCACGGCCGTCAACCAGGGCAACGACAACACCGCCGTCAGCTTCACCCCGCTGTGGTGGTGAGCTGAGCGGGCCGGTGTACCGGCATCGGCCCGCCGTCCGTGTGGGTGTGCTTCATGGGGTGACAAGCGTCTGAGCGGCGGTACTTCGGTACCGCCGCGCAGGCGTTTCGGCGTCCGTGGGGTGCGATGCCTTGACGCCGACCCGGATCTGACGGACAGTCAGAAACCGTGAAGGGTGAGCCGGAGGTCCACGCGGAGTCCGAGGAGTCGGAGAGATCAGAGGAGTTCGAGGCGCGCCTGAAGGCCTACGAGGGCCGCCCGGCCGCCGCCACCGGGGTCGGCCGGGACCCCGTCAACCAGCCGATGATCAGGCACTGGTGCGAGGCCATGGGCGACACCAGCCCCGCCTACACCGGCCCGGACGCCATCGCTCCCCCCACCATGCTCCAGGCGTGGACCATGGCGGGCCTCACCCGCCGCCCGGAACGCACGGCGGCCTACGACGAACTCCTCCGCCTGCTCGACGAGTCGGGCTACGACGCGGTCGTCGCCACCGACTGCGAGCAGGAGTATCCGCGCCCCCTGCGCCCCGGCGACGAGATCACCTTCGACTCGGTGATCGAGTCGGTCTCGGAACTGAAGACCACGAAACTGGGCGCGGGTCACTTCGTCACGACCCGTACGGACATCCGGGCCGGCGGCGAACTCGCCGGCACCCACCGCTTCCGCATCCTCAAGTACGCCCCCGCACGCCGGCCGAGGAAACAGACGCCCGAACCGCCCGAGGAGCGCCGTCCCCGCCCGGTCGTCAACCGCGACAACGCCGGCTTCTGGGAGGGCGTGGCCCGCCACGAGCTGCTCATCCAGCGCTGCACCGGCTGCGGCGACCTGCGTTTCCCCTGGCTGCCGGGCTGCAACAGCTGCGGCTCCCCGGAGTGGGACACCGTCGAGGCGAGCGGCGAGGGCACGGTCTACTCGTACGTCGTCATGCACCACCCGCCCTTCCCGGCCTTCGAGCCCCCCTACGCGGTCGGGCTGATCGAGCTCGCGGAGGGCGTCCGGATCGTCAGCAACGTGGTCGGGGTGCCGTACGACAAGGTGCGGATCGGCATGCCGGTCCGGCTCGACTTCCGGCGCTACGACGACGAGCTGGTCCTGCCCGTCTTCCAGGGGGTGACGCGGTGAACGCCGGCGACCGGCTCCCGCCCCTGGAGATCCCCGTCACCCGCACCCTGATCGTCGCCGGGGCGATCGCGTCCCGCGACTACCAGGACGTGCACCACGACCCGGACCTGGCCCGGCAGAAGGGCTCCCCCGACATCTTCATGAACATCCTGACGACCAACGGCCTGGTCGGCCGGTACATCACGGACCACTTCGGCCCGCGGGCCGTGCTGCGCCGGGTGGCGATCCGGCTCGGCGCGCCCAACCACCCCGGCGACACGATGGTGCTGACGGGCACGGTCGAGGAGGTCGACGGCGACATGGTGACCGTCCGGATCGTCGGCGCGAACGGCCTCGGCAAGCACGTCACCGGCACGGTGACGGTCATGGTCCCGGTGGGAGCCGGGACGACGACGGACCCCGGCGGACGGTCGTGACCGGCGACGGCTCGCTGGTCGTGCGGCGGACCCGGCGGCGGCCGGTCGCAGGCCTCCGGGCCCGGACCGTGCCGCGCGGGAACCCCGGGCGCCGGCCCGGCAGGAGCGCAGGAGGCCCAGCAATGACTTCAGCAGGCCGGGCAATGACCCCAGCAGGCCGGGCAATGGCCCCAGCAGGCCCGTCATGAGTCCGCGTCGGCACGACACCCTCGGCGGGCGGGCGGCCATCGTCGGTATCGGGGCCACCGAGTTCTCCAAGGACTCGGGCCGCAGCGAGCTGCGTCTTGCCGTCGAGGCGGTGCGGGCGGCGCTGGCGGACGCCGGGCTCGCCCCGGCCGACGTCGACGGGATGGTCACGTTCACGATGGACACCAGCCCCGAGATCACCGTGGCCCAGGCGGCGGGCATCGGCGAGCTCTCCTTCTTCTCCCGGATCCACTACGGCGGCGGCGCGGCCTGCGCCACCGTCCAGCAGGCGGCCCTCGCGATCGCCGCGGGCGTGGCGGACGTGGTCGTCTGCTACCGCGCGTTCAACGAGCGCTCGGGCCGCCGCTTCGGCTCCGGGGTCCGGCACCGCGAGCCCTCGGCCGAGGGCGCCGCGCTCGGCTGGTCGCTGCCGTTCGGCCTGCTCACCCCGGCCTCCTGGGTGGCGATGGCGGCCCAGCGGTACCTCCACACGTACGGGCTGACGCCGGAGGTGTTCGGGCACGTGGCCGTGGTCGACCGCGCGTACGCGGCGACCAACCCGGCGGCGTACTTCCACAACCGGCCCATCACCCTGGCCGACCACGCCGCGTCCCGCTGGATCGTCGAGCCACTGCGGCTCCTGGACTGCTGCCAGGAGACCGACGGCGGCCAGGCCCTCGTGGTCACCTCGGTGGAGCGGGCCCGCGACCTGCCCCACCCACCCGCCGTGATCGCGGCGGCGGCCCAGGGCGCGGGACGCGCACAGGAGCAGATGACCAGCTTCTACCGCGACGACCTGACCGGCCTGCCCGAGACGGCGGTGGTGGCCCGGCAGCTGTGGCGGACCTCCGGACTCGCGCCTGCCGACATCGACGTGGGGATCCTCTACGACCACTTCACGCCGTTCGTGCTGACGCAGCTGGAGGAGTTCGGCTTCTGCGGCCCCGGCGAGGCACCGGACTTCGTGGCCGAGCGGCGCCTGCCGCTCAACACACACGGGGGACAGCTGGGGGAGGCGTACCTGCACGGGATGAACGGGGTGGCGGAGGCCGTCCGGCAGATCAGGGGGACGGCGGTGAACCCGATCCCCGGAGCGGAGCGGGTCCTGGTGACGGCGGGGACGGGCGTGCCTACGTCGGGACTCGTACTCACAGCCGACCCGGAGGGGACAACCCGCAGTACCCCGGTGCCTCCGCTCCACCTCTAGGAGGTGCAGCCGGCCCTACCCCTACAACCTGAGGGGGACCCCGCTTCGGGACCTGCGGCCGATCCGCCGGACCCGGCCCCGCTCATAGCGTTGAGCCATGACCACACTCGTCTGCACCAGCGCGTCGAAGGCCGCTTCACCAGCGGCGCAGACTCTTCCGTACCCGTCGTTCTCGTCGTACGTCAGGGCCCGCCAGCCGGTGCTGCTGCGTACCGCCCGCTCGCTCACCGGTAACCCGAGCGACGCGGAGGACCTGTTGCAGACCGCGCTCACCAAGACGTACGTCGCCTGGGAGCGTATCGAGGACCACCGCGCCCTCGACGGCTATGTGCGCCGGGCGCTGCTGAACACGCGGACGTCGCAGTGGCGCAAGCGCAAGGTCGACGAGTTCGCCTGCGACGAGCTGCCCGAGCCGGAGCCGGTGACCGGCAGCGACGACCCGGCCGAGCAGCAGGCGCTGCGCGACGCGATGTGGCGGGCGATCATGCGGCTGCCCGCCCGGCAGCGGGCGATGGTAGTCCTCAGGTACTACGAGGACCTCAGCGAGGTCCAGACGGCCGAAGTGCTCGGCGTCTCGGTGGGCACGGTGAAGTCGGCCGTCTCACGCGCGCTGGGAAAGCTCCGCGAGGACGCTGAGCTGGGACTTGTCCGTCAGTGAGCCCCGCCTCGCGGGCCTCCTCGGCCGCCGCTGAACCTCTCGTTCCGCTTGGCGTGATGTGATCGATCGCCCGGTCCTAGTGACATACCGCGCGGTATGTGCGCAGAATCAGCGCAACCTTTACCACCGCGTTGGCAATGTCGCCCCGGGAGGACGCCGTGCTGAGCACCATGCAGGACGTACCGCTGCTGATCTCGAGGATCCTGACCCACGGGTCCACGATCCACGGGACATCGCAGGTGACCACGTGGACCGGTGAGGACGAGCCCCACCGCCGCTCCTTCGCGGAGATCGGCGCCCGCGCCGCCCAGCTGGCCCACGCGCTCCGGGAGGACCTCGGCGTCACCGGCGACGAGCGGGTCGCGACTCTGGCCTGGAACAACGCGGAGCATGTGGAGGCCTACTTCGCGATCCCGTCCATGGGCGCGGTCCTGCACACCCTGAACCTACGCCTCCCGCCCGAGCAGCTTGCCTGGATCGTCAACCACGCCGCCGACCGCGTGATCATCGCCAACGGTTCGCTGCTCCCGCTGCTCGCCCCGCTGCTCCCGCACCTCAAGACGGTCGAGCACGTGGTCGTCACCGGCCCCGGGGACCGCTCCCTGCTCGCGGACGCCACCGCGCGGGTGCACGAGTACGAGGACCTGATCGCCGGCAAGCCCACGTCGTACGACTGGCCCGAGCTGGACGAACGCCAGGCCGCCGCCATGTGCTACACCTCCGGCACCACCGGCGACCCCAAGGGCGTGGTCTACAGCCACCGCTCCATCTATCTGCACTCCATGCAGGTCAACATGGCCCAGTCGATGGGGCTGACCGACGGGGACACCTCGCTGGTCGTCGTGCCCCAGTTCCATGTGAACGCGTGGGGTCTGCCGCACGCGACCTTCATGACCGGCGTGAACATGCTGATGCCGGACCGCTTCCTCCAGCCGGCCCCGCTCGCCGCGATGATCGAGAGCGAGAAGCCCACCCACGCGGCCGCCGTCCCCACCATCTGGCAGGGCCTGCTCGCCGAGCTGACCGCGAACCCGCGTGACGTCTCCTTCCTCGGCCAGGTCACCATCGGCGGCGCGGCCTGTCCGCCCTCCCTCATGGAGGCCTTCGACAAGCTGGGCATGCGGGTCTGCCACGCCTGGGGCATGACGGAGACGTCCCCGCTCGGCACGATCGCCCGCCCCCCGGCCAGTGCGATCGGCACGGCGGAGGAGCTCGCCTACCGTCTCACCCAGGGCCGCTTCCCGGCCGGCGTCGAGGGCCGCCTGACCGGCCCCGGCGGCGAACGCCTCCCCTGGGACGGCGAGTCGGCCGGCGAGCTGGAGGTACGCGGCCCGTGGATCGCCGGTGCCTACTACAACGGCCCGGACGCCGACCCGCTCCGCCCCGCCGACAAGTTCAGCGAGGACGGCTGGCTCAAGACGGGCGACGTGGGGACCATCTCCGCCGACGGCTACCTCACCCTCACCGACCGGGCCAAGGACGTCATCAAGTCCGGCGGCGAGTGGATCTCGTCGGTGGACCTGGAGAACGCGCTCATGGCCCACCCGGACGTCGCCGAGGCGGCCGTGGTCGCCGTCCCCGACGACAAGTGGGGCGAGCGCCCCCTGGCCACGGTCGTCCTGAAGGAGGGCGCCACCGCCACCTTCGAGACCCTGCGCGCCTTCCTCGCCGACGAGGGCAGCATCGCCAAGTGGCAGCTCCCGGAGCGCTGGACGGTCATCGAGGCGGTGCCGAAGACGAGCGTCGGCAAGTTCGACAAGAAGGTACTGCGCAGGCAATACGCGGAGGGCGACCTGGACATCACCAAGCTCGGCTGACCCCGCGGGACACCCCGGAGCCCCTGGCCACCGCCAGGGGCTCACCCCCGCACGGCGCTCCCCGCGTCCCACTCGTCCTCGAGAAGGCCGAAGACCAGCGAGTCCCGCCAGCCGTCGCGGATGAGCCGGGTGTGCCGCAGGCGCCCCTCCGGCGTCATACCGAGCTTGGCCAGCACCCGCGCGGAGCCGAGATTCCGCGGATCGCAGGTGGCATGGACGCGATGGAGCCGCAGCTCGCCGAAGGCGTGCGTGAGAAGCAGCCGCCCGATCTCCGTCCCGATGCCCCGCCCCCAGACGCGCGGATGCACGATGTAGGAGATCTCGCCCTGGCGCTGGACATCGCTGCGCACCCGCAGTTCCCCCATCCCCACCACCTCCTGCCCGAGGCGGGCCGCATAGGGGAACCTGCGCTGTGGCCTGTCCGACCAGGCGGCGACCGCGCCCGCCACGAACTCCCGCGTCTCGTCCGGCGTGTTCGGTCCCCACGGCTGGTAGCGGCAGGCCTCGGCCAGACCCGCCCAGGTGTGGACGGCGGCCCAGTCCTGCGAAACGATCCTGCTCAGGGTCACGGTTTCGCGGCGCACAGGACGATCATGTCCACCCCGGTGTACGGCTATCCGCGGCCCTTTCACCCACGGGAGGCCGTCCGCCCGCCCGGCGCCCCGCGTTCCCGCCCCGCGGCATCGCCTCACCTCCGCGCCGAGGTCAGCCCCCACCCCAGCACCAGCCACACCCCCGCCACCGCGCACACCCCGCCCCAGCCGAAGTGGCTGAAGGCGGCCCCGCCGAGAGCCGAGGCCCCGGCGCCGCCCGCGAAGCCGGCGACCACATAGGCGGTGTTGGCCGTGGCGGGGGTGGACGTGGCGGTCAGGGCGAGGGTCTGGTTGGCGACATGGGAGGCGACGAGCGCCGCGTGGATCGCGATCGCGGCGGCGAACAGCGCGGCCAGCGCCTGCCCGCCCAGCCAGAACAGCGGCACGGACACGGCCGCGAGCAGATACGCGGACCGTACGACACGCGCAGCGCCGAACCGGTCCACGAAGCCGCCGGCCAGCGGAGCCACCGCGCTCGCCGTCAGCCCGAAGAGCCCGAAGAGCCCGGCGGTCGCGGGGGACAGCCCGTACTCCGGCCCGGTCAGCAGCAGGGAGAGCGCCGTCCACAGCGCGCTCCACGCGCCGAACATCCCGGCCTGCCGCAGGCACGCCCGCCACAGCTCCGGTGACCCCCGCAGCACCGACGGCAGCGCGGCGAGCCCCGCGAACAGCGGGCCTTCCCGCCGGCGCCGCGACGGCAGGACGAGCGCGGTCGCGAGCCCCAGGACGAGGGTGAGCAGGGCAGCGCCCGCGAACACCCAGCGCCAGCCGAAGGCCTGCCCGGCCAGTCCGCCCAGGACCCGGGCCCCGACGATGCCGGTGAACAGTCCCGCGATGACGGCCGCGACATGACGGGCACGCCGGTCGGCGGGGGCGCGTTCGGCGACCAGCGGGACGAGCAGCTGAGGGATGACGGTCGTGGCCGAGGCGACGAACATGGCGATCGCGAGGGCGGTGGCGCCCGGGGCGGCCGCACTGGCGCCCAGCGCGACGGTGGTGACGAGGGTGAGCCCGGCGACCAGCCGGCGCCGGTTCGCGCTGTCGCCGAGCGGGGCGAAGAACAGCAGGCCGACCGCGTAGCCGAGCTGGGCGACCGAGGCGATCCAGGCGACGGCCGAGGGGGCCGAGCCGAAGTCGCGGGCCATGAGCGAGAGCAGCGGTGCGGCGAGGTAGATGTTGGCGGCGGTCACCGCGCTGCACACGGCGATCAGGGTGAGGAAGAGGCCGGGGGCGGGCGTACGCGCCTGCCGGGGAGGGGCCTGTTCGGCCCGGCGGGACGTGGTCGTGGTCGCTGACGGCATGGAAGGGGACTCCTCGGAGTCGGCTTGGAGCCGGCTCTAACAACTAACTGGTTGGTTGGATGATGGGGCAACAGTGTGAGCCGCCCTTCGATTCCCTGTCAACCAAACAGTTGGTTACTCGGCGCGCTACCCTCTCCCCCATGGCACCAAGGGACCCCGAGGCCACCAAGGCCCGGATCTTCGAGGCGGCGGTCGCCGAGTTCGCCCGGCACGGCATCGCCGGCGCCCGCATCGACCGCATCGCCGCCGAGGCGAAGGCCAACAAGCAGCTGATCTACGCCTACTTCGGCAACAAGGCGGAGCTGTTCGCGATCGTCCTCGAGAAGAAGATGCTCCACCTCGCCGAGGACGTCCCCGTCGTCCCGGACGACATCGAGAGCTGGATCGACCGCGTCATGGACTACCACGCCGCCCACCCGGAGCTGCTGCGCCTGCTCTTCTGGGAGGGCCTGGAGTACGGCAGCGCCGAACTGCCCCACGAGTCCGCCCGCCAGGAGCACTACGCCCGCAAGGTCGCCGCCCTCAAGGATGGCCAGGACCGGGGCGTCATCACGGACGCCGTCCCCGCGGCCGACCTGCTGTTCCTGCTCACGGCGCTGGCCAACTGGACCGCCGTCGTCCCGCAGATGCGGCGCATCCTGGTCGGCGACGGGGAGGACGCCCAGGCCCGCCTGCGCGCGTCGGTCAAGGAGGCGGCGCGCAGACTGACGGCACGGTAGGACAGGCCGCCCGGCCGCATGTTCAGCCGGCCCCGATCCGGCTCAGTTGGTCCCGATCCTGCTCAGCAGCTCGACGATCCGGGTCTGCACATCGCCGCTGGTGGACCGCTCCGCGAGGAACAGCACCGTTTCCCCGGACGCCAGCCGCGGCAGGTCGGCCTGGTCGACGGCTGCGGTGTAGACGACGAGCGGGGTGCGGTTGAGCTGCCCGTTCGCGCGCAGCCAGTCCACGATCCCGGCGAACCCGGCCTGCCGCTGATGCACCTGCATCAGGTCCATCACGACCAGGTTCGGCCGGAAGTCGCTCGCCAGCGTCACCGCGTCCGCGTCGCTCGCGGCCCGCGCGACCTGCATCCCGCGCCGCTCCAGCGTCGCCGTCAGCGCCAGCGCGATCTCCGCGTGCTCCTCGATCAGCAGCACCCGCGGCGGGTGCTGCTCACTGTCGCGCGGCGCCAGCGCCTTCAGCAGCACGGCCGGATCGGCTCCGTAGGCCGCGTCCCGCGAGGCCTGTCCGAGCCCGGCCGTGACGAGGACGGGCACCTCGGCGGCCACGGCGGCCTGCCGCAGCGACTGCAGCGCCGTACGGGTGATCGGCCCGGTCAGCGGGTCGACGAACAGCGCGGCGGGGAACGCCGCGATCTGCGCGTCGACCTCCTCGCGCGAGTTCACGATCACCGGCCGGTAGCCGCGGTCGCTCAGCGCCTGCTGGGTGCTGACGTCCGGCGCGGGCCACACCAGCAGCCGCCGCGGGTTGTCCAGCGGCTCCGGCGGCAGCTCGTCGTCCATCGGCTGCGGCCGCGGCGGATCGGCCACCTCGACGGCACCCCCGGGCCCGTCCAGCGGCTCGGGCCCCTCGGCGGCGTTCTCGTCGGGTGCGCCTATGGCGTACGACCGGCCGCCGCCCTCGGTCAGCTGCGTGAGCCGGGACTGACCGGCGAGGGACGGCTGCGCCGGGGCGGGCGCGGACGCCTGGGCGGGCACCTGTGCGGCGACCGGCGCGGGCGTCGGCTCGGCCGTCGGGTGCGGACGCGCGGCCTGTTCCGGACGGGCCGCCTGCTCCGGGCGCGCCGTCTGCTGGGGGCGCTGTCCCTGGTCCGGGCGGGACGCCGGTTCCGTACGCGTGGCCTGGTCGGTCCGGGTGGCCGGGTCGGGCGGCGTGCCGAGCTTGCGGCGCCGGCCCGATCCGCCCGGCTGGTGCGGGGGAGGCGTCGCCGTCGGCAGAGGGACGGACAGCGCCGGGGGCTGCTGGACCTGAGCCGCCTGCCGGTTGAACGGCACGCCCTGTCCCAGCGTCCGCACGCTGATCGCCCGCCCCTGCGTCGAGTTCGGATCGACGGGCGCCGAGGCCTCCGCGGGCAACGGCTGAGCCGCCCGCTGCGCCTGCACGGCGCCCTCCGGTGGCAACGGGGTGCCCGGGGCCGGGGTGTTCGTGGCCGCGGCGTTCGTGGCCGCGGCGTTCGTGGCCGCGGCGTTCGTGGCCGGGGCGTTCGGCTGCGGGGCCTGAGGGGGTGTGCCGTTCGGGGGTACGGCGACACCGGCCCCCGTGCTGTCGTCGGCGGCGGGCCAGGGCTGGGGGGCGGGGGTGCCGCCCTGAGCCGGGGTTCCCTGAGCCGGGGCCCTCTGAGCCTGGGCCCCCTGGGCGGGAGTGCCTTGAGCCGGGCTGCCCTGGGCCGGGGTGCCCTGCCCGGGGGCGGCCTCGGCGGGGAGCGGCTGCCCGGCGGAGGGCTGCTGCGCCGCTGCGGCGACGCCCTGCTGCGGCTGGGGCTGCCCGCCCTGGGCCGGAGGCTGCAGCGCCTGCCCCGGGAGGGCCGCCTGCACGCTGTGCCCGAGCCCGCCCTGCGCGGGGACGGACACGCCCTGCGGCTGCGGGATGCCGCCCTGCGGAGCGTGCCCCTGAGGCTGAACGGCGTTGCCCTGCGGCGGCACGGCCGCACCCGGCGCGACCTGCGCGGCGGCCACCCCGACCTGAACGGGCGCGCCCTGCCCCGGCGGGACCTGCTGCGCGGGAATGCCCTGCCCGGGCCCCGCGGGCACGGAACCGGGCGGCACGGCGGCAGCCGGTACGGCACCCGTCGGCGCGGCACCCGCCGCACCACCGGGTGTCTGCCCCGGGGCTCCCTCGCCCTGCTGCGGCACCACGGCCCTGCGCCGACGGCCTGTCGGCGCACTCGTGGGATGCGGCTGCGGCGGGGTGTGATCGGCGGACTGGTCGTGCGGTACGGCGTCGTGCCGCCCCTCCGCGGCCACCCCTTCACCGGCTGCGGCCGACGCGGCGACCGCCTCGGTCCCCTGCCCCTGATCGGCCGGTCCGGCCTGAACGCCCTGGTGGGCCGGTTCGACCGGGGTCGTCTGATCGGCCTCGGCCGGCGGCAGGGCGAACACCGGACGCGGCCCCGCGGCCTGCTGTGCCGCCCGCTCGTTGGCGGCGGCCAGCGCACGCCGCCGGCGCCCGGTCGGCTGCTGGGCCTCTCCCGGTGCCGCACCGTCCGAACCGGAGCCGGCGTCACCGGACGGCGCGGGCAGCGCCGGAGGCAGCGCGCGCTGCTCACCGGGTTCACGCCGGGCCCGCTGCCCGGAGGCGTCGGGCACGCCCTGCGGCGGAACGGTCCCGCCCAGCCCCGTACCCGAGGCGGCGGTCCCGGCCGCGTGCTCGGCGGCCGTGACGACGGCCCCCTCGGCGACACCCTGGACGGCACTGCCGACGGCCTCGAGAGCGAGGGCCTCCCCGGCGGCGTCCTCGGCCGGACGCCCGCGCCGCCGCCCGGTACCGCCCGACCCGGCGGCCTCACCGGAGGCCAGCGCCGGAAGAGCGGCCGGTTCCCCGGCGGCCCGCCTCCTGCGCCGCCCGGACCCACCGGCCCCGGCGGAACCATCGGCCTCGTCGCCCTCACTGGGAACATCGCCGTCAAGGAAGGCATCGGTGGTGGCGCGCCGCGCCCGGCGCCGCCCCCCACCGGAGGTCTGCTCACCCGGGGCCCCGGCGAGGCCCTCGTCGACTGCCTCGGCGGCGGCATCCGCGGCAACGGCCCCGGCCCCGCCCCCGATCGGCACCTCGAGGACGTAGGCGCTCCCGCTCATCCCCGGCACGTCATGCGTCTGCAGCACACCGCCGTGCGCCCGGACGATCCCCCGCACGATCGGCTCGTGCACGGTGTCGCCACCGGCGTACGGTCCGCGCACCTCGATGCGTACGACCTCGCCGCGCTGCGCCGCCGCCACCACGACGGTGTTGTCCAGATAGCCGCCCGCCGACAGGGGCGTGTTGCCGGTCGCGTCGACCCCCGCCACGTCCGCGACGAGATGCGCGAGGGCGGTGGCGAGCAGCCGGGGATCCACCTCGGCCTCGATGGGCGGCGCGTGCACGGCGAACTGCACCCGCCCGGGCCCGATGAGCTCGACGGCCCCGTCGACCCCGGAGGCGACGACGGCGTCCAGCATCACCTTCGTACGGGCCACGTTCTCGCTGCCCGTGTCGAGCCGCTGGTAGCCGAGGACGTTGTCGATGAGCGTCGTGATCCGCGAGTAGCCCGCGGACAGGTGGTGCAGCACCTGGTTGGCCTCGGGCCACAGCTGCCCGGCGTCGTCGGCGGCCAGCGCGGCCAGCTCGCGCCGCAGTTCCTCGAGCGGCCCGCGCAGCGACCGGCCCAGCAGGGTCAGCAACTGCTCGTGCCGGGCGGCGAGCGCCTCGTACCGGTCCTTCTCCCGCTCCCCGAGCGCGGCGTACCGATCCTCGTTCGCGCCGAGTTCCTCGGCGTGCCGCTCGCTCAGCTCCTCCAGCTCGGTGACATGCCGCTGGCGCAGCGCGGTCAGCTCGGAGGCGTGCTCCTCGGCGACCCGCTCCAGCTCTTCCTCGTGGCGCTTGTCCGCCGCTTCCTTCTCCTCGACGACCGTGTCGTACGGCCGCCGGTCGGTGAAGGTCATCACGGCGCCGACGAGCTGGTCGCCGTCCCGCACGGGCGCGGTCGTCAGATCGACCGGAACCTTGCCGCCGTCCTTGGCGTACAGCACCTGCCCGCGCACCCGGTGCTTGCGCCCGGAGCGCAGGGTGTCGGCGAGCGGCGACTCCTCGTACGGGAAGTCCGTCCCGTCGGCACGCGAGTGCAGCACGAGTTCGTGCAGTTCACGCCCGCCGAGATCGCTGGCCCGGAAACCCAGTATCTGAGCGGCGGCCGGATTGACGAGCACGATCCGCCCGTCGGTGTCGGTCCCGACGACGCCTTCGGAAGCGGCCCGGAGAATCATCTCGGTCTGCCGCTGCGACCGCGCGAGCTCGGCCTCGGTGTCCACGGTCCCGGACAGATCGCGTACGACGAGCATGAGCAGCTCGTCGCCGGTGTAGCCGTAACCGTCGTAGGCCTGCTGCCCGTTCTCCAGATTCGCACTGGTGACCTCGACGGGGAACTCGGTCCCGTCCGTCCTGCGCGCGATCATCCGGGTCGGCTTGGTCCGGCCCTGCGGATCGAGGTGTTCCGGCCGTCGCATGGAGCCGGGGATGAGCTTGGAGTCGAACTGCGGCAGCAGATCGAGCAGCCCGCGCCCCACCAGAGCGGTGCCCGGGGTCTCGAAGGCCTCCAGGGCGATGGTGTTGGCGTTGACGACCGTCCCGTTGGCATTGACCAGCACCAACGCGTCGGGGAGCGCATCCAGTATGGCTGCGAGGCGAGCAGCGCCTCGGGATGGCCTGCTGCTCACGAGACGCTTCCTCCCTGTTACCGCACCTTGCCGACCGCTCGGGCCATCTTGCCAACCGTCCCGCAGCGTGTCACGCGAGGGAGTCTAAGGGCTGCGGTTGCGCTCGCGACGCCGGATGAGAGGGAGGTCGCACGCACAAGTGACCCCGAACTGACGACCGAGTAACCGCCAAACGCCCGCCCTCCTGCGACGACGTCGCGGGACCTTCGCGGGACCTTTACGACGACGGTGTTTCTGTACCTTTTGGCCGGACCGGCGGGATGAGGGACGGGCAGGGGCGAAATCCGGACGAGATGCGACGAGGTACGGAGGGTCGTAACGGAGGCGACATGGGGAGAACCGGTGCGGGATCCGATGCGGGATCCGATGCGGGATCCGATGCCGGTTCCGATGCCGGCCCCGATGCGGGTTCCGATGCGTGATCCGCTGCGGTACTCAGGCGCGCCGCCCGCCCCCGATGTCCGGCAGGAGCGGCACGAGCCGGTCCCAGCGGGAGATCTGGCAGCCGTCACGGCGGTCGTACGTGGCGTCGACGGGGCGTCCGGCCCAGGTGCCGGTGATGTGCGCGGTGGCCGGCCCGCCGTACTGCATGGTGCAGAAGCCGCCCTGCGGGGCGGGAGCGAAAGTCTCCTGTCCCCACCGCGTGTCCCGCTCCAGGGCGGCACACGCGCCGCGCGGGTCGGGATGGCTGCCGCCGTCGGGTCCGCAGTACAGCTCGAAGGTCCCGTCGGCCCCGTTGCCGGCGTTCCGCACGGTGACGGTGAGGTGATCCCGCTCCTTGCTCTTGCCGTCGCCGAGCCCGGTCTGGGCGTACGCGGCCGGGGATACCGCGGCCAGTGACCCGAGGGCGGCGACGGAGGCGGCGGCACCGAGGGCGAGGCGTCGCAGACCGGGGCGGAGGGTGGTCCGGGGCGCGGTTCGGGCGGTGGCCCGGGAAATGGGAGTCGACATGCCCTGACTAACGCGGCGTGCCCCGGGACGTTGCGCGACGGCCCGAGAAGGCTTTTGCCCTGCGACCTTCCTGCCTAGTACCGTGGGGGGCGATTGGTGACACGGCGCTCGACTGTGTCATCATCGGCAAGCACCGACTCGCGCTCGCGCGAGAGGATGTTGCGTGGAGGCGTCGCCTAGTCCGGTCTATGGCGCCGCACTGCTAATGCGGTTTGGGACTCAAATCCCATCGAGGGTTCAAATCCCTCCGCCTCCGCACCTGATCACGAAGCCCCGGTCACCCGACCGGGGCTTCGCTGTCACACCGGCCGGAACAGCCGTTTCCGCAGCTCACAAGGGGTAAGGCAAACGGATTTCACATGGCGGCGGCAGTCATGTAATGTTCTTCCTGTCGCCGCGAGCGAGCCGGAAGGCCCGAGAGCGGCGATAAAACAGAACAAGCACTCGTAGCTTAACGGATAGAGCATCTGACTACGGATCAGAAGGTTGCAGGTTCGAATCCTGCCGAGTGCACACAGGTGAGAGGCCCCGGAGAGATCCGGGGTCTCTTGTGTTTCCGGCGCGTACAGCCCGGCCCGTCGGGCGCGCAGGGCGAGCATGTGATTCGGATTCCCCGGCTCGATGGGCGTCCCGTACTTCGGCGGCTGAGCCGCTCGCCGGCAGTGGCCATGTCGGTCGTCGTCCCGGCCGTTCGGGGGATACGCGCGCGGCCTCGGCGGCGTATCCCACCCCGCGGGGGCATCCCTTGCTGGGACGAAAGGGAGACACGATGCCGCTCTATCTATCAAGGTTCAGCTACACGCCGGAGACCTGGCGGAGACTCATCGGCCACCCCGAGGACCGCGCCAAGGCCGCTCAGTCATACATCGAGTCGGTTGGCGGCAAGCTCCACGGCTTTTGGTACGCGTTCGGCACCCGCGACGGTTACAACCTGTGGGAGGCCCCCAATAACGTCTCCATGGCCGCGGTCGCCCTGGCGATCAGCGGAGGCGGCGCACTCAGCTCGTTCGAGACGACCGTTCTCCTGACCGTCGACGAAACCATGGATGCCCTGCACAAAGCCGGGCAAGTCCAGTACCGGGCTCCCGGCGCTTAGCGGATCCACAGGCCTCTGTCTTTCGCCTCTGCTTCGAAACCGCGCACCGTCGAAGCCTGCTCACGGTCATCGCGGTGAGCTGCGTCACAGGTGCCTGTTTGGCTGTGATGTTCGCAGGTCGGGGTGCGCTGGGAGTGTGGGCCGCTGCTGTGACGGGTGTGCCTCAGGTGACATTCGTCTGTGGCCGCTTGTGCCGGCCAACTGGTGGGGGGATTCTTCGTGATTCGTCGGGCGTCGCGCGCGTACAGACCGCTGAGCATGAAAGGACGAGCGTGGCTGACGCTCGGTGCCGTGGTGCTGGGGGGCGGAGGCGTGGTGACGTACGCGGCCGCCGGCCCGTCCGGCGACTCCGGTGCGGCCGGCCGGGACAAGCGGCCCGGGAAGGTCTACGACCTCGCGCTGAAGGGGACCACGGGGGCCAAGCGGGAGCTGCCGCGTACGGACACCGAGCAGTTCTCGCTGGTCGGCGTCTCCTGGACGGGGGCCGTCAAGCGGCTCGACGGCACGGCGCAGGTGCGCACCCGCGGCCTGGAGAACGGCGAGTGGAGCGCCTGGCGGGATCTCGAGGTGAACATCGACCCGCCGGACGACCCGGAGGCGGGGATGCGCGGCGCGTCCGAGCCGCTGTGGGTGGGGCCCTCCGACGGCGTCCAGGTTCAGGTCGTCCACGACGACGGCGGGACGGGCTCGCTGCCCAAGGGGCTCCAGGTCAACCTGGTCGATCCGGGCGTGGTGACCGACGCCGAGACCAGGGCGGCCGAGCCGGCGGCGTTCGTTGCCGAGGAGAGCACTCCCGTGGCCACGCCCGCCGAATCGACGGCACCCACCGAATCGACGGCACCCACCGAATCGACTGCACCCACCGACGGTACGACCGCCACGCCGACGGACGGACCGACCACCACGTCTCCGGCACCGACCGGCACCCCGACCGCCTCGGAATCCGCATCCCCCTCGACCTCGACCTCGCCGAGCCCTTCGGCCACAGTGCCCACCGCGCCGCCGTCGACCGTTCCCGAACCGCCGATCACCTCACGCGCCGGCTGGGGCGCCGACGAGTCGCTCAGCCCCGATCCGTCGGAGTACAACGCCGATGTGAAGGCCGTCTTCGTCCACCACACCGACGGGGCCAACGACTACTCCTGCGCCGAGTCGGCCTCGGTCGTGCGGGGCATCTACGCGTACCACACGCAGGTCAACGGCTGGAACGACATCGGCTACAACTTCCTGGTCGACAAGTGCGGCACGATTTTCGAAGGCCGTAAGGGTGGCGTCGGCCTGCCGGTGCTGGGCGCCCACACCTATGGCTGGAACCGCGAGTCCACGGGCATCGCGGTGCTGGGCGAATACACGTCCACCGCCGCCTCCAACGCCGCTCTGGCCTCGGTCGCCCGCGTGGCGGCCTGGAAGCTCGGTCAGTACGGCGCCGACCCGGCCGGAACGGTCCAGCTCACCGCGGGAGCGACCCAGAAGAACTACTTCGCCACCGGCTTCACCCAGGGCGGCAAGTACACCTTCCAGCGGATCTCGGGCCACCGCGACGGCTACAACACCCAGTGCCCCGGCAACTCCCTCTACGCCCAGCTGCCGACCATCCGCACCTGGGCGTCCGGCCCGGTCCAGGGCCTGAAGGTCACCTCGCTCTCCGGAGCGGCCCTGTCGGGTTCGACGTACTACACCAAGGGCGCCATCACCGCGCGCTGGACGGCCACCACGCCGGCCTCGCTCATCTCCGAGTACGAGCTGCTGGTCGACGGCAAGGCCGTCGCGACCGGCTCCGGGACCGCCACCTCCGTCGGCGCCACTCTGCTCTCGGGCAGCCACACCGTCGCCGTGCGGGCCGTCCACCAGTCCGGCAAGTCGACGACCAGCGCCCCGCTGAACGTTGTCGCGGAGACGACCGCACCGACCTTCACCACCGCCCCGAAGCTCTCGCTGCGCACGGGAACCGTCAACACGACGGCCGTCCCGGTCACCCTCGGCTGGAAGGCCACCGACAACGCGGCGCTGAGCTCCGTGAAGCTGCTGGCGCCCACCACGGCCACCTTCGGCCCGACCACGACGAGTTCCAGCCGCACCGCCAAGTCCGGCACGGCCACCACCTGGTCGATGCGGGCCTATGACTACGCCGGCAACTACCGCACGTCGTCCCCCTCCTTCACGCCGGTGATCCTGCAGGAGACCTCGGCCACCAAGTCCGGCAGCTGGACCAGCCGTTCCTCCAGCAGCTACCTCGGCGGCAAGTCGTACTCCAGCGGGTCCAAGGGCGCCGCCCTCTCCTGGACCTTCACCGGCCGCTCCGCCGCCTGGGTGGTCTCCCGCGCCTCCGGATCCGGCCAGGCGTACGTCTACGTCGACGGCGTGAAGGTCGGCACCGTCGATCTGAAGTCCTCCACGACGCTCTACCGGCAGGCGATCTGGACGAAGACCTGGTCCAGCAGTGCCAAGCACACCGTCAAGATCGTGGTGGTCGGGACCAGCGGCCGTCCGACGGTCACCACCGACGGCCTGGTCTATATCAAGTAGCCCTGACCTGGACGATCATGGTCACAGGCCCCGGAGCGATCCGGGGCCTGTGGTGTCTCGGTGGCGGGTTACGGGCTGAAAGGGGACGCTGGAGCCAGGGGCAACGTGAGGGAGAGGCACCCCATGGCCCAGACCAGCCCAGATCACAAGGCGCGCACGCCGTTCCTTTCCCGCCCGGGCGTCCGCCGCTTCCTGCCGTTCGCTCTGATCACCGCGGTCGCTCTGATCTTCATCTTCGAGAACCGTACGAGTGTCGAGATCCGACTTCTGATCCCGATGGTGACCATGCCGCTGTGGGGCGCCCTCTTGATCGCCTGGGCGCTCGGCATCATCGCCTCCCTCTTCACCGTGCGCCGCCGGTCGAACCGGCACTCACGAAAGACGGGATAGCTCCCGATCCGGAGCCCGCCGCGTCCACCGCGTCCGACGTGTCCCGATTTCCGGGGCAGTACAACTGGCTGATAGGCGGTGCCGCGGAGGCCGGGGAGTCGTACGAGGAGGCGGCGGCGCGTGAACTCACCGAGGAGCTGGGCGTCCGGACGCCGGTGCGGTTCGTCTTCAAGTTCCTGTGCGACGGCCTGATCAGCCCCTACTGGCTGGGCGTGCACGAAACCGTGGTCGCCGGGGGAATCGCGCCCGATCCGTCGGAGATCGCCTGGCACGGATGGCTCACCGAGGGCGAGTTGCGGGAGGCGTTCGGGCAGCGGACGTTCGTCGAGGACGGGGTCGATGTCTTCAGGCGCTACCACCTGGCTCGGCCGGTGCCCGGTCAGTCGGGGCGGCAGTGGTCCTCCAAGTAGTTCGCCGCCAGGGTGCTCGCGCGGGTGAACCAGTCGTTCAGGACCGCGATTTCGGCGGGGGAGTAGTCCGCGAAGAGGTCCCTGAGGCGGGCGTAGTACGGCTCGTAGACCTCCAGGACCCGGGCGATCGCGTCCGGTTGGGCGGCTACGCGGATGCGGCGGCGGTCGGTCGGGTCGGGGCGGCGGGTGATGTAGCCGGCGCGTTCCAGACGGTTGAGGATGCCGGTGACCGCGCCCGTCGTGACGTGGACGCGGGCGGCCAAGTCGCCTGCGGTGAGGAGGTTTTCGCCGGCCTCCATCACGTAGGCGAAGCAGGTGAGGTCGGTCACGTTCATGCCGACCTGCTGGGCGATCTCGTGCTGTCCGACCAGGTGGGTCGCGATGAGATGGTCCATCGCCGACAGCGCCTGCTCCGGCGTCGCGGCCGGACGCGGCTTGGCTTGCATTCCCAATTCCCTTAGTTCGTGAGAGGTTTGGGTCCTAAACGGCTTGATCGTAAGGGGCTCGGGGGCTCCCCCGGGTCCATGTGTGATGAGGGGGCAGCGCGTGAGCGCACATCAGTATGACCACGGGCACACGTTCGCGGGGTGGGCCGGATGCGCGATCGGCAGCGTCGCGGCCGCTGTGGCGGGTGCCGGGGTCGTCATGGTCTCGGGCTTGCTGATCGCCGGTGGGATCGCCATCGGTGTCGTGGCTCTGCTCGTCACCTGGGCGCTGCACCTCGCCGGGTGGGGGAAGGGTCCCGGCCTCCGTCCCCGGGCGGAGTGGGGCTGGCGGGTGCGGGACTCGTCGGCGCCGGGCGGGCACGAAGAGTGCCTGGGGTGCCGGCTGGCCGGGCGGCGGCGGCCGGTGCGGACGGCCGGGGTCGTGCCCGTGCGTACGGGCGGGGAGACGGAGGCTGCTGCTGCCGTGGGGGCTGATTCCGGGAGGTGATCCCGTCTTCCGTGAGGTGATCGCCCCCGGGGTCGGCCGCGGTGCCGTTGTCAGTGGTGCCCTCTACTCTCGGCAGAGATGGCACAGGCATGGAAGTGCTCGGGGCTGCGATGGTCGGCGGACGGTCCCGTGCTGGTGTGGGACGGCGGGCGGCGCAGTGCGCTGACCTGGGGGAAACGCGTGGCCTTCGGGGTCGCGGAGGGGGGCGTGCGGACGTGTGTGGGGGCTCGGGGGCATGCGTGTCCGGCGCGGGTGGCCGTGCCGGGGCGGAGTACGGGGGCGCGGTGCGAGGAGTGTGCGCGGCTGGACCGGGCGCACTCCGTGGCCGCCGACACGATCGCGGACGATCCCCGGCCGTATCACGTATATCTGGCGTGGTTCGGGCCCGGCATGACCAAGGTCGGGATCACCGCGGTGGAGCGGGGCTCGGCCCGGCTCCTGGAGCAGGGTGCCGTCTGCTTCAGCTGGCTGGGTGCCGGGCCGCTCATGGCCGCGCGGCGTACCGAGGAGCTGCTGCGGGCCGCGCTGGGGGTGCCCGACCGCATTCCATACGCCGAGAAGCGGGCCGTGCGGGCCGCGTTGCCGGAGGCGGCGGCCGATCGGGCCGGTGAGGTCGCCGAGTTGCATGCGCGGGCGGTGGCGCTCGGGGGGTGGCCGGAGTCGCTGGTGCGGGAGCCGCTGCGGGTTGTCGATCATGTCGAGGTGTTCGGGCTCGCGGGGTTGTCCGGCGCCGTCGGGGGCGTGAGCGAGCTCGTGGCCGGTGGGGTCGTGAGCGGGGAGCTCGTGGCCGCCGCCGGGCCCGATCTGCATCTGGCCACCGGGGGCGGGGTCGTCGTGCTCGACACACGGTTGATGACCGGGTGGGAGCTGGTGCCCGCCGGGGGCGCGGAGCTGACCGTTCCCCTGCGGGAGTTCAAGGAGGAGGCCGGAGTGCAGGACGGGTTGTTCTGACCCGCCCAGCGGACCCACAGCTTCCCCAACACCTCTCACAGCGGCCCCAAGGGCCCTCACCCCACCGAACTGCGGCATTCCCAGGCGTTCCCTGAGAACCGCCTGTGTGTTTCTCAGGGAATTCACAGCTTGCCGAAAGGGTGCTCTCAGAGGTCCCCGACATCGTGTTCACATGACCACGACCTCGCCCCAGGGGCGCACCGAACTGCTGAGGCCGGACGGGAGCCCCGTCCGCGTGCTTGTGGTGGACGACGAGCTGTCGATCACCGAGCTGCTGTCCATGGCCCTTCGCTATGAGGGATGGCAGATCCGGAGCGCGGGGGACGGCCAGGGCGCCGTCCAGACCGCGCGCGACTTCCGGCCCGACGCCGTCGTGCTCGACATGATGCTGCCCGACATGGACGGGCTGGCGGTTCTCGGGCGGCTGCGGCGGGAGCTGCCGGACGTGCCCGTGCTCTTCCTCACGGCCAAGGACGCCGTCGAGGACAGGATCGCCGGGCTGACGGCCGGTGGCGACGACTACGTCACCAAGCCGTTCAGCCTCGAAGAGGTCGTCGCCCGGCTGCGCGGGCTGATACGCCGGTCCGGTGCCGCCGACCGGCGCTCCGACTCCACGCTGGTCGTCGGCGACCTCACCCTCGACGAGGACAGCCACGAGGTGACCCGGGCCGGTGCGAACATCCACCTGACCGCGACCGAGTTCGAGCTGCTGCGGTTCCTGATGCGCAATCCGCGGCGCGTGCTCAGCAAGGCGCAGATCCTGGACCGCGTGTGGTCGTACGACTTCGGCGGGCAGGCCAATGTCGTCGAGCTCTACATCTCGTATCTGCGGCGGAAGATCGACGCGGGGCGCGAGCCGATGATCCACACCCGGCGCGGTGCCGGATACCTGATCAAGCCCGCGGTGTCATGAGCGGGCGACGACGGACGCGTCCGCAGCAGAGAGCGGGCAAGCAGGCGCGAGCGGGCAAGCCGCGCACTCTGCGGACGCGGCTCGTCGTCGCGTCCGTGGTGCTGATCGCCGTGGTGTGTGCGGTGATCGGGACCGTGACGACCCTTGCGCTCAGGTCGCATCTGTACGAGCAGTTGAACGGGCAGGTCGAGGACACCGGCAAGCGTCTGTCGGGGCCCATGAAGCCCGGTGGCGGAGACGACATCGACTCGGCGGACAGGATCACCGGCTTCATCGAGGGACCGGCACAGCCCGAGACCATCGTCGCCCAGGTCGGCGCCGACGGCAGGGTCACCCAGGCGGCCTTCGCCAAGGACTCCGAGGAGAACGGCCCCTTCAAGCGGAACCTCGCGGTCGACCTCACCGATGAGCAGAAGGCCGCCCTCGCCGGGGTGCCGACCTCGGGAACGCACACCGTCGACATCCCCGGACTCGGCGAGTACCGCGTGCAGTACGTCGTCGGCAAGGACGGAGGCACCTACTACGTCGCCCTGCCCACCGAATCCGTCACCACCACCATCAACACCCTCATCCTCGTCGAGGTCAGCGTCACCGGCGCCGGACTGGTCGCCGCCGCCATCGCCGGCTTCGTGCTCATCGGCGTGGCCACCCGCCCTCTGCGCCGAGTCGCCGCCACCGCCACCCGGGTCTCCGAACTGCCCCTGCACACCGGCGAGGTGAACCTCAGCGAGCGCGTCCCCGACTCCGAGACCGACCCGCACACCGAGGTCGGACAGGTCGGTGCCGCGCTCAACCGGATGCTCGACCATGTCCACGGGGCGCTGCACGCACGGCAGCAGAGCGAGACGCGGGTCCGGCAGTTCGTCGCCGACGCCAGTCACGAGCTGCGCACTCCCCTCGCCTCGATTCGCGGGTACGCGGAGCTGACCAGACGCGGCAGAGAGGACGTCGGGCCCGACACCCGGCACGCGCTCGGGCGGATCGAGTCCGAGGCCGGGCGGATGACGCTGCTCGTCGAGGATCTGCTGCTGCTCGCCCGGCTCGACGCGGGGCGGCCGCTCCAGTTCGAGCAGACCGACCTCGTACCGCTCGTCGTGGACACCATCAGCGACGCCCGTGCCGCCGGACAGCAGCACAACTGGCGCCTCGACCTGCCCGACGAGCCCGCGCTCGTGTCGGCGGACGCGGCCCGGCTGCAACAGGTCCTCGTCAACCTGCTCGGCAACGCGCGCAATCACACACCGGCCGGTACGACCGTCACCGCACGGGTGCAGCGGCGTGGGCCCTGGCTGTGCGTGGACGTCGAGGACAACGGGCAGGGCATTCCCGCCGAGTTGCTCCCGCATGTCTTCGAACGGTTCGCGCGCGGCGACTCGGCGCGTTCCCGCAACACCGGATCGACCGGTCTGGGCCTCGCCATCGTGCAGGCCGTGGCGACCGCGCACGGCGGTGCCGTGACCGTCGACAGCGTGCCCGGGCGGACCGTTTTCACGGTGCACCTGCCCGCGATCCCGGCGCAGCCGCAGCCGGAAATGAGCTGGCAACAGCACTCACAGGCACGCCACAGCGTCACCACATCGGTACAACAGGGCGCCTGACGAAAGTCGGTTCCATGCGAACCGATTCTTCTCCCGGCACCCTGCCGGCGCGGGAGCACCTCCCGGCCGCGCCAGCCGGTACGCCTGTCCTGGACGTAGTGATCCCCGTCTACAACGAGGAGAAGGACCTCCAGCCGTGCGTCCGCAGACTCCACGAGCACCTCGTGAGGACGTTCCCGTACGCGTTCCGCATCACGATCGCGGACAACGCCTCCACGGACACCACCCCGCACGTGGCGGCGCGGCTGGCGGCGGAGATTCCCGAGGTCACCCTCTCCCGGCTGGAGCAGAAGGGCCGGGGCCGGGCCCTGCGGGCCGTCTGGTCGGCCTCCGACGCCCCCGTCCTCGCCTATATGGACGTGGATCTGTCCACCGACCTCAACGCCCTGCTCCCGCTGGTGGCGCCGTTGATCTCCGGCCACTCGGACCTCGCGATCGGCTCCCGGCTCGCCCGTAGCTCGCGTGTGGTGCGCGGCCCCAAGCGGGAGTTCATCAGCCGGGCCTACAACCTCATCCTGCGCGGCTCGCTCCAGGCCCGCTTCTCGGACGCCCAGTGCGGATTCAAGGCGATCCGCCGGGACGTGGCGCAGGTGCTGCTGCCACTCGTCGAGGACACCGGCTGGTTCTTCGACACCGAGATGCTGGTGCTCGCCGAGCGCGCCGGGCTCCGTATCCACGAGGTGCCGGTCGACTGGGTCGACGACCCCGACTCGACCGTGCACATCGTCAAGACCGCGACCGACGACCTCAAGGGCGTGTGGCGGATCGGCAGGGCCCTGGCCACCGGCTCGCTGCCGCTGGACCGGATCGCCCGGCCGTTCGGCGACGACCCGCGCGACCGCGAGATCAAGGACGTACCGAAGGGCCTGGCCCGCCAGCTCGTCGGGTTCTGCGTGGTCGGCGCCCTGTCCACCCTCTTCTACCTGCTGCTCTACAGCGGCTTCCGCCTCTTCACCGGCTCCCAGGTCGCCAACGCGCTCGCCCTGCTGGTCTCGGCGATCGCCAACACGGCGGCCAACCGGCGGCTCACCTTCGGGGTGCGCGGGCGCGGCGGGGCCGTACGGCACCAGGCGCAGGGCCTGGTCGTCTTCGGCATCGGACTCGCCCTGACCAGCGGCTCGCTCGCCGCGCTCAACGCGGCCACGTCCGAGCCCGCGCACTCCACGGAACTGGCGGTGCTCGTCGCCGCCAACCTCGCGGCGACCGTGCTGCGCTTCCTGCTCTTCCGGGCGTGGGTGTTCCCGGACCGGCGCGACGGCGACGGCGACGGCGACGGCGACACGACGGTGCCCGCCTCGCACACCCCGGTCCACCACCTCTCCTCGCCGACCTTCTCCACCGCGCGCCACGACCCGTACGGGCCGCTCCCCCAGCGCACCCCCCGGTACCCGCACGACACCGCCCAGTGGGGGAGGGACGCCACCGTCCAGCTCCAGCCGGTGCGCCCGAACGACACCGACCCGAGGGACTCCCGATGACGATCCACTACGACCAGCAGACCGCGGACAGAGACACGAGTGTCGGCGACTGGACCCGGCCGCCGACGCCGGAGGCACCCGCGCCCGGCGCCGGTGAACCGAAGCGGCCCTTCGTACGACGCCTGTGGCACGGCCGCCCCGAGGACCCCCGCTGGGCCCGCCCGGCCTTCCTCGGCCTGCTCCTGGTGACCACCGCGCTCTACCTCTACAACCTGAGCGCCTCCGGCTACGCCAACTCCTTCTACTCTGCGGCCGTCCAGGCCGGCAGCCAGTCCTGGAAGGCGTTCTTCTTCGGCTCGCTGGACGCGGCCAACGCCATCACCGTCGACAAGCCCCCGGCCGCGCTGTGGCCGATGGCCCTGTCGGTGCGGCTCTTCGGCCTCAGCTCCTGGGCGATCCTCGCCCCCGAGGTCCTCATGGGCGTCGGCACGGTCGCCGTCGTGTACGCGGCGGTACGCCGCCGGTTCAGCCCCGCGGCCGGGCTGATCGCGGGCGCGGTGCTCGCGCTCACCCCCGTCGCGGCGCTGATGTTCCGCTTCAACAACCCGGACGCGATGCTGGCGCTGCTGATGGCCGCCGCCTGCTACCTGGTGATCCGGGCGCTGGAGGACGGCCGTACGAAGTGGCTGCTGTGGGCCGGTGCCGCGATCGGCTTCGCCTTCCTCGCCAAGACCCTCCAGGCCTTCCTGATCCTCCCGCCGCTGGCGCTGGTCTACGGCGTCTGCGCCCCGGTGACCGTGAGGAAGCGGATCGGCCAGCTCGCGGCGGCCCTCGTCGCGATCGTCGTCTCCGGCGGCTGGTGGGTCGCGATCGTCGAGCTGTGGCCCGCGTCGTCCCGCCCCTACATCGGCGGCTCGCAGAACAACAGCTTCCTGGAACTGACCTTCGGCTACAACGGCCTGGGCCGCCTCAACGGCGACGAGACCGGCAGCGTCGGTGGCGGCGGCGGGGGCGGAAACGGCGGCGGCGCCTGGGGCGAGACCGGCTGGGACCGGATGTTCAGCTCCTCCATCGGCGGCCAGATCTCCTGGCTGATCCCGGCCGCGCTGATCCTGCTCGTCGCGGGCCTGGTGGCGACCCGCAAGGCCCGCCGCACCTCGGCGACGCGCGGTGCGTTCCTGGTCTGGGGCGGCTCGCTGCTGATCACCATGCTGGTCTTCAGCTATATGCAGGGCATCTTCCACGAGTACTACACGGTGGCCCTGGCCCCCTACATCGCCCCGCTGATCGGCATGGGTGCGGCGCTGCTCTGGGAGAAGCGCGACAGGGCGTGGGCGTCGCTGACCCTGGCGGCCGCGATGACGGCCACCGCGGCGTGGGGCTACGTCCTGCTCAACCGTTCCTCCGACTACCTGCCGTGGCTGAAGTGGCTCGTCCTGGTCGGCGGTCTGACCTCGGCCCTCGGCCTGATCTTCGCCGGACGGCTGGGCCGTCGGCTGGCCCTGGGCGCCGCGGGGCTCGGCCTCGTCGCAGCGCTGGCCGGTCCGGCGGCGTACACCCTCACCACGCTGAACGAGGGGCACTCCGGCTCGATCGTCACGGCGGGTCCGACGGTCGCCGGCGGCCGCGGTGGGCCGGGCGGCGGTGGCGGCATGGGCGGCGGCCCCGGCGGGGGCGGCATGCCCGGCCAGAACAACCAGCAGGTCGGCCAGAACCAGCAGAACGGAAACGGCTTCCCCGGCGGCGGCATGCCGGGCGGCGGCCAGAACCAGCAGGGCCAGCAGAACCAGCCAAACCAGCAAGGCCGGCAGAACCAGCAGAACGGCGACGGCCGCATGGGCGGCATGGGCGGCGGCATGGGCGGCCTGCTCAACGGCGCCAGCGTCAGCTCCGAGGCCAAGGAGCTGCTGGAGAAGAACGCGAGTGACTACACCTGGGTAGCGGCGGCCATCGGCGCCCAGAACGCCGCGAGTTACCAGCTGTCCACCGGCGACCCGGTGATGGCCATCGGCGGCTTCAACGGCACCGACCCGTCCCCGACGCTGGCCCAGTTCAAGCAGTACGTGGCGGACGGAAAGATCCACTACTTCATCGGTTCGGGCAGCGGCGGCGGCATGGGCGGCAGCAGCGACGGCACGTCCTCCCAGATCACCTCCTGGATCGAGTCCACCTTCAAGAAGGTCACGGTCGGCTCGGCCACCTTCTACGACCTCACACAGAAGGCGAGCGGCTGACAGTCGCCCGAGTGCGCCTGAGTACCTGAGCGCGGGGAGGGGCGGTGGCCGAGTGCCACCGCCCCTCCCCGCATCTCTGTTGTACACCGTATGGGAGTTGTTCTACGGTGTACAGCATGACGACGTCCCCACAGGAACAGGCCCCACCGCAGACGGCTCCCGGCGGCCACCCACAACGCTGGCTGATCCTCGGTGTCATCTGTCTCGCGCAGCTCACCGTGCTGCTCGACAACACGATCCTGAACGTGGCGATCCCCTCGCTCACCCGCGAGATGGACGCGACGACCGCCGACGTCCAGTGGATGATGAACGCCTATGCGCTGGTCCAGTCCGGCCTGCTGCTCACCGCGGGCAACGCCGCCGACCGCTACGGCCGCAAGCTGCTGCTCATGTCCGGCCTCGCGATATTCGGCGTGGGCTCGCTGGCGGCCGGCTTCTCCCAGAGCCCGGCCCAGCTGATCGCGGCCCGTGCGGGCATGGGCGTCGGCGGCGCCTTGCTGATGACCACGATCCTCGCCGTCGTCGTGCAGATCTTCGACGACAAGGAGCGGGTGAAGGCCATCGCGCTGTGGTCGACGGTCAGTTCGCTCGGGTTCGCGGCCGGGCCGCTGATCGGCGGTGTGATGCTGAACCACTTCTGGTGGGGCGCCATCTTCCTGATCAACATCCCGGTCGCCGTGATCGGCCTGGTCGCGGTCGCCGCGCTCGTCCCCGAGTCCAAGCACACGGCGGGCGACCGTCCCGACCTGGTCGGCGCGGTGCTGTCGACCATCGGCATGACGGCGTGCGTGTACGCGATCATCACCGGGCCCGAGCACGGCTGGACGTCCGGCCAGGTGCTGGTCTCCGCGCTGATCGGCCTGGCCGTACTCGGTCTGTTCGTGATGTGGGAGCTGCGCATCGACAACCCCATGCTCGACATGCACTTCTTCCGCAACCAGAAGTTCGTGGGCGCGGTCGCGGGCACGATCCTCGTGGCGTTCGGCATGACGGGGTCGCTGTTCCTGCTCACGCAGCACCTCCAGTTCGTCCTCGGCTACGAGCCGCTGGACGCCGGGCTGCGGACGGCGCCGCTGGCGCTGACCGTCGTCGTGCTCAACTTCACCGGGCTCGGGGCGAAGCTGGTGCTCAAGGCCGGTACGCCGGCGGCCATCGCGCTCGGTATGACCCTGGTGTCCGCGGGGCTGGCGGCGATCGCGCTGTTCGGCGGGCACGGATACAGCGGCATGCTGCTCGGTCTGATCGTCATGGGCGCGGGTGTGGCGCTGTCCATGCCGGCCATGGCCAACGCGATCATGAGTGCGATTCCGCCCGAGAAGGCGGGAGTGGGAGCGGGGATCAACGGGACGCTCGCGGAGTTCGGCAACGGCCTCGGTGTCGCGGTCCTCGGCGCTGTGCTCAACTCGCGGTTCGCGTCCCTGGTCGCCGTGTCCGCGGCGTCGTTGCCCGCGGCGCTGGCGGCGGCGGACTCGGCGGAGGAGAAGGCGCGGATCTCCGACGCGTTCGCCTCCGGCCTGGAGAGCAGTCAGCTGGTGGGGGCGGTTGCTGTCCTGCTGGGTGGTTTGGTCGCGGCGGCGTTGCTTCGGCGGGCCGAGCGGGCAGAGTCCGCCTAGGAGAGACAGGGCGCCTAGCATGATCGGCGTTGGAAAGTCAGGAAAGGTGCGCCATGGCGAAATCGGCCGACAAAGCCGGGCGGAGCAGCGTCTGGCTGGACGGCAAGGCGCACCGGCGGCGGGGTGGCGGGCAGCCGTCGGGGCTGGACCGGGACCGGATCACCGAGGTCACGGCCCGGCTGCTGGACGCCGAGGGGCTGGCCAAGTTCTCGATGCGGCGGCTGGCCGGCGAGCTGAACGTCACCGCGATGTCCGTCTACTGGTACGTCGACACCAAGGACGACCTCCTCGAACTCGCCCTGGACGCGGTCATGGGCGAGATGCGGCTGCCCGATGAGGAAGCCGACGAGGACTGGCGCGAGCAGGTGCGGGCGCTCGCCCGGGAGTACCGGACGCTGCTGGTGCGCCACCCCTGGGTGTCCGCGCTGGTCGGGGTCTTCCTCAACATCGGCCCCAACAACCTGGCCTTCTCGCGGACGGTCCAGCGCGTCGTCCGCAGGACCGGGCTGCCCGCGAAACGCCTGACGAGCACGATCTCGGCCGTCTTCCAGTTCGTCTACGGCTACGGCACGCTGGAGGGCCATCTCGCGACCCGGGCCGCGGCCGGCGGCATGAACGTGGACGAGTACTTCCAGCAGGCCCTGAGCACGGTGACCGCCGCCCCGCAGGCCGCCGACGTCATCCGGGAGTCGCAGGAGATCATGGCGGCCCGCGGCGGCGACACGGTCGCCGAGATGCTGGAACGCGACTTCGAGTACGCGCTGGAGCTGCTGATCGCGGGCATCGAGGCGATGGTCGCCCGCGAAGCGGACTCCTAGGGCCTGTTGTTCGGATCAGGTCGCAGGGAGTCGACGCGATGGGGGTCCCTCTCGCGCGAGCGAAGCCGAGCGTGGAGGAGCCGGCGAGTGACGACAACGCGGCGGATGCGCGTGCCGGACCCCGCGTCTGCGGCGTGATCCGAACGCCAGTCCCTAGTCCCCTTCCACCAGCCGCGCCGGGAACCCGCCGGTGGCCACCGGCCCCCAGCGCTCCGGTGTGATCCGGATGATCGACTTGCCCTGCTTGGCCATGGCCGCGCGGTACTCGTCCCAGTCGGGGTGCTCACCGGCGATGTTCCGGTAGTACTCCACGAGCGGTTCGATGGAGTCGGGGGTGTCGACGACCTCGGCGGTGCCGTCGATCTGTACCCACGGGCCGTTCCAGTCGTCGCTCAGGACGATCAGGCTCACCCGCGGGTCCCGCTTGGCGTTACGGGTCTTGGCCCGCTCCGGGTACGTGGAGACCACGATCCGGCCGGAGTCGTCGACGCCGCAGGTCAGCGGTGATCCCTGGGGGCCTTCGTCGGACCGCCGGGTCAGCAGGATCGCGTGGTGCCGGGGTCGTACGAAGTCGAGCAACTCGTCGAGGGAGACACGGGTGTTCGTCGCGATGTTCGGTGCCATGGGCGGCAGCCTACGACGCCATGGCCTCTGCGAGGTTGTCGTACACGGGGACGTCCCGGCGCAGTCCGGTCAGCTCCAGGACGCTGCTCGTGACGCCGTCGGGCCGGGCCACCAGGCGCACCCGGGCCTCGGGGCGCAGCCGGTGGCGGATGTCGTTGATGAGGCGGATGCCCTGGGAGTCCATGAAGGACGTGCAGGAGAGGTCGAGGACGAGCAGCTCCAGCCGGTCACCACGGTCCCTGGCCGCGGACATGATGAGCGGCAGCAGCTCGGCGGCGTTGCAGAAGTCGATCTCCGCGGGCATCGTGAGGCAGACACGGCCGGGCAGGTCCTGCGGTTCGGTGGGATTCGGGATGAAAGTCACAGCACTCACCTGGCAGACGTTCGTCCGGATTCCGGTAAGGCCGCTTCCTGACCCTTGGGCCCATTCCACCACGCCGGGGTACGGCTGCGGAAGCGCCTGTCGCGGCCGTCGGCCGGACGTCACCTGGACGCAACCGAGCAGCTAGAGTGCTGTCCGTCCTGTGCTCGCAGTCGGGAATGTGCTGCGGAGCTCTCCTGCGCACGGCCATGGCCGTGCATGCCGAAGAGGTTCGTGGTGGCTGCGTCCGACTTTCCTGATTTGCCCCGTTTTCCGGTTGGCTTCGAGCTGGCCGATGCCCTGACGGTGGCGTCTCAGCAGCTGCACGAGACGCTCACTCCCCACAGCACCCTGCGTACGGCCGTCCGGCTGGCCGTGCACCTCATGCCCGGGGCCGAGCACGTCGGCGTCTCCGAGCTCGAGCGAGGCAGCCGGCTCCGGACGCTCGCCTGGACCGACGAGGTCGTGCGCTCCGCCGAGGCCCGGCACACCGGCCGCGAACAGCACGGGCACTGGGAGCGGTTGTGGAACAGCCCGATGGTACGGATAGGGGACAGCGACGCGGACGACGGCTGGGACGTGCTGTCGGCCCTGGGGCTGCGCTCGGCACTGTCCCTGCGGCTGCGCGCCGACCGCCGCCGGCTGACCGTGCTCACGGCCTACGCGCGCAAGCCGGGAGTCTTCGACGAGGACGCGACGCGCATCGGCCGGCTGTTCACCGCGCACGTCAGCATCGCCCTGGACTCGGCGACCGAGCGCGAGCAGCTCACCGAGGCCATGCACACCCGGGACCTGATCGGCCAGGCCACCGGCATCCTCATGGAGCGTCAGGGCATCGACGCGGCCGCGGCCTTCGAGAGCCTGGTGCGGGCCTCCCAGCGGGAGAACGTGAAACTGCGCGATCTCGCCCGCCGCATCGTCGGCACCCACAACACCACCTGAGGCGAGCCGGTCAGGTCGGGGGGCGTGCGCGGGCGGCGACGGGATACCCGTACGGTCATGAGCTCCGAGACGTCCGACACGCTGGACCAGGCGATGGTGCGCAGCAGTGGTCTCGACACCCTGCTGCACGATCTGACCGACCGTGCGGTGCGAGAGGTGCCCGGCGCCGCCGCGTGCAGTATCACGGTGCGCCGTGCCGGGCGGCTGCTCACCCTGGCCGGCAGTGACGGCCTGCCCAGCGGCCTGGACCTGCGCCAGTACGAGAACGGTTCGGGACCCTGCGTCGAGGCCGCCGAGACCGGCGCCGAGCAGTACGCCCCGGATCTGTCGGCGGAGTCCCGCTGGGCGCCGTACACACAGTACGCGCTGTCCGTGGGCGTCGGGTGTGTGCTGGCCGTGCCCATCGACGTCGAGGACGAGACGGGCGCGGCGCTCAACTTCTACGGCGAGCGCCCCGGGGCACTCGCGGCGGGCCGGGAGGCGGCCCGTGCGTTCGCGGCACGGGCCGGGGACGCGATCGACGTGGCGCTGCGGATCGAACGCGGGCGCCAGTCCGCGGCCGATGTGCGCACCGCGCTGCTCTCCCGCAGCGTCATCGACCAGGCGATCGGCATCCTCATGGCCCGGGAACGGATCGACGCGCGCATTGCGCTGGAGCGGCTGCGCCGGATCTCACAGGACCGGAACGTCAAACTCCGCGACCTGTGCGACCAGTTGGTGGCGAGAGTCTCCCGGCCGGCGGGCCCGGCCTCAGACCGCCGGAAGTGACTCGCCCTGCACGGCCTGGATGTCCAGCTCCACCTTGAGCGTCGTACCGATGGCGGCGATGCCCGCCTGCAGGACCTGGTTGTAGTTCATCGCGAAGTCCTCGCGGTGCAGTTCGGTCGTGGCACGGAACGCCGCGCGGGTGCCGCCCCACGGGTCCGGGCCCGTGCCGAGGTAGGCGAGGTCCAGGTCGACCGGCCGTACGACACCGTGCATGCCCAGCTCGCCGTGGACCGTCCACCGGTCGGACCCGGCCGCCGTCAGCCCGGTCGACCGGTAGGTGATCTCGGGGAACCGCTCGACATCGAGGAAGTCCGGCGACTTCAGGTGCCCGTCGCGCATGCCGTTGCCGGTGTCGACGGACGCGGCCCGGATCACCGCCTCCACACGGGACTTGGTGACATCGTCCGGGGCGATCTCGATCGACCCGGAGAACTCCGTGAACCGGCCGTGCACGCTGGAGATGCCCAGGTGCTGCGCCACGGCGGCCACGCTGGAGTGCACCGGGTCGACGGTCCACGGGCCGGGCGGCGGAAGTTCGGTGCCGCCCTGCCGCGCCAGCGTCACCGTGCCGGCCTCGGCCCGCCCGCTCGCGGTGACGATCACACTGGAGGCCGCGGGCGCGTACCCGACGGCCGTGACGATGACGGTGTACGCCCCCGCCTCCAGCGGCGTCGTGTCCCGTACGGCGCCCTCGGCGTCGGCCTCGGCACGCAGCACCTGCGCGCCCCTCATGTCCGCCACCGTGACGACCGCGTGCGACACGGCCCAACCGTCCCGGGTACGGATCCTCGCGGTCAGTCCCATCTCAACTACTCCTCAGAAAGAAACCGGCCCGCGACAGGGGGCGCACCTCCGCTCAGGGCGCGCCCCACTGCCACGGGCCGGGGTCTGTACTACTCGCCGGGGTGGGCGAGTTCGATGTCGTGGCCGTCGGCGCCGGCACCCGTGACCGTCAGGGCGGTGGCCACCGGCGGGTAGCCCGTGGCGATGACGGTGTACTCGCCGCCGTCCAGGTCGGTGAAGGCGTACGCCCCGTCCGTCCCGGTCGTGGCCGAGCCGACGACATTGCCCGCCTGGTCGACCAGCGTCACCCGGGCATCGGCCAGCGGGCCGTGCGGAGCCCGCACGACACCCTGGACGCGAGCGCCCGAGTCCAGGTCCATCTCGACCCGGGTGACCCCGGTGCCGCCCACCTCGACGGGCAGGGCCCGCGGCCGGTACCCGGCGGCGTTCACCGCGACGGTCACCGCCCCCGGCACCAGCTCGGCGAAGGTGAACTCGCCCTGCTCACCGGTGGTCCCGGTGGCCAGCAGATCCCCGCGCACATCCGTCACGATGACCATCGCGTCCTTGACGGCCTGCCCGTTCTCGGCGGCCCGCACCAGGCCGGTCAGCCCGCTGGTGCCGCTGAGCAGGATGTCGTAGGCGACCGGCTCGCCGTTCACCACGACCGTGGACGCCTGCGGCTGGTAGCCGTCGGCGGAGGCGATCAGCACGTACGACCCGGAGCCCGGGGCGTCCACCGCGTACGAGCCGTCGGCCCGCGCCACGGACCGGCCCAGCTGACGCCCGGCCAGCGAGATCAGCGTGACGGCGGCCTGCGGCACGGGCGCGGACTCGGCGCCGCGGACGAACCCCTTCACGGGAACGCCGGGGGCACCGCCGGAGGTCTCCTCCGACCGGACCGCCGTGGCCACGGCGGCGAGCCGCTGAGTGCCCTCGGGCCCGGTGCCGTCGACGGCCTCGTTCTCCGCCACGGCCCAGCTCGGCACGGCCTTCTCCGCGGCGGGAGCCACGGGCTCGGCAGGGGTCTGGGCCTCCGGCTCGGCGGCCTGCGCCAGCCCGCCCTTCGTCTTCAACGAAACCTCCTTGATGAACAGCGAGACCAGCAGCGCGAGCAGCGCCAACGGAGCCGAGTAGAGGAACACGTCCGCGACACCGTGGCCGTAGGCGCTCTCCACGACGGTGCGCAGCGGCGCGGGCATCGCGTCGAGGTCGGGGATGCCGCCCCCGCCCGTGCCGGCGTGACCGAGGGCCGCGCCCTTGGGCCCGAGGTCGGCGAGGCCGTCCTTCACATAGTCGGTGATCTTGTTGCCCAGGACCGCGCCCAGCGCCGAGACGCCCACGGCACCGCCCAGGGACCGGAAGAAGGTCACCGTGGAGCTGGCGGCACCCAGGTCGCCCGGCTCCACCTGGTTCTGCGTGCAGAGCACCAGGTTCTGCATCATCATGCCGATGCCGAGACCCATCAGCGCCATGAAGATCGCGATGTGCCAGTACTCGGTGTCGTACCGGATCGTGCTCAGCAGCCCGAGGCCCGCGGTCACCAGCACACCACCGGCGACCAGCCACCCCTTCCAGCGCCCGGTCCGGGTGATGACCTGGCCGGAGACGGTGGAGGAGACGAACAGGCCGGCGATCATCGGGATCGTCATGACCCCGGACATCGTCGGCGACTTGTCCCGCGCCAGCTGGAAGTACTGGCTGAAGAACACGGTCCCCGAGAACATCGCGACACCGACGAACAGGGAGGCGACGGAGGCCAGCGTGATGGTGCGGTTGCGGAACAGCCGCAGCGGAATGATCGGCTCGCTCGCCTTCGCCTCGATGAGGACGAACACCGCCAGCAGCACGACCGAGCCACCGACCATCGCATAGGTCTGCCACGACACCCAGTCGTACTTGTCACCGGCGAAGGTCACCCAGACCAGCAGCAGGCAGACGGCCGCGCTGATGAAGAAGGCGCCGGCCCAGTCGACCTTGACCTTCCGCTTCACCACGGGCAGGTGCAGGGTCTTCTGGAGCACGATCAGGGCGATCACGGCGAAGGGCACGCCGACGTAGAAGCACCAGCGCCAGCCGAGCCAGTCCGTGTCGGTGATGACACCGCCGACCAGCGGACCGCCGACCATGGCGGTGGCGAAGACGGCACCGAGGTAGCCGTTGTAACGCCCGCGCTCACGCGGGGAGATCATCGCCGCCATGATGATCTGGGCCAGCGCGGACAGACCGCCCATGCCGATGCCCTGGACCGCGCGGAACGTGATCAGCATGCCGGGGTTCTGCGACATGCCCGCCGCGGCCGACCCCAGCACGAAGATGACCAGGGCGAGCTGGATCAGCAGCTTCTTGGAGAACAGGTCGGCGAGCTTGCCCCACAGCGGCGTGGAGGCGGTCATCGTCAGCAGGGACGCGGTCACGACCCAGGTGTAGGCGCTCTGGCCGCCACCGAGGTCGCCGATGATCCGGGGCAGGGCGTTGGAGACGATCGTCGACGACAGGATCGCGACGAACATGCCGAGCAGGAGGCCGGTGAGGGCCTCCATGATCTGCCGGTGCGTCATCGGAGCGCCGTCGCCGGAGGAGCTGTGCGAGCCTCCCCCGTGCTTGGCATGAGCCCGCACACCGGCTGGTGTGGTCGTTGCCATGGGCTTCCTTTTCTTACGTGCTTGCGGGTGTACGGGTGGTCTGTTCGACAGCGGGTGGTGCCGCCCGGGGCGCGGGCCGGCAGTCGAAGCTCTCCCGCAGCCGTGCCATCAGCTGCGTGAGCCGGCGGACGTCCTCGTCGGACCAGTCGCTCAGTCGCTCTTCCAGCACCTCGGTGGTCCGCCGGGACAGCTCGTCGAGCTGGGCGTCGCCGGCGGGTGTGAGGCGCAGGATGCGTGAGCGCTTGTCCGCGGGGTCGGGGGAGCGTTCGATCCAGCCCCGGTCCACGACGTGCGCGACATGGCGGCTGGTGACCGACATGTCCACCGCGAGCAGCTCGGCGAGCTTGCTCATGCGCATGTCGCCATGGCGGCCCAGCAGGGTCAGCACGGCCGCCGACCCGCCGGGACATTCGGCCGGCATGATCCGGCCGAGCTCCCGCTTCACGGCGCCGAAGGCACTGAACTGGCGGACCAGCTCTTCGTACTGCGCCCTCTCGGCCATGACACCTCCCGCTTTCGTTGCTTAGGGCAACCATAGGAGCTGTTGGTTGCTGAAGGCAAATAAAGGAGGTGAATGCGGCATCAAAACTTGGCAAAGGCAAGTATTGCGTCAGTAAATGTGCTGGTGGCGAGGGTGGCGGTACCGGTCGTCCCGGGGCAAACGGAAGGCCAACCCCCACTTGGGGAGCACCGGCGTTTTCGCTAGGGTCTCGGGCCATGGCTAACAACCAGGCCCCCCAGGGCAATCACGACCCTGCCGGCAACACCCAGATGTTCCGCGCGTTCGTCGACGAGGCGCCGCAGGGGCGGCAGGCCGCGGCGGCGGGCGCCGGCGGCGGGCCCCGCATCGGTCTCATCCTCGGCGTCGTCGTCGCCGTGGCGATCGTCGCCGCGGTGGCTTGGCTGGCGCTGGCGTAGGTCACTGAGTACCCGGTGTCCGGAGCTGAGGCCGGGTGGGTCCGCAACCCGGCGGAACGGGGTGCCGCTGCGCCCACCCGTGCCGCCGTTAGCGGCACGATTGCCCGCAGCTAGAGCACCTAGGGCGGGCCCGCAGTGACGGCCGACGGAGGCTAGGGCGGCTCGCGGGTGCCCGCGGCGGCAGTCGACGGCAGCTCAGCCGGGACGCGCCCGCACCCGCGTACGGCGAGAAGGGGCCGTGTCGGGGGGTGTCCGCCCGCAGCGGTTGTCGCGTCAACGAACAGTCAGTCGGCGTCCAACCCCATCGCGACGTTCCGAGGACGGACACCCCCCGGCGCGGCCCCGACCCACCACCCGGCGCCAGGCGCTACGCGCACCCCCACCACACCCGCACAGGCCGCCGCAGGCACCCCCACCCGACGGGCAGATGCCGACGACGGCCCGAGCCACACCGCCTCAGTCCGAGATCAGGCCTTCCCGCAGCTGCGCCAGCGTCCGGGTCAGCAGTCGGGAGACGTGCATCTGCGAGATGCCGACCTCCTCGCCGATCTGCGACTGAGTCATGTTCGCGAAGAACCGCAGCATGATGATCCGCCGCTCACGAGGCGGCAGCTTGGCCAGCAGCGGCTTCAGGGACTCGCGGTACTCCACGCCCTCCAGCGCGGTGTCCTCGTACCCCAGCCGGTCCGCCAGCGACCCCTCGCCGCCGTCGTCCTCGGGGGCCGGCGAGTCCAGCGAGGACGCCGTGTACGCGTTGCCCACGGCGAGGCCGTCGACCACGTCCTCCTCGGACACGCCCAGCACGGCCGCGAGCTCGGTGACCGTAGGAGACCGGTCCAGCTTCTGCGAGAGCTCGTCACTGGCCTTCGTCAGCGCCAGCCGCAGCTCCTGCAGTCGCCGCGGCACCCGCACCGACCACGACGTGTCGCGGAAGAACCGCTTGATCTCGCCCACGACCGTCGGCATCGCGAACGTCGGGAACTCCACCCCGCGTTCGCAGTCGAACCGGTCGATCGCCTTGATCAGCCCGATCGTGCCGACCTGGACGATGTCCTCCATCGGCTCGTTGCGGGACCGGAACCGCGCGGCGGCGTACCGCACGAGCGGAAGGTTGAGCTCGATCAGCGTGTCCCGGACGTAGGCACGCTCGGGGCTGTCCTCGTCGAGCGCGGCCAGCCGCAGGAACAGGGAGCGGGACAGGGTGCGGGTGTCGATGGCGCCCGCGGTCGGAATCACCGGGGCGGGCTCGGCCGCCAGGACGGCCGGAGCATCATCGATGGGGCCGAGTGAGTCGAGAGCATGGGGAGCTGTCTCGCTCTCCGCGAGCGTGAGCACCTTCGAGCTGCCCTGTTCTGCGGACATGCCACCCCCTTTGGGTCGCGGGACGGTCGCGGCGAACGCTCCCGTCTGAGGAACGCAGCCTTCACCTGAATACCGGCGCCGAAGCCCCGGCAAACGCGCTTCCCGCAGAATGTCACATGTCGGCAACACGCTGTAGTGACATGTCGACATCTGAGACGCGAATCCGCCCTGCAAACAAGGGGTCTGACGGCCTGTCGGCCCGCAACCGCCGGGAACGCCCTGATCAGCGATTCCCTCGCCCAGGTGACCTCTCGCTCCTGTTTGCGGTTACGCGTCGATCCGGTTCGCAGACCGCAACCGCTGGAAGCTACGCGCGAGTAGCCGCGAGACATGCATCTGCGAAACACCGAGCTCCGCACTGATCTGAGACTGCGTGAGATTGCTGTAGTACCGCAGCAGCAGAATCCGCTGCTCTCTCTCGGGCAGTTGTACGAGCAGATGCCGTACGAGATCCCGGTGTTCCACGCCGTCCAGCGCGGGATCCTCGTAGCCGAGCCGGTCCAGCAGCCCCGGCAGCCCGTCGCCCTCCTGCGCGGCCTCCAGCGACGTCGCGTGGTACGACCGCCCGGCCTCGATGCAGGACAGCACCTCGTCCTCGGTGATGCGCAGCCGCTCGGCGATCTCCGAAGTCGTCGGCGTACGCCCGAAGGAGGTGGTCAGGTCCTCGGTCGCGCTGTTGACCTGCACCCACAGCTCGTGCAGCCGGCGCGGCACATGGACCGTACGGACGTTGTCGCGGAAGTACCGCTTGATCTCGCCGACGACCGTCGGCATCGCGAACGTCGGGAACTGCACGCCCCGGTCCGGGTCGAAGCGGTCGATGGCGTTGATGAGCCCGATGGTGCCGACCTGGACGACGTCCTCCATCGGCTCGTTGCGGGAGCGGAAACGGGCGGCCGCGTAGCGCACGAGCGGGAGGTTGGCCTCGATGAGCGCCCCGCGCACCCGGTCGTGCTCCGGCGTGCCCGGCTGGAGCTCCTTGAGCTGACCGAAGAGGACCTGCGTGAGGGCGCGCGTATCGGCGCCACGGCTCCGCTGGGGAGTCGCTTGGGGAGTCGCTTGGGGGGTCGCTTGGGGGGTCGCTTCAGAGGAGGCTTCCGAGGCAGAGGAGGGTGCCTGAGGCGCAGTACTGGCCAGCACGGTCAACTCCACCTCGTCATCCGTCAACCCATCAGTCAACTCTTCCATCAAAAGCGGTCATAGCATCACAAGACATGTCCACTGTGTGCAAGCACCCCATAACTACGTGTTGAGGGATGAAAAGCAGCATCCATCGGCACGCGACACGGAAGAGCCCCCCGTCGCAGCGACGAGGGGCTCGAAATGCCTGGGGGCCGAGGGCCTCAGAACTCGTAGTCGGCGATCACCCACGTGGCGAACTCGCGCCACAGCGCGACACCCGCCTGGTGGTCGGGATGCTCCACGTACCGGCGCAGCGCGTCCGCGTCGTCGAAGGCCGAGTTGATGGCGAAGTCATGGGCGATGGGGCGGTCGCTGACGTTCCAGCCGAGCTCCCAGAAGCGGATCCCGGGGACAGCGCCGTCGAGCGCGCGGAAGGCCTCGACGCCCTTCACGACGCGCGGGTCGTCGCGCTCGACGCCCTCGTGGAGCTTGAAGAGGACCAGGTGGCGGATCATCACTTTCCTCCGTTGGCGACCCAGGTGGCGAAGTCGCCGAGGGCCCTCGCGGCGTCCGATATGCCCTGGAAGCCTATCTGGACGTAGTCGGCGGCCTTGGCCGGGTCCGTGACGATCACGTACAGCGCGAAGACCACGACGACGTAGACGGCGACCTTCTTCGCGTTCACCGCCATCGCGGCCTCCCCTGTCCCTGGTGTCCCATGCAGCGCACATGATCGCACGAAGGGGCGAACACTCGAAGGGGCGGATCGCACGAAGGGCCCCGTCTGACGACGGGGCCCTTCTCAAGCGGTAGCGGAGGGATTTGAACCCTCGGTGACTTGCGCCACACTCGCTTTCGAGGCGAGCTCCTTCGGCCGCTCGGACACGCTACCGAGGGAGACCTTACAGCAAGGTGCGGCGTGCTTTGAAATCAGTATTCAGCGGGCCCGGAAGAACTCCGTGAGCAGCCGTGAGCACTCCCCGGCGAGCACGCCCTCGATCACTTCGGGCCGGTGGTTGAGCCGCCGGTCGCGGACCAGGTCCCAGAGGGAGCCGGCCGCGCCGGCCTTCTCGTCGCGGGCGCCGTAGACGAGACGGTCGACGCGGGACTGCTGGATGGCGCCCGCGCACATCGTGCAGGGCTCCAGCGTCACCACGAGGGTGCAGCCGGCGAGCCGCCACCGGCCGAGTTCGGCGGCGGCCCGGCGGATGGCGAGGATCTCCGCGTGGGCCGTCGGGTCGCCGCCGGCCTCGCGTTCGTTGTGCCCGGCCGCGAGCACGGTCGTGCCGTCCGGGGCCAGTACGACGGCGCCGACGGGGACGTCCCCGCCCCGGACGGCCTCGGCGGCCTGGTCCAGGGCGAGTCGCATCGCGGGCCGCCAGGGGTCACGTACCGGATCCGGCGGTCCCGGGCCGACGGGACCGGTCAGCGGACGGCCTCCAGCGTCTCCGAGGCGCCCAGGGACTCGGCGATCTCCGTGACGGCCTCGGTGGACATCAGGCGCAGTTCCTTCTCGCTGACGCCCAGGTCGTCGAGGATCTGGACGTCGCCGACCGGGCCGTGCGGGACGGCGTCCGCCGATCCGGTGGACCCGTCACCGTCGTCGGACTCGTCGTCCTCGTCGGGCTCACCGTCCTCGGTGCCGTCGAGGTCGAGGGCGTCCAGGTCGTCCCCGTCGTCGGGATCCCGGCCGAGCAGCTCGTCGGTGAGCAGGATCTCGCCGTAGCTGCTGCGGGCAGCGGCGGCGGCGTCCGAGACGTAGATGCGGGGGTCGTCCTCGCCGTCCACGCGGACGACGCCGAACCAGGCGTCCTCCTGCTCGATGAGCACGAGCACCGTGTCCTCGTCGGGGGAGGATTCACGGGCCAGGTCGGCAAGATCCGACAGGGTTTCCACATCGTCGAGCTCTGTGTCGCTCGCTTTCCACCCGTCTTCGGTGCGCGCGAGCAGTGCGGCGAAGTACACCGTGACTCTCCCACTGGTCAGAGGCGTGCCGGTTGGGGGTCCCCCCGGCGGAGGTTGAGGGCGGGGAGTGCTCGTCCGAGCCCCGCCCACTCGGAATCGTGGCAGAAACAAGGCGTTCAGGGGACGTCTTCGGCACCCTGTGTCCGGCAGTTTTGATCGCACGCCCGTTGCCGCCACCTGCGGATCGTACGCGGCTTTCCCCCACTCCACCCACGGTCACCGCGACAACGCCCGCGCGGTTCGTGATCTTCTCCGACGGTTTCCTCACCCGTTTCCTACGGGCGGAACACGCCGCGGATCCCACGGCCGGCCGCGCGCGGTCCTGTGCGGCCGGCCGCGTCCGGTCCCACGGTCGGACCCGTGGGGGCGCCACCGTCAGACCCGTACGGCCGACACCGACGGACGCGTCCGGGTGCCACCCACGGACCCGTGCGGGTCCACGGATAGAACGCGGGCCGGTTCGCGGGCGGGACACAGCGGTCCTGGCAGCGAACCCGTGGCCCCACCGGCAGACCCGTGCGGGTGCCACCGGCGGGCCCGTGCGGCCGACATGATGGACGCCTGCGGTTCCCAGCAGTGGACGCGGGCCGGTTCCGCCGAGGGACACGTCCGGCCCTGTCGACGGACGCGTCCGGGGCCCACCGACGGACCCCACTGGGCCCTACGGGCGTTCCCGTGCCGTCCTGCCGACGGACGTGTCCGGGGCTCACCGGCATACCCGGCCGGGTGCCACCGGCGGGCCCGTGCGGCTCCCGTCGTAGAAAGCGGGCCGGTTCCGCGGGCGGAATGCGTGCGGCCGTGTCGGCGGACGCGTCCCGGTTCCACCGGATGACCCGGTTGGGTCGTACGGGCGTACCCGTGCGGTCCTGCCGACGGACGCGTCCGGGGCCCACCGGGCATACCCGGCCGGGTGTCACCGGCAAACCCGCCGGGTGTCACCGGCAAACCCGGCCGGGTGGCACCCGTGAGCCCGGCCGGGTGGGGGCCATGGTCGGACCCGCGTGTGGGCGGTACGCGATGGGCGGGTGTGGGCCCCGCCGGCGTACTCGCGCAGTCCCCCCGCCGGCGTAGGGCCGTGTCACCAGCGGAACGTGCGCATGCGCATGGCGTGTCGCAGGCGGGCTGTCTTGGCGCGGCGGGGCTGGACTCGGTCGCGCAGTTCGCGGGCCTCTGCGAGGTCGCGCAGGAAGCGGGCGCGGCGTCGGCGGCGCTCGGCGGAGGACACGTCCGGCTCGTCCGTCCGGCCGGCCGCCGGGTCCGCCCCGGGCCATGCGCGCGGCGACAGATCTTCTCGGAAATCCCGGTCGGGCATCTGGCTCATCACCCCCAGTTCGTCTTTCCCGCCTTCCCCCGGACGGGCGATTGACGCCGTCGAACGCCGTGCGGCCCGTGTCACCCGGCCCGGCTACTGTTGTGGACATGCGTCTCCACGTCGTCGACCACCCACTGGTCGCCCACAAGCTCACCACGCTGCGCGACCAGCGCACCGACTCCGCGACCTTCCGCCGTCTCGCCGACGAGCTGGTCACCCTGCTCGCCTACGAGGCCACGCGCGACGTGCGCACCGAGCAGGTCGACATCCGGACGCCGGTGGCCACGACCACGGGCGTCAAGCTCTCCCACCCGCGTCCCCTGGTGGTGCCGATCCTGCGGGCCGGGCTCGGCATGCTGGACGGCATGGTCCGGCTGCTGCCGACCGCCGAGGTGGGCTTCCTCGGCATGATCCGCAACGAGGAGACGCTCGAGGCCTCCACGTACGCGACGCGGATGCCGGAGGATCTGTCGGGACGTCAGGTGTATGTGCTGGACCCGATGCTCGCCACCGGCGGCACGCTGGTCGCGGCGATCCAGGAGCTGATCAAGCGCGGCGCCGACGACGTGACCGCCGTGGTGCTGCTGGCCGCCCCGGAGGGCGTCGAGATCATGGAGCGCGAGCTGGCCGGCACCCCGGTGACGGTCGTGACCGCCTCGGTCGACGAGCGCCTGAACGAGCACGGCTACATCGTGCCGGGCCTCGGCGACGCGGGCGACCGGATGTACGGCGCGGCGGAGTAAGAAACCCCCGAGCCCTTGAGGGGCCCTCGCACCAAGCCCCTCAGCAGCCCTTCTTCGGCGTGGCCGCCGGCTCGGGCCTGGCCAGCTCGGTCAGGGCCCGGTCGGCGTCCGGCTTCTTCGCCAGTGCCTTGAAGCCGTCGCCGATGACGAGGTCGACGGCGGCATCCTTGCGCGCCGCCTCGGTGCGCCGTTCGGCGTCCGGCAGCTGTGTGCCGAGCACGGGCAGCGAGGTGTCGAGCGCGGCGGCGGGCCCGAGCAGCACGCCGGTGCCCTTGACCTTCTTGTCGTACTGCTTGGTCGCGTTGCCCACGTCGCCGATCTTGAAGCCGCGCTTCTTCAGCTCGTCGGCGGTCTTCTTCGCCAGGCCGCTGCGGGTGGTGGCGTTGAAGACGTTGACCGTGATCGTGCCCGGCTCGGGCAGCGCCTTGGCGGCGGGTGAGGCGCTCGCCTTGGTCCTGGGGGCGCAGTCCGTGCCGTTGCCGGCTGCCGAAGCCTTTCCGCCGCCGCCGGTGAAGACATCGATGAGCTGCAGAGTGCCCCAGCCGCCCACGCCCAGCACGGCGACGGAGGCGACGACAACGACGACGAGCCTGCCGCGCCGCCGGGGCCCGCGCATCCGGGGGTGCTTGTTGCCCGTGATGCGGTATTTGCCGCCCATGCCGGGGGGAGTCAGCATGCTCATGAGCGCAGCGTAGTGCGCCTGGGCGACGATGCCTACTAGATGATCATTCGACATCGGCCAGACGGACCAGCCGAACCCGAAAGGGCCGACCCGTTACCGGCGGGGCTCAGTCCAGCTCGAGCACGCGCGCGTGCAGCACCTGGCGCTGCTGGAGCGCCGCCCGCACCGCGCGGTGCAGGCCGTCCTCCAGGTACAGATCGCCCTGCCACTTCACGACGTGCGCGAAGAGGTCGCCGTAGAACGTCGAGTCCTCGGCGAGGAGGGTCTCCAGGTCCAGCTGCCCCTTGGTCGTCACGAGCTGATCGAGGCGGACCGGGCGCGGCGCGACGTCCGCCCACTGCCGGGTGCTTTCCCGGCCGTGGTCGGGGTACGGCCGGCCGTTTCCGATGCGCTTGAAGATCACACGGAAAGCCTACCGGGCAAGACGTTCCGGGCGCAGCCATGGCGCCGTAGTGCGACGCTGAAAAAAACCCCACAAGGCGGTACGAACCGGAACAGGGGCGTGAATATGCCGGACCGCGAGACCATGCCGTCGGCCCCTGCTCCGGAAGTGTCGGAGCGCGCCGCCGCCCTCCCCCAGGAGGCCCTGAAGATCGCCTCCGGCTACGCCTTCTCCGGACCCGCCCTGCATCTGGGCGCCCTGCTGTGGGACGGGCAATGCCTGCCGGACGCGCAGATCCGGGTGCCGCTGGCGATGCTCAACCGCCACGGCCTGGTCGCGGGCGCCACCGGCACCGGCAAGACCAAGACGCTCCAGCTCATCGCCGAGCAGCTGTCCGCCCAGGGTGTGCCCGTCTTCCTCGCCGACATCAAGGGCGACCTCTCCGGGATCGCGGCGCCCGGCCGCTCGGACGCCCGGGTCGAGGGCCGCGCCAAGGACGTCCACCAGCGCTGGACGGCGACGGGGTTCCCGGCCGAGTACTACGCCCTCGGCGGCATCGGCCGCGGCATCCCCGTCCGGGCCACGGTCACCGGCTTCGGACCGCTGCTGCTGTCCAAGGTGCTGCGGCTGAACCGGACCCAGGAGCAGTCCCTCGCCCTGATCTTCCACTACGCCGACGGCAAGGGCCTGGAGCTGATCGACCTCAAGGACCTCAGGGCGGTCGTGACGTTCCTGACCTCGGACGAGGGCCGCCAGGAGCTGAAGACGATCGGCGGTCTGTCGGCCGCTACGGCCGGGGTGATCCTGCGGTCCCTGACGGCCTTCGAGGCGCAGGGCGCGTCCGGCTTCTTCGGGGAGCCGGAGTTCGACACGGCCGAGTTGCTGCGAACGGGTGAGGACGGACGCGGCACCGTCTCCGTCCTGGAGCTGAGCGCCGTACAGGACCGGCCGCAGCTGTTCTCGACCTTCCTGATGTGGCTGCTCGCCGACCTCTTCCACGATCTGCCCGAGCTGGGCGACGTCGACAAGCCCCGGCTGGTCTTCTTCCTCGACGAGGCGCATCTGCTCTTCGACGACGCCTCCGAGGCGTTCCTGGAGTCGATCACGCGGACCGTGCGCCTGATTCGCTCGAAAGGGGTCGGCGTCTTCTTCGTGACGCAGACCCCGAAGGATGTGCCCGCCGATGTCCTGGCCCAGCTCGGCAACCGCGTCCAGCACGCGTTGCGCGCCTTCACACCGGACGACCAGAAGGCCCTGAACGCCACGGTGAAGACCTTCCCGAAGTCCCCCTACGACCTCGAAGAGGTGCTGACCAACCTGGGGACGGGCGAGGCGGTCGTGACCGTGCTGAGCGAGAAGGGCGCCCCGACGCCCGTCGCCGCGACCCGGCTGCGCGCGCCCGAGTCCCTGATGGGTCCGGTCGGCCAGGAGGCCCTGGACCGGGCGGTGGAGGAGTCGCCGCTGTACGAGCGGTACGCCCGGGCCGTGGACCGGGAGTCGGCGTACGAGCGGCTGTCGGGCGGGCGGGGCGGCCGCGGGGCGAAGGGGCCGGACGAGATGCGGGAGGCCGCCGCCCCGGTGGAGGAACGCACGGAAGAACGGCCGTCCGCCGTGGAGCAGGTGGTCGGCAGCGGGGTGTTCAAGTCCCTGGCCCGGTCCGTGGGGACGCAGATCGGGCGGGAGATCACTCGGTCGCTGTTCGGGACGGCTCGGCGTTCGGGGCGGCGGAGGCGCTAGTTCTGCTCTGTGCCGCTTCCGCCGCCGTGGGTGGATCAGCCGCGTTCGCGTTCCTTCGAGTGCTGCTGCGGGTTCCGTGGGTCCGGCTTGGCATGGGGCTTGGGGGTGCTGCGGGCGGCCTCCGCGCGCAGCAGGGCGCGCAGGACCGCGTACGGGTCTTGAAGCATGGCTTTTCCTCGTCGTTCCTCTTCTTCGTTCCTGTTCCGTGCGGGGCTGAGGGACCGGTGTCCGGTCCGGTCAGCAGCGCAGGACCTCGGAACGCGGGGGGCGAGGGGCGGGCGGCGGGCCCGGCGGTACGGGCGAGGGGCGCGGCGCGGTGTGCGCGGGCCCGGGGGCCGGGAGCGGGGCGGGGCGCAGCGGGACGGCGGTGCGCCGGGCGGCCCGGGCGGACGGGCGCAGGACGGTGTCGAGGATGTCGCACTCGACGGCCGTGCTCTCCCCGGAGACGGCGGCGGCCGTCGACCCCGTGTGCGCCTCGGCGTGCGCGCCCGGCACGAGCAGGGCGAGCAGCAGGACGAGCACCCGCGGCCATGAGGTCCGGCGGGTACCGCGGGGGACCGTCATGATCCATGCTTGGACCGGGCCGGAGGGGCCCGCCACCTGGGGCGGGCCACGTGGCTGACGCCCGGGGGCGTTACTGGCCGGCGGCCTTCGCCGCCTTGGCCGCCGCCTTCATCTCCTGCTTGTGCGCCCGCACCTTGACCAGTGACTCGGGCCCCGTGATGTCGGCGACGGAACGGAAGGACTGCGGCTCGCCGTAAGCGCCCGCGGCCTCCCGCCATCCGGCCGGCTGCACCCCGAGCTGCTTGCCGAGCAGGGCGAGGAAGATCTGGGCCTTCTGCTTGCCGAAGCCCGGCAGTCCGGCCAGCCGCTTCAGCAGTTCCTTGCCGGTGCCGACGTCCTTCCAGACGGCCTCGGCGTCACCGTCGTAGTGCTCGACGAGGTACTGGCACAGCTGCTGGATCCGCTTGGCCATGGAGCCCGGGTAGCGGTGCACGGCCGGCTTCTGAGAGAGCAGCGCGGCGAAGGCCTCGGGTTCGTGTGCGGCGATCTCGTGCGCGTCCAGGTCGTCCGTGCCGAGCCGCTGGGCGATCGTCGCCGGACCCTTGAACGCCCACTCCATCGGGACTTGCTGGTCCAGCAGCATCCCGACCAGTGCGGCGAGCGGACTGCGGCCGAGCAGCGCGTCGGCCTCGGGGTCCTGGGCGAGGTGAAGGGTGACGTCCATGCCCCGATCATCCCCCGGGCCGGGCCCGGCCGCGCTCCCGCAGTGCTCTAGGACGCCCGCCAGTACCCCAGCGCGTGCACCCGCTGCTTGGGCAGGCCCAGTTCCTTGCGTACGTACGCCGCCAGGGCCCGGGTCGTCGCCGTGTCGCAGGCGATCCAGACATACGGGTCGGAGGCGCCCTGGAGCAGCCCGGGCAGGTCCGCCTTCACCTGGTCGACCAGCTGGGCGCCGGAGTCCTGGCGGGGCACCTTGCGCAGCTCGTGGCGGGCCGGGTCGGTGCGGAACGGCAGGTCGTCGTCGCCGCCCTCGAACCAGACGGTGGCGGGGGCGGAACCCAGGGCGTCCAGGAGGGAGTTGATGGCCGGCAGCGAGGCGGGGTCGCCGACGGCGAAGACGTGCGAGGGCGCGGGGCTCGGGTGCTCGAAGCCGGTGCCCTGGACGGTCGCGTCGACGGTGTCGCCCGGCTCGGCCTTCCTGGCCCAGTCGCTGGCGCACCCCTCGTGCAGGGCGAACTCCAGGCTGAAGGTGCCGGTCTCAGGGTCCGGGTCGACCAGGGTGTAGGCCCGCTGGTGGGGCTTTCCCGCGTTGTCGAACCACAGCCGGACCCACATGGTCGGGTGGACGCCGGTCGCCGCCAGCAGACCGCCGTCGGTGAAGGAGAGCCGCCGGTAGTCCGGGGTGACGTCCTCCGCGCCGGTCACGGTGAACACGAAATCCTTCGCGCGCAGCAGCTTGAGGACCGCGCCTTCCCAACCCCGCCCCTGCCCCATCGCTTGTTCACCCTTCACGTACTATTCCGCCACGATCGACTTAGGCAAGCCTAACCTAAAAATGCCTGGCTTGAAGAACAGAAGGAGCACAGCGTGGCCACCGAGATCTACCGTGACGCCTGGGGCATTCCGCATCTGCGCGCCGGCAGCGCGGCCGAACTCGCCCACGCGCAGGGCCGCGTCACCGCCCGCGACCGGGCCTGGCAGCTCGAGGTCGAGCGGCACCGCGCCCAGGGCACCTCGGCGTCCTTCCTCGGCGAGAGCGCCCTGGCCTGGGACCGGTTCGCCAGACGGGCCAGACTCGACGACACGGCCAGACGCTGCTTCGCGGAGCTGGAGAGACGGGACCCCGAGACGGCCCAGTGGGTCCGGGCGTACGTCGACGGGGTCAACGCGGGGCTGGCGGAAGGGGCGGCGGCGGCCCCCGAGTTCGCCCGCACCGGCCTCACCCCCGGGCCCTGGCACCCCTGGACCCCCTTCGGCGTCTGGCTCGCCACCCACATCCTCTTCGCCGGGTTCCCGGCCAAGCTCTGGCGCGAGCAGGCCCTGAACCACCTGGACGCCGACGCCATCGGCCTGTTCGCCACCGACGGCCCCGGCACCTCGGGCAGCAACGGCTGGCTGGTGAGCGGGGCGCGGACCGTCACCGGGCAGGCGGTCATAGCCGGCGACCCCCACCGCTGGATCGAGGACCCGGGCGTCTACCAGCAGATCCACCTGTCCTGCCCGGAGTTCGACGTCGTGGGCCTGGCCGTCCCCGGGGTCCCCGGCATCGCCCACTTCGGGCACACCGGCTCCGTCGCCTGGGCCATCACCAACGCCATGGCCGACTACCAGGACCTCTACCGGGAGCGGCTGCGGCGCACCGGGGCCGGCGTGGAGGCCCTCGGCCCGGACGGGGTCTGGCACCGCGCGGCCCGGCACACGGAGACCGTCGAGGTGGCGGGCGAGGAGCCGGTCGAGGTCGAGGTGATCGAGACCGGCCGGGGCCCGCTGGTCATCGGCGGCCCCGAGGGCCTCGACGGCGACCCTGCGGACCCCTTGGGCGTGCCGGTGGCGATCAGCCTGCGCTACCCGCCCCGCGTCACCGGCGACCTCGGCTTCGGCGCCCTGCTGCCGCTGCTGCGGGCCCGCCGGGTGGGGGACGTCGACCGGGCCTTCGACCGGTGGGCGGAGCCGGTCAACGTCGTCCAGGCCGCCGACACCGAGGGCGGTGTGCTGCACCGCGTGGCCGGGTGGGTGCCGCTGCGCGCCGAGTCCAACCGCGTGCGCGTCGTGCCCGCCTGGGAGCCCGGCCACGAGTGGACGGGCCGGCACGAGACGCCCCGCGCCGGGCTCACCGACGGCGTCGCCGTCATGGCCAACCAGCGCGGCCCGGCCGCACCCCTCGGCGTCGAGTTCGCCCCGCCGCACCGGGCCGGCCGCATCGCCGAGCTGCTCTCCCGCAAGAAGCGCTGGTCCGCCGCCGACATGCCCGCGATCCACACGGACACCTACCTCGCCTCCGCGGGCCCCCTCCTGGACCACCTCCGCGCCCTCGACGGCCTCACCCCCGAGGCCGCCGCCCTCCGGGACCGGCTCCTCTCCTGGGACCGCCGTATGGACGCCGGCAGCGCCGACGCGGCCTGCTACGCGGCCGTGCGCGGAGCGGTCGTACGGAACCTGGCGGCGCACCCGGCCTTCGCCGCGCTCGCCACACCCCCGGCCTACCCGGAGGTGTTCCAGCCCTGGCTGGCCCTCCTCCCGCGCGTCGGCTTCGCCCTCGAACATCTGCTGCGGGCCGAGGACCTGTACGGAATCGACCGCCCGGCGGCCGTCCGCGCGGCGGTCGAGGAGGTGGCCGGGCGGCCCCCGGCCGGCGTCTGGGGCGACACCCACCGCCTCACCCCCTGGCGACCGCTGCACCCGGAGACGCCGTACGACGAACCCGCGCTGTCCGGCGACCACGACTGCGTGCTGTGCACCTCGGGCGTCCCCGGCCTCACCGACCGCGCCGCCCGCGGCCCGGCGGCCCGTTACGTATGGGACCTGGCCCGGCGCGACCACAGCCGCTGGGTGGTCCCGCTCGGCGCCTCGGGCGTCCCCGGCTCGCCCCACCACCGCGACCAGCTCCCGCGGTGGCTCGCCGGAGACCTCGTCCCGGTCGTCACCGACTGGACCCTGCTGAAGAAGGAAACCGATGTCTGACCCGTACGCCTCCCGCACGGCCGTCCACGAGCAGGCGGCCGACGGCTTCGGCACCGTCCGCGTCCTGCCGCTGGACCCGGAGGCCGACGCCGCCGTGATCCACCGCTGGGTGCACGAGGACCGGGCCGCCTTCTGGGGCATGAACGGCCTCACCGAACGGCAGGTGGCCGAGACCTACGCCCACCTGGACACCCTCACCACCCACCACGCCTACCTCGTCGTCCGCGACGGCGAGCCGGTCGCCCTCCTCCAGACCTACGAGCCCGAGGCCGACCGCGTCAGCGAGTGCTACGACGTCCGGCCCGGCGACATCGGCGTCCACCTGCTGCTCGCCCCCGCCGGCCCGGGCGGCACACGCTCCGGCTGGACGGCCCGGCTGGTGGCGTCCATCGCCGCATACGTCCTGCTGGGCCTGGACCGGCGGCGGGTCGTCGTCGACCCGGACGTGCGCAACGAGAAGGCCGTCACCCGCTTCCTGCAACTGGGCTTCACGGCCGGGCCGGTGGTCGTCCTGCCGGAGATCGACCTCCCCGACGTGTACCTGCCGGAGAAGAAGGCACAGCTCGCCTTCCTCGACCGGGAAGTACTCTTCCCCGGGTGACTCCCGACGAGCTCATCGCCCATTACGGAATGGAGCCGATCCCGCGCGAGGGCGGCCTGTTCCGGCAGACCTGGGCCGGTCCCGAACGCCCCGACGGCAGACCCGAGGGCACGGCGATCGTCGCGCTCCTGACGACGGAAGCCTTCTCCGCCCTCCACCGCCTCCCGACCGACGAGGTCTGGCACTTCTACCTCGGCGATCCCCTGGAGCTGCTCCTGCTGGCCCCGGACGGCAGCTCGCGGACGGTGGTGCTGGGCCCGGACGTCCTCGGCGGCCAGCACGTCCAGTACACGGTCCCGGCAGGTACGTGGATGGGCGGGAGGACCCACGGGGAGTGGACCTTGTTCGGCTGCACGATGGCGCCCGGCTTCACGTTCGAGGGCTATGAACACGGGGATGAGGCGGAGCTGACGGCGCGCTATCCGACAGCGGCCGATCGGATCGCAGGACTGTCCCGACCTGCTTTCTAGGGGCGCGGGGCTGTATCGATTTGCGGCTCCGCCGCGTGGGCGCGAACAGCCCCCACACGCCCGCAGCCGCCACACAACACAAACCACCCTCCCCGCTGAGCGCCGGACAACTCCCATCCGTACGTATCCCGAGGCCGGAAATCCCGAACACGGAGAACCACGTGGACCCACGGCGGAACGAGGAGCGCAATGTCGGACACCCCCGGCGATTCCAAGCCCTGGTGCTGCTCGGCACCGTGCTGGTCCTGCTCTTCCTCAGTGGAGCCCCCGCCTCGGCCCACGCAGCCCTCCGCACCACCACCCCTGACGATGGATCCGTCGTCAAACAAGGCCCCCGCAGCGTCACCCTGACCTTCACCGAATCCGTAGGCCTGCTCGACGACTCCTTCCGGGTCTTCGGCCCCGACCAGCGCCGCGTCCACACCGGCGAGGCCACACACGCGGACGGCCGCTCCGACACGGCCCGGGTCGGCCTGCCCGAGAAGCTCGCCCAGGGCACCTACACGGTGGCCTGGCGGGTGGTGTCCGCCGACAGCCACCCGGTCTCCGGCGCCTTCAGCTTCTCCGTCGGCAAACGGTCCGCCACGACCACGCAGATCGACACCGGCCCGGACGAGGACCCGCTGACCGGCGGCCTCTACGACGCCGCCCGCTACCTCGCCTACCTCGCCGCCGCGCTGCTCGTCGGCGCGGCGGCCTTCGCGCTGCTGTGCCGTCCCGCGAACAGGTCCCCGCTGCGCAGGCCGCTGGTGACGGCCTGGTGGACGCTGCTGGGCTCGACGGTCGTCCTGCTCCTGCTGCGCGCCCCGTACGAGGCGGGCGCGGGCCCGGCGGCGGCCTTCGACGCCGACGCCCTCAGCCGCACCCTGACCAGCCGTCCGGGCCTGGCCCTGCTCGCCAGGCTGGCCGTTCTCCTGCTGACCGCCGGCTTCCTGGTGTGGCTGTCCAGGCGCCGCGACCGACGGGACCGCCGGGATCCCGTGGCGCTGGCCGCGGGCACGCCCCTGGCCGTCGGACTGGCCCTGACCTGGGCGGCTGCCGAGCACGCCTCCGCCGGGATCCAGGTGCCGCTGGCGATGACGTCGTCCGTGCTGCATCTGCTGGCGACCGGGGTCTGGCTGGGCGGGCTCGTGGCACTGCTCCTGACCCTGCGCCGCTCGTCCGGCGAGGACCTGACGCAGGTCGTGCCCCGCTTCTCGCGGATCGCCTTCGCCTCGGTGACGGTCCTGGTCGTCACCGGCGTCTACCAGTCCTGGCGCGGCCTCGGCTCCGTATCCGCGCTGTCCGGCACGTCGTACGGCCGGCTGCTGCTCGCGAAACTGGTCGCGGTGACCGTGCTGGTGCTGGCGGCCGGGTACTCACGCCGCTGGACGGCCCGCCTCGCGGCCCCGGCGACCACCCGGACGGTGGCGGCCGTGGCGGCCGTACGCGAACGGGTCGCGCAGCCGGTCGGCGCCCCGCCGTCGCCGGAAGCGACCGAAGAGCCCGGGACGCCGGACGCCGGGGAGCCGGAGCGGCCGGAGGCGCCGTCACCCGAATCGGGGGACGGGGACGTGCTGCGGCGCGGTCTGCGCCGCTCCGTCCTCATCGAGGTGGCCGTCGCCGCGGTGGTGCTGCTGATCACGACCCTGCTCACCACCACGCTGCCGGGCCGCGCGCAGGCCGAGGCCGCGCAGCAGGCCCCGGCGGGCACGCTGCCGCCCACGACCCTGGTCACGGTGCCCTACGACACGGGCACGGACTCCGTGACCGGCCGCGGCACGGTGCAGGTCACCCTGGACCCGGCCCGCGTCGGAGAGAACGGCGTCCAGGCCGTGGTCTACGGCTCCGACAAGGGCCTGATCGTCATCCCCGAGGTCCGTGTCACTTTCACCCTGCCCTCCCGGAAGGTCGGCCCGATCGACGCCGAACTGAACGACATGGGCGGCTACTGGGGCACCAACTCCGTCAATCTGCCCCTCCCCGGGACCTGGACGATGAAGACGACCGTGCGGGTGTCGGACGTGGACCAGGTGACGGTGTCGAAGCGGGTGCGGATCGCGTCCTAGCCGCAGCAGTTGTCGAACGGGACGTGAACCTGCTCGGCCCGCTCCGTTCCCAGCCGGTGGTCGCACGGTGATACCGGCCGTAATCGGGGTAACCAGGTGATAATTGCGCTTGTCCGGGGTTACGGCTCATTCACCCCGAGAGTGAGATGACCGATCATGGATCAGCCCGTCAGCGTCGGCCGGGCCGGCCGGTCGCTCGGAGAAGCACCCGGAGCCCTCGCAGCAGTCGGCGGCGAGGCCCTCACCGCCCGCATCACCCTCGACGAACACGGCACGGTGACCGGCTGGAACGCGGGCGCCGAGCAGCTCCTCGGGTACGGGCCCGGAGAGATGACCGGCCGCCGCGCCGCGGATCTGCTGGCCGAGCCGATCCCCGTGCGGGGCGGCATGCCGGCCCTCGCCGGGCTGCCCCGCTGGAACGGCGACGTCGCGCTCCGGCACCGCGACGGCCGCAAGCTGACGGTCAGGATCCTCGCCCACCACCGGGAGCCCGGCACCGGCCCCCGCGCCTGGCTCATCGTCTCCGCCCTGACCGGCCGGCAGCCGCGGGCCGGCCTCGACGAATCCCTCGTGAGCTGGAGCTTCGCCCAGTCCCCGTGCTGCGCCCTGGCGATCTATGACACCCGGCTGAGACTGCGGCGGGCCAACGCCGACATGGAACGCTCCACGGCGCTCACCGAGGAGGAGATGCTGGGGCTGCGCGTGTCCGAGATCATCGACGACGACGCCGGTGAGCGGGCGGAACGCAGCATGGCCCGGGTGCTGCGGACCGGCGAGCCGGAGTACCAGGAGAACTATCTGCGCGCCCCCGGGGAGGAGCACGCGCACGCCTGGTCGGTCTTCCTGTCCGCGCTGCGGGACCACGACGGCACCGTCCAGGGCGTCTGCCTCTCCGCGCACGACATGACGGAGCAGTTCTGGGCCCGCAAGCGGCTCCAGCTGATCGCCGAGGCCGGCCGGCGCATCGGCAGCACCCTGGATGTGACGCGTACGGCCCAGGAGCTGGCGGACGTGACCGTCCCCGCCCTGGCCGACTTCGGCAGCGTCGATCTGCTGGAGGCGCTGGACGACGTGGCCGAACCGCCCGCGCACGCCGTTCCGGCGGACGGGCCGCTGCGGCTGCGGCGGGTGGCGTTGCGGTCCGTGACTCCGGGGGCACCGGAGTCGGCCGTGGCGCCCGGCCAGGTGGATACCTACCCTCCGGGCTCGGCGCCCTTCGAGAGTCTGCGCACCGGACGGCCCTCCCTGCACGAGGTGTCCGACCCGGAGTTCGCCGCGTGGCTGGCACGCGACCGCGTCCGCGCCGCCCGGGTCCGGGCGTTCGGCATCCACTCGGTGATGACCGTGCCCCTCGCCGCACGTGGCACCACCCTGGGCGTCGCCTTCTTCATGCGGTACCGCAGCGCCGAGACCTTCCACCACGACGACCTGGTCCTGGCCGGGGAGCTGGCGGCCAGGGCGGCCGTGAGCATCGACAACGCCCGCCGCTACACCCGGGAGCGTGCCACCGCGGTCACCCTCCAGCGCAGTCTCCTGCCCCAGCGGCTGCCCCGGCAGGCCGCGGTCGAGGTGGCGTCCCGCTACCTCCCGGCGGGCGGCCGGGCCGGCGTCGGCGGGGACTGGTTCGACGTCATCCCCCTCTCCGGCGCGCGGGTGGCGCTGGTCGTCGGCGACGTCGTCGGCCACGGCCTGCACGCCTCGGCGACCATGGGGCGGCTGCGCACGGCCGTACGCACCCTCGCGGACATCGACCTGCCGTGCGACGAGCTCCTGACCCACCTCGACGACCTGGTCGCCCGGCTGAACAAGGAGGACGAGGAGGGCGAGGGGGAGGCCTCAGGACACCCGGACACCACCGGACACCGGGACACCACCGGACTCCGGGACACCACCGGACTCCGGGACACCACCGGCCACCCGGGAACCTCCACCGACGTCGGCGCGACCTGCCTGTACGCCGTCTACGACCCCGTGTCGCGAAGCTGCTGCTTCGCCGGTGCCGGGCATCCCGTGCCGGCCGTGGTGAGCCCCGACGGCGCCGTCGACCTCGTCGGCCTCCCGGCCGCGCCCCCGCTCGGCGTCGGCGGCCTGCCCTACGAGGCCACCGAGATCGACATCCCCGAGGGCAGCCTGCTCGCCCTCTACACCAACGGCCTGATCGAGAACCGGGACCGCGACATCGACGCCGGGGTCCACCGGCTGCGGGAGGCCCTCGCCCGCCCGGCGACCTCGCTGGACGCCCTGTGCGACACGGTGCTGTCCGACCTGCTGACGCGGCGCCCGGCCGACGATGTGGCCCTGCTGATCGCCCGTACCCGCGCGCTCGACTCGGACCACGTCGCCACCTGGGCGGTGCCGGCCGACCCGTCCGCCGTCGCCCAGACCCGCAAGGACGTGGTGGCGCAGCTGGCGAGGTGGGGGCTGTCCGACGCCGTCTTCGTCACCGAGCTGGTCGTCAGCGAACTCGTCACCAACGCCATCCGCCACGCCGAGCCACCGATCCAGCTCCGTCTGATCCATGACACGACCCTCATCTGCGAGGTCTCCGACGGCGGCAACACCGCTCCCCATCTGCGACGTGCCCGCTCCTACGACGAGGGCGGCCGCGGCCTGCTCCTCGTCGCCCAGCTGACCGAGCGCTGGGGCACCCGGCAGAGCGCCACGGGCAAGACCATCTGGGCGGAACAGACAATGCCTCTCCCGTGAGGACGGAGTGCAGACCTTCCTTCCCTACCCCGGCTTCCGGAAGTCGGCCCTGGTCCTGGACCGCCGCCGGCTCGGCAAACAGCGGGTCGAGGCGCTGCAGGTGCTGCGCGGCCTGGTCGTACCGGACTACGGGTGGCGCAGGCATCCGGCCGTGCGGATGTGGGCCGGCTACGAGGAGGCGCTGGTCCGCTACGGCCTGGAGATCTGCCGCGTCTGGCGTGAGCAGGGCCATCAGGACACCTGCGCCGCCACCCTCGTCGCGGACCTCGCCGCGACCCGCCCCCACGCGCCGGTACGGGACCAGCCCCTGCTGGCCGCCGAGGGCGAACTGCCGCCCTGGCTGGGCGACGACACCTTCCACCGCAGCCACCGCTCGGCCCTGGTCCGCAAGGACGCGACCACGTACGCGGAGCTGTTCCCGGGGGTCCCCGACGACCTGCCCTACGTCTGGCCCACGTCGGACCGGACTTGACCGGGGCGCCGGCAAGCGACCGCCGGAGGGGTGAAGCCCCCGCCGCGGTCCGCGCGATCATCGGCAACTCCCTTCCGTGCGGATCCCGTTGTCCGGCCAGAGGTTCCGTGTTCCACTGGATCGTTTCTGGCACATCGGTCACGGGTCACCCGCCCCCGGGCGGGCAGGCACTCCATGGGGGGTCCGTGTGTGAAGAACTGGGGTTCGAGAAACTCCTCGGCGAGGAGGGCTTCTTCGCGGGGCTGCTCGGACGGACGCCGGCGGGGGCCGGCCGGGATCCGCTGTACGGCCCCGACCTGCCCGTCGTCCTGCTCACCGGCGGCCCGGGCATGGGCAAGGGCCGTCTGCTGCGCGCCGTACGGGACCGCTTCGCCGCCAAGGTGCCGGTGATCCACCTGGACTGCGCCTCGCCGGTGTACGCGGACCGCGCGGACCCGGAGCCCGGCGCCCGCTCGGCCACGACCGAGGCCCTGGTCGAGGTCGCCCGCCGGCTGAGCACCTGGCAGGGCACGGGCGGCTCGTTCGCCTTCCCGCGGCTCTTCCCCGGCCTGGCCATGATCGCGACCGGCGTCACGGAGGGCACGCCCGAGGCGGTCGCGACGGAGGCCGAACGCTACGAGGGCCTGGCCCAGAAGCAGCGTCTGCGCGGCCTGGTCACCGGCGACTTCTGGCGGGGCGTGCTGCGCGGCGCCATCCGTAACCTGCTGATGACCCTGTACGGGCAGGCGCTCGACCCGTACTCGGCGGCCGTGAGCAACGCCCTGCTGGACGCCCTCTTCCAGCGACTGGCCCCCCGGGGCAGGGCGGAACTGGAGCGGCTCTACGGCGCCTATCCCGGCGCGGCCGGCCAGCCCAGGATCGGGCTTCGCATCCTCGCCGCCGACTTCCGCGCCGGCGGCGAGGCACGGGAGGTGGCGGAGAGCTTCCTGTTCCGGGCCCTGCGCGAGGACCTGGAGGCGGCGTACGCCTCGCCCTCGGGCTGGCTCCGCCGGGTCGGCCGCCCGGCGATGCTGCTGGACCACGCCGAGTCGCCCCTCGGCGAGCGGCTGCTGCGCGCCGTACTCACCGACCGCCGGGCCGGGCAGCGCGACCGCGTGGTGATCGTGGGCACGGCACGCCGTCCTGACGGCGGCGCCTTCCTGCACGGCGGCCTGCCGCCCGAGGAGGCGGCGCCCCCGGCGGAGTACCGGCCGGCCGACGGTGCCCCGCCGGTCTGGTCCCGGCGTACGGACGAGGCCGCGGACCGGGCACCCCTCGCCGACGGCGTGGTCCTGCTGCGGATGCCGCTGCTCACCGGCGACCAGCTCCGCCGGGAGACCGTACGAAGACAGCAGCGCGCCGAGCCGGAGGGCGGCACGAACCGCCGCCGTATCGACGCCGCCGTGGCCCGGCTGAGCGGCGGCCGTCCGCACACGGTGATCCGGCTGTCCGCCGCCGCGGCGGCCTTCCGTATGCCGGCGGACGCCAACGACCGCGACATCCTGGACGCCCCGCTGCGGCTCCCCGGCGACGACACCCCCGAACGCCCGGTCGCGGACGTCCTGCTCCGCGAACTGATCCTGGACCAGTTACCCGTACGGCTCCCCACCGAGCACCGGGCCCAGTGGCTGGACCTCCTCTCCCACCTGTCGGTGGCCCACGACACGGAGTGCGCGGACGTCCTGCTCCGCCACCATCAGTCGGGCCACGTCCACCACCTGACCGCCCATCACGTGTCCCAGTTGCTCACCGACACCGGATGGCCCGCCTGCGAACGCCACTTCATCGGCGACTTCGGCCTCCGCCAGCTGCTGGTGCACCAGCTCTACGGACTGCGCCCCGGCGGCGCCGCCTGGTACGCCGACCACCATCTGCTGCGCGACCACTACGCGGAACGCGCGGCGGGGGAACCGCCGGACGCCCAGGGCGACGGGAGCAACGGGAGCATCGGGGGCGCCGGGAGCGACGGCGCCTTCCGCTCGCTCACCGCCCACCGGATGAACCACCACCTGGTGTCCGGCGGCGCGGACGACGTCGTCAGCCACCTCGCCGCCACACTCCCCGGCCGCCCCGGCGCCTGGTGCGCGGACCTGCTGGAGATCGCCCAAGCCCCCTACCCGGGCGGGGCGGACGCCCGGCGCGAGCGCGCCCAGGGCTTGGTGGGGGCGGACGGCCCACCCCTGCGCCGCACGGTCGACCAGCTGCTGCACGCGGTGTGGCTGTGCGAGGAGCGGACCAGGCCGACCGGCAAGGAGACGGCCCGCACGCTGGCCAAGCTGCTGGACCTGCTCTCGATCATGGACTTCGAGGGCGCGGGCCGGCTCAGCAGGACGGCGACGGACTGGAGCGGCCTGGCGGAGAACGAACAGCCCCTGCTGCGCTGCACCTGCACCGAACAGCTCCGGCGAAGGAGATGACGGCATGCCCAGATGGCGGAAGATCCTCTACGCGGTGCTCCTCGTAGGGGCGATCGTGGCAGGCGTGGCCCTCACCACCGCCCTCCTCGGCAGGCCGGACACCTGCGCCGACGGCGTCGAGCGGATCGAGGACGAGTGCGTCGGCGTCAACGGCGACGGCTACGACTTCGGCACCCCGGAGATCGCCGACGTGGCCCGGGCCATCGCACGCGAGAACCAGAGGATCGCGAACCAGCCGCATGTCACGGTGGCGATGATGCTGCCGCTCCAGTCGGACCGCGAGGCCCTGCGCCGGCAGATGCGCAGCGACCTCCAGGGCGCCTACCTGGGACAGCGGCAGGCCAACGAGGGCGAGGGCGAACCACCCAGGATCCGCCTGGTGCTGGCCAACCCCGGTCAGGCCTACGGCCGTCAGGCCGAGGTCGTGGACACCCTCCTGCGCATGGCCGCCTCCCCCGAGGACCGGCTGCGCGCGGTCACCGGCTTCAATCTGAGCCTCGCCGCCACGGAGGCGGCGGTGAAACGCCTGACGGAGAACCGGATCCCGGTCCTGGCGGCCAGAATCAGCGGCGACAGAATCGCGAACGAGGACCGGGCCGACGGCATGGCCGAACTGCGCTTCCCCGGCCTGGCCCGCATCCTCCCCACCAACAACGACGCGGCCCAGGCCCTGGCCAACTTCAACGGCGAACGCGGCCGCCGGAACCTCAGGACGGTCCTGGTCTACGACAAACGCCCCGACGGCTACAACGAGTCGCTGGCCAGGGCGTTCAGCAGGATCAAGGAGAAGGGCCCGGCCGGCCCCGCCGCGATGTCCTTCGAGTCTCCGTCCATCGACGAGGCGGGCTCGACCGGCAACCAGTTCACCCAGACGGCCAACAACATCTGCGACTCCGAGGCCGACACGATCTACTTCGCGGGCCGCACGCTCCACCTGCGAATCTTCGCCCTCAAGCTCGCCCAGGTGGGCTGCGAGAACCGCCACTACACCATCGTCAGCGGCTCCGACGCGGCCTCACTGCGCCAGGCGATGACGGAGAAGGACTGGTCCCAGCTCCGCGGCGACGACGGCAGAGCGAAGGTGACGGTGCAGTACGCGGCCCCCGCACACCCGGACGCCTGGGCGACGGAACTGACGAAGTGGACGAAGACCTACACGGCAACCCATAGGAAGAAGCCGCCCACCGCGGACCTCCCCCAATACCTCACCGAACCGAAGGCGGCGCTGGACATCCTCAGGAACCAGATCACCGCCACCCGACGCGAGGGCATCACACTCGGCTCCACCCCGAACCTGGACGACTCCCGCACGATGCTCGTCTACGACGGCCTCATCACCATCGGCAAGGCCCTCCACCAAGCCCAGCGAGGCGCCCCCGAGACCACCGCCCCCACCCGCGAGGACGTCGGCCGCCAGTGGTCCCTCCTCCAGTCCCGCCACCGCGTCCAGGCCACCAGCGGCCTGATCTGCCTCACCACAGGCGGCAACGCCTACGACAAACCGGCCGCCATCGTCGAACTCGACCCGGGCCGAAAAGGCGAAGGCACCCTGAAATTCGTCGGCCTCGGCTGGCCGACGGGCAAACCCCAACCGAAGAACTGCGTGATCCCCAGCACGACACCTTGATCCGCCCCGAGAGGTCATCCGAAACGGACAACGTCGAAGGGCCCCACCGCAAGCGGTGGGGCCCTTCGACATCGTGCCCGGTGAGGCACTGGCGGAGGATACGAGATTCGAACTCGTGAGGGGTTGCCCCCAACACGCTTTCCAAGCGTGCGCCCTAGGCCTCTAGGCGAATCCTCCGTCGAAGACATTACATGACTGGGAGGAGTGCTCGCGAACTCGTTCCCTGCCCCTGACATCAGGTAGCCTGGGCGCAGCTCCCCACGCGGCGCTATCTGACTGAACTCCCCCAGGGCCGGAAGGCAGCAAGGGTAGGTCGGCTCTGGCGGGTGCGTGGGGGGCGTTTGCGTTCCCGGGGCGGGGCCCGTTGTCAGTGGGCGCCTATAACCTCGTATGCGTGTCGTCTCTCGCTCTGTACCGCCGCTATCGCCCGGAGACCTTCGCCGAGGTCATCGGGCAGCAGCACGTCACCGACCCGTTGCAGCAGGCGCTGCGCAACAACCGGGTCAACCACGCGTACCTGTTCAGCGGGCCGCGCGGCTGTGGCAAGACGACCAGCGCGCGGATCCTGGCGCGGTGTCTGAACTGCGAGCAGGGGCCGACGCCCACGCCGTGCGGTGAGTGCCAGTCCTGTCAGGACCTCGCCCGCAACGGCCCCGGTTCCATCGACGTCATCGAGATCGACGCCGCGTCGCACGGTGGCGTGGACGACGCCCGTGACCTGCGCGAAAAGGCCTTCTTCGGACCCGCGAGCAGCCGCTACAAGATCTACATCATCGACGAGGCCCACATGGTCACGTCGGCCGGCTTCAACGCGCTGCTGAAGGTCGTCGAGGAGCCTCCGGAGCATCTCAAGTTCATCTTCGCGACCACCGAGCCCGAGAAGGTCATCGGGACGATCCGGTCGCGGACCCATCACTATCCCTTCCGGCTCGTCCCGCCCGGGACCCTGCGGGACTACCTCGGCGAGGTGTGCCAGAAGGAGACCATCCCGGTCGACGACGGTGTGCTCCCGCTCGTTGTGCGGGCCGGTGCCGGTTCCGTGCGTGACTCCATGTCCGTCATGGACCAGCTGCTCGCCGGCGCCGCGGCGGACGGTGTGACGTATGCCATGGCCACCGCCCTGCTCGGGTACACCGAGGGCTCCCTCCTGGACTCGGTCGTCGAGTCCTTCGCCACCGGCGACGGAGCCGCGGCCTTCGAGGTCGTCGACCGCGTCATCGAGGGCGGGAACGACCCCCGTCGGTTCGTCACCGACCTGCTGGAGCGGCTGCGTGACCTGGTGATCCTCTCCGCCGTTCCGGACGCGGCGGAGAAGGGGCTCATCGACGCCCCCACCGATGTCGTCGAGCGTATGCAGGCCCAGGCCGGCACCTTCGGCCCCGCCGAGCTGAGCCGGGCCGCCGACCTCGTCAACGAGGGACTGACAGAGATGCGCGGCGCCAACTCGCCCCGTCTCCAGCTGGAGCTGATCTGCGCCCGCGTCCTGCTCCCCGCCGCCTACGGCGACGAGCGGTCCGTCATGGCCCGCCTGGACCGCATCGAGCGCGGCGTGAACTTCTCCGCGGCACCCTCCGGCATGCCCGCTATGGGATACGTGCCCGGGCCCGAGGGGCATGGTGGAGCGGCGGCAGCGGCCGCTGCTCCGGTTCCGCCCGGTGGCGGCCCGGCCGCGGCCCGTGCGGCCGTACGGGCTTCCGGAGCACCGGGGAGCGGAAGCACCGGCGGGAGCGGCAGCGATAGTGGCGGTGGTGGTGACACGGCTGCTGCGGCCGGGTACGTCCCCGACGCTCCCGGTGCCCCGGGGTCCCCTGGTGGGTCCCCCGGTGCCCCCGCCGAGCAGGCCCCGGCCGCCCCCGCCCCCGGCCCCGCCACCAGTGGGCACGCCCAGCCGCCCCAGCCTCCCGAACCGTCCCAGGCACCCCCAGCGCCCACGACGCCCGCAACCACCCCCGCGGCCCCTGCCCCGGGCGCCTGGCCCACCGCCGCCTCCGCGGGCAGCGGCGGCCGTCGCCCCGGCGGCTGGCCCACGGCCGCCCCGGGCGGGCCCGCCTCCAACACCGGGGCAGGCAACGCCCCGGCGGCGAACCCACCCGCGCCGAGCACCCCCACCGCCAGCACCCCACCGGCGCCTTCACCGGCCCCCTCGGCCCCCGCAGCGGCCGCCCCCGGCGCCGCACCCGCAGGCGGTCTCGACCCCCGCATGCTCTGGCCGAACATCCTGGAGGCCGTCAAGAACCGCCGACGCTTCACCTGGATCCTGCTCAGCCAGAACGCCCAGGTGGCCGGCTTCGACGGCACGACCCTCCAGCTCGGCTTCGTCAACGCGGGGGCGCGGGACAACTTCCTGAGCAGCGGCAGCGAGGACGTGCTGCGGCAGGCGCTGGGCGAGCAGTTCAACGTCCAGTGGAAGATCGAGGCGATCGTCGACCCCTCCGGCGGCTCCGCGCCCCCGGCTCAGGGCGGCGGCCCCTCCGGCTTCGGAGGAGGCAACGGCGGCCACGGCGGCGGTCCCGGCGGCAGCGCCAGTGGCTACGGCGGCGGAAGCCACAGCTCCGGTGGTGGCGGCTACAACGCCGGAGGCGGCAGCGGCGGCAGCGGCGGTACGGCAACCGCCCAGCGCCCCGCCCCGGCCCAGTCGACCGCCCCGGCCGCCCCCGCCCAGCAGTCGAGCACACCCGCCTCCGTCTCTGCCCCCGCCTCGTCCGCCCCCGCTCCCCAGCCCTCCGCCCCGAAGCCGCGGTCCGTATCCGTCGAGGACGACATCCCCGAGGACGACGACCCCGACCTCGACGAGTCGGCCCTCTCCGGGCAGGACCTGATCGTCCGGGAGCTGGGGGCGACGGTGGTGGACGAGTTCACGAACGAGCCGTAACCGCACGAACGAGCCCGAGCCACCCAGTCGGAGACACCCCGCTTCGGAGAAACCTCCAAGCCCACACCGCCACCCCCTTCGGAAGCCCGCACAAAGAAAACCCGGCGCTTCCCGTTAGGCTGACCCCCGTGAAGGTCCTCGTCATCGGCACCGGCGCCCGCGAACACGCCCTGTGTCACTCGCTGTCCCTCGACCCCGACGTCACCGCGCTGCACTGCGCCCCCGGCAACGCCGGCATCGCCGAGGTCGCCGAGCTGCACCAGGTCGACGCCCTTGACGGCGCCGCCGTCACCGCGCTGGCCACCCGGCTCGGCGCGGAGCTCGTGGTCGTCGGACCGGAGGCGCCGCTGGTCGCCGGCGTCGCCGACGCCGTGCGCGAGGCGGGCATCCCGGTCTTCGGCCCGTCCGGCCCGGCCGCCCGGCTCGAGGGCTCCAAGGCCTTCGCGAAGGACGTCATGGCGGCGGCCGAGGTGCCCACGGCACGCTCGTACGTCTGCACCACGGCGGACGAGATCGACACGGCCCTCGACGCCTTCGGCGCTCCGTACGTCGTCAAGGACGACGGCCTCGCCGCCGGCAAGGGCGTCGTCGTCACCGACGACCTCGAAGCGGCCCGGGCCCATGCCGCCGCCTGCGAGCGCGTGGTCATCGAGGAGTACCTCGACGGCCCCGAGGTCTCCCTGTTCGCCGTCACCGACGGCGAGACGGTCGTGCCGCTCCAGCCCGCCCAGGACTTCAAGCGCGCGCTGGACGGCGACGAGGGGCCGAACACGGGCGGCATGGGGGCGTACTCCCCGCTGCCGTGGGCCGACCCGAAGCTGGTCGACGAGGTGCTGCAGACGGTCCTGCAGCCGACCGTGGACGAGATGCAGCGCCGTGGCACGCCGTTCTCCGGCCTGCTCTACGCCGGTCTCGCGATCACCTCCCGCGGTGTCCGCGTGATCGAGTTCAACGCCCGTTTCGGCGACCCGGAGACCCAGGTCGTCCTGGCCCGTCTGAAGACCCCGCTGGCCGGTCTCCTGATGGCCGCCGCCACCGGCAACCTCGCCCACCTGGAGCCGCTGCGCTGGAGCGACGAGGCGGCCGTGACCGTGGTCGTCGCCTCGCACAACTATCCCGGCACCCCGCGCACCGGCGACCCGATCACCGGCCTCGACGAGGTCGCCGCCCAGGACGCCCCGCACGCGTACGTCCTGCACGCCGGCACCAAGAGCGACGGGGACGCGATCCTCAGCGCGGGCGGCCGCGTCCTGTCCGTCACGGCCACCGGCAAGGACCTCACCGAGGCCCGCGACCGCGCCTACACGGCCGTCGGCCGCATCCGCCTCGACGGCTCCCAGCACCGCACGGACATCGCCGCGAAGGCGGCAGGCGCGTAACCCTCAGGACTGGGGAAACCACCCCGCCGCCGATGAACCCCACAGGCCCCGAATCCGTCTCAGGATCCGGGGCCTGAAGTTTTCGGTAGGTGCGGGCCTGACCCTCGCTTTCCGTCATCCACCTCTCCCCAGAGCCATTCCATCGAGTGACCGATGCCCTATCCGGCTGACGGGGGGCTGAGCCCCAACTAGGGTGCGGCGCAAGCGTTCCGGCACTTGGCCCACCGGCATTGCGATGTCAGTGACGGGTGCCACAGTGGGGGAGTGAGCAAGGAAAGCGTCAGGTCAACGGGGAGGGGGTGAGGTCGGTCGTGACCGGAATGGGTGTGGAGGCAGGAGCGCAGGTCGCGCGGGCACGAGCACTGGTCGTGCTGCGCATCCGCAGCCGCGCGCTGGCCGTCGCCCTGTTGCCCGCTGCCGTCGCCGTGATCCTGCTCGCGGGGGCTTTCTCCGGCCGTCTCGTCGGCCCCGGCTGGGACGCCGCCCGCTGGGTCCTGACCCCGGTCGCCGTCCTCGTGCTGCTCGCCGCCGCCGGGATCGCCCTGGTCGTCGCCCGGGCCCGTCCGGCCATGAGCCCGACCGTCCCGATCGCCGAGGAGGCGGCTCCCGACCTGTACCGGATGGTGCGCGACCTGGCCGACCGCCTCGAGGTCCCCGCCCCCTCCGCGATAGCGCTCACGCCGGACTGCGACAGCTGGCTGGAGGACCGCACCCACCCGGCCCACGGACCGCCGCCGGCCGAGGAGCACGACGACATAGCGGGCGCGGGGAAGCACGCGCACCGTCGGCACCCGGTCGCGCCGGTCCTCGTCATCGGCTCGCCCTTCCTGTGGTGGATGCGGGTCGGCGAGCTGCGCGCGGTCCTCGCCCCGGTCGTCGCCGGTACGGGCCCCTCCGCCCACCCGGACATAGCCGCGGCCCGGCGTTTCGTCCGGGGCCTCGACGCCGCGGTGGCCGTGACCTCGGCGCCCCGCCGCGACCCGGTGTCGCGGGCCGTGCTGGCCGGCGTCGGCTGGGTGGCCCGGCTGCTGCTGCGCAGTTGCCGCCTTCATGCCGCCGAGCTCGAGCGGGGCGTGGCGGCCGCGGCCGCGGAGCGTGCACAGGCTGTGGATTACGGGCTGCGGATCGTCGCCCAGGAGCAGGTGGGCCTGGCGTACGCGGGCTGGGACCGGCTGCTGACCCGGGTCGCGCTGCCCGCCTGGCGGATGGGCCGCTGGCCGTCCCGGCTGGACGCCGGCGTGGTGGCGGCGCTCACGGAGCTGTCCCGGCGCGACCGCCTGGCCGAGGGCTTCGCGTCCCGTCTCGGGGAGCGGCCCGCCTGCGATCTGCTCGAGGAGCCGGGCGTCGTCGACGAGTCGGCCTCCCTCCTCGCCGCCCGGCTCTTCCACGGTGGCCCCGCAGGCCCCGGGCCCGACTGGTCGCCGGTGGACTGGAGCGAGTATCCGGAGGAGGTCGTGGACCGCAGATGGCGCATCGACGCCGCCAGGCTGCACCGCGTCCTGGACGCGATGGGCGTCCGCCCCGCCGCCGGCCCCGCGGCCCCCGCCACCAGCAGCCCGACCCTGGCCCGCGTCCTGGACCACCTGACGGCCCCGGCCGGCGAAGCGCCTCCGTTCCCCACCAGAACCCCGGAACCACCGCCTCCCCCCAACGACGACGAAGACGAAGAAGACCTCTCCGGCACCACCCCGCGCAGCGCGAACCTGGCCGCCGGCCTCAGCGCCGAACTGGCCCGCGAAGAGGCCGCCGCGACGCCCCGCCCGTCGACCGCAGCCTCCAGCGCCGCCTCCTCGATCACGGTCTCACCGGCCGCCGGCTCCCAGGCCACCCCGGACCCCCTCGCCCTCTGGGACGACCGAGCCCTCCCCCTCTTTCCCCTCCAGCCCCCGCGCACGGCCCGTGAACTGCTCGCCGACCACCTCACGGCGATGATCTGCTGTGCCGCGATGGACACCGCCGGAGCGACGCCCGGCCTGGACTGGCTGGACGGCCCCACGCTCCTCCACAACGGCGAGCGCACCGCCGATCTCGCGCCCAAAATCCTCACCCTGATCGAGGAGGGCGACCCCACCCCCTTGCGCGCCTGGCTTGCCGAGCTGGGGATACGCCCGGAGAAGCCGGTCCGGCTCGTCTGACCGCCGGAGCACCTGCTTCCACTTCTGGCCAATTCGAAACGAACAGTGACGAAGTGCGTGCGTTATGTGATGTGCTTAGACCGTTCGCGCGCATGGCAAGGGCTGACGACATACGACAAGCACATAAGCGCGACGGCACCGCAGGGGACGCACTCACCACGCGCTCACCACGCGTTCACGGACAGACCGCACGCATCACACCGGCAGGCACCACCACGGGGGCGAAGGGGAGGGGAAACAGCCATGGCTTCGGAGCAGATCCGCCGCTGGGAGTCGGGAGCGCTGGCGCACGCCGTGACGGATCCCTTCGGGCAGGGACCCGTCCCATGGCTGCGCGGCACCGTGACGTACTTCGACGACACCGGCCAGGTCGTCCCCTGGTACGTGGACCAGGACGCGCCCCACGCCCCGAGGAAGGCCACCCGCTCCAACGGCCCCCGCGCGGCCGACGACGTCAACCGCCAGATCAAGGGCTTCACCTCCACCGGCGCGGTCGCGCCCGGCGAGGCCATCGACTTCCACATCACCGTCGACCCGCCCCAGGAGTTCGGCGTCGACATCTATCGCATCGGCCACTACGGCGGTGACGGCGCCGCCAAGATCACGACCAGCCCGCGGCTGTCCGGCATCGTGCAGCCCGCGCCGCTCACCGCGGACCGTACGGTCTCCTGCCACCACTGGTGGCTGTCCTGGCGGCTCCAGGTCCCCTCGTACTGGAACATCGGCGCGTACGTCGCAGTCCTCACCACCGCGGGCGGCTACCGCTCCCACGTCCCGTTCACGGTCCGCCACGACCAGCCCGCCGACCTGCTCCTCGTCCTGCCCGACATCACCTGGCAGGCGTACAACCTCTACCCGGAGGACGGCCGCACCGGCGCCAGCCTCTACCACGCCTGGGACGAGAAGGGCCGGCTGCTCGGCGAGTCGGAGGCCGCGACCACGGTCTCCTTCGACCGTCCGTACGCGGGCGCCGGCCTCCCCCTCCATGTCGGCCACGCCTACGACTTCATCCGCTGGGCCGAGCGCTACGGCTACGACATCGCCTACGCGACGGCGAGCGATCTGCACGCGGGCCGCGTGGACCCCGCCCACTACCGCGGCCTGGTCTTCCCGGGCCACGACGAGTACTGGTCGGCCGCCATGCGCGGCAGTGTGGAGCTCGCCCGCGACGCCGGCACCTCGCTCGTCTTCCTCTCCGCCAACTCCATGTACTGGCAGGTGGAACTGGGCCCCTCCCCGTCCGGCGTCCCCGACCGCCTGCTGACCTGCCGCAAGCGCAGGGGCCCGGGGAAGCCGGTGCTGTGGCGGGAGATCGACCGGGCGGAGCAGCAGCTCATCGGCATCCAGTACGCGGGGCACGTCCCGGAGCCGCAGCCCCTGATCGTGCGCAACGCCGGTCACTGGCTGTGGGAGGCGTCCGGGGCGCACGAGGGCGACGAGATCGCCGACCTGGTCGCGGGCGAGGCCGACCGCTACTTCCCGCGCACCCCGCTGCCCGAGCACGAGGAGCGCATGCTGCTCGCGCACTCCCCGTACACCGACAAGGAAGGCGCCCAGCGCCACCAGGAGACATCTCTCTACCGCGCCCCATCCGGCGCCTGGGTCTTCGCATCAGGAACGTTCGCCTGGACCCCGGCCCTGGACCGCCCGGGCCACGTCGACCCCCGCATCCAGCGCGCCACCGCAAACCTCCTGGACCGCATCTGCAAACGCGACTGACCCGCTGTCCGTGATCACCTCCCGCATACGGGAGAATCAAGCCATTGGACAGAACCACGGGGAGGAACCGTGTCCGGATTCGTCGAAAAGCCCGAGCCGATCCAGGTTCCGGGTCTGGTGCATCTGCACACCGGCAAGGTGCGCGAGCTGTACCAGAACGAGGCGGGCGACCTCGTGATGGTCGCCAGCGACCGCATCTCCGCGTACGACTGGGTGCTGCCGACCGAGATCCCGGACAAGGGCCGGGTCCTCACGCAGCTCTCCCTGTGGTGGTTCGACCAGCTCGCCGACCTGGTGCCGAACCACGTCCTGAGCACCGAACTGCCCGCCGGCGCCCCCGCCGACTGGGCGGGCCGCACGCTGGTCTGCAAGTCCCTGCAAATGGTCCCCGTGGAGTGCGTGGCCCGCGGGTACCTCACCGGCTCGGGCCTGGTCGAGTACAACGAGACCCGCACGGTCTGCGGCCTCGCCCTCCCCGAGGGCCTGGTCGACGGCAGCGAACTGCCCGGGCCGATCTTCACCCCGGCCACCAAGGCCGCCGTAGGCGAGCACGACGAGAACGTCTCCTACGAGGAGGTCGCCCGCCAGGTCGGCGCGGACACCGCGGCCCGACTGCGCCAGGCGACCCTCGCCGTCTACGCCCGGGGCCGGGACATCGCCCGGGAGCGGGGCATCATCCTCGCGGACACGAAGTTCGAGTTCGGCTTCGACGGCGACGACCTGGTCCTCGCGGACGAGGTCCTCACCGCGGACTCCTCCCGTTTCTGGCCGGCCGACCAGTGGCAGCCGGGCCGCGCGCAGCCGTCGTACGACAAGCAGTTCGTGCGCGACTGGCTGACCTCGGCGGAGTCCGGCTGGGACCGCAAGAGCGAGCAGCCCCCGCCCGCGCTGCCGCAGCAGGTCGTCGACGCCACCCGCGCCAAGTACGTGGAGGCGTACGAGCGCCTGACGGGCCTGACCTGGTCCTGAACACACAGAAGCCCCCCGGCCGGAACCGGGGGGCTTCTCGCTGGAGCGAACGACGAGGTTCGAACTCGCGACCTCAACCTTGGCAAGGTTGCGCTCTACCAACTGAGCTACGTTCGCATGCGCCGTGGCGCGAGAACCACTATACCCAACCTCGCTCCCGTGCGAGCCGCACCGCCGCATGCCGGTTCTCCGCCCCGAGCTTCGACACCGCCGACGACAGATAGTTCCGCACGGTCCCCTGCGACAGCGCGGCCCGCTCGGCGATCTCCGCCACGGGTGCCCCGTCGGCGGCGAGTTCCAGTACCTCGGCCTCCCGCGCGGTCAGCGGAGAGTCCCCGGCGGCGATCGCGTCGGCGGCCAACTCCGGGTCGACGTAACGGTTGCCGGCGTGCACGGTACGGATGAGCTCCGCGAGCCGCTGCGCGCTCACGGTCTTCGGCACGAACCCCCGCACCCCGGCCTCCAGCGCCCGCTTCAGATGCCCGGGCCGCCCGTGGCTGGTGACGATGAGCACCTTGCAGCCGGGCAGTTCGGCGCGCAGGGATGTGGCGACCTTCACACCGTCGGCGCCGGGCATCTGGAGATCCAGTACGGCGACGTCGGGCTCGTGAGCGCGGGCCATCGCCATCGCCTCCGGCCCGGTGGCCGCCTCGGCGACGACCATGAGGTCGTCCTCCAGCGACAGCAGCGCGGCGAGCGCCCCGCGGATGAGGTGCTCGTCGTCGGCGAGCAGCAGCCGTACGGGCTCTACTGCGGTCATGGTGTGACCTCACCCACAGGGCCCACGGTGGCGACGGACGCCGGGCCGGAGGGGTCAGCAGGGCCGGCTGCCGACGGCAGCGGAATCTCCGCCGTCAGCCGGAACAGCCCCCGCCCCGCGGGCCCTGCCTCCAACGTCCCGTCGATCTCCGCAAGCCGCTCCCGCAACCCGGCGATCCCCGAGCCGGAAGAGCTGATCGCCCCGGCCCCTGTGGCCACCCCATCGCCCTCCTTCCCATTGCTCTCCACCCCGTCGTTCTCCACCGACAGCACCACGCACCCCTCCACCACCCGCAGCCGCACCGCACACCGCCGCGCGTCCCCGTGCCGCAGGACATTCGTCGCGGCCTCCCGCACCACCCACCCCAGGGCGGACTGCACCGCGACCGGCAGCCCGGCCGCCGTCGCCCCGCTCACCGTGCAGTCGATGCCGGCCGCGGCCAGCACCCCTTGCGCCCCGGCGAGTTCCGTCCCGAGGTCGGCCTCGCGGTAGCCGCGGACGACCTCCCGCACCTCGCGCTGCGACTCGTGCGCGAGCCGCTGCACCTCGACCATCTGTGCCACGGCCTCCGGCCGTCCCCGCTGGGCCAGCTGCACGGCCAGTTCGCTCTTGAGCGCGATCACGGCGAGGTTCCGCCCCATGACGTCGTGCAGATCACGCCCGAACCGGAGCCGCTCCTCGGCGACGGCGAGCCGGGTCCGGGTCTCGCGTGCCTCGTCGAGCTCGTAGACGATGTCGAGCAGCCACACGGAGACGACGGCCGTGAAGGCGAGTACTCCGCCGGCGAGCAGCGCCATCAACGCCGTGAAGAGCGATTCGCCCAGCGGGGCGCCCCGGGTGAGCGCCACGAGCCAGGAGACCGACGCGAAGCCCACGACGATCGCGAACACATGCCGCCGCCGGCGGACACCTAGGGCGATGGTGCCGATCCCGATGATGCCGACGACCCCGACGGCCCCGTTCGCGGCGTTGTCCACGCTCTCGCCGCCCGGCCCGTGGTCGGCGATGCCGATCGCGACGGCGCCGATCACGGCGGTCACGGCGCCCAGCGTCCACAGCAGCCGGACGGGCTGCCGCCGCCTGCCGCGCGTCCAGTCCAGTGACCGCGACACGGTGACCAGGCAGACCGCGGCGTGCACAGCCGACATGAGCAGCAGCCCGGTCCCGAGCCACTTCCCCAGCGGGACCAGGGCCAAGAGCCCGACCATGACGAACTCGGTCACCGCGAAGGACTGGAAGGACCACCGCGTGTACGTCTCGACCTTCTCCGGCGTGGTCTGCCGCCGCCACCACCCACCCGGCCCGCGCATCAGCCCGTCCCTCCCCCTCCGGTCAGCGCCGCGGTTCCCAGCGGAACCACCGTCGTCCAGCAAACACCGACACGACGGTCCAGGCCACCGCCGTCGCCACGGCGCCCAGCGCCTCGTACGCCGACAGGTCGCCGGTCCAGCCGCCGCGCACCAGGGTGACGACGGGCGTCAGCGGCAGCAGTTCGCACAGGGAGGCCAGCCGGTCCGGCAGCAGCTCCAGCGGGACGAACATGCCGGAGCCCATCATCGAGAGGACCAGCAGCGGCATGGGCGTGACCTGTGCGCTCTCGCCGGTCCGGGTGAAACCGGCGGTGACCGCGGCGAGGGCGGCGCACAGCACGATCCCCAACAGCAGGCCCACGACGGCCAGATGGGGCGCGGACGGTGCGGACATGTCCAGCAGCACGGTGCAGCCCGCCGCGAGCAGCAGGCACTGCACGAGCCCGGTGACGGCGGCGGGCGTGGCGGAGCCGGCCAGGATCTCGGCGTCCCGCGGCTCACCGGTGCGCAGCCGCTTGAGGACGAGTTCCTCACGCCGGACGACGAAGACGCCGACGAGCACCGAGTAGACGGCGAACAGCAGGGAGAAGCCGACCGCGGCGGGCAGCACCAGGGTTCCGGCGTCCAGCCCCGCCTCCGCGAGGTCCATCTCCGGGGCCGCCGACCGCACGCTGACCGGCATCACCAGCGGCACGAACAGCGCGGCGACGAGCGCGCCCCTGCTCCGCCCGAGCAGGGTCAGCTCGGCGCGGGCGAGTGCCGTCATGCGGCTCATCGGCGTGGTGCCCGCGGCTCTCGTGCCGGTCGCCGGGCCGGGCGTCGTGTGGGTGGCACTCATGCCGCGTACTCCTTCGTCGTCCTTGCCGGGGTCCGCCCCGCCGATGCCTCCTTGGCGATCCCGAGGAACGCCTCCTCCAGGGAGGCAGACCGCACGTCCAGGCGGCGCAGTTCCACCCGGGCCCGCTCGGCCCACAGCAGCAGACCGGTGGCCGCGCGCTGCAGTTCATGGGTGCGGAGCCGGACGATCCGGCCGTCGGTCTCGTGCCCGGTCACGCCCAGCTCCCCGAGCGGCGGCAGATCGCCCACGAAGTAGCCGTCGGGCAGTTCGAAGGAGATCCGCGACGGCTCGGCGGCGGTCACCTCGGCCGGGGTCCCGGTGGCGGCGATGCGGCCCTCGTGCATGATCGCCAGCCGGTCGGCGAGGTTCTCGGCCTCCTCCAGGTAGTGCGTGGTCAGCAGCACCGTCGTGCCGCCGTCTCGCAGCGCGCTCACCAACTCCCACGTCTCCCGCCGGCCTTCGACGTCCAGTCCGGTGGTCGGCTCGTCCAGGAAGAGCACCTCGGGGTGGCCGAGCAGGGCGAGCGCCAGATCCAGGCGGCGCCGCTGCCCGCCGGACAACTGCTTGACCCGGACGCCGGCCTTCGACTCCAGTCCGACCAGCGCGAGGACCTCCGCCGGCGGCCGGGCTCCGCTCACGCACCCCGCCCACATCCGCGTGGTCTCCGCGACGGTCAGCTCGGACGGGAAGCCGCCTTCCTGGAGCATGACGCCGGTGCGGGGCCGGACGAGCGCCCGCTCGGTGTACGGGTCGTGCCCGAGGACCCGCACCCGGCCGTCCGCCGGCGCCGCGAGCCCCTCCAGCAGTTCGACGGTCGACGTCTTGCCCGCGCCGTTGGTGCCCAGCAGCGCGAAGATCTCCCCACGGCGGACGGAAAAGCTGATTCCGCTCACCGCCTCGAACCCGCCCCCGTACACACGCCGCAGGTCAGTGACCTCAATCACGTGTTCGCGTCCGTTGTTTTCCATGCCTTCAGCGTTCCGCCCCGGCGGGCCGCTCGGCAGTGCGCGTTGTCATCACTCGGCATGACAAATGTCAGACGAACCCGCGATGAACACGAAAAGACCCCGGTCCTGAAGGACCGGGGTCTCATTCCCGAGCGGACGACGAGGTTCGAACTCGCGACCTCAACCTTGGCAAGGTTGCGCTCTACCAGCTGAGCTACGTCCGCAATTGCCCCCGACCGGCTCTCACCGATCGGTGCGGGCACCAGCCTACCTGATCCACAGGAGTGGTCGGTACGGCGATGCAGAGCGGGTGACAGGAATCGCACACTGCGCCTTCCCCCTGGAAGGGGGATGTTCTACTACTGAACTACACCCGCATGTTTCCGTGAGCTGGGCCTTTCGGCCTCGCCCCTCGGCGTGCTCCAGACTCTAACTGATCAGCCGGGGTGCTGCGCAAGTCGGTTGCCGTGAGGGGCGGATGGCCGGCCGTCGGGCGGGGCTCACGGGGCCGTCACTGCGCGGCCGTGAACGCCTCGTAGACCTTCTTGGGGATGCGCCCGCGCGCGGGGACCTCCATCTTGTTGGCCTGGGCCCAGGCCCGTACGGCCGAGGGGTCGGGGGCGACCTCCGTCTGCCGGTACGCCTTGCCCGAGCGGGACCGCTTGCGGCCGGCCTCCACGTAAGGCGCGAGCGCCTTCCGCAGTTCGTCGGCATTGCCTTCGTTCAGGTCGATCTCGTACGACTTGCCGTCCAGTCCGAAAGCGATCGTTTCCGCCGCTTCCGAGCCGTCGATGTCGTCAAAGAGAGTGACCACGACCTTCTGCGCCACGAATATCGGTCCCTTCCTGCGGCACTTGCCAATTCATTTGTACAGTGCCGTTCAATGCATTGTGAAGCCCGACTAAATCCTTCCGCGTGTCCGAACGCAATAGGTTTCGGGTGACGACCCGGAATCTTTCCCGGAAATTTTCGTGTGTGGACCCGACGATGCCGGATCGTGATGACCGTCACGTAGTTTCCTACAAGTCGACGCGCGTAGAAATTTTGGGCGGGTAGTCTGAAGGGACCTGCTCAGCACCACACACCGGGAGTGCCAGTGGCACGCGTCGTAGTCGACGTCATGCTCAAGCCGGAGATCCTCGACCCCCAGGGCCAGGCGGTGCAGCGCGCACTGCCGCGGCTGGGTTTCGAGGGGATCTCGGACGTCCGCCAGGGAAAGCGTTTCGAACTGGAAGTTGACGGGCCGGTCGACGAGGCCGCCCTCGCCCGCATTCACGATCTTGCGGAGTCCTTCCTCGCGAACACCGTGATCGAGGACTTCACCGTCCGGGTCGAGGAAGTCGCGGAGGCCGTGAAGTGACCGCTCGTATTGGCGTCGTCACTTTTCCCGGCAGTCTGGACGACCGGGACACGCAGCGCGCGATCCGGGTCGCGGGCGCCGAGCCGGTCGCCCTCTGGCACAAGGACAAGGACCTCAAGCAGGTCGACGCCGTGGTGCTGTGCGGTGGTTTCTCCTATGGCGACTATCTGCGCGCCGGGGCCATCGCCCGTTTCTCGCCGGTGATGGAGCCCCTGCTGGAGCAGGCGAAGGCCGGTCTGCCGGTGCTCGGCATCTGCAACGGCTTCCAGATCCTCACCGAGGCCCATCTGCTGCCGGGCACGATGCTGCGCAACGACCACCTGCACTTCATCTGCCGTGACCAGAAGCTGCGGGTGGAGAACGCCGAGACCTCCTGGACCACCGACTACACGGCCGGCCAGGAGATCCACATCCCGCTGAAGAACAACGACGGGCAGTACGTCGCCGACGCCTACACCCTCGACCAGCTCGAGGCCGAGGGCCGTGTCGCGTTCCGGTACCTCGACTTCAACCCCAACGGCTCGCAGCGGGACATCGCCGGCGTCAGCAACGCGGCCGGAAACGTGGTCGGCCTCATGCCGCACCCCGAGCACGCCGTCGAGCAGCTGATCGGTACGGGCCGTACCGACGGCCTCCCGTTCTTCACCTCGATCCTCAAGAAGCTGGTCAACGCATGAGCCGGACGCCTCTGGACACGGTCGAGCACGCGGCCGAGACCCCCGACGTCGAGCTGCCCTGGGCCGAACTCGGCCTGAAGAAGGACGAGTACGAGCGGGTCGTGGAGATCCTCGGCCGCCGGCCCACCGGGGCCGAGCTCGCCATGTACTCCGTCATGTGGTCCGAGCACTGCTCGTACAAGTCGTCGAAGGTGCACCTGCGCCAGTTCGGCGAGAAGGCACCGCAGAGCGACGCGCTGCTCGTCGGCATCGGCGAGAACGCCGGTGTCGTGGACGTCGGCCAGGGCTACGCGGTCACCTTCAAGGTCGAGTCGCACAACCACCCGTCGTACGTGGAGCCCTACCAGGGCGCGGCCACGGGTGTCGGCGGCATCGTCCGCGACATCATCGCCATGGGCGCGCGGCCCGTCGCCGTCGTCGACCCGCTGCGCTTCGGTGCGGCCGACCACCCCGACACCAAGCGCGTGCTGCCGGGTGTCGTCGCCGGCATCGGCGGCTACGGCAACTGCCTGGGGCTGCCCAACATCGGCGGCGAGGTCGTCTTCGACTCCTGCTACCAGGGCAACCCGCTGGTCAACGCCGGTGCCATCGGCGTCATGCGGCACGAGGACATCCACCTCGCGAAGGCGTCCGGCGCGGGCAACAAGGTCATCCTGTACGGGGCTCGCACGGGCGGTGACGGCATCGGCGGCGCCTCGATCCTGGCCTCCGAGACCTTCGACGACGCCAAGCCGTCGAAGCGCCCGGCCGTGCAGGTCGGCGACCCCTTCCAGGAGAAGCTGCTCATCGAGTGCACCCTGGAGGCCTTCGCCGAGAAGCTGGTCGTCGGCATCCAGGACCTCGGTGCGGCCGGTCTTTCCTGCGCAACCTCCGAGCTCGCCTCCAACGGCTCCGGCGGTATGCGCGTCACCCTGGACGACGTCCCGCTGCGCGACTCGACGCTCTCGCCCGAGGAAATCCTCATGAGCGAGTCGCAGGAGCGCATGTGCGCGGTCGTCGAGCCGGAGAAGGTCGACCGCTTCCTGGAGATCTGCGAGAAGTGGGACGTCATCGCCACCGTCATCGGTGAGGTGACCGACGGCGACCGCCTGGAGATCTACTGGCACGGCGGCAAGATCGTCGACGTCGACCCGCGCACGGTCGCCCATGAGGGCCCGGTCTACGAGCGCCCGTACGCCCGCCCGTCCTGGCAGGACACGCTCCAGGCGGACGACGCGAACAAGCTGCCCAGGCCCACGACTTCGGTTGAGCTGAAGGACCAGGTCCTGAAGCTGGTCGGCTCCCCGAACCAGGCCTCCAAGTCCTGGATCACCTCGCAGTACGACCACTTCGTGCAGGGCAACACGGTTCTCGCCCAGCCCGAGGACTCCGGCATGATCCGGATCGACGAGGAGTCCGGCCTCGGCGTGGCCCTCGCGACCGACGGCAACGGCCGGTACGCGAAGCTGGACCCGTACCACGGCGCCCAGTTGGCGCTGGCGGAGGCGTACCGCAATGTCGCCACGACCGGCGCGAAGCCGCTCGCCGTCTCCGACTGCCTGAACTTCGGCTCGCCCGAGGACCCGGCGGTGATGTGGCAGTTCGCGGAGGCCGTGCGCGGTCTGGCCGACGCCTGTCAGCAGCTGGGCACCCCGGTGACCGGCGGCAATGTCTCCCTCTACAACCAGACGGGCGAGGCCGCCATCCACCCGACCCCGGTGGTCGCGGTCCTCGGCGTGATCGACGACGTGGCCCGCCGCACGCCGGTCGCCTTCCAGGAGGAGGGGCAGCTGCTCTACGTCCTCGGTGACACGCGTGAGGAGTTCGGCGGTTCGGCCTGGTCCCAGGTCGTGCACGACCACCTCGGCGGCCTGCCGCCCAAGGTCGACCTGGAGCGCGAGCGGCTGCTCGCCGAGATCCTGATCGCCGCCTCCCGCGACGGCATGATCGACTCCGCGCACGACCTGTCCGACGGCGGTCTGATCCAGGCGGTCGTCGAGTCGGCGCTGCTGGGCGGCAAGGGCGCCCGCCTGATCGTCCCGGACGGTCTGGACGCCTTCACCTTCCTCTTCTCCGAGTCGGCGGGCCGCGCGGTCGTGGCCGTGCCGCGCTCCGAGGAGCTCCGCTTCAACGACATGTGCGGTGCGCGGGGCCTCCCGGCCACCCGCATCGGTGTCGTCGACGGTGACTCCGTGGACGTCCAGGGCGAGTTCGCTCTCACCCTGTCCGAGCTGCGCGAGACGCACGAGGCGACGATTCCGGCGCTGCTGGCCTGACCCGAGGCAGTCATGCCGGTGCCCCGTCGAGGTCCCACTCGGCGGGGCACAGGTGTCTTTCAGGGGAGCAGGCCGGAATGCCGGTTCGTCTGCGTCGTCACGGGTGCATCGCGCTGTTCTTCAGGGCCCGGGTGATCGCCTCGGGCGCGTCCGCCGAGATGTAGACCGTGTCGACGTCGAAGCTGTGACCGTCGTCCAGCTCGACCGGCACGGGCTCCGCCAGGAGGACCCGCACATTGACGGAGCCGCCGATCGAGCACGCCACGGCCGAGGGCTCATTCGGCACGCGACGCAAGCCTCGTCCCTCGATCGTCCGCATGGACCGGTTCGCCGACCGCACCATCGGGCGCGGCAGCTCCAGGCCGCCCATGAACCCGGTGCGCAGCGCGACCCGGTCGGCCGAGACGGTGTGCGGGCTGCGGGCCATGGTGACCAGGACGCCGAAGCCGGTGAGGATCAGCGCGAGCTCCAGCACCGCGTGCGGAATCCGGCCGGCCGGCGGAAGGATCTCGGAGACGAGGAAGGCCAGCGGGATCTCCGTCAAGGTCAGGACCGTGACCATGGAGCGGACTTCGGAGGAGTGCCGGATCGCCGTTGTGCCCGGCGGTGTGCCGAGCGGGCGCCGAGTGATCACCGCCATCAGGGCGCGGGTCAGGATCCCGGCCCTGTGCCCCATACGCGGCTTGGGAGTCACCTGTAACCCATGGTGATTCGACACGCTGTCTCCAGACTCCGGCGATGTGGCAACTGAGCGGTTCTACCCGCGTACACCCGCCTTGTGCCAGATCTTTTGCGCGTCAGGTTGCACGATATTACGTAGTTCCGTAATCTCAGAGGAGTGGAACTCGAAGCACGCGTCGCCGACCTGGAGCGCCGGCTGGCGGCCCTGGAAGGCGCCCGCCGCGCCGGACCCCGTCTCGACGAGAGCGACTTCTGGGCCCTGAACGGGCTGAGGGAGCAGCTGGCCGAACTGGGGGCCACCGACGGAGGCGTCCTCTACACCGGCTCCGTGCGTCTGCCGACGGGCGAGCCGTACGCGTGGCAGATGGGAGCCCTGACAGAGGGGCTCCTGGAGGAGGACTGGACGGCGGCCGCCGAGTCGTTCGCGGCGCTCGGCCACCCGGTCCGGCTCCGGCTGCTCCGCGAGATCCTCGGCGGCCGGCGCACCGCGGCGGAACTCGCCGAGCTGGACGAGGTCGGCACGACCGGCCAGATCTACCACCACCTGCGCCAGCTCACCGGCACCGGCTGGCTGCACACCACCGGCCGGGGCCGCTACGAGGTGCCGGCCCAGCGCGTCGTACCGCTGCTGGTGGCGGTGGCGACGGCCAGGCCATAGCAGCGAGAACCGGGAAACGGGGGACGGGATGTCCGCACACAAGCTCGGCACGGTGGCCTTCCAGGGCCTGCAACTGGCCTTCATCGGCCTGGTGATCGCCCACATCTGCCTCGGCTGGGGCTACCCCATCCTGTGGAACTGCCTGGTGCTGCTCCTCGCGTACGCCGTCGTCACCGTCGCCAACCGGTGGGGCGGCGCCCCGGACAGCACGCGCCGGGCCAGGGAACCCCTCGAAGTCGCCCCGCCCGTGACCGGCCGCTGGTCCGCGCTGAACAGCCCGGCCGACCGCACCCCTAGCCACGGCATCCACGCCCACGGGCAGACGTACGCCATCGACATCCTCGCCGAGCCCGAGCCTGGCTCCCGCCCCGCCTTCCGGTGGCTGTGGCCGCTGGCTCGCCGCCCCCAGGACTTCCCGGCCTTCGGCGCCGAGATCCTCGCGGTCGCCGACGCCACGGTCGTACGGGCCGCGGACGGGCAGCGCGACCACCTCAGCCGCAACTCACTGCTCGGCCTGCTGTACCTGATGCTCGCCGAAGGCTCGGTACGGGAGATGGCCGGCGTCAGCCGCATCCTCGGCAACCACATAGTCCTGGACCTCGGCAACGGCACCTACGCCGCCTACGCCCACCTGCGACGCGGCTCCCTCACCGTCCGCGAGGGCGACCGCGTCCGGGCCGGACAGCCGCTCGCCCGCTGCGGCAACTCCGGCAACTCCTCCGAGCCACACCTCCACTTCCAGCTGATGGACGCCCCGGACCCGGACGCGGCCCGCGGACTCCCCTTCACCTGGAGCGGCATCGGTGTGCCCCGCAACGGCGAGACCTTCGAGGCACCCACTGTCACAGCCCGCGCCTAGGCTGCCCCTCATGCCCCCGGCCAAGAAGCGCCCCCGCGCCTACGACCCCGCCAAGACCCGAGCCGCCGTGCTCGCCCAGTTCGGGAACATGCGCCGGGCCGTGGGCACCCTCGGTCCCGACCGGCTGACCCTGCCCACGCGCCTCGGCGACTGGACCGTGCGCGAGCTGGCCGCGCACTGCGCCATGGCCCTGGACGCCGTGGAGCGGCTGCTCGGGGAGCCCGAGCCCGCGCGGCAGGACGGCCGGCTGCTCGACTGGCCCTTGGCCATCGCCGACGACGCCCCCGCCATCGCCGGCACCGCCCGCCGCCTGGCCGAGGAGCACCCGGACCTCGACGCCCACCTCGCCGGCGCCGAGCACCGCTTCACCGCGAACCTCGACGCGCACCCCGCCGGCCGGCTGCTCCCCACCGGCGCGGGCGCCCTGCCCCTGGCCGACTACGTCGTCACGCGCACCGTCGAACTCGTCGTCCACACCGACGACCTCAACGCCGCCGTCCCCGGCCTGGACATCCCCTACGACCGTCAGGCCCTCGCCGCGTGCACCCGGCTGCTCGCGGACGCGCTCGCCGCGAAGGCGCCCGGCGGCTCGACGGAGGTGCGGGTGCCGCCGTACGCGGTCGTGCAGTGCGTGGAGGGTCCGAGGCACACCCGGGGCACCCCGCCCAACGTCGTCGAGACGGACCCGCTCACCTGGATCCGGCTGGCGACCGGGCGGCTGGCCTGGAAGCAGGCGCTCCAGGACGCGCAGGTCAGCGCCAGTGGAGAGCGCGCGGACCTGTCCCCCTACCTGCCACTGATGACATAAGGGGAACCGATCCCCCCGGGTCCCCCGTCGAAGTGGCATGGACAGGCAGAAGCAGCGCATGACCCTGACGGCCGCCGCCATGCTCGTCCCGCTCATGGCGGCCTGCGGCAGTGAGAAGGCGGACAGCGGCAGCGGTTCGGTCGGTGCCGACAAGCCGGCGGTGACCGGCATGCGGTGGAGCGTGGACAGCGTCACCGCGGACGGCAAGACCCAGAAGGCACCCACCGGCGCCCATGTGACCATCGACAAGGGCCGGGCCGAGGGCAGCTTCGGCTGCAACAACTTCGGCGCCGACGCCACCGTCGACGGCGACCGCATCCGGCTCAGCAAGACCATGGCCACCGAGATGGCATGCGAGAACAAGCCGATGGACTTCGAGGAGGCCCTCGCGCGCACGCTCTCCGACCAGGAGTTCAAGGCGAAGGTGGACGGCGACCGCCTCACCCTCACCACCGAGAAGGGCGACACCGTCCGTCTCACCAAGGCCAAGGACGCCCAGCTCAGCGGCACCAAGTGGACCGTCACGGCCCCGGAGGCCGACGGCCGCGCCCACCTCACCTTCGACGAGAAGAAGGGCACCGTCTCCGGAAGCCTCGGCTGCAACAAGGTCAACGCCAAGGCCACCGTGCGCGACGGCAGTATCACCCTGGGCCCTCCGGCCACGACCCGCATGATGTGCGAAGACTCACTCATGGCCGGCGAGAAGACCCTGCTGCGTCTTTTCGACGGGAAGCTGAAGTACGGAGTCGATCATCGAACTCTGACGCTGACCAGCGAAAACGGAACGAACGTACGAGCCGTCGCCGAGCAGTGATCCACCAAAAAGTCCGTTATCCCCAATTCGGACCAGTGGTCGACCTCGCCTACACTCGGTGGCGTGCCACGTGGTGACGGACGACTCAACCACGACCTGCTCCCCGGTGAGAAGGGCCCCCAGGACGCTTGTGGCGTCTTCGGTGTCTGGGCTCCGGGCGAAGAGGTCGCCAAGCTCACGTACTTCGGGCTCTACGCCCTCCAGCATCGAGGCCAGGAATCCGCGGGAATCGCGGTCAGCAACGGCTCTCAGATCCTTGTCTTCAAGGACATGGGCCTGGTCTCCCAGGTCTTCGACGAAACCTCCCTCGGCTCGCTCCAGGGACACATCGCGGTCGGACACGCCCGCTACTCGACCACCGGTGCCTCCGTGTGGGAGAACGCCCAGCCGACGTTCCGTGCCACCGGGCACGGCTCCATCGCGCTCGGCCACAACGGCAACCTGGTCAACACCGCCCAGCTCGCCGAGATGGTCGCCGACCTGCCCAAGCAGGAGGGCGGCCGCACCCCGCGCGTCGCGGCGACGAACGACACCGACCTGCTCACCGCGCTCCTCGCGGCCCAGGTCGACGAGGACGGCAAGCCGCTGACCATCGAGGATGCCGCCCACAGCGTCCTCCCGCAGGTCAAGGGCGCCTTCTCGCTCGTCTTCATGGACGAGCACACGCTGTACGCGGCCCGCGACCCGCAGGGCATCCGCCCGCTGGTCCTCGGCCGCCTGGAGCGCGGCTGGGTCGTGGCCTCCGAGTCCGCGGCCCTCGACATCTGCGGCGCCTCTTACGTCCGCGAGATCGAGCCGGGCGAGTTCGTCGCCATCGACGAGAACGGCCTGCGCACCTCCCGGTTCGCGGAAGCGAAGCCCAAGGGCTGTGTCTTCGAGTACGTGTATCTGGCCCGCCCGGACACCGACATCGCCGGTCGGAACGTCTACCTCTCCCGCGTGGAGATGGGCCGCAAGCTCGCCAAGGAAGCCCCGGTCGACGCCGACCTCGTCATAGCGACCCCGGAGTCCGGCACCCCCGCCGCCATCGGCTACGCGGAGGCGTCCGGCATCCCCTTCGGCTCCGGCCTGGTGAAGAACGCCTACGTCGGCCGCACCTTCATCCAGCCCTCACAGACCATCCGCCAACTCGGCATCCGTCTGAAGCTGAATCCTCTCAAGGAAGTCATCAAGGGCAAGCGCCTGGTCGTCGTCGACGACTCGATCGTGCGCGGCAACACCCAGCGGGCCCTGGTCCGCATGCTCCGCGAGGCCGGCGCCGCCGAGGTCCACATCCGGATCTCCTCGCCGCCCGTGAAGTGGCCCTGCTTCTTCGGAATCGACTTCGCCACCCGCGCCGAGCTCATCGCCAACGGCATGACCGTCGACGAGATCGGCACCTCGATGGGCGCCGACTCCCTGGCGTACATCTCCATCGACGGCATGATCGAGGCGACCACCATCGCCAAGCCGAACCTGTGCCGCGCCTGCTTCGACGGCGAATACCCGATGGAGCTCCCGGACCCCGAACTGCTCGGCAAGCAGCTCCTGGAGACCGAGCTGGCCGCCGGCCCGGCCGCCACGGCCGCCGCCGACGCGATCCGCCGCCCGTAGTCGGCCCGTAACACCTGCCGTACGACACGAAGGTTCTCATCAGCCATGTCTGAGACACCCATCGCCGAGGGCGGCGCCAGCTACGCAGCCGCGGGCGTCGACATCGAAGCGGGCGACCGCGCCGTAGAACTCATGAAGGAGTGGGTGAAGAAGGCCCAGCGCCCCGAGGTCCTCGGCGGCCTCGGCGGCTTCGCCGGCCTCTTCGACGCCTCCGCCTTGAAGAACTACGAGCGTCCCCTGCTGGCCTCCGCCACGGACGGGGTCGGCACCAAGGTCGACATCGCCCGCCAGCTCGGGATCTACGACACGATCGGCCACGACCTGGTCGCCATGGTCATGGACGACATCGTGGTCTGCGGCGCCGAGCCGCTGTTCATGACCGACTACATCTGTGTCGGCAAGGTCCACCCCGAGCGCGTCGCCGCCATCGTCAAGGGCATCGCCGAGGGCTGTGTGCTGGCCGGCTGCGCCCTGGTCGGCGGCGAGACCGCCGAGCACCCGGGCCTGCTCGGCGAGGACGACTTCGATGTCGCCGGCGCCGGTACGGGTGTCGTGGAGGCCGACCGGCTCCTGGGCGCGGATCGTATCCGTACGGGTGACGCGGTGATCGCCATGGCGGCCTCCGGTCTTCACTCGAACGGGTACTCCCTCGTCCGCCACGTCCTGCTGAACCAGGCGGGTCTCGCGCTGGACACCCACATCGACGAGCTCGGCCGCACCCTCGGCGAGGAGCTGCTGGAGCCGACGAAGATCTACTCGCTGGACTGCCTGGCCCTGATGCGCACCACCGAGGTGCACGCCTTCAGCCACATCACCGGCGGCGGACTCGCGGCGAACCTCGCCCGGGTGATCCCGGACGGCCTGCACGCGATCGTCGACCGCTCCACCTGGACCCCGGCCCCGATCTTCGACCTCGTCGGCCGGACGGGCCAGGTCGAGCGCCTGGAGCTGGAGAAGACCCTGAACATGGGCGTGGGCATGATCGCGATCGTGCCGCAGGAATCCACGGACGTGGCCCTGACGACCCTGGCCGACCGCGGCGTGGACGCCTGGGTGGCAGGAGAGATCACGGACCGGGGCGAGCACACCACCGGCGCCGCCCTGATCGGTGACTACGCGAGCTGAGGCACGGGGGTCATAACCCTGCGGGCAGCACAGAACCCGGTCGGTGACCGGAGTCACCGACCGGGTGAGTGCTCAGTGCAGGGTCAAGCGCCGCGACGGTGTTGTGAGGACTGGTCGTCCTCGTCCTCGTCGTCGTCCTCATAGAGGTCGGCGTACCGTGCGTACAGGTCCTCATCCTGATCATCGTCCTCGACCACCGGCTCGCCGTTAGGCGGCTGCGGATTCGAAGGCGATGCACCCAGCTCCTCGGCCAGGCGTGAGAGGTCAGTCCCACCGCTGTTGTACTTCAGCTGGCGGGCGACCTTCGTCTGCTTGGCCTTGGCCCGGCCGCGCCCCATGGCTCGACCCCCTCAACGACGGGGCTCGACGGCCCCAGAGTCTTGACACGCGTTCATGGTCCGGCACGGACTCTCCGCAGAGAGACCGTGTCCGTAGGGCTTCCACGGTACCTGAGCCCGCGCCCATACGGTACGTCGCCCGCATGACGTGCCCGCGCCCAGGACCCTCGAGGCGCCCCGTCCTCGCTGGTCAACCGCGATTTTAACCACTTATCGGCGGTCGACCCGCCGGTAGAAGTGAGAGTTCTCTCTAACTGCCCACCGACGGGTACCGGCCAAACGTACGAGACCCCTCCGGGTCAGTCCCGCATCCCCTCAGGTTCAGCGCGCCCGGCGGGCCATGGCCGCGTCGTGCATCCGCTGCTCGGCGATCCGGTCGGCCGCGGCGGCCGGCGGAATGCCGTCCTCCTTCGCACGTGCGAATATGGCCAGCGTCGTGTCGTAGATCTTCGCCGCCTGCGCCCTGCACCGCTCGAAGTCGAAGCCGTGCAGCTCGTCGGCCACCTGGATGACACCGCCGGCGTTCACCACGTAGTCCGGCGCGTAGAGGATCCCGCGGTCGGCGAGGTCCTTCTCCACACCCGGGTGGGCGAGCTGGTTGTTGGCGGCGCCGCAGACCACCTCGGCGGTCAGCACGGGCACGGTGTCGTCGTCCAGGGCGCCGCCCAGCGCGCAGGGGGCGTAGATGCCCAGCCCGTCGATCCGGATCAGCTCGTCGGTGTCCTTGACGGCGATCACGTCCCGGTGCCGCTCGGTGATCCGCCGCACGGCGTCCTCGCGCACGTCCGTGACGAAGACCTCGGCGCCCTCCTTCACCAGGTGCTCCACCAGGTGGTGGCCGACCTTGCCGACACCGGCGATACCGACCCGCTTCGCGCGCAGCGTCGGGTCGCCCCACAGGTGCTGGGCGGAGGCGCGCATGCCCTGGTAGACGCCGTAGGCGGTGAGGACGGAGGAGTCCCCGGCGCCGCCGTTCTCGGGGGAGCGGCCGGTCGTCCAGCGGCACTCGCGGGCCACGACGTCCATGTCGGCGACGTACGTACCGACATCGCAGGCGGTGACGTAGCGGCCGCCGAGGGAGGCCACGAAGCGGCCGTAGGCGAGGAGCAGCTCCTCGCTCTTGATCCGCTCCGGGTCGCCGATGATCACGGCCTTGCCGCCGCCGTGGTCGAGACCGGCCATGGCGTTCTTGTACGACATCCCGCGCGCGAGGTTCAGCGCGTCGGCGACGGCCTCCGCCTCGCTCGCGTACGGGTAGAAGCGCGTACCGCCGAGCGCGGGGCCCAGGGCGGTGGAGTGGATGGCGATGACGGCCTTGAGGCCGCTCGCGCGGTCCTGGCAGAGCACGACTTGCTCATGACCCCCCTGGTCCGAGTGGAACAGGGTGTGCAGTACATCAGCAGGCGCGCCGGCTACGTCGGTCACTGTGGTGACTCCTGAGTAAGTTGCGGCGGGTGGGGCTGGGCCCCCGTGTGGGTGGCGGGAGCTGTTGAGCATGAGATTAGAGCCTGGTGCGCCCATCGGAGGCACCGCGCACAGGATCCCCTCCGTGCGGAGTACAGCCGTGCGACGATTTGCATAGTCTTCCCGTGCGTTCGTGAGTGGGTCCCGCAGGTTTTCGCGACGGAGCGCGGGGGAGGGAGCAGGCGTGCCCAAGGTGTCCTCGGTGATCGTCCCCTACGCGACCTACCTGCGCGTGTACGAACCGCTGGCCGCCTTCCCCGAGCCGGAGCGCAGCCACTGGGCCCGCTACGCGCGTCGTACGGACCGTCCCTCGTACCAGGACGAACTCCGCCGCGCCCTGGCCGACTTGGCGCCCACCCCGCCGGTCCCGGTGCCGGTGCACGAGAGTGAGGACGCCTTCGTGCTCGATGTCGACGGCGTCGTCTGCGTCTGCCCCTGGCGCACCCGGCTGCGCGGCTGGCAGGCCCTGGACGAGCTCTCCGAGGAGCTCCCGCAGCCCGTCCTGGACGCGGTCCTGCCGCCCTTGCTGCGGGACCAGGCCACCCAGGACTACGAGCGCTGGCTGGCGATCAACCCGGACGCCCGGCCGTGGATCCGTACGGCGACCTGGCAGGTGCCGATCAACTGGTTCGTGCTGGTCTCCGACGAGGAGCGTGAGTACGACAAGGGGGCCTCGGTCGACAGCCCGCCCGTGCTGCGCTACCGCACGCCGATGGTCCAGGCCCGGCGGCGGGTGGCCCGGGGCCTCAGGGCCCTGAAGGAGGCCATGGACGAGGGGCCGCTGATCGACGGCCTGGTGGACGTCGGACGCTGGCTGGAGGAGTTCCACCCGCGTTCGCTCGTGGAGCTGGACTACGGCGGTCTGGTGCACGCCGTGCCGGCCGGGGCGCTGGAGGACGATCACTCCGCGGCGGACGTGGCCGAGGGGATCGCCGCGCTGCGCCGGGGCGACGGGACGGCCGCGGGAGCGGCGTACGGGCGGCTGGTGGAGCGGTGGCGTTCCGTGCGGGATCTGCGGTCGGCCAACTGACCTCTGACCTTGTGATCCCTACGGACGGCTCGCGGTCGGTCACGAACTGACGTTTGACGAACCGCCCGATTTGAGGTTTTGTCCTCGCACCGAGTTCCTGAAGCGGACTGTGCGTTTCCTGAGGCTTCGTCAACAAGGGACGTAGGGCCCGATCCGGGCGTACCTCCCAAGTTGGCCAAGCGTGACGGACTACACGTACGTGGCTCTTGCGCCCCTTGCCCCTCCTCATGCCAAAATAGGACAAGGAGTCCGGGGGGCTCCTTCCGTCCCGTAGTGCTGCACTATGGGCGGAATCTCAGCATTGCACGCTTTGGGGGGTCTCGTGACTCCTGATCGCCGCTGTGACTGATCGTCACAGCGGCGTGACTGTCCGCTATGGCATGGTCCATCGGCTTCCGTCGCTGATGAACACCTGGAGGGGCAATTCCATCGGTTTGGCCGACGAGGCTGGACGGATGGTGTAGTTGTAGTGCCGAGGACAAGCCGTTCGTCCTATAACCGACTCGACTCGCGTCCGCCATTTCGGGCAACGCGGGTCAAGGTGCAGAATTTAGAGGAAAGAACCGAGAAGGTTCGGTTCTCCCGAGGAGGCCGCTCATGACCGCTCGCACCCCTGATGCCGAGCCGCTGCTGACCCCGGCTGAGGTCGCCACCATGTTCCGTGTGGACCCGAAGACGGTCACGCGGTGGGCGAAGGCCGGCAAGCTCACGTCGATCCGCACGCTCGGCGGGCATCGGCGCTACCGCGAGGCTGAGGTCCGCGCTCTGCTCGCGGGCATTCCGCAGCAGCGCAGCGAGGCCTGAACAATTGAATACCGGACAAACCGGCTGGTCCCCCACTGGCCGAGGCGTCCGGAACCCTAGCTCCAAGCGACGCGGGTCCTGCCCCAACAGGCCCCACGCCCAAGCCAGTCAGAGCTTCGCAGGCATGTAACAGGGTGCGTCGTAGATCGCGTTGGACTCCGCCGGGTCCAGCGCGATCTTTTTTGTGCGCCGACACCCGGTCTGCCGGGCCTGCTGTGAGTGGCCTTGTCGGAGTCTGGGGAGGGGTGTCGGATCTCCTGTGTGCGACACCCCGGGGTGGGGTGCAATTGCACATATTAAATTGACCTGTTGTAGGTGGGGTGTAAGTACCGCACTTTCCAAAACTCATGCGGTGACACCCGTCACATACCGATCGGCTTGTTAGCTCTGGCGCGGGTGCGGTAGTGGAGCCTCCGGCTCCAGCACCCCATGCTCAGACGGGCGTTGGAGCCGGCCCGGAGCGGACTCCATCGCCAGCCGCAGCAGGCGGTGGCAGATCGGGCAGTGACGCGTGAGGTGCCGGTACGACGACGCGGCCGACAGGTGCGCGCGGAGCAGGGCCCGCGTCTCGTGCCTAGCCGATGCCGCCATACGCCACCTCCAGGAGGCCGCACTGGGAACGGCCCTGGTTTCTGGGTACCGAGCTAACGAGAGCCCGTCAAGACGGCGTGGGGGAGCTCTAGAGGCTCCTACGGAGGTCAGGGCACACAAAGAAGCCCGGATCCGAAGATCCGGGCTTCTTTCACTGCGGTCCTGACGGGATTTGAACCCGCGGCCTCCACCTTGACAGGGTGGCGAGCACTCCAAACTGCTCCACAGGACCAGGTTTCGCAGGGCCCGCGCGACGGAGTCGCATATTGGATTCCGTGTGCGTTGCGCTGCGAGAAGAGACTGTACAGGAGGGGTGGGGCCGTGCGCGAACTCACCCAACGCGCACGGGCGATTACGGGACTTCCGCGTCGATCGCCTTGACGATCCGCTTGTCGGAGACGGGGTACGCCGTGCCCAGCGCATGGGCGAAGTAGCTGACCCGGAGCTCCTCGATCATCCAGCGGATGTCCAGGACCGACGAGGGGACCGGCCGGCCCTGCGGCATCTGCTCCAGCAGCCAGGCGTACTCGTCCTGCATCTCGTGGACCTTCTGCATCCGCGTCGTGTCCCGCTGGACGTTCGCCGGCATCTGCTGCAGCCGCCGGTCCGCCGCCACCAGATAGCGCATCAGGTCCGGCTGGCGCCGCAGCCCCGCCTCCGTCACGAAGCCCGGCTTCACGAGGGCGTCCAGCTGCCCCCGCACGTCCTGGAGGTTCGGCAGCAGCGCAGGGCTGCGTACGCCCTTCAGACGGCGCTCACAGGCCTGCCAGGCGGCCAGGACCTGCTGCACCTGGCCCACGGTACGGACCGTCGTGTCGACGATCTCCGCGCGCACCTTGTCGTACAGCTTCCGGTACGACTCCTCGTCCCACGCCGGCCCGCCGAAGTCCCCGATCAGCTTGTCGGCCGCCGCCATCGCGCAGTCGTCGAACAGGCCCTGGATGGAGCCGTGCGGATTCGCGGACAGCGCCAGCTTCTGCGCGTTCGTCAGCTTCTCGGAGGCGAACTTCGCCGGGTTCACCGGGATGTTGCGGAGGATCAGGCGGCGCGTGCCCTTCCACATGGCCTGCGCCTGTTCCGCCTCCGTGTCGAAGAGGCGTACGGAGACCGTGTCGCCGTCGTCGACCAGCGCCGGGTACGCCTTCACCGGCTGGCCGGCCCGCTTGGTCTCGAAGACACGGGTGAGCGTGCCGATCGTCCAGTCGGTGAGGCCCTTGCGCTCCAGGGACTCGCCGCCCTGGCGTTCCGCGGTGGCCGCCGCGGCCTGGGAGAGGGCCTTGCGGGCCTTCGGCCGCAGCTGGAGCTTCAGCGCCTCCAGGTCCTTGTCCTCCGCGAGCTTGCGACGCCGCTCGTCGACGATCCGGAACGTGACCTTGAGGTGGTCGGGCACCTTGGACCAGTCGAAGTCTTCCGCCTCGAACGGGACGCCGACCATGCGCCGCAGTTCGCGGGTCATCGTCGTGGCGAGGGGCTCCTGGAGCGGTACCGCGCTGTCCAGGAACGCCTTCGCGTAGTTCGGCGCGGGGACGTAGTGGCGGCGGATCGGCTTGGGCAGGGACCGGATGAGCTCCATGACGACCTCTTCCCGCAGGCCCGGGATCTGCCAGTCGAAGCCCTCGTCCGTGACCTGGTTGAGGACCTGGAGCGGGATGTGGACGGTCACGCCGTCGGCGTCCGCGCCCGGCTCGAACTGGTACGTCACACGGAACTTGAGGTTCCCCTGGCGCCAGGAGTCCGGGTAGTCGGCCTTGCTGACCTCGCCCGCCTTCTCGTTGATGAGCATCTCGCGCTCGAAGTCGAGGAAGTCGGGCTGCTCGTGCCGCTTGCGCTTCCACCAGGAGTCGAAATGGGCGCCGGAGACGACGTGTTCGGGGATCTTCTGGTCGTAGAAGTCGAACAGCGTCTCGTCGTCGACCAGGATGTCCCTGCGCCGGGCGCGGTGCTCCAGCTCCTCCACCTCGGTGAGGAGGCGGCGGTTGTCCGAGAAGAACTTGTGGTGGGTGCGCCAGTCGCCCTCGACGAGCGCGTTCCGGATGAACAGGTCGCGGCTGACCTCCGGGTCGATCCGGCCGTAGTTGACCTTCCGCTGCGCCACGATCGGTACGCCGTACAGCGTGACCTTCTCGTACGCCATCACCGCTGCCTGGTCCTTCTCCCAGTGCGGTTCGCTGTATGTGCGCTTGAGGAGGTGGGCGGCGAGGGGTTCGACCCACTCGGGCTCGATCTTCGCGTTGACGCGGGCCCAGAGGCGGGACGTCTCGACGAGTTCGGCGGACATGACGAAGCGCGGGGGCTTCTTGAAGAGGGCCGAGCCCGGGAAGACCGCGAACTTGGCGTTGCGGGCGCCCAGGTATTCGTTCTTCCCCGTGCTTCTCCCGCCCTCGCCGCCGGTCTCCTTCACGTCCTTCATGCCGACGTGGGAGAGCAGGCCCGCGAGGAGGGAGACGTGGATGCGGTCGTCCGGGGCGTCGTCCTCGTTGAGGTGGATGCCCATCTGCTTCGCGACCGTGCGCAACTGGGAGTAGATGTCCTGCCATTCGCGGATGCGAAGGAAGTTGAGGTACTCCTGCTTGCACATCCGGCGGAAGGAGGACGAGCCCCGCTCCTTCTGCTGCTCGCGGACGTAGCGCCAGAGGTTGAGGAAGGCCAGGAAGTCGCTGGTCTCGTCCTTGAAACGGGCGTGCTGCTGGTCGGCCTGCGCCTGTTTGTCGGACGGGCGCTCGCGCGGATCCTGGATGGACAGCGCGGCCGCTATGACCATGACCTCGCGGACACAGCCGTTCCGGTCGGCCTCCAGCACCATCCGGGCCAGCCGCGGGTCGACCGGCAGCTGGGCGAGCTTGCGGCCGGTCTGCGTGAGCCGCTTGCGGAGGTCCTTCTGGGCCGGGTCGAAGGCGCCGAGCTCCTGGAGGAGCTGCACGCCGTCGCGGATATTGCGGTGGTCCGGCGGATCGATGAAGGGGAACTTCTCGATGTCGCCGAGGCCGGCCGCGGTCATCTGCAGGATGACGGAGGCGAGGTTCGTACGGAGGATCTCCGCGTCCGTGAACTCCGGGCGGGCGTTGAAGTCGTCCTCGCCGTAGAGGCGGATGCAGATGCCGTCGGACGTACGGCCGCAGCGGCCCTTGCGCTGGTTGGCGCTGGCCTGGGAGACCGGCTCGATGGGGAGGCGCTGGACCTTGGTGCGGTGGCTGTAGCGGGAGATCCGCGCGAAGCCCGGGTCGATGACGTACTTGATGCCCGGGACGGTGAGGGAGGTCTCGGCGACATTGGTCGCCAGAACGATCCTGCGTCCGGTGTGCGGCTGGAAGACCCGATGCTGCTCCGCGTGCGACAGCCGGGCGTAGAGGGGCAGGATCTCGGTGAATCTGTACTGCTTCTTCGTGAGCGCGTCGGCCGTGTCCCGGATCTCCCGCTCGCCGGAGAGGAAGACGAGGATGTCGCCCTTGCCCTCCTTCTGGAGCTCCTCCACGGCGTCGGTGATCGCGGTGATCTGGTCGCGGTCGGCGTCGTCGGAGTCCTCTTCGAGGAGCGGCCGGTAGCGCACCTCCACGGGGTACGTACGGCCGCTGACCTCGATGATCGGGGCGTCGCCGAAGTGCCGGGAGAAGCGCTCGGGGTCGATGGTGGCCGAGGTGATGACGACCTTGAGGTCGGGCCGCTTCGGCAGCAGCTGGGCGAGGTAGCCCAGCAGGAAGTCGATGTTGAGGGACCGCTCGTGGGCCTCGTCGATGATGATCGTGTCGTAGGCGCGCAGCTCGCGGTCGGTCTGGATCTCGGCGAGCAGGATGCCGTCCGTCATCAGCTTGACGAAGGTGGCCCCCGGGTCGACCTGGTCGGTGAAACGGACCTTCCAGCCGACGGCCTCGCCGAGCGGGGTGTTCAACTCCTCCGCCACGCGCTCGGCGACGGTCCGGGCGGCGATACGACGGGGCTGTGTGTGCCCGATCATGCCGCGGACGCCCCGCCCGAGCTCCATGCAGATCTTCGGGATCTGCGTGGTCTTCCCGGAACCGGTCTCACCGGCGACGATCACGACCTGGTGGTCGCGGATGGCGTCGGCGATCACGTCCTTCTTCTGGCTGACCGGCAGCTGCTCGGGGTACGTGACCTCGGGCACACGGGTGCGCCGCCCGGCCATTCGCTCCTCGGCCTTGCCGACCTCCGCCTCGATCTCGGCGAGCACGGCGGCCTGGGCCTCCGGCTTACGGATCTTGCGCGCGCCTTCGAGCCTGCGGCCGAGCCGGTGCGCGTCGCGCAGGGACAGCTCGGTCAGGCGGGTGGCGAGGGCGCCGAGGGCGGGGGCGGGGTGCGTAGACATACGGGATCCAGGATCTCATCCCCGGGAAATCCGTGGCGAACGGTTTTGTCCCACGGCTCGCTCCCCGCGGCACGGAGTGAGGTTTGACCGTTTCTCGTTCGGGCGGCGATTGCATGGAGGTGAGGCCGTACGGCAGTCGCTCACGATTGGAGGGCCTCCCGTCCCATGTCCGAAGCCACCGAAGTCCTGATCGTGGGTGCCGGTCCCACCGGTCTGATGCTCGCCGGAGACCTTGCCGCGGCGGGCGTCTCCGTCACCGTGCTCGAGCGCCGCACCGAGAGGTCGCAGCTGACCCGGGCCTTCGCGGTCCATGCCCGGACGCTCGAACTGCTGGACGCCCGGGGCATCGCCGACGAACTCGTCGCCGGCGGTGTCCGGATCGGCAAGCTCCAGATGATCGGGGATGCCCAGCTGGATCTGAGGCGGCTGCCGACCAGATTCCCGTACATGCTGCTGACCCCTCAGTACGCGACCGAGGCGGTGCTGGCGAAGCGGGCCGAGGCGCTCGGTGCCGAGGTGGTGCCCGGCGCGGAGGTCACCGGGGTCGAGCAGGACGCCGACGGTGTGAGCGTCACCGTGCGCCGGTCCGACGGCACACCGCGGACACGGCGTGCCCGCTATCTGGTCGGCGCGGACGGGATGAGCAGTGTCGTGCGGCGGGCGCTGGGGTTTCCGTTCCCCGGCCGGGCCGCCCTGCGCTCGGTGATGCTCGCCGACGTCCGGCTGGCCGTGCCGCAGGACATGCCGGTGGCGAACGCGGTCCGGGAGGGGATCGCCTTCGTCTCCCCGCTGGGCGACGGCTGGCACCGGGTCGTCGCCTGGGACCGCGCCAAGCAAATGCCGGTCGAGGCCCCTCTCGATCTGGAGGATGTGCGGACGATCACCCGCAAGGCACTCGGGACCGACTTCGGCATGCACGACCCGCGCTGGCTCTCCCGCTTCCAGACCGACGAACGCCAGGTGCCGCGGTACCGGCTCGGACGGGTGCTGCTCGCGGGCGACGCCGCGCATGTGCACTCTCCGGCCGGCGGCCAGGGCATGAACACCGGCCTGCAGGACGCCGCCAACCTCGCCTGGCGGCTGGCGGCGGTGGTACGCGGGTGGGCGCCGGAGGGGCTGCTCGACGGGTACCAGACCGAGCGGCACCCGATCGGGCGGGAAGTGATCCGGGACAGCGGCAGGATGATGCGGCTGGCGCTGATCCACTCACCCGTGCTGAGCACCGCCATGAACCTGCTCTCGCGCGCCGCCGCCGCCGTCCCACCGGTGGCCGACCGTCTGGCCGCCAAGGCGACGGGTCTCGCCATCTCCTACCCGGCACCCTCCGGCACCCACCCCCGCACCGGCCACCGCGCTCCCGACCTGGACCTCGCCCCGAGCACTGGCACCGGCTCCGGCTCCCCGACGCGGTTGTACGAGGCACTGCGCGCCTGCCGTTTCGTGCTCGTCAGCCGGTTCCCCGAGGTGACGGGCTGGGAGGGACGGACGATCACCGTCGCCCCGGCCGCCGGCTCGAAGGCCCCGGCGGTGCTGCTGGTCCGCCCGGACGGCTACATCGCATGGGCCGCGGACGACCACGACCACGACGCACTGCTGACTGCCCTGACCACCTGGGTCGGCCCCCGGCAGGACGTGCCATCGACATGAACCACCACATGACTGAGCCCCTCTCCCGTGCTGCCGGAGAGGGGCTCGCGCCCTGAACGGGCGGCTCGGTCAGTACCAGGCCGTGCAGATGGTCTTGTGACCGCTGGTGTCACCACAGGCCCGCACCTTGTGCGGCGAGCCGTCGTACAGCAGGTTGTTCTGCGGCGTCTGCGTCGACCTCGAGGGGCTGGTCGTGTACTGGCGCGCGGTCCAGTTCTTTCCGCCGTTGATCGAGTCGTCCAGCCACACGCGCGCCTTGGAGGCGTTGGCGCTGCCGGAGATGATCCCCTTGGCGTAGTCGTGCCCGTCCGGGCACCGCCAGATCTGGAGGATGACCGTGTCCCCGCTGCCCGAGGCCGTCCTCTGCTTCGAGTACTTGCAATCCCACGTGGCGTAGGCGTTCGCCGTACCGCTGGTGGCCACCACGCCGCCGACGGCCACCGCGAGAGCGATGGCGATTCTGCCGACTGTCTTCTTCATCCCGTGCCCCGTTTCCTCTTCACGCATCGCAGCGTGAACCCCTCGGGTCGAGTGAGGGGTTGTGCCCGATCCTAGCCTTCAAGATCATCCGGCAATTCCTCGCACGGACCGGGGTGCGGGCTGGCACAGCCGACACGAAAACGGCCTCACCGATGATCATCGGTGAGGCCGTATGCCCTGATAGGGCTGCGGTGGCTGGGGCCGGGGTCGAACCGGCGACCTTCCGCTTTTCAGGCGGACGCTCGTACCAACTGAGCTACCCAGCCACGAGGTTTCACGTGAAACCTCAGCGGTCCTGACGGGATTTGAACCCGCGGCCTCCACCTTGACAGGGTGGCGAGCACTCCAAACTGCTCCACAGGACCAAGCGTGTCGTACGACAGTGTCGCACAGGGTGGTGCGTGCCCCCAACGGGATTCGAACCCGTGCTACCGCCTTGAAAGGGCGGCGTCCTAGGCCGCTAGACGATGAGGGCTATCGGCCCGCCTGCGCGCTTCTCAGCGCGTCGGGGACGTGAGAAGCATATGGGATGGCGGGACCTATCGCCAAAACGGTTTAGGGGGAGGCGGACGGGGTGCCCTCCGTAGGGGTACTCGGCGATGGTTGCGCACCGGGCTGGTTCTCCTCCGGCAGGTGGCGGCTGACCTCGGCCGTCGTGAGGCCGAGGCCGCCCAGCTCGATCTCGTCCCAGGCCTGGAGGAGGCGGGAGTCCCGGTCGAAGTACAGGATCGACGCCTCGATGGGGTCCGGGTGCCTGCCCTCGATGGCGCGCAGGCCGCTGCCGCCGGTGGAGCCCTCGATGCGGAGCCGGGTGCCGTACTTCAGGACCTCCGTCTCGTCGTGGTGGAGGTGGCCGGCCAGGGCCAAGGGGACTTCGCCGTCGACCTCGCGGACCGCCGCCGGTTCGTGGGCGACGGCGACATCCACCGGGGTGCCGGCCGTGCGCTGGTCGCGCAGGGCCGTGGCCAGCCTGGCACCCGCCAGCTCCTGGGACTGGGCGGCGCCGATCTGCTTCGAGCGGTCCGGCGTGTACTGCGGATCGCCGATGCCCGCGAAACGCAGGCCCTTGATCGTCGTCGCCCGGCCGTTGTCCAGGACGTGGACGTTCTTCAGGTCCTCCATATAGCGCTGGGTGAGCATCGAGTCGTGGTTGCCGCGGACCCAGACATAGGGGGCCCCGAGGTCCTCGATGGGGTCCAGGAAGCCGTTCTCGGCTGCTGTGCCGTGGTCCATCGTGTCGCCCGAGTCGACGATCACGTCCACCTTGTACTGCTCCACGAGCGAGGCGATGATCTTCCAGCTCGCCGGGTTGAGGTGGATGTCGGAGACGTGCAGGACCCGGATGGTGGAGGGGTCGGGCGCGTAGGCCGGGAGTGTCGAGGTGGCGTCGTAGAGCTTGGTCACGTTGGTGACCAGGCGGGCCAATTCCTTCTGGTAGACGTCGAATTCGGTGACGATGCTGCGCGCGTTGCCGACCAGGGAGGGGGCCGAGGTGAGCAGGCCGGAGAACTTGGGTTCCAGGACCGAGTCGGGGCGCCAGGTGGCGTAGGCCGTGCCGCCCGAGGCGGCGAGGAGGGTGAGGGCGAGGCCGCCGGCGGCCAGGGCGCGGCGCGGGCGGCGGTAGACCGCGAGGCCGAGGGCGGTGGCGCCGGCGACGACGGCGACGCTCGAGCGGACGGCCAGGTCGAGGGTGCCGCGGCCGACGTCCTCGGTGACCTCGTCCTGGAGGCCGGAGAGGCGTTCGGGGTGGTCGACCAGGGCCTGCGAGCGGTCAGGGTCGAGCTGGTCGACGTTCACGTCCAGGCGGACGGGTGCGTTGTGGCTGTCCAGTGCCAGGGCGCCCAGCGGCGAGATGTTGATCTTGGTGCCGCCGGTGAAGGAGGGGCGCAGGGTCATGGTGGTGTTCATGGGGCCGACCGGGACCCGGACGTTGCCCACGACCAGCAGCCCCAGCCAGGCGCCGAGGAGGACGACGGTCACGAGTCCGGCCGCCCGGGCCCACGGGTGCGGCTGCCGCACGAGCTCGATCGTGGTGGGCGCCTGGCGGGAGCGATAGCGGCGGGCCAGGGCGCGCGGGGGCTTGCGGATCGGGTTCAGGACACTCAGGACTGCGGCGGGGACGCGGGCCATTGATCCCGTATGCCCAAGTCCCGGGCCGGATATGCGACGCCGGATGGCTCTCGTACGGCGGGATCGTGGCCGACAATGGGCCTGTGCTGGAGATGACGCGCGAGGAGTTCGAGGAACTGGTCGCCGAGGCGCTCGACCGGATCCCGCCGGAGCTGACCCGACTGATGGACAACGTCGCGGTGTTCGTCGAGGACGAACCGCCGACGGACGATCCCGAGCTGCTCGGGCTGTACGAGGGGACTCCGCTGACCGACCGGGGGGAGTGGTACGCCGGTGTGCTGCCGGACCGGATCACGATCTACCGGAACCCGACCCTGCGGATGTGCGAGTCGCGGGAGGACGTCGTCGCGGAGACGGAGGTCACCGTGGTGCACGAGATCGCGCACCACTTCGGCATCGACGACGAGCGCCTTCACGCCCTGGGCTACGGCTGAGCGTGATGTGAACGCGGGGCGCGTGTCCTCTTGTGGGCGGCGGGAGTTGAAGGTGTTGACTCCATCACCCTTCCCGGAGGTGGCCCCGTGCGCCCCTTGTACGTACCCGTCCGCCTGGCCGCCACGGTCGTGGCCGTCGCCGCTGCCGCCGGCTGCATGAGCGTCGGCGACGACGGCGCGGGCGGGAGTGCCAAGCCGTCGCACTCCGCGGGGCAGCGCGGCGGGGAGGCGCCCGACGGCGGGTCGGCGGTGTCGGGCGGCGGTGCCGGGGCCGGTGCGGCGGCGGCCGACGGCAAGCACGGGCGCGGCAAGGGGAAGAAGGGCGGGAAGGGCGAGCGCGGCAGGCCCGGGGAGTCGGCGTCTCCCGAGGCCTCGCCGTCCGCCGCGGTGAGCGCGTCGGCGCCGGCAGGCGGCAAGCCGGGGAAGCCGGGGAAGCCGATGCCGAAGCCGCCGGAGCCGCCCACTCCCACCCGGACGGCCGAACCGGAGCCCACGCCGACACCGCCCGAGCCGACGACATCGCCGGAGCCGACGCCGGAGCCTTCGTCGTCGGCGCACGAGCCGCCGGGTCCGCAGCTGGCGCAGCGGGAGCCGGCTCCGGAGGCGGGGGAACCGGCGTAGCCCTGCGGTGAGCTGTGTCACGGCGGGGGCTCGGCGGGAACAGGGTGTGGGGGTGGTGGGTTGGAAACCGACGGGAGGTTCTCCGGGCCAGTGGCCGACGGAGGGCGTCCCGGTCTGTCTCCCGCGGAGTCCGGTTTGCCTTGCGGGGCCCGGAGTGCGTATGGTGGCAGATCGTTTGAACCCATTCTTGCCCGGCGCCACTACAGAGCGCGCCGTGTGGCGCGTACTCTCCCTTGCCGTGGTGGACCGCATTGAGGCGGTCGTATTGCGAATCGCGAATCACGGAGTTGACGGGCGCGTGCCGACGGAGACTCCGGAAGGTTTCGCATTCGCATGTCCATCGCCAGTACTGATCACGTCGTCGTGCCCGAGAACGAGGCAGCCGACGACACCCCCGAAGTGACTTTCGCCGACCTCGGCCTGCCCGAGGGCGTCGTGCGCAAGCTCGCACAGAACGGCGTGACCACCCCCTTCCCCATCCAGGCCGCGACCATTCCGGACGCCCTGGCCGGCAAGGACATCCTCGGCCGTGGCCGCACCGGCTCCGGCAAGACCCTCTCCTTCGGTCTGCCGACCCTGGCGACGCTCGCCGGCGGCCGCACCGAGAAGCACAAGCCGCGCGCCGTCATCCTCACGCCGACGCGTGAGCTCGCCATGCAGGTCGCCGACGCGCTCCAGCCCTACGGCGACGTCCTGGGGCTGAAGATGAAGGTCGTCTGCGGCGGTACGTCGATGGGCAACCAGATCTACGCCCTGGAGCGCGGTGTCGACGTCCTCGTCGCCACCCCCGGCCGACTGCGGGACATCATCAACCGCGGTGCCTGCTCCCTGGAGAACGTGCAGATCGCCGTCCTCGACGAGGCCGACCAGATGTCGGACCTGGGCTTCCTGCCCGAGGTCACCGAGCTGCTCGACCAGGTCCCGGCGGGCGGTCAGCGCATGCTGTTCTCGGCCACGATGGAGAACGAGATCTCCACGCTGGTCAAGCGCTACCTGAGCGACCCGGTCACGCACGAGGTCGACAGCGCCCAGGGCAACGTCACGACCATGTCGCACCACATCCTCATCGTGAAGCCCAAGGACAAGGCGCCGGTCACCGCCGCGGTCGCCTCCCGTAAGGGCCGCACGATCATCTTCGTCCGCACCCAGCTGGGCGCCGACCGCATCGCCGAGCAGCTCTGCGACTCCGGCGTGAAGGCCGACGCGCTGCACGGCGGAATGACGCAGGGCGCGCGCACCCGCGTGCTGGAGGACTTCAAGAAGGGCTACGTCAACGCGCTCGTCGCGACCGACGTCGCCGCCCGCGGTATCCACGTCGACGGCATCGACTTGGTGCTGAACGTGGACCCGGCCGGGGACCACAAGGACTACCTGCACCGCGCGGGCCGTACGGCGCGTGCCGGCCGCACGGGCACCGTCGTCTCCCTCTCGCTGCCGCACCAGCGGCGTCAGATCTTCCGGCTGATGGAGGACGCGGGCGTCGACGCCGGGCGTCACATCATCCAGGGCGGCGCGGCCTTCGACCCGGAGGTCGCCGAGATCACCGGCGCCCGGTCGATGACCGAGGTCCAGGCCGAGTCCGTGGGCAACTCCGCGCAGCAGGCCGAGCGTGAGGTCGCCCAGCTCACCAAGGAGCTGGAGCGTGCGCAGCGGCGTGCGACCGAGCTGCGTGAGGAGTCCGACCGGCTGCTCGCGCGGGTCGCGCGTGAGCGGGGCGAGGAGCCCGTGGCCGCCGGTGAGTCCGGCCCGGCCGCGGACGTTCCGGCCGGCGTCGAGGTGTCGGTGCCGGAGCAGCCGACCGCGCAGGACGTCGCGCGCGAGGAGCGTGCCGAGTCCTCCCCGTCCTACGAGCGTCGCGAGCGGCGCGAGGAGCGTGGCGGCGGCTACGGGCGTGACCGGTACGCCGACCGGGAGCGGTCCTTCGACCGTGACCGTGGTGGCGACCGCGGCGGGCGTTCCTTCGACCGTGACCGCGGTGGTGACCGTGGTGGCCGTTCCTTCGAGCGGCGTGACGAGCGCGGCGGCGGTTTCAACCGTGACCGTGACCGTGACCGCGGTGGCGACCGTGGTGGTGACCGTGGTGGCCGTTCCTTCGAGCGGCGTGACGAGCGCGGCGGCGGTTTTCGTCGCGACGACCGGGGTGACCGCGGCGAGCGCGGGGGCTTCCGGCGTGACGACCGCGGCGGGCGTTCCTTCGACCGTGACCGCGGTGGTGACCGTGGCGGCCGTTCCTTCGAGCGGCGTGACGAGCGCGGCGGCGGCTTCAACCGGGACCGTGACCGTGGCGGCTTCCGCCGCGACGAGCGCGGTGGGCACCGCGGCAGCGACCGCCCCTTCAACCGGGACCGCCGGGACGACCGTCCGGGCTACCGCGCCGGCGGGCACGACCGCCCGAACGGCCGTCGTGACGACCACCGCGGCGGCGGCTCCTTCGGCCGCCGCGAGGACAAGCCGCGCTGGAAGCGCAACGGCTGACGCATAGCAGTGTGGAGCGCCGTGGCCCCGCCCCGACGGGCGGACCACGGCGCTCTGCTTTCGGTCCCGTACGGTGGTGTGTGGCCGTCGCGTTCCGATACCTGATCGGAGACTCGCCGTCCTGCGGCTATGCTCGTGGGGGCAACATCGCCTGGGCCCTTAGCTCAATTGGCAGAGCAGTGGACTTTTAATCCATTGGTTGTGGGTTCGAGTCCCACAGGGCCTACCGCAGCGCAGCGCCCGACCCGGCTTCGGCCGGGTCGGGCGCTGCTTCGTTTTCAACCGTCTCCCCCGTCTCCCCCCCGTCTCGCCGAGTGTCAGCAGAAGGGGCGGCCCGGGTCATTGGCCCAGAAGGAAAGGAAGGACCAGGTCTGCGCTCCGATACGTCCGTCGACGACGATTTCGGCGCATTGCTGGAAGGCGGTCACCGCGCTTCGCGTCAGCCTGCCGAAGTCTCCGTCCACGTCCAGCTCGGCTCCTACAGCCTCATTGAGATAGCACTGGGCTTGCTGGACAACCGCCCCGGATGAGCCCTGTTGGAGGTTGGGCCGACGATTCGTGTAGTCGCATATGTCGTCCGGCCCCTGCGCTACGACGCGTTCGGTGCGTTCCGGGATGACCTGCGGCGCCGCGACAGCAGGACCTCCGAGAAGGCCTGCGGAAAGAAGAACAGCCGCAGTGACGGCGTGCGCTCGTCGCATCCTCAACCACCTCCGAAGGCGCTGCACGTGTCTCCAGCGTGCGCTGGTGCCTCCCAGGTCGCATCTCGACGCAGGCAGCTCCGTGGGGCCGCCCAGGAGTGGGTGTTGGCGTATGCGGCGGGTTCGGGGCAGAACCACCGAAGAGCCCCGGTCCAGACGGCATCTGGACCGGGGCTCAGGTCGATTCCGGGGCGGCTCAGCCCGTCGTCAGCATCCCCGCCCGCAGTCGTGCCACCGTCCGGGAGATGAGGCGGGAGACGTGCATCTGGGAGATGCCGAGGCGGGCGCCAATCTCGGCCTGGGTGAGTTCCTCCACGAAACGCAGGTGGAGGATGAGGCGCTGGCGTTCGTCGAGTTCGGCGACCAGGGGAGCGAGGGCGTGGAAGTCCTCGACCAGTTCGAGGGCCGGGTCCTCCTCGCCGATGAACTCCGAGAGCGTCGCGTCGCTTTCGTCCGCGTCACCGCCGACCGTCGCGTCGAGGGACGAGGAGAGGTAGCCGTTCGCCGCGACCTGGGCCTCGACGACCTGCTCCTCGGTGATGTTCATCAGGGCCGCCAGCTCGGCGACCCGGGGCGCGCGGCCGAGGCGGGAGGCCAGTTCCTCGGTGGCCTTGGCGAGTTCGGTACGGGCCTCCTGCAGGCGGCGCGGCACGTGCACGGCCCAGGACGTGTCACGGAAGAACCGCTTGATCTCGCCGATGATGTAGGGCACCGCGAAGCTGGTGAACTGCACCTCGCGGGAGACCTCGAAGCGGTCGATCGCCTTGATCAGCCCGATGATGCCGACCTGGACGACGTCCTCCATCGCCTGGCCGCTGCCGCGGAACCGGCGGGCCGCGAACCGCACCAGCGACATGTTCATCTCGATGAGCGTGTTGCGCGCGTACTGGTATTCGGGAGTGCCCTCCTCCAGTACGGCGAGCCGCTCCAGGAACTGTCCGGTCAGCCCGCGCGCGTCCTGCGGGGCGAGCTTCTGCGGCTCGGCGATCAGGGGCAGCACCTCACTGGTCTCGATGCCGGAATCCGTCGTCGTGCCGATGCGCGTCGTCGCCGTCACGGGCCCTCCCTCGTAGTACCGGCCCGCTTCCATCCCCCGACAGGCCACCTCCAGCGCCGCTACCCGCAGTCGCCCGGCTCATGCCCCGCATATGCCCCATCGAGACGTTGACCACAGTCGGTGCAGGTCGGGGCGGTGTCGGGGTACCCACAAAAGTCTGCGGCGGTAGGGGACAGGAGGGTGGGGCTTCGTGGCGGGGAAGAGTTCAGGCAGTCCGGGTGCCGGGCGAACCGGAGTCGTCGGAGGCGTCGTGTATCCGGGCCGCCGCCACGTCGCAGAACGCCTCGAGACCCTGCAGCAGCGCGACCCGCTTGGCCGCGGGCATCCGGTCGAGCACCTCGCGCAGCGCCTGCTCCCGTCGTACGCGCAGATCGGCGAGGAACGTACGGCCCCGGCCGCTGAGGCGCAGACGCACCTCGCGCCGGTCCACCGGACTCACCACACGCTCGACGAACCCGGTCGCCTGCAGCCGGTCGCAGAGCCGGCTCGTCGAGGGCGGTGTGGAGGCCAGGGAGTCGGCGAGCGTGCGCAGGTTGATGCCCTCGTGGTGCTCGAGGATGAGCAGCACGCGCAGCTGGGAGGCGGAGGCGGGTGCCGTCGAGGCCCGGCCCCAGAGGACTTCCAGCAACTCCGCGGCCGTGGAGGTCACACGTGCGACCTCTGCTGGCTCAGGGCGGGGTCGGAGGGAAGTCACAGTCACACTCTCGCAGGCACCGGGGTGGCCGTCAGCGTACTAGGCGCGCGGGGAGCCGGGGGTGGCCCGGGCAAGGGTCACAACCGCCCACCGCGCATTCGAACCAAGGATTGGTGTGTCGACCATCGTGACGACGATCGTGAACAGATTCGTGGCCGCCGAGCGCGCCTTGCGCACGGCGGCACCCCATCAACTGCTGGACGCGGTCCGTCGCGTACTGACCGATCAGTACGCGGCGGACTCCGTCGAGCTTTTCCTGGCCGACTACGGACTGACGGTGCTCCAGCCGGTGTCCGTGCTGCCGCACACCCTCCAGCCGGTGTCGGTGCACAACAGCCCGGCGGGCCGGGCCTTCGGGGCTCAGGAGCCCTGGGTGGAGGCCCTTTTGGGTGAGCGCGTCCGAGCGCATCTGCCCGTCACCGTGCGCGGCGACCGGCTCGGCGTACTGACCGTGGTCCTGCCGGGCGGCGAGCACGCCGACGGCTGCCTCGGCGAACTGGCGGAGATCGCCCAGGTGCTGGGACACGAGGTCGTCGTCGCCGAGCGGGACACCGACCTGTACCTCCAGGCACGCCGCAGGGACCGTCTCACCCTGGCCGCCGAGATGCAGTGGCAGCTGCTGCCGGGCCGCTCCTGCGCCCGCCCCGAGTACGAGCTCGGCGCCCAGCTGGAACCGGCGTACGCGATCTTCGGCGACAACTTCGACTGGTCCGCCACGGCCGACCGGCTCAGTCTCTACGTCACCAACGGCATGGGCGAGGGCATCGAGGCCTCCCTGCTGACGAACCTGGCGATCAACGCCCTGCGCAACGCGCGCCGGGCCGGTCTCCCCCTCGCCGACCAGGCCGCGCTGGCCGACCAGGCGGTGTACGCGCACTACCGGGGCCGCTGCTATCTGTCCGTGCTCATGCTCGACTTCGATCTGGCCACCGGGCGGGTCCGGGCGGTGGACGCCGGGTCTCCGCAACTGCTGCGGATGCGCCGGGGCGTGGTGGAGCGGGTGGACTTCGACGCCCAGCTGCCGCTCGGCATGTTCGAGGAGACCGACTATGTGGCCCAGGAGTTCCGGGCCGAGCCCGGCGACCGGCTCGTCTTCGTCAGTGACGGGGTGTACGACGTCGCCTCCCCGGGCGGAGAGGCGTACGGCGACACCGCTCTGGCCCGGGCGATCCAGTCGACCCGGCTGCTCCCGGCCGCCGATGTGCCCCGGGCCGTCCTGCGCGAACTGAGCGGCCATCGCGGCAGGCCGGTCGCGGACGACGACGCCCTGGTGGTGTGCCTGGACTGGCGTGGGCGATGAGGGACGGGGAAGGCGCAGGCCAGGGGCGGCGAGGGGCAGTTGTTTGGTGTTGCCCCGCGCCGGCACTAATGTTTGTCATACGGCAAGTAATGGCTGAGGCGCTGTAGCGCGGCCTCGGTCCGGTCCGTGCAAGGGAGCGATGCAAGTGTCGGAATCGGAACGGAACGCGGAACAGGAGCCGGCCCATTACCAGGTGAGCGCCTTCCTCGAGCAGCGCCGGGAGCAGGTCGCCCAACGATGGGCGGACGCCGCGCTGTTCCGCACGGTCTTCACCGTCTCACGGGACGAGGCCGTGGAGGCGGGCAGGTCCGTGGCCGCCGCGCTGGCGGCGGTGGCGGCTTCCGGCCGTACGGAGGACATCCGGGCGCCCGGATTCGAGCCGGTGCGCGACCAGTTGGGCCGGATGGCGGCATCCCGTGCCCGTACGGGGATCGACCCGGACGGGGTCGCCGAAGAGGTGGCCGCCCTGCGCGCACCGGTGACCGAACTGCTGCGCGCCGAGTTCCCGGACCCGTACGCCCCAGAGGCCCAGGAGAGCGTGCTGGCCCTGACGGTGCTCATGGGCACGCTGCGCATGGTCGTGATGGAGACCTTGGTCAGCGCGGGCGAGGAACTCATCGCACGGCAGCGCGAGCAGCTGCTCGAAGCGGCCACCCCGGTGATCAAACTCTGGGAGAGCACCGTCGCCGTGCCGCTGATCGGCACGCTGGACAGCGCGCGCAGCCAGGTGGTCATGGAGAGCCTGCTGGACGCGATCGTCGCCGAGCGCGCCCGGTTCGCCATCCTCGACATCACCGGTGTGCCCACGGTCGACTCGCTGGTCGCCCAGCACCTGATGAAGACGGTGGCGGCGGCCCGGCTGATGGGCGCCGAGTGCATCGTCTCCGGGATCCGGCCCGCGATCGCGCAGACCATCGTCCACCTGGGCATCGACCTCGGCACGGTGCTCACGCGCGCGAGCCTGGAGGACGCGCTGGCCTACGCGCTCAGCCGGCAGGGCGTCGAGATCGCGCCGCTCCGCTCGGCCGGCCCGGCGGCCGACGCGGGCGTGCGGTGACCGGGTTCGGGCCGGGGCTGCCCGGACCCGCGGGGGGACACGCCTTCACGGTGCCGGTCCTCCAGCTGGGCGACACCCTGCTGGTCACCCTCCAGGGAGAGCTGCACGACGGGATGGCCGAGCAGCTCCAGCAGGACATCACGGCCCGGATCGCGCACACGCGAGTGACCGGAGTGGTCATCGACATCTCCGGCGTCGACATGGTCGACTCTTTCCTGGGGCGGGTCCTCGCCGAGATCGCCGCCGGAGCCGGACTGCTGGCCGCCCGTACGGTGCTGGCCGGGATGCGCCCGGCGGTGGCGATCACCCTGGTCGAACTGGGGCTCACCCTGCCGGGACTGCGTACGGCCCTGGATGTCGAACGCGCGATGGAGCTGCTCGCCGCCGGTGAGCGTCACAGTGAGGGGAGTCCCTGATGCAGGCCTCCCGCCATGCCGCGCCGACGAGCCTGCCGATCGGCTCGGACGCCGATCTGGCCTGGGTGCGGCAGCAGGTCAGGCAGGCCGCCGCCGAGCTCGGCTTCGGGCTGGTGCAGCAGACCAAGCTCGTCACGGCGGCCAGCGAACTGGCCCGCAACACCCTCGTCCACGGTGGGGGCGGCCATGTGGAGATCACCCCGCTGGGCCTCGGGCCGTCGAGCGGACTGCGGCTGGCCTTCGTCGACAACGGGCCCGGCATCCGCGACCTGGACCAGGCGATGACCGACGGCTACACCAGCGGCGGCGGGCTCGGTCTGGGCATGAGCGGGGCCAAGCGGCTGGTGCACGAGTTCGAGGTGGAGAGCCGGCCCGGCGAGGGCACCACCGTCACCGTCACCGCCTGGGCCACCGCCGTACCGCCGTCCCGGCCGGGGGCCTGATGAGCAGGGTGTGGGACGTGCCGGTGGACGACTCGACCCGGGTGCGGGACGTCCGGGTTGCCGCCGAGGAGGCCAGCGCACGCGCCGGGCTGCCCGCGCCCCGCACCGCGACCGCCGCGCTCGTGGCGACGGAGCTGGCGACCAATCTGCTGCGGCACGCGGACGGCGGGCGCGTCCTCATCAACCTCGTCGAGCGCGGCCGCGACGGCACCCCGGAGACGTCCGTGCAGATCGTCTCGCTCGACCACGGCCCGGGCATCCCGGACATCGCGGCGGCGATGCGCGACGGCTACACCACCGCGTCCTCCCTGGGCGCCGGCCTCGGCACGTGCCGGCGCATAGCGAACGACTTCGACCTGCACAGCGCACCCGGGCGGGGCACCGTGGCCGTGGCCCGCATCGGCCACGAGCGGGCCGTCAGGGGGTCGCGGCCCATTCCGGGCCCGCGCGTGGGCGGCGTCAACGTGCCCCTCGGCCGGGCCGAGTACTCCGGTGACGCGTGGAGCCGGGTGTACGGCCGCGACCGCGTGACCCTGCTGCTCGCCGACGGGCTCGGCCACGGGCCCAAGGCCGCCGAGGCGTCCGGCGCCGCCGTGGCCGAACTGCGCGGGGTGGCCGACCTGCCGCCCGCCGAGATCCTGCGGCGCCTGGGCAGGACGCTGCGGCCCACCCGGGGCGCGGCCGTCGCCGTGGCTCAACTCGACCTTCCGTCGGGGCAGTTGAGCTTCGCCGGGATCGGCAACATCGGCGGCCGTATGCGCACCGACGGCACCTGGAAGCCGCTGCTGTCCCACCCCGGCATCGTGGGCGCGCAGGCCCCGGCGTCCGTGCCCGTGCAGCGCGTTCCATGGCAGGAGGACAGCCTGCTCGTCCTGCACAGCGACGGGCTGCCCAGCCGCTGGACGCCGCCCGACGACGGAGTGCTCCTCTCCTGCGACCCGGCGGTGGTGGCCGTCGCGGTGCTGCGGGACGCCGGGAGCGCGGCCCTGCCGGTGCGGGACGACACGTGTGTGGCCGTACTGGGCGCCGGTGGCGGGGGCCGGCACGGCTCGGGGGCTTGACTCACTCGGTTCCGTCAGGGTGCGGCACGGCCGCGTCCCGTGCTGCCAGAAATCCCCGCAATCCCCGGCTCAGAGCCACCCGTTCCGCCGGTTCCATCGCCGCCAGCGCCGTGGCCAGGGCCTCGGCCCGGCGGTCTGCGACGTCGCTCAGGACATGCCGGCCGTGCGGGGTGAGCCACAGCTGTACCTCGCGGCGGGTGCCCGGGTGTGGGGCCCGTTCCAGCAGGCCGGCCGCCGCGAGCCGGTCGCAGAGCCGACTGGCCGTGGGGAGGCCGATGTCGAGTTCGTCCGCCAGGGCCGTGACGTTCAGGCCGGGCCCCGCCTCCACGGTGCGCAGCGCCCGCAGCTGGTGTGGGGACAGGCGCAGGGACGCCTCCTGGGCGGCGACCGACCACAGGGCCGTCAGACTGTCCACGGCATCGGCGATCTGCGACGCGACGGTTTCCGGTCCGTCGCCCGGTCCCCTCGCCCGGGGGTCGCCGGGGGCGCCGAGATCGGTCACGAAACGTCACTTTCCATAAGCTCCGGGTACTGCGGAGATCGCCCTCTTTCAAAGGCTGTACCCGATGAGCCGAGGGGCAAGCAGCCCCGTTCAGCACCCGGCCGGGCCGTGCCCCGTTCAGCCCGCGCTGAGCTCCGTCAGCGCGGCCAGCGGCAGCGTGTGCTGGGTCTGGAGGACCTTGGCGCGCAGATAGCGGACGTTGTGCGCGGTGGTGAAGACGCCCGTGGGGACACGGTCGCGCACCTCGATACCCAGGGTGCGCAACTGGTCCGCCTTGTCGGGGTTGTTGGAGAGCAGGTCCAGCTCCTTGATGCCCAGGGCCTTCAGCATCTGGGCCGCCGCCGTGTAGTCCCGGGCGTCCTCAGGCAGCCCCAGGGCGGCGTTCGCCTCGTACGTGTCGAGGCCCTCGTCCTGGAGGGCGTACGCGTCGAGCTTGTTGTAGAGGCCGATGCCCCGGCCCTCCTGGCGGAGGTAGAGGAGCACGCCGCCGCGGTCGGCTATCCGCTCGACCGCCTCGCGCAGCTGCGGACCGCAGTCGCAGCGGGCCGAGCCGAACACGTCCCCGGTCAGGCACTCGGAGTGCAGTCGCACCAGCGGGACCGGGCCCGGCTCCCCCAGGACGACGGCCACGTGTTCCTGGTTGTCGGCCAGTCCGTGGAAGGTGACGAGTTCGGCGTCGACCTCGTAGCCGTCATGGAAGCGCAGCGGTACCCGGACGCGGGAGCGCTGGGTGGCGATGACGTCGGGGGTGTCGGGCATGCGGGGCCTCCGGGTTCCGTTCCTGTTCGGCTGCACAGCCGTCTGCTTCAGATTTGAAGCAGATCCACGGTCCGGAACACTACCCTTGCTTTAAATTTGAAGCAACGAGGTTCAGCCCCTTGTGACGTGCCTCACTGAATGCCCCGCTGAATGCCCACTGAGTGCCTCACGGCGTCGCTGCGGGCCGCCTCACGAACAGCCCGTGGAGGACCTCCGCCGCCACGGCACGTCGTCCGACGTCGGCCGGGTCCCGTCCTCCTGGAGCCCCTGCGCGATCGCCGCGGAGATCTCCTCCAGCTGCGCCACCTGCTCCTCGCTGAGCCGGTCGAAGACGTAGCTCCGCACGGTCTCGACATGCCCGGGCGCCGCGCGCTCCAGTACGGCGAACCCCGCCTCGGTCAGCGCGGCGATGCTGCCCCGCTTGTCGTACCGGCAGGCCTCGCGCCGCAGCATGCCGTCCTTCTCCAGCCGCGTCACCGCGTACGTCAGCCGGCTGCGCGTGATCTTCAGCCGCTCGGCGAGATCGGTCATGCGCAGGCGCTGTTCGGGGGACTCCGACAGAACGGACAGGATGGAGTAGTACAGGTGCGGCATGCCGGCGTCCTGCTGGAGCTGCCGGTCGATCGCGTCCTCCAGGAGCAGCGAGGAGGCGATGTACGCGCGCCAGGCGCGTTGCTCCTCGGGGGTGAGCCAGCGAGTCGTCATGCCGCCAGTGTAGGTTTGTTTCAAACTTGAACCAAGACCCGGCAGGCCCCGAGTCCCGCCGGTCCGCCGTCCCACCCGACCGGGGAGCGTCGATGCCTCACCCGTACGTCCTGCTGTCCGCCGCCGTCTCCCTCGACGGCTATCTGGACGACACCGGGCCCGAACGCCTGCTGCTGTCCGGCCCGGCCGACTTCGACCGGGTCGACGAGGTCCGGGCGTCCGTCGACGCGATCCTGGTCGGCGCCGGCACCATCCGTGCCGACAATCCGCGCCTGCTGGTCAACTCGGACGAGCGGCGGGCCGCCCGCATCGCCGCCGGCCGGCCGGAATACCCCCTCAAGGTCACCGTCAGCGGCTCCGGCGACCTCGACCCGGAGGCCCGTTTCTGGCACACCGGCGGCGAGAAGGTCCTCTACACGACCGACCAGGGCGCCGAGCGTGCCCGGGCCCTCGGCCTCGCCACCGACGTGGCCCCCCTCGGCGCCGACCTCGACTGGCGGCGGCTCCTCACCCACCTGCACGACGTACGGGGCGTACGGCGGCTCATGGTCGAGGGCGGCGGCCTGATCCACACCCAGCTCCTCACCCAGGGCCTCGCCGACGAACTCCAGCTGGTCCTCGCCCCGCTCTTCGTGGGCGATCCGCAGGCACCCCGCCTCTTCGGGCCCGGCGGCTACCAGGGCGGCCGGCTCCGGCTGCTGGAGACACGGCGCATCGAGGACGTGGTCCTCATGCGCTACGAACCCACCGCCCCGGGCACCGGCGCCCTCCCCACCGCCGCCGACCACCACTGGCTGGCCCTCGCCTGCGAACTGGCGGACCTCTGCCCGCCGTCGGACACGGCGTTCAGCGTGGGCGCGGTGGTCGTCGCGGCCGACGGCACGGAACTGGCCCGCGGCCACTCCCGCGAGGGCGGCGACCCCGTCGCGCACGCCGAGGAGGCGGCCCTGGCGAAGCTCGGCCCGTCCGACCCGCGCCTCGCCACCGCCACGGTCTACAGCAGCCTGGAGCCCTGCGCCCGCCGCGCCTCCCGCCCCGCACCCTGCGCCCGGCTGCTCCTCGACGCGGGCGTACGCCGGGTGGTCACGGCCTGGCGCGAGCCGGACACCTTCGTCCAGGGCGCCGACGGCAGCGGAGTCCTGGCGGCCGGCGGGGCGGAGGTCGTCGTCCTCCCGGAGCACGAGCACCGGGCCAAGGCCCCGAACCGCCATCTGCTGTAGCGGGCGGGTGGTCACGAGTGGTCCCGCGGATGGCGTACACTGGAATCACAACGACGCGGGGTGGAGCAGCTCGGTAGCTCGCTGGGCTCATAACCCAGAGGTCGCAGGTTCAAATCCTGTCCCCGCTACTGAAGGCCGAGGGCCGGAATCCAAAAGGATTCCGGCCCTCGGTGTTTTCCGGTTCTCCACACCCCGGTTACTGCCCGTGAGCGAAGCGCATCGCTCCGCAGAACAACTGACACACCGTCAATACCCAGCAGTCACTTGCGGAGCGGGCAACTCGCCCGATTTAAGCCGGTCATGGCAGGTAAGTCCGCACGAAAAAGGTTAATGATCAAGTGGAACCGCTGGAATCCACTCCCCGGGTCTATTAACGTTCGATAACGCAGCGCGGTCGTCCCAGCCGTCACAGAAGGCGGCTCCGTGCGCACGCGCCGAATCCCGAAAGGGAACCGGGGAACCACCACTTGGGGTGAATCGGGCGTAAACCGCCGTGGAAGCACGGTCTGTTTACGCGCGTAGGAGACCTTCCTGCTCCGAACCCGTCAGCTAACCCGGTAGGCGAGAAGGAAGGAAAGGAGTACGCCCACGTGGCGTCCAACCGGCCTGCCCCCGCGGCCCCGTTCGCGCGGAACCAGCGCGACACCGAGACTTTCGGCTACGGCGGTCAGCGCACCGACGAGGGCCCGTTCCAGGAGTGGAACCCCACCGAGGAATCCATCCGTCCCGTCCGTGGCCGGCATCGCGTCACCAAGCAGCGCGGCGGAGGGCTCGCCCGCAGCTCCACCGTCCTGGGCGTCGGCGTCATAGCCGCCGTGGGCGCGGGCGGCATGGCCAGCGCCCAGACCGGCAAGCCACCGGTGTCCATCTCCGTGTCGGACCTGCCCTCGGTGGGTTCCCTCATCTCGGACGACGACACCCCCGCGGGCTCCGCGACTCCGCTCAGCGGCCTCGGCGCGACGACCACAGCCGACACCGAGGAGAACTCCTCCGGCGCCGGCGAGGCGCTGCGCGCCCGGATCATGGCCCAGGTCGAGTACCAGCAGGACCAGATCGACACCAAGGCCGCGCAGGACGCCGCCGACGCCGCCGAGAAGGCGGCCGCCGAAGCCGTCGCCAAGGCGCAGGAGGAAGCCAAGGCCAAGGCCGCCGAGGCCAAGCGGAAGGCGGAGGAGGAGGCCAAGAAGAAGGCCGAGGCGGAGCGGCTCGCCGCCCTCGCCAAGCAGTTCACGCTGCCGACCTCCTCGTACACCCTCACCTCGACCTTCGGTCAGGCCGGCGCCTACTGGTCCTCCGGCTACCACACGGGCCTCGACTTCGCCGCCCCCACGGGCACGCCGATCAAGGCGGTGCACAGCGGCACCATCACCGAGGCGGGCTGGAACGGCTCGTACGGCTACAAGACGGTCCTCACCCTCGATGACGGCACGGAGATCTGGTACGCGCACCAGTCCTCCATCGGCGTCAGCGTCGGCCAGAAGGTCAGCACGGGCGATGTCATCGGCCGCGTCGGCGCCACCGGCAACGTCACCGGTGCCCATCTGCACCTCGAAGTTCACTCCGGTGGTTCCAGCGGCGGAATCGACCCGATGGCGTGGCTGCGGGGCAAGGGCCTTAACCCGTAAGCGCCACAAGCCAGTCGAAGCACCGGCAGCCCTGACGACGACCCCCCGACGTCAGGGCTGCCGGTTTCCGGCATGTCCGGCGGCTGTTCACAGGACCTTTGCGTCTGACCTGGAATGAGCCGCTCTGGCACGGCCGTTGACGAGAGGCATGACTTCCCTTCGCAAGCTCGGCTCCTCCGACCTCGAAATCTTCCCGCTCGCCCTCGGCGGCAACGTCTTCGGCTGGACCGCCGACGAGGCACAGTCCTTCGCCGTCCTCGACGCCTACACCGCCGCCGGCGGCAACTTCGTCGACACCGCCGACGTCTACTCGGCGTGGGTCGACGGCAACCAGGGCGGCGAGTCCGAGACGGTCCTCGGCAAGTGGCTTCAGGCGCGCGGCAACCGCGCCGATGTCGTCGTCGCCACGAAGGTCAGCCAGCACCCCGAGTTCCAGGGCCTGTCCGCCGCCAACATCAAGGCCGCCGCGGACGCCTCGCTGCGCCGCCTGCGCACCGACTACATCGACCTCTACTACACCCACTTCGACCGGCCCGACGTGCCGGTGGAGGAGATCATCGGGGCGCTCGACGAGCTGGTGAAGGCCGGGAAGGTGCGGCACATCGCCGCCTCCAACATCTCGGCGGAGCGGCTGCGGGCCTCCCTGGAGTTCTCCGACCGTGAGGGCCTCGCCCGCTATGTGGCGCTCCAGCCCCACTACAACCTGGTCTCCCGCGACACCTACGAGGGCGAGATCCAGGACCTCGCCGAGCGCTCCGGCCTCGCGGCCGTCCCGTACTACGCGCTCGCGTCCGGCTTCCTCACCGGCAAGTACCGGTCCGGTACGACCGTCGACAGCGCGCGGGCCGGCGGCGCCGCCAAGCACCTGGAGACCGAGCGGGGCCGCCGGGTCCTCGACGCCCTCGACGAGATAGCCACGGCCCACGACGCCCCCGTCGCCACGGTCGCCCTGGCCTGGCTCGCGGCCCGGCCGACGGTGGCCGCGCCGATCGCGTCCGCACGGACGGTGGAACAGCTGCCGGCGCTGCTCGGGGTCGGGGAACTCACCCTGACGGAGGCGGAGGTGGGCCGGCTCACGGAGGCTTCGGCCTGAGCGGCAGCTGCGGCCGGTGAGGCGGGGCTTCGGCCTGCTCGGTGAAAACGCTCGCTCTCCGTTCCACGGGGGAACAGTACCCAGGCATGCGCCGCCGTGACCGGCCGGGAACCGGTGGACGCCCGGGCTCGTAGCCGGCGGCCGCGCCCCGGCACGGGGCCGGCAGACGACCGGCCTCGTTGCCCGGGGCTGCGGCCGACCGCCGTCGGCCCGCGCCGCCGCAACGGGTCAGAGCGGGCGCCACGGCCGCGGCGCCCGGCGCCGGACCAGCGGACGCCCGGCATCGTCGCCTGCGGCGGCTGGCCGGCGCCTCGGCTACGACCGGTACGGGTTGTACGCGGGGTACGGCGTCGTCGGGGCGGAGTAGTGCGTCGTCGGGTGGCCGTACCCGTACGCCCCGTACACCGGCCAGGGCGGGGCCGCCACGGGTACGGGAGGGGCCGTGATCCGCGCCGCGTGGTCCAGCGCGGGGCGGGCCGCATCCCGGCGCCGCCACAGTTCCTCCAGCAGCTCCCGTTCCCGTACGACGAAGTCGGCACCGGCGCGGCCGCGGCGGCCCCGGTGCCGCAGGAACGCCAGAGACGTCGCGTAGGCCTCGTACTGCGCCACCGCCCGCGCCGCGGTCTTCCCCGCGTGGTCGCGGGCGTACTGGCGGGCGATCCGCCGGGCCCGCATCGAGCCGAGCGCGTACGGCTCGGCCGGAGTCAGCCAGCCGGCGACGGCGTACGCGGGCAGCTCCGCCCGCACGGTCCTCAGCTCCCGCTGCCGGGTCCAGATCACCAGCCACGTCAGCAGCCCGAAGATGGGCACCATGAACGCCGCGTACACGGCGAAGAACCCGTACTCGCCGAACGCCGACGAGCCGTTCCACATCGCGTGCATGCCCATCGCGAGCAGCAGCCCGGAGAGCGGGAAGGCGACGCGGCGGATGTGCTGGCGGTCCGCCGCGAGCGCGGAGATGCCGAAGCCGATGCCCGTGAGGACCGTGAAGAGCGGGTGCGCGAACGGCGACATGACGATCCGCACGAAGAAGGTCGCCGCCGTGACGGAGGCGATGCCCGTGTGCCCGGCGAGCTGGTCGGTACCGAAGGCCATGCCCAGATAGAGGATGTTCTCCGTGAACGCGAAGCCGGTCGCCGTGACGCCGGCTATGACGACTCCGTCGACGATGCCGGTGAAGTCACGCCGCCGGAAGAGGAAGACCAGTAAAACGGCCGCCGCCTTGGCCGACTCCTCGACCACCGGCGCGATGACGGTCGCGCCGAGCGTGTCCGCGCTCGTCGGATCCGCGGTCGCCGTCGCTATCCACTGGGTCGCGAAGCTGTTGGCGACGATCGCTATCAGCGCCGCCGCGCAGGCGCCCCAGGCGAAGGAGAACAGCAGGTTCCGCCAGGGGCCCGGTTCGACCCGGTCCAGCCAGCGGAACGCGGCTATGAGCAGGGGCACCGGGAGGACGGCCAGCCCGAGCCCGACCAGGAATCCCTCCGTGCCGGTCTCCTCGCGGACCAGGGCCAGGATGACGAGGCCGGAGATCACGAGGAGCATGGACAGCGCGCCGTAGCGCACCCAGGCGCGCTGCCACCAGTGGGCGTGCCGCAGACCGGCGGTGGATGTGCCGGTGAGGGGCACGCCGTCGGCGGGACCGCTGGGGTACGACGGCTGTGGGGGGCAGGTGGCCACGGCATTGACCCTAACGACGGATGGGCGCTGTCCGCAGGCGGAAGAGGCCGGGGGCGGTCAGGCGCCGGCGGGGGGCTGGTCCACGTGCTGTACGCGACGGAAGAGGAGGTCGTTCACGACATGTCCTTTGTCCAGTCCCTGGCCCTCGAAACGGGTCAGCGGACGGAAGTCGGGACGGGGCGCGAAACCGCCGTCCGCCTGCGTGTTCTCGAAGTCGGGGTGTGCGGTGAGGACCTCGAGCATCTGCTCGGCGTACGGTTCCCAGTCAGTGGCGCAGTGCACGGTCCCGCCGGGCTTGAGGCGGGTCGCGGCGAGGCTCAGGAAGTCGGGCTGGATGAGCCTGCGCTTGTGGTGCCGCTTCTTGGGCCAGGGGTCGGGGAAGTAGACGCGGAGGCCGTCGAGGGAGTCCGGGGCGAGCATCTCGCGGAGCAGGATGATCGCGTCGCCGTTCGCCACCCGGATGTTGGACATGCCGTCCCGGTCGGCGAGATTGAGCAGATTGCCCTGGCCGGGGGTGTGGACGTCGACGGCGAGGATGTTGGTGCGGGGGTCGGCGGCGGCCATCAGGGCGGTCGCCTCGCCCATGCCGAAGCCGATCTCCAGGACGACGGGGTTGTCGTTGCCGAACAGGTCGGCGAGGTCGAGCCCTCGGTGCCCGTCGATGTCCAGTCCCCACTTGGGCCACAACCGCTGCAGCGCGTCCGCCTGCCCCGCGGTCACCCGGCTCCGCCGCGGCTGAAAACTCCGGATCCGCCGCTCGAAGTGCGACCCGGCGGGATCGGCCTTCGGCCCGTCGGGAAAGCGCGGCTCACCCTTGGCCCGCGTATGCCGGATGGACACACCGGGCGCGTGGTCGGGGTGCTCGCCGCCGGGGGTGTTGGGCGGCTGGGTGCTTTCGGGGGTATTCACGGAGTCAGACACAGTGAGGCCGATTTTACGGCCGTCGGGTAAGGGGCTGCGGCGGGGCGAGCCCGCGGCAGCCCGCTCCGCCGGGCCGCGGGCCCCTCATGCCCGGCTCACAGCCCGCTCAACGCCCTCCGCGCCACCTCCCGCCCGATCGGCAAGGACGCCGTAGCCGCAGGAGACGGCGCGTTCAGCACATGCACCGTGCGCGCGCCCTCGCGGATCAGGAAGTCGTCCACCAGCGTGCCGTCACGCAGCACGGCCTGGGCCCGTACCCCTGCCGCCGTCGGCACCAGGTCCTCCTCGGACACCCCGGGCAGCAGCCTGCCCACCGCGTCCGTGAACGCCGCCTTGGACAGCGACCGCCGCAGCTCACCCGCCCCGTACCGCCAGTGCCGGCGCGCGATCCGCCAGGATCCCGGCCAGGCCAGGGTCGACCCCAGCTCGCGCCAGCGGACCGTGCCCCATCCGTACCCTTCGCGGGCCAGGGCCGGCACCGCGTTGGGCCCGACATGGACACCGCCGTCGATGCCGCGGGTGAGATGCACCCCGAGGAACGGGAACGCCGGGTCGGGGACGGGGTAGACCAGGCCCCTGACGAGCTCCGGCCGGGCGAGTTCGTAGTACTCGCCCCGGAACGGCACGATCTGCACGTCCGGGTCGTCCCCGGTCAGCCGGGCGATCTCGTCGCTGTACAGGCCCGCGCAGTTCACCAGGACCCGGCCGCGCACCACGTCCCCGGCCGAGGTGAGCGCGGCGACGCCCAGCTCGGGGCGGCGGTCGACGCGCACGACCCGCGTGCCGTAGCGGATCTCCGCGCCCGAGCCGTGGGCCAGCTGGCGGGCGACCGCGACGAAGTCGCAGATGCCGGTCGTGCCGACGTGTATGGCGGCGAGGCCCCGCACCTCCGGCTCGTACTCCGTGATCTGGGACGCGCACAGCTCCCGCACCGGGATCCCGTTCTCCCGGCCGCGCTGCACGAGCGCGTGCAGACGGGGCAGCTCGGCGCGGTCGGTCGCGACGATCAGCTTGCCGGTGACGGAGTGCGGGATGCCGTACTCGGCGCAGAACTTGACCATCTCGGCGGCGCCCCGCACCGCGTAGCGCGCCTTGAGGGAGCCGGGGCGGTAGTAGACACCGCTGTGGATGACGCCGCTGTTGCGGCCGGTCTGGTGCCGGGCGGGGCCCGGTTCCTTCTCCAGCACCGTGACACGTGTGCCCGGTGCGGCGCGTGTGATCGCGTACGCCGTCGACAGACCGACGATCCCGCCGCCGATCACCAGCACGTCACAGTCGTAGGCGAACCGCACGCGCACCACCTCCCACCTCGATAGTGCACTGCGCCACTGACATCGCCTTCAAACGCGTGGACGGCGGCGATCACGCCGCTCAGGCGGGAGCCACGAGCAGCGGCCGGGCACGCTCGCGGAGCTCGACCACCCGCGGCTCGTCCCCGTACGGCTCCAGCCGGTGAAGAAGATCCTTCACGTACTCCGTGGTCCGGGCGGACGAGATGCGCCCGGCGACCTCCACCGCCCGCACCCCCTGCTCGCACGCCGCGTCCAGGTTCCCCGACTCCAGTTCGGCCACCGCCGAGACGACGAGGCGCAGACCGTGCGAGCGGACGAACTCCTCCGTCGGCTTCGAGAGCGCCTGCTCGGTGAAGCGGCGGACCTGGCGGGGCGCCTTGAGATCGCGGTAGCACTCGGCCGCGTCGGCGGCGAACCGGTCGTAGGAGTAGAAGCCGAGCCAGCTCGGGTCGTTGTCGCCGGGACGGGCGCGCTCCAGCCAGCTCTCGGCCGCCTTCAGGGCGCCGCCGGCCGCCGGGGCGTCACTCGCGCGGGCATGCGCGCGTGCCTCGACGAGGCGGAAGAAGCTCATGGTGCGGGCCGTCGCCAGTCCGCGGTTGCGTTCCAGGGCGGCCTGGGCGAGGTCCACGCCCTCGTCGCCGAAGCCGCGGTAGGTGGCCTGGAGGGACATGGAGGCCAGGACATAGCCCCCGAGGGGGACGTCCGCCGCCGCCCGGGCCAGGCGCAGGGCCTGGATGTAGTAGCGCTGGGCCGCTTCCTGCTGGCCGGTGTCGAAGGCCATCCAGCCCGCGAGCCGGGTGAGTTCCGCGGAGGCGCCGAAGAGGGCCCGGCCGACCTCGTCGGAGTAGGAGCCGAGCAGCAGGGGGGCGGCCTCCACCCTTAAGCACTCGGGGACCATCGACGAACGCCAGTCGCCGCCGCCGTACTTGGAGTCCCAGCGCCGCGCGTCCTCGGCGGCCTCCCGCAGCTTCTGCACATCGCTGTGGCCGACTTTGAGCGGTGCGCCGGAGCCCTCGCCGGGGCCCACGTCACGCGCGACCGAACTGTCGGCCGGGGTTATCAGCCATCGTGAGGCGGGCGTCGCGTACGCGCTCACCGCGAACGATCCGGCCAGTGACTGCCAGATGCCGCCGGTCCCGGCCCGGCGGCCGGCGAGGTCGAGGCGGTACAGCTCCGTCGCGGACCGCACCGCCTGGCCGACGTCCCGCGGGAAGGCGAGGCCGACTTCGGGCGCGGGGTCCGCGTCCGCCAGGCCGATCTCGTGGAGCGGCACCGGGCGGCCGAGTTTCTGGCCGATGGCGGCGGCGATGAGGTGCGGCGCCGCACCCTGCGGCACCATGCCCTTCGACACCCAGCGCGCCACCGACGTCTTGTCGTAGCGAAGCGTCAGACCGCGCTGGGCGCCGAGGTCGTTGACACGCCGCGCGAGGCCTGCGTTGCTGATTCCCGCGAGGGCGAGAACGGCGCCGAGTTTCTCGTTCGGCCCGCGTTGCTCCCTGGACATGAGCCACCCCTCGACACAGACGGCTGCCGGCACTGGCATAACCACGCGGCATTCGTAAACCCAGCGTAGTTCGCCGCATCCCAAGCGTTAAGGGGCATTGTTCCGGTTGGCGGGATTGTGGTCCGTACTGAAGTGCGGTTCAGATACGGGCTGTTGCGGCGTGCTCCCACTGTGTGGCCGTGCGCCTGCCTGTGCGCTCTTCTCCAGCCATCGCGGGAGCGGTTCCATGGTCATTGCGTGGGTCGGCCCGCTGTACTGGATCCAGTGGGCTGGGGGACACCGCCGCCTACATCCCCGCGGGCGGCGGAACGGTCCGGGAGGCGTGCTCCGTCTCCCGGACTGCGCGATCGAGTGGTGGTACGCCAAGCCTGTACGGAGCGTGTTCGACGCTGTCCGCGTAACGGCGATTTGGCTGAAAATCGACCCCACCGGTCGTGGGGTATCAGGGCTCCGACCACGGTACTTGAGGGCGCATCGGGCGTATTCGGGGCGCGTATTGAGGGCGCATTCGCGCCGCAATCGCAGGCGAGACGTGTCGCTGGGGCGCCTTGCGTCCCGGCCGTGTTTGCTGTGCCGGGGGTGTTCGAGGCGGTGCGGGTGTCGCCGCCGGGGCGCATTCAACGGAGCGCAAGCGGCGTCGGGGCCCTCTGGAGTGCTTCCTTCATGGCAGCATGGTGAACCGGTTCGTACGGTGCACTGGTTGTCCACAGCCTGTGGAGGCGGCGATGCGGTGGTTGGTGGGATGGAGCAGCACCGCCGCGGGAGCACTCGCTGCCGGTGCGGCGGGCGCGACGGGGCAGGACGGCGAGACCGTGCACCCGGTGGGTTCCCAACTCCTGTGGGGCGACCCCGATCCGCTGTGGGCGGTCGGCGACTGGCGCCCCGACGAGGTGCGGGTGGTGAAGGCCGACGACCAGACCCGTATCGCGGTCCTCGGCATCTGCGGCGCCACCGACGAGCAGCTGCGCGTCGCGCTGTTCGCCGCACGCGGCGGGGCACTTCGGCACCTCACCGCCTGGCCGGGCAGCTACACCGCGATCGTGCAGGTCGGCAGGAGGCTCACCGTCTGCGGCGATCTCGCGGGCGCGCGGCCGGTGTTCCACACGCCCTGGGCCGGCGGTACGGCGTACGCGACGGCCGCACTGCCGCTGGCCGACCTCATCGAGGCCAACCTCGACTTCGGGCACCTCGCCGCGCTGCTGGCCGCCCCTGACGTACCCGCCGCGCTGCACGACTCCACGCCGTACGACGGCGTGAAGCGCATTCCGCCGGGGCATGCCCTGATCCTGCGCGCCGGTGCGCGGGAGATCGCCGGGTACGAGCCCGTCGCCTCGCTGGCGGTGGCGGCGCCTCCGGCCGACCCCGACAGCGCGGTCGACGCAGTGCGCGACGCGCTCGTGGAGGCCGTACGGACCCGGCTGTCCGCGCCGCGGCACGTCCCCGGGGCGGACATAGACCCCGGCCCCGTGCCCGGCATGGGACCCGCCGAGCGGCGTGCCGCGCGCGGGATGCCCGTCCCGGGCATCGGGGCGGACCTGTCCGGCGGACCGGCCTCGGGGACGCTGGCGCTGCTGGCCTCGGGGCTGCCCGGGATGCCGGGCACGGTGCTGGGGCACGGCACGGGCGCGGGGGAGCGGCTGCTGGCGGTCACGTTCAACGACCTCGCCGTCCCGGGGCAGGAGGCCGAGCTGGAGCGGGCGGGCGCGCTGGCGGCGAACCCGCGGCTGCACCACGTGGTCGTGGCGGGCGGCGAGGAGACCCTTCCGTACGCCGACCTGGACGGCCCGCTGACCGACGAACCCGGGCCGTGCCTGGTGTCGGCGGCCCGGCACCGGGCACGGCTGGCGTCCGGCAGCGCGGACCACTTCACCGGCTACGGGGCCCGCCAGGTCCTGGACGCCCATCCGGCCCGGCTGGCCGACCTGCTGATGGACCGCCGGCGGCGCCATCTCGTGCGGCCGGTCGCAGCGCTGGCCAAGGCGGACGGGTCCGTGCTGGTCCCCGCGCGCGTGTACGCCGCGGCGCGACGGCTCTCCCGTACGCCGTACCGGTCGGGTATCGAGTCCCTGGCCGAGCGTCTGCTCGACCACCGGTCGGACGACGGTCTCGACGCGCCCGGTGGCGCGGTGGAGGCCTCGCTCGCCGCGCTGACCTGGGGCAGACCCGGGCCGGCCGCGCGCTGGCTGACCGGCGAGGCACTCGCTGAAGTATCGGTTCGCCTTCAGGCGTCCACACACCGGTCGGAACTGGTGGGTCCGGGGCAGCGGCCGGGCGACTTCCGCGCGCGTGCGGCGCTGGCGCGGCACGCGGCGGACCTGCGGGTGCTGGAGCAGGCCGCGGAGATCCGCTTCCAGCGGCTGCACGCGCCCTTCCTCGACAACCAGGTCGTACGCGCGGCCCGGGCGCTGCCCGAGGCGTTGCGGGTACGGCCCGGGGCGCGTGCGGCGATCCTGCGTACGGTGCTGGAGGGGGCCGGAGTGCGGGAGCTGCCGCCCGGGTGGGGCGTCCCGACCCAGGCGACCGAGGCGGCCGCGGCCCGAACGGGCCTGAGAGTGGCGGCGGACTCCCTGGTGACCCTGTTCGACACGCCCCTCCTTGCGGAAGCGGGCCTGGTCGAGGCCCGAGTCGTCCGCAAGGCCCTCCGCTCCGCGGCGGCCGGCGAACCCCTCCCCCTCGACGGCCTCGCGGACCTCGTCTCCCTGGAACTCTGGCTCCGCCGCCTCCTGGCCCGCCGAGGCACCTGCTGGACGGGCACACCGGCTCGCCAGCGAGCGGTACCGGCGGGAATCGCCCCACAGCGGGGCGCGTTGGGGGCGGGGGCAGGGGGAAGGCCCGGCTGAACGACGGACGGCCCCGCCCTGGCTGCCCTAGCTGCGGGCAATCGTGCCGCTAAGGGCGGCACGGGTGGGCGCAGCGGCACCTCGTCGCGCCGAGCTGCGCAACGCCCCGGCTTCAGCAGCAACGCCGGGCACCTCAAACGCACAGCAGCACCAACACCCCGCGTTCAAAAACCCCGCAGCCCCCACCCCCACCCCAGCGACAATGACCCCGTGCGGTACAGAATCCTGGGCACCACCACGGCAGAGGACGACCACGGCGCAGCCGTCCCCCTCGGCGGCCCCCGCCTCCGCGCCCTGCTCACCGCCCTCGCCCTACGCCCCTCCCACACCACCACACCCCAGACGCTGATCGACGAGGTATGGCCGGACGACCCACCCCAGGACGCCCCCGCCGCCCTCCAGGCCCTCATCGGCCGCCTCCGCCGCGCACTCGGCAAGAACGCCGTGACGACCTCCGAAACCGGCGGCTACCGCCTCACCGCCACGCAGGACGACATCGACCTCTTCGTCTTCGAACGGCTCGTCCAGCAGGGCACCGACGCCCTCGCCGCCGACACCCCCGCCCTCGCGGAACGGCATCTCGACGACGCCCTCGCCCTCTGGCGCGGCCCCGCCCTCGCCGACCTTCCCGACCGCTCCGCCGCGACCCGCCCGGAGGCCACGCGCCTGGAGGCGGCCCGGGCCCGGGCCGAGGCCCGCCTACGGCTCGGCCGAGCACTGGACGTCGTACCGGAACTGCGGGAACTGACCGCCGTACACCCGTACGACGAGCCTCTGCACGCGCTCCTCATCCGCGCCCTGCGCGACACCGGCCGGCAAGCCGCCGCCCTCGCCGCGTACGAGTCGGCCCGCCGAGCCCTCGCCGAGGGCCTCGGTACCGATCCGGGCCCGAAGTTGCGCGCCCTGCACGCGGAGTTGCTCGGCGCGTCCGCGCAGGACCCGAAACCCTCGTCGGCGACACCCCCCGTACGACCCGAGCGCACCGGCAACATCCGTCCCCGTCTGACCTCTTTCGTGGGCCGGGAACCCGAGATCAGCGCCATCCGTTCCGATGTGCACAGGGCCCGGCTCGTCACCCTCACCGGACCGGGCGGCTCCGGCAAGACCCGTCTCGCCGAGGAGGCCGCCGCCGGGCTTCCGCAGGCCTGGCTGGCCGAGCTCGCCCCGCTCGACCGGCCGGAGGCGGTGCCCGGAGCGGTGGTCAGCGCGCTCGGTCTGCGCGAGACCGTGCTGATGACCAGCGAGCTGACGGCCGTGCCGGACGACCCGGTCGCCCTGCTCGTGGAGTACTGCGCCCCGCGCAGCCAGATTCTGATCCTTGACAACTGCGAGCATGTCATCGGCGCCGCCGCCCACCTCGCCGAAACCCTGCTGACCCGCTGCCCCGGCCTCACGATCCTCGCCACCAGCCGTGAACCCCTCGGCGTGCCGGGCGAGTTGGTCCGTCCGGTCGAGCCCCTGCGCCCGGACCAGGCCCGCCGGCTGTTCGCGGAGCGCGCCGCCGCCGTCCGTCCCGACACGGACGCCGTGCTCCGTGACGAGCGGGCGGTGGCGGAGATCTGCCGGCGGCTGGACGGTCTGCCGCTCGCCATCGAGCTGGCGGCGGCCCGGCTCCGGCTGCTCACCCCCCGGCAGATCGCCGACCGGCTCGACGACCGCTTCCGCCTCCTCACCTCCGGGAGCCGTACGGTCCTGCCCCGCCAGCAGACCCTGCGTGCCGTCGTCGACTGGTCGTGGGACCTGCTCGAAGAGGCCGAGCGGACGATGCTGTGCGAGGTGTCCGTGTTCGCGGGCGGCTGGGACCTCGCGGCGGCCGAGGCGGTGTGCACCGGGCCCGCCGCCGAGCTGATCGGGGCGCTCGTCGACAAGTCCCTCGTCGTGGCCGCCCCCGGCGAGCGCGACGGCTCCGCCGGCATGCGGTACCGCATGCTGGAGACCATCCACGAGTACGCGGTCGAGCGAGCCGCCGAGGTTCCGCGGCTGCGGACATCGGCCGAGCGCAGGCACCAGGCGTGGGTGCGCGCGCTCGTCGAGCGGGCCGACCCGCTGCTGCGCTCCACCGGGCAACTGCCGTGGATCTCCCGCCTGGAGACCGAGCTGGACAACATCCGCGCGGCCCTCGACCGGACCCTCACCGCCGGGGACGAGGCGGAGGCCGGTGCCCTTGCCCTGGCCATGGGCTGGTTCTGGTGGCTGCGCACCTACCGGCACGAGGGCATGGAGTGGCTCGACCGCACCCTGCGCCTGGGAGCGGCGATGGATGCCGCGGGCCGTGAGCCGTCCGGCGGCGAGCCGGGTGTGGCGCCCGACCCCGTCGACCACTTCCTCGCCATGCCGGACGGGGAAACGGAACATCCGCTGCACGCCCTGCGGATGCGACTGCGCATGCTGCATCTGTTCTTCATGGCCGAGGACACGCCCATGAACGCGTTCGGGGGCGAGCGGCGCCAGTATGTGACGCGGGTGTGGGCGTACTTCGAGGCCGGCGGACCGCAGGCGGCCCGGATCCCGGGGCTCGTCTGGCCGATGATCGCCTCCTTCGTGGGGGAGCTGCGGGACGTCCGCGCCGCCATGGACTCCGCCGTCGCCAACTGCCGTGCCCACGGCGGCGACTGGGAGACCGCCGTCGCCCTGATGTTCCGTACGCACATGGTGGTGGACGCCCCCGGCGACCTTGATGGCGTGGACGACGACCTCGCGGAACTGCGCACCCTCAGCCGCCGCGCCGGAGACCGCTGGCTGCGGGCCCAGGTGTGCAGCGCGGCCGGCGAGGCCGCCATGGCGCGCGGCCGCTTCGAGGAGGCCAAGGGGGAGTACGAGGAGGCCCTGCGGCTCGCCTACGAGGTGGGCGCGTATGCCGAGTCACCGTTCCTCATCGCCCGGCTCGCGGAGATCGCCTACCGCGCGGGAGACCGCCCGGCCGCGCTGGCGGCGCTGGACGAGGCGAGTGCCGCCGCCGACCGGTATGTCGTGGCGGACTCGAAGGCGTTCGTCCTGCTGCTGCGGGCCCAGATGGCGTTCGAGGAGGGACACATCGAGCGGGCGCGCGAGCTGTGCGAGGCGGCGCGCGGGGAGGCCGCGCGTGGCACTCCGCCGCCCCAGTTCATGGTGATGCTGGATCTGATCGACGCCGTGATCACGGCGAGCGAGACCGCTCCGGGGCCGGCCCTGGCCAAACTGGCCGGAGCCCTGCGCGATGCCGTGGACCGGCGGTGCTCCGACATGATCCGGGCGACGGTCGTGGACAGCGCTGCGGGACTGCTGGCCGACCTCGGCGACTTCCGGCGTGCGGCACGGCTGCTCGGCGCCGGCGACCAGTGGCGGGCCGGCCGCCCCCGCCCCATGCCGGAACACGCCCAGGCGGAACGGACCGCGGCCACCGCTCGCACCGCCCTGGGCAGCGTCCGCTGCGAGGCGGAGCGCGCCCGGGGCACGGCCCTCACCGCTGACGACGTCCTGCGCGAACTGGACGAGGCGCGGAGTCCGTACGCCGCCGAGCCGCGCTAGGCGCAGGTGAACTTCGAGTCCGCCCAGTCCGCCAGGGCCACGTTGTCGAGGGCACCGCGCGGTTCCACGGCCAGCCGTACGGTGCTGCGGCCGGCGAGGTTCACATGGACCGGGACGGCCGGGTCCCCGCCCTCGACCAGCCCGGACCGCCACAGCCGGACCCCGTCGGCGTAGACGGAGAAGCGCACCTGGCCCAGCCTCAGCGTCAGGTCGTCCACACCGACGAGCGCGTCGTACGAGGAGCAGGACCGGTTGAGGTCGATGGTGACCGAGGAGCGGCCGTGCACGGTGACGCCGTGCGTGTACCGCTGGTCGCCTACCGACATGCCGTACCGCTTCCAGACCCAGCTGCTCGCCCCGATCCGCATCTCGGGCTCGGTGCCGTCACCGCTGATGTCGTACGACAGCTCGCTCCACTGGTAGACGGCCGGGGCGGGCGGCGCCTCGGTCGGGGGCGGTGTGGGCGTGGGTGCAGGGGGCGGTGTCGGCCTCGGGGACGCGGGCGGCGGGGTGGGTTCCGGTGCCGGTGTCTCGGCCGAGGAGCGGGTGGGACTCGGGCCGGTCCCCGGGGTGGTCGGCGTCGGCGCGGGCGTCTCGGCGCGCGCGGGCACGATCCCCGGGGGCCGCGGACCGGGCTCCCGGTTCGAGTTCGAGGGGGAGGGCGTGGGTGTGGGCTCGCCGGGCCGCACCACCGGTGACGTCGGGGAGGCCGGGGAAGGGGGAGCTGCCCTCGCTTCCTCCTTCGGTTTCTCGTTGCCGGCCAGGGCCATCACCACCGCGGCCACGACACCCACGGCGACGACACCTGCCGCGATACCGGCCTTCAGGGGCGCGCCGATCCCCTCGGACGCCGCCGCACCGCCGCCGCTTCCCGCCCCACCGGACGAACCGGCACCCGCGCCCGTGCCCGCTGCCGCGCCGGACGAGCCTCCGCCCGCCGTCGCGGCCGCACCCGCGGCACCGGCCGCTCCCGCCCCTCCGGCGATGAGCCCGGCCACCTTGGCGTACCCGGCGGCACCGAACCAGCCGATGACCGCGACCGGAACGACGGCGGGGATGCCACCGGCCACTTCCGCGATCTGGCTAGCGGCCAGCCGGCACCTCGCGCACTCCTCCAGGTGCTTGCGCAGCCCGCGCTCGGCACGGGTGCGCAGCCGGCCCCGGGCGTAGGTGCCGAGCTGGTCGGCGTAGCGCGCGCACTCCTCGTCGCCGGTGAGCGTGGCGCTGACGTGGGCCTGGAGGTAGGCCTGCTTGAGGCCCTCACGGGCCCGGCTGGCGAGCACCCGCGTGCCGTTGGCGTCCAGGCCGAAGAGCGTGGCGACCTCGCTGGGCGACTCGTCCTCGACCTCGGTGTGCCAGAGCACGGCCTGCCACCGCTCGGGCAGCGACCGGAAGGCCTGCATGGCCATGGACCGCTCGGCGTGGTGCATCGCCCGTACGTCCGCGCCCAGTTCGAGCGTGTCGCCGTCGGACACGTCGGGCCCGTGCGCGGACTGGGCGGCGAAGACCGCGAAGTCGTCGACGAGCTGTTCCCGCCGCGCCGACCTCGTCCAGGAGGCGGCGACGCGCCGCACGGAGGTGAGCAGGTAGGCGCGGATGGTGTACTGAGGGCCGGAGCCGCCGCGCACCGCCTGGAGCATGCGGGCGAAGACCTCGGCGGTCAGGTCGTCCGCGGTGTACGCGTCACGGCAGCAGGTCCGGGCATACCGGCGCACGGCCTGCGCATGGCGCCGGTACAGCTCCTCGTACGCCGTGTCGTCGCCCGACCGCATCCACTCGATGAGCTCGGCGTCGGCCGGCGGGAGCTCACGGGGTGGCGGCAGGACGCTGTCCTCGTGCCGGTCGCGCTGTGCCGGGACCGAGCCGTCGGCGGGATGCCCGCCCGGCGGGACGCTCGCGCGCCCGCCCTGGCTCGGTACTTGCTCGTCCCGCCCGTCAACGTTCATCGCGGAAAGCCCCCGCCAGCCGCCCAACCCGTCCAGACCACCGGGTCAGAGTGCCACAGGGGCCCTTGGTCAGGACCCCGGAGTTCGGACGATCACTCATCCGTGGGGATTTATCGCACGCCAGCACTAGCCATCACCCAATCGGGGAAGGCTCCCCTTTTACTCCGGGTCCCTCCGGGCCCTGCCACTCAGGGCCGCGAGCGCAGTCCCTCCAGCAGGATGTCCAGCAGCCGGGCCGAGGCGGCCGCCTGCTGAGCCGCGTCCGGCAGCGAGGGCGCGGCCGTCGCGATCACCAGCAGTACGTCCGACACCGACACGTCCGGCCGCAGCTCACCCGCCGCACGCGCCCGCTCCACGAGCTGACCCACGACCTCGAGCAGCGCCGCCGCCCCGGCGTCGTCCTCCGCGGCGACCGCCGGTACCGCGGCCACCGCCACCGGCTCCTCCGGAACCAGCCGCAGCTCCGTCGTACCCGGCTGCGTCCGCTGCTGCGGCACCCGCGCCTGACCGGCACGGTCCTCCTCGACCGAGACCCGCAGCACCTGCGGCGGCAGCAGCCGCCCGGCACCGGAGGCCACCGACGTACGCAGGAAACGCGAAAGAGCCGACCACGGCTCCTCCTCCTGCCCGAGCGCCGCACGCGCCTGGTCGGTCAGCCGGGAGGTCTCCTCCTCGGCTATCCGCCGCACCAGGACGTCCTTGCTCGGGAACCGCCGGTACACCGTGCCCACACCGACCCGCGCGCGTCGCGCGACGTCCTCCATCGGCGCGCCGTACCCCAGCTCGCCGAAGACCTCACGCGCAGCACGCAGCACGTGCTCCAGATTGCGCTGTGCGTCCACGCGCAGCGGTGTCGTGCGCGGACCGTCCCCGCGTCCGCTGCCCACCGCCGCGCTCAACGTCGCGCCACCCGCCGTAAGAGCGGATGCGGACGACCAATGAGAATCCTGAACATGCATACGTATTCCCCCGGTAATGACGTCTCCCCCCGGAGACTCCCCGCCATTCGATGCCGGGACAGGGGAACAGGCCCGGGTCCGCGGGCCCGCCCGTCGCGGACCCGGTGAGCGCATCCCCCTACACCCCGTCGACACACGAACATAGTTGAGAGGGAGTCAATTCAGAAGGGGCAGGTTCCGCACGGAGCGCCCACCGATCGGAGTACGGGCCGTATACGTCCTGAATGTGCCCCTGCGCGCCTCCCGCACCACCCCAGCTGACCTGCGCGTTTCCTTCACAGCTTGTTAATCCGGCCAACTCCGCGCGCTCTTCCGCTCCGGTCACACAATTGGTCGAGGCTGTGGACAAACGCAAGCGACGGGTGCGTCATGGGATGGTGAAGGAACGTGCGCGCATTCTCGTTGTCGGTGGTGGCTACGTCGGGATGTACACGGCCCTGCGCCTGCAGCGCAGACTGAAACGGGAACTGGACCGGGACGAGGTGGAGATCACGGTCGTCACACCCGACCCGTACATGACGTACCAGCCCTTCCTCCCCGAAGCCGCAGCCGGCGCCATCTCGCCCCGCCACGTCGTCGTGCCGCTGCGCCGCGTCCTCGACCGGTGCCACGTCGTCATCGGTGAAGCGACCGCCGTCGACCACGCGAAACGCACCGCCACCATCAGGACCCTCGCCACCGCGGAGGAGGGCACGGGCGGAGAGCGGCTGGCCTACGACGAACTCGTCCTCGCCCCCGGCTCCGTCTCGCGCACCCTGCCGGTCCCCGGCCTCGCCGACCACGGCATCGGCTTCAAGACCGTCGAGGAGGCCATCGGCCTGCGCAACCACGTCATCGAGCAGATGGACATCGCCTCCTCCACCCGCGACCCCGCGATCCGCGACGCGGCCCTCACCTTCGTCTTCGTCGGCGGCGGCTTCGCCGGTGTGGAGGCACTCGGCGAACTGGAGGACATGGCCCGCTACGCCGCGCGCTACTACCACAACATCCGGCCCGAGGACATGAAGTGGATCCTCGTCGAGGCCTCGGACCGCATCCTGCCCGAGGTCGGCGAGGAGATGGGCCGCTACACCGTCACCGAACTGCGTCGCCGCAACATCGACGTACGCCTGCGGACCCGCCTGGACTCCTGCGCGGACCGGGTGGCGGCCCTCAGCGACGGCGCCCGCTTCCCCACCCGTACGGTCGTCTGGACCGCCGGCGTGAAACCCCACCCGGTCCTCGCCGCCACCGACCTGCCCCGCAACGGCCGCGGACGGCTCAAGTGCACGCCGGAACTGACGATCGAGGGCACCTCGCACGCGTGGGCGGCGGGAGACGCCGCGGCAGTCCCCGACGTCACGGCCGAGAAACCCGGCGGCGAGTGTGCCCCCAACGCCCAGCACGCCGTCCGCCAGGCCCGGGTCCTCGGCGACAACATCGTGCACGCCCTGCGCGGCGAACCCCTCGCCACCTACACCCACAAGTACGTCGGCTCGGTCGCCTCCCTCGGCCTGCACAAGGGCGTCGCCCACGTCTACGGACGCAAGCTCAAGGGCTACCCCGCCTGGTTCATGCACCGCGCCTACCACCTCAGCCGCGTGCCCACCTTCAACCGCAAGGCGCGCGTGCTCGCCGAATGGTCCCTGGCCGGACTGTTCAAACGGGAGATCGTCTCGCTGGGTTCACTCGAACACCCCCGGGCGGAGTTCGAACTCGCGGCCGGTGGAAAGCCTTCTCAAGACCCCCCGCACAACCCGAAGGGGTCGTCCTGACCGGACCCAGGAACTCCAACGGCCGGCCCGGCGTCTGACGGATGCCGGTCCGGTCCACGCACTGCCAGACTGGTCCACCACCGCGGGCGTGCCACCACTCGCCCCGGTGCGGGCCCCCGGGGCCCCGGCCGGTTCCGGTGCCGGCCGCCGACGACTACACGAGGCAAGGATTCGTGAACTTCACGCGCTGGAGCGCCCGGCTCCCCGGAACGCAGCGCCGCGCCGCAGCGCGGACCGAGCAGACGGCCTCCCCGGACCGGCGGGGGGACGGCTCCGTACCCGCCGCCCGCGCCGAACAGCTGACCGACGAGACCCCGTCCGTACCCGCCGTCGACGAACTGCGGGTGCGCGAGGTCCTCGACCGCGTCCCCTCCCTCGTCGCCCTCGTCCACGGCCCCGACCACCGCATCGCCTACGTCAACGACGCCTACACGACCGCCTTCGGAGTCCGCCCCCTGGGCGAACGCGCCCGCGAGGTCCTCCCGGAGCTGGACGCCCTCGGCCTGTTCCCCCTCCTGGACCAGGTCCAGCGCAGCGGCAAGCCCCGCACGGTGAAGTCCCGCAAGGCTCCCGACGGCCGCTCGTACACCTTCACCTGCACCCCGGTCGCCCAGGGCGACGGCGAGGGCGGCAGCGAAGGCCGCGGTGTCCTGGTCTTCGCCACCGACGTCACCGACCACGCCGAAGCCGCCGAACGCCTCCGCGCCAGCGAACGCCGCCAGCGCGAAACAGCGGTGACCCTGCAGAGATCCCTGCTCCCCCAGGAACTCGAAGAGCCGGACGACCTGCGCGTCGCCGCCACCTACCACCCCGGCGGCACGGAGGCCGCGGTCGGCGGCGACTGGTACGACGTGATCACCCTGGGCGGCGGCCGCACGGCCCTCGTCATCGGCGACGTCATGGGCCGCGGCGTCCGGGCGGCGGCGGTGATGGGCCAGCTCCGCACGGCGGTCCGCGCCTACGCCCGCCTCGACCTGCCCCCGCACGAGGTCCTGCAGCTCCTCGACGGCCTGGCAGCCGAGATCGACGCCAACCAGATCGCCACCTGCGCGTACGCGGTCCACGACCCGAACGAGGGCAAGCTGGTCTACGCCTCGGCCGGGCACCTCCCCATCCTCGTCCGCGACGAGAACGGCACGGTCCTGCGCGCCGAGGAGCCCACCGGCCCCCCGCTCGGCACCGGCGGCTGGATGCACTCCTCCGGCTCGATCCCCCTCAGCCCCGGCTCCACGGCCGTCCTCTACACGGACGGCCTGGTGGAACGCCGGGACGCCGACCTCGACGAGGGCATCGCCGCCCTGGAACGCGCCCTGGCCGGCGCCACCGGCACACCCCAGGTCGTCTGCGACCGCCTGGTCCGCTCGGCCGGAGTGACCCCCGACCACGACGACGACGTGGCCGTCCTCGTCCTCCAGCACCCCGCCCGCACAGGCGCGGAGGGAGAGCTCTTCCGCAACGCCGCCCTGGAACTCCTCGGCGGCGTGGAAGCGGCCCCACGCGCGCGTGCCTTCGCCTCCGGCGTCCTGACCAGCTGGCGCTTCCCCGCCGACCTGCACGACCTGGGCGTCCTGGCCACCAGCGAACTGGTCGCCAACTCCCTCCAGCACGGCACCCCGCCGATGCGCCTGCGCCTGCGCCGCACCGACCGCCGCCTGATCATCGAGGTCACCGACGGCGACGACCACCTCCCCAGGCGCCGCCGCGCGGAACCGGGCGACGAGTCGGGCCGGGGCATCGCCATCGTCGCCACCATCGCGTCGAACTGGGGCTGCAGACGCACCCCGGGCGGCGGCAAGGCGGTGTGGTGCGAATTCGCCCTGCCGCGCACCCGGACGACCTAGCCGACGGGCAGCCGATCAGACGTCAGCGGAAACGGGCGCCCCACCCCGCGCCACGACCCGGCTCTTCACCAGCCACGGCTGATCCTGCGCCTCGGTCAGCTGCCGCCCCAACCGCACCGCAAGGACGGTGATCCCGAGGGAGAACAACAGGAACGCCACGATGTACGGCGCGTGCAGCGAGGCCCCCAGCGGCCCGCCCACCGCCGGCCCGACGGCCAGCGCGAGCTGCTTCACCAGGGCGAACGCCGAGTTGTACTGCCCGGCCATCCCCTCCGGCGCGAGATCCGCGACCAGCGGGGCCACGGTCGGCGACAGCATCGCCTCGCCCAGCCCGAACAACGCGTACGTCGAGACGAACGCGGCCGTCGTCATCTCCTGGCTCCCGTGCCCGAGCCCCGCGTACCCGGCGACGGCCCACGCCACGGCCCAGATCAGCCCCACGACCGCGATCACCCGAGACCGCCTCCGCCGCTCCACGAACCGCAGCACGGCGAACTGCGCGATGACGATCACCAGCGTGTTCGCCGCCAGCGCCGTCCCCAGTGCCGACGTCGATATCCCGGCGGCCTCCACCCCGTACGCGCTCAGCCCCGACTCGAACTGCCCGTAGCAGGCGAAGAACAGCACGAAGCCCAGCACACACAGCTGCACCATGGCCCGGTTGCCCAGCAGCTGCTTCCAGCTGCCCCGCCCCGACGCCACGGGCGCGCCTTCGATCCGCGGAGCCCGCGGCATCCGCACGGTCACCATCACCACGACCAGCAGCAGGAACATCGCCGCCTCGATCGAGAAGAGAAGGGTGAAGGAGGCGGCACTGGACGTGTCGACCAGATGACCACCGATGAGGCCACCGACACCGAGCCCGAGGTTCTGCAGGAAGAACTGCATGGCGAACGCACGCGACCGCGTCTCCGCCGACGAGCAGTCCACGATCATCGTCGCCAGCGCCGGCTGCATCACGGCCTGCCCGGCTCCCAGCAGGGAAGCCGACACCAGCACGGCCGCCGCACTGCTCGCGATCCCCAGACTCAGGGCACCTATGGCGGCGGTGATCAGGGCGACGAGCAACACCGGCAGCGGGCCCCGCCGGACGATGGCCCGCCCGGCGAACGGCAGCACGACCAGCGCGGCCACAGCGAAGACGGCGAGCACCAGCCCCGCAGTCATGGCTCCCAGCCCTCGCACCTGCGCCACATAGACGTACAGATACGGGACCGTGAAGCCGAGCCCGAACGCGCTGAGTGCGTTACCCACGTGAATCCGGCGCATCGCTGCGCCCATCGCCCTGGTCACGTTCACCTCTTCCACAAGTTAGGAGTGAAGACTTCGAAACTAAAGTTCGAAGCTAAAGAATACATACCCAAGGACTTCAAGGCAAAGAACGTCCGTGCCATACTGCCGCCATGGGCGACACCCCCGGCCCCAGCGAGCCGACCCTCGAAGAACAGATCGCCGCGTACCAGCGCGAGTTCCAGGACCTCGACCCCCAGGTGGAGCAGATCGTCTCGGCCCTCTCCCGCCTGAACCGCCGCATGAACGTCGCCTACGGCCGTCAGACCTCGGCCCTCGGCATCAGCAACGCGGAGTGGGAGGTCCTCAAGGCCCTCGTCCTCTCCGGCGCTCCCTACCGTCTGGGCCCCAGCGACCTCGCCAAGCGCCTCGGTCTCACCCCGGCCGCCATGACCCACCGGATCGACCGCATGGTCGGCGAGGGGCTGGTTACCCGAGAGCGAGACGAGTCCAACCGCGTGCGAGTCATCGTGGAGCTGACATCCGAGGGGCGTGAGAAGTGGCTGGAGGCAATGCGCCTGGCGACGGTCTTCGAGGAGGACCTGCTCCAGGACCTGACCCCCGTGGAGCGCACCGCGCTCGGCGGCGTCCTCACCCGCCTGTTGCGCAGGGTGGAAGACGCCCAGCCGGACGCCGGCGGCCGCCTCTCAGACCTGGACTGACGGCCCGACAAAAGATCTTGACAAGGGCCGCTTGACACCCCCCTGCCCGATCCGTAAAGTTCTTCGGGTTGCCGCGGAGCCGTAACGGTTCTGCGACAGCACTTTCGCCGCTCAAGCGGCACCCAACCACTAGCAAGATCGCTCCCAGCGGAGTTGTTTTCGGCGTGCCCGAATTCAATTCGAATTGGGACTCGACGGCCTGATCGACTCGACACCGGCTCGATTTGGGAAACGGCGAGAGACCGCGCTAAGGTTGGACACGTCGGAACGGCCCAACAGTCGCAAAGACAACCCCCACTGACTGGGGATCAGGCCCGAAAGGATCTGATAGAGTCGGAACCGCCGGAAAGGGAAACGCGGAAGCGGGAACCTGGAAAGCACCGAGGAAATCGGATCGGAAAGATCTGATAGAGTCGGAAACGCAAGACCGAAGGGAAGCGCCCGGAGGAAAGCCCGAGAGGGTGAGTACAAAGGAAGCGACCGTTCCTTGAGAACTCAACAGCGTGCCAAAAGTCAACGCCAGATATGTTGATACCCCGTCTCCAGCATTAGCTGGGACGAGGTTCCTTTGAAAAAACACAGCGAGGACGCTGTGAACGGTCGGGCCTATTCCGCCTGACTGTTCCGCTCTCGTGGTGTCGACCGG
>NZ_JBHURZ010000005.1:0-204285 GCF_042673825.1 Streptomyces sp. NPDC057002
GAACGGCTCGATCACCGCCCACGACTCATCAGTCAGCTCATGACGACGCACCACGAACCAACCAACGACGCCGCCACTTTGCGGACACGACCTAGAACCAAGCCCATGGACCCCATGGAGCACCTCCTCGCCGAACGCGCCTGCGAGCGTCTGATCCTCGACTTCGTCCACCGGCTCGACCTGGGCGACCCCTCGTCCGTCGCCGAGCTGTTCACCGAGGACGGCGTCTGGCAGTGGCCGGAGGACGGGCGGCTGGTCAAGGGCTGCGACGCCCTGCGCGCCTACTTCGGCTCCCGCCCCGCCGACCGGCTCTCCCGCCGCATGATGTCCAACGTCCTGGTCACGGTGGAGTCCCCGGACACGGCCAGGGCGATCTCGTACTTCACCACGTACCGCGTCGACGGCTACGACGGCGGCATGGTCCCGGCCGGGCCGCCGGTCCAGGTCGGGCACTACGAGGACGCCTTTCACCGGGTCGACGGCACCTGGCTGCTCGCCTCCCGGACGCTTCACCTTCCCTTCGGGGGACCCACACCGCGCCCGAACTCGCCTTTGGCATAAGCGGGATGGGGTCAGGGCAGGGCCTCTAGGATGAACGAGCCGCGGCGCCCCCACGCGTGCGGCGTTGCGTACCACCGCAAGGAGACATGCCCATGGGCACCGAAGAGGCCGCTCGAACGTCGCCCTTCAGCGGAGTCCTGGACGGGAGATCCGCCGGGCCCATGGTCCCTCGGCTGGCGCTGGGCGCCCGGCTGCGCAGGCTGCGGGACGCGCGAGGCATCGGCAGGGCGGAGGCGGGTGATGTCATCCGCGCCTCGCCCTCCAAGATCAGCCGTATGGAGGCCGGCCGCCACGGGTTCAAACTGCGGGACGTCGCCGACCTGCTCACGCACTACGGCGTCACGGACGAGGCCGAACGTGCCACGCTGCTGGCGCTGGCCGAACAGGCCAACACCCACGCCTGGTGGCAGTACTACAGCGACGTGGTGCCCTCCTGGACGCAGAGCTACCTCGGTGCCGAGCAGGCGGCGAGCGTCATCCGCTGCTTCCAGATACAGCGCGTCCCCGAACTGCTCCAGACCCCCGACTACGCGCGTGCCGCCGTCCGGCTCGCCCACGCCGACGCCGAAGCGCGGGAGATCGACCGCCGGGTGGCATTGCGGATGACCCGGCAGCGGATCCTGCACCGGCAGCCGGGCGCGGCCCAGCTCTGGGCCGTGATCGACGAGGCGGCGCTGCGGCGGCCGGTGGGCGGGCCGGAGGTGATGCGCGCACAGCTCAGGCATCTCATCGAGGTCTGCCGGCTTCCGCAGGTCACCGTCCAGATCCTGCCGTTCCTCTCCGGCGGGCATGCCGCGGAGGGCGGTCCGGTCACCATTCTGCGGCTGCCCGGCGGCCAGTTGCCCGACGTGGTCTACCTCGAGCAGCTCACCACCGCGCTCTATCCCGACAAGGCGGCCGACATCGAGCGCTACTGGGACGCCATGAACCGGCTGGTGGTCGAAGCCGAGTCACCGGACGAGACTCCGACCATCCTGCACCGCATACTCCAGGAGACCTGAGCGAGGCCCCCGGGGGTTCAGCGCTTGAGGGCGACACCGCCGTACTGGTGCACCTCCGCCGGCAGGCCCAGGGCCTCGGCGTCGGGACGCCAGCGCGAGCAGGACGTGACGCCCGGCTCCAGCAGCTCCAGACCGTCGAAGTAGCGGGCGATCTGCTCGGGGCTGCGCAGGATGTACGGGATCGAGCCGCCGTCGTTGTACTGATTGATGGCCCGGAGGTAGTCCTCGCTGGTGTCGGTGGAGTCGTACTGCACCAAATAGCTGCCGGAGGGCAGCGCGTCCACCAGCTGCCGCACGATCTCGCGCGCCTCGTCGTGGTCCTCGATATGGCCGAGGATGCCCATCAGCATGAGCGCGACGGGCTGGTCGAAGTCCAGCGTCTTACCGGCTTCCCGGACGATCGTGCTGGGCTTGCGCAGGTCGGCGTCGACGTAGTTGGTGACGCCTTCCGGTGTGCTGGTGAGCAGCGCGCGGGCGTGGGCCAGCACCAGCGGGTCGTTGTCGACGTAGACGATCCGGCTCTCCGGGGCCACCCGCTGGGCGATCTGGTGGGTGTTGTCCACGTTGGGCAGTCCGGTGCCGATGTCCAGGAACTGGCGGATGCCCTCTTCGGCGGCGAGATGGCGAACGGCGCGGGCGAGGAAGTAACGCGCGGCGCGCGCCCCGGTCTCGATCCCGGGGAAGATCTCGCGGAACGCGTCACCGGCCACACGGTCGACTTCGTAGTTGTCCTTCCCGCCCAGCCAGTAGTTCCAGATCCGCGCCGAGTGCGGAACCGAGGTGTCGATCTTGGAGAGCGGCTCCTGCTCGGAGTTCTCCACCTGCTCAGTCATGGACGCTCCTGCGTGTGGTCGTGGAGCTTCACGTTAACCGCTTTGCCTCACGGACAGGATCAACTCCTCGGCCGTGTCCAGCAGTTCGACCTCCTCCGGGCTCATCGTCGGATTGGAGGCGCGGCGGTGCAGGGCCTCCGTGAGGCTCGGCCGTGTGAGAGGGGACGGGTCCGCGAGGAGGGCGGCCAGCATGGTGCGGGCAGCCGTGGCCAGGGGGTCGTCGAAGACCGCGGCCTGAGCGAGGATCACCGCCGAGGCCGCCCAGTCCAGCCCCGGGTCGCCCTCCTCCGTGTTGGACCAGTCGATGACGCGCGGCCCCTCGGGCGTGAGCATCACGTTCTCCGGATGGAGGTCCAGATGGAGGACACGGGCCGCCGGGTCGGTGGAGTGCAGGGCAGGGACGGTGTGCAGGTCGCGCAGGAGCCCGGCCAGGATCGAACCGGCCTCCGCCACCTCCAGCGTGCCCGCCAGGCAGGCCTGGAGCATGGTCGGGCCGGAGAGCCGTTCCATCACCAGGTCGGTGCGGGAGCCGGCCGGGCGGACGCGGGGCACCGGATAGCCGTGGGCGCGCACGTGCTCCATCACCGCGCCCTCGGCAGCCGCGTCTCCCCCGCCCTCCCGTTCTCGGCGCAGCACCCACGTCTCGTCGATCTCGTACACGTCGGCGCGGCGGCCCGAGCCGAGGAGTCGGCCTGGTGGTGTCGTCGGCATGGGCCGAAGCTACCCGCCCGTACGGTGCCCCTCGGCCCGTTTTGGACGTGCGGGTACAGTGAGCGGGTCGTCATCACACCCGTACAGGGGGAAGCCGGTGCAATTCCGGCGCTGACCCGCAACCGTGAACCGCCCGCCGAGGCAGGCGGTGAGCCGGATCGCCCCGTACGGTTCGTGACCGGCTCACGTGCCCGGCGCCCGTCGGTGCACGGCACCGTCGAGGTATACGGAGCCGAGCCGCCGGGGTGTCCCGTGCTGTCCGGCTCCCTCACAGGGAGAGGCACCCGCCGATCATGAACGTCCGCCGCAGCGCAGGGGTCCTGGCCGCCGTCACCGTGATCGGCGCCGCCACGCCGGCCGCCGCCGCACCGTCGCCGACTCCGTCCCAGGCGTTCCCCTCCGCCCTGTACGGGGACAAGGACCCCAAGTTCGACGGCGTCTGGCGCCAGTCGCTCGCCCTGCTGGCCCAGGAGACCGTGGGTGTGAAGCCGGCCGCCAAGTCCGTCACGTGGCTGGAGCGTCAGCAGTGCGAGGACGGCGCGTTCGCCGCGTACCGTCCCGATCCCACCGCCGCGTGCGACGCCAAGACCATGCTCGACACCAACGCCACGGCCGCCGCCGTCCAGGCCCTCGCCGCCCTCGGCGGACAGGACGCCGTCACCGGCAAGGCCGTCGGCTGGCTGAAGTCCGTCCAGAACGAGGACGGCGGCTGGGGCTACTCGCCCGGCGGCGCCAGCGACACCAACTCCACGTCCGTCGTCATAGGCGCGCTGACCGCCGTCGGCGAGAAGCCGGACCAGGTCGAGAAGGGCGGGAAGTCGCCCTACGACGCCCTGCTGAAGCTCGCCCTCCCCTGCGGCAAGGACGGCGACGGCGCCTTCGCGTTCCAGCCGGACAAGAAGGGCGATCTGGCCGCCAACGCGGACGCCACGGCGGCCGGTGTCCTCGGCGCCCTGGGCAAGGGCATGGTGGCGGAGGCGGGTAAGAAGTCCGACGCCACCTGCGCGGAGCCCGGTACGCCGGACCAAGCCTCCGCCAACGGAGCCGCCTACCTCACCCAGACCCTCGCCAAGGACGACGACCACCTCACCTCCGCCCTCGCCGGCGCGGACCCCCAGCCCGACCACGGCAACACCGCAGACGCGGTCGTGGCACTCGCCGCGCAGGGTGACACGGAGCAGGCCGAGAAGTCCGTACGGTGGCTGGAGAAGAACTCCGCGACCTGGGCCGAGCAGGGCGGCCCCGCCGCCTACGCCCAGCTGATCTTCGCCGCGCACGCCGCGGGCGCGAACCCGCGCGACTTCGGCGGCACGGACCTGGTGAAGCAGCTCAACGCGACGGGCCCGGCCCCGCAGACGCCCGAGAAGACCGCGGCGGCGGAGGACAAGGCGGAGGACAAGAGCGACTCGAAGTCGGACTTCTTCGGCGTCTGGTGGTACGTCGGGGTCTGCCTCGTCGCCGGTATCGGCATCGGCTTCCTCTTCACCGGCCGCAAGAAGCGGCAGCAGTCGTGATCCGCCGGGCCGTTCTCCTCCTCCTGGCCTCGCTCCTGCTCTGCGCGGGCGCGGGCCAGGCCCAGGCCGCCGGCTACCGGTACTGGTCGTTCTGGGACCGCGACGGCGACCGCTGGGTCTACGCCACCCAGGGCCCGTCCGTGGCCCGCCCCTCGGACGGCGACGTCCAGGGCTTCCGCTTCGCGGTGAGCGAGGACTCCTCCGACGCGGCCCGGCCGCGCGGCGCGGCCGACTTCGAGACCATCTGCGCGAAGACGCCCGCGCGGGACGGCCGGAAGCGGGTGGCTCTCGTCATCGACTCCGGCACGAATGCGGACGCCCCCCAGGGCGCGACCCCGCCCCCCGCCCGGACGGCCTGCGCCCGGGTCGCCCCCGACGCGACCACGGCGGAGGCCCTCGCGACGGTCGCCAAGCCCCTCCGCTACGACACGAACGCCCTGTTGTGCGCGATCGCGGGCTACCCGGAGAAGGGCTGCGGAGAGCAGGTGGCGAGCTCCCGGAAGTCGCCACCGGCGGCACAGAGGGACACACCCGACGACAACGGCCCGTCCCTGGGCCTGCTGGCGGGCATCGCCGTGGTGACGGTCCTGGGCGCGGCGGCGGTCTGGCAGGTACGGCGGCGTGACCAGGATTAGCAGCGTGCACCGGCTCAGCCCCGGGCCATCACACCTCCAGCGCCGGCCCCGAGCCCCTCTGCACCCCGGCGCCTGGTGGCTCTGGGCCCTCTCCCTCGGCACCGCGGCCACCCGCACCACCAACCCCCTCCTCCTCACCCTGCTCATCACGGTCTCCGCCTACGTCGTGGCGACCTGCCGCCCCCCGACCCCCTGGTCCCGTTCCTACGGCGCCTTCGTCAAACTCGCCCTCGCCGTCCTGGTCGTCCGGCTCCTCTTCGCGATCGTCCTCGGCTCCCCCATCCCCGGCACGCACACCCTCGTCACCCTCCCCGAGGTGCCCCTCCCCGACTGGGCCCAGGGCATCCGCCTCGGCGGCGAGGTCACGGCCGAGGCCCTCGCCTTCGCGTTGTACGACGGTCTGAGACTGGCCGCCCTGCTCGTCTGCGTCGGCGCCGCGAACGCCCTCGCCAACCCCTCCCGCCTCCTCAAGTCCCTCCCGGGCGCCCTGTACGAGATGGGTGTCGCGGTCGTCGTCGCCCTCACCTTCGCGCCGAACCTCATCGCCGACGTCCAGCGCCTGCGCGCCGCCCGCCGGCTGCGCGGCCGCCCGGACAAGGGCCTCCGGGGTCTGCTGCAGGTGGGTCTGCCGGTCCTGGAGGGCGCGTTGGAGCGCTCGGTGTCCTTGGCCGCCGCGATGGACGCCCGCGGCTACGGCCGCACCGCCCGGGTCCCGGCCGCGGTCCGCCGTACCACCGCCGCCCTCACCCTCGGCGGCCTGCTCGGCGTGTGCGCCGGAACGTACGGGCTGCTCACCGCCGAGGGCGCCTCCTACGGCTTCCCGGTCCTCCTCGTCGGCGTCGCTGCCGCCCTCGCGGGTCTCCGGCTCGGCGGCCGGAGGTCGCTGCGCACCCGGTACCGCCCGGACCGCTGGGACGTGCGCGCGCTGCTGGTCGTCGCTTCCGGCGTGGCGGTCGCCGCGCTCCTCGTGCTCGCCTCGGTCCGTGACCCCGCGGCCCTGCACCCCGGCGTGGTGCCGCTCGTGGCCCCCACACTCCCCGTCTGGCCCGCGGCCGCGATCCTGCTCGGTCTGCTGCCCGCGTTCGTCGCCCCCGAGCCCAAGGAACCGTCGTGATCCGCTTCGAGGATGTCTCCGTCACCTACGACGGTGCCTCCGAACCCACCGTCCAGGGCATCGACTTCGAGGTCCCCGAGGGCGAACTCGTCCTCCTGGCCGGCCCGTCCGGTGTCGGCAAGTCCACCGTCCTGGGCGCGGTCAGCGGGCTCGTGCCGCACTTCACCGGCGGCACCCTGCGCGGCCGGGTCACGGTGGCCGGACGCGACACCCGCACGCACAAGCCGCGTGAACTCGCCGACGTCGTCGGCACGGTGGGCCAGGATCCCCTCGCCCACTTCGTCACCGACACCGTCGAGGACGAACTCGCCTACGGCATGGAGTCGCTGGGCATCGCCCCGGACGTGATGCGCCGCCGTGTGGAGGAGACACTCGACCTCCTCGGCCTGGCCGACCTGCGCAACCGCCCGATCGCGACGCTCTCCGGCGGCCAGCAGCAGCGCGTGGCGATCGGCTCGGTCCTCACCCCGCACCCCGGCGTCCTCGTCCTGGACGAGCCAACCTCCGCGCTCGACCCCGCAGCGGCCGAAGAGGTCCTGGCGGTCCTCCAGCGCCTCGTGCACGACCTCGGCACGACGGTCTTCATGGCCGAACACCGCCTGGAACGAGTCATCCAGTACGCCGACCAGGTCGCCCTGCTGCCGGCCCCGGGTGCGTCCCCGATCGTCGGCCCCCCGGCCGAGGTGATGGCGGTGTCCCCGGTGTACCCCCCGGTGGTGGCTCTGGGCCGCCTGGCGGGCTGGACCCCATTGCCGCTGACGGTCCGTGACGCGCGACGAAAGGCAGCGGATCTCCGCCAACAGCTGAGCATCGCCCCAAAGGGGCGCGGGGCTGTGTCGACATGCGGCTCCGCCGCGGGGCGCGACCAGCCACAAGCAACCCGCACCCGCGAACACTCCACACCCCCCACCCCTCTAGGCGAAATCCAAGCCCTCTCCGTAACCCACGCCCGAATCCACGCCCTCACCCACATCGACCTCACCATCACCCCAGGCGAAACCATCGCCCTCATGGGCCGCAACGGCGCCGGAAAATCCACCCTCCTCAACTCACTCGTCGGCCTCATCACCCCCACCTCAGGAACAGTCAAACTCGGCGAATCCACCCCCCACCGCACCAGCCCGAGGGACCTCGTCCGCAAGGTCGGCCTGGTCCCCCAAGAACCCCGCGACCTGCTCTACGCCGACACCGTCGCCGCCGAGTGCACGGCGGCCGACCAGGACGCGGGAGCAACCCCCGGCACCTGCCGTGCCCTGGTCACCGAGCTGCTCCCGGGCGTCACCGACGACACCCACCCCCGGGACCTCTCGGAGGGCCAGCGCCTCGCCCTCGCCCTGTCCGTCGTACTGACGGCAAGGCCCCCACTGCTCCTGCTGGACGAGCCCACCCGCGGCCTGGACTACGCGGCGAAGGCCCGCCTGGTCGGCGTGCTGCGACAGCTGGCCACCGAGGGACACGCCATCGTGCTGGCCACGCACGACGTGGAGCTGGCCGCCGAGATCGCCCACCGGGTGGTGCTCCTGGCGGAGGGCGAGGTGATCGCGGACGGCCCGACGGCGGACATCGTGGTCTCCTCCCCGTCCTTCGCCCCGCAGGTCACCAAGATCCTGGCCCCGCAGCACTGGCTCACGGTCTCCGAGGTCCGCGCGGCGCTCCGGCCCGGGACGGATGCGTGAACGCCCAGCGCCAGGCCCGGGCAGTCCGCCTCGGCCCCCGCTCCATCACCGCCCTGCTCCTGGTCAGTGCCGTAGGGGTGGCCGCTTTCGGCTGGCCCTTCCTCGCCCCGCCCACCTCGCGGCTCAGCGCACACGCGCAGGACGCGCCCTGGCTCTTCGCGGGCCTGCTGGTGCTGCTCGTGGCGGTGGTGGCCGCGGCGATCTCGGAGTCCGGTCTGGGCCCGAAGGCGGTGGCGATGCTCGGCGTGCTGGCCGCCACGGGTGCGGCCCTGCGGCCGATCGGCGCCGGTACCGCCGGGATCGAGCCGATGTTCTTCCTGATGGTGCTGAGCGGCCGGGTCCTCGGCCCGGGGTTCGGGTTCGTCCTCGGCTCGGTGACGATGTTCGCGTCCGCGCTGCTCACGGGCGGGGTGGGCCCGTGGCTGCCGTTCCAGATGCTGGCGATGGGCTGGTTCGCGATGGGCGCGGGCCTGCTGCCGGGCCCGGACCGGCTGCGCGGCCGTAGCGAACTGGTGATGCTCGCCGGCTACGGCTTCCTCGCCGCCTTCGCCTACGGCACGGTGATGAACATGGCGGGCTGGCCCTTCATGAGCGCGCTCGCCTCGAACGTCGCCTTCGACCCGGAGGCGGCGGTCCCTGCCAATCTGGCCCGTTTCCTCGCGTACTGCCTGGCCACGTCGCTCGGCTGGGACCTGGGCCGGGCCGTCGTCACGGTCGTCCTGACGCTGACCCTCGGCCCGGCGGTGCTCCGGGCGCTGCGCAGAGCGACCCGCCGGGCGGCCTTCGAGGCCCCGGTCACGTTCGACGCGCCCCGGGAGACCTCTGAGGTGAGGCGCCCCACATGACTCCCGTCACCTACGAAGCGCGGTCGTAGAAGCAGGGCCCGGTCACAGGGCAGAACGTCCCCGGCTGTGCGGTCACCCTTAGTAACGGGGGTCGTTGCGGGCAGGGCCAAGCCCTGTTTCCCTGGTCGACCAGGCGGCGGCCCCCTGATCCCCGGGGTCGCCGCCTTCTCCGTGCCCGCCCGATACGTCAGCCCGTGCTCACCCGGAGTTCCTTCACACCGTTGATCCACGCCGACCGCAGCCGACGCGGATCGTCGACGAGTCGCAGACCCGGCATGGCGTCGGCGATGGCGTTGAAGATGAGGTCGATCTCCAGCACCGCGAGGGACTTGCCCAGGCAGTAGTGCGGGCCGCCCCCGCCGAAGCCGAGGTGCGGGTTGGGGTCGCGGGTGACGTCGAAGTCGTCCGGCTCGTCGAAGACCTCGGGGTCGTGGTTGGCGGAGGCGTAGAAGAGGCCGAGGCGGTCGCCCTTGCGGATCCGCTTGCCACCCAGCTCGGTGTCCTGTGTGGCGGTGCGCTGGAAGGCGGCGACCGGGGTCGCCCAGCGCACGATCTCCTCCGCCGTCGTCGAGGGGCGTTCCCTCTTGTACAGCTCCCACTGCTCGGGGTGGGTGAGGAAGGCGTGCATGCCGTGGGTGATGGCGTTGCGGGTGGTCTCGTTGCCCGCGACGGCCAGCATCAGCACGAAGAAGCCGAACTCGTCCGAGTTGAGGTTGCCCTCGTTCTCCGCCGCGACCAGTTGCGTGACGATGTCGTGGGCGGGGCACTGCTTGCGCTCGGCGGCCATGTTCATCGCGTAGGCGATGATCTCCGTGGCCGACTCGGCGCCGACCTCCTCGGTGATGGCGTACTCGGGATCGTCGTACGCGATCATCTTGTTGGACCAGTCGAAGATCTTGTCCCGGTCCTCCTGAGGGACGCCCATCAGCTCCGCGATCGCCTGGAGGGGCAGTTCACAGGCGACCTGGGTGACGAAGTCGAACGGCCCGGTGTGCGCGCGGGCGTTCGCGACGATCGCGAGGGCCCGGGCCCGCAGCCGTTCCTCCAGGGCGCGGATCGCCCGGGGCGTGAACCCGCGCTGCACGATCTGCCGGACGCGGGTGTGCTCCGGCGGGTCCATGTTGAGCAGGATGAACCGCTGGGCGTCGATGGAGTCCCGGTCGATGTGCTCGTTGAAGCGGATGATCGCCGTGTTGAGGTACGACGAGAACAACTCCGGGTGCGTGGAGACGTACTTGACGTCGGCGTGCCGGGTGACGGCCCAGTACCCCTCGTCCTGGAAACCGGCGAGTCCGGCCGGCTGCGGCACCCAGCAGACCGGCTCGACCCGGCGCAGCTCGGCGAACTCCGGCAGGGGGACGCGTTGATGGAGCAGGTCCGGGTCGGTGAAGTCGAACCCGTCGGGCAGCGCGGGACAGGGCATGGGCGGCTCCCACCACTCGTACCGACTCTTGTTCTGACGGCCCATCAGCTGTGCGGAGTTGCGGTGACGGTAGTAACGGGTTCTACAACTAGCAAGAGGCATGGACCCCTCAATTGCCCGCACGACCCTTGCGGTCACCGAGTGGCCGTCAGCACACTGCTGACAGAACTAGAACGCGTACTAGTTCCGCGTAGCCTCCCGGAGAGGACCCGCACCCATGGCTGCCGAACCCGTGATCGTCGAAGCCGTACGCACCCCGATCGGCAAGCGCGGCGGCGCGCTCGCCCATCTGCACCCGTCCTACCTGCTGGGCGAGACCTACCGCGAACTCCTGGGCCGCACCGGCATCCCCGCCGACTGCGTCGAACAGATCGTCGGCGGTACGGTCACCCACGCCGGTGAGCAGTCCATGAACCCCGCGCGCACGGCCTGGCTCACGATGGGGCTGCCGTACGAGACGGCCGCGACGACCGTCGACGCGCAGTGCGGTTCGTCGCAGCAGGCCTCGCACATGCTGGCCAACATGGTCGCCACCGGCGTGATCGACGTCGGCATCTCGTGCGGGGTGGAGTCGATGTCCCGGGTGCCGCTGGGGTCGGGCTCGAAGCACGGGCCCGGGAAGCCGTTCCCCGACGAGTGGAACGTGGACCTGCCGAACCAGTTCGAGGCGGCCGAGCGGATCGCCCGCCACCGCGGCCTCACCCGCGAGAACGTCGACGCCCTCGGACTCGCCTCCCAGGAACGGGCCGCCCACGCCTGGGCGGAGGAGCGCTTCAAACGAGAGACCTTCGCCGTCCAGGTCCCGACGACGGAGGAGGAGCAGCACGCCGGGCAGGGCATGTGGCGCCTGGTCGACAAGGACGAGGGCCTGCGCGACACGTCGGCGGAGGCGCTGGCCTCCCTGAAGCCGATCATGCCTACGGCGGTGCACACGGCCGGCAACTCGTCGCAGATCTCCGACGGGGCGGCGGCGATCATGTGGGCGTCGAAGCGGATGGCCAGGGCGCTGAAGTTGCGGCCCCGGGCCCGGATCGTCGCCCAGGCGCTGGTGGGAGCCGACCCGCACTTCCACCTGGACGGACCGATCGACGCGACGAACGCCGTGCTGGGCAAGGCCGGGATGTCCCTGAAGGACATCGACCTGGTCGAGATCAACGAGGCGTTCGCGTCCGTGGTGCTGAGCTGGGCTCAGGTCTTCGAGCAGGACCTGGACAAGGTGAACGTGAACGGCGGCGCGATCGCGCTCGGGCACCCGGTGGGAGCCACCGGGGCCCGGCTCATCACGACGGCGCTTCATGAACTGGAGCGCACGGACAAGGAGTTCGCGCTGATCACCATGTGCGCGGGGGGCGGTTTGGCCACCGGCACGATTATTCAGCGGTTGTAGTCGCCGTCGTCGTCCAGTTGATGAAGGTGGTGAACGTGGCGGGGTCGAGGGTGAGGATCGGTCCCGCCGGGTTCTTGGAGTCGCGTATTGCGATGGTGGTGGGCGCTTCGGCAATCTCGAGGCACTGGCCTCCCTGGTCGCCGCTGTACGTCGACTTACGCCACTGAGTCCCCATAGCGTTCCTCCATTACGCGCCGGATGAGCTCCGCCGAGTCAGTGAGGGAAAGCGCGGCGGCCCGGAGGTGATCGTAACGGAGCGAACACTCCCTGACCGTGTCCGGGTTCGCGGTCGGATGCCCGCTGCCGTACCCCTCCGTGTAGACGATGGTGGGGTCGCTCGAAAAGCGGTAGACGTCGAACGAGCCTTGCAGCCCCGCGTGCGCACCCGCCGAGAACGGCAACACCTGGACGTTGATCCGAGGGTTGCTCTCGAAGGACAACAGGTGGGCGAGTTGCTCCCGCATGACTTGGGCGCCACCGATCTCCAAGTACAGCGCGGCCTCACTGAGGACGGCCCAGAAGACGGGCGGCTCCGCCTTCTCAAAGACGCGCTGACGCGCCAGGCGTACGGCCGTGCGGTCTTCGAGGTCGGTCTGGTCCAGCGCCCCGAGCACGGCCCCCGCGTACCCCTGGGTCTGCAACAGACCGAGGACCATGTGCGTCTGGAAGGAGCAGATCTCGGTGGCCCTCATCTCCAGCTCGGCCACCTGCTGGAACCAGGCCGGGAGCCTACTGCGCAGAACCAGTTCCACCAGCCGGGAGAACATCCCGTCCGTGCCCAGCGCCGCATCCGCCCGTTCGCTGAACTCCGGCGTCGGCACCTTCCGCGCTGTCTCGATCTGACCCACCAGCGAGCCGGTGTAGTTGAGGATTCCCCCGAGCTGCTTCAGCGTCAGGCCCGCCGCCTCCCTGTGCCGCCGCAGCTCGAAGCCGTAGTAGTCCAAGGGCGAGGCACCCGGGTCAAGGGCGTTGATGTTGGTCACGCAGAGCCCCTCTCACGCAACTCCGTCCACCACGGGACGGGTTGTATCCGTTCCGTAGCCGAGGGTAGTCACCGCACGTCAACCTCGTCTCGTGAACGAATACTTTCCCGCCCAGTACACGATCCGCCTCACCGTCGGTGAACACGCCGCCAGCCACATCCGCCGTATCGTCCGCTCCTTCCTCGAAGAGTGGGGCACTCCCGAGCTGTCCGACGCCGTCGAACTCGGCGTCACCGAACTGTTCTCCACCGTCCGCAACTCTCATGAGAGTGTCCGAACTTGGCGTTGGGGGCCCGTTCGGGCCGCCCTCCGCAGTCCATGAGTGGCACCGCTGAGAGCTGGCGGTCAGGGAGAAGGTTCACCCTCCGGGGGCGTCCAGCGGCTTGTGCGCGAAAAGCATGGGCGCCAGGAGTCCGATCTGCCTACTGTCGTGCAGGTGATCGTCATCGACAGCAACCAGATCCTCAGCATGCCGCCAGGAAGCCCGTCATGGTCACTTCTGCGAGTGGTCGGCGAGCGAACCGGACATTCCCTGGCCCTCAGCCAAGTCTCTCTCTGGGAAGTGCTCAGTAGCGCAAGGCGCCGCTTGGAAGACGACATCGCAGCATTTGAACGGGCCTGGAACAAGCTGGCCGGCAGACTAGAATCTTATGCTCCTGAGAATCCCACCCTCCCCTTTGCTCTCAACCGAATCGGTTTTGGCTCAGACGCTGGCGATCCGGAAGAAGCAATCCGTCTCTATGAAGCCCAACTTCGGCAACGCTTCCGCATTCTCCAGACTCCGGAAAGTGTGGCATCGGAGGCATTGCGAAGAGAGGCATGGCGGCAACCGCCATGCAAGGACAACGGCGAAGGCGGTCGGGACGCGGCGATATGGCTGACCGCAGCGGCTGCCGCAGATACTGACGTCGATACTGAGGGGGAAAAACTGCCGCTGCTACTAGTCTCGAACGACGGCGGATTTGCTGATCCTCGGAACAAGGGACAACTGCACCCCGCGCTGGCCAATGACCTGCCCCCAGGCGTGTCTGCGCGGCTCTGCCGCAGCATCACCGAGGTCTTCGCCGAAATCAGCCAGCCCGCCGATGCGGCAGGCCTGCTACCCACGATGAACAGCGAAGAGATCATCGACGCCCTCATCAACGCCATACTCGATAGCAAATTCCCAGGAAAGCCCGAGGTTCACGAAACAGGCGCCACTGACGGAAATCGCAGGATCTTCACCATCGGCGAGGTTCTTCGAGCCACCCGCGCCAGCTTCAAGGGATTTCAAGCGGCTCCGGCTAAATGCATCTCAGATGGAGAAACTTGGCTTTGCGCAAGCGGGATCTGGGTGTTTCCGCGCCCGCACGATAGTGACACAGACCTGGCATGGGCTTTCCGGGGGATTACCGAATATAACCAGCATGGCCTGGAAGCAACTGCAACACTGGTCTGGACCTTCGCCGCTGGTGAATCAAGCTCGCACGTTCAAGTGGTCGACGCGTCCCTAAAAGGCGATCTAGCCCCAGGCCTCATTGTCACGCGCGACGACGGCAGCGTCAGTGTCAACTGGGCGATGCAGCAAGCGCCCGGTTACTGGCAGGAAATTCTCTGAGCAGGTCAGATCCCACGAAGACTCCCTCAGCCTCCGAGTTGCGATGGAAGCGCAATGACGGTGCCAGTCGTGGTGTGCTCGGTTCGCAGCATCTGGTTGTCGTGGTGAAGCGAGGCGATGACCGTGGCAGCCGCGGTCAGCCGACGGTTGAGCTCGGTGATCTCTCGCTTGGCCGCGGCAAGTTGTCGGCGGAGGTCGTCAAGGTCGGCGTCCCGGCGGGCCTCGCCGGGGGTGAGGCTGCCGTGGGTGTCGATGTGGGCGTCCCAGTCGGCAAGCACTGCCTTCGCGCGGAACATGGTGGCCGGGCTGACGCCCGCCTCCTGGGCGAGGTTGTTCTTCGTGAGTCGGCCGTCGCTGTGCTGCGGTTTGCCCGCCAGGAGCCGGTCCATGGCGTCGCGGAGTTTCTGCTCGGTCTTGGCCGAGACACCCGTGTCGTTCATCGTGCGGCCTTTCGCAGAACGGCCCGTGCTTCGTCCCGCTGCTGTTCGAGTGCCGCGCGATGCCCGGGTGCCAGGCGGCGGGTCTCCAGAAGATTGGTGAGGGATCGCTCCTCGCTGCCCCAGATCTCGACGTGCTGGGGGCCGATCATGCTGTTACCGCAGCGGTCCGGGCGGCAGCGGTCCGGGAGGGGGCCGGTGTGGCCGGGTGGGATCACGGTGTTCTCCAGGCAAACGGCGCCGGCCGGGTTGGCGGCGTCGAACAGGCAGTTGTTGAGGGTTCCGAAGCGGATGGAGATGCGGGCCTGCTTCAGCAGGGCGTGTTCGACTGTCGCGTCGCCTCCTTGGGCGGCGACGGCGTCGCGGATCGTGTCGAAGGTGCGGGTCAGCTGGTCGGCTCCGGGGCCGAAGCCGATCGGCTCGTTCGCCTTGTGGGCGTCGAACAGGTCCCGCAGTCCGCGGAACTGGGCGGCTTCGATCGCCGTGTCAAGGTGCTGGGCCCAGGATGCCGCGGAGGCGGCATAGCCCTGGGTGGTGCGGTTGGCCAGGGCCCGTGAGGCGACGTGCTTGAGCTGGATACCCAGGGCGATCTCGGAGCCAGGGAACTGGTCGGTCAGCATGGCCATGGTCCGGCGGAACATATGCGGGGCGATCCGCTCGGAGGGGATGGGCTCCAGTCCGTTGACGTCGGCCCGGGCATTCACGTGCTCGACGAACGCCTTGATCCCCGCGGCTGCCGTGAACCGTTCCGCGTTCCTGACCTCTCCGGCGATGCCGGTGAACAGCCGTTCCGGGTGAGAGGCGATCTCCTCCGCCAGGGCCAGGGCCCGGGCGACCGGTTCGATGATCCACCAGTGCTTGCGAGGGAAGTCCTCCTCGCCTTTGACCTCCGCCGAGACCACGGCCGGCGCTCCGAAGTGCTCGACCACCGAGCCTTTGACGACCTCCTGGACCTCGGAGTCACGCATCATGCTCAGCGCGGTGACGAAGATGTAGCAGGCGACCCGGAGCATCTCGATCTCCCGCGTCATGCTGCGGGGTGCGAGCCCGCGGCTCCAGCCGCCCGTCGTGCCGTCCGCGCGTCTGACTTGCGCATACTCCGGTAGGAGGCTGGCGGTCGCGCACTGGCCGCGCTCGACTGCCTCCAGCGCGATCTCCCTCAGGCCTCGGGCCTGGGTGAAGATCTGGGCCCGCTTGTCGATGCCGATCTGAAACGACAGCAGGCCCCAGTGGATCATGCCCGCGTCCGTGATCCGCGGCGGCAGGTGCTCGTCGTGCAGCGGGACGCGGTTGCTCGGGTCGGCCAGCCAAGCCCGCAGTCGGGTTTCCGCGCCCACGGACGACCGTGTCGCCTCCGCCTGTAGCTGCTGCCAGTGTTCCTGGGCTCGCAGGATGTCCGGTGCGAAGGTGTCGATGTAGGTCCAGGCGGCCCGGATCAGTGGGAACCACACCTCAGGAGGTATGACCGGCGTCAACACCGTCCGGGGACCGCTCGCTGAAACACCGGTAGCCGCCCGTGAGGACATGCCCGCCCAGGGATCGCCGGGCAGGCCGCCACCGGTCAGCAGGGGGCCGCAGCGGTGCAGTTCACGGATCACCGTGATGTGGCTGGTCACGGTGTTGACGGCCAGTCCCTCCTCCTTCAGTCCGGCGATGCGGACGTGCAACTGGTGTTCGGGCCAGGCGCCGAGATCCTCGGGAAGGCCTCTCGCAGTGGCCCATGCCGCCAAGGCACGCAAGGTCCCGACCCTCTTGATGGCAGTCCGGGGGTCGACCGGCCTGCGCGGGGTGGGGATGCCGGCGGCCAGCGCCTTCGGGTGCCGTGGGTTCAGCGAGATCATGGCCAGCTCGCGGGCCCTGAGGTGCCAGGGGCCGGTGAAGCCGTCGAACCTCAGCTTCCACTCGGCCGGGTGCAGGTTCGCCGGACGTTTCAGGACCCCGTTCAAGTCCCACTGATCACACTGCCCGAAGAGCGGGCTGACCGCGTCCGGCAGGAGGGAACGCGACGTCAGGACTGGCTCGTCCGCGCGGAAGGCCGTGTTGGTCAATAGGTCGGGGGCTGCGTTGTTCATGCGTCGAACTCCGCTCGTGCGGCGAGGGGAAGCTGCAAGGTGGTGGTGCCCTCGGCGATGTGCTGGCGGGCGGCGGCAATCTCCGCCTCGGTCCGCTCGGCGAGGACCGCCGCCAGGTTGGCGGCGGTCTGCCCCCAGAGGGTCTGGAAGTGGACCGGGCTCAACCGGTCGCGCATCCCATCCAAGTGGTCGCTGAACAACAGCAGTTGAGGCAGGTGCGAGGGCAGAATCCAGGCATTGCGGCACTCCAGGCAGCGCAACGGCGCGACCGTGCAGAGATCGCCGGGGCGGGAGAACGGCGAGTCGAATGGATCACGGCAGCTGGTGACTCCCATCTCCATCGCCCCGCTGCGCAGGTCCTCGACCTGCTCGGCGCTCAGGCCCAGCTCCCGCAGTGCTGGTGTGGTGTTCTCCTCTCCGAGCGCTGTCTCGGCCGCGGCGTCCAGGACGACGGGCCCGGTGATGGCCTTGGCGAACCACGACTGCTGGGCGGCGGTGATCACCCGTCCGGAGATCATCCGGAGTGTGGTGCCCTGCGCGTAGTGGCCGCGGAACGTCTCCTCGTGGTGGTCGTCCGCGATGTCGGTGATCCGGCCACCGAAGGCGACGGCCTTCTCCACCTTCACCGACTTCCTCAGCCGCCGGACGTCGGCCAGGCCCTCCAGGTCTAGCCCCATCTCCTTCACCCACTGCCTGAAATGCCGCAGCCGTCCCCGGCCGACGGTGAACTGCCCGTTGGGCGGCAGTGTTCCTTGCAGGAACAGCGGGGACGGACCCGTGCCGTAGAGCTCGCGCAACGGTGCGGTCGCCTCCATCAGCTGTCGGATGATCGCCGAGACTTCCAGGCGGGGCCGGTCCGCGTACTCCTGAACGTGCTCAACCGTGTTCAGCTTGTCGATGCGGGCGAAGGCGCGGCGGTGGATCCTGCGGGCCCGGTTCTTGGTCATGGTCAGTCGGATGCCGCCCTCGGTGAACTCCACCGAGTCCTCCGTCAGACTGGTCACCTCTTCCGGGGAATGACCGGTCGCAGCGATCAGGAGGACCCGGAACGCGTGCAAGTCCCGCTCGTTGGGATAGAGCTGGTTCAGCAGGCCGCGGACCAGAAAGTAGCCACGCAGCCCGCAGCTTTGTCCCTCGGTCCGGACATGGTCCGGGATGATCGCCGCCAGCTCCGGCGCCAGGGGGAACGGGACCGTCCTGGCCATCTCCTTTGGCGAGACGGCCTGGTGGGCCAGGGCCCAGAGCAGATCCGGCATCCTCGACCAGCCGCGTTCGGCAGGATGTCCGCCGGTGGCGACCATCTCCCATCCGGCCTTCAGTCGCTTGCGGAGCCGGGCGATGTCGTCCCAGGCTGCCCTTACCAGCGCGGCCTTGTCCTTGCGGGAGAACTCATCCAGCTCCTGGGTGGTGCCCCAGGCCAGGCCGTGGTCCTGAGCGGCCACCTGTGCCAGCCGGGCGGCAAGCGCCCGCTCGGGATGCCGCTGCCGCCGGTTGATCAGAAGGCGCAGGTTCGCCGCGAAGATTCCGGGGCGTGTCGAGCCACGCGGATACTGGGCCGGCAGCGACTGTTCCCAGGCCAGCAGTACTGCGGTCAGGTCCGGGTCCGCCTTAGCCAGGGACGCATCCGCTGATCGGTCGGCCAGCTGTGCGTCGGCATGCTCGCAGAACAGCCGCAGGCCTTGACGGTGCCTGCTGGCCGTGCCAGTCCTGCGGGCCGTCACCTCGATGTATTCGACCCACTCGTCTGCGAGTTCCGCCGCGAGCGTCCGGCAGGCGAACTGCGACGGGTCGAACCTCAGGACCCTCTTCTTGCCTCTGGAATCCGACGTGATCACCTGCCGGACGCCGATCCTCACCGGCCCCAGGTCAGGGTCGTCGTGCCGGAAGTCCCGGCGCCGTTCACCGCGCCGCGGCATGACCGGCCTCCTCGCCCTGCATGGACCGCAGGGCGATGTCCGCGTAGGTGTCCTCGTCGCCGGCCGCCCACTGGGCGAACGCTGCATCGACGTAGGACATCGGATCCTCCAGATAGCGGAGGTACTCGTAGGTCACGGCCGGGCTCGAATGACCGAGCCTCCGGCTGACGATCAGCAGCGGGTTGAAGGCGATGTGGTCAGCCAGCGTCGCCGTGCCCGCCCGGTCCGCCGTCCGCTCGCGCTCGGTTGCCCGCCGCATCAGGAAGTCCAACAGCCGCAGGGCGAACGTGTGTCGCAGGTCGTGGAACCGCCAGCGTTTCACGGGCAGTTGAGGGGCCCGCTCGTCCTCGCGGACCGCGGTCATCCGGTCCCATGCCTGGTAGCGGACCCGGTCCCAGGACGACGAGGTGAGCATCAAGCTGCCGTGACCGATGAACACCGTCAGTGGCTCCAGCCCGGCCGGTCCCTCATGGACCGTGACCCGCCGCAGCTTCGGCGGCATCGCCGACCAGGCGAACGCCCGGTTCCGGCCCTGCCAGCGTCCCCGCAGCCGACGCCGTGCGTAGTCGATCTCAGCGACCACAAACAGATCCTGGTGGCGCCGCTCCAGCATGCGGGCCATCGACTCGGCCATTTCCGGCCGCTCGATCAGCACGAACCGGTCCACCGAGGTCAGCGCGTCTGGCGGAACGTAGGCGGTGCGGTGCTTCTTGTATTTCGCGCACGCCTGGAGGTCGAACTCCGCTCCTTCGCCGGGCCGCCGCCTCCCGACCGCGAGTTCCGGCAGTATCACCGTCGACCACTCCTGCGGCCGCATCCCCGACGTCACTGCCAGATCGGCCGCCGCGCGGCTCCGGTTCGGTGCCTGGCCGCGGAAGACCCGATCCACCCCGCCGTCCAGGGTCTGCCCGCCCAGTCCGACGTCCCGGAAGAACAGGTACTGCCCCAGCGTCAGGTGCCGGATGTCCATGTCCCGGCTCATCCCGGTGGACAGGGGGTTCGAGGACCCTGCCGCCCGTAGCGGCGACGCCCGGCGCAGGCCCTGCCCGACCATCCAGTCCAGCAGCGTGTTGATCACCGACGCCTCGCGGTCCCAGACCGTCCCTCCCACCGGCACGTCCTGCAACTCCATGCGTGACCGCCGGTACGCCACCAGATCGGACTCCACGACCGTGCCCAGATCCCGGCCCCGCTCTGCGAGGAACTCCATCACCCGCAGCACGATGTAGGCGTAGTGCCGCAGCGTGTCCTCCGGATCGCGCCCCAGGTAGGCCAAGTGGCGAAACCAGGAACAGGCCGGCTCCACCGGCCGCATCTGATCGTCCACGATCACCGGCAGACGATCCGGCAAGGCCCGGAAGTCCAACCGTAGTACGGCCTCCACCCCAACTTCGCTGTACAACTCGGGCCGTTCCTGTACGCGGGCCCGGCTGACGAAGAACAGATCCACTACCCCTCCGGCTGAGAGAACTCACAACCATCAGAGGTAACGAAGCAGCCCGCAAATAGTGTTGGGCGACCCCTTCCGGGCCACCCAACAAATGAGAGTGTCTGGAACTACCGGGAGAAGAACTGCTCGCGAACGTCGTACGGCACGTTCCGGGCCGGCGCTGCACCCTGCTGTTGCTGCGGCAGCCGCACGGCGTGCGCGTGGAGGTCACGGACGGCAGCAACCGGCTGCCCGTCTCGCCGCCCCGGCCGGACCCGGATGCCGAGAACGGGCGGGGACTGCTCCTGCTCGACGCGATGACCGACAAGTGGGGCGTGTCGGTATGGCGTGACGGGGGGAAGACCGTGTGGTTCGAATGCGGAACAGAGGGTCAGAGCGGGGTCCCCGCCATGCACGCCCACGGCAGCCGGGAGATCAGCCAGCCATCGCCCAAGGGGACTCCCTCGGCGGTGAGCAGGGTTCCCGAGCGGACTCGTACGGCGTCCAGCAGTGCCGGACCGCGCAGTGCGGGAGCCTCGGACAGTGCCTGCGCGAGTGCCGTGACGGCGGCTCTGACCCGGCGTGCCGCGCACATCTGGGGGTGGACGGCCCACACTTCGCGGTCCGATGCCGCGTGGCGCAGCTGAGCGAAGGAGGCCAGCCCGCAGTCCGTCGGGGTGAGGACGGGACCCTCGCCCTGTGCGAAGCGCGCGAACCGGTCCTGCGGCGCCAGCACCGCCAGCGCGCCACCGGGGCCCGGCGCGAGCCCCGCCCGCCCGGCCTCCTCGCCGACCGCGAGCCCGAGCGCCGCCCAGCCGGGCCCCTCGTCCTGGGCGACGGCGAGCGCGTTCACCCCCAGGGCCAGCGCTCCCTCGACGATCCTGCGGGCCAGCGCGTCCCCGTCGGGTGCCCAGCTCAGTGCGGGCGCCCCGGCCCGTACGAAGGGCAGCAGACAGGGCAGCCCCGCGGCCCGGTACACCGGCAGGGCCCGCCGGGCCCCCTCCGCGTCGGCGTGGCCGACGACCGCCGCGTACCCTGCGGCGGCGACCGTACGGGCGACCTCCGGCACCTCGTCATGCACATGCCATTCTGCGGCGTCGGGGCGGGACGCTCTGACCCGTTCCAGCTGACCGAGAAGGGTCGCTCCCCAGTCCGTACGCGGACCGGTCAGCGGTGCGACGACGGCGACTCTCGGTCCGGCCATCGGCTCATCCCCAGATCAGCGAGTCGCTGCTCGCGAGCACCACGATCAGGCCACGGAGCAGGTGAGTAGGAGCAGACATGAGGGTCCCCCTGGGTTGTCGTGCGAAAGGTCGTCATTCGACGGTTGTCGGGTGTGTGGCCGGCGGCGAACGCCGGGGGCTCAGCATGTTGTGGGGCAGCCGTTCGCGGCTACGGCGACGGGAGTTCCGGGACCGGCCATGGCCAGGGGCGGACGACGGCCGGGGCACGGCGTGGAATCGGCCGGCCGTCCGTATAGCGGACTGTGGCTTTCCCGATGGACAGAACCGTTCCTAAGATCCCCGACGGAGCGTCAGGGGGATGGCGCTCGTGAAATCAGCAGGGGGACGATTCCACGTGGACGCACGCGCCCGAGCACAGGAGCTCTACCGGCTCGCTCTCGACAACGCGGCCTGGCGCCCGGAGACCCTCACCGAGAACCGCGGCTGGAGCGGGACGGAACTCGCCGAGGCGCTCCGGCTGCTCGGCGAACTCGGCCTGTTCGTACCGTCCTCGGACAACCTCAACGGCTGGACGGCGCTGGCCCCGGACACCGCGCTGCGCAAGCTGCTCCTCGACGAGGAACAGCACACGAACGCCCTGCTGACCACCGTCCGGCAGACACGCTCCTCGCTCGCCCAGGTCTTGGCGGACTTCCAGCCGGTACACGCCCGTGACCTGGCCTCCGCACAGATGGAGGTGGTGAATGGTCTGGCCAACGTGTCGGCGGTCCTGGAGGACGCCTCGCGGCGGGCGGAGGACGAGGTTCTCTCGCTGCACCCCGGCCGCGCGCTGCCCGCCGGGATGGTCGAGGCGGGACTCGAACGCGACCGGATCGTGCTGGGCCGCGGCGTACAGATGCGTACGATCCATCTGAGCTCGGCGGCCGCCGCTCCACACATGACGGCGTATCTGCGGCGGCTGAACGGCGCGGGCGCCCAGGTCCGCACCGCGCACACCCTGCCGCTGCGGCTGATCGTGGTGGACCGCTCGCTGGCGATCGTGCCAGCGTCCCAGACATCGGACGGGGAGATCGCCGCCGTCGTGCTGCGCGGCGAGACGCTGATCGGAGTGTTCCGGGGGATCTTCGAGCACTGCTGGGCCAGTGCCGCGGTGCTGACCGAGTCCGCGACCGACAGCCCCGAGGGCGACTGGCACCCGACCGGCCGCCACCGCGAGCTGGTGCGGATGCTCGGGGGCGGACTCACCGACGAGGCGATGGCCCGCAAGCTCGGGGTCTCCGAGCGCACGGTCCGCCGCCTCGTCTCCGAACTGACCGAACGGCTAGGAACGGCCAGCCGATTCCAGGCCGGTGTCTGCGCCGTCCGGCTCGGCTGGCTCGACGACTGACGTCCGCCGCGGGGCGGCCGCGCTACGGCCCCATGCCGTGCCCGCGAGCACGAAGAGCGCCCCCAGCAGCCCCAGCCATCCCGGCCGGTCCCCGGCGAGTGCGATTCCGAAGACGGCGGCCCACACCGGCTCGGTGCCGAGCAGCAGGCTGACCCGGGAGGGCGATGTCCGGCGCACGGCCCACATCTGCACGAAGAACGCGAACAGGGTGCAGAACGCCGACAGGTAGAGCAGTCCGAGCCAGTCCCCGGCGTCGAAGTCCGCCGCGGCCGCCCACGGGGTGCTGCCGGTACCGGGCGCCGCGAACAACAGCGCGAACACCATGACCGCGCTGCCCAGTTGAGCCGTGGTCATCGACAGCGCGTCCGCACCCTGCACCGACCGCATGCGCGACATCGCCAGGACGTGCACGGTACGGGCCACGGCCGCGCCCAGCATCAGCAGATCACCGAGCGACGGTGCGCTGAACCCGGCGCCCTGGGTGAGGAGCAGGACACCCAGCACCGAGAGTCCCGCGGCCGCGACGAACGACCGGGAGGGCCGGGTGCCGGTGAGCCGGCTTTCCGCGAGCGGCGTGAAGATCATGGTGAGGCTGATGATGAGCCCGGCGTTGGTCGCGGAGGTGTGCACGACGCCGTACGTCTCCAGGAGGAAGATCCCGGACAGGATCAGCCCGAGGACGCCGGCGCCCCGTATCTGTGCTCCATCGAGCGCCCGCAGCTTGCGCCACCCTGTGACGACCAGGACCGGCAGCACCACCCCGAACCGCAGGACGAGCACGGCCAGGACGGTCTGGGTCGTGGTGATGTCCTTGGCGGCGAGATAACTGGAGCCCCACACCACCGCGACCAGCAGCACGGGCAGATCGGTCAGCCAGGCACGGCGGGCCGCGTTGACGGGCATGGGGGACTCCTAGGGCGGCGGACGATGAGGTATGGGGCTGGAGCGGCGGCTCAGCGCGCGGTGTAGGCGATCACCAGCACGTCGCGGTGGGCGGCGAGTTCGGGGTCCACCGGCTGCACCGGGGTCACCGAGTGCAGTGTGCGGCGGTCGTCGCCCAGCAGCAGGTCACCGGGCTCGGACAGGGTAACCGTGAGCAGGTGTTCGCCCTCGTCGGTGTAGACGCCGCTCTCACCACCGGTGACATTGCTGCGGCCGATCAGCAGCGAGGTGATGAAGGTGACGTCGTCACGGTGCCGGCCCTCGGGCGCGGGCTGGCCCTGCTGGTCCGTGGAGGCACTGATGCGGTACGGGTGCAGTTTCACGTTCCACGACGCGGTGCCGTCGACCGCGGTGAAGATCCGGCCGAGTTCGACGAGGACGGAACGCAGCAGCGGGTCACCTGCGAAGGACTCGGTCAGCGGGTCGAATACCCGCTCGACGCCGCCGTTGAGCGGATTGATGTCCGACTCCTGACGGTACGGCGCGTGCGGAAGCAGGGTGAGTTCGCCCTCGACCGGATCGAGCTCGAACTGTCCGTAGCGACGGAACCGGTACGTGCCTCCGTCGGCCATGTACGTGTCGAGGGTGAGCTCGTCCCAGTGGGCGGCAAAGCGCGCCCAGTCGGCGGCGCCGGCACCGGCCAGCGCGGAGAGCTGTGCGGCGGGCATCAGATGACCGCCGGGCCCGGCAAGGGCGTTGACGGCATCGACGGCGGCGGGGTGACGGATGGCGGCAGTGGTCATGGCGTACTCCACAGGGAGGAGAAGGGAGGAGAGGGGACGAGGGGACTAGGCGGGGAAGGGGAGACGATGAGAAAGGCGGGAGGGGAACACTCAGACAGCGGCGAGAACGGTCTCCGCCGCAGGGACGAACGGCGCCGACTCCGCGCTGATCGCCCGCTCCTCCCACTCCTCCCGGTCACGCAGATACAGCGGTGATCCGACGGCGATGGAGCGCGTGTCGGCGCCACCGGTGCGCAACCGCCAGGTCACGGACCCGGTGGTGCGGGCGGCGCAGGCGTCGATGAACACCTGGGCCGCGAGCCGCAGTTCGCCGAACCAGCGGCCCTCGAGGGCCTCCCGCGTCCAGACCTGTTCCAGATGCCGCTTCTCGCGGATGAGTTCGGCGTCCAGGCAGGCGCTCTCGATGTGCCGGTAGCTGCTGAGCAGAAGCCAGGCGGCGGGCATCTCACGGATCTCGAGGACCTTCTCGCCGTGATCGAGGTGCTCCAGGCCGGAATAGCGGCCGAGTCCGTACGCGCCGACCCGCCGGTTGAGCCGCTCGACCAGCCCGGTCAGCGGCAGCGGTTCTCCGTCGAGAGCGACGGGCAGCCCGTGTTCGAAGGTGATGGTCAGAGTGTCGGTGTCGCCGGGGCCGGCGGTCGGCCGGCTCCAGGTGTACATCTCTTCGGGGACCTCGTGGAGTTCGGGGTCGTCGAGGATGCCCGACTCGAACTCGCGGCACCACAGGTTGGAGTCGCCGCTGACGATCCGCCCGGCGAGCAGATCGATGCCGGCGGCGCGCAGTTCGACGAGCTTGTCGTCGCGAGTGACGGGATCGAGATCGTACGGGCTGCCGAACGCGCCTTCGTAACCGAGCAGCGCCAGCGCCCCGTTGAGGCGGCGCAGGGTGTTCTGGGAGCGGTTGGCGGTGTGCAGCACGGCCTGCGCGCCGAGCGCACGGGCCAGTCCGACCGCACTGTGGGCGATCAGTGGGCGGCTCAGCGTGGAGCTGACGGGGTGGATACCGAGGTAGACGGCCTGAGCGGCGATCGCGGGAGCCACGTACCGGTCGGCGAACTCGGCACGCCGGTCGAGGATGTGGATCGTCGCGCCGAGCGCTTCGGCCACCTGGCGTTTGTAGGTACTGGACTCGTCCTCGCCGATGTCGACGCTCACGGCGTGCACCTCGCGGATGCCCATCCGCCGCAGCCGCAGCAGCAGATACGAACTGTCGAGTCCGCCGCTGAACAGGGTCACGACGGGGCGGTCCGGGTCCAGGGAGCCGAGCTGCGAGAAGGAACGTATGAGCGGGGCACGCATGGCCTCTTCAACCTCTGCACTGGTCACAGGGGAGGAGACTTCCGTGCCGGGAAGCACCCGACAACGGATTCCGGCGTCCGTGCCCGGCCATGACCGGACCCGGAAACGCCGCCCGGGCGCCGGCCTGCCGCAACGGGCTCTGGCATACGCCGGTGCGGTGCGTCAGCCGACGGAACTGGCCGACCGGCCGGTGCTCGGATCCGCCGCCCGGGACGCCCGGCGCGCGGCGGCGGTGGCCGCCCGGGGCCCGGACAGCAGGTACGTCAGCGCGAAGCCCGCTCCGACCACCACCGCTCCCCCGGCCGCGTCCAGCACCCAGTGGTTGGCCGTCACGACGATCGCGGAACCGGTGAGCAGCGGATGCAGCAGACCCAGCGCCTTCGTCCACCACCGGCGCGCCAGCACGGCGATCACGACGCCGCACCACAACGCCCAGCCGAAGTGCAGCGACGGCATGGCCGCGTACTGGTTGGTGATGTCCGTGAGCGTGCCGTAGTCGGGCCGGGAGAAGTCCTGGACGCCGTGGACGGTATCGATGAAGCCGAGCGTCGGCATCAGCCGCGGCGGGGCGAGCGGGTAGAGCCAGAAGCCGGCCAGGGCGAGCAGGGTGGCGAAGCCGATGGCGGAGCGGGCCCAGCGGTAGTCGGCGGGGCGACGCCAGTACAGGACGGCGAGGACGGCCAGCGGGACGACGAAGTGGAACGACTCGTAGTAGAAGTCGGAGAAGTCCCGCAGCCAGTCGGCCCGCACCACGGCGTGGTTGGCCCAGTGCTCGATGTCGATGCGCAGGGCGCGTTCCAGGCCGAGGATCTGCCAGGCGTGCTCCTCGGCCTCGGCCCGGCCGGCCGAGATGCTGCCGCCGGTGGCGGCGAGCCGGACCTGGGAATAGGCGGCGTAGGCGACCCGGAGGAGGAGAAGCTCCAGGAGGAGGTTCGGCCGGGTGAGGGCCCGGCGCAGGAAGGGCCGCGGTACGTGCCGGAAGCGGGCCGGGGCGGCGGGAGCGTACTCGGTCGGCAGGGGCGACTGGTAGTACGGCGAGGCGCGGGAGAGGAACGGGACGGCCACGGCGGCGGCCAGGGCGGCCAGCAGGACGAGGTCGGCGCGCAGCGGGTCCAGTGCCGCCATGTCCGGAAGCAGCAGTCTGGTCGGCAGGGTCATGACCAGGACGACGGCGACTGGCCATACGTACCGGTCACGGGCGCGTCCGCCGGCCCGGCCGACGACCGCGAGCAGCACCCACAGCAGCTGGTGCTGCCAGGCCGTGGGCGAGACGACGATGGCGGCGCAGCCGGTGATCGCCACGGCGAGGAGCAGCTGGCCGTCGGCGAAGTACCGCACGGCGCGGCGCAGGGCGAGGACGGCGACGGCCGCGCCGAGGGCCAGGAAGAGCGCGATCTCCAGAGGGCCGTTCAGGCCGAGCCGCAGCAGGGCACCGTGCAGGGACTGGTTGCCGAGGTCGTCGGCCCGGCCGCCGAGCCCGACGCCGGCCAGATGGTGGACCCAGTAGACGGAGGAGTCGTGCGGCATCGCCGCCCAGGCGAGCGCGGTGCAGGCGGCGAAGGTGACGCCGCCGGAGAGCGCGGCGCGTCTGCGGCCGGTGCACCACAGCAGGGGCGCGAAGAGCAGCAGGGTGGGCTGGAGCGCCGCCGCGACCCCGATGAGCAGTCCGCTGGTGCGCTGGCCGTGGGCGACGAAGCAGCCGAGCAGGACGAGCAGGACCGGGATGATGCTGGTCTGGCCGAGCCACAGGGTGTTGCGGACCGGCACGGACAGCATGAGCAGGCCGATGGCGACGGGGGCGGCCAGCAGCGCCGTGCGGCGGCCGATGGGCGGGGGCAGGGCGCGGGCGGCGATCAGGCCGAGGGCGGCGACCAGCAGCAGCGTGCCGAAGGTCCAGCCCCAGCCGAGGGCCTGTTCGGCCGAACGGGTGAGGGGCTTGAGGACGAGCCCGTTGAAGGGGGTGCCGGTGAAGCGGGTCGAGTCGTAGAGCGAGCCGTTCACATGCAGGACGCCGTTCGGCCCGACCCAGGTCTCCAGGTCCGTCAGCCGCTCCCCGCGCGGGGTGCCGAGGACGACGGCCACCTGCCGTGCGGCGAGGACGGCGACGATCAGCCACAGCCCGAGGCAGGCCATGCGCAGGCGTGCGTGAGGTCTGCCGACGGCTGTCGCTCCGAGGGCTTCCGTCGGTCGCCCGCCGCGCTCCGCATTCGTCACGCCTCGTCGGCCTTCTGCGCTGTATGACCCTTACGCCCCCTTCATCCGGTTGACGATAGTGCGCGCGGCGCGCGGTTGCCTCTCGTGAACGCGAGAAGGATCACACCAAGATCGCGTGGGAACCGCTCCCAGCCGGGCATGCGTGCCTGCATAGCCGGTGTTTAGATGCACCCTGCAACGAAAGGCATACCGCCCGTGAGCGGGCATTCTCCGCCTATCGTCGCTTTTTCGGCCCGTTCGACAGCGCCGCCGCGCGGACCGCGCCCCTGTCCCCGATGAAAGGTAGGCGAGCGAGTCTTGTGACTGCCTCAGTCATTGCTCCCACGTCCGCGCTCAAGAGCCGCACGGCGAAGGCCCAGGACACCACCGTCACCGACCCCGCGCTGGTCAAGCGCGCCGTGAAGGCCGCCGCGCTGGGCAACGCGATGGAATGGTTCGACTTCGGTGTCTACAGCTACATCGCGGTCACCCTGGGCAAGATCTTCTTCCCGTCGGGCAACCCCACCGCGCAGCTGCTCTCCACCTTCGGCGCCTTCGCCGCGGCCTTCCTGGTCCGCCCCCTCGGCGGCATGGTCTTCGGCCCGCTCGGCGACCGCGTCGGCCGCCAGAAGGTCCTCGCGCTCACCATGATCATGATGGCCGCGGGCACCTTCGCGATCGGTCTGATCCCGTCGTACGCGACGATCGGTGTCGGCGCGCCGATCCTGCTCCTCGTGGCCCGCCTCGTGCAGGGCTTCTCCACCGGCGGCGAGTACGCCGGTGCCTCGACCTTCATCGCCGAGTACGCCCCCGACAAGCGGCGCGGCTTCCTCGGCAGCTGGCTGGAGTTCGGCACGCTGGCCGGCTACATCGGCGGCGCCGGCCTGGTCACCCTGATGACCGCCCTGCTCTCCGCCGACGACCTGACCTCCTGGGGCTGGCGCCTGCCGTTCCTGATCGCGGGCCCGATGGGCATCATCGGCCTCTACCTGCGGATGCGCCTCGAGGAGACCCCGGCATTCGCCGCCGAGGCCGAGAAGGCCGAGCACAACCGGCCCAAGGTGCCGCTGCGCGAGATGATCACCGGCCAGTGGCGCGCACTGCTGCTCTGCGTCGGCCTGGTGCTGGTCTTCAACGTCACCGACTACATGCTGCTGTCGTACATGCCGAGCTATCTGACCGGTCAGCTCCACTACGACGAGACGCACGGTCTGCTCGTCGTCCTCGGTGTGATGGCGCTGATGATGATCGCCCAGCCGTTCGTCGGCGCGCTGACCGACCGCGTCGGACGCCGCCCGGTGATCGCCACCGGCTGTGCCGGCTTCCTGCTGCTGTCCGTCCCGGCCCTGCTGCTGATCCGCCAGGGCAGCCTGCTCGCGGTCGGGCTCGGCATGGGCGCGCTGGGCATGCTGCTGGTGTGCTTCACGGCGGCGATGCCCTCGGCGCTCCCGGCGCTGTTCCCGACCCGGGTCCGCTACGGCTCGCTCTCCATCGGCTTCAACGTCTCCGTGTCCCTGTTCGGCGGCACGACCCCGCTGGTGGTCACGGCCCTGATCGGCGCGACCGGGAACATGATGATGCCCGCGTACTACATGATGGCCGCGGCCGTGATCGGCGGTTTCGCGGTGTGGCGCATGACGGAGTCGGCGGGGCGCCCGCTGCCCGGCTCGGCACCGTCCGTGACGGGCTGAGACACGCCGGGTGAAATCCCCCTGGCAGCGGACCGCCGCACCAACTATCTTCGAGAACGCCAGTAGTTAGGGACTCTAACTATGCGTACGAAAGGTAGAGGTGCATGAGCGAGTCGCACGTCTGGGACGAGGTCGACGCCTACTTCACCGCCCACCTCGCACCGGACGACGAAGACCTGGCGGCGGCGCTGCGCGACAGCGACGCCGCCGGGCTTCCGCACATCAACGTCGCGGGGAACCAGGGCAAGCTGCTCCAGCTCCTCGCCCAGATCCAGGGCGCCCGCCACATCCTGGAGATCGGCACGCTCGGCGGCTACAGCACCATCTGGCTGGGCCGCGCCCTGCCCGCCGACGGGCGGCTGGTATCGCTGGAGTACGACCCCGCGCACGCCGAGGTCGCCGTCCGCAACATCGCCCGCGCCGGTCTGGACAAACTGGTCGAGGTGCGGGTCGGCCCGGCCCTGGAGTCGCTGCCCAAGCTGGCCGACGAGAACCCGCCGCCGTTCGACCTGGTCTTCATCGACGCCGACAAGGCCAACAACCCGCACTACGTCGAGTGGGCCGTGAAGCTCACCAGCACGGGCAGCCTGATCGTCCTCGACAACGTCGTCCGCGGCGGCCGCGTCACCGACGCCGCCAGCACCGCCCCGGACGTGGTGGGCACCCGCGCCGCGATCGAGCTGATCGGCAGCCATCCGAGGCTGAGCGGGACGGCGATCCAGACGGTCGGCACGAAGGGCTACGACGGGTTCGCGGTGGCGCGGGTGCTGGCCTGAGCCGGCCTGAGATCGGCGGTCGCCGTCAGACCTCGTGGTAGAAGCCCACGTTGACGCTGCGCGGGGCGGTGCGGTCCTGGATGATGATCTCGCCGCTGCCGCCCCGGGGAAGCGGGACGGTGCCGCCGTAGGCGAGGGGCTGGGCGTACTCCCCGACCGTCAGCCGGACTTCGGAGGACGGGTCGGGCTGGGAGCCGCGCAGCCAGGTGAGCTGCCAGGTCCCGTCGGGGCCGCACAGGAACTCCAGATGGACGCGGGAGACGAACAGCCAGTCGTCCGGCGTCGAGAGCCGGCACACCGACTTGTCGCGGCCCACCCGCAGCACGGCACCCGGCTCGCTGGGCGCGTCGGCCATGAGCATGCCGGCCGTGGCACCCTCCTCCGCCGGGGACACGGCGGCCATGGTGAGTTCGAGCACGTGCGCTCCTCCTGAGACGTCCTGGTGGGTCTGTCAGGCCTGTGTGTCAGACAGGTCCTGAGCCCGCCGCATGATAGAACGCCCGACTGCGTGCTGTCCGGCACAATGGCCTCATGACCGAGCGAAAGCCACCCGGCGTCGACTTCGAGTCCTGGGTCGACAAACAGATCCGCGACGCGGAGGACCGCGGCGAGTTCGAACGGTTGCCGGGGGCGGGCAAGCCGCTGCCGGCCGATGTCGACTCCCCCTACGACGAACTGTGGTGGATCAAGCGGAAGATGGCCCGCGAGGGCTTCTCCGTCCTGCCGCCGGCGCTGGCGCTGCGCAAGGAGGCCGAGGACGCGCTGTCCGCGGCCCTCGCGGCACCCTCGGAGCGGATCGCGCGGAAGATCATCACGGAGATCAACGACAAGATCCGCGAGATGATGTTCAAGCCGCCGCCCGGCCCCCCGCTGGGCAAGAAGCCGTACGACGTCGAGGACGTCGTACGGCAGTGGCGGGAGCGCCGGGCGGATCGGTGAACGGGGGTCGGTGAACGGGGTGGCTCACACGTGCAGGAGCCGCTCCGCCAGCTCGCGGTAGTCCTTCAGGGCCAGCCGGAGCTGCTCGGTGTCAGCGCTCGACACCGGCTTGCCCTCGCCGCTCTCGACGGACTGCCAGGAGTGACGCAGGGTGCGGCGACGCTGCGCCACGGCCTCGGTGAACCGGGCCGCGATCTCCTCCAGCACATGGTCGGCCTCCTCGACGGAGGCCCGGGGCCCGTCGACGAACCCGGCGACGGCGTGCTGCAACCGCAGGCCGAGCTTGTCGGACTCGTCGTGGGGGAAGAGGTGGGCGTGCTCGCCCTCTCGGGGAGTGCTCTCCCGGGGGGTGCTCTCCCGAGGGGTGCTGGTGGTGCTGGTGTCCTTGGGGACGGTGATCTTGTTTGTGGCGCTGGTGCCGTGGCCGGTGCCCAGGGCGCTCTCGCCTCGGGCGTCGGGGGCGGCGGCGGTGTTCTCGCCGGGCGGTCGGGTCACGTCGGACATTGCCTCAACTCTCCTTCGCCTGGCGTCGGTTGAGCGCCCACGGCATATGCCCGCCGCGGGTGTTCGCGGACTTGCGGCCGCCGTTCAGTCCGGCACGGCGGTGTCCGTCCTCACGACGTCCGCCCTCGTGCCGTCCGGTGCCGCCGTCGTGGCGGGCCGGCCGTACCAGTTCCTCGAACAGGGCGCGGGCCGCCACCATGGCCTCCCGCATGTCTTCCGTACCGGTGCCGCCGTCGCGGGCGTCCTCCGCGCGCAGATGTGCCGCACGGTGCACGCGCCGGTAGCCGTCGACGTGATGGGCGTGGTGCACGGACAGCGCGGCGAGCTGTTCCTCGTACTGGCCGCCGTCCGGGAAGCCCCGGGCGCCGGCGAGTTCGGCGAGCAGCCGGTCCGCCTCGGCGACCGCCTCCCGCGGCGAGTCGACGAACCGCTCCTGGGCGGCCGTCCAGCGCGCCTCGTACCGCTCGCGCTGCGCCGGCTCCAGCGACCGCTCGCGCAGGTCGCCGTGGCGGTGCACCCGCTCGGTGAGTTCGCGCTCGGCGGCCTTGGCGTCGCCGTCGTGGCGGGCGACGGCCCGCTCGTACTCGGGTCCGAAGCGCCGCTTCAGGCTCGGGCCGCGACGAGGCCCGCGAGCGCGCAGGGTCATGGCGGCCGCGATGATGACGACGACCGCCGCGATCACGATCAGAGCAATGATCAGGCCAGTGGACATGGATGCCTTCCGGGTTCTCGGCCCAACCGGCCCTCCTCGCGGACCGGTTCGCCGCACCGGGTAGCCCGGAAACCCGCCCCCAAACGGCACACGCCGGTCACACATATCCGGTTGCGGGCACGGTGCGGCACGAGAATGCGCTCCTGAAGGGCGTACTACACCGAGGTCGGCGACCGCTGGCACCTGCTGCACGAGGGGCGCCGGACCGACCCGGAGGAGCTGGAGCGGGAGATCGCCGCCCGACCGGGTGCCGACCTCGCGCCGCCGCGCGGGCGGTTGCTGGTCGCCCGGTACGCCGGCGAGCCGGCCGGCACCGCGGGCGTACGGCTCTACGACGGCACGACCGCCGAACTCACGAGGGTGTTCCTGCACCCGTCGATGCGCGGCAGAGGTGGCGCCCCGCTTCTGGTCCGGGCCGCCGAGGACGCCGCCCGTGCGCTCGGCGCCGTACGGCTGATCCTCGACACCCGCGGTGATCTCGTCGAGGCCCGCGCCCTCTACACCCGGCTCGGCTACACGGAGACCGAGCCGTACAACGACGACCGTACGCCGAGCACTGGTTCGCCAAGTCCCTCGCCTGAACCGGCGTTCAGCCCAGCTGCGCAGCCCGACGTTCCTCGGAGGGACCGTCGTCGTACGGACGCTCGCGCCGTGACCCGCACAGCTCGACGTTCAACTCCCGCACGAGTTGGACCAGATCGGCCGGCCGGTCGGGGCCCCACCAGTCGCCGAGCAGCTCGGCGAGGGACTCCTCGCGGGCCTGGGCCAGCCGGTCGGCGACCTCGCGCCCCTGGTCGGTCAGGACCAGGCCGAGGCCCTCGCGCACGGCGAGCCGCCGCTCCTCGATCTGCCGGGCGGCCTCGATGATCACGGTCAGCGGCACGGGCATGCTGTCGGCCAGCACGGCAGGCTCCACCTCGCCGTATCTCCGGATCCGCAGCAGCAGCCAGCTCGCCGCGGGCAGCAGGTCGTAGCCCGCCCGGTCGGTGATCTTCCGGTAGACCTCGCGCCGCCCCGCGCGGGTGCCGAGCACCGACAGCGCGCGGCACACCTCGTCGTACGAGGTCCGCTGGACGGGGTTGCTGGCCAGGGTCTCGGTGACGTCGGGCGCGGTGACCGAGCCGCGCAGCCGGTCCTCCTTCAGGAACCAGGCCAGCACGAAGCCGAGGAGCGCGACCGGGGCGGCGTAGAGGAAGACGTCCGTGATGGAGACGGCGTAGGCGTGCAGGGCCGGCGGCTGCAGGCCGGACGGCAGGGCGGCGATGCCGCGCGGGTCGGCCTCCAGCGAGTCCACGGAGACGCCGGGCGGCAGCTGTGCGCCCCGGAAGGCGTCGGTGAGCTGGTCGCCGAGCCGGCCCGCGAAGATCGTGCCGAACACGGCGACGCCGAACGACGCGCCGATCGAGCGGAAGAAGGTCGCGCCGGAGGTGGCGACGCCCAGGTCCTCGTACGGGACGGCGTTCTGCACGATGAGCACGAGGACCTGCATCACCAGGCCGAGGCCCAGCCCGAAGACGAGGAAGAAGCCGCTCAGCTCGACGGTGGAGCTGTTCTCGTCGAGCTGATGCAGCAGGAGCAGCCCGAGCGTGGTGACGCCGGTACCGGCGATCGGGAACACCTTCCAGCGCCCGGTACGGCTGACGATCTGCCCGGAGGCCGTCGAGGCCAGCAGCAGGCCCAGCACCATCGGGAGCATGTGCACTCCGGACATGGTCGGGCTGACGCCCTGCACGACCTGGAGGAAGGTCGGCAGGTAGGTCATCGCGCCGAACATGGCGAAGCCCACGACGAAACTGATCACGGCGGCGAGCGTGAAGGTGCGGACGCGGAACAGCTTCAGCGGCAGCACGGGTTCGGCGGCGCGCCGCTCGACGGCCACGAAGGCGACCGCGAGGACGACGCCGAGGACGGCGAGCCCGATGAGCTGCGCGGACCCCCATCCCCAGGTCGTCCCGCCGAGGGAGGCGACCAGCACCAGGCAGGTGGCGACGGCCGCGATCAGGAAGGTGCCGAGGTAGTCGATGACGTGCCGTTGCGACCGGCGCGGGAGGTGCAGGACGGTCGCGATCACGGCGAGCGCGACGACGCCGACGGGCAGATTGACGTAGAACACCCAACGCCAGCTCAGATGCTGTGTGAACAGCCCGCCCAGCAGCGGCCCGAGCACACTGGTCGCGCCGAACACGGCCCCGAACAACCCCTGGTAGCGCCCGCGTTCCCTGGGCGGGACGAGGTCCCCGACGACGGCCATCGACAGCACGATCAGCCCGCCCCCGCCCAGCCCTTGCAGGGCCCGGAAGGCGATGAGCTGGGTCATGTCCTGCGCGGCCCCGCACAGCGCGGAGCCGATGAGAAAGATCACGATCGCCGTCTGGAACAGCCTCTTGCGGCCGTACTGGTCGCCGAGCTTGCCCCACAGGGGGGTGGCGGCGGTGGCGGCCAGCAGGTAGGCGGTGACGACCCAGGACAGATGGTCCATGCCGCCGAGGTCGCTGACGATCGTGGGCAGCGCGGTCGACACGATGGTCTGGTCCAGTGCGGCGAGCAGCATGCCGAGGAGCAGGGCGCCGATGGAGACCAGCACATTCCCGGGAACCTGCTCCGGAGCGAGGGTTTCCGCAGGTGACGGTGCGGGTGACGGTGTCGTGTCGTGCGCATCCCCGGCCATGCGACCTCCCGAGGGTTCTGTGACATTTTCCATCGTGACCGGTGTGACGGGGTATGGCCTGCCGAGTCCTTTTGGAAGCGTTCATTCCGGGGGCTCCTCGACCGCACTGTGGAGAAGATCTGGATAATCTCTGGAGTTCGCGAGGGGAGGGAGGAACGCGTGGAACCGCCTAACGGCCACCCGTGCCCGGAGTGCGGCGCGCCCAGACAGCAGGACAAGTCCCCTGCCTGCGCCTGCGCCCACCGGGCCGCCGAGGCCCTGCGCGACACCCGCACGGCCCAGGCGGCGGCAGCGGAGGACTTCGACCCGCTGCGGATACGCCCGTACGTCGAACTCGACGACGGGGCGGGGCCCTCGCGGGCCGAGCAGGACACACCCGGACCGAAGGATCAGCAGCCTGAAGACGCCCCGCGCGGGCCTCTGACGGGCCCGGCGGGGGCTTCGCACCCGGGGGTTCCGGGCGCGAGGGTTCCGGGCGCGGGGGCTTCGCGCACCGCGGGAGCGGCGCAGCCGACCTCGCCGGACACCCCGCCCGCACAAGGCCCGCGCACCGGAGACCCCGCGCAGGCGCCCGACGGAGCCGAGCGACACGCCCGGACGGACCAGGCGCACGCCTCGCACACCGCAGGAGCCGCGCAACCGCCCCCGCCGAGCACCCCGACCGTCCTCCCGCTCGCCCAGGCCTCACACCCGGGAGGCCCCGCGCAGGCCCCCGACGGAGCCGAGCGACACGCCCGGACGGACCCGGCGCACGCATCGCACACCGCAGGAGCCGCGCAACCGCCCCCGCCGAGCACCCCGACCGTCCTCCCGCTCGCCCAGGCCCCGCACTCGGAGGGCCCCGCGCAGGCGCCCGACGACGCCCCACGGCAGCAGCTCACGGACCCTGCGGGAGCATCACAACCGTCGTCCCCCGCGCCGGCGCCCGACAGGGCACCGCGACGGCCCGGGACGAACCCGGCGGAGGCAGCGCGCGCCGCAGGAGCCGTGCGACCACCCGCGCCCGACGCCCCGGGCATGCCCCCGCACGCCGGAGCCCCCGCGCCCGGCAGCGCACCGGGCCAGCCGCTCACGGACCCTGTGGGAGCCTCGCAGCCGTCCCCGCGCACCGGGAGCGGCGCGCCGCCGCCCTCCCCCGCCGATACGACCATGCCCCTGTGCCCGGTGGACCCGGACGCGACCACCGTGCTGCCGAGCATCCCGGCCTCGGCCTCGGACGCGACCACCGTGCTGCCCGCCGTCCCGGCCGGCCCCGCCCCGGACGCCACCTCCGTGCTGCCTGCGCCCCTGGTCCCCGACGGGACCGAGCCGAGTGTCACCGATCTGCGGATGTTCGACGGTGCCGGGAGGGCGGCCGTGGGACCGGGCAGGCCGGAGCCGGCCGAGGCTGAGCCCGGCGGCAGGTCCCGTCGGCGGCGGCGTACGGCCCTCCTCGCCGCCGCCGGGGCATGTGTCGCCGTCGTGACGGCGGCGGGGTACGCGAGCGGACTGTTCTTCTACGAGGGGCCCTCCCGGAACACCGCGCTGCCGGACGACATCCGCGCGAGCGTGCCGGACGCCCCGTCGAGCAGCGCGGCGTCCTCGTCACCGGAGGAGAGCGCCCCGGCCACGCCGTCGACCCCCGTGGCACCGCCGCCGGCCCCGTCCCGCACCAGCAGTCCGTCGGCGTCCCCGTCACCGTCCGCGCCGAGCCCCTCGGCGAGCCCGTCGAAGACGGCCTCCCCCTCGGCACCCGAGACGTCCGCGACGGCGACCAGCCCCGGGAAGACGCCGCCGGGCAACTCCCGCCAGAACGGCAACCCCAGCGTCCTGCGCCTCGGCGACCGGGGCCCGGAGGTCACCGAACTCCAGTCGCGCCTTCGCCAGTTGTTCCTCTACGACGACGACACCGACGGCACCTTCGACAACCGGCTCCAGGACGCGGTCCGCAACTACCAGTTCTCACGCGGCATCCAGGCCGACGACCTCGGCGTCTACGACCGGGACACCCGGACGAAGCTGGAGTCGGAAACCCAGGAGCCGTAGACCGCCCAGGCACCGTACGGTGACGCCGTGACCACTCAGGTGATCGTTCTCAACGGCGGTTCGAGCTCCGGCAAGTCCGGACTCGTACGGTGCCTGCAGGAGGTGCTGCCTGACCCCTGGCCGGCCTTCGGCGTCGACTCGTTCGTCGAGGCGCTGCCCGCGAGGATGAAGGGCTCCGACGGCGGGATCACCTTCGCGTCGGACGGCGGCGTGAACGTGGGCGCGGACTTCCGGGCCCTGGACGCCGCCTGGACCGAAGGCATCGCCGCCATGGCCCGCGCCGGCGCCAAGGTCATCATCGACGACGTCTTCCTCGGCGGCGGGGCCTCCCAGCAGCGCTGGCGGAAGGCCCTGGCCGGACTCACCGTGCTGTGGGTCGGCGTCAGGTGTGACAGCGCGGTCGCCGCGGCCCGTGAGATCGCCCGGGGAGACCGGGTCCGGGGCATGGCCGCGGCGCAGGCGCGGCTGGTCCACGAGGGCGTGAGTTACGACCTGGAGGTCGACACGACACACACCGAGTCCCTGGAGTGCGCCCGCACCATCGCCGCCCACATCGCCTGACCTTCACCTACGGTCCTCCTCCGGTGTCCGCGACGACGGCCAGCCGGTCGGCGATCCGGCGGCACGCGTGGGCGAGTTCGGGCGGGTGGAGGTCGGTGAGTTCGGTGTCGAAGGTGGCGAGGATCCCGGCGACACCGGCCCAGGACCAGGCGCCGAGGGTGAGTCGGCAGTGCTCGGTGTCGAGGTGCTCGACGACCGAACCGCCCGGTGCCCAGCGGGCGACGACGCCGGCCGGCAGGTTGAGCCGGGCGTTGCCGGTGCACGGCCAGGCGGCGGGGGTGTCACCGCGATCGTGACTGCTCATGACGAAGTGAGCGAGATCGTCGCAGGGGAGTTCGCGCGGACCGAAGCGGTGGGTCGTGGGGCGGGGGCGAAGCCGGTCGACACGGTGCACTCGCCACTGGTCCTCTTCGAGGTCGTAGGCGACCAGGTACCACCGGCCGGCCCAGACGACCAGATGGTGGGGCTCGATGCGGCGGGCGGGCAGGAAGTCCTCGTCGCCGGTTCCGGGGCGTGAGCCGTCGGCGCGCAGCGTTTCGGTGACGAGCACGTGGCGGTGGCGCGCCGCGGCCCCGACGGCGGTGAGCGCGGCCGAGTCGATGGGGGCTCCGGGGAACTCCCAGTAGTTCCGCAACCTGGTCAGGCGCAGGGACTTCATCGATTCCCGCAGCGCGGCGGGCATGGCCTGTTCCAGGGTGACCAGCGCCCGCGCCGCGTCGTCCCTCAGGCCGAACACCGTGCTGGGCGCGGCCTGCAAGGCCACGGCGACCGCGAGGGCCTGATCGTGGTCGAACACCAGCGGGGGAAGGGTGTGCCCGGCACCGAGTCGGTAACCGCCATCGGGTCCGTGGACGGTGGTGATCGGGTATCCGAGCCGGCGCAGGGTCTCGATGTCACGGCGGACGGTGCGCTCGCTGACCTCGAGTCCGGCGGCGAGTTCGCGCAGTGGCCACAGCCGGCGCGATCCGAACAGGGACAGCAGCCGTAAGGCCCGTTCCGAGGTGCTCGCCATCGGCCCATCATGCCCCGGGTAGTGGCCACTCCGTGTCCAGTACCGATGTCAGTGTTGCGTGCCGTTGGGGGCGGTCAGTGGCAGAAAGGGACGGATCTGTATGCGTGTTGTCGTGGTCGGTGGCGGGATCGGTGGACTCGCGCTGGGGGCGGGGTTGCGCCGCAGGGGGTTCGAGGTGGCGGTGTTCGACCGCGACACCGACGTGGCGGCGACGGGCGGCTACCACATCACCCTGGACGAAAGGGCCCAGTCGGCGCTGCGGAAGCTGGTGGCGCCGGATACCATGCGGCGGCTGCTGGCGTCGGGCTCGGCGCTGCGGCTGCGCGACCGCGACGCGTTCTGGGACCGTCGCGGCCGGCTGCTCGGCCGAGGACCGGATCTCAGCGGCGATGCCGGCATCGACGTCGACCGGATCACCCTGCGCATGCTGCTGGCCGAGGAGGTCGGCGACGATCTGTATCTGGGACGGACGGTGTCCGGCGTCGACCGGAGCGAGGACGGCGCACCCCGGGTGCTGTTCACCGACGCCGCGCCTGTCCCTGCGGATCTGGTGGTGGGCGCGGACGGCACCCACTCCCTGGTCGCCCAGCACCTGGCGGGAGGCCGGACCAACAGCCCGGCGGGCATCATCGGGTTCTCCGGCCGTACCCTCCGCGCCGATCTGAGCCCCGGTGAGCGGCAACGGCTCGGACCACGGTCAGCGATGGCGATCGGCCCACGGGGCGCCGCGCTGTACGTCGGCTTCCTCGACCCGGTCGGCAACGCCGCGCTCGACGCCCCCGAGCTGCGGATGTCCGTCACCACCGGTCCCACCTACATCTGGGGCGCCATGTTCCCCGAGTCCCCCGCGACCGACTCCCTGCGCGCGTTGCGCGACGGCGAGTTGCGGGCCGCGCTGTCGAGACGGTTCCGCGAGCAGGGCTGGGCCGGGCACACGCTTGAGGTCATCGCCCGTGCCGACCCGCACAGCGTGGCCGCGTACCGCTTCAACGCCGCCTCGACCCGCGCCGCCGAGCTCGCGCCCTGGCCCGCGGGCCGTATCACCGCGCTCGGCGACGCCGTCCACGCGACACCGCCCACCGCCGGAATGGGCGCCGGCGCGGCGATCCGCGACGCCGCCGCCCTGCTTGAGCACCTGGGCGACGTCAAGGACGGCGGTACGACGACGGCCGAGGCCGTGAACGACTTCGAGGCGGGCATGCGCCGGCGCGGCAGCGAGGTCCTCGGCCTTGCCATGAGAACGGTCCGCCTGATCCTGGCCACGGACACCGCGCTCGGCGCCGCCGCCACCGCCGCGACCACCCCGGTCCTGGCCGCCGCCGCCCGGCTGCGTCATCGATGACCGTGTGTCAGAACCAGTGCAGGCAGTGCGGGGAGCGCTCGGCGCGGAAGAGGGCGTCGGCGAGGGTGGCCGCCCCGGGGTGGTGGGCCCGGATGTGTCCGGCGCGCACCAGTGTGCTCGGGGCGGTGCCGCCGAGGTAGAGCGAGCCCAGGTCTCTGATGTCCAGGGACAGGTCGGGCTCCCGGTCCGTCGGGACGCAGTCGGCCTTGCCGTCCCGGACGGTCAGCAGATAGCGGTCGTGCTCGCCGAGGAACGGGTCGTCGACGTCGAGGACGAGTTCGCCGTCCGTGAACCAGCCGCGCGCGGTCAGGGCACGCGGGACGTCCAGCAGCCGCACCCAGAGCCAGTCCATGACGCCGCTCACCTCGCCGGCACGGAGGTCCGCGAGCTGCCAGCGCAGCGGGTGATCGGGCGGGACGTGCTTGAACACGACCTGGGAGACCAGGTCGTGTCCGAGCACGAACCGGGCCAGGGCCGTGAAGACGGCGTCGTCGGCGGTGATGGTCTCGTCGACCGTCAGGGTGCCGGACTCGATCGAGTAGCTGGCGTACCCGTCCGGGGTGCCGGCGGCGTCCCGGTGGACGGCGACGTAGCGCGGCGCCGGCGATATCGGGGGCTGCCCCGCGCGCAGGGCCCACCAGCGGTGCGGCCGGGACAGCGCGCCGGGCTGGGCGCGGCGGTAGCGGTCGTAGACCTCTTCCAGGATCTCGCCGCACTCGGCCCGCCGCAGCACCTCGACCGAGCCGGCCGCCGGGGCGCCGGCCGTTCCGCCCGCCCGGGGGAGGGCGGGGGCGGCCCGGTGGCGAGGCACCTTCAGCTCCGCCGTACAGGTCGCCGGTCCGTAGCCGAACCTGCCGTAGATCGAGGCCTCGGAGGCCAGCAGCACGGAAAGGAACTCCCCGCCGGTCCGCAGCCCGGCGAGTTGATGCCGCATCATCGCGGTGAGCACGCCCTGGCGCCGGTGCGAGGGCAGGACGCCGACGGCGGTCACCCCGGGGACCGGGACGAGGGCCTCACCGGGCAGGGTGAGCTCGAAGGAGTACGTGGCGGCGGTGCCGACGGGCCGCCCGTCCGCCGTCAGGGCGAGCAGGCAGCGGTCCGTCTCGAGCGCCGACCACCACAGCCCGCCGCCCTCGACCGGGGTTTCGGGGAAAAGCCCGAACGCGGCATGAAGGGTGTCGACGAAGACGTCGAGATCCTTGTCGGTCGTAGAACGGATCTCCATCGCTGCCGCCGCCTCCTCGGGATACCGGCACCACGACCGTGGCGTCAGGCCACAGTGCAGCGTCGCCCCGCGGCAAGAGCAAGCGAATTACGACCGCATGGCCGACCATCACCCTGTGGGGCCACGGCGCGCCTACCCGACGTACAGCCGGATCGTCCCGTCCCCGGCCGCCTCCACGCGCACCCGCGTGAGGTCGTCCACCACCACGTCCGGCTCGTGGACCGCGGCCCGGGGGCCGACGCCCACCACGGTCATCCCGGCCGCGCGGCCCGCCGCGATCCCGGCTCCGGAGTCCTCGAAAACGACACAGTCCGCGGGCGCCACGCCCAGTTCGGCGGCGCCCTTCAGGAAGCCCTCGGGGTCGGGCTTGCTCGCCCCGACGGACTCCGCCGTCACCCGCACGTCGGGCTGCTCGAGGCCGGCCGCGGCCATGCGCGCCGTCGAGAGCGGCACATCGGCGGAGGTCACGAGCGCGTGCGGCAGCCCGCGCAGCGAGGCGAGGAACTCCGGCGCCCCGGGGATCGCGACGACACCGTCGGTGTCCGCCGTCTCGTCGGCGAGCATCCGGGCGTTGTCGGCGTAGTTCTGCTCCATCGGCCGGCCGGGCAGCAGCAGCGCCATCGAGGCGTAGCCCTGCCGCCCGTGGACGACCTTCATGACCTCGTCCCCGTCGAGCCCGTGCCGCTCGGCCCAGCGCCGCCAGACGCGTTCGACCGCGGCATCGGAGTTGACGAGGGTGCCGTCCATGTCCAGCAGGAGGGCGCGGGCGGTGAGCACGGCGGTGGCCGTCATCGGCTGCTCCAAGGCTCAGGGCGCGGTTCCAGCGCCGGAAGGGGCGGGCGGCGGGTTCACCTCGCACCCCGGAGGGACAAGGCGGCCCCGCCCGCCGGTCAGGGAAAACGGGCGAGGGCCACTTTGTTCCCCCACGGTACAAAACAATCCCGGCTTCGCGCCAGACCCCCGGCAGACGTTCACCGACCGTTCAGCTCACCCCGTCACCGAACCCCCGCTCACCCGGTCACGGCCTCCCACAGGCTCCACACCCCGAGCGCCAGCATCACCAGCGCCGCGATCTGCGTGATCAGCCGCAGCGGCACCTTCTTCATCAGCGCCTTTCCGCCGACGATGCCGATCCCGGCGACCGCCCACAGCGCGAGCACCGCGCCCAGGCCGACGGAGAGCGGGTCGTCGTAGCGGGCGGCCAGGTTCGCCGTCATGATCTGGGTGAGATCACCGAACTCGGCGACCAGGATGAGCATGAAGCCCGCGCCCGAGACCTTCCAGAAGGACTGGTTCTCCGGCTTGCGCACCTCTTCCTCGTCCTCGCCCTTCCGCAGCAGCAGCACCGCCGCCCCGCCCAGGAAGAGCACACCCGTCAGCGCCTGCACGATCTGCTGCGGCAGCAGCGTCAGCACACTGCCCGCCGCGACGGCGAGCACGACATGCAGGGCGAACGCGGCGGCGACACCGGCGAAGACGTAGGAGGCGCGGTAGCGGGTGCCGAGGACGAGGCCGGCGAGGGCGGTCTTGTCCGGCAGTTCGGCGAGGAAGACGACGCCGAAGACGACGGCCGTCACGGTCAGGCTGATCAAGGGTTCCTCAATCGGTCGGGGCTGCCCCACCGAGAGTGCTGAACCTTCACGCGACACACCTCGGCACGGCAGCACACACGGCACCCGTGCCGAAAAGCACGGGCGTGCACTGCTTGCCGAAGGTCTCGCTGGCGGGTCCATGGAAGGACCGCCTCCGGGCGCCGGCTCAGACGAGCTGAGCAGTATGTCGACGGTCCGGCGAAGAGCTACTCCCCTTCTGCGCCGTCCATGGTACGCGACACCCCTGGAGTGAAAAGTTCCGCCTTGAACCTTGTCATGTCATGAACTCGTCACTACCTTCTCACCGCACGCACACCTCCCCGCAACACGGTGCGGCGAGCATTCTCGCGCTCGCTGCCCAACGCCCCCACCCCACAAGGGAGTTCGTATGCCGAAGTTCTACGCGCGTCGACGGCTCAGCATACTCGCGGGCCTCACCGGCCTCATAGCCTCGGCCGGACTGATCAACGGTCCGGCCGCCTCCGCCGCCCTCCCCACCCCCGTCAGCGCGGCCACCGCCCGCACCTACCTCGCCTCGCTCACCGTGGCCACCGAGGACCGCACCGGCTACGACCGCGACCTCTTCCCGCACTGGATCACCCAGTCCGGCTCCTGCAACACCCGTGAGGTCGTCCTCAAGCGCGACGGCTCCAACGTCCAGCAGGACTCCTCCTGCGCCGCCACCAGCGGCAGCTGGTACTCCGTCTACGACGGCGCGACCTGGTCCGCCGCCTCCGACGTCGACATCGACCACCTGGTCCCGCTGGCCGAGGCCTGGGACTCCGGTGCCGACTCCTGGACGACGTCCCGCCGCCAGTCCTTCGCCAACGACCTGACCCGCCCGCAGCTCATCGCGGTCACCGACAACGTCAACCAGGCCAAGGGCGACCAGGACCCGGCCACCTGGATGCCCTCCCGGACGGCGTACCGCTGCACCTACGTCCGCGCCTGGGTCCAGGTGAAGTACTACTACGGCCTCTCGGTCGACTCCGCCGAGAAGTCCGCGCTGACGAACTATCTCTCGAGCTGCTGACACCAGGTATTTTCCGGCCGGGATCTCCCCGCTGACCTCAGTCGTTCCGTACCGTACGGGGCGACGGAGAGGGGACCATCATGGCCGGACTGCGCCTCGGACCACTGCTGAGGTACACGGACGGCTCGTCCGCGACCGTATGGGTCGAGACGAGCCGTCCGTGCTCCACCGAGGTGCGCTGCGCCGACGGCGCCGGAGGCTCGGCCCGCACCTTCCAGATCGCGGGCCACCACTACGCGCTGATCCCGGTGACCGGCCTCACCGCCGGTACGACCACGACGTACGAGGTCCTCCTCGACGGCACCCGCGTGTGGCCGCTGCCCGGCTCCCCCTTCCCGCCCTCGGCGATCCACGCGCCGGGCCCGGAGGACGGCCTCCGTGTCGTCTTCGGCTCCTGCCGCTGGGCGTCCCCGCCCGCGGGCGGGCACGACCCCGTCGGCCCGGACGCCCTGGACGCCCTCGCCACCCGTCTCGCGGCCGACCCGGAGGGCGAGCGGCCCGACGTCCTGCTGCTGCTCGGCGACCAGGTGTACGCCGACGAGACCTCCGACGGCACCCAGCGCTGGCTGGCCGCCCGCCGCGACCTGAACGACCCGCCGGGCGACGGGGTCGCGGACTACGAGGAATACACGCACCTCTACTACGAGTCGTGGCTCGACCCGCGCATCCGCTGGCTGCTGTCCACCGTGCCCAGTTTCATGATCTTCGACGATCACGACGTCATCGATGACTGGAACACCTCCGCCGCCTGGCTCACCGACATGCGGGCCACCGACTGGTGGCACGAGCGGCTGCTGAGCGGCCTGATGTCGTACTGGGTCCACCAGCACCTGGGCAACCTCTCCCTGGAGGAGCTGGCGGCCGACCCGGTGTACGAGGCCGTCCGCGAGACGCCCGACGGCACCGACGCGCTGCGCGCCTTCGCCGCCCGGGCCGACGCGGACGCGGCCACGGCCCGCTGGAGCTACCGGCGCGACTTCGGACGCGTACGCCTGCTGATGGTGGACAGCCGGGCGGCCCGCGTGCTCGCCGAGGACAGCCGCGCGATGCTCGACCCGGGCGAGGAGGCCTGGCTGCGCGAGCAGGTACGGGACACCCCCGAGGCCTACGACCACCTCCTCATCGGCACCTCGCTGCCCTGGCTGCTGCCGCATCTGGTGCATGACGCCGAGGGGTGGAACGCGGCGCTGTGCCGGGGCGAACGGGGCGAGCGCTGGGCACGGTTCGGGGAGAAGGTGCGGCGGGCCGCCGACCTGGAGCACTGGTCGGCGTTCCCCGAGTCCTTCGCCGGGCTGGCGGAGCTGATCGCCGAGGCCGGCTCGGGGCGGGACGCGCCGGCGACGGTGTGCGTGCTGTCCGGGGATGTGCACCACGCCTACATCGCCGAGCCCTCGTGGCCCGGCTCGGGGCCCGACGCCCGGGTGGTGCAGCTCGTCTGCTCCCCCGTCCACAACTCCGTCCCGCCGTCGATCCGGATGGGCTTCCGCATCGGCTGGACGGCGGTGGCGCGCACCCTGGGGCGCGGTCTGGCCCGCCACGGCCGGCTGCCCCGTCCGCCGGTCACCTGGCGCAAGACGGGCGGCCCCTGGTTCGGCAACCAGCTGATGACCCTGACCCTGCGCGGCCGTTCGGCCCGGCTGCGGTTGGAGCAGGCCAAGGCACGCCAGGGGGCGGGCCCCCGTCTGACGACGCTCAGGGACTCCGAACTTGCCCCATGACACACCCGTTTCACCGCTTTGCGACCGGCGTGCCCCGCGATGTCAGTGACGCATCCCACAGCCGGCGTCAATCCTTCCCCACGAGCCTCGGTTCCCGCTCCCGGCGACGGCATGATGAGGCGGACCGTCCGCTTCCCGACCGGCGGACCGCCGACACGCGCCCCACACGCCCGGGAGTACCACCCTTGTCTGCGTCGACCGAGGAACCCGTACCGGCCGAGACACCCCCACCGGTCTCCGTCGCCCTGGTCGGCGCCGGGCCACGGGGCACCAGCGTCCTGGAACGCCTCTGCGCCTCCGCCCCGGAGCTCCTCCCTCCCGGTGCCCGGCTGACGGTCCACGTGATCGACCCGGATCCGCCGGGACCCGGCCGCGTCTGGCGCACCGCCCAGCCGTCCGAGCTGCTGATGAACACCGTGGCCTGCCAGGTGACCCTGTTCACCGACGAGAGCGTGGACTGCTCGGGCCCGATCCGCCCGGGGCCCAGCCTGTACGAGTGGGCACGCGGCGCGCTGGACCCGGACGAGTACCCGACCCGGGCCGACTACGGCCGCTATCTGGAGTGGGTGTTCGCCAGGGCCGTACGCGACGCGCCGCCGAACGTGCGCGTCGAGACGCACCGGGCCCGCGCGGTGCGGCTCGACGACACCCCGGGCGGCCGGCAGGCCCTCACCCTCGACGACGGCCGCACCCTGACCGGCCTGTCCGCGGTGGTCCTGGCCCAGGGGCATCTGCCGGCGGCCGCGGACCCGGCCGGGCGGCGCCTCGCGGCCCATGCCGCCCGTCACGGCCTGCGCCACATCCCGCCCGCCAACCCGGCCGATGTCGACCTGGCCTCCATACCCGCGGGCGAGCCCGTCCTGCTGCGCGGTCTCGGCCTCAACTTCTTCGACCACACCGCCCTGTTGACGACCGGCCGCGGCGGCCGTTTCGTCCGGGACACCCGGGGCGGCGGCCTGCGCTATCTCCCCTCCGGCCGGGAACCGCGGCTGTACGCCGGTTCGCGGCGCGGGATCCCGTACCAGGCGCGCGGGGACAACGCGAAGGGGCCGTACGGCCGGCACGTCCCGCTCGTCCTCACGCCGGAGACGATCGCGGGCTTCCGCAAGCGCGCCGACTCCGGGGAGGCGCCCGACTTCCTCGCGGAGATATGGCCGTTGGTGGCGAAGGAGGTCGAGACGGTCTACTACTCCGCGCTGCTGAGGCGGGCCGGTACCGCCGAGCGACGGTGCTCGGAGTTCACCGGCCGCTTCCTGGCGGTGCCGCACGGCGACTCCCGGGAGGCCTTACTGCTGGACGAGTTCGGCGTGCCCGGCGACGACCGCTGGTGCTGGCAGCGGGTGTCCCGCCCGCACGCGGGGCGGGATTTCGCGCACCCCGGCGAGTGGCGCGACTGGCTGCTGTCGTATCTGCGCGAGGACGCCGCGCAGGCCGCCCTGGGCAATGTCCGGGGCCCGCTGAAGGCGGCCCTCGACGTGCTGCGCGACCTGCGTAACGAACTCCGGCTGATCGTCGACCACGGGGGCCTCGCCGGCGCCTCCCGCCGGGACCATCTGGACCGCTGGTACACCCCGCTCAACGCCTTCCTGTCCATCGGCCCGCCCCGGCGCCGTATCGAGGAGCTGGCGGCCCTGATGGAGGCGGACGTGGTGCGGGTGCTCGGGCCGCGCCTGGAGGTGACGGAGGAGGACGGGGCCTGGGCGGCGCACTCACCCGAGGTGCCGGGCTCCGCCGTCCGTGTGACAACACTCATAGAGGCCCGTCTGCCGGAGGCCGACTTGCGGAGCACGGCCGACGGACTTCTCGCCGAGCTGCTGCGGACGGGCCAGTGCCGCCCGCACACCGCCGACGGTTACGAGACAGGCGGATTGGACGTCACGCCACGCCCGTATCGCCTGATGGACCGTCAAGGTGTTGTACACACAAGGCGGTTCGCCTTCGGCGTGCCGACGGAAGGTGTGCACTGGGTGACCGCCGCGGGGGCCCGCCCGGGTGTGGATTCGGTCACGCTTTCGGACGCGGACGCGGTCGCCAGAGCCGCTCTACGTGCGGTTGTGACCGGAAGCGACACCCAAGCGGAGGTAAACCAGTGGCCAAATGTTGAACTTGCAAGCATCAATTAGGCACACCTAACGTGGGCTACTCATCGGTTCTGTCCCCCGACCGGCCTCGCCCTGGCCGGCCGCCCGAAGGAGTCCCCCACATGACCGCACGCCTCAACGGCGCCCAGCCGTACGCTCTCGGGCTGTTCCGGATCGTCATCGGCCTGCTGTTCTCCTGCCACGGCGCCGTCGCGCTCTTCGGCGTCCTCGGAGGTGCGGACGGCAAGGGCGGCACCGCGGCGACCGGCGCCTGGCCGAACTGGTACGCGGCCGTCATCGAACTCGTCGGCGGCATCCTGGTCCTGCTGGGCCTGGGCACCCGCGCCGCGGCCTTCATATCCTCCGGCGCGATGGCCTACGCGTACTTCAAGGTCCACCAGCCCCAGGGTCTGTGGCCGATCGAGAACAGCGGCGAGGGCGCGGCCATGTACTGCTGGGCCATGTTCCTGCTGATCTTCACCGGCTCCGGCGCGTTCGGCGTGGACCGGCTGCTGGCGCGGCGCACCTCCGCGCAGGGGCAGCGCTCCACGGAGCAGTCGCCGGTGGCCGCCTGAGCCGCCCGGACACCACCACGGAGAACGGCGCCTTCCCTGCTTCGGGGAGGCGCCGTTCCGCTGCCCGACGCGTGGCGCGCGGCTAGTCGACTTCGCCCACCGGCCCGAACGGCACCGTGAAGCAGGCCGCCCGCACCCCCGCGCCGCCGGGCACGTCGTGGATCACGATCGAGGAGGCCTCGCCGGGCCGGAAGCCCCAGTCGTGCCGGGCACTCGCCGCGCCCGCGCCGCGCCGGTCGGCTGTGAAGTCCAGCCAGACCTCGTTGTCCGGGCCGACATGGTGCGGATCGCTCGACGGCCGGTGCTGGTAGTGCCCGCCGGCGGCCTCCGGGTCGGCGCCGCAGGGCTTCTGATGCACATGCACGCCGTAGGCGTGGCCGGGCTTCATGCCGGCCACCCTCAGCCGTACGGTCGTCGCGCCGCCGGGCGCGGTGTGCTGGCGCACCTCGATCCATGAGCCCACCGGAACGAGACTCCTGTCGTACGTCAGCGCCGCCGACCGGTCCGCCGCCCCGGGCACGGTGAACCGGGCCTCCGACCGCATCGAGTAGCTCTCGACAGCCTCGACACCGCCCGGCCCACCGGCGAACAAAGTGGCCGCGACGGCGCTCGCGCATATCCCTGCCAGCATGATGTGTACCGTTCCTCGCCTTGTCTCCGATACAGCCCCTTCTGTTGCTACGGGACACCCGCGATCACCGCCCTCCGGGACATGGCAGCCGGGTGACGGCCGGGAGCGAACCCCGTGAACGGACCGTCACACCCCAGGCGTACGCTGTATGGCTGTCATGGCCATTCCTGCCGCTCCCCGCGCGACATCGCGGCACGGTCTGGCCCACGGGGGATTCACGGGGAGTCACGGTGCTGGAGCATTTGGGGTCGCTGATCGGCAGCCCATGGATCTACGCGGTGGTGGCCCTGTCCATCGTGCTCGACGTGTTTCTGCCGGTGCTGCCCAGCGGTGTCCTGGTGATCACGGTGGCCACGGCGGCGGCCGCGGGCTCGGCGACCGATGTGCCCGACATCCTGGCGCTGACCCTCTGCGCGGCCACCGCCTCGGTCCTCGGTGACCTGGTCGCCTATCGCCTCGCCTGGCGCGGCGGAGCCCGGCTGGACCGGGCGATCTCCCGCTCCCGGCGCCTGACCACCGCGCAGGAACGTCTCGGCGCGGCGCTGGCGCGGGGCGGCGGCGCGCTCGTCGTCCTCGCCCGCTTCGCTCCCGCGGGCCGCTCGGTCGTCTCCCTCGGCGCGGGCGCCGCGCACCGCCGCGCACGCGACTTCCTCCCCTGGTCGGCCCTGGCCGGCCTGACCTGGGCCGCGTACAGCGTCGCCCTCGGCTGGTTCGGCGCGCACTGGCTGGGCGCGAGCTGGCTGGCGACGGCGGTGTCGGTGGGGGCGCTGTTCGGGGCGGGGGCCGGGGCGGCTTACGTCATGCGCAGGGAGCCGCGGGCGTCGGAGGCGTCGTAGGCCTCGCGGGTCCGCGGGCGTCCTAGGAGCCCTGCCGTGATCGCTGGAGCCTCAGCTCGCGCGGCGGGTGGCGGCTCCCCGGATCTCCAGCCCGTCCAGCAACTCCTCCGTGGCCTGCGCGACGGCCTCCACGGCGCGGTCGAACACCTCCTGGTTGTGAGCGGCGGGGGCCCGGAATCCCGAAACCTTCCGCACGTACTGCAACGCGGCAGCCCGAATGTCGTCCGCCGTGGCCTCCTCGGCCATCGCAGGGGGACGAAGTGTCTTGATACTCCGGCACATGCCCCCCAGTCTCACCCTTTCGGCCCCTGGACGACAGCACCCCCTGTCATGATCTCCGCGAGGCGGCCACCACTGTGGGGCCGACCGAGGAGAGGAACCCGACATGGGGAACGAACTCACCGTGGCCGTCCTGGGCCCCGGCGGCGTGGGCGGTCTGCTCGCCGCGCTGCTCTCCCGCGCCGGCCACCGGGTGATCTGCCTGTCCGGCGAGGAGACGGCCCGGACCCTGCGTGGGGACGGCATCCACGTCCGCAGCACGCACTTCGGCGACTTCACCGCGCCGGTAGAGGCCGACACGCTCCTGCGTGAACCGGTCGACGCGTGCTTCGTGACCGTCAAGCACACCGCCCTCGACGCCGCCCTGGCGCGCGTCCCCGCACCCACGCTGGCCGACGGCCTCGTCGTACCGTTCCTGAACGGCGTCGAACACCCGGCGACCCTGCGCGCCCGATACCGTCCCGACCTCGTCGCCCCGGGCGTCATCCGTGTCGAGTCGACCCGGACCGCGCCGGGCGTCATCGAACACGGCAGCCCGTTCGCGGAGATCGACCTGACCGGTACGGCGGTGCCCCGCGCCCGCCTCGACACCCTCGCCGAGGCCCTCACCGCCGCCGGCCCGGCCACCCGCGTCCAGGACGACGAGACGGCGGCCCTGTGGGCGAAGATGTCGTTCCTGGCCCCGTTCGCCCTGCTCACCACCGTCCACGCCCTCCCCCTCGGTGAGATCCGCACCCGCCACCGCGACGAACTGACGGCGCTGGTGGAGGAGACGGCCGCGATCAGCCGCGCGTGCGGCGGCCCGGCCGACCCGGCCCAGGCCCTCGCCCGCTACGACGCCTTCCCGCCGCGGACGAGGTCGTCGATGCAGCGCGACGCCGAGGCGGGCCGGCCTCTCGAACTGGACGCCATCGGCGGTGCGTTGCTCCGCGCGGCAGAGCGGCACGGCGTTCCGGCTCCGGTGACGGCCCGGGTGGTGGGGGAACTGGAGAGGGAACACACGTTCGCGTGAACCCCAGGAAGAGACTCGCCACTCAAATTCGAACAGGCGTATCATTGGGGTGTGGCTACGACCTATGACTTTCCGAGTGACCTCCTCGCCGGTCAGGAGGAACTCCATCAGGTCCGCGCCGAGCTGTCGGTCCTGCTGAAGCGGCTGCCCTGGTCGGTGGAGCCGGTGGACGGCTTCAGCGACGACAACGGCTGGCGCAAGGTCGAGCGCCCCGCCTCCCCCGGCTGGAGCGCCGACGAACAGGCCGAGGTGGAGAAGCTCCGCCGGCGCGAGCACGAACTCGCGGTGTTCGTCAGCACCCACCGCTACTGGTCCGAACTCACGGGCCCCGAGCGGGTGACGGCCCGTTCCGAGCTGAAGCACGCGCACGAGGCTCCGCCGGAGGAGACCGACGGAGCCTCGTAGCCGCGGAGTCGTCAGCCGCGGCTCTTGCCCAGGAGCTTGTTCATCTCGCCGATCTCGGCGTTCTGCGCGGTGACGATGTCACCGGCCATGGCCTTGGCGGGGCCGTAACGGCCCTTGCTCTTCTCGACGTCGGCCATCTTCACGGCACCCTCGTGGTGCTCGACCATCAGGGTCAGGAACTGCGTGTCGAAGGCCCTGCCCGTCAGCTTCTCCAGGCCGGCCATGTCCTCACCGCCCATCATCCCGGGCATGCCGGAGTGGCCGGAGGCGGAATGGTCCATGTCCTTCCCGGACCCGGGGGCGTCCTCGCCCCAGGCCTTCAGCCAGCCGGTCATGGTCTTGATCTCCGGGTCCTGGGCCTTCTCGATCCGCGCCGCGAGGTCCTTGACCGCACCGGAGGTGGTCCGGCCCTCGGCCAGCCGCGCCATCTCCAGCGCCTGCCGGTGGTGCGGGATCATGCCCTGCGCGAAGGACACGTCCTGGGCGTTGTGGGCTCCGCTCGTGGCCTCGGCGCCGGCGGACTCGGAGGCGGAGGCGTGCGCGTCGTGCCCGCTGCCACTCTTGTCGCCACCGTCGCCGCCGCACGCGGCGAGGACGAACGTCGCGGCACCGGCGGCCACCACGAGGGCGGCCCGGCGCGTCAGATTACGGATGCCGTACGTGCTGTTCATGCGTGAACTCCTGCTTCTGCAAGGAGGGGGAATGGGATTCGGACACGTCGACGCACCACACCGGCAAGGGCGTTGGCCCCCGGCGTGATGCGTACGCGGTGTCTAGATCCGCAGAAGCTGGAGTTCGGCGAGAGAGGGCGGGGCACGCGCGCCTTCCGCCTCCCCGCCCGCGAACGCCCGTAGGACGTCCGCCGCTACGCCCCCGGGTGCCGGGTCGGGAACAAGCGGGGGCAACACCGGCCCACCGCTCAGGGCCCCCGACGCACAGGTCGCGTCGGCATGATGGACGGACCCGCCACCGCAGTGCGCGTAGGGCGTGGCCTGGGAGTGTGTCTGAGGTGCGTGAGTGTCCGACACGTGCATCCCCTGCGGGACAACACCCCCGGGCGCCAGCCCGTGCATCCCCAGCAACCCCGCCAACAGCCCCAGCACACACAGCACACGCCACCGCCGGACGACGGTTCGCGGGGCGCGCTGGACGGGGCTGCTCACGGTGCCCATCGTAAAGAAGGCGTTCGACTGCTCGTACCCCGATCGGGCTAACCCGGTCAGCCGCCTACAACCGTGCTGCCCCAGAAGCGCGGCGCCGGCAAGATCGCGGGCCTCGGGTGCGCGGGCATCGTCGCCCTCTTCGTCATCGTCGCCGTCGCCACGGGCGGCGGAAGCAGCGAGAGCAAGGACAGCTCGGAAAAGGACAGGGCCGTCGCCGCCGACGGCAAGCCCGGGGGCGGCGGGGACAGCGGGGCCGAGCCGGCCGACGAGAAGTCCCAGGCCGAGCAGTTCACCGACTACACCGGCGGCATCGTGGGCCCGCACCAGGGCGAGGGCAAGCTCATCGCCTCCGCGTTCACGTCCTGCTACGAGTCCGAGAACGGCCTCGTCACCGTCTACGACAAGGACGGCGAACTGCTCGCCAACGCGAACTACTGATCCCGCACGAAAGATGCCTTCCGGAAATCTCCCCGGAAGGCATCTGACCTGCTGCTCGCAATCTGTGGGCGCGGACGGTTTCGAACCGCCGACATCCTGCTTGTAAGGCAGGCGCTCTACCCCTGAGCTACGCACCCGGCATCCGGGCAGACGCCCAGGACGAGTCGACAGCCTACATTGCCCGGGGCGCGGACCGGCAATCCCGTTTCCGTGGGGCGGGCCGGGGGTTATCCCCCCTTCGGATCCGGGAGCGGCCCGGATCCCCTGGCGGGCCCCGGATCCATACGGTCGTAGAGCGCTCAAGGAGTGCCCGTCGTCCGCCCAGGGGGAGATCGTCATGGCCCGCACCATCCGTACCACCGGCACCACCGGCACCACCGGCACCGCATCCGCCCGCGCGGTCGCCGTCGCCGGTGCCGTGGCCGTTCTCGTCGCCGGGCTCAGCGCCTGCGGGGCGTCCGCCGGGGACGACACGGACCCCGACCACCGGTCCTTCGGCCTCCAGGGCCGCACCCTGACCGTCGACAGCGACGACTCCGCCCTCGAGATCGTCGCCGCCGACCGGAACCCGGCCGGCAAGATCGAGGTCACCCGGTGGTTCCAGGGCTCGGTCGTCGTCGGCAAGGAGCCCAAGGTCACCTGGTCGATGCGGGACGACCGGCTGGTGCTGCGGCTGAAGTGCTCCGGCGTCGTCGCGGACTGCGCGGCCAAGCACCGTATCGAGGTGCCCCGCGGCATCACCGTGAAGGTCGAGGACGGTGACGGCAGTGTGCGCGCCCGGGGCTTCCGGGACCCGCTGAGCATTCGTACGGGCGACGGCTCCGTCCGCGTCACCGACACCACCGGGCCCCTGAAGCTGCGCACCGGCGACGGATCCATCCGCGCGGAGGTCTCCTCCCGTGACGTCCGCACCCACACCGGCGACGGCTCGGCCCGCCTCGAACTCGGCGTCGTACCGGACCGTGTGGAGTCCCGCAGCGGCGACGGTTCCGTGACCATCGCGCTGCCCGAGGCGAGGTACCGCGTGACCACCGAGACCGGCGACGGCGGCGTGGACGTGTCCGTGCCCCGGGACGAGAGCAGCCGCCATGTGGTGTCCGCCCGGACCGGCGACGGCAAAGTGACGGTCCGAACGGCGAACTGACCGGCCCGTGTGTTCGTCCTCTACCGGTGGGAGAATGACACCGGGCAGGGCGGACCACAGCACGGGAGAGGGATGTGACGGCGACACCAGGGCAGCCGGACTCGCCGTCGGTGCCGCGCGCGCACAGCCCGCGCCGCGCCATCCGCCACCCCGTCCCCCGCCACCCCGTCCCCCGCCCCCCGGGCCGTCCGCTCCGGGACGCGCTCACCCTGATGGCGCTGCCGCTGGTGGCCGCGCTGGCCCTGCCCGCCGCCTTCGCGGGCGGTGGCACCCGGCGCTGGTTCGGCGGCCGCGCCGAGAACCAGCGGGCCGAGGCCCAGGCCGCGAAGGACGCCGCAGCGGCCGCCTTCTACGAGCTGGACACCGCCCAGCGCGACCTGCGCATCTCGATAGAGACGATCAAAGCTGTCGACGACTCCCCCGCCGCCCGGCGCGCCGTCGCCGATTTCGACGCCCTCGGCAGACGCATCGACGAGGTCAGCCACCGGTACATCAACGCGGTCGACGCCCACGACCTCGACCGCGACGACCTGGAGGCCTCGGCCGCCTCCCGTGCCCGCACCGAGCTGACCGCCGCCGAGGAGGAACTGGGCCGGGTCAAGCAGGAGCTGGACCGGTTCACCGACGGCCTCGGCCCGCTGCTCGGCAAGGCCGAGACCCAGCTGGCCCGCCTCGCCCCCGCCGTGGAACGCGCCCGCCAGGCCCTGCTCGGCGCCTCCAACGCCCTCGACTCGGTACGAGCCTCGAACCTGAAGGCGGACGACCTCGCCGCCCGTCTCGCCGCCCTCTCTCCGGAGCTGACCAAGCTGAACCAGGGCGCCGGCCGGCACGGCGTGCCGGAGACCCTGGAGCGGGCCGAGCGGGTCACCCGCGAGGCCGAAGCGATCCGTGTGGAGGCCGAGCGGCTGCCGGACCGCGCCGCCGAGATCGACCACCGGCTCGTCTCCCTGCGCACCCGCGCCCAGGCCCTCACCACCCGCTCCGAGCAGGTGGACCCGATCCTGAGCGAACTCCGCCGCCGCTTCACCGCGGCCTGCTGGCAGGACCTCCAGCGCGTCCCCGACGACGCCGCCGAGCACGTCCGCCAGGCCGAGACCAAGCTGGCCGAGGCCCGGTCCGCCCGTGCCGAGCAGCGCTGGGCCGACGCGACGGCCCTGCTGTCGACCGTACGGGCCCTGCTGAACAGCACCGACGAGGCCGTCTCGGCCGCCGGCGACCGCCTGCACCGGCTGAACGCGGTGCAGAAGGACCCCCAGCAGGAGATCGAGCGCACCCGCTTCGCCATCCGTGACGCCCAGCGCCTCGCCATGGCCGGCCGCCACACCCCCGACCCGCAGGACGCCCGTCCCCTGGACGACGCCGTGGCCCGCCTGGACCGCGCCGTCGCCACCCTCGACGGGCGCCACCCCGACTACTGGCACTTCCTCACGGAGACGGAGGCGGTACGCCGGGCCGTGGCCCGCGTGGTCTCCCGGATCCGCGAGGAGCGGGGAACCGGGCACTGAGCCCGGCCCCGCCCGGTCTCAGGTGCGGTAGGCGTAGTAGTACGCGTTCGGGTCAGACGCGACGAGGCTCGCCACCGACCTGCGCAGGGTGTTGGTGGAGTGGTAGGTCACGTAGGGCACGCCGCCGCTCTTGGACGTGACGATCATCGTGTGGTCCTTGGACCCGTCCCGGTCGAAGTCCATCTGGAGGACGTCACCGACCTCGAGCTGGTAGACGTTGGCGAGCGGCTTGGTCCGCTTGGAGTTCTGGGCGAACCAGGACCACTCGTTGACGCCGATGAACGAGTGCGACTGGATGTCGGCGTTGCCGAACCACTTGGTGTAGTCGTACACGAAGCCGGGTGCGTGCTTCCAGCCGCCCGCCTTCAGGGCCTGGCTGACGAAGTTGGTGCAGTCGCCGCCGGCGCCGCGGCCGCTGAAGTCCGGGTAGTCCTTGTTGTAGACGTTCCAGTGCTTCTCGGCGTAGGCCGCCATGGCCTTGTAGTCGTATGTCGTGCCGGTCTTCGGGGCGGCGGCCGGGTTGCGGGTGGTCGCCGCGCGCGGGGCGTTCGGCATGGTGTCGTCGGCGGCGGTCGCCTTGACGGGGGCCGGCTTGGAGAGCGTGTTCACCGCGAGACCGCCCTGGCCGGTGTCGCGGATGCCGGTCAGCTGCCAGTCGCCCTGCCGATCGGCCTTGAAGGTCAGCTCGTGCCGGGCCTGGAAGCCGGTGGTCTTCGGCGCGTCACCACGGGCCTGGGCGTAGGTCAGGGTCGTGGTCTCGGTGACCGCCGCCCTGGCCGTACGGCCCGTCACCCGCGTGGCGTCCAGGGTGACGGTGGTGCGGGCCTTGTCGTACTTCTCGCCGGCCTTCGCCAGGCTCTCCTTGCGCTGCCCCAGCGCGGACAGGGTGGCGTCCTCGGAGCGGGCCGTACCGGAGGACAGCTTGACGTCACCGGAGAAGCCGTCGGTCAGCGGCTTCTCCTGATCAGCCTGCCCGCCGTCGACCAGGGCGTTGGTGCGATCGGTGAAGACCGCGTCCGCCAACCGCTGGAAGGTGGCCTTGGTCCGCGCGTCCACCGACGGGTCGTCCAGGACCGCCGCGCCGGCGCTCCAGTTGGGCAGCAGGGCGACTCCGGCGACGACCGAGGTCGCCGCGGCCCCGAGTATCGTGACGCGGCGCCGGGTCCCGTTCAACTTCCTTGATTCCACTGGTGTTTTCCCCTCTTGCCCCGGCCAAGGGTTGCCGGGGTACGAGATCTTCGCATGAAGTGTGTGGTTATTGTGAAGAGGGTTGCTCCTGTTGCCTCACGGCTCACTTCACGACTCACTTCACGACGGTCGACCAGTCGGGCGACTGCGCCGGATCCAGGCCGCGCAGCCGCCGCAGCGTCTCGGGTTTCTGCACGTCGAGCCAGTCGGCCAGCTCCCTGAAGGACACGCACTTGACGTCCTTCTTCGTGCACACGCTCTTGATGACCTCGTCGACGGCCCTCATGTAGATGCCGCCGTTCCAGTCCTCGAAGTGGTTGCCGATGAACAGCGGGGCCCGGCTGCCGTAGTACACGCGGTTGAAGCCGGACATGTAGGAGGCGACGGTCTGTTCTTCCCACTGGGGGTACTTCGCCGGGTCGCCCTCGGTCTCGCCCTCGGACTGGTTGTAGAGGAAGTTGAAGTCCATCGACAGGCCCTGGTACTTGCCGCCCTCGTACGGGAGCATCTGCAGCGGGAAGTCCCAGATGCCGTTCTTCTTGACGGGCCATATCTGGAAGTCGCCCGCGGAGCTGGCGTCGTAGCGCCAGTGATAGCCCTCGGCGGCCTTCAGCAGGTTCTTCTGGCCCTCCAGGCAGGGCGCACGGCCGCCGGTGACCTCCTTCCTGATGTCGAACGGCAGCGGCTCGGCTTCCTGGAAGCCGGTGTTGGTCTTCCACTTCTCGACGAACGCGTAGAACTGGTCGATCTCGCTCTTCCACTCCGCGACGCTCCAGTCGCCGCCGCCCTTCTTGCCGCAGAAGTGGCCGTTGAAGTGGGTGCCGATCTCGTTCCCGCCCTGCCACGCCTCGCCGAGCTCCTCCACCGTGGTGCGGATGTGCTCGTCGGTGGCGTAGCTGATCGCAGCCGAGCCCTTGGCGTGCTGAGGCGGGGAGTAGAGGTCCTTCTTGCTCTTGGGCAGCAGGTAGATGCCCGTGAGGAAGAAGGTCATATGGGCGTCGTATTCCTCGGCCAGCTCCCGGTAGTGCGAGAAGAGCCCGTCGTCGCCCTGCAGCGCGCCGTCCCAGGAGAAGACCACGAACTGGGGCGGCTTCTCGCCCGGTGCCAGCGGCACCGGCTTCAACTGCCCCTTCTGCGGGCCGGTGTAGGAGGTGGAGCCGTCCCCGAGGACCTTCGTCCGGCCGTCCCACCGGGGTTCCCGGTCCGGCCTCGCGGGGGCTTCCTTGCGGCTGCCGGAGGAAGCGGTCGGGGTGGTGGTGTCGGAGCGGGTGAGGACCAGATAGCCCCCGACCAGGGATGCGACGACGAGCAGGGCCGCCAGGGTCAGTATTCGCGGGGGTGTGGTGCGGCGGGATGCGCGGGGCCGGCGGCGGCGGCCGGACGGTGACTTCATGCGCGGGCTCATTCTGCGAGGGGGGTGGGGGGTGTTGCGGTGGTGCCGGGCGCGGGGGCGCGGGGGTCAGCCGAGGCCCCGGGCACCGGACCAGATGGTGTACGGGACGCCGTCGCCGGAGGTGCCCGCGATCCCGTTCAACGGCAGTGGTTCGAGGCTCTTGCCGAGGTCGATGCGGTAGGCCACGACGGCTGTCGACACGGAGTGGGCCGTGCCGACGTACCAGGACGCGGTGTCGTTCTGCGCGGTGCCGGCCTTCCCGGCCACCCCGATGGCCGGGTCCGCCCCGGGACGGGCGGTGCGGAAGGCGTCCGTGAGGGCGGACTGGACGGCCGCGGCCACGCTCGCCTTCACCGCGCGGCGGGACGCGGTCTTCGCCAGCGGGACCTCGGAGCCGTTGCGGGTGATCCGGCCCACCGAGTACGGCTCGGCATGCGTGCCGGCGGCGGCGAACGTGGCGTATCCGCTCGCCATACGGATCGCGCTGGGCGTGGCGCTGCCCAGAGACATCGCGGGCACCTGCGGGCCGAAGCTGGAGGAGAGCAGGCCCGCCGCCAGAGCGGTGTCGCGCACCTCGGACAGGCCGGTGTCCATGCCGAGCTGCATGAACGGCGTGTTCACCGACAGGGCGAGCGCCCGGCTCAGGCTGATCCGCCCGTAGGACCTTCTGCCGTCGTTGTGGGCGGTGACCTGTTTGCCGCCGCGGTCCCAGTAGGGCCCCTCGGGTGTCCTGACGGGGATGCCGTCGTCCCCGTCGTACAGCGTCCGCGGGGTGACCCTGGTGACGGCGCCGTCACGGGTCTTGTGCACGCCCTTCTCCAGGGCGGCGGCGTAGACGAACGGCAGGAAGGCCGAACCGGCGGGCACGGTGGTCGCGTTCGACTCGTTGTAGCCCTGCGTACGGTGGTCGGGGCCGCCGTGGACGGCGAGGATCCGCCCGTCGGTGGCCACCGAGGCGGCGCCGAAGTGCAGGGACTTCGCCTTGGCCGCGTCGGCCTTCCGCGCCCGCGCGCGAGCCCGGTCCACGGCGTCGGTGAGCGCGGTCTCCTGCTTGCGGTCGAAGGTCGTGTAGATCTGGTAGCCGCCGAGGTCGAACTCCCTGGCCGAGAGGTGCGCGGCCTTCCTGGCGTACTGGGCGGCCAGTTCCACGAGGTAGTCGCTCTGCTTGCCGGTGTCGTACCCCGGCGCCCGCTTCAGCGGTTCGGGGAACTTCGCGTACCGGGTTCGCTCGGACTTCGACAGCGTGCCGTTCTCGACCATGCGGTCGAGAATCCATGACCAACGCTCCACCGCCCGGGCGTGGTTGGTCTTGCTCAGAGCCGGGTCGTAGAGCGCCGCGCCCTTGAGGAGGGAGGCGAGGAAAGCCGCCTCACCGGCGTCGAGTTCGCCGACGTCCTTGCCGTAGTAGGCCTGGGCGGCCCGCTGGATGCCGTAGGTGCCGCGGCCGAACCAGCTCGTGTTGAGGTAGCCCTCGAGAATGTCGTCCTTGCTCATCCCGTTGTCGAGCTTGAGGGCGAGCATGGCCTCGGTGAACTTGCGGCCGACCGAGCGGTCCTGGTTGAGGTAGACGTTCTTGACGTACTGCTGGGTGATGGTGGAGCCGCCCTGGGTGTCTCCCCGGCCGACGGTGCGCCACAGCGCGCGGGTGAGGCCGCTGAAGGAGATGCCGGGGTCGCTGTAGAAGCTCGCGTTCTCCGCCGCCAGCACCGCGTCGCGGACGTCCTCGGGGATGTCCTTCAGCGGCATCGCCTGCCGCCGCACCCAGCCGGTGCGTGCCATGGGCGTCCCGTCGGACCAGAAGTAGACGTTGTCCTGCTGGGTGGCGTACGAGTTGAGGTTCTCCGGGATGTCGGTGGCGGCGTAGGCGACACCCAGGAAACCGACGGTCACGCCGGTGCAGGTCAGCGCGGCGCCGAGCCACTGCCGCCCGGAGGGCGCCCAGCGACGCCAGCCGGTGCGGTCGGTGTGCGGGTACCGGGGCGCGACGCGGGCGACGAGTGGGATCAGCCGGGGGCCCGCGGCGCCCCGGAGACGGGCCAGGAGGGAAGGCCGGGGGGCCCTGCGCCGTCGGCGCGACGCGCTCCGTCCGCTCCTGCCCGAGGGCGTACGCGAGGACACGGCCTCATCCGAATATCCCGCATGTTCCGCATACTCTGAATGTTCCGAATTCTCTGCATATAAAGAAGCGGGAGCCTTCAACTGCATGGTCTCGTCCGGCTCCCACCCAGCCTTGGTCACGGCTGCGTCTCCCCTCCCCGCTCAATGTGGTGCTCGCGCGGAAGGGCATGGCTGCCGCGGTCAACGGCAGCGCGCCCCACATTCCCCCGGCCTCACGGCTCCTCGCGACGATCGAAAGTTACCAGCGGCCTTTACAAGTTCTCCACACTGGTACGGCAAGAACGATCGAAAGGAATCCCAAAGGGCGGTATTTCCATGGCCTGGGATTAATCTGTCCCCATGCCTCGCTACGAGTACCGCTGCCGGACCTGCGGCGACACCTTCGAACTGAGCCGTCCCATGGCGGAGTCATCCGACCCCGCGGCCTGCCCGTCGGGCCATGACGACACGGTGAAGCTCCTTTCCACGGTCGCGGTGGCCGGCTCGGCCTCCGCCCCGGCACCGGCACCCCGCGCGGGCGGTGGCGGCGGTTGCTGCGGTGGGGGCTGCTGCGGCTGACCCGTTTCCTCAGGTGTCCTTCAGCTTCGGTTTCCTAGCGTGGCGGCATGACAGCCATCGCAGCCGCCGCGGACGCCGGACCGCAGTGGGTCAACGACCTGATGGACGCGCTGGGCGCCCCGGGCGCCGGTCTCGCCATCGCCCTGGAGAACCTGTTCCCGCCGCTGCCCAGCGAGGTCATCCTGCCCCTCGCCGGGTTCGCCGCGAGCAGCGGGCGGATGAGCCTGCTCGCCGTCCTGCTGTGGACGACGGCCGGCTCGGTGATCGGCGCGCTCGCGCTGTACGGAATCGGTGCGCTGCTCGGCCGTGACCGGACGGTGGCGATAGCTGGCCGGCTGCCGCTTGTGAAGGTCGCGGACATCGAGAAGACGGAGGCCTGGTTCCTCAAGCACGGCACCAAGGCCGTGTTCTTCGGCCGGATGATCCCGATCTTCCGCAGCCTGATCTCCGTTCCGGCGGGCGTCGAGCGCATGCGCCTGCCGGTGTTCCTGGGCCTGACCACCCTCGGCAGCGCCATCTGGAACACGGTGTTCGTGCTCGCGGGCTACCTGCTGGGCGCGAACTGGCACCAGGTCACGGACATGGTCTCCACCTACTCCAAGGTGGTCCTCGCCGTGGCTGCCGTGGCGGTGACGGCGTTCATCGGCGTACGGCTCCTACGACGCCCTGAAGGGGCGCGGGGAACTGCGCGACAAGCCACCGCGGCGCCGCACCCGCACGACGACCAGGACACCCGGGTTCTCAGGCGCCCCGCACTGCCCCAAGAAACTCCCGCAGGATCCGCTCTCCCGCGAGAACGCCCCGTTCGGGAAGCACCCTGATCGAGGGCGCTGTGAAGCCGGTGTCGGCCAGCTCCCCGTGGCCGGGGCGCCATCCCCGGTCGGCCGCGAGGAGCAGGTCCGCGTCGAGCAGTGAGTCGCCCGCCGCGAGGGTGAGTTCGGCACCGGTCCGCCGGGCGACCTCACGCAGCGCCGCGCTCTTGGTGAGCGGCTTGGGCACCGCGTAGATCTTGCGGCCCTGGAGGGACACGGTCCAGCCGCGGTTCTCGGCCCACACCGCGAGTTCCTTCACCCAGTCCTCGTCGAGCAGTTCCCGCTCGACGACGAGGTAGGCGAAGAGGTCGTCGGCGACGCGGTGCTTGCGCACCCAGACCGGGTCGGCGGCCCTCAGCAGGTGTTCCTGCACCTCGGCCAGGGGCGCGCACTGGTCGGCCAGCCGTGCGGTCACCTGCGCGTGCCAGTCGGGGTCGGAGACCCCGTCCACCAGGAGGTGGCCGCCGTTGGCGCAGATCGCGTACGTGGGCTCGGGGCCCGGCAGGTTGATGCGCTGGTACTGCTTGCGCGTCCGGGTCGTCGTCGGCACGAACACGGCCGCGTCGCCCAGGTCGGTGAGGAGCTGGGCCGCCGTCTCCGTCATGTACGACAGCGGCTTGCTCTCGTGCACCTCCACGCACAGCAGCCGGGGCGCCCGGGCGTCCGGCATGGTCAGCGCCAGGGCGGCGGCGGAGTAGATCAGGGTGCGATCGAGGTCGCTGGCGACGAGTACGCGCATCAGAGGGACACCGCCTTGCCGTCGGCGCCGGTCGCTCCCCGGGTGTACTTGGGGTGGATCAACCCGACGCAGGTGTAGGGCAGTTCGGCGGTCTCCTCGACGGGCACGCCGCGTTGCTCGGCCAGCAGGCGTACATGGTCGAGGTCGCTGCCCGCCCCGGCACGGGCCAGGATCTTCCAGGGCACACGGCGCAGCAGCACCCGGGTGGTCTCGCCGACCCCGGGCTTGACGAGGTTCACGTCGTGGATGCCGTACTCCTCACAGATGCGCTCGACGGCGGCCCAGCCCTCCCAGGTGGGCGAGCGGTCGGCGGCGAGCAGTTCCTTGGCCTGGGCGCAGGCGGCGTCCTCGACCTCGGGGAAGCGGGCGGACACGGCGTCCAGGAAGGTCACCGAGACGTCGGTGCCGGCGAGTTCGCGGTAGAACTTCGCGCCGTGGAAGTCGTGCGGACCGACCAGGTCCGCCCGCAGCACGGTCCGCGAGATCAGGCCGGACACGGTCGAGTTGAGACAGGCGGAGGGGATGAGGAAGTCCTCACGGGTGCCGTAGGTCCGTACGCAGGAGCCCGGGTCGGCCAGGACCGCGATCTCGGGGCTGAAGCCGGTGATGCCGTCGGACTTCTCGAACTCCTCCAGGGCCTGGGCGAGTTCGCGGGTGATGGCGCCCTTGCCGGTCCAGCCGTCGACGAAGACGACATCGCGCGGGTCGTGGTGCGTCGCGAGCCAGCGCAGCGCGTTGGCGTCGATGCCGCGCCCTCGGACGATCGAGACGGCGTAGTGCGGCAGGTCGAGACCGTGCCGGTGCCGAGCCCAGCGGCGCATGAGGATGCCGACGGGTGTTCCCGCGCGGGCCAGGGAGACCAGGACCGGGCGCGGACCGCATTCGGCGAGGACCGTCTCCGTGACCACGCCGGTCGCCTGGGCGATACGGGCCGCCGAGTCGTCCAGCGCGGCGTGGAACAGCTCCTGGTACCGCTCGCTCGGCTGGTACTCCACGGGCAGCGACTCCGCGTAGTGCGCGCCGCCGCTCTGGATGGCCTCCTCGCGCTCCTCGGTCGGCGCCTCCAGTGTCACGTCCGAGAGGTCCCGGAGCAGCCAGCCGACCTCCTCGGGCGCGTACGAGGAGAACGCGGGGCCGCGCAGGGGCTCGGGCAGCATGGAGGGCCTTTCGGGGACGTACGACGGTATGACGGCGAGCAGGACCCGCGGCGTGTGCGCGGCGAGCCGGGCCAGCAGTCCGTCGGGCGCGTGCAGCGCGGGGGTGTCGCCGGCCGAGTCGACCACCACGACGACGGCGTCGAATCCGGCACCGGCGACGTTGTAGGCGTACCGCTCGCCCGGGCCGTCCGCGGGGTCGTCGTGGGCGGGGAAGGCTAGGCGGGTGCGTATCGCGTAGCCGGGGTCGTCGACGGCCAGGACGGGTGAGCGGGTGGTGGTCGAGTAACGGACCTCGACGTCCGTGGTCCGCTCCAGCGCGTGGGCGAGCCTGAGGGGGGCGTACATCAGCTCTTCGAAGCCGAGGATGTGCACGCGCCGGGCCCCCTCGGGCAGTGCGTCCGCCAGGCGGCGGGCCATCGCGGGCAGGGCGTACTCCAGGAGCTCCCGATGCGCGGGCGTGAACCCGTGCCGCCCCCCGTCGGGGAGGCCGGCGGGCCACTGCAGGTCTATCCGGCTGTCGTCCGGGTGCGGGTCCGTGGGGGCTGTTCGCGCAGTTCCCCGCGCCCCTAGGGGGTCGGCCTCCTGGTCGGCTGCGATGGCAACGCCGCTGTTTGGGGGCGCGGGGAACTGCGCGACCGGCCACGACGGCGCCGCCGCCGAGGTACGGCCTTCCGCCGCACTCTCGGCCTCGTACCGCGCCACCAGCTCCTGCCCCTTCTCCAGCACCCCCTCGGGCAGCCGCACGGTCCCCGAAGCCGCCGCCACAAGATCCACCCGCGCCCCGATCTCCCGCGCGAACCCCTCCAGCCGCCCCGCGTCATCCGCCGACCGCATATCCACCAGCGCCACCACGACATACCTCCGCCGCGGATACCGCTCATGAAGATCCCGCACGGTGTTCAGCACCGTGTTCCCCGTGGAGAACTCGTCGTCGACCAGGACCAGCGGGCCGTCCCCGGTCAGCAGCGCGGGATCCTCCGGCAGGAGCAGATGCGAGGTCGCGTGCGAGTGGGCCTCCTCGAAGCCGCCGGCCGCCGCGATACCGGCGACGGGGCGGCGCGTGGAGTGCAGGTAGGGGGCGAGGCCGAGCCCGTCGGCGACGGAGTGGCCGAGGCCGGTCGCGGTCTCCGCGTAGCCGAGCACGACGGCGCGTCCCGCCTCCTCGTCGCCCAGCAGCTCCCGCACCCGGCGGCCGAGCTCCACGCCCTGGCCGTAGACGACGGACGGCGACTGCGGCACATGCTTGCCCAGCACGTTCGACACCAGCAGATGGGCCCGCTTGGGGTTGCGCCGCAGCGCCAGCCCCAGCAGGTCGGTCAGCCGGTCCTCGCCGACGAGCTCGACGCCGAGCCGCTCCGCGACCCAGCTACCGGACCAGACACCGCCGGCTTCGTCGCGCACCTCGCCGTGCACCCCCTCGTTCACTGCTTTCTCCACCAACCGTTCGAATTCTTCGGATGCCGTGCGTTCAGCCGGGCAGGCCGGCGGCGAGCAGTTCCACGAAGCCGATGTCCTCGTTGGCCACGCCGAAAACCTCGGCACGCAGCAGGGTCCGCTCGGCCCACGCCCGATGCGGCTTCACCTCGTTCATCTTGTTCGTGTACGCCGATCGAAGCACACCCCCGCCGCCGCGCTCGGGGCGCAGGATGTCCTGGGCGTCCGAGAACTCCTCGTGGCTGACGACCGACAGGGCGTGCACCGGAAGCACGTGGGAGGGGTGGATGCAGGTCTTGCCCAGCAGGCCGTTGGCGTGGTCCAGGGAGATCTCCCTCAGCAGGCCGTCCATGGCGTGCTCAATCAGCTTCTCGCGCAGTTCAGCGGCCTGCACCTCAAGGAAGGGGCTCTGTCGCAGCAGCGGCTTGAACATGCGCTCCTGGACCCGGAAGTACTCCCACACCGGCCCGGTCACGGTGAAGCCGGTCCCGTCGGCGCGGCCCAGCATGTTCACCACGTCGGCGATCACGGAGGCGACGATCTGCACGTCGTACGCCGTCATGTCGGGGCCTCTGCGCAGCCCGTAGGAGGAGCAGAAGTCCGTCACGCCGAGGCGCAGGGCGAGCACGCGGTCGCGGTACTTGTCGACGGCCCGGGAGATGCCCTCCAGGGTCTCCACTCGGGACTCGCGGTAGAGCAGCTCCGGGGACTCCAGCACCGGCATGGCGAAAAGGCGACGGCCGCTTTCGGCCTCGGCGGTCGCCATCGCCTCCAGGAAGGGGATGCCCCGCTCCTCGGTGAACTTCGGCAGTACGAATCCGGACAGCAGCCGGGCGGACGGGCCGAGCCGTCGCACGAGGTCGGGGATCTGCCCGGGGGCGCGGACCCGGATGAACAGCAGGGGCAGATCCGCGTCCGGGAGGCCGGCGAGCGCCCTGAACTGGCGGACGAGGTTCTCCTCGCCCGGGCCGACGTCCGCGTCGTCGATCGAGTCCTCGAGGCACACCACCATCGAGACGACACCGCGCCCGGCCTGCTTCAGGACGTCGTCGGCGAGACGCGGCCGGGTGGCCGGACTGTAGAGCGTGGCGCCCAGGGCCGCCGCGAGCAGCCGGGCCGGGGAGTCCGGCGTGAACACACACGGCTCGCGGTGGAAGAGACGCTTCCGCACCTCAGGCGCGATGTGCCCGAAATGACGCATGGAACTCCCCCGTGGTTGTCGTGCGGCCTGCGAATCGTCGAAAGGTGGCCGGTAATAGTACGTAGAAGTCCATGTCAGAGGTTCCCGTCAGGCATGAATTTCAGGTAACGCGGGCAAGCACAGCCAGGCCCGGCCATGACGACGGTAGTCCGCGACGGCCGTCGGCGCCGCTCGTGGCGCCCGGCCCCCGCGTTGTCGTGAGCAGGACCGAGAAGGCAGGATGACCGCATGACGCACGCGATGCTGAAGGGGTCGAACGTCCCGCTGGAAGCCACCACGGTGCGCGCCGTGCTGCGCTGGACACCCGGACAGGGGGTTCCGGACGTCGATGCCTCCGCGCTGCTCCTCGGCCCCGACGGTCGTGTGCGCTCCGACGAGGACTTCGTGTTCTACAACCAGCCCCGGCACCCCTCGGGGAAGGTGTGGCGGCTCGGCAAGAAGCGGGCCGCCGAGGGCCTGACCGACACGATCCAGACAGAGCTCACCGGTGTCGAGTCCGGAGTCAGCCGGATTCTGCTGGTCGCATCGGCGGACGGCGTCTCTTTCGACCGCGTACAGGCGCTGCGCATTCTGCTGTACGACGCGGCGGGCACCGAGGCGGAAGCGCTGGCGTACTTCGACGTCAAGCCGGAGACGGGCGAGGAGACCGCGCTGATCTGCGGCGAGCTGTACCGGCGCGGCGAGGGCTGGAAGTTCCGGGCACTGGGCGAGGGCTATTCGAACGGGCTGCAGGGGCTCGCGACCGACTACGGCATCTCGGTGGACGAGTCGGAGGCCGCGCAGGAGACGTCGGCCCTGCCCACCACTGCGGCGACCACGCAGCAGCCCGCCCCCGAGGTGTCCCGGCCGCTGCCTCCGGAGCAGCCGACCGCCGTCCCCGCGCAGCCCGCGTACGGCTATCCGCCGCAGCAGCCCGCGACGACCCAGCCGGCGTACGGCTATCCGCAGCCCGCGAGCCAGCCCGCGTACGGCTACCCCCAGGCGCCGGCCGCGGCGGGCGTCACGGGCGCGCAGACCGGCTACGGCTACCCGCCGCCGGTCACCGCGGCCCCCGACCCGGACTTCCGCCTGCCCCCGCAGGGCCCGCAGTTCATCGGACGCTGAGAAGCCCCGGGCCCGCACCCGCGAGGGCGGGCCCTCAGCGCTCGACCTTCGTCTTGTAGCCCCGGCCCCACTGCAGACCCCACCCGTACAGGCGGTCCAGCTCGGCCTGGAACCCGTAGACGAACTTCGCCTCGCGGCGCACGATGATCTCGTCGTTCTTGATCTTCTCGATCATGACGACGGCGCAGGAGCGCGCCTGCGGCTGGCGTTCGTCGAGGTGGATCTCGATGCGCGGGCCGCTGCTCGGGTAGAGGGTGACGCTGGCGTGGGTGCGGTCGAAGGCGGGTGTCTGGTCGTAGATGTAGACGAAGACCAGGAGCCGCTTGATGTTCTCGCGGTGGTCGAGGTTGATGTACATCGTCTCGCCGGACCCGGAGCCGAAGCGGTCGTCGCCGCTGAGCTTGACGTACGGCGGGGCATTGACGTCGCCGAAGTAGCCGCCGAGGGGCTGGACGACGCCCTTGGTGCCGTCCTGGAGCTCGTAGAGGCAGCCCAGGTCGAGGTCGACGTTGACCATGCTCTGGCTGTGGCCGACGACCTCGGGTGGCTTGAGGGCCCGGAAGGGGTGCCGCAGCAGGCTCTCGCGCTGCGGGCCGCCGATGTCGGACGTGCGCATCCGCCAGCTCAGGTTGACGCGCAGATGGCCGGTGGCCGCGTCCTGCTTGGTGAGTGATATCTGTGCGTGCCGCTTGGTCAGTTCGATCGCGTTCGTCGCCGCGTGGCCCGAGTCGAACTGCATATCGCGCCCGCGCCGAAGTCCGTCGAACAGGCCCATTCCGCCCCCCACGTTCACTTGGAGACCGCAGGTCATCGCATTGCCCACGGCCTTGACGACCGGCGGGGCGGCGCCGAGGACTCGCCTCGGCAGCCGCCCCGCACAGAGCGTTCCTCCCCCGGAGGGGTGTCACACCCCGGACGAGACCTCAGTCTTCTCGTCCGAGCCGGCTTCGCCCTCGGCCGCCGCGATGGCGCGGTTGCGGCGCACGGAGGACCAGAAGGAGGCGCCGATCAGGACGACACCGATGAGACCGGTGATGATCTCGTTGATCTCGTACTGGATGGTGACGAGCAGGATCGCGGCGAGCGCGCCGATGGCGTAGTGCGCGCCGTGCTCCAGGTAGACGTAGTCGTCGAGGGTGCCCTGGCGGACCAGGTAGACCGTGAGCGACCGGACGTACATGGCGCCGATGCCGAGGCCGAGGGCCATCAGCACGATGTCGTTGGTGATGGCGAAGGCGCCGATCACGCCGTCGAAGGAGAAGGAGGCGTCCAGGACCTCGAGGTAGAGGAACATGAAGAACGCCGCCTTGCCGGCCAGCTTGACGGCCGATTTGGGCTTGCCCTCGCGGACGGCCTTCTCCTCGGCCTCGTGCTCGCGTTCCTCCTCCTCTTCGAGCTTGTCCTCGAAGTAGCCGGAGAGGCCGCCGACGATCATGTACGTGATCAGGCCGCCGATACCGGCGAGCAGGACGGTCTCCGCCTTGTCGGCGTGGGTGCCGCCGTGCTGGTGGGCGTTGGCGCCGAAGGTGATCGAGGAGATCAGCAGGACGATCAGGGCGATGCAGACCGACAGCATGTCGACCTTGCCCAGCTTGGCCAGCGGGCGCTCCAGCCAGCCGAGCCACTTGATGTCACGGTCCTCGAAGACGAAGTCGAGGAAGATCATCAGCAGGAACATGCCACCGAAGGCGGCGATCGACGGGTGGGCGTCGGTGACGTACTGCTGGTACTGGTCCTTGTCGGTGAGCGCGAGGTCGACGGCCTCGATCGGCCCGAGCTGCGCACTGATCGCGACGATCACGACGGGGAAGACCAGTCGCATACCGAAGACGGCGATCAGGATGCCGATCGTGAGGAAGATCTTCTGCCAGAAGGCATTCATCTTCTTCAGGATCCCGGCGTTGACCACCGCGTTGTCGAAGGACAGCGAGATCTCGAGGATGGACAGGATCGCTACGACGCCGAACGCGGTCCACCCTCCGTAGAGAACCGCTGCGACCAGGCCGAGCGCGGTGACCGCGAACGACCACCCGAAGGTTTTCAGAACCACTGGCTACCCAATCGTGTGTGTACGGGGCTCCCCCGCGCCGTACCCGGCTTTACGAACTTTTGAAGCCGAAGTCTAGTCCGGCCCCCTCCATACCCCACCGGGCCCCGGATTTTGCTCATATCGCGTTATGAGACGCTGACTCCGAAGTCCAGCGCGATCCCCCGCAGCCCCGACGCGTACCCCTGTCCCACGGCCCTGAACTTCCATTCGCCCTGGTAGCGATAGACCTCACCGAAGATCATCGCGGTCTCCGTGGAGGCGTCCTCGCTGAGGTCGTAGCGGGCGAGTTCCTGGCCGTCCGCCTGGTTCACCACGCGGATGAAGGCGTTGCTGACCTGGCCGAAGGTCTGGCCGCGCTCGTCGGCCATGTGGATGGAGACGGGGAACACGATCTTGTCGCACCCCGGCGGCACCTTGGAGAGGTCGATCAGGAGCGACTCGTCGTCGCCGTCGCCCTCACCGGTGAGGTTGTCACCGGTGTGCTCCACCGAACCGTCCGGGCTCTTGAGCTGGTTGTAGAACACGAACCACTCGTCCCCGAGCACGCGCCCGCCACTGCACATCAGGGCGCTGGCGTCGAGGTCGAAGGGTGCTCCGGTGGTGGAGCGCGCGTCCCAGCCGAGCCCGATCATCACCTGCGTGAGATTCGGTGCGGCTTTGGACAGGGAGACATTGCCTCCCTTGGCGAGCGTGACGCCCATGATTCCCTCCCCGGGTGTTCTTTCTGAGGTGGTCCTGCACGTCCGGCGCCGCACGTAAACCGTGCGGCGCCGGATGGTGAGACCTTGAGGTCGTCCGCTCAGACGTTCACGCCAAAGTCCTGCGCGATGCCGCGCAGGCCCGAGGCGTAGCCCTGGCCGATGGCGCGGAACTTCCACTCCGCGCCGTGCCGGTAGAGCTCACCGAAGACCATGGCGGTCTCGGTGGAGGCGTCCTCGCTCAGGTCGTACCGGGCGATCTCGGTGCCGCCGGCCTGGTTCACGACGCGGATGAACGCGTTGCGCACCTGGCCGAAGGACTGCTGGCGGGTCTCGGCGTCGTAGATCGAGACCGGGAAGACGATCTTCTCCACGTCGGCCGGGACGCCGGCGAGGTCGACCTTGATCTGCTCGTCGTCGCCCTCGCCCTCACCGGTGAGGTTGTCGCCGGTGTGCTCGACGGAGCCGTCCGGCGTCTTGAGGTTGTTGAAGAAGATGAAGTGCTGGTCGTTGCCGACCTTGCCGGAGTTGTTCAGCAGCAGCGCGCTGGCGTCCAGGTCGAAGTCCGTGCCGGTCGTGGTGCGGATGTCCCACCCCAGACCGATGATGACCGCGGTCAGGCCCGGCGCCTCCTTGCTAAGCGATACGTTGCCGCCCTTGCTGAGGCTGACTCCCACGAGTCCTCCATTGGTGTTCTGGGGCGGGATGCCCCGTTGTGCTCGGATGTCGGATCAACGAGTCGATCCTAGTGACGGGTTCCCGCACCACCCAGGCCCTGAAGCCGGGAATTCAGCGGGTGTCGGGCGCATGCCGCCCGACCGGCGTCACAGGGAGTCGAGCGCCTTCACGTAGTCGTTCAGGTCGCGCGCGTCCGGCAGGCCGTTGACGACGGTCCACCGCACGACGCCCTCCTTGTCGATGACGAAGGTGCCGCGCACGGCGCAGCCCTTGTCCTCGTCGAAGACGCCGTAGGCCCGCGAGACGTTGCCGTGCGGCCAGAAGTCCGACAGCAGCGGGTACTCAAGACCCTCCTGCTCGGCGAAGACGCGCAGCGTGTGGATGGAGTCGTTGGAGACGGCGAGCAGCTGGGTGTCGCGGTCGGAGAACTGCGGCAGATTGTCACGCAGCTCGCACAGCTCGCCGGTGCACACACCGGTGAAGGCGAAGGGGTAGAAGAGCAGCACGACGTTCTTCTCGCCGCGGAAGTCGGACAGCCTCACGCTCGCGCCGTGGTTGTCCTTGAGCTCGAAGTCGGGGGCCTTCTCGCCGGCCTGGATCGCCATCGTGGTGGGTGTCCCTTCGTGCGGCTTCTCGGGTGGGGACCACCCTACGCAGGCACCGGGACAGGCCGATGGGCGGGCCGACGGCTGTCGGCCCGCCCCGTCCAACGACTAACGCTTGGACTTGGCGGCCTTCGGCGTGGCCAGCCGGCTGCCGCTCCAGTCCTTTCCGACGCTGACGCTCTTGGACGCCGTCAGACCCGCCGTAGTGGCGGCCTCCGAGATGTCGCTCGGCTCCACATAGCCCGAACGGCCGGTCTTCGGCGTGAGGAGCAGGATCGCGCCGCCCTCTTCGATGTACGTGGTGGCATCGACCAGCGAGTCCGTCAGGTCGCCGTCGTCGTCACGGAACCACAGCACAACGGCGTCGGCCACGTCGTCATAGTCCTCGTCCACCAGGTCGCTCTCCACAATGCCTTCGATGGCCTCGCGGAGTTCCTGGTCCACGTCGTCGTCGTAGCCGATCTCCTGGACCACCTGCCCGGGCTGGAACCCCAGCCTGGCGGCAGGGTTCGTCCGCTCCTCCGCGTGGTCCGCGGTCGCGCTCACGGGTTGCCTCCTGATCATGTTTTGGGAATGTCTCAGCCACGCGCGTGCGCGAAGCATTGGCCGTAGTCCACACGGGCGGGGCGGATCGCGCAAGTACCCGGCCGTTCAGACGGCCGAAACGGTGACGATCCTGGCCGTGTCACCGCAACTCCAGGCACACCATCATGGTCCGAGGTGACGTACACCACACCTTTCTGCCCTGTTTGGGCGTTTGGGAATCGTCTGTGGGTACGAGACTCGAATGTATTCACCCCATACGTCACAGAGCCGAGCTCCCGCCCGGGTTACCGATCGGTAGAGATGACGTTTACGGCCCCGAGGTAGACCATGGATGGCGGCGCAGCCCAGCGACATCGCCCAGCGACTCCAGCGAAGCAGCGGCCCCGGCACGGCCCTCCGACAGGTAAGGAACAGCGTGGCTTCCGCATCCGATCGCAACCCGATCATCATTGGCGGCCTTCCGAGTCAGGTTCCTGACTTCGACCCCGAAGAGACGCAGGAGTGGCTCGACTCCCTCGACGCCGCCGTCGACGAGCGCGGCCGTGAGCGCGCCCGCTACCTGATGCTGCGGCTGATCGAGCGGGCCCGCGAGAAGCGCGTGGCCGTGCCGGAGATGCGCAGCACGGACTACGTCAACACCATCCCGACCAAGAGCGAGCCGTTCTTCCCGGGCAACGAGGAGATCGAGCGGAAGATCCTCAACGCGACCCGCTGGAACGCGGCCGTGATGGTGTCCAGGGCCCAGCGCCCCGGGATCGGCGTCGGCGGCCACATCGCCACGTTCGCGTCCTCCGCCTCCCTCTACGACGTCGGCTTCAACCACTTCTTCCGCGGCAAGGACGAGGGCGACGGCGGCGACCAGGTCTTCTTCCAGGGCCACGCCTCGCCGGGCATCTACGCCCGCGCCTTCATGCTGGACCGGCTCAGCGAGGAGCACCTGGACGGCTTCCGCCAGGAGAAGTCGAAGGCGCCCTACGGCCTGTCGTCGTACCCGCACCCGCGCCTGATGCCGGACTTCTGGGAGTTCCCGACGGTGTCGATGGGCCTCGGCCCGATCGGCGCGATCTACCAGGCGCGGATGAACCGCTACATGCACGCGCGCGGGATCGCCGACACCACCAAGTCGCAGGTGTGGGCGTTCCTCGGCGACGGCGAGATGGACGAGCCGGAGTCGCTGGGGCAGCTCACGCTCGCCGCCCGAGAGGGCCTGGACAACCTGACCTTCGTCGTCAACTGCAACCTCCAGCGGCTAGACGGCCCGGTGCGCGGCAACGGCAAGGTCATCCAGGAGCTGGAGTCGGTCTTCCGCGGCGCCGGCTGGAACGTGATCAAGCTGGTGTGGGACCGCAGCTGGGACCCGCTGCTCGCCCAGGACCGCGACGGTGTGCTGGTCAACAAGATGAACACCACGCCCGACGGACAGTTCCAGACGTACGCCACGGAGACCGGCGCGTACATCCGCGACCACTTCTTCGGTGACGACCACCGGCTGCGGGCGATGGTCGAGGGCATGACCGACGACCAGGTCCTGCACCTGGGGCGCGGCGGTCACGACCACAAGAAGATCTTCGCGGCGTACAAGGCGGCGGCCGAGCACAAGGGCCAGCCGACGGTGATCCTCGCCAAGACGATCAAGGGCTGGACGCTGGGCCCGAACTTCGAGGGCCGCAACGCCACGCACCAGATGAAGAAGCTCACGGTCGACGACCTCAAGCGCTTCCGCGACCGCCTCCACCTGCCGATCCCGGACAAGGAGCTGGAGTCCGGCGCCCCGCCGTACTACCACCCGGGCCGGGACTCGGAGGAGATCCAGTACATGCACGACCGCCGCAAGGGACTCGGCGGTTACGTCCCGACGCGTGTCGTGCGGTCCAAGCCGCTGCCTCTCCCCGAGGACAAGACGTACGCGACCGTGAAGAAGGGCTCGGGTCAGCAGTCCATCGCGACGACGATGGCGTTTGTCCGGCTCCTCAAGGACCTCATGCGGGACAAGGAGCTCGGCAAGCGGTTCGTGCTGATCGCGCCGGACGAGTACCGCACGTTCGGCATGGACTCGTTCTTCCCGAGTGCGAAGATCTACAACCCGCTCGGCCAGCAGTACGAGTCGGTCGACCGCGATCTGCTGCTCGCCTACAAGGAGTCGCCGAACGGCCAGATGCTGCACGACGGCATCTCGGAGGCGGGCTGCACGGCCTCGCTGATCGCGGCCGGCTCGGCCTACGCCACGCACGGCGAGCCGCTGATCCCGGTCTACGTCTTCTACTCGATGTTCGGTTTCCAGCGCACCGGCGACCAGTTCTGGCAGATGTCCGACCAGCTGGCGCGCGGTTTCGTCCTGGGCGCGACCGCCGGCCGTACGACCCTGACCGGTGAGGGCCTCCAGCACGCCGACGGCCACTCCCAGCTGCTGGCCTCCACGAACCCCGGCTGTGTGGCGTACGACCCGGCGTTCGGCTTCGAGATCGCCCACATCGTGCAGGACGGCCTGCGCCGGATGTACGGCGGCTCCGAGGAGCACCCGCACGGCGAGGACGTCTTCTACTACCTGACCGTCTACAACGAGCCGATCCAGCACCCGGCCGAGCCGGCGAACGTGGACGTCGAGGGCATCCTCAAGGGCGTCTACCGCTTCAGCGAGGGCACGAGCGGCTCCATCCCGGCGCAGATCATGGCGTCCGGTGTCGCGGTGCCGTGGGCGGTCGAGGCGCAGAAGATCCTGGCCGAGGACTGGAACGTCAAGGCCGACGTCTGGTCGGCGACCTCCTGGAACGAGCTGCGGCGCGAGGCCGTGGACTGCGAGCGGCACAATCTGCTGCACCCCGAGGAGGAGCAGCGGGTGCCGTATGTGACCCGGAAGCTGGCGGACGCGCAGGGGCCGGTCGTGGCCGTGTCCGACTGGATGCGAGCGGTTCCGGACCAGATCGCGCGCTGGGTGCCGCAGACGTACCAGTCGCTCGGCGCGGACGGCTTCGGCTTCGCCGACACGCGTGGCGCGGCCCGCCGCTTCTTCCACATCGACGCGCAGTCGATCGTGGTGGGGGTGCTGACCGAGCTGGCCCGTACGGGCAAGGTCGACCGGTCGGTGCTCAAGCAGGCCATCGACCGGTACCAGCTGCTCGACGTGGCGGCGGCCGACCCGGGGGCCGCGGGCGGCGACGCATAGCGCCCGGAAGCCTGTCGCACCCTGTCAAGGGGTGGTGCGCATCACGGGTACACCGTGGGCACACCACCCCTTCACGTTTCCTACGATGCGGCCATGCAACAGCAGTCGGCCCGACTCCGTTGGGAACAGCACACACAACGGCCGCTCTTCGGCCTGGCCCTGGCCTTCGCCGTCGCCTACGCCGTGCCGATCGTCCGGCCGGACGCGAGCCGGGACGTGGTGGACGTGTGCACCGCAGTGGAGTGGGTGGTGTGGGGCGCGTTCGCGCTCGACTACGTGATCCGGCTGGCGCTCGCGGAGCAGCGGCTTGTGTTCGTACGGACGCACTGGCTCGACCTGGGCGCGGTGCTGCTGCCGATGCTTCAGCCGATGCGGCTGCTGCGGCTGGTGTCGACGCTGCTGCTGGTCGGGCAGCGGGCGCGGATGGCCTCGCAGATAAGGCTCACGACGTATGTCGCCGGCGCGGTGGTCGGGCTGCTGATGTTCGGGTCACTGGCGGTGCTGTCGGTGGAGCGGGACTCGCCGGACGGGAACATCAGGACGCTGGGTGACGCGGTGTGGTGGTCCTTCACGACGATGACGACCGTCGGCTACGGCGATCACGCGCCGACCACCGGCCTGGGGCGGATGCTGGCGGTCGGGTTGATGCTCTCCGGGATCGCGCTGCTGGGTGTGGTGACGGCGAACATCGCGGCGTGGTTCATAGCGCGGTTCGAGAAGGACGACGTGGAGGAACGCCGGCAGACGGAGGCGATACGGGAGCTGACGGAGGAGGTGCGGGCGCTGCGGGGGGAGTTGGCGGCGCTGAAGGGGACGCCGGTGGAGTAGTGCCGGTACGTAAAGGAGGGCCTCGGGCTTGACCGCCCAAGGCCCTTCCCTCACTCCACCCGGGTCAGAACATGCCCAAGCCCGGTGTGGCCGCTCCTGACAGCCAGATGATGGCCAGGAGCGTGTCGATGGCACCCAGAACCAGTGCGACCACGGCCGTTACGGGGCGGGAACCCGCCCATGTGCGGCCCATGGCGAGCCAGCCGCAGACGATCGCCGCGGGGCCGAGGATGATCCCCAGCACGAAGAATCCGGCGACCGCGCAGATGACTCCGATGATTCCGAGCGTCGCGCGATCCGGCCCGGTCCGTGACCACGTCCGGCCACGTGAGCGGGGGTGCCTGCGCGTACCGTGTCCGAAGCTCGCCATCTCAACTCCCGTGAACCCTCGGTCGATTGGGGTTCCGTAGGGGTACGACATGGCGAGTACCCACGATGCGAGGCTCAATCCCGCTGCCTGCGCGCTGCCCCCCTCCGGCAGCGCGCCGCAGCGGCCGTCCTCCATGCCCTGCGGAGGACTTGACCCACTGTGACCTGCGATGCCCGCCGGAGGGGAGGGGTCGGCGGTCTGGTTCACCCTGATAGGCGAACGCCCCGTCAGGGGCCGTCAGATGTGCGCCGCTCCCGCGCCGGCCTCCGCGTTCTCACCGCGCTTGGTGAGGAACGCCACCAGCACCGCGACCACGGCGACCCCGGCGGCCACGAGGGACGCCGCGCTCATGCCGGAGATGAACGTGTCGTGCGCGACGCCCGTGATCTTCGCGGCGATCGCGTCCGGCGTGCCCGGCGCCAGCGGCGGGACACCGACCTGGACCGCCTCGGACGCCTGGTGCTCCTGCTCCGGAGTCAGCGGAGGGAGCCCCGCCTTCGTCCAGTTGTCCGCGAGGTCGCTGTTGACCTTGGAGGCCATCACCGCACCCAGCACGGCCGTACCGAGGCTGCCGCCGATCTGCATGGCGGCCTGCTGAAGACCGCCCGCCACGCCCGAGAGCTCCATCGGGGCGTTGCCGACGATGACCTCCGTGGCACCGACCATGACCGGCGCGAGGCCGAAGCCCAGCATGGCGAACCAGAGCGACATGACACCGCTGCCGGTGTCCGTCTCCAGGGTCGACATCCCGTACATGGCGATCGCGGTGAACGCCATGCCGCCGGCGAGCGGGACACGGGGACCGAACTTGGTGATCATCGCGCCGGCGAGCGGCGAGCCGACGATCATCATGCCGGTGAGCGGCAGCAGATGCAGACCCGCGTCGATCGGGCTCATGCCGTGCACGTTCTGGAGGTAGAACGTCACGAAGAACAGGCCGCCCATGAAGGCGATGGCCATCAGGATCATCAGCACGACACCCGCGGACAGCGCCACGGAACGGAACAGCGCGAGCGGGATCAGCGGCTCCCGCACCTTCGTCTCCCAGAAGGCGAACACCACGAAGCACAGCACGGAAGCGCCGAGGAACGACAGCGTCTTGACGTCGCCCCAGCCCCACTCGGACGGCGGGGCCTTGATGAGCGCCCACACCAGGCAGAACACGGCCGTCGACAGCAGGGCGATGCCCAGGATGTCGAAGGAGCGCGGGGCGTTCTCGGCGCGGTGGTCGAGCAGGATCAGCACACCGAGGACGACCGCGAGGACACCGACCGGCACGTTGATGAAGAACACCGACTGCCAGTTGACGTGCTCGACGAGCACGCCGCCGAGGATCGGGCCGCCCGCGGTGGACGCGCCGATGACCATGCCCCAGATGCCGATCGCCATGTTCAGCTTCTCGGCCGGGAAGGAGGCCCGCAGCAGGCCGAGCGCGGCCGGCATCAGCAGCGCGCCGAACAGGCCCTGAAGGACGCGGAAGACGACGACGAACGCGATGCTGTCGGACAGGCCGATGGCCCCCGAGGCGGCGGCGAAGCCGACGACGCCGATGAGGAAGGTCTGCCGGTGGCCGAAGCGGTCGCCGAGCTTGCCCGCGGTGATCAGGGAGACCGCGAGGGCGAGGAAGTATCCGTTGGTGATCCACTGGACCTCGGCGAAGGTGGCGCCGAGGTCCTTCTGTATGGCCGGGTTGGCTATGGCCACGATGGTGCCGTCGAGGGCCACCATCATGACCCCCACAGCGACGGTGATGAGGGTGAGCCAGGGGTGCCCCCGCAGCCCCTTGCCCGGCGTCGCGTCCGACGGTGCCGCCGGTGCCTTGCCCCCCGACCCCGTCGTGTCGATGGTGGTCTGACTAGTCATACGTCGAGGCTAATGACAGCCACTGACAATTGACAAACCAATTCACAAGTCGGTAACTGACAGGACACCCTCAGATAGCCTGAACTGCGAAAACAGTTCGGAGGAGAGCCGAGGAGAGAGAGCCGCTTGAACCTGCGTGAACGCAAGAAGCAGCGCACCCGGGACGCGCTGCTGCGCGCCGCCCTCGAACTGTTCGCCACGCGCGGCTACGACGAGACCACCGTCGACGACATCGCCGCCGCCGTCGACGTCTCGCAGCGCACCTTCTTCCGCTACTTCGCCGGCAAGGAGGAGACGGCGTTCTTCGTGCCGCGGCTGGCGGAGGGGCTCGTCGTCCAGGCGCTGCAGATGCGCCCGCCGGACGAGGCCCCGCTGGAGGCGCTGCGCCGGGCCGTGCTGGAGAGCTGGGACACGATCAACGAGGCCGTCGAGGAGATCGTGCCGATCGACCTCCATCTGCGCGTCTACCGCGTGATCGAGTCGACGCCCGCGCTGTTCGCCGCCCATCTGCGGCGGTCGGCGGAACTGGAGGAACAGCTCGCGCGCATCATCGCCGAGCGCGAAGGGCTGGACGTGGACGCGGATCCGCGGCCGAGGATCGTCGTGGCCCTGTTCGGCGGGGTGATTCGCGTCACCGAGCGGCTGTGGTCCGCGGGGGACGAACTCAGCCTCGCGGGAATGCGCCAACTCACCACGACATACCTGGATCAGGTGGGTCCGGCGCTGGCCGGGAACTGGCGTACAGGGCAGTCCCCTTAGGGCATACACCGAAACGTGATCCCGGTCACTTGGTTAACGCGAGACCCTCTCGTTCTCCTAGTGTGTCCTTTCAGTGACTTCCTTCGACACCTCCCCGCAATTGAACGTCTGGCGCGCACTGCTCGCTCTGGCCGTCGTGTTCGTGATGCTGGCGACCACCGGCTGGACGGCCCTGCGCAACCAGCGGGGCGACACGCCGCTCCAGGCCTCGCTCTCCGCTTGGGAGCACGGCCGGGTCGGCGGCCACGGACTGCCGGATCCGCAGGCGCAGCCGAAGAAGCTGGCCCGCTTCTTCGCCTCGCTCACCGAGCACGACCGCGCGAGCCTGGTCCGCAAGTATCCGCTCGCCGTCGGCAACATGAACGGCGCCCCGGTCGAGCTGCGCTATCGCGCCAATCGCGTCGCGCTCGAGCAGGCGCGCAAGGTCGAGCGGGAACGCATGCACGACAGCCGCCTCACGGCGGTCGGGAAGCATGAGGCCGGCCGGAGGATGCACCGCTTCGAAGACCTCCTGGGGCAGGGCCGCCACATCCTCGCCTTCGACCCGGAGGGCTCGGGCCGGGTGGCAGAGGTCTTCGGTGATCTGCGCGAGGCGGAGCGGGTCTCGGTCGTCGTGCCCGGCGTGGACACCGACCTGCTCACCTTCCAGCGCACCAACCGCAAGTACTCGGCGCCCGTCGGCATGGCCGAGTCGCTGCACGCGGCGGAGCAGGCGGCGAGCCCCTCGACCCGTACGGCCGTGATCGCGTGGGCCGACTACACGGCGCCCAGCGGACTCGGCATCGACTCGGCCACTGCGATGCGCGCCGCGGACGGTGCCGTACGACTGAACGCGCTGGTGCGGGCCCTGCCCGGCGCCAAGCCGGTCTCGCTGTTCTGTCACAGCTACGGCTCCGTGGTGTGCGGGGTCGCGGCGCGTTCGCTGCCGGACCGGGTGGCCGACATCGCGGTGGCCGGCAGCCCCGGCATGCGCGTCGAGAAGGCCGCCCAACTGCACACCACCGCCCGGGTGTGGGCCATGCGGGACGCCGACGACTGGATCCAGGACGTGCCCTACCTGGAGGTCGGCGGTCTCGGCCACGGGGCCGACCCGGTGTCCTCCGGGTTCGGCGCACGGGTGCTGTCGGCCCAGGGCGCGAAGGGTCACGCCGGCTACTTCGAGCCGGGTACGGCAAGTCTGATGAATTTCGCAGAGATCGGCGTTGGCGCATACCGCTCGGTGCACTGCGCGCACGAAGACGACGTCTGCCGGACCGGTTTGTCCGGTACGGCGGCGGCCTGACGCGCGTAGAGACGAAGAAATTGCGGTCTGCTCGGGAGGGGGACGGAGGAGCGTGTGCCGCATACGATGAGCCGCATGGGTGACGTACTGGCCGGATTTCATGCCGCCTGGGAGTTCGAGTCCGACTCCGTGCTCATCCGCTACGAACGGGGGATTCGAACACCTAAGCTCTTTCAGGCGCTCGGGGAACGCCGTGTCCCGCTGGACGCGATCGCCGGGGTGACGCTGACCCGCGGGAAGCGCGGCACGGTCGTGCTGCGCGTCGAGCCGCGGCCCGGTGCGGACCCCTTGATGGAGGCGGCCGCCGGGCAGCTGAAGGAGAGCGGCGATCCCTACCGGCTGGTGATGCCCGCGGAGCGCGAGGTCCTCGCGGAGTACTACGCCGACGAACTGCGGTCGTTGCTGACGGAGTCCGGGCCGGCCGAGCGGTTCCTCGTGGAGCCGCCGAAGGGGCCGTTGTCGTTCAAGGCGTACGACGGGAAGGCCTCGTTCGACGGGCGGACCGTCAACTTCCGGTGGTTCTGGACGGGCGCGTCGTCGGCGAAGTGGAAGGCCGGCGACCAGAACTTCCCCGTCGGGGAACTGAACGGGGTCGAGTGGCGCTCGCCCGAGGTGTTCGAGGGGCATCTGCGGTTGCTGCACCGGGACGCGGGGTCGGCTGCCGCTCAGGCCGACCAGGATCCGGCCGCGGTGGTGTTCGGGCTGGGGTACGGGCCGGTGCATGAGTCACTGCCGTTCGCTGCGGCGGTGTTGGCGGCGGTGCGGACGTCCCAGCCGGTGGCTGCGGTGTCCGCGGCCGGGCCGCGTCGTGATCCTGCGGATATCGCCGAGCGGATTCGGCATCTCGGGGAGTTGCATCAGGCCGGGCTGGTGACAGATGAGGAGTTCTCTGTGAAGAAGGCCGAGTTGTTGGCGGAGCTTTAGCGTGTGCCGGGTTCGGTGTGTTGGCGGGCGCGGGTTGTGCGTGGTGGTTCGCGCCCACGCGGCGGAGCCGCATATCGACACAGCCCCGCGCCCCTTGAAGGCAGGTCCCTCTACTCCCTGCCCGCCGACGTGAACGCCATGTCGGCGTACCTGTTGCCTGCCACCTTGGCCGCGATGGGGTCCAAGAGGGCCAGTTCGTCGTCGGTGAGGACGATCCTGGTCGCCGCCGTGTTCTCCTCCACCCTGGTCGGCTTGCGGGTGCCCGGGATCGGGATGACCGGGAGGCCGTGGACGGACGACTGCTGGTGGGCCCAGGCCAGGGCGATCTGGCCGACCGATGCGTCGTGGGCCTCGGCGATCGCGCGGATGGGCTCCAGCAGGGCCCCGTTGGCCGCGGCGTTGTCCCCGGTGAAGCGGGGCTGCTGGCGGCGGAAGTCGCCGGACGACAGGTCCTCGGCGCTGGCGAAGGAGCCCGTCAGGAAGCCCCGGCCCAGGGGCGAGTACGCGACGAGGGTCACACCCAGCTCACGCGCCGCCGGGACGACGTTCGTCTCGATGTCCCGGCTGAACAGCGACCACTCCGACTGCACGGCGGCGATGGGGTGGACGGCGTGGGCGGCGTGGAGTTCGCCGGCCGTGACCTCGCTCAGGCCGAGGTGCTTGACCTTGCCCTCGCGGACCAGTTCGGCCATGGTGCCGACGCTCTCCTCGATCGGCACGTTCACATCGCGCCGGTGCATGTAGTAGAGGTCGATGACGTCGACGTCCAGGCGCTTCAGGCTCGCCTCGACGGCCTGGCGGATGTAGGGCGGGTCGTTGCGGATGACCCGGCGTGTCGGGTCGTCCGGGGGGATGGACAGGGCGAACTTGGTCGCGATGACGAGTTCGTCGCGGTGGGCCTTGAAGAACGGCGAGAGGAACCGCTCGTTCTCGCCGGCGCCGTACGCGTCGGCCGTGTCGTAGAGGGTGACGCCCAGTTCCAGCGCCCGTTCCAGGGTCGCCCGGGAGGCGTCCGCGTCCGAGGGGCCGTAGCCGAAGTTCATGCCCATGCAGCCGAGGCCCTGGACGCCCACCTCGGGGCCGTCGTCGCCCAGCTTCGCCGTCGTGATCCTGCCGTCCGTCATCGGGACCTCTCCGACGCCAGGGCACGCCCGGCGTCCGCGTAGAAACTGATCTTCCTGTCGAGCACGGCGAGCGTGCCGCGGAGTTCGTCGATCCTGGCCAGGACGTCCTCGCGGGTCGTCTTGAGCAGCTCGAAGCGCTCGCCGTAGGTGTGGTCGCCCTCGCGCACCAGTTCCGCGTACCTGACCATGTCGGCGACCGGCATGCCCGTCAGGCGCAGCTTGCCTACGAGGTCGAGCCAGTCGAGGTCGCGGTTGGTGTAGCGGCGCTGGCCGGTGTGGGACCGGTCGATGTGCGGCATCAGACCGATCCGCTCGTACCAGCGCAGGGTGTGCGCCGTCAGGCCGGTGAAGGCGACGACCTCGCTGATCGTGTAGCGGTCCTCGCCGTCCGGGCGCCGGTCCTGCCGCGGCGGGCCTGCGCAGGTGTCGGTACTGGTCCCCGTGGTCTCCATCACCGTCATGACCCCAACGCTAGAACCTTGGAGCGCACTCCAAGCAAGCGCGGACGGTAAGAAATGGGCAGGACGTTTCTTGATCCGTCTGGTTAGCGTACGGACTCATGAGTTCTGTACGCCGTGCCCTGCCCGAGGACGCCGAGGAAGTCCTGCGGCTGCGCCAAATCATGATCGACTCGCTGTTCGCAAGCGACACCTCCACCCGCTGGCACGGGGAGTCCCTCCCCACTCTGAAGACCAAACTGGGCGAATCGGGCGGGGAATTCGTGGCGTTCGTCGTGGACCACCCGGAGCGGCCCGGGGCGCTGGCGGCGCTGGTGGCCGGGACGATCGACTACCGCATCGGGAAGTCGGGCGATCCGCAGGGCAAGATGGGCTTCGTGTTCAGTGTCGCCACCGACCCGGACGCCCGGCGCCGCGGGTACGCCCGCGCCTGTATGCAGACCCTGCTGGAGTGGTTCCGCACACACGGAGCCCGGCGCGTACAGCTCACCGCCTCACCGGAGGCCGAGCCGCTGTACGTCTCCCTCGGCTTCCGTCCCAAGCCCGACCCCTTGCTGGAGCTCACGCTCTGAGCGCATAGGCTCGAACGCATGTCGCTGAAGAGCCTCGCGTTGATCGAGAACTGGCCGGTTCCCACCGCTGCGGCGGGTGTCGTAGGGGCGGACGGCACCGTCCTCGGCACCCATGGGCCGGCCGGGCAGCGGTTCCCGCTCGCGTCGGTGACCAAGCCGCTCGCGGCGTACGCGGCGCTCGTGGCGTACGAGGAGGGGGCGGTCGAGCTCGACGAGCCCGCCGGTCCGGCCGGGTCGACGGTCCGGCACCTGCTCGCGCACACCTCGGGCCTCGCCTTCGACGAGCACAAGGTCACGGCCCCGCCCGGGGAGCGGCGGCTGTACTCGAACGCCGGTTTCGAGCAGCTGGGCGACCACATCGCGAAGGCGACCGACATTCCCTTCGGGGAGTATCTGCGGCAGGCCGTGCTGGAGCCGCTGGGGATGACCTCGACGGCCCTGGAGGGCTCTCCGGCCAAGGACGGGGTGTCCACGGTCGAGGACCTGCTGCGGTTCGCGGCCGAGGTGCAGGCACCGCGGCTGCTGGATCACCGTACGGTCGCCGAGGCGATGACGGTGACCTACCCGGGCACCAAGGGCGTCCTGCCGGGGTACGGCCACCAGAACCCCAACGACTGGGGGCTCGGCTTCGAGATCCGCGACTCCAAGTCGCCGCACTGGACGGGGTCCTCGTCCTCACCGCGCACGTTCGGGCATTTCGGGCAGTCCGGTACGTTCCTGTGGATCGACCCCGACGCGCGTGCCGCGTGCGTCGCGCTGACGGACCGTGCGTTCGGGCCCTGGGCGGTCGAGGCGTGGCCGGCGTTCACGGACGCGGTGCTCGCGGAGCTCTAGGCCGTAGCGCCTAGGACATTTCCCAGATCAGCAGCTCGGCGTCGGTCGCGCCCTCGGCCTCCAGGGACTTGGCGTCCGTGATGCGGGCCGCGTCGCCCGCGCCCAGTTCCTCGCCGTCGAGGCGTACGTCACCCCGTACGACATGCACATACGCGTGCGCCCCGTCCGGCACCGCCGTCCGCTCCCCCGCCGCCAGGCGCCTCACGTGCAGCATCGCGCCGGCCTCCGGGACGGCGTAGGGCGTCGAGTCGGCGATGCCGTGGACGACCTCGTAGTACGGGTCGCCGCCGGGCCGGAGCGGGGCCAGCCACATCTGCACGAAGGTCAGCGGGCCGGGGCCGTCGTTGCGCTCCACGTGACGTACCCCACCCGCCGAGCTGAGCCGCTGCACATCCCCGTGGCGCACCACCGACTCGTGCCCGGTGGAGTCCCGGTGCGTCAGCTCGCCCTCCACGACCCACGTCACGATCTCGGTGTGGCTGTGCGGGTGCTCGTCGAACCCGGCCCCCGGCGCCAACCGCTCCTCGTTGCAGGCGATCACCGCGCCGAAGCGGAGGTTGTCCGGGTCGTAGTGGGCCCCGAAGGAGAAGGCGTGCCAGGTCTCGATCCCCGCGGCGGGTTCCCCGCCGGGGTAGCGCTCGTGAGCGCGCCGTACGTCCATCACGGAGACCACCGTAGACCCGCCGACGCACCTTCCCGTCCGGATAAGGCAGTCTTGTCCCCGTGCCCGAACCCGAAACCAGCAAGAACGCAGCCCCAGCACACGACGTCCACGCGCATGCCGCGACGCTGAAGCGTCTGGTGGAGTCGTCCGGATCGCTCGCCGCGCAGGCCATCGCGCGGATGGACGAGACGCTGCCCTGGTACCGGGCCATGCCCCCGGAGAACCGTTCCTGGATCGGTCTGGTCGCGCAGGCGGGTATCGCCGCCTTCACCGAGTGGTTCCGGCAGCCGGACGCCCCGCAGGCCATCTCCACCGACGTGTTCGGAACCGCGCCGCGCGAGCTGACCCGGGCGATCACGCTGCGGCAGACCGTGGAGATGGTGCGTACCACCATCGAGGTCATGGAGAGCGCGATCGACGAGGTCGCGGCCCCCGGCGACGAGAGCGTGCTGCGCGAGGCGCTGCTCGTCTACGCCCGGGAGATCGCCTTCGCCACCGCCCAGGTGTACGCGCAGGCCGCCGAGGCACGCGGTGCCTGGGACGCCCGGCTGGAGTCCCTGGTCGTGAACGCCGTGCTCAGCGGCGAGGCCGACGAGGGAGCCGTGTCCCGCGCCGCCGCCCTCGGCTGGAACTCGCCCGAACACGTGTGCGTGGTACTCGGCACCGCACCCGACGGCGACTCCGAACTGACGGTCGAGGCCATCCGGCGCGCCGCCCGGCACGCCAAGCTCCAGGTGCTGACCGGTGTGCTCGGGGACCGGCTCGTCGTCATCGCGGGCGGCAGCGATAACCCGCTGGCCGTCGCCAAGTCGCTCATCGGCCCGTACGCGGCCGGCCCGGTCGTGGCGGGCCCGGTGGTGCCGGACCTGCTGGCCGCGACCCGGTCCGCGCAGGCCGCGGCGGCGGGGCTGAAAGCGGGTTCTGCCTGGCAGGACGCCCCGCGCCCGGTCCTCGCGGACGACCTGCTCCCGGAGCGCGCGATCGCCGGTGACCCCTCGGCCCGTGAGCAACTGGTGGAGGAGATCTACAGACCACTGGAGGAGGCCGGGGCCGCGCTCCTGGAGACCCTCAGTGTCTATCTCGAACAGGCGAGCAGTCTCGAAGGCGCCGCCCGCATGCTGTTCGTCCATCCCAACACCGTCCGCTACCGGCTTCGACGTGTGACTGACGTCACCGGCTGGTCACCCTCCGATGTACGCTCTGCGTTCACGCTGCGGATCGCTCTGATCCTGGGGCGTCTGGTCGATGGAGATCTCCAGCCCTAAGGTTTTGTCGGAGCCCGACAAAACCCCCTCGTGTTCTTCGTCCCTGTCCCCACGGGCGGCCGTGCCCGTCCCCAAGAGAGAGTGTGAGAGTGCTCGTACTCGTCGCTCCCGGCCAGGGCGCCCAGACGCCCGGCTTCCTGTCCGCATGGCTCGACTTCCCCGGTGTCCGCGGTGCCCTCGAGGCATGGTCCGACGCCGTGGGCCTCGACCTGATCCGCTACGGCACCGAGGCCGACGCGGACGAGATCCGCGACACCGCGGTGGCGCAGCCGCTGCTGGTCGCGGCCGGACTGGCGTCCGCGTACACGCTGTTCGACGACCCGGCCGAGCTGCCGCGCAAGGTCGGCGCCATCGCCGGGCACAGCGTCGGCGAGTTCACCGCCGCCTCGCTCGCCGGTGTGCTCCCGCACGAGGAGGCCGTCCGCCTCGTCCGCACCCGTGGACTCGCCATGGCCGAGGCCGCCGCCGTCACCGAGACCGGCATGGCGGCCCTTCTCGGCGGCGACCCGGAAGTGACGGTTCCGCACCTGGAGAAGCTGGGCCTGACCCCGGCGAACATCAACGGCGCGGGCCAGATCGTCGCGGCCGGTACGAAGGAGCAGCTCGCCGCACTGGAGGCGGACAAGCCCGAGGGCGTGCGCAAGGTCGTCGCGCTGAAGGTCGCCGGCGCCTTCCACACGCACCACATGGCCCCCGCGGTCGACACGCTGGCGAAGGCCGCCGAGGCCCTGACGCCCGTCGACCCGCAGGTCACCTACGTCTCGAACAAGGACGGGCGGTCCGTCGCCGCCGGCACCGAGGTGCTGGACCGTCTGGTCGGTCAGGTCGCCAACCCGGTCCGCTGGGACCTGTGCATGGAGACCTTCAAGGAACTCGGCGTCACGGCCCTGATCGAGGTGTGCCCCGGCGGTACCCTCACGGGCCTCGCCAAGCGTGCTCTGCCCGGTGTGAAGACGCTGGCCCTGAAGTCCCCCGCCGACCTCGACGCGGCTCGCGAGCTCATCGCCGAGCACGCCTGACCGCCGCCCCCAAGGAGCCGTCCGCATGGCGAAGATCAAGCCCAGCAAGGGCGCCCCGTACGCGCGCATCCTCGGCGTCGGCGGGTACCGCCCGACCCGGGTCGTGCCGAACGAGGTGATCCTCGAGACGATCGACTCGTCCGACGAGTGGATCCGCTCGCGCTCCGGCATCGAGACCCGGCACTGGGCGAACGACGAGGAGACCGTCGCCGCGATGTCGGTCGAGGCGTCCGGCAAGGCGATCGCCGACGCCGGGATCTCCGCCGAGCAGATCGGCGGCGTGATCGTCTCGACCGTCTCGCACTTCAAGCAGACCCCGGCCGTCGCCACCGAGATCGCCGACAAGCTCGGCACCGCGAAGGCCGCCGCCTTCGACATCTCGGCCGGCTGCGCGGGCTTCGGCTACGGCCTCACCCTCGCCAAGGGCATGATCGTCGAGGGCTCCGCCGAGTACGTCCTCGTCATCGGCGTGGAGCGCCTGAGCGACCTCACCGACCTGGAGGACCGCGCGACGGCCTTCCTGTTCGGCGACGGTGCCGGCGCGGTCGTCGTGGGCCCGGCCCAGGAGCCGGCCATCGGCCCCACGGTCTGGGGCTCCGAGGGCGACAAGTCCGAGACGATCAAGCAGACCGTGCCGTGGACGGACTACCGTTCCGGCGAGGTCGCCAAGTTCCCCGCCATCACGCAGGAGGGCCAGGCGGTGTTCCGCTGGGCCGTGTTCGAGATGGCGAAGGTCGCCAAGGAGGCGCTGGACGCCGCCGGCATCTCCGCGGACGACCTGGACGTCTTCATTCCGCACCAGGCCAACGAGCGGATCATCGACTCGATGGTGAAGACACTCAAGCTGCCGGAGTCCGTCACGGTCGCGCGTGACGTACGCACCACCGGCAACACCTCGGCCGCCTCGATCCCGCTCGCGATGGAGCGGCTCCTGGCGACCGGTGAGGCGAAGAGCGGCGACACCGCGCTCGTCATCGGCTTCGGGGCGGGTCTCGTCTACGCCGCGACTGTCGTTACCCTCCCCTAGGCACTCCGTGCCGGATCACGCGGTCCGGCACGGGAGGAAACACCTGCCACACCCTCTGGATATCTACGAAGGAGCGCCAACATGGCCGCCACTCAGGAAGAGATCGTCGCCGGTCTCGCCGAGATCGTGAACGAGATCGCCGGCATCCCGGTTGAGGACGTCCAGCTGGACAAGTCCTTCACCGACGACCTGGACGTCGACTCGCTGTCCATGGTCGAGGTCGTCGTCGCCGCCGAAGAGCGCTTCGACGTCAAGATCCCGGACGAGGACGTCAAGAACCTCAAGACCGTCGGCGACGCGACCGACTACATCCTCAAGCACCAGGGCTGATCGTCCGACCAGGCCCTGGGCCTACTGCCCCGCCACCCGGCGGTGGCGCCGCTTAATCCTCGTATCCGTTGGAGAAAGAATTCCCGTGAGCCCGACCAATCGCACCGTGGTCGTCACCGGTATCGGCGCAACCACACCGCTGGGTGGCGACGCAGCCTCTACCTGGGAGGGCCTGATCGCCGGACGTTCCGGCGTCAAGCCCCTGGAGCAGGAGTGGGCCGCCGAACAGGCGGTCCGTATCGCGGCCCCGGTCGCCGTGGAGCCGACCGAGGTCATCCCCCGGCCGCAGGCCCGCCGCCTGGACCGCTCGGCGCAGTTCGCGCTGATCGCGGCCAAGGAGGCCTGGGCCGACGCCGGTTTCGAAGCGAGCGCCGACGAGGACCCGAACGTCGACCCGGACCGGCTCGGCGCGGTCATCGCCTCCGGCATCGGCGGCGTGACGACTCTGCTCGACCAGTACGACGTGCTGAAGGAGAAGGGCGTTCGCCGCGTCTCCCCGCACACCGTGCCCATGCTGATGCCCAACAGCCCGTCGGCCAACGTGGGGTTGGCCGTGGGTGCCCGGGCGGGCGTGCACACGCCGGTCTCCGCCTGCGCCTCGGGCGCCGAGGCCATCGGCTACGCCATCGAGATGATCCGCACGGGCCGCGCCGACGTCGTCGTCGCGGGTGGCACGGAGGCGGCGATCCACCCGCTGCCGATCGCCGCGTTCGGCAACATGATGGCGATGTCCAAGAACAACGACGACCCGCAGGGCGCGTCGCGTCCCTACGACGTCGCCCGCGACGGCTTCGTCCTCGGTGAGGGCGCCGGTGTCGTCGTCCTGGAGTCCGCCGAGCACGCCGCGAAGCGCGGTGCCCGGGTGTACGCCGAGGCGGTCGGCCAGGGCATCTCGGCCGACGCCCACGACATCGTGCAGCCGGAGCCGGAGGGGCGGGGCATCTCGCAGGCCCTGCAGAACCTGCTGGAGCGCAACGAACTGAACCCGGCGGAGATCGTGCACGTCAACGCGCACGCCACGTCGACGCCGGCCGGTGACATCGCCGAGTTGAAGGCGCTGCGGAAGGTGTTCGGTGACGACGCCGACCACTTCGCGGTGTCCGCGACGAAGTCGATGACCGGGCATCTGCTCGGTGGTGCGGGTGGTGTCGAGACGGTGGCGACGGTGCTCGCGCTGTACCACCGGGTGGCTCCGCCGACCATCAATGTCGAGAACCTGGATCCGGAGGCCGAGGCGAACGCGGACGTGGTTCGCGGTGAGGCTCGGAAGCTGCCGGTGGATGGGCGTATCGCCGCGTTGAACGACTCGTTCGGGTTCGGTGGGCACAATGTGGTGCTGGCGTTCCGGACGGTTTGATCGCTGAGCGTTTGAATGGCCCGAACTCCCTGGGTGGGGGGTTCGGGCCATTCGCCGTTTTGTGTCGCGTTGAAGAAACGCGTCTACACCACCTGGTGGAGCCAGCGGACCGGGGCGCCTTCTCCTGCGTAGCGGAACGGTTCTAGCTCGTCGTCCCAGGGCTTGCCCAGGAGTTTGTTGAGTTCGGCTTCCAGGTCGGTCTCGCCACGCTGGGAGCGTTGCAGGGCCGCTCTGAGGCGGTCCTCGGGGATGAGGATGTCGCCGTGGATGCCGGTGACGGCGTGGAAGATGCCCAGGTCGGGGGTGCAGCTGTAGCGTTCGCCCTCGGCGGTGGGGCAGGGTTCGGCCGTCACCTCGAAGCGCAGCAGCTGCCAGCCCCGCAGGGCGGACGCCAGCTTCGACGCCGTGCCCGGCTGGCCCTGCCAGGAGAACTCCGAGCGCCAGGTGCCCGGCGCGGCGGGCTGGCGGATCCAGTCCAGGCTGACGCGTGTGCCGAGCACCCCGGCGATGGCCCACTCGACGTGCGGGCACAGCGCGCGCGGCGCGGAGTGCATGTACAGAACCCCACGTGTCGTCACCGGAACCTCCGGGCAGAGCGGACCATCTTTGAACGGGCGGAACGGCTGTGACCGGGCGGGTCACGTTGATGGCGAGGCTACCGTGCGGTGACGCAAGGAGTGTGACGTACGGTCGGTCCCGGTGCCGGGAAACGCCCGCCATTCACCCAGGGGGACGCTTGTACGGGTGTGAGCCGTTGCACCTGATCGGTCGGGAACCCTCGTGCGTTGTAAATGGTTGGGGAGACAGCCACGGCGCGGCGAGGGGATGGAACAGGAATGCGGAAGCGAAGCCACCGCTCACGGATCGTTGCCGCCGTGGCCGTGGCGACTGCCCTGGGTGTCACCGGGTGTGATGCCGTGGGGGGCGACTCCCCCGCCCCGTCCGCCAGCGCCGAGCCCTCGCCCAGGCCCACGCCCCTGTGGGACAGCAGCCCGAGCTCCGTCGCGGCCGTCGGTGACTCCATCACGCGTGGTTTCGACGCCTGTGACGTGCTGCAGGACTGTCCGGAGGCGTCCTGGGCGACCGGCGCCAGCCCTCAGGTGGACTCACTCGCCGTCCGGCTGCTGGGGCGGGCCAGGGCCGCCGAGCGAAGCTGGAACTACGCCGTGACGGGGGCCCGGATGGCCGATCTGCCCGGGCAGATGACCCAGGCGGTGCGGCGGAAACCGCAGCTGGTGACGGTGATGGCCGGGGCGAACGACGCCTGCCGGTCCTCCCCGGCGGCGATGACCCCGGTCTCCGCCTTCCGCAGCGACTTCGAGGACGCGCTGCGCACCCTGCGCGAAGCCCTGCCCAAGGCACAGGTGTTCGTGGCGAGCGTGCCGAACCTGAAGCGGCTGTGGTCGCAGGGCCGTAACAGCCCGTTGGGCAAGCAGGTGTGGCAACTGGGCATCTGCCCGTCGATGCTGGGCGACGCGGACGCCCTGGACTCGGCGGCGACCCTGCGGCGGGACACGGTGCAGAAGCGGGTGGAGGACTACAACAAGGTCCTGAAGGAGGTCTGCGCCGAGGACAAGCGGTGCCGGTACGACGGGAACGCGGTGTACGACTACCGCTTCGGCACGGCTCAGTTGAGCCGCTGGGACTACTTCCACCCCAGCGTGAACGGACAGGCCCGGTTGGCGGAGATCGCGTACCGGACCGTCACGGCGAAGAACCGCTGACCGAGGCCCTGCCCTAGAGTTCCGCACATGAACGAACTCTTCGGCACACTTTCCGACGGGACACCGGTGCACCGCTGGACCCTGGAGCGGGCGGGCGTACGGGTGCGGGTGCTGTCGTACGGCGGGATCGTGCAGTCCGTCGAGGTGCCGGACCGGGAGGGCCGCGCCGGAAACGTGGTGCTGGGGTTCCCGGATCTCGGGGGCTATCTCGCCCACCCCGGGCCCTACCTCGGGGCTCTGATCGGGCGGTATGCCAACCGGATCGCCGGCGGCCGATTCCCGCTGGACGGGCGGACGTACGCCCTGGAACCGAACAACGGGCCGAACTCGCTGCACGGTGGAGCGCACGGCTTCGACCAGCGGGTGTGGGACGCGGCCCCGGTCGAGCACGGTGTGCGGCTCAGCCGGATCAGTCCGCACGGCGAAGAGGGGTTCCCGGGGCGGCTGGAGGTCTCGGCGACGTACACGCTGCGGGAGAGCGGCGCGCTGCGGATCGCCTACGAGGCCGTGACGGACGCGCCGACCGTGGTGAACCTGACGAACCACAGCTACTTCAACCTGGGCGGCTCCGGCGACGCGGGCGGCCATGAACTGCGGCTGGCCGCCTCCCGGTACACGCCGGTGGACGAGGATCTGATCCCGGCCGGCGGCCCGGACGATGTGACCGGCACGCGCTTCGACTTCCGCGAGGCCCGCAAGGTCGGCTCCGGCTACGACCACAACTTCGTGCTCGACAAGGGCGTCGCGGACGTCCCGGTGGAGGTCGCCGAGCTGCACGACCCGGCGTCCGGGCGGGTGCTGACGGTGGCGACGACCGAACCCGGACTCCAGCTGTACACCGCCGACCACCTGGGCGAGCCCTTCGCGCCCGGAGACGGCATCGCGCTGGAGACCCAGCACTTCCCCGACTCCCCGAACCGGCCGGACTTCCCGACCACGGTGCTGCGGCCGGGCGAGGTGTTCCGCTCGGAGACGGTGTACGGGTTCGGCACCCGCTGAGTCGCGGGCCCGGAGACCCACGAGCCCCGGTCCAGGGGTCAGGTCCCGGACCGGGGCTGCTCAGTGGGGAACTTGTCCCGCTCAGACGTTAATCGTCGCGGTGATCCTTCGGTCGGTGATCGAGCGCGCCACCTGGATCTCGTACGAACCCTTCACAAACGACCACGAGACCGTCGTCTCGTCCCAGATCTCGAAGGCTCGGCGCGGCAGTTCGACCGTCGCCTCGACGGTCTCGCCGGGTGCGGCCTCGACGCTCGCGAAGCCGGCCAGCCAGCGCGCCGGACGGGTGGGGTCGGGCTCGCTCGGGGCGAGGTAGAGCTGGACCACCTCGCGGCCCGGGCGGTCGCCGGTGTTGCGGAGGCGGACCTTCGCGGTGGTCCCTTCGGCGCTCCCGGCGACCTCGACCGACTCGTAGGTCCATTCGGTGTAGCCGAGGCCGTGGCCGAAGGGGTAGGCGGGGGTGCGGCCCTGCTGCTCCCAGGCGCGGTAGCCGATGAAGACGCCCTCGTCGTAGGGGAGTTCGCCGTCGGCCGGGACGACCTGGGTGACGGGGGCGTCGGTCAGGGAGCCCCAGGTGGTGGGCAGGCGGCCGCCGGGCTCCCGGTCGCCGGTGAGGACGTCCGCGAGGGCCGCGCCGCCCTCCTGGCCGGGGAACCAGCTCAGCAGCACGGCGGCGACGTCGTCGCGCCACGGCAGTTCCACCGGGGAGCCGGAGTTGACGACCACGACGGTGTTCGGGTTGGCGGCGGCGACGGCGCGGACCAGGTCGTCCTGGCGGCCGGGCAGGCTCAGGTCCCTGCGGTCGAAGCCCTCGGACTCGACGCGGTCGGTGGTGGCGACCACGACGACGGCCGTGTCGGCGGCGCGGGCGGCAGCGGCGGCCTCGGCGATCAGCGAGTCGGGGTCGCGCTGCGGGTCCTGGTGGGCGAGGGTGAAGCCGATGACCCGCATGGGGTGGCCGTCGGGCGGCGGGACGGTGTAGGTGAGGGAGACCTCGACAGGTTCGCCCGCGGTGAGTTCGACGCGGGCGTGGGGCACCGGGGCGCCGAAGAAGGCGGCGAAGGGGTCGCCGTCCTCGGCGGGGCGCTGGACGTCGTCGAAGTGGGTGGTACCCGCGACAGTCAGCCTGAAGGGGCCGAGGCCCTTGAAGCCGAAGGTGTGCGTGCCGGTCTCGCGCGGGGTGAAGGTGCCGGTCAGTTCGACGCTGTGCAGGGTGGCGTGGGTGACGCCGTCGGGCAGGTCGTCGCCCATCCACTGGATGTGGCCGCTGGGGGCCGAGCGGGTGCCGATGACGGTGCCGTCGCTGTCGCGGCAGACCGTGCGCAGCTCGAAGCCCGGGTCGGCGACGGGGAGTTCGGTGTTGGGGTCGGCGCCGAGGGCGTAGGTGAGGCTGCCGTCGGGGAGGGCGGCGGTGAGGCCGTCGAGCGGGGAGACGGTCCGGGCGGGGAAGACCGTGGCGGAGCCGCCGCCGAGGACGCGGGCGTCGCGGGCGGCGGCTCCGATCAGCGCGACCCGGCCGGGCTTCAGCGGCAGCGCGCCCCTCTCGTTGCGGACGAGGACGAAGGAGCGGCGGGCGATCTCGCGGGCGAGACCCTCGCCGTCGACCGGTGCCGGCGGTTCGGTGACGACCGGTTCGGCGCCGTCCAGGATGCCGACCCGGGCGGCGAGGCGCAGGACGCGGCGGACGGCCTCGTCGACCCGGGCCTCGTCGGCCTCGCCGTCCCGCACGGCCTGCGCGAGGGCCTCGCCGTAGACGGTCCGCGGGCCGGGCATCGCGATGTCCAGGCCGCCGGTGAGGGCGCCGGTGGTGGAGCGGGCGGCCGTCCAGTCGGAGACGTTGATCCCGTCGAAGCCCCACTCGCCACGCAGCACTTCGTTGACCAGGTGGTGGTGCTCGGTCATCGTCGTGCCGTTGACGGTGTTGTAGGCGGTCATGATGCCCCAGGGGTGGGCGCTGGCGACGATCGCCTCGAAGGGGGCCAGATACAGCTCGCGCAGCGCGCGTTCGCTCACCAGGTTGTTCACCGTGAGGCGGTCGGTCTCGGCGTCGTTGGCGACGAAGTGCTTGACGGTGGTGCCGACGCCGCCGGACTGGACGCCCCGGACGTACTCGGCGCCGATCCGGCCGGTGAGGTACGGGTCCTCGCTGTAGGCCTCGAAGTGGCGGCCGCCCAGCGGGGAGCGGTGCAGGTTGACGGTGGGGGCGAGCAGGACGTGGACGCCCTTGCGGCGGGCCTCCTGGGCCAGCAGCACGCCCGCCCGGTGCGCGAGTCCGGGGTCCCAGGTGGCGGCGAGGGCGGTCGGTGAGGGCAGCGCGACGGAGGGGTCGTCGGCGCTCCACTGCACCCCGCGGACGCCGATCGGGCCGTCGGACATCACCAGCGAGGCCAGGCCGGCCTGTGGCAGCGCGGGCAGGCTCCACATGTCCTGTCCGGCCAGCAGCCGTGCCTTGGCGTCCAGATCGAGCTTGCCGAGGGCCGCCTCGACCGCCGCCTCACGCCGTACTTCCGCTGTCTCCGTCACGCCGGCACCTCCACGTCGAAAGCCGCTGGATGCCGACATCGTGCCCGCGTTACCTGTAATGCGGTAGGTTTCGTTATCTTCTCGAAACAATCGATCGTTCGTGGTGTCGTACGGTGACGCCATGACGGCCAGGGCGAGAAGCGGGGAACGGCGCGCGGAGATCGTGCGGGCCGCTCTGGAGGTGATCGCCGAGCGCGGCTACCGGGGAGCGAGCCTGACGTCGGTCGCCGAGCGGGTTGGGCTCACCCAGCAGGGGCTGCTGCACCACTTCCCGACGAAGGAGGCGCTGCTGGTCGCGGTGCTCCAGGAGCGGGACCGCTGGGACGCGATGCCCGCCGGGCGGCTGCGGCTGGACCTGCTGGCCTCGCTGGTCGAGTACAACGCGATGCGGCCCGCCATCATCCAGACCTTCTCGGCGCTGCTCGGCGAGAGCGTCACGGAGGACCATCCGGCCCGCGCGTACTTCACGGAGCGCTATGTCGGGGTCCGCGCCGGCATGGCCGAGGTGCTGCGCGCCGAGTACGGCGACCGCCTGCCGAGCGGCCTCACACCCGAGCGGGCCGCGCCGCTGCTCGTGGCGATCCTGGACGGCCTGCAGTACCAATGGCTGCTGGACCCGGAGTCGGTGGACATGCCGTCGGCGTTCCGGGACTTCCTGACGCTGCTGGGCGAGAGCACCGACTGAGCACCCATGGCGTAGATCACTCCTGTCGCGCGATACTGCGGCCGTCCGGCACCACGCCACCGCAGCCCCACCGTGACGGAAGGCCTGAACCTCCTTGAACTCCATACGTGTTCGCCTCGGCGTCCTCGGTCTCGCCCTGCTGACCGGCCTCACCACCCCCACGAGCGCGAGCGCCGCAGAGACGGCCCCCGCTCCCACCGTCGAGGAACAGCGGCTCACCAAGGCGGTCCCGCAGGAGATCCTGCGCCGCTCCGGGTTCGACGCGGTGGCCCCGCGGCTGGCCAGGGCGCTGGACTCGGCCCGTTCCTACGGGGAGGCCCGCCGGGCCGTGGCGGCCGAGGGGGCGCGGTTGTGGCGGCGTGCGGTGGACCGGGCGCAGGGGCGTGGACCGGCGGTCGGTGATCTGAGCCGGGACGATGACCGGCCGCTGTACTGGGCGCGGCTGGGCATGACGCGTGAAGTGCGCACCTGGGAGCCGGAGTTCGGTCTGACGGACCGGCAGCGGGCCACGCTGCTCGACGAACTGGAGCGCACCTCGCGCGGCCAGACCGCCATCCGCTACCCGCACGGCAAGGGCCTGAAGCGGATCCTGCTCACCGGCTTCGACCCGTTCACCCTGGACCGGGACATCCGGATCTCCAACCCGTCCGGGGCCACCGCGCTCGCCCTCGACGGCACGGTGATCGAGACGGCGGACGGCCCGGCCCGGATCGAGACGGCCGTGTTCCCGGTGCGCTGGCAGGACTTCACCGACGGCACCGTGGAGCGGACGCTGCGGCCGTATCTGCCGAAGGTCGACCTGTTCACGACCGTGAGCCAGGGCCGGGTCGGGAAGTTCGACATCGAGCGGACCAACGGGGCCTGGCGGGGCGGCTTCGGGGACAACGACAACATCGGCCGCACGGAGACCGTCCCCGTCACCGACCCGGGCTCGCAGCCGCAGTGGACGACGACCACGCTGCCGTACCGGGAGATCGTCGCCGCGGAGACCGGCCGCTTCCCCGTCTACGACAACACCAGCGTCACCGAGATCCCGGCGGGCGGCACCGAGTCCGTCGTACGCCCGGACGGACCGACCCCCGGTTCCACCGCTCGCGCGGGCGGCGGCGGTGACTACCTCTCGAACGAGATCGCCTACCGGGCGACGCTGCTGCGGGACCGGCTGGGGCTGCACGACCGGCTGCCGGGCGGGCATGTGCACACGCCCGTGCTCCAGTTCGGCTCCGGGAACACCAGCGAGGTCACCGACCCGGAGTTCGTGCGGAACCGGCTGGACATCATCGCCCAGGTGAGGGCCATCCTGAAGGCGGCTGCTGAAGAGCGCTGACGTCCCCGTCGCCCTCCTCGGCGGAGCCACCCGCGCGGCCCTCATCGATCTCCTCGCCCAGGAGTTCCCGCGCCATGAGGGTGGCGCCCGCGACCGCGCCCGGCATCAGGAACACCGCTACGACCGGCACCAGGAAGGCCATCGCCAGCGGCGTGCCGAAGCCCCAGACCAGGGTCTTGCGGGAGCGGAGCAGCGTGAGGCGGGTGCGCAGGTCGACGCCGCGGCGCTGGAGGGCGACGGCGGTCAGCTCCTCGGTCAGGAAGAACCCGGTGACGAAGAACCCGAGCACCGGCACGGCCGTCTGGCCGACGACGGGGATGAAGCCGCAGGCGAACAGCAGCACACCCCACAGGGCGGCCCGCACCACGATGCGGAGGCTGTCGCGGCCGGAGATCCACAGTTCGCGCCAGAGCGGCAGGCCCGACTCGGGGGCGTGGCCGTCCGGGGACACGTCCCGGTCGACCTTCTCGGAGAGGTTCTCGTAGAAGGGCTGCCCGATCAGCAGCGTCACCGCGGTGAACGTCACGACGGCGAGGAGCAGGGCGAGGGCGAACAGCACGGCGGTCAGGAAGCCGCGGAACAGCCCGAGCCACGGGCTCGACCAGTCGTCGGCGAACGGTGTCGCCCAGGTGACGGCGTCCTCGCCCCACAGCGCCAGCGCGACCAGCGCCGCCGCGTACAGGACCAGGGTGATCAGGCCCGGGAGCAGCCCGAAGCCGTACTGCTTGCCGTGCCGGGCCACCCATCGCTGGCCCTTCAGCAGGTACTGGAAGCCCACCCCGAGATCGCGCATGCGCAAACCCTATCGGTGCAGGCGGGAACGGGCCCCGACGGGGCCATCCGGGTCATCGGTGACACCAACGCGCTCTTGTTGCCGTTGAGTCGAACCGGTACACCTCGCCGTACCGATCTCAGGAAGCCCCGGAGGAGGTACGCGTGCGCACCACGAGAACCGTTCCTGCGAGACCTGTACTGATCATCGCCCTCAGCCTCGCGACGGCGGGCTTACCCCTGCTCACCCCCCACACCGCCGGCGCGGACCCGAAGCCCGTCACCCGGGAGGGCGCCGCCGTCGACGAGCGTGCGGCCCGGGCACCCGCGAGCGCCGCCAGACGCGCCCTGACCGCGGAGACCTCCACCGGCACCACCGGCCGCGGCTACCCCCGCCGCCAGGTCCTCTCCCCCGACCCGGAGAACCCCGGCGACAAGTCCCTGAAGCTGGGGCTCACCCCGTACCACGCGATCGCCCCGAAGCTGAACGCCCTGCAACGCCTGGGCGACCGGGTCAGTGTGGAGGTGACCGGCCGCTCGGCCGGCGGCCACCGCCTCTACCTGGTCACCGTCACCGCCCCGGAGACCACCCGCCAGGCCCGCGCCCAGGAGCGGATGCGCGAACTGATCGAGAACGCGCCCGCGTCCGCCGCGAAGTCCCGCGAGATCAAGCGCACGTACAAGGCCCCGGTCTTCGTCAACAACAACATCCACGGCAACGAGTGGGAGGGCACGGACGCCTCCCTGAAGGTCATCGAGCAGCTCGCGACAGCCAAGGACGCGAAGACCCGCGACCTCCTCGCGCACAGCCGCCTGTACTTCAACATCACGGCCAACCCGGACGGCCGTATCGCCGGCACCCGCGCCAACGCGAACGGCTTCGACCTGAACCGCGACTTCGTGACGGCCTCCCAGCCCGAGAGCCGCGTGATGCGCCAGATCGAGCTGGACAAGCAGCCGGCCGTCCTGCTCGATCTGCACGGCTACGTCAACGGCACGCTCATCGAGCCCACCACTCCCCCGCACGGCGAGAACTACGAGTACGACCTCTTCCTGAAGAACTCCTACGCCAACGCCCTCGGCATGGAGTCCGCCGTGAACGCCCTCGGCTACACGCCCGCGAAGGACGGCGTGGAGCCGGCGCAGATCCCGTTCCGCGACCAGGAGGAGGGCTGGGACGACTGGCCGCCGATCTTCACCCCGCAGTACGCGGCCTTCCACGGCACGGTGGCCGCGCACACGGTGGAGATCCCGCTGGCGGTGAACAACGAGGAGTACGACACCCTCCCCGTCCCGGAGCTGCGCCGCCGCTCGGCGGTCAACACGGCCGTGGCGGGCGCGGCCGTCCACGCGACCCTGAACCACGTCCGCGAGCACCGCACCACTCTCGTGGCCGACCAGATCGAGACCTTCCGCCGCGGCTCGGCCGGCGCCCCGCAGGTGCCGGTCTCAGCGAAGACGGTCCCCGGCGTCCCCGGCATCGGCCCGGAGGACGTCTACACGACCGACTTCCCGCGCGCCTACGTCATCCCGCCCGGCGGCTCGCGCACCCAGCGCTCGGCCCCGGCCGCCGCCCGTCTGGTCGACCACCTCCTCGCCAACGACGTCCGCGTCACCCGAGCCACCCGCCCGTTCCGCCTCGCGGGCCGGGTCTACCCCGAGGGCTCGTACGTCGTCGATCTGCGCCAGCCCAAGCGCGGCATGGCGAACGTCCTGCTGGCCGACGGCCGGGACATCAGCGACAAGGTGTCGGTGATGTACGACATCTCCGGCTGGAGCCTGGGCCGGCTGTGGGGAGCGACGGTCGAGCGGGTGACCTCGGGCAGCCTGCGGGGCGCGCCCCTGCGCCCGGTCACCGAGGCCGCGCCCGTCGCCCATGTGCCCGCGCACGGCGCCCTCCGCCTGCGCCTGACCGACCCGCGCGAGATCGCGGCCCTCAACTCCCTCCTCGGGCAGGGAGTCCGGGTCCGGCAGGCGGCGGACGGCAGCGCGATCGTCCCGGCGTCGGCACGCCGCGAGGCGCTCATCGCGGCCCGCGCGCACGACGTCTCCTTCACCGCCACGCGGCTCAAGGGCGAGACGCCCCTGCACCGTCTGCGCGTCGCCGCCGCCGTCACCCCGGGTGAGCTGTTCGCCCTGCGGGAGATGGGCTTCGACGTCACACCGGTCTCGACAAAGGTCCTGAACGCGGGCTTCGACTGGTCCGGCACGGACGTGCTGTTCGTCTCCGCCGGCCTGGACCACGCCTCCCTCACCGTCCCCGCCCGCAAGGCCCTGGACGCCTTCCTCGACGGTCACGGCCTGGTCGGCCGGGGCGCGACCGGGGCGGCCCTGAACGCGGCGGCGGACCTGCTGGCCGTCAAGCCGGTCGAGGGCAACCCGGACGCCAACGGCGTCGTACGCGCGGTGAATTCGGGCCGTCTGACGCACGACGCGCCCGCGCACACCTTCGTCTACGCGCCGCTGTGGTTCACCGACCTCGGCCCGGGTGTGCGCGAGGAGCAGTCGTACGCGACCGGGAACCCGCTCGTCTCCGGGCACTGGCGCCCGCTCCGGGACGGCACCGGCGGCCCCGCGGCGGCAGCGGGACAGGCCTCGGTGGTCAGCGGCGGCAGGACGGTCCTGTTCGGCACCGAACCCCTCTTCCGGGACCACCCGAAGGGGGAATTCCCGCAGGTGGCGAGGGCATTGTTCACAGTGGCACACAGCGGTTCAGATGAGGAGAACGGATGACGCAAGAGATCCACGGCACCGTAGCCGACGGCTTCGAGGGGGTGCGCGAGGAGTTCGCCGCGTTCGTGGCCGGGGAACGGCCCGACTACGAGGGCCAGCTGTGCGCCTACGTGCGGGGCCGGAAGGTCGTGGACCTGTGGGCGGGGACCGAGGCGGACGCCCTCTACGGCGTGTTCTCGTCCACCAAGGGCGCCGCCTACCTGGTCGTGGCTCTCCTCGTCCAGGACGGCACGCTCGAACCGGACCGCAAAGTGACGTACTACTGGCCGGAGTTCGCGGCCGAGGGCAAGGGCGAGCTGACCCTGCGGGATCTGCTCGCGCACCGGGCGGGCGTGGTCGGCACGGACACCGGTTTCAGCCTGGCGGAGCTGGCCGACGACCGTCAGCTCGCCGAACGCCTCGCCGACCAGCGGCCGTTCTGGCGCCCCGGAACGGCGTTCGGCTATCACGCGCTGGTCAGCGGCGCCCTGACCGGCGAGGTGGTACGCCGCGCCACGGGCCGCACGCTCCAGGAGATCTACCAGGAGCGCGTCCGGGCCCCGTACGGCCTGGACTTCCACCTCGGCCTGCCCGCCCCGCAGGAACCCCGCTTCCGCACCACCCAGCCGATGGCCCCGACCCCGGAGCAGCAGGCACTCCTCGACGCCACGCCCACGGGCCCGCACACCCTCGCCTCGATCGCCTTCAACGGCCACGCGAGCGAACCGACCGACCTGGCATCGCTGCCCAACATGCCGCTGATCCGCGCCAAGGGCCCGGCGTCGGTGGGCGGGGTGGCATCCGCGCGGGGCCTGGCCGGGATGTACGCGGCGGCGATCAGCGGGTTGGGCGAGCAGGCGCCGCTGCTGAAGCCGGACACGGTGGCGGAGTTCGGCCAGTTCCACTCGGTCGGCTACGACCTGGTGGCACGTGCCCACAAGTCGTTCGGCCTCGGCTTCCAGACGACGGCTGACACGTGGCACCCGTTCCTCGGCGCCGGGACGATCGGGCACAGCGGCGCGAGCGGCTCGCAGTCCTTCGCCGACCCGTGGAGCGGCCTCGCCTACGGCTACACCCGCCGCCGCTTCGCGTTCCCCGGCGGGGCGGCCCCGGAGAACGACCGCCTGGCGCGGGCGATCCACCGGGCGGCGCTCGCCCACTGATCCCGGGCACGGGCGGAGGCCGCACCCCACGTCCAAGGGTGCGGCCTCCGTGTACGCAACGACTGTGGTCAGAGCAGGGTCACGGTGATGTTGCCGCGGGTCGCCTTCGAGTAGGGGCACACCTCGTGCGCCTTCTCCACGAGCGCCCGCGCGGCGCCCCGCTCCATCTTCGGCAGATCGGCCGAGATCTCGACGATGATCCCGAAACCGTCCCCGTTCTTCCCGAGGCCGACCTTGGCGGTGACGGTCGACCCGGTGAGGTCGGCGCCCGTCTCCCGGGCGACGACGCCGAGGGCGCCCTGGAAGCAGGCGCTGTACCCGGCGGCGAAGAGCTGCTCGGGATTGGTGCCGGCGCCGCTGCCTCCCATGGCCTGCGGCGGATTGACGACGACGTCGAGCCGGCCGTCATCGGTGGCCACGCGCCCGTCGCGGCCGCCCTCGGCGGTGGCGACGGCGGTGTAGAGGACGTCGGACTGCTGGATCGGCATGCGGTTGTGTTCCTTCTCTTCGTCCGCCGCGGCTCGCGCCCGGGCCGAGCGGATTCGGAAAAAACTTACCGCATGCCGAAAACCAACAGAAGGCGTCAGAGCTTGACGATCATCTTCCCGGTGTTCTCACCGCGCAGCACGCCCAGGAACGCCTCGAGGTTGTTCTCGATGCCCTCGACGACGGTCTCGCGGTACTTCAGCTCACCGGAGGCGACCCAGGGGGCGACCTCGCGCACGAACTCCGGCTGAAGGTCGTAGTGGTCGCTCACGAGGAGGCCCTCCATGCGGCCGCGGGTCGCGATCAGGCGGGCGAGGTTCCTCGGGCCCGGGGCGGGCTCGGTGTTGTTGTAGACGGAGATCATGCCGCAGACGGCGATCCGGCCGCCCTCGTTGAGGGACCCCAGGGCGGCCTCCAGGTGGTCACCGCCCACGTTGTCGAAGTACACGTCGATCCCGTCCGGGGCGGCGGCACGCAACTGCTCGCTCACCGGCCCGTCCTTGTAGTTGAAGGCCGCGTCGAAGCCGTACTCCTCGATGAGGAGCTTCACCTTCTCGTCGGAACCGGCGGACCCGATGACCCGGGAGGCGCCCTTCAGCTTGGCGATCTGGCCGACCTGGCCGCCCACGGCACCGGCGGCACCGGACACGAACACGGTGTCGCCCTCCTTGAAGGCGGCGGTGCGCAGCAGCCCCGCGTATGCGGTGAGGCCGGTCATGCCCAGCACACCGAGGTACGTCGACAGCGGCGCGGCGTCCGGGTCCACCTTGACGGCGTTCTTCGCGGCCACGACGGCGTACTCACGCCACCCGAGGAAGTGCAGTACGTGATCCCCGACGGCCAGCCCGTCGACGTTGGAGGCCACGACCTCGCCGACGGCACCGCCCTGCATGACCTTGCCCAGCTCGAACGGGGCGACGTAGGACTTCGCGTCACTCATGCGGCCACGCATGTACGGGTCCACGGAGAGGTACTTGTTCCGCACGAGGACCTGCCCCTCGCCCGGCTGCGGGACCTCCGCCTCGACGAAGGCGAAGTCCTCGGGCTTCGGCCAGCCGACGGGACGGCTCGCCAGGTGCCACTCGCGGCTGACGGCGGGGAGGGTGGGGGTGTCGGTCATGATGCGCCTGTCCTCACTGGCTCGGTGCGGATGTTTCAGTAACTGAAACAACCATGCGCCTGGAAATTTCATGTTGTCAAATAAACGGGTACCCTCGATGCCATGGTTTCCACCACACCGACCCCGGACTCCCGCCCCGACGCGCTGACCCTCGAGGTCGTCGAGCTCATCGGGGAGGTCGTGGCCCGGTTCCACGAGGACTACGAGGAGGCGGCGGCGGAACACTCCCTCACCGGGGCGCAGGCGCGGCTGCTGAACCTGCTGTGCCTCGAGCCGCTGCCCATGCGGAGGCTCGCCCAGCGGTTGAAGTGCGAGCCGTCCAACGTCACGGGGATCGTGGACCGGCTGGAGGCGCGGGGGCTGGTGGAACGACAGCCGGATCCCGCGGACCGGAGGGTGAAGGTGGCGGCGGCGACGGGTGAGGGGCGGCGGGTGGCCCGGAGTCTGCGGGAGTCCCTGCGGTTCGCCCGGGAGCCGTTGGCGGGGCTCTCCGAGGGGGAGAGGGTGGCGTTGCGGGATGCGCTTCGGGGGATGCTGGGGTGAGGTCGGGATGGTGCTGGGGGTTGCGGGGTGCTCGGGGTCGAAGCGAGGCCGGGCGTTGCGCAGCTCGGCGCGACGAGGTGCCGCTGCGCCCACCCGTGCCGCCCCTAGCGGCACGATTGCCCGCAGCTAAGCGCACCACCACAGGAAGCGGTTGCAGGTCTTCGTCGGGGACGGTTCCGGGGTCGGGGCCGGGGTCGTCGGGGCTGTGGTTCGGGTCGGGGCCGGGGGCTGAGGGGCCGCCGTGGGGGCCGCGGGCGGGCGGCTCTGGGTCGGTTCGGCCGTGGGAGTCCGGGTCGGCTCGTCGTCCTTTGACTTCTCGTCCTTCGGGGACTTCGAAGCCGACGGGGAGTCAGACGCCTCTGGGGAAGGGGACCTCGACGTTCCCTCAACCCCGGCTTTGTCGCCCGCGGGGCGGACCGTCTCGACCGACTCCGCCGACTCACCCTCGGCCTCCGCCGGCTTCGACGTCGACTTCGGCGCGTCCATGCCCAGTTCGGCGAGGCTCAGGCCACCCGCCGCCAGCACGAAACCGGCCGCGACGAACAGGGTCCGGCGCCGCCGCCGGCGGTGCGCTGCCGCCTTCCGGTCCCGTCGGCTCGCCCCACCACCGGGCCCATCGGCGACCGGCCCGCGTCCACGCCGCCGAGCAGCACGCCCCACGGGCTCATCGTCGTCTTCGGAGTCGTCGTAGTCGTCGCGCTCAGCCTCGGACCTGCCCGCCCCGGCAGACTCGCCCGGGTCATCGCGATCGCCGTACTCACGCTCAGGCTCAGGCTCACGCCAGCGCAGCGCATCCGCCGAGGTGCCGCACCCCGGGCAGGCCAGCGCGCCGTTGAGGTGCCGTCGGCACGGGTCGCAGTAGTCCATGACGCGGGAAGGTTAAGTTCCGCGCCGGTAACGTTCCTAGATCCAGCTGTGAAGGTTCTGTACGGACACGCCTCACCCATGGTTTCGAAACTGTCGAAACCGTTATGCGCGCGACCCATTGACACCCCGACCACCGCGTCCTTACTGTCACGCCAGCATTTCGAACGTGTGCCGAAATCTCGAACACGTCGAACTGGCTGAATGAACTGAATGACTGACGGAACTGAGCCGACGAAGCTGCGAGGGACAACCGCCGTGCGCATCACCGGAATCAGCACACACGTGGTCGGGACGCCGTGGCGCAACCTGACCTACGTCCAGGTGCACACCGACGAGGGGATCACCGGAGTCGGCGAGACCCGGATGCTGGGACACACCGACGCCCTTCTCGGATACCTGAGGGAGGCCGAGGCCAACCACATTCTCGGCTCCGACCCCTTCGCTGTCGAGGACCTCGTCAAGCGCATGAAGTACGGCGACTACGGCCGCGCGGGCGAGATCGTGATGTCCGGTATCGCCGTGATCGAGATGGCCTGCTGGGACATCAAGGGCAAGGCCCTCGGCGTCCCCGTCTGGCAGCTGCTGGGCGGCAAGGTCACCGACAAGGTCAAGGCGTACGCCAACGGCTGGTACACCACGGAGCGGACACCCGAGGCGTACCACAAGGCCGCCCAGGGCGTGATGGAGCGCGGCTACCGGGCGCTCAAGATCGACCCGTTCGGCACGGGTCACTTCGAGCTGGACCACCAGGGGACCATGTACGCCGTCTCCCTCATCGAGGCGGTCCGGGACGCCATCGGCCCCGAGGCGGAGCTGATGCTGGAGATGCACGGCCGCTTCTCCCCCGCCACGGCCGTACGCCTGGCCAGGGACCTGGCGCCGTTCAACCCGGCGTGGCTGGAGGAGCCGGTCCCGCCGGAGAACCTCAAGGCCCTGGAGAAGGTCGCGGCCAAGGTCGACATGCCGGTCGCCACCGGTGAGCGCATCCATGACCGGATCGAGTTCCGGGAGCTGTTCGAGAGCCAGGCCGTCGACATCATCCAGCCGGACGTCGGCCATATCGGTGGAATCTGGGAGACCCGGAAGCTCGCGGCGACGGCCGAGACGCACTACATGCTGGTGGCCCCGCACAACGTCGGCGGCCCGGTCCTGACCGCCGCCTCCCTCCAGGTCGGCTTCACCTCCCCGAACTTCAAGATCCTGGAGCACTTCAACGACTTCGCAGACGCGGAGATCAAGAAGGTCGTCAAGGGCGCCCCGCAGGTGAACCCGGAGGACGGCTGCTTCCACCTCTCCGACGCCCCCGGACTGGGTGTCGAGCTGGACGTGGACGCCGCCGCCGAGTTCCCGCAGCAGCAGGCCCGTTTCGACCTCTGGGCGGAGGGCTGGGAGCAGCGCAAGCCGAAGGGCACGCAGTGACCACCCGGCCCCCGAAGGCTTCGAAAGCTTCGAAAACCCAAGGAGCGACGTGAGCACCGCGGTCGTCATCGACGCCCCGGGCGAGCACCGTCTCGTCCCGCACGAGCCCCGGCGGCCCGAGGCCGGAGAGGCTCTGGTCCGTGTCCACGCGTCCGGCATCTGCGGCAGCGACCGCGAGGTCTACCAGGGCAACCGCCCCGAGGGCTATGTGCGCTACCCGCTCACCCCGGGCCACGAGTGGTCCGGGACGGTCGAGGCCGTGGGCGCGGGTGTCCCGGAGTCCCTCGTCGGCCGCAAGGTCGTCGGTGAGGGCTTCCGCAACTGCCAGGTCTGCGACCGCTGCCACGCGGGCGACACGACGCTGTGCACGGCCGGTTACGAGGAGACCGGGTTCACCCAGCCGGGCGCGATGGCGGCCACGCTGACGCTCCCCGCCCGTCTCCTGCACGCCCTTCCGGACGACTGCGACCTGACCGCCGCGGCCCTCCTGGAGCCCGCCGCCTGTATCGCGGCCGCCGCGCTGAAGGCGAACGCCCAGCCCGGCGAGCGGGTGGCCGTGGTCGGCACCGGGACGCTCGGCATGTTCGCCGTGCAGTTCCTGAAGGCGAACTCGCCGGCCGAGCTGCTGGTCGTCGGCACCCGCCGGGACCGTGAGGCGCTGTCGCGGCAGTACGGCGCGACGGACTTCCGGACGAAGGACCAGGAACTCCCGGACGACATCGACGTGGTGATCGAGACGGCCGGGTCCGCGGACGCCGGCCGGATCTCCGCCGCGCTGCTCCGGCGGGGCGGCCGGCTGGTGCTGACCGGTATCCCGGCGCCGGGTGCCGACGGCCTCGACCCGACCGATCTCGTCGTGAAGCAGCTGGAGGTGCACACCGTCTTCGGTGCCCCGCCGGACGCCTGGGCGCACACGGTGCGGGTGTTCGCCGCCGGTCTGCTCGATCCGCTGCCGCTGGTGACGCACGAGCTGCCGCTCGCCGAGTTCTCGCAGGCCATCGAGCTGGTGGGAGCCGGCGATCCGAAGGTGGGCAAGGTGTTGCTCCGCCCGTAGACGTACGCCGGTACGGGGGCAACCTGACGGCTCCCGTACCGGCGTACACCCAAGCCTTGCCGTACCCAGAGCCGCGAACCTCGTCCGAAATATCGAACCGAAGGACATTCCTGTGACCGACGCTTCCGCCACGGCAGCCCGCAGGCCCGGTGAGCAGGCGCTCGCCGACCTCGGCCTGAAGGCGCCCGCCCTCGACCCCGCCGACGCCTCGCCGCACTCCTTCCCCGGCGGCGGCCGCTGGCGCACCGAGATCCCCTCCTGCGAGGGTCCCGAGGCGCTGGCGGTGGTTTTGAAGGAGGCCTCGCGGCTGGACGTGCCGATCCACCGGATCAGCCAGGGCAGCGGTGTCTGGATGCTGACCGACGCCGAGATCACCGAGATGGTCGAGTCGACGGCCGAACGCGACATCGAGCTCTGCCTGTTCACCGGCCCGCGCGGCACCTGGGACATCGGCGGCTCGACCCGGACCGACTCGCGCGGCGCGGGCCTCAGAGCCCGTGGCCACGACGCCGTCGCCGGTTGCGTCGAAGACGCCGTCAGAGCCACGGAGTTGGGCGTCAAGTGCCTGCTCGTCGCCGACGAGGGCGTGCTGTGGACCCTGCACCGGGCGCGCACGGCCGGCATCATCCCGGCCGACACGACCCTCAAGGTGAGCGCGCTCATCGGGCCGGTCAACCCGGCGGCGTACGCGGTGTACGAGAACCTGGGCGCCGACTCGGTCAATGTGCCCAGCGACCTGACGCTCGATCACCTCACCGAGATCCGCCGGGTGTCCGGCGCTCCCATGGACATGTACATCGAGGCCCCCGACGACCTCGGCGGCTACGTCCGGATGTACGAGGTCGCCGAACTCATCCGGCGCGGCGCCCCGTTGTACCTGAAGTTCGGCCTGTCGAAGGCGCCCGGGATCTACCCCTACGGGCACCACATGCGGGAGCTGACCCTGGCCACCGCCAAGGAACGCGTGCGACGCGGCCGGCTCGCCCTGGACCTGCTGGCGCGCCACGGGGCGGACGGCGACATGGCGCCGCTCGGCTCGCGACTGCCGGGCGATCTACAACGGTTCGAAATCTCGGCATAACGTTCCGGAAACTCGGCTTCACAAAAGAAGACACAGCCGACCACAATCCGACACAACTCTTCTCGGTCTTTCCGGCACGACCACCCGGAGCGACTTCGCGCCCACCGGACCGAGCCCTGCACACAGATCAAGGATGATCAATATGCGTAACCGCAGAGCCGCTCTCGCCGCCATAGCCGGAGCCGCGTCCCTCGCCCTGACCCTGTCCGCCTGCGGCCAGAGCAGCGAGGGCGGCAGCAAGGAGAGCGAAGGGGACGCCAAGGGAGGCACCATCGGCATCGCGATGCCGACCAAGTCCTCCGAGCGCTGGATCGCCGACGGCAACAACGTCGTCAAGGAGCTGGAGTCCAAGGGCTACAAGACCAAGCTGGTCTACGGCGAGGACGACCCGGACCAGCAGGTCTCCCAGGTCGAGAACCTGATCACGCAGGGCGTCAAGGCGCTGATCGTCGCCGCGATCGACAACAAGTCGATGAACAACGTGCTCCAGCAGGCCAAGGACGCGAACATCCCGGTCATCTCCTACGACCGCCTGATCCTCGGCACGCAGAACGTCGACTACTACGCCTCGTTCGACAACGAGAAGGTCGGCGAGCTCCAGGGCACCTACATCGTCGAGAAGCTCGGCCTGAAGGACGGCTCCAAGAAGGGCCCCTTCAACATCGAGCTGTTCGCCGGCTCCAACGACGACAACAACACCCGCTACTTCTTCGGCGGCGCGATGAAGGTCCTGCAGCCCTACATCGACAAGAAGCAGCTCGTCGTCCGCTCCAAGCAGACCAAGCTCAACCAGGTCACCACCCTGCGCTGGGACGGCGGCACCGCCCAGAAGCGCATGGACGACATCCTGACCTCGGCCTACAAGAGCGAGCGCGTCGACGCGGTCCTCTCCCCCTACGACGGCATCTCCATCGGCATCCTGTCGGCGCTGAAGTCGGACGACTACGGCTCCAAGAGCAAGCCGCTGCCGGTCGTCACGGGCCAGGACGCCGAGGTCGCCTCGGTGAAGTCGATCATCGCCGGCCAGCAGTCGATGAGCGTCTTCAAGGACCTCCGAAGGCTCGCCAAGGTGTCCTCGAACATGGTCGACGCGCTGCTGAACGACAAGAAGCCCGAGGTCAACGACACCAAGACCTACGACAACGGCGCGAAGGTCGTCCCGGCCTACCTGCTGGAGCCGGTCGCCGTCGACAAGAGCAACTACCAGAAGGAGCTCATCGACTCCGGCTACCTCAAGGAGAGCGACGTCAAGTAGTCCCCGCCACCGACCGACGATTCACCACTGATTGGAAGGCACGACCATGGCGGGACCCGTCCTGGAAATGCGCTCGATCGTCAAGACCTTTCCCGGCGTCAAGGCGCTGTCGGACGTCACACTGACCGTCCGGCAGGGCGAGGTCCACGCCATCTGCGGGGAGAACGGCGCCGGCAAGTCGACCCTGATGAAGGTCCTCTCCGGCGTCCACCCGCACGGCACCTACGAGGGCGACATCCTCTTCGAGGGTGAGGTCTGCCAGTTCAAGGACATCCGGGCCAGCGAAGAGCACGGCATCGTGATCATCCACCAGGAACTGGCCCTGGTGCCCTACCTCTCCCTCGCGGAGAACATCTTCCTCGGCAACGAGCACGCCACCCGCGGGATCATCAGCTGGACCGAGACCCTGCGGCACGCCACCGAACTGCTGCGCCGGGTCGGTCTCTCCGACCACCCGGACACCCGCGTCGCCGACATCGGCGTGGGCAAGCAGCAGCTCGTGGAGATCGCGAAGGCCCTGTCGAAGAAGGTGAAGCTGCTCATCCTGGATGAGCCGACCGCCGCGCTGAACGACGAGGACAGCGGCAAACTCCTCGATCTCATCCTGGAGTTGAAGAACCAGGGCATCACCTCGATCATCATCTCCCACAAGCTCAACGAGATCCGCAAGGTCGCCGACTCGGTGACGATCATCCGCGACGGCCAGAGCATCGAGACCCTCGATGTGAAGGCCGCGGAGACCACCGAGGACCGGATCATCAGCGGCATGGTCGGCCGCGACCTGGAGCACCGCTTCCCGGAGCGGTCGCCGCACGAGCCCGAGGAGGGCGTGGCGCCCGCCCTGGAGATCCGCGGCTGGACCGTGCACCACCCGATCGACCAGCAGCGCAAGGTCGTCGACGATGTGTCGCTCCAGGTGCGGCGCGGCGAGATCGTCGGCATCGCGGGCCTGATGGGCGCCGGCCGCACCGAACTCGCGATGAGCGTCTTCGGGCGGACGTACGGCCGGTACGCGGGCGGCACGGTCCTCAAGGACGGCACCGAGATCCGTACCAAGACCGTTCCCGAGGCGGTCAAGCACGGGATCGCGTACGTCACCGAGGACCGCAAGCACTACGGCCTCAACCTCATCGACACCATCAACCGCAACATCTCGCTGAGCGCCCTGGGCAAGGTCGCCAAGCGCGGTGTGGTCGACGAGCACGAGGAGCGGCAGGTCGCCGAGAGCTTCCGCAAGTCCATGAACATCAAGGCACCGACCGTCTTCGAGCCGGTGGGCAAGCTGTCCGGCGGCAACCAGCAGAAGGTCGTCCTCAGCAAGTGGATCTTCTCGGGTCCGGACGTGCTGATCCTGGACGAGCCGACCCGCGGTATCGACGTCGGTGCCAAGTACGAGATCTACACGGTCATCGACCAGCTGGCCGCCCAGGGCAAGGCGGTCGTCTTCATCTCCTCCGAGCTGCCCGAACTGCTCGGTATGTGCGACCGCATCTACACGATGGCCGCGGGGCGGCTGACCGGTGAGTTCTCGAGGGCCGAGGCCTCCCAGGAATCGCTGATGCGTCAGATGACGAAGGACAAAGAGGTAACCCGATGAGCACGGACGTGACCGCCAAGACGCCGGCCCCGGCGCCGACCGGCAAGGGAGGGGAGGGCGCCGGCAACGGACTGCTGCAGCTGATGCTGGACGGTATGCGCCGCAACATGCGGCAGTACGGCATGCTGTTCGCCCTCGGCCTGATCGTGGTCCTGTTCGCCGTGTGGACCGACGGCGACCTGCTGCTGCCGCGCAACGTCTCCAACCTGGTGCTGCAGAACAGCTACATCCTGATCCTCGCGATCGGCATGATGCTGGTCATCATCGCGGGCCACATCGACCTGTCGGTCGGCTCGCTGACGGCGTTCGTCGGCTCGATGGCCGCCGTGTTCATGGTCAAACACGACATACCGTGGCTGCTCGCCGTAGTGCTGTGCCTCGCCGTCGGCGCGGTCGCGGGTGCCATCCAGGGGTTCTTCATCGCGTACGGCGGCATACCGTCGTTCATCGTGACCCTGGCGGGCATGCTGATCTTCCGCGGTCTGACCGAGATCTTCCTGGAGGGGCAGACGCTCGGCCCGTTCCCGGAGGGTCTGCAGAAGGTCGCCAACGGCTTCCTGCCCGAGGTCGGCCCGAAGACCAACTACCACAACCTGACGCTGCTGCTGGGCTTCGCGATGATCGCGTTCGTGGTCTTCCAGGAGGTCCGTGATCGCAGGCGGCAGCAGGAGTTCTCCCTCGACGTCCCGCCCTTCAAGCTGTTCCTGCTGAAGCTGGTCGCGCTCGGCGCCGCCATCCTCACGCTGACGATGCTGCTGGCCAGCTACAAGGGCGCCCCGATCGTGCTGCTCATCCTGGGCGTGCTGCTCGTCGGCTTCGGCTATGTGATGCGCAACGCGATCATCGGCCGCCACATCTACGCGATCGGCGGCAACCTGCCCGCGGCCAAGCTGTCGGGTGTGAAGGACAAGAAGGTCACCTTCCTGGTCTTCCTGAACATGGGCATGCTCGCGGCCCTGGCGGGTCTGGTCTTCGCCGCCCGCTTCAACGCGGCCTCTCCCAAGGCCGGCCTCAACTTCGAGCTGGAGGCGATCGCGGCCTCGTTCATCGGCGGTGCGTCGATGAGCGGCGGTGTCGGCACCGTGCTCGGCGCGATCATCGGTGGCCTGGTCCTGGGCGTGCTGAACAACGGTATGAACCTCGTCGGCATCGGCACCGACTGGCAGCAGGTCATCAAGGGCCTGGTCCTGCTGGCGGCGGTCGGGTTCGACGTGTGGAACAAGCGCAAGGTCGGTTCGTAAGTCAGATCGGGGCCCCGCCGGGAAGGCGGGGCCCTCTCCTTATACGGGAGCCGCACGCATGGAACTGAACAGACGCACGGTCATCGCCGGAGCAGCGGCGGCGGGCATAGCCGCCACCACCCTCGGCGGCACGGCGCACGCCACGGGAGGCAGGAAGCCGGTGAAGACGCTCTTCGGCAAGCTCGCCGACGGCACCAAGATCTACAGCTGGGCCCTCGAGAACGGCGGCACCCGCCTGAAGGTCCTCTCCTACGGCGGCATCGTCCAGTCCCTGGAGATCCCCGACCGCCGCGACCGCTACGCCAACGTCTCCGCGGGCTTCGACAACGTCGAGGACTACGTCGCCAAGAGCCCGTACTTCGGCGCCCTGATCGGCCGCTACGGCAACCGCATCGGCAAGGGCAAGTTCGCCCTCGACGGCAAGAACTACCAGCTGTCCGTCAACGACGGTGAGCAGAGCCTGCACGGCGGCACCCAGGGCTTCGACAAGCGCGTGTGGGACATCGAGCCGTTCACCAAGGGCTCGGACGTCGGTCTGCACCTGTACTACACGAGCGTCGACGGGGAGATGGGCTACCCGGGCACGCTCAAGGCGAAGGTGACGTACACGCTCACCCGGCAGGGCGACTGGCGCATCGACTACGAGGCCACCACCGACAAGGCCACCGTCGTCAACCTCACCAGCCACGTCTACTGGAACCTCGCCGGCGAGGGCAGCGGCACGATCGAGGACCACGAGCTCCAGATCGCCGCCTCCCGCTACACGCCCACCGACGCGGGCCTGATCCCCACGGGCGAGCTGGCCAAGGTCGCGGGCACGCCCTTCGACTTCGGCCGGGCCAAGCCGATCGGCCGGGACATCCGCGTCTCGCACCCCCAGCTGGTGACCGCCAAGGGCTTCGACCACAACTGGGTGCTCGACAAGGGCCTCACCGCCCGGCCCGAGCATGTCGCCACCCTGCGCGACCCCGCCTCCGGCCGCACCCTGAAGATCGCCACGAACGAGCCGGGCCTGCAGTTCTACTCCGGCAACTTCCTCGACGGCACGCTGACCGGCCCGTCCGGCCGCACCTACCGGCAGGGCGACGCGCTCTGCCTGGAGACGCAGCACTTCCCGGACTCGCCGAACAAGCCGAAGTTCCCGTCCACGGTGCTGCGGCCCGGGCAGACCTACCGGACGACTACGATCCACACGTTCGACTGCTGACAAGCCTTCACAGGTTGGACACAAGTTCTGACCGGATTCCCAACGGTTGAACAGTGTCACCACAGTCCCCGTATGTAAGGGCGGCCCGCGCTCCCCCGCGCGGGCCGCCCTTAAACGTCGGGTCCGGCCGTCCCCAACGGACCCGCCTCATACGGAGGTTCCATGGCCGACAACGTCACGTCGCTGTTCCGCAGCACCGCGGCGCACAGCCCGTCGATGGCGGCGTTGACACGTGAGGGCGGCGAAGGCGCGGGGCCGGTGGACTTCTGTATCCCCTGCAACCCCTACTTCCCCACTCCGGCCATGTTCGACGACATGTCGGCCAGACTCCGCGACATCATCACGTACTACCCGAGCGGCGCCGACACCATCACGGCCGAACTGTGCAGCCTGCTCCAGCTGCCGCCGCAGTGCGTGGCCATGGGCAACGGTTCCACCGAGCTCATCACCTGGATCGACCATCTGCTGGTCCGCGAGTCCCTCGCCGTCCCCGTCCCCACCTTCGGCCGCTGGACCGACCAGCCCATGGAGACCGGCAAGCGGGTCGACATGTTCCCGCTCCAGGAGTCCAGCGGCTTCGCCCTCGACCTGGCGCAGTACGCCGAGTTCATCCGCGCGAGGGGCACGCGTGTCGCCGTCATCTGCAACCCCAACAACCCCGACGGCGGCTTCCTCCACAAGCACGCCATCGTGCAGTTCATGGACGCCATGGCCGACCTCGACCTGGTCGTCATCGACGAGTCGTTCCTGGAGTTCGCGGACGCCGAGGCGGAGCCGTCCGTCGTCCAGGAGGCCATGCTGCGGCCCAACGTCATCGTGCTGCGCAGCCTCGGCAAAAACTTCGGCCTGCACGGCATCCGCTTCGGCTACCTCGTCGCCAACCCGGCGCTCGCGGGCCGCGTCCGGTCGATGCTGCCGAAGTGGAACCTCAACTCCTTCGCCGAGCACGTGGTGTTCATGCTCAAGGAGCACGGCGCCGAGTACGCGCAGAGCCTCCAGCAGGTGCGCCGCGACCGGCTCGACATGGCCAGCCAGCTCTCTTCCCTGCCCGGGCTGACGGTCTACCCGTCGCAGGGCAACTTCCTCTTCGTGCGCCTGCCCGTGGGCGCCGAGGGCACCGTGGTCCGGGACAGGATGCTCACCGAGCACCGGATCCTGGTCCGCGAGTGCGGCAACAAGATCGGTTCGTCCAGTCGCTTCCTGCGTCTCGTCGTGCGCCCCCAGGTGGACGTGCGTCGCCTGGTGTCCGGCCTGGAACAGGTGCTCTACGGGACGTCCAGGAGGGGAGCCGCCGTATCGGAGCTGGGCAACGGGACCAGCTACAGCTCCGGTACGGCGGCCGTGGACCGTCTGGTGAGCGAGACCAACGGGTCGGGCATGCGGGGGCTCGCCGCTCAGGCCACCGGTTTCGGTGGTCCGGGGCCCGCCGCCGCCCCGGCTGCCGCCGGCACCGGCATGCCGCTCCCCGCCACCGCGTCCGCCGCACCGGCGGGCCCGGGCGGAGGGATGCCGATGCCGGCGGCGGCGCAGATGGGCCAGATGCCGGCGATGGGGCAGATGGGGCAGATGGGCCAGATGGGCCAGATGGGGCAGCAGCAGATGCCGCAGGCGGTGCCGCAGCCCGTGCCCCAGCCGGTGCCGCAGCCCGCTCCGCAGCCCATGGCCGCACCGGTCCAGCAGCCGCTGGCACCCGTCGCCCAAGCCCCGGCTCCGGCTCCGGCTCCGGTCCCCACCCCAGCCCCGGCGCCGGTCCCTGCTCCGGCGCCGGCTCCCATACCCGCCGCCGCCGGGCCCACCCCGCCGGGTGTTCCCGCCCGGGGCGGCCTGACGGCCGCTCAGGTCAGGGGAACGAACGGCTTGTCACCCGCCCCGGCCACGGGCTGGCCCGGGACCCAGGCCTGGCCCAACGCGGCGGGCATGGGGGCCGCGGGCTAGAAGCGTCTCGCCGTAGCGACGTCAGTAGGCGACGGGCCAGCCACTGCTCCAGTTCAGGAGGTTGATGCCCAGCTTGGGTGTGCCGTTGTCGTTGCCGTCGTAGTAGTGGTAGACGATCAGGTCGCCGTCGACGTCCTTCATGATCGACTGTCCGCCGGGGCCGATGACATTGCCGTGCGACTCCAGGACGGGCGTGCCGCCGTTGTTCATCATCGAAACGCCGTTCCGGTCGACGTACGGTCCCGTGATGCTGGAGGCGCGGCCGACCTTGACCTTGTACGTCGAGCCGGTGCCGGCACAGCAGGTGTCGTACGAGGCGAAGAGGTAGTAGTAGCCACCCCGTTTGACGATGAAGGGCGCCTCGACGGCCTTGGTCCCGGTGGGGCGGGAGGCGAGCGAGTAGCGGGTGGTGTTGGAGGAGAGCTGCTTCCCGGTGGACGGGTTGATCTGGATCATCTTGAGCCCGGTCCACCAACTGCCCAAGGACAGCCACCACTTGCCGTCGTCGTTCACGAAGAGGTTCGGGTCGATGGCGTTGAAGTCGCTCGCGGAGTTCGAGGTGTAGACGGTGCCCTGGTCGGTCCAGCTGCCCGGCTGGCCGGTGCTGGAGGTCGCGAGTCCGATGGCGGACGTGTTCGAGCCGAACTTCGAGACGGAGTAGTACATCAGGTACTTGCCGCCGTGGTACGAGATGTCCGGCGCCCAGGCCTCCGGCACGGAGGAGTAGTTCCGCCACCAGCTCGGCCTGCTGGAGAACGCGTCGGCGCCGTTCCTGAAGGCCGTACGGTCGCCGGACGTCTTGTTGGCGATGCCCCCGCCGGTGGCGTAGAGCAGGTACTGGCCGGACGAGGTGCGGATCATCGACGGGTCGTGGGTGACGATGTCACCGGTGACGCGGCCCGGGTTGGGGTACGCGGACGCCGTGCCCGGGACGAGGGCGAGCAGGAACGCGACGGGGAGGGCGAGCAGGGCGGTTCTCTTGCGCAGGACGGAGCGGCTCATGCGGATCCTCCTTGCGGTGGGGGTGACAGTGCTGGTCGACATCTCGAACGGCGATCGCAAGTTCGAACGGGACCGTAGAATCGAACCCCTTGCGCGTCAATGGTCCGCGCAGCAACCGGTGTGACCGGCCTGGGAGATCCGTTGAAGATCCGTTGAGAGGCCGTTTAGGCCGGTGCCGGACGATCGAGGCTGGACAGGGGGAAGAGACCAGGGCACGGCACGAAGGGGGGAGGCCCTGTGGAGTTCCGGTTGCTCGGGACCGTGGAGGCCCACCTAAGTGCGGGCCCGGCCGATCTCGGCCATGCCAAGCAACGGTGTGTGCTGGCCGTGCTGTTGTGCGACGCGGGCCGGGTGGTCTCGGCGGAGCGGCTGATCGACCGGGTGTGGGGCGAGAACCCGCCGGGCTCGGTCCGCAACATCCTGTCGGGGTACGTGGGCCGGTTGCGTGCCGCACTGCGTTCCGCGGGCGCCTCCGGGGTGCGCCTGACGCGCAGTTCCGGCGGCTATCTGCTCGATGTCGCCCCCGAGTCGGTCGACGTCCACCGCTTCCGCCGGCTGGTGGCGGAGGCCCGTCACACCGCCGACACCGGCCAGGCCGCCGAACTGCTGCGCGACGCCCTCGGCCTGTGGCACGGGGAAGCCCTGTCGGGCCTGCTCGGCGCCTGGGCGGAGGAGACCCGCGCCGGACTGGGCGACGAGCACCTCACGGCGGAACTCCGGTACCACGAACTCGGATTACGGCTGGACCGCCACGCCCAGGCGCTGGAGCGCCTACGGCAGCTCGCCGCGGCGCATCCGCTGGACGAACGGGTCGTACGGCACCTGATGACCGCACTGTGCCGCGGCGACCGCCAGGCCGAGGCGCTGGAGGCCTACGAGGACACCCGGCACCGCCTCGCCGAGGAACTCGGCGTCGACCCCGGCACCGAACTGCGGGCCCTGCACCGCCGGATCCTGCGGGGCCCGGCCGAACCGCCGGAGCCCGCCGGTGCCCGCGTGGCGCCGGAACCCGCCGCTGCCCGCGTCGTACCGGCCGAACTGCCGCACGACGTGGCCGGGTTCAGCGGCCGCACGGAAGCCACGGCCCGGCTGGGCGCACTTCCGGCAAAGGACGGGCAGGCCGGGGTGCCGGTCGTGATCTCGGTGATCAGCGGCGCGGCGGGCGTCGGCAAGACCGCGCTGGCCGTACACGTCGCCCACCAGGTGCGGGACCGCTTCCCCGACGGCCAGCTCTACGTCAACCTGCGCGGCTACGACCACGAGAGCGCCCCCATGGACCCGCAGCAGGCCCTCGGCCAGCTGTTGCGCAGCCTGGGTCTGACGCCGCAGCAGATCCCCTCCGACCCGGACGAGCAGGCCCGCCGCTACCGCTCCCTGCTGGACGGGCGGCGGATGCTCATCCTGCTGGACAACGCCGCCTCCGTCCGGCAGGTCCGCCCGCTCCTGCCCGGCAGCCCCACCTGCCGCGTCCTGGTCACCAGCCGCCACCGGCTGACCGGCCTGGTCGCCCAGAACGGCGCCGAACCGCTGCGCCTCGACGTCCTCGCCCCGCGCGAGGCCCGGGCGCTGCTGGCCGCCGTACTGGGCGAGCGGCGCGTGTCCGCCGAACCGGAGGCGGCCGAGGAACTGGCCCGCCGGTGCGGGCTGCTGCCCCTGGCCCTGCGGGTGGCCGCAGCGCATCTGCTCGGCGACCGGGACCGGCCCCTCGCCGACCTGGCCGCCGAGCTGGCGGACGGCGACCGGCTGGCCACGCTGGAGCTGGACGACGACCGCTCCTCCGCCGTGAGCGCCGCCTTCGGCCTCTCCTACCGCGCCCTGGCCCCGGATGCCCGACGGCTCTTCCGCCGCCTCGGCCTGATCCCCGGCCCCGACCTCACCCGCCCGGCCGCCGCGGCGCTCCTCGACACCTCCGAGTCCCGGGCGGGAACCCTCCTCACCACCCTGGCGACGGCCCACCTGATCGAGTCCCCCGCACCCGACCGGTACCTCTTCCACGACCTGCTGCGCGACTACGCGCGCGAGCGCGCCACTGCCGAGGAGCCCCGGCCGGAGCGGGCGGCGGCGGAGGAGCGCCTGTTCGCCTCCTACCTCCGCACCGCCGAGACGGCCGGCGGCGCCCTCCCCTGGCAGTACCCCCAACTCCCCCGGGACCCGGCCGGCCCGGAGGGCTCCCCCGCCGCCGCCCCGGACGAGATCACCGCAGCCCGGAACCGGCTCGACTCGGAACGAGCCAATCTGCTGGCCGCCGTGGAACACACCGCCGACTCCGGCCCACGGCACATCGCCTGGCACCTGATGACCGCCCTCCTGCGCTACTGCTGGCTCGACCTGCCGCGCGGCGTCTGGCAGTCCGCCGCCCAGGCCGCGCTGCGGGCGGCGGAGGCCGACGAGGACAAGCCCGGCCAGGCCGCCATGCACCGCAGCCTGGGCATCGCCCACTGGGACATGGGCCACCACCCCCAGGCCATCGACCATCACACCCGTGTCCTGCGCCTGCACCGAGAGACCGGCGACCTGCTGGGCCAGGCCCTGGCCCTGGGCGGACTCGGCCTGGTCGACGCGGAGGCGGCCCGCCTGGACGACGCCCTGCGGCACTTCACCGAGGCGCTCCGGCTGTCCCGCGAGGCCGGACGCCTCGACGCCGAGGCACAGGCACTGACCGGCCTCGGCCTGGCCTACCGGGACCGCGGCCGGCTGGAGCTGTCCGCCGGACACCTGGAACAGGCGCTGCGCACGCTCCGCCGTGCCGGAGCCGGTGACGAGGCCCATCGCCTGCCCGCGCTCAGCGCGGTGTACTGGGAACAGGGCAGGCTGCGGGAGGCGGCCAGGGCACTGGGCGCGGCGGACGACGACACCGGGGCAGGCGCCGGGGCGGTGCCCTCCGAACCGCGGAACGCCAACCCCACGACCCTCGACATCACGGCCAGGATCGCGTTGGACCTCGGCCGCCACGAGCAGGCGCTGACGTACGCCGAACGCTCCCTCCGCCTCGCCGAGAACACCGGCCGGAACCGGCTGCTGGCGATCGCCCTGACCACACTCGCCGACGCCCGCCTGCGCACGGGCCACCCGGAGGAAGCCGCCCGCACCCACGAGCGCGCCCTGTCCATCGCCCGCGAGGTGGGCAACCAGCGCACCGAGGCGGAAACCCTGCTCGGCCTCGCCGAGGCCCACCGCGTACGCCGGCACCACCGCGAGGCACTGGCCCACGCCCGCCAGGCACTGGCCCTCGCCCACCGGGGCGGCTTCGACGTCGTCAAGGCCCGGGCCCTGACGGAGCTCGCGGCGATCCACGTCGCGCGGAACCGGCCCGTCGCCGGACGCACCCGCGCACACTCGGCGATCGCCCTCCACCGCCGCACGGGCCACCGCCTGGGCGAGGCCAGGTCCCTGGTCGTCCTCGGCCAGGCCCTGCACGCCCTGGGCGACCCCACTGCCGGCGCGGTCCGGCAACGGGCACGGGCCCTCTACGACGACACCGGCGCCCGCCCTCCCGGCGACCTCGTGTGACGCCGGGAGGTACGGCAGTGGCTGCGGCAGGTCAGCACATCTCGACGCGAGGGCTGTACCTCTCACCGCCCGCGCTGTCCTGCGTGTAGGTGTAGTAGAAGCCCTTGCCCTTGCAGGTGCCGCGCGCGGTCAGGTCGACGTTGGCGGCGGACTGGGTGGCGGATCCGACCTTCACGTCGGAGCCGTTGTTGACCCACTTGTACGTCGTCACCGTGACGGTCTGGGAGTCGTCACCGGCACAGCCCCGGCGGCCTCCCGCGCCGGAGAGATCGTTTCCGGTCTGCACCACATTGTCGGCGTACAGCTCGCAGGCCTTCACCTTCGTCTGCGGTGCCGAGGACGCCGCGGAGGACGGCGCGGCCGCGGCCATCGGGGTCGCCAGACCCGCCACCGCGACGGCGGCAAGGGTTCCGGTCAGAATCCGACGCTTGATCATGTTCAGCTCCCCGTAGTCGTGTCGGGCTTTCACCGGGTACACGAACGGGGCCGTCGCCCCACATGTCAGGCATTGCTGTGACGCCCGTCACTCGCGAGGTCCGAGCAGCCGACGGAGGCGCCGCACGGCCCGGGTCCGGTACCGGGCCGCGGTCCCCCGCCCTATCCCCAGGATCCGCGCCGCCTGCTCGGTCGTGTAGCCGTCCAGGTCGACGAGGATCACCACGCGGGCCTGCTGACGCGGCAGTTGATCCAGCAGCCGGACGGCCTCGATCTCGGCGGTACGCTGCTCGACACCGCCGTCCCAGGCGCCGAGGGTTCCCCGGTGCGGGTCGTCGCTCCCCTCCCCCGCGGTCGGCACCTGCCTGCGCTCACGCCGCCAGGCGTCCCGGGTCGCACTCGCCAGCGCGGAGAAGGCGTACGCGGCCGGCTCCGGATGCTCCAGAAACCTCCGCGGCCGCGAGGCCAGTTTCAGATACACCTCGTGGACGGCGTCCTCACCCCCCTGCGCGGCCCCGCTGAGGGCGGCCGCACGGGCGTACAGCTTGGGCAACATCCCACAGAACACCTCGTCGAACGACGTGCTGCGGGCTTCGGCAGATGTCTGGCTCATTGATCCTGCAATCCCCGTGAGTACGTGCAGAGCGTTGTGCAGGGGGACTCTTCTCCGCGTGCGTGGAAGGAGGATTGAGGAAATGTTGAGCGGCGACTGGGGCCGCTACGGGACGGTGCCCGGCAGATCGACCTCGGCGCGAACGGTCTTGCCGGGCTCCCGCCGCAGTACCTCCCACCGATCGGCGAGCGCGTCGACGAGGAGCACACGCCCGTGCGTCACGGCGTTCGTGGCCAGCTCGGCGACGATCAGGACGACGGTCTCGGAGGCGTCGGAGCCGTGGGGGATCCCCCAGCCGTGCAGCGTACGCGGTGACGGACTGGACAGTACTGGTGACGTCCCGTAACCATGCCTCCGGAGGTGACCGACAGTGGTCGACGGCGCGATGGAGCCGGAGTCGTCGGACAGTCTGCGGACGTTCGGGGCGGTGGTCCAGGGCTTGCGCGAGCACGCGGGGCTGAGCAGGGAGGAGTTCGGCGAGCTGGTGCGGTTCTCCAAACACACGGTGGCGTCCGTGGAGTTGGGGAGACGGATGCCGGATCCGGAGTTCGTGACCCGGGCGGAGGAGGTGTTCGGCAGGACGGGGGCGTTACGGAAGGCGGCGGGGTGTCTGGAGAGGCAGCCGGGGTTGGCGGCTTGGTTTCGGCGGTGGGCGCAGTTGGAGAAGACGGCGATCACCTTGTGCACCTACGAGTGCCGGATGGTCCCGGGCCTTTTGCAGACGCAGGCGTACGTACGAGCACTGGCCGCCGACAACCTGCCGCCGCCGGCCGACCAGCAGATCGAGGAACGGTGGGCAGCACGGGCCGAGCGACAGAAGCTCCTCTCGGAGCAGCCGAACACCGCGTTCAGTTTCATCGTCGAAGAGCACGCTTTCCTACGGCACACCGGCGGCGTCGAGGTGACGCGTGAACTCATCGATCACGTGCTGGAGATCGCCAAGCTGCGCAACGTCGAGATCAAAGTGGTCAGCGTGCTCCAGAGGAGGTATGCCGGGATGCGTGCACAGGCTCTCTCCCTCGAAGACTCCGTGAGCCTGCTGCAGCGCATGCGAGGACATCCGCGACTCCAAGAACAAACAGGGGCCCCAGCTCATCCTCTCCCCCACCACTTGGTCTGCTTTCCTCACGCACGCCACCAAGTAACTGCCGGGGCCGGTGGCCAGGGCCGTCGGACCCTTCGGCCGACTCCATGGCCACTCGGCGATGCGGGACTACTCGCCCCCGCCACTCTGCTGCGAACGGGAACTCCGGCTCGCGCTGCGAGTCAGTTCGCTACCGAGCAGCGTCGCCTTGGCCACACCCCGTGCCCAGCGTGGGGCGTCACCCCGGGCCGCCCAGAAGACGCAGACGCAGCCGCCGATGACGAGCAGAACGACGACCGACAGTATGAGCACGAGCATGCTCGACCCCTATTTCTTGTGATGGTCAGCGCCATCCTCTCAGTCGCCTTGCCCGGCGCCGGCACCCCTGCACCAGGAACCCCACTGCCATAGGAGCGCTTGGGCCTGCACCGCCTCCACCCCAAGACACCTGACCTGGCCATTGCCCCTCACAGGCAGCCCAATTGCTCCAACTGCTGCTCGCCCCGCCCCCTCCGCCAGCCGATGCCCCGCACACGCGCCCCACTTGCCGCCAAGCCCACCCGGCACGCCCGCACACCCACCGGTCGACGGCCGCCAAGACCACCCGGCGTGCCGCCACCCCCCTCGCGCGCCCCGCAACCCCGAGCAGCCACTCCACCCGCCGAAGGGCCCGACGCCCCTGGCCACCCGTTCCTCCCCGGCCGCCCGCTCGCTTCTCTCCCGTGCTGGAGCGAGCCGAGTCAAGGGTCGGCCGAAGGACGATCGCCGAAGGCGACGCGCAGCGCCCTTTACTCGGTTCGCGGAAGCACGACACTGGCCAAGAAGCGGGCGGCCCCACCAGCACCTCGCAAACCCCCTGTCCGACAACACACTTGACGCCCCATCACTTTGCCGAACTCACAGCTCACCGACAGCCTCCCCTCCTAACCTGCCGTGCTCATGACAGACAAAAACTCGGGCACCAACTCATCGGCACGCACCCCCATCGGCCGCCGTACCGTACTGCTCGCCACCGGCGCCACTGCCGCCACCCTCGCAGTCGGCGCGGCCGCAGCGACCGACAGCTCCGCCCCCGACGCGACGACCACCGCCCCCGTGGCCGCCGCAGCCGTCTGCACACTCACCAAGGAGATGACCGAAGGCCCGTACTACCTCGACGGACAGTACGTCCGCTCGGACATCAGCGAGGACAAGACGGGCATCCCCCTGAACCTGACGCTCACGGTCGTGGACGACGACACCTGCGTCCCGCTCAAGAACGCCCTGGTCGAGATCTGGCACTCGGACGCGCTCGGCGAGTACTCCGGCTTCGTGGGCAACAACGGCCATGACGAGCCCGACAACGGCACGTTCCTGCGCGGCGGCGTCCTCACCGACTCGAACGGCGTCGCGAAGATCACCTCGGTCTACCCGGGCTGGTACCGAGGCCGCTGCGTGCACATCCACATCAAGGTCCACACGGACGTCACCCTGACCCCCGACGGCTCCTTCACCGGGGGCGAGGAACTCCACACCGGCCAGCTCTTCTTCAGCGAAACCATCACGACCAGGGTCGCGGCCCTCGCCCAGTACGCGATCAACACGGTCCCCCGCACCACCCTGGCCCAGGACTCCATCTACGACGAGGGAGGCGCAGCCTCAGGCCTCCTCACCCTCACGCCCCTCGGCAGCACGACCTCCGCCGGTTACGCCGGCACGCTGACCCTGGGCGTGGAACAGGGCTGACGCCCGACGTACGGCCCCGGGCCGAAGAGGCCGGCAGTCCCTCCGCCGGCCCGGGGCCACTCGTCACCGCCGCCCCCCGAACTCCCAAGCCCACACCTCGACATCCGCATACCGCCCCTCCGCCAGGACCCCACGCGCAGCCTCCGCATCCGAGGCCCTCACCAGCACCGCCGTACCCACCCACACCTCACCGTCGTCCGACAGCAGCGACCCAAACGCGATCAGGTCGTCGCGGGCCACCGAAGACGGCAAATCAAGGTCGGTGGCCGGGTCCGGGCCGAGGCCGATCACCAGGTACCTGTTGCCGGCCGTCCGGCCGCCGGGGAAGTCCCACATGGTGCGCCCCAGCATGTTGCGCCAGCGGCGCAGCAGCACGTCCCGGTACACGCCGGCCTGGTGGTTGGGCTCGTCGAAGGCGAACGCGCGGGCGGCGGTGGGATCGGGGAGGTCGACGATGTGGACACTGCCGGTGGGAGTCGACCCGTCGTCGGCGAAGGTCGGGCCACGGGCGATCAGCTCAGCCGCGTACCGGTCCATATAGGACCAGTGCTCCTCCAGCAGCTCGTCGCGCAGCGGAACGGAGCCGACCCGATCACGGTGGTAGCAGAAGAACTCCATGGCCACGAACCTTTCCGCACCACGGAACCGATCTCAACGCCGAGGGGGCGCGATGTCTCTTGCCACCGGGGTGAACCAGGGTGAACGAGGGTGAACCCATGGTTTCGCACGGTTGAACCTTCGCGGCTGAGGCGAAGTCGGGCGACAACAGCGGAACCGCGGGTGGCGGCCGGACCGATCTTTCTATCCGAAGCATGTCGGTCCCCCGAGGAGTCACCTGATGTCGAGCGTCGCGACCGCCGAGATACGTACCGTCCCGGCGCGCGCCAGATCCGCACCGCCCCATGGCCACGCCCTGCGGCTCGACATCCAGGGGCTGCGCGCGGTGGCCGTCGGGCTGGTGGTGCTCTCCCATGCCGGCGTGTCCCAGGTCAGCGGCGGTTACATCGGCGTCGACGTCTTCTTCGTCATCTCCGGCTTCCTCATCACATCGCTGCTGCTGCGCGAACTCGCCACCACCGGGCGGGTGTCGATCCGTTCCTTCTACGCCCGCCGGGCACTGCGGCTGCTCCCCGCGTCGTCCCTGGTCATCGCCGTCACACTGGGCGGGGCGTGGCTGTTCCTGTCGAAGGCGCGGCTCGCCGAGTACGCGGGCGACGCCCTCGCCAGCGCGCTGTACGCGGTCAACTTGCGACTGGCCGCGACCGGTACGGACTATCTCGCCCAGAACAGCCCGCCGTCGCCGTTCCAGCACTTCTGGTCGCTCGCCGTGGAGGAGCAGTTCTACCTGGTGTGGCCGCTGCTCCTGCTGCTCACCTGGCGCCTCGCCCGCGGCCGACGCCGACGGGTGGCGGTGCCGCTCGGGATGCTGTGCCTGGGGTCGTTCGCGGCGGGCGTCCTCGTGACGCACTCCTCGGCGCCCTGGGCGTATTTCGGCTCCCTCACCCGGGCCTGGGAACTGGGTGTCGGCGCGCTCCTGGCGCTGGGCGCCGGCCGGCTCGAGCGGCTGCCCGCCGCCCTCGCGGGCCCGCTGACCTGGCTCGGCCTGGCCTGCGTCACGCTGTCGGCGGTCTGGTACGACGTCGAGACCCCCTTCCCCGGCTACCACGCCCTCCTGCCGGTCGCCGGTACCGCGCTCGTCCTGGCCGGCGGCTGCGCGCGCACCCCGCACGGCGCCGGGTGGCTGCTGGGGCGGCGACCGCTGGTGTGGCTCGGCGGACTCTCGTACGGCTGGTACCTGTGGCACTGGCCGCTGCTGGTCATAGCCCCGGCGGCGCTGGGCCGCGCCGACGGCACCGCCGACGTGCCGCTGGCGCTCGGGCTGTGCGCGGTGGCGCTGGGCCTGGCGTGGCTGACCCTGCGCCTCGTCGAGAACCCGGTCCGTTTCCACCGGGCCTTCCGCGGGCGCCCCCGCCGCGCCCTGGCTCTCGGGGCCGCGCTGTCGGCCGCCGCCTCGGCACTGTCCCTGACGGCGACCGCGGTCCCGCCGACGATCGAGGTGGGCGACCCCGCGCCCGTGCTGGCGCAGGCCCTCGCCGGCGCACCGGCCCCGCAGGCACGTCTCACCGAACTCCTCGCGTCGTCCCCCACCGCCCTGCCGAGCAACCTCGCCCCGCCCCTGCCGAAGGTGAAGTCCTCCCGCTCCGCGGTCTACGGGGACGGCTGCCACGTCGACTACGCCGCTACCGGCACCCGGCCCTGCGTCTACGGCGACCGGACTTCCTCCCGTACGGTCGTCCTTTTCGGCGACTCCCACGCGGCCCAGTGGTTCCCGGCCCTGCAACGGCTCTCGACCACACGCGGCTGGAAGCTGGTCTCGCTGACGAAGGCCTCCTGCAAGGTCGCCGAGGTGACCATCATCAGCGGCCACAAGGCGTACACCGCCTGCGACACCTGGCGCTCCCACGCCATGGCAAGGATCAAGACCTTGCGTCCCGACCTGGTCGTCGTGTCCTCCTCGGACGCCGGAGACCCTGCGCGCCCCGCCGCCGACCCCGTCCATCAGTGGACCACCGGCTTCGAGGAGACCTTTCGCACCCTGGGTACCTCCGGCGCCCAGGTCGCCGCGCTGCTCGACACTCCGTGGCCCAAGGGCGACCCGATCGACTGCGCCGCCAGGAACTCCCTGCAACTACGTGCCTGCGCGAACCACTTGCCGGACGCGACCCGCGACGCGAGCCGCGGTACCGCCCTCCGTGCCGCCGCGTCCACGACGGCCACCACCGTCATCGACCCCACGCCCTGGCTCTGCGCCCCCCGCACCGGCATCTGCCCCGTCGTCGTCGCCGACACCGCCGTCTACCGCGACGACAGCCACCTCTCGGAGGCGTACGCCGATGCACTGGCCCCGGTTCTGGCGCCATCGCTGGATCGCCTCGTGGGCGCGCCCTGATCACACCGGGTGATCAAAGCGACGGGACTGCTTCTCCCGGCTGGTCCGACAGAAGCCCCTCAACCGAGCGCGGCCCACCCCCGCGGGTGGGCCGCTCCCGTTCAGCCCGTCAGCCCGTCAGCCCGTCAGGACTACGGGCACTCCTTCCACGCCAGGTGGTACACCGTGCTGATGTCCCCGTCCGTCGAGTCCATCGTCATGAAGCTGACCTTGTCGGCCGACTGGGTGCCGGCGTTGACCCGGATCTCGGTGTTGATGTTGAAGTTGCGCTGGACTCCGCAGGGTGCGTAGACCAGTTGGGCCCAGTCCGTCTCGTCGGTGGCCTGCCAGTTGTCGTTGAGGGGGCCGCTGAAGGGGTGGTTCTTGTACACGGTGCTGGGCGAGCCCTGGAAGTAGTACGAGGCCCGCTGGGACGCGCTCGCGCCGCGCTGTAGGGCGGCGAAGCCTCGGTAGTCCGCGCTCGCGATGGCGTAGGTGAAGCCGCCGGGGACGTGGACCTTCAGGTTGAGCTGGCAGTTCCTGCGGAACGCGGTCGGGTCGGAGTTCCCGCCTGCCTGGGCGAGGTAGTCGCTGTAGGTCACCGTGAAGGCGGTGTTGTCCTCGGAGACGGCGACCGCTGCCGTGCCCTGGGGACAGCCGGAGCCGTTCACCGTGGCGACCTGGATGATGATCTTGTCCGGGGGCGGGTCGTCGAACCCGGAGGACGGGGATGTCGCGGGGAGTGCGCTGGTGAGGAGCGCGGCTACCGCGCCGCTCAGGAGCAGGCCACCGGCCATGGTTCTCCCATCGGTTCGTGGGGGGTGGATCATGAAGTGGGCATGCGCATGTCAAGATCACAGCAGGTGACCGCGCATGCACCCCCGGCCTGTGACCATTCCATGAAGGAGCTGTGAAGGTCGGGAGCGGTCGCATCGTACGCAGGGCGGGAGGGGTCGGCCAGGGCGCACTCCGGCCATTCACAGTGGCGGGATTTCGCACCGGGCGCGGGAGGGCGCATAGGGTGCCTTAGCCAGTGTCCAGTGCCTCAGCCCCAGGAGACTCCCCGAGGACGCGATGAGGATCACCCAGGGATTCGCCCACCGGAGCACCCGCGGACGCGGCCCGTCAGGGGTTCTCCCAGGCCGCCGGTTCCGCCGCCAGCCGCTCCACCTGCTCGGGCAGCGCGCCCGCCGCGAGGTCGGCGACCGTCACGCCCTCCAGGATCCTGCGCACATTGGCCCGCAGGGCGACCCACAGCGGCAGCAGCGGCTCGGCGGTTCCGCTGTAGGCGAGGCCGGTCGGGCGCTCGCCGCGCACCGAGACGATCGGCCCGTCCACCGCCCGGATCACGTCCGCGACGGTGATCTCCGAGGCCTCCCGGGCCAGCCGGTAGCCGCCGCCCCCGCCCCGCCTGCTGTCGACCACACCCCCGCGCCGCAGATCGCCGAGGATCCCCTCCAGGAACTTGTGGGGGATGTCCTGCGCGGTGGCGACGGCCTCCGCCTTGACCGGCCCTTCCTCCTGCCGGGCAGCCAGCTCCACGACCGCTCGTACCGCGTAGTCCGCACGTGCCGAGATCCTCATAGGACCATTGTCGCGGTCGGCCTGTGGACAATGACGCACAGCACCACCCAGGCACCACACACTCGGCACGACCCAGCCACCACGTAGGCACCACGCACGGCACGGCAGCACAACAGGAGGCGCTCCCTTGGAGCTCAGCAGGCGTACCTTCCACGCTCTCGCCGGCACGGCGGCGCTCGGCTTCGCGCTGACCGGCAGCGGGTCGCCGACCTCCGCCCAAACGGCACGGACCGCGCCCACGGGCCCGCCGCCACCGGTGCCGAGCGCGGACGGCAAGCGGCACCGGATCGGCTTCGACCGGTACTCGCTGCTGGTCGACGGCCGCCGCCTGGTGCTCTGGTCCGGCGAGATGCACCCCTTCCGGCTGCCGAGCCCGTCCCTGTGGCGGGACGTGCTGGAGAAGATGCGCGCCCACGGCTACAACGCCGTCAGCGTGTACGTCGCCTGGAATTACCATTCCGCCGCTCCCGGCCGGTACGACTTCACCGGGGTGCGCGATCTGGACCTGTTCCTGCGCACGGCCGCCGAGACCGGCCTGTACGTGATCCTGCGGCCCGGCCCGTACATCAACGCGGAGGTCGACGCCGGCGGCTTCCCCGGCTGGCTGACCGCCACCGAGGGCAGAGCCCGGACCTCCGACCCGACGTATCTGAAGTACGTCGACGAGTGGCTGACCGCCGTCAACGCCGTCGTGGCGAAGCGCCTGTTCACCCGGGGTACGGGCACGGTCCTGCTGTACCAGATCGAGAACGAGTACGACGCGCACGTCGACGACCCGGCCGGGCGCGCCTACATGGCGTACCTGTACGAGAAGGTCCGCGCCGACGGCATCGATGTACCGCTGTTCCACAACGACAAGGGGAGGAACGGGTACTGGGCCCCGGGGTCGTTCGGCACCGGCGGTGAGAAGGGGCGCTGGCTCTACGGGTTCGACGGGTATCCGGAGCCGGACGAAGTCCCGCCCGACTGGGGGCACTTCGGGTCCGGCGGGGCGAAGGGCGGGGCCACGGCCAGTCCGCGCACGCCCGGGTTCGTGCCCGAGTTCGGCGGGGGCTGGTTCGACCCGTGGGGCGGGTCCTGGTTCGGCGGGAAGGGGTACGCCGAGTCGCGCCGGACCCGGGACGCGGCGTACGAGCGGCGCTTCTACCTGACCAACCTCGCCAACGGAATCACGCTGCACAACGTCTACATGACGTTCGGCGGCACCTCCTGGGGCTGGCTGCCCGCGCCGGCCGTCTACACGTCGTACGACTACGGCGCGGCCTTCGACGAGGCCCGCAACGCCACCCCCAAGCTCGCCTCGATGCACCAGATCGGGCAGTCGGTGCGCCACTTGCCCGACCTCGCCAAGCTGAACCGGGCGAAGGCCGTGCGCGCCACCGACAAGCGGATCAAGGTCTACCACCTGACCAACCCCGACACCGGCGCCCACTTCTACGTCCTGCGCAACGACTCCGCCGAGGCGGTCTCGGTGACGCTGCCGGACGCCGGGATCGACGTGCCGGTCATGGTCCCGGCGCGGGACGCCAAGCTGATCGCCGCCGATCTGAAGCTCGGGAAGCGGACGCTGGTGCACGCCACCGTGCAGCCGATGCTGAGCCTGACCGCCGGACGGCAGGACATCGCGGTGTTCGCTGGCCGGCGGGGCGATCTCGCGCAGGTCGTGCTGGAGTGCGTCGACGAGCCGACACCCATGCGGCTGGACGCGGAGCCCGCGTGGTCCTGGAACCTCAACAAGCTGAACATCACCGCTCCGCTCGGCGCCGGCGGGCTGAGCCGGGTGCGGGTCGAGGGCGACGGCGTGGACACGCCGATGCTGGTGCTGTTCGCCGACGACGCGACCGCCCTGCGGCTGTGGCCGTACGAGACACCGTCCGGCCCGCTCCTTGTCTACGGCCCCGCCCTGCTGCGGTCGGCGACCCTGCGCGGCTCCACGGCGCACCTCACCGGCGACACCACCGGCGCGACCGGCCTCGAGGTGTGGGGGCCGCGCGGGATCACGCACGTCACCTGGAACGGGCGCCCGGTGCCCGTCCGGATCAGCGCTTCCGGCAGCCTGCTGGCCCTGAAGCCGCTCCCCGGGGTGACCCGGCCGGCCCTGCCCGCGCTCGACGGCTGGCGGCGGCGGACCGAGAACCCGGAGGCCGAGCCCGGTTTCGACGACTCGGGCTGGACAGCGGCCGACAGGACGACGTCCTTCAGCACGACGCCCGTCCCCGACGGGCAGCCCGTCCTGTTCGCCGACGACTACGGCTTCCACTACGGCGACGTCTGGTACCGGGGCGAGTGGGACGACGAGAACGGCGTCGAGTCCGTGTCCCTCGCCTACAGCACGGGCACACAGGGTCTGCTGATGGCCTGGCTGGACGGCGAGCCGCTGGGCACGCACCGGATGCCCGTACCGGACAAGAGCCGGGCCCGGCAGGGGACGTGGACCGCCAAGGCCACCTTCGCCCTGCCGGAGGAACTGCGGGACAGGTTCCGTGAGGCGCGGGACGGAAAGCGCGACCGGCATGTGCTGTCCGTGCTCGTCCGGCCGATGCAGCACGACATGGACGGCAAGGCCCTCGACACGCACAAGGCGGCGCGCGGACTGACCGCCGTCACCTTCGAGGGCGCCTCCCCCGAGGTGAAGTGGCGTATCCAGGGCGCGTCCACGCCCGATCCCGTGCGCGGGCCGATGAACAACGGCGGGCTGCACGGGGAGCGCGAGGGCTGGCATCTGCCCGAGCACGACGACGCGGACTGGAAGGACGCCGAGCTCCCCCGGGCCGACCGGCGGCAGGGCGTCACCTGGTACCGGACGGACTTCCGGCTGGACGTCGATCCGGACGTCGACGCCTCGATCGGGCTCGTCCTCGACGACGAACCGGACCGGGCCTACCGCGTTCAGATCTTCCTCAACGGCTGGAACATGGGCCAGTACATCAACGACGTAGGGCCGCAGCACACCTTCGTGCTGCCGAACGGGATCCTCCGCACACGTGGGGCCAACACACTGGCGCTGGCGGTGCTGTCGGACGGCACCACACCTGCCGGGCCGAAGGACGTACGGCTGACCCTGCTGGGCGTGGCGGCGGGAGGAGTGCCGGTCAAGCCCGTGTGACCGGACCGGCCGGCGTGACCGGATCGAGCCGTCCTCGTGCATTGCCTTCTGCGGCACGCTGGTTCACCGTGTTGGCCTTTCAAGGGCTTTTGACCGGGAGGGGAACTCGTGCGAAGACGGCGTTTCATCAGCGGATTAGTCGGTGCCGGGGTGGGTCTCGGACTCGCCCCGGCCGCGGTCGCCCGGGACACCGGCGCACCTCATGCGTGGCAGGCCGTGCCGACACCGGCGGGCACACCGGCCGCCCAGTTGCGGGACGTGGCCGCCGCCGGGGCCTCCCTCGCGTGGGCGGTGGGCGAGGAGGGCCGCAGCGGCAGCACGCTCGGCTCACCGCTGGCCCTCGTGTGGGATGGCACGGCATGGGCGCGGACCGGCCTCGGCCACCTGGGCTTCCGCGGCTACCTGCACTCCGTGGCCGGGACGTGCGCCGGCTCGGCGTGGGCCATCGGCACCGACACGGCGGGCCTCACACATCTGCTCGCGTGGGACGGGCAGACCTGGCGGGAGACCGACTTCCCCGGGCGGGGGCAGTCCGGCACGTCGCTCACCGGCGTCGCGGTCGACCCCCGCGGTGGGGCCTGGTTCTCCGGTCGCACCTCCGACGGCCAGCTGCTCCTGCACCGGGACGGCGGCACCTGGACCTGGCTGCCCACGCCCCCGAGCGCGACCGCCGCCACGCCCTCGGGTGTCCAGCTGACCCCGACCGGTGACGTCTGGTTGTACGGCGTCGGGGTCGTCGCCCGCTGGGACGGCTCCGCCTGGAGCGAGCTGCCCGCCTACCAGGGCATCCGGGCGAGCATCACCGGGCTGCTGCCGGTGGCGGACGACGACCTGTGGCTCGTCGGGTACGACTACGGCGTCGGCGGCCCGGTCGGCAAACCCCCGGGTGTGCTTCTGCTGCACGGGGACGGCAGCACCTGGGAGAGCGTCACCAAGCCGTTCGGCGTCGGCATGCTCAACGGGATCGTCGCCGACGCGCAGGGACAGCCGGACCGCATCGCCGGCTGGGACTTCTGGGACCAGACCAGGGCCCACTACCTGCGCTGGGACGGCACGGCCTGGGTGAGCGAGCGGGGGCCGGTGGCCACGACCCCCGTCGTCATGAACGCCCTTGCCTCCGTGCCGGGTTCAGCAGGCAACTACTGGGCGGTCGGCACGACATCGACCTCGGCGTCCTCGGCCGCCCAGCTCCGGATCGAACGCTGATCCGCCCGTCCGGTTGTCACGCCAGCCGGATCACGTTCCAGGACAGCGGTTCCAGGACGGTGCTCAGCGTGCCGTCCTGGAGAGCCGTGCCCTCGACCGGGTGCGTGGTGACCCGCTCGGGGTCGTCGAGGGTGTTGCGGGCGTCGGGGTCGGCGTCCGCGAGGGCGCTGTGCTCGACGACCGACGACAGGCCGAGCCCGCTCAGGGCGACCTCGAGCGGCAGCGCCTCGGTGCGGCTGCGGTTGACGGCGAACACGGTGACCGTGCCGTCCTCGGCGCGGACCGCCGTGGCGTGCAGGAGGTCCGCCTCGCCGTACTTCTTCGTCTCGTACGTGGGAGAGTCCACGCGGACGTCCAGGACCTCGCCGCGGCCGTACTTCGACGCCTGCGCGAACGGGAAGAACGTGGTCTGCCGCCAGGCCGGGCCGCCCGGCTCGGTCATGATCGGCGCGATGACGTTGACGAGCTGGGCGAGGCAGGCGACGGTGACGCGGTCGGCGTGCCGGAGCAGGGCGATGAGGAGCGAGCCGAAGACGACCGCGTCCATGACGCTGTAGTTGTCCTCCAGGAGGCGGGGGGCCTCCGCCCAGTCCCGCGCACCGGAGTTCTCGATCTCGTGCCACTCCGAGATGTACCAGACGTTCCACTCGTCGAAGGAGAGGTTGATCTTCTTCTTCGACTTCAGCTTCGCGCCGATGTGGTCGGCGGTGGCGACCACGTTCTCGATGAAGGACTCCATGTCGACGGCGGAGGCCAGGAAGGAGTCGACGTCGCCGTTCTCGGGCTGGTAGTAGGCGTGCAGGGAGATGTGGTCGACGAGGTCGTACGTCTCCTCCAGGACCGTCGCCTCCCACGCGGCGAAGGTGGGCATGGACTGGCTGGAGGAGCCGCAGGCGACGAGTTCGACGCCCGGGTCGATCTGGCGCATCGCGCGGGCGGTCTCGGCGGCGATCCGGCCGTACTCCTGGGCGGTCTTGTGGCCGGTCTGCCAGGGGCCGTCCATCTCGTTGCCCAGGCACCACAGCTTGATGCCGAAGGGGTCCTTGTCGCCGTGCGCGGCACGGAGGTCGGACAGGGCCGTGCCGGCCGGGTGGTTGGCGTACTCCTGGAGTTCGAGGGCCTCGGCGACGCCCCGGGTGCCGAGGTTGAGGGCCATCATGGGCTCCGCCCGGGGGCCGATCTTCTTCAGGAAGGCGATGTACTCGGAGAGGCCGAAGCGGTTGGTCTCGGTGGAGCGCCAGGCGAGGTCGAGGCGGCGGGGGCGGTCCTCTGCGGGGCCGACCGAGTCCTCCCACTTGTAGCCGGAGACGAAGTTGCCGCCGGGGTAGCGGACGGCGGTGACGCCGAGTTCCTTCACGAGGTCCAGGACGTCCTGGCGGAGGCCGGCCTCGTCGGCTGTGGGGTGGTCGGGTTCGAAGATCCCTGTGTAGACGCAGCGGCCGAGGTGTTCCACGAAGCTTCCGAAGAGGCGGGGGTTCACTTCGCCGACTGTGAATGCGGGGTCGAGGGTGAAGCGGGCGGTGTTCATGCTTGCCTTTCGAGGTTCAGTTTCGGCTGCGGGTGCGTGGGGGTTGATCGCGCAGTTCCCCGCGCCCCTAAAAGCAAAAGAAGGGGCGTTATTGGCCTGCCAAGCCTGTGTGCGCTACGCCCGCCACTATCTGCCTCTGGAAGAAGACGAAGACGATGATCAGGGGCAGGCCCGCCATCAGGCCGCCGGCCATGAGTTGGGCCCATTGGATGCCGTAGGAGTTCATGACGGTCGCGATGCCGTTCGGCATGGTCATCAGGTCGGGGTTGTTGGTCACCATGTAGGGCCAGAGGAAGTTGTTCCACGAGGCGATGAAGGTGAAGATGCCGACCGCCGCGAGGGACGGGCGGGAGAGCGGGAGGACGATGGTGAAGAAGACCCGCCAGCGGCCCGCGCCGTCGATGAACGCGGCCTCCTCCAGTTCGCGCGGAATGCCCTGGAAGAACTTGTAGAGGATGTAGACCATCGCGGCGGGGGCGCACTGCGGCAGGATCATGCCCCAGTAGGTGTCCACCATGCCCATCTGCTGGACGGTGGTGAACAGCGGCACGCCGAGCACCGCCGGGGAGATCATCAGGCCCGCCATGACCAGCCCCATCAGGGCGTTCTTGCCGCGGAACTCGGTGCGCGCGAAGCCGTATCCGGCGAGGGCGCTCACCAGCAGGACGACGGACGTCACGCAGACCGAGACGACCAGGGAGTTCACGAACCAGTTGGTGATGTTGCCGGTCTCGAAGAGGGCCTTCCAGGCCTGGCCCGTCCAGTCCTCGGGGAGCCAGTGCGGGGGGACCTCCACGGCCTCGGTCTCGGACTTGAGCGAGGTGAACAGGCCCCAGGCGAAGGGGGCAAGGAAGACGGCGGAGACGGCGGCGCCGAGGAGGGTGAGCACGATCTGGCTGGGCGTCCACGGCTTGCGGGGGTGGGCGGCTGTGCTCATCGGGCGGCCTCCTCACGGCCTCGCAGCAGCCACATCCGGGCGAGGGCGACGGCCGCGATGATCACGAAGAAGATGACGGAGATGGCGGAGGCGTAGCCCACGCGGTAGCTGGTGAAGCCCTCTTCGAGGGTGTACTGGACGAAGGTGCGCGTCGATCCCTCGGGCCCTGGGAGGAAGTCCATCATCACGACGGCCTGGTCGAAGACCTGGAGCGAGGCCAGGATCTGCAGGGCGATGACGAGCCCGGTGATGTTGCGCAGCATCGGCAGGGTGATGTGGACCATGCGGTGCCAGGCGTTCGCGCCGTCCAGTCTGGCGGCCTCGTAGAGGTGGCCGGGGATGCCCTGGAGCGCGGCGAGGTAGAGCAGGAAGCTGAAGCCGACCGTCCACCACAGGGTCTGGATGACGATGGCGAGCATCGCGTAGGACTTGTCGGTCAGCCAGGGCGTCTCGATGCCGAAGACGTGGTTGATCATTCCGGTGCCGGGGTTGAACAGCCACTGCCACAGATTGGCCGCGACGGTGGACGGCAGCAGGAACGGGGCGAAGAAGCACAGCCGCCACAGCCACTTGCCGCGTTCGATGTGGTGGGCGAGCATCGCGAGGAGGAAGGCGAGGACCGTGATGCAGGGGACGACCAGGAGCGTGAAGTACGCGCTGTGGCCGAGGGAGTCCCACATCAATGGGTCCTCGATGGCCTCTCGGTAGTTGTCGAGGCCGATGAAGCTCGCGCCTTCGCCGGAGATGTTGGCGTCGGTGAAGCTGAGCCAGACGCCGCGCAGCAGGGGCCAGATCACGAACAGGGCGAAGAGCGCGAGGAACGGGGCGACGAACCAGCCGCCGTGCTGGAAGCCCTGGCCCCGGCGGAGGCGGGCGCTGTCGGCGGCGGTCTTCACGCGTGCGGGTGCGGCGATGCTCTGGGCGCTGGTCGCCGTCATGCGGCCGCACCTCCCTCTGCGGCGGTGCGGCCGTCCATGGGGTTCTTCATGGCGAGCAGTTGGGTGAGCGCGCTGTTCATCCGGCGGGCGGCGGTCTCGGGCTCGGCGGAGCCCACCGTGGCGGAGACGACGATCGGGCCGACGCGCTGGGCGAGGATGCCGGTGGAGCCCGCGAACCAGACCTTCGGTTCGGTGGCCTGGTGGTTCATGGCCGAGACGTACTCGCTCTGCGGGTTCAGCTCCTTGTACGCGGCCGTGGACAGGGTCGGGGTGTAGGCAGGGATGTGGCCGCCGGCCGCCCACTGCCGGGCGTGCCGGACGACGTAGGCGGCGAGTCGGTGGGCGGCCTCGTTGCTGGGGCCGCCGCGGTCGGACTGGTGCGGCAGGACGAAGGCGTGCGACTCGGCGTGGGTGGCCTGCTTGCCGAAGACGGGCGGCAGCGGGGTCGCGCCGTAGTCGAGCTTCGCTCCGGAGTAGACCGGGACCGACCAGTTGCCCTCCCAGGCGAAGGGCGCGCCGTTGACGAACTGTTCGGCGCCGACGGATCCCATGCCCGGATCGGCGTAGCCGTCGGCGGTGTGGCGGCGCAGGAATTCCAGGACCTGGGTGGCCTTGCCGGTGTCGAAGGTGACCTCCGTGTGGGCGGCGTCGAACCAGGTGCCGCCGAGCTGGGTGTAGAAGGCGACGAAGAACCACCACTGGAAGTTCTGGTCGTTGGCCCACAGGCCGATGGTCTGGAGGCCCTTCTTGGTGGCCTTCCTGGCCTCCTTGAGGACGTCGAACCACTCGTCGGGGGAGGTGACCGGCACGATCCGGCCGTCGCCGCCGAGCAGCCCCGCCTTCTTCAGCACGTCCTTGCGGTAGAAGCAGAGCTGTACGTGGATGTCGAGCGGGAGGGCGTAGAGCTTGCCGTCGATGACGGCGCGCTTCCACAGCGCGGGGTTGAAGTCCTCCTCCCGTACGCCGTACTCGGCGAGCAGTCCGACGTCCCAGGGGTCGAGGAAGCGGCCGGGCGAGAAGCCGGTGACCCGGCCGAGGTGCATGACGCCGAGGTCGGGTGCGCGGTTGCCCGCGGCGGCCATGGCGAGCTTGGTGTAGAAGGGGCTGCCCCACTGGAGCGTGGAGTCCTTCACCGCGATGTCCGGGTTGTCCTTACGGAAGGCGTCCAGCATGGCGATCATGTTGGAGCCGTCGCCGCCGCTGAAGAGATTCCAGTACCGGACGCGGGTGTTCGCACCGGAGGCGAGCGCGTCGGCTCCGGTGCCGGCCGCGGCGAAGCCGAAGCTGCCCGCGACCAGGAGTCCTCCGAGTCCGCCCAGAAGCTGTCTGCGGTTCAGGTCAGGTCGTCCCATTCCCTGCCCTTACTGTCGATTTGCCCTAACTGTCGGTGTGCTGTTCGTTCGGTATTTCGTAAATCGCTCGTCACTTCGAACGGGACCGTAAATTCGAAGCGCTTGCGCGTCAATGGCCCGGCCGGACTGTGGACACGACGTTCCGTACAAGAACGGTCGTTCTCCGTTGAACTACGGGCGTCGGATCGCATGACGTGAACACTTTCGGGCGCGTAGTCTCGGACCCGCTGCCAAGCCGTCGGCCGGCGGTGAGAAGGGGGAGCGATGGACATCGCGGGCGCGCGGATGAGGGCCGCCCGAGTCACTGCCGCGTTCAGGCGCTCGCGACGTGGCTCCGCCATGCGCGGCCTGGCCGCCGGGCTCGCCGCCGGGGTCAGGGCGAGAGAGCAGTCCCCCACCGACGTACGGTCGTTGTGCCGGGCGCTGTGCGAGGAGATGAGCGCGCGGCGCGGCGGGCGTCCCGTCGAGCTGCGTTTCGAGCGCTTTCCCGACGAGATCGAAGTGACCGGGCTGTGGGTCGAGTTCCAGGACTTCGACCTCGTCATCATCGAGGAGCGGGCCGAGGCCCTGCAGCAACTGGTCATCCTCGGGCATGAGTTGTGGCATCTGCACGCGGGGCACGACCACCACCATGTCGCCGGCACGGCGGCGGTGCGGGCCTTGGACCGCGAGCCCGGCTGGAAGTCCCTGGCGCTGACGGTGGCCGCCCGCGACGGCTCGCGTGAGCGGGACGAGGCCGAGGCCGACGCTTTCGGGCACCGGCTGGCGGCGGCTTTCCGCTCCTTCGCGGACGGTCCCCCGCGCGATGCGAACGCCGCTCTCGATCCGGTGCGGCGGTCGATGGGCTACCGGGGACGCGGAGGCGGCGCGCGATGACGAACGCCCGGGACGTCCTCGACGGCTTCTCCGTCTCCTTCTGGCTGCCGATCGGGGCGCTGACCGTCGCCCTGGTCATCAAGCTGCCCAGCCTGGTGAAGATGTGGCGGGACCCGATGCTGCGCGCGGTCGGCGGGCTGCTGCTGTTCGCCTGCGCCGTGTTCGTCTTCGCGTCCCCGGCCGTCATCGGCTGGACCAACCGTGTCACCGGCGTGCCGAACATCGCGGCGCCGCTGGTGTACTCGCTGCTCACCGCGTTGTGCGCGTCCTGGCTGCTGCTGATCGTCGCCTGGCGCAACGGCCTGTCCGACCGCTCGGCCTCGACGCGCCGCGCCGCCCGGTGGGTCGTCTTCGCCTACGCGGGTGTGGTCGTCGCGCTGTGGGTGCTCTTCTGGCTCGCGGACGTCCCCGTGGAGCGCCGCCAGGACCTGGACACGTACTACGCCAACACGCCCTTCATGCGCGAGGAGATCCTTCTCTACCTCCTCGCACACACCGTGGCCTGCTCGGTCACGGCCCGGCTGATCTGGAACTGGGTCCGCACCGACGGCCTCGACGCCTGGCTGCGCTGGGGCCTGAGGTTCCTCGGCGTCGGCTACGCGACGAACCTGCTCTTCGACGCCGCCAAACTCACCGCCGTCATCGCCCGGTTGACCGGCAACGATCTGGACTGGCTGAGCACCTACCTGGCTCCCTCGGCCGCCTGTCTGTCGGCCACCATGGTCGCGATCGGCTTCATCATTCCGCACGGCGGCCAGTACCTGCACGAACGCTGGCGCATCCGGCTCGCCCACTGGCGGCTGCGCCCCCTCTACCTGCTGCTGCGCACCGTCAACGGCGGCGGCGCCCCCTTCGCCCCGCGCGCCACCGGCGAACTGCGCCTGATCCGCCGCGAGACGTACATCCGCGACGTGCTCCTCCAGCTCTCCCGGCACCTCGACGAGGAGCTGCGGGAACGGTCGTACGACGCGGCCCTGGGGCTCGGCTTCGACCCCGGCCGGGCGAAGGCGCTGGCCGCCGCCGTCATGATCCTGGACGCCGTCGCCGCCCGGGAACGGGCCCCGCGGAGCGACAGCGCCGCCTCCCCGTCCGGCCCCGACACCACCTATCTGCTCCAAGAGATCCAGGCCGTGTCCCTGGCCCTGCGGCACCGCGACCACATCGAGGCGGTACGCTCGCGCGCGGCCGCCCCCGGGAGAGAGAACGCCCGCGCATGACTGACAGCTCCACCCCCGCCAGAACCGCCGTCGTCCTGGGGGGATCACACTCCGGCATGCTCGCGGCACGCGCGCTGGCCGATGTCGCCGACCGGGTCGTCGTCGTGGAGCGCGACGCGCTGCCCGCCGCTCCCGGACCCCGCAAGGGACTGCCGCAGGCACGGCACGCCCACATGCTCTGGTCGGGCGGGGTGCGGGCCATGGAGGAACTGCTGCCCGGGATCACCGGGGCGCTCAGGGAGGCCGGGGCGAACCGACTGCCGGTCACGACGGACATCGTCGCCCTGGGCACCCGGGGCTGGTTCCGGCGCTGGCCCGAGTCCCACCACGTGATCCTGGCCGGCCGGGACCTGCTGGACGCGACGGTCCGCGCGCGGGTCCTGGCCGACGAGCGGATCGAGGTCGTCGAGCGCGCGGAGGCGGTGGGCCTCACCGGCACGGACGCCGCGGTCACCGGCGTACGGATCCGGCCCGACGACGGCCCCGAGCGGACCCTCGGGGCGGACCTGGTCGTCGACGCCTCGGGCCGCGGCTCCCAGGCCGCCCACTGGCTGGCCGACCTCGGTCTGCCCCTGGCGGAGCGGCGCGAGGTCGACGCGGGCCTGGCCTACGCCAGCCGCCTGTATCTCGCCCCCGCCGCGGCCCGTGACGCCTTCCCGGTCGTCAACGTCCAGCCCGACCGGCGGGACGGCGGCCCCGGCCGGGCGGGGTTCCTGCTGCCCGTCGAGGAGGGCCGGTGGATCGTCACCCTGTGCGGCACGCGCGGCGGCCGGCCGTCCCGGGACAACGGCGACTTCGTCCGCTTCGCCCGTGAGGACCTGCGGCACCCGCTGATCGGCGACCTGCTCGAACAGGCCGAGCCACTGACCGACGTGTCCTTCACCCGCACCACCGTCAACCGTCGGCACTTCTACGAGCGGATGCCGGCGTGGCCCGAGAACTTCGCCGTCCTCGGCGACGCGCTCGCCGCGTTCAACCCGGTCTACGGCCACGGCCTGGCGGTCGCCGCGCAGAGCGCCCTGCTGCTGCGGGACACGGTACGGCGGCACGGCTGGGCCGCGCCCGGTCTGGCCCGGCGGATCCAGAAGGCCGCCTCCCGCCCGGTCGGCGCGGCCTGGGACCTCGCCATCGGCCAGGACGTCTTCTATCCGGGCGCGACGGAGCAGGGGCCCACGCTCCGGGACCGGCTGGTGACCGCGTACGTGGACCGGCTGATGTACACGGCGACGGGCAACGGCCGTATCGCCCGGCGGGTGACCGATGTGACGTCACTGGAGCGGGGGGCGGGGGTGTTGCTGACCCCGTCGGTGCTGCTGGCGGCGGCGGTGGGCCCGCTCAAGTCGTTCTTGAACGGACCGCCGTTGACGGCAGTGGAGCGGAAAGCGGCCGGGCTGGAGCCCTAGCCCTCGAACGCGGGCTGTGCCACGCCCTTGCCCGCCTCCGGCACCACGAACACCGACCCCGCCAGTGCGGGCGGCTCCGTCAGGCCCACCCGGGCCGTCGTGATGTACAGGTCGCTCAGCCCGGCCCCGCCGAACGCGCAGGCCGTCACCAACGGCACCGGCAGCTCGATCACCCGGTCCAGCTCGCCGTCGGGTGTGTAGCGCCGTACCGCCGAGCCCTCCCAGAGCGCCACCCACACACAGCCGTCGGCGTCGACGGTCAGCCCGTCGGGGAAACCCGCGCCGTCCTCGATCTCGGCGAGGGTCCGGCGGCCGGACACCCGCCCGTCCGTGTGGTCGAAGACATCGACCCGCCGGGTCGGGGAGTCGATGTAGTACAGGAGCCGTCCGTCGGGGCTCCACCCCGTGCCGTTGCTGACGGACACGTCGTCCAGGACGACCTCGACCGTGCCGTCCCCGCCGACGCGGGACAGCGAGCCGCCGCCCGGTGCCTCGTCGTAGCGCATCGTGCCGGCCCAGAGCGTGCCGTCGGGTGCCACGGCGGCGTCGTTGGCGCGACGGCCGGGCACGGGCTCGTGATGCAGCCAGCGGAACCGGCCGCCGTCGGCGTCACCGTCCAGGAGGCCGATCCCGTCACGCAGGTTCAGGACCAGTCCACCCCCGACGCGCGGCTTGACCGCGCCCACGTGCTGCTCGGTGCGGCGGACCGTGCGGCGTCCGGTGGCCGGGTCGTAGGTGTGCACCCGGGAACCGAGGATGTCGATCCAGAGCAGACGGCCGGCCGCCGCGTCCCAGGTCGGCCCCTCGCCGAGCTCGGCCTCGGCCCGTACGGCGACCTCGTACGGCTTCGTCGTCATGCCACGCTCCGGTGGCCGAGGTGCTCCGACAGGTCGGCGGCGCCCTTCGCGGCGAGCTGCTCCAGCTCGGCGCGGCGCTCCTCGCTCCAGCGGATCATGGGCACGGAGATCGACAGGGCGGCGACGACCTGGCCGGTGCGGTCGCGGACCGGCGCGGCCACGCAGCTCACGTCCGGGTTGGACTCACGGCTCTCCACGGCGATGCCCCGCTCACGGATCTCGGTCAGGGCCTCGCGCAGGACGGCCGGGTCGGTGATGCTGTTGGGGGTCATCGCGACCAGCCCGGCGTTGTCGGGGATCCGGGTGGCGAGTTCCTGCTCGGGAAGGGAGGCCAGCAGCATCTTGCCGACGGAGGTGCAGTGGGCGGGCAGCCGGCGGCCGGCCGCCGACACCATCCGCACGGCGTGCGTGGAGTCGACCTTGGCGATGTAGATGACGTCCGTGTCCTCGAGGATCGCCACATGCACCGTCTCGTCGCAGGTCTCGGCGACGGACCGGGCGACCAGCTGCCCCTCGGCGGCGAGGTCGAGCTGCTCGGCGTATCGGGCGCCGAGCTGGTACGGGCGCACACCGAGCCGGTAGCGTCCCGGCTGGCCGGGCACCTGCACGATGTACTTCCGGGCGGCGAGCGTGGTCACCAGCTCGTGCACGGTGGTGCGCGGCAGCTGCAGCTTGCGCACGATGTCGGGGGCGGACAGCGTCCCGTCCCCGTCGAGGAAGAGCTCGAGAATGTCGAGAGCCCGGGTCACGGCTGGTACGAGTCGTCCCACGACCGGCCCCTCCCTATGTGTCTCAGGCGCCTGTGTTCGAGATACCAACAGGCGATCGGCATGACGAACACAGGCTAGCCATAGAGGTTTGGCCGGGCAATGGGCAGAGGCAGAGCGGGCGGAAACCGACGAGCCCGCCCACGGGCACGTCGGTGATCACCGGGCAGGCCGCCGGAGGCTCACCGGCGCCCCCGTGCCGCCCCCAGTTCCCCCCGTAGTCGCTGTGCGCGCAGGACCAGTTCCAGTTCGAAGCGGCGGTCGGGGTTGTCTATCTCGTCGCCCCAGAGTTCTCGGATCTGGCGCAGGCGGTAGCGGACCGTCTGGGGGTGGACGCCGAGGCGGGTCGCGACCTCCGGGGCTCCGCCTCTGGTCTCCAGCCAGGCCAGGAGTGTTTCCGCGAGGCGGCGGCCGTGGGTGGGGCCGCAGTGGGTCAGGGGGGCCAGGCAGCGGAGGGCCAGGTCGTCGATGAGTTCCTCCGGCTGGAGGAGGACCAGCGCCTCGGTGTGCTCGGTGCAGTGGAGGACCTCGCCGGAGGGGAGGAGGTTCCGTTCCATCAGGCGGACCGCTGCCTCGGCCCAGCGCAGGGACTTCGCCGCGTCGGTGAGCGGGACCGGTGGGCCGATCGCGCCGGACCAGCCGGCCAGGGCCCGGTGCAGCAGCTCGGGGCGGCCCGCCGCGCCCGGGTCGGGCACGACCATGCGGGGCTGCTCGTACTCCATGTCGAGCAGCACGCCCTGGCCGACCGCCGGCGCCATGGCCTCCCGGGCCGGGCGCAGCAGGACGCCGACCGCGACCTTCGCCGGTAAGGGCCAGCCGATGCGGGCGGCGCGTTCGGTGAGGGCCTCGGCGGGGTCGCCGCGGTGGTGCTCGGCGAGGAGCAGCTCCATCAAGCGGCGTTGCAGGCGCAGGCGTTCACCGGCCTGGCGGGCCGCCGCCTCGGCGTAGCCGCGTACGGACTGGTCGACGAGGCCGTCCAGGTACTCGTAGCCCGCGTCGACGAGTTCGTACATCGCCGGGGGCGGGATCTCCACCCGCTGGCCGATGTCGGCGAAGCGGCGCCAGGCCAGGCGTACGCCCATGCGGTAGATGGCCTGGAGGGAGTCGAGCGAGCGGCCGTTGAGGCCCTCGCCGCGGCCGAAGTCCTGGAAGACGCCGGGCGGGACGGTGGGCCGGCCCTCCGAGTGCTCCAGGTGCTGCACGAAGACCTCGATGGCACGGCGGATGCCCACCAGGGCCATCGGCTCGCCGGAGTCGTCCACGACGAACGGAAGATGCGGGTACTCGCGCTGTATCTCGCCGAGGATCTCCTCGGCGAGCGCGGGCGCCTCGGCCATGGCGATCGCCGCGAACCGGCGCACCTGGAAGCGCGGTACGTCGTGCCAGGCCGAGCGTGTGGTGACGGTTCCGGTGCGGGCGGCCGTCACCGTCAACTCCCCTGGCCCGCTTGCTCGTACGTGATCAGGGGCGTGTTCGGCTGGTCGGGTGTGGCCTGGAGCAGCGCGACGACGCCCAGCGCGGCGCCCACGGCGAGGGCGGCGGCGAGCGCGACGGTCAGCGCGGCAGCGAGCAGTCTGGACATCGCAGGGTCAGCCTCTCTGTCCGGATACGTCCGGAGATCGTCCGGAGGTTTCCCCACCCCGGCGTCCCGTCCCTGCCTGTCGCGCCCAGTCTCAACAAGCATTGACACCCCGTCAAGAGCAGCCTACGGTTCCCGGCCCAACCGCATGCGCGCGCTTCGCCGCCGTGCCGGTCTCCTCGTACGTCGAGCCGTCCCAAGCCACTGGAGTGCCCGGATGCGCCGTACAACCTCTCCGTTTTCCCTGGTCCTGCTGGGTCTCGGCACGTTCCTGCTGGTGCTGGCGCCCCTGCTCGCCTGGTATGTGCAGCCGCGTGCCGCGGTGAATCCGATCGACATCGACACGACCGCCGTCTACACCGGCCGGGGCAGCGTCTTCGACACTGACCGGATCGAGACGGTTCCCGACCGGAAGATCACCGTGACCCAGCGGGTCCGGGGCAATGTCGAGGACAGCGAACGCAGTGGCAAGGCCGTCTGGGACGTGATCACCACGGTCGACACCGACAAGTCGCTGCCGGCCGCCGATCCGCACGACGCGCTGGACTTCACGCCGCACCGCTGGGTGATGGACCGCGAGACCACCCGGCCGGTGCACTGCTGCGGGGAGAAGCCGTACATCGAGGGCGAGGCCTATCTGAAGTTCCCCTTCGACGTGCAGAAACGCTCGTACCAGTGGTGGGACAACACCCTCGGCGACACGGTCGTCCTGCGCTACCGGGGCACCGAGAAGGTCCAGGGCTACACGGGCTACAAGTTCACCGGCTCGGTCCCCCCGACCAGGACCGGCACGCGCATGGTGCCCGGCAGCATCGTCGACCAGCCGGGCCGGCCGCAGGTGCTCGCCGAGGAGTGGTACTCCAACCACGGGTTCGAGCTGGTCGTCGACCAGGCCACCGGCCGCGTGATCTACGCGCAGACCGGGCCGAAGCGGACCCTGCGGGCGCCGGGCGGGAAGAAGGACGCGGCGGTGCTGCTGGACAGTCGGAAGGTCTCGTTCACGACCGCGACACAGAAGGAAGCGGTGCGGCAGGCGAAGCGGGACAGCGGCCAACTGCGGCTGGTGGGCGAGACGTTGCCGATCGGTGCGGCCCTGACCGGTTTTGTGCTCGCGGTGATGGGTGGTGTTCTCGTGGCGCGTGGGCGGAAGGAGCCGGAGCAGCCTGTTCCGTCCGAAACGCCCGATACGCCCCAGCCCACCCTCACGATGTGATGTGACGTCAGCTCTAACAAAGCCCGAAATTGTCACGCCGGTGAGTAGCCGTGGCGATCGTCCGGGCGAAAACTGTCCAACCCCACCCGAGCACATCCCGTCCACACTCCCCTCCCAGGAAGATCTCAGGCCCCCCACAGGCCGGCATCTTCAAGACTCCCCTTCCAGACTCCCGTTCGGAACGAACCCCCCACGTTTTCCCACGTTGAGTTCCGCACCCCAAGACGAGTTGGAGCACCCATGCCCCAGCACGTACCGTCCCCGCTGCGCGCGTCCCTCAGCGCGCAGCGACCCCTTCCGGCGCTCCCCCCACATCCGCGCCGGATCGTCTTCCTCGCCCATCGTGATCTGGACAACCCCTCCGCCGGCGGCTCCGAGCTGCTGGTGGACAAGCTCGCCGACGGGCTGACCCGGCTGGGCCACCAGGTGACCCTGCTGTGCGGAGGCCCCGCGGCCTTCCGTGACTATCGGGTCGTGTCGGCGGGCGGCCCGTACGGGCACTATCTGCGCGCCCGTTCCGCCTTCGCCCGCCAGATCGGCGACTGCGATCTGCTGGTCGAGGTGTGCAACGGCATGCCGTATCTGGCGCCGTTGTGGCATCGCGGTCCCACGCTGTGTCTGGTCAACCACGTCCATACGGATCTGTGGAAGATGCGCTTCGGCGGGCCGCTGGCCCCGGCGGCGCGGATCGGCCGAAGACTCGAACACTGGGCGCTGACCGGCGCGCGGCAGGGCAGCCTGATGGTCGCCGTGTCCTCCTCGACGGCCCACGCGCTGCGGGCGATCGGGGTCGAGCGGGACCGTATCCGGGTCGTGCACAACGGGGTCGAGGAGCCGGGGCCGAGGGCCGAGCGCTCGGCCGAGCCGTTGTTCGTCGCCGTCGGGCGGCTCGTCGAGTACAAGCGGATCGATCTGCTGCTGCGGTTGTGGGAGCGGGTGCGGCCGGTGACCGGCGGGCGGTTGGTGATCGTCGGGGACGGGCCTGAGCGCGAGAGGCTGGAGCGGCTCGCCGGCCCCGGTGTGGAGTTCACCGGGTATGTCTCCGAGGCCGAGAAGCACCGGCTGTTGTGTGCGGCCTGGTTGTTGCTGCATCCCTCCGCGGTGGAGGGGTGGGGGCTGGTCGTGACGGAGGCCGCGACGCGGGAGACGCCGAGTGTGGCCTTCGATGTGCCCGGGCTCAAGGACTCCGTCGTGGATGGTGAGACCGGGGTTCTCGCACGGGGTGAGTCGTCGTTCGCCGCGGCGTGGTGTGCGCTTGCCCTCGCCGGGCGGGAGCGGGAGTTGATGGGGAAGGCTGCGCGGGACCGGGCCGCCTCGTATCGGTGGGATCGGACCGTGCGGCAGTTTCGGGTGGTTGCCGCGGAGGCGGTGAGGGGCTGGGCCCCGTGATACCACCCATGCGCCCACGCGGCGGAGCCGCACATGTCACAGCCCCGCGCCCCTATAGGAAAGACCCCTCGTTTCGAAGATCTGTTGCCCTGTTCCGTGCCTTCCTCCACGAGCAGAACGATCCCGACTACTGCTACTCGCTGCTCGCCCGTGACGCCGCCGACCAGGTCGAGGCCTACGACGGCCCTGTCGCCGGGCGTACCGTCCTGGACATAGGCGGCGGCAGTGGCTACTTCACCGAGGAGTTCCGGCGTCGCGGTGCCCATGCCTATCTGTTCGAGCCGGACATGGCCGAGTTGGGTGAGAAGCCGCCCGGCGGCGCGGTGGTCGCCGACGGGTATCTGCTGCCCCTCCGGGACGGCATCGCGGACGTCACCTTCTCCTCCAACGTGCTGGAGCACGTGGCCGATCCGGAGACCTTTCTCAGTGAGCTGGCCCGGGTGACGCGCCCGGGCGGGCTGATCTATGTGTCGTTCACCAACTGGCTGTCGCCGTGGGGCGGGCACGAGTGGGCCCCGTGGCACTACCTCGGTGCCGAGCGGGCCCGCGCCCGCTATCTGCGGCGGACCGGCAAGCCCGCCAAGCACACGCTCGGCGAGAACCTGTTCGCCGTGCACATCGGCTCCACCCTGCGGCAGGTGCGTGCCCGCGACGACGTCACGGTCGTCTCGGCGCGCTCCCGCTACTGGCCCTTCCTCGCGGAGACCGTCGTCAAGGCGCCCGGGATCCGCGAGTTCGCCACCTGGAACCTCCTCCTCATTCTGCGGCGGTGTCCTACATGACAACCACGGTCCAGGCTCCTCCACCGGCAGCCGTTCCCACCACCGCGACCGCGGCGGGTCCCCCCGAGGGCCCGCGGTCGCGGCGCTGGCTGCTGGGTTTCTGGGCCGTGGTGTTCGTGTTGTTCCTGGTGGTTCAACCCGGGCGGCAGACCTTCGACACCAAGCTGGGCGTCACCGTCGATCCGGGGCAGTTCCTCGCCGACCTGGGCCAGTTGTGGCACGACCGGGCCGGGTTCGGCGGGATCCAGGACCAGTACGTCGGCTATCTCTGGCCGATGCTGCCGTTCTACTGGCTGTGCGACCTCGTACAGCTGCCGGTGTGGCTGGCGGAGCGGCTGTGGCTGTCGGTCGTCGTGTCCGTCGCCTTCTGGGGTGCGTTGCGGCTGGCCGAGCGGCTGCGGGTGGGCAGTGGCACCTCCCGGCTGCTGGGGGCCGTGGCGTACGCGCTGTGGCCGGTGTTCACGACCGTCATCGGGTCGACGTCGGCCGCCGCGCTGCCCGGCGCGTTCCTGCCGTGGGTGCTGCTGCCGCTGACGAACGAGCGGTACGCGGCCCGGGTCGCCGCGCTGCGCTCCGCGCTGCTCGTGCCGTTCATGGGCGGGGTGAACGCCTCGGCGACCCTGGCCTCGCTGCTGCCGGTCGGGCTCTATCTGCTGTCCCGGCCGCCCGGGCCCCGGCAGCGCAAGCTGATCGTCTGGTGGGCCCCGGCCGTGATCGTCGTGACGGCCTGGTGGTGGGTGCCGCTGCTGCTGCTCGGGGTCTACGGCGAGAACTTCCTGCCGTACATCGAGACGGCGCAGACCACGACGGACACGATGTCGGCGACCGAGGCGCTGCGCGGCGCCGGGAACTGGGTCGCCTATCTGCACTTCGGTGAGGCGTGGCTGCCCGCGGGGTGGGCCGTGGCCTCGTCGGTCGTCGTGATCGTGAGCTCGGCCCTGGCGGCCGGGCTGGGGCTCGCCGGACTCGCCCGGCGGGACCTGCCCGAGCGACGGTGGCTCGTGCTGACCGTGCTGGTGGCGGCGCTGGTGCTGCTCGCCGGGTACGGCGGGGCGTTCGGGGCGCCGTTCCACGGGGTGGTGCAGGGCTGGCTGGACGGGTGGCTGTCGCCGTTCCGGAACATCTACAAGTTCCAGGCGGGGCTGGCGCTGGCGCTCGTACTGGGCATGGTCCATCTGGTGGGTGTCGCCGCCGAGCCGCGCGGGGCCCGCCCGGTGCGCGGCCGGCGCCTCGCCCCGCTGATCGCGGCGGTGCTTGTCCTGCCGGGGCTGCTGCTGCCGTACCTCAACGGCTCGATCCTCAACCCGGGTTCCTTCCAGAAGCTCCCCACCTACTGGGAGGCCACGGCCGACTGGCTGGAGAAGTACTCCCCCGACTCCCGTGCCCTGGTCGTCCCGGCGACCGCGCACGGCATGTACACCTGGGGCTCCCCCATCGACCAGCCGCTCGACGTGCTCGCCGAGTCGCGCTGGGCGCAACGCGACTACGTTCCGTTCGGCACGCCCGGCAACCGGCGTGCGATGGACGCCGTCGAGCAGGCGCTGCTGTCGGGAAGCGAAGTCCCGGGTCTCGTTGACTACTTGAGCCGGGCGGGGCTGTACTACGTCGTCGTACGGAACGATCTCGATCCCGATCAGATCGGCGCGGTGCCGACCGCGACGGTCAAGCGGACGCTGGAGCAGTCCGGGTACGAGCGGGTGACGGGGCTCGGTCCCGTGATGACCGGCGGGCGGATCGCGCAGGACGCGCCGCTCCAGGTCGAGGGCCTGTACGCGCGGCAACGGGCGGTGGAGATCTACCGGCCGGCCGACACGGACGTGCTCCGGCCCGGGCAGGCCGGGCTCACCCCGGTCTCCGACACGGCCGTGGTGTCCGGCGGCCCGGAGGCGCTGCTGCCGCTGGCGTCCCGGCTGCGCGGGCGGGCGGCCGTCCTGACCGGCGACAACCATCCCGGGCTCGGCACCCCTGCCGTGCAGGTGGTGGGCGACGGGATGCGGCGCGCCGACACCCGGTTCGGCCTGGTCAACGCCGGTACGTCGTACACGTACACGCGGGACGAGCGCAACGCGCCCGACGCCCAGCAGGACCCGGGCGAGAAGCCGCGCCAGATCCTGCCCGCCGAGGGAACCGACCACCAGACCGTGGCCGAACTGCGCGGCGCCGACTCGGTGACCGCCTCCTCGTACGGCAACTGGCTCTTCCATCTGCCGCAGTACGACCCGGTGAACGCCTTCGACGGCAACCCGGACACCGCGTGGGCGGAGGGCGCGCCGGACACGCCGGACGGGCAGTGGCTGCGCGTCGGCTTCACCGGCCCCTACGACATGCCGTCCTCCTTCAAGGTCACGCCGTTGCCGCAGGAGAGCGTGCGGGCCGCGGCGACGAAGGTACGGGTGGAGACCGAGAAGGGCTCGAAGACCAGCTTCCTCCAGCCGAACGGCAAGACACAGCGGATCAAGGCGCCCGAGGGCACGAGCCGGTGGATGAAGCTGACGATCGTGGACTCGGTGGAGCGCCGGGCCGGTCTGACGGGCGCGGGCTTCTCCGAGATCGACCTGCCGGACATCCAGGTGACCCGGCTGCTGAAGCTGCCGACGGACGCGGACAACGCCACCGCTCCCGCCACCCTGGTCTCCCTGCACCGCGCCTCCGACCCGACCGGCCTGTCCGCTGTCGGCACGGAGGCCGGCCTGCACCGGCGCTTCACGACACCGGCCGCCGGGACATACGAGGTGAAGGCGAACGCGGTGCCGGTGCCGGGCGAGGAACTCGACCGGCTGCTCTACGAGGTCGCGCCCGAACAGCAGACCCGGATCGTCGCCACCGCCGACTCCACGGCGAGCCTCGGCGCGGGCCTGACGGCACGCAACCTCACCGACGGCGATCTGACGACGGCGTGGATCGCGGGCGACCGGCCGACGATCCACCTGAGCTGGGAGGGCAAGCAGGCGGTGGGCGAGCTGGTACTGGCCCCCGCGGGCGGCCTGTCCACCCGTGCCTCCCAGGTGCACATCAGCTCCCCCGACGGCGCGACGATCGCCGGCGTCGACGAGAACGGCTGGGTCCGCTTCCCGCCGATCACCACGGACCGGCTCGACATCACGGTCACCGAGACCGCCCCGCTGACCCTGCACAACCCGGTCGCCGACGAGGACCTGCGCCTCCCGGTGGGCCTGACGGAGGCGTACCTCCCGGCCCTCGACCAGTACCGCACCCCGCAGCCGGACGGCACCCGGAAGTTCTCCCTGCCGTGCGGGAAGGGGCCGGACGTGGCGCTGGACGGCGAGCTGTACCAGACGGGCGTGAAGGGGACGGTGCGGGATCTGGTGGAGCGGCGGGGCGTCGAGGTGACGCTCTGCCAGGAGGGCCGGGGCGACTCGGAGGTGCGGCTCCCCGCCGGCGAACACCGGCTGGAGGGCGGCGACGCGGGCCCCCTCGCCCTCACGGACGTGACCCTGGCCCGCGGGACGATCCCCGAGGCCGCAGCGGCCGGGCGTGAGATGGAGATACGGGACTGGCTGGGCGACCGGCGCGAGGTGACGGTCGGCTCGGGCGCCGCCTCGTACTTCACCACGTACGAGAACTTCAACGACGGCTGGAAGGCCACCCTGGACGGCAAGGAGCTGACCCCGGTGCGGCTGGACGGCTGGCAGCAGGGCTGGCGGATCCCGGCCGGGGCGGGCGGCGCGGTCAAGCTGTCGTACGAACCGGCCACCACCTACGACGCCGGGCTGATCGGCAGCGGCGCCGGTATCGCGGTGCTGCTGGGCCTCGCCCTGTGGCGCCGCCGCGCCCCCAACCCCGACGCGCCTCAGCCGGTCCCGCCGCTGCCCGGGCTGTGGCTCGGCACGGTGGCGCTGACGCTGGTCGGAGTGGTGATCGCGGGCTGGTTCGCGCTGCTGGTCCCGGTGCTGGCGCTGCTGGCCTCGCGGCGGCACGCCCTGCTGGTGCCGATCGCGTTCGTGGCGCTGGCGGGGGCGGGGATCGCAGCCGCGACCGGCGCCGGGGAGCCGGTGGGGTCGGGCGCGGGAGCGTTCGGCCGGGTGGCTCAACTCCTGGCACTGATCGGCCTGTTCGCGGGACTCGTGAGCCTGCGAGAACCAGGGAAGGACGAGCCCGCATGACGGCACCGGTACGCATCCCGTTCCCGGTGGTGGACGAGGTGTCCCGGCACTGCCTCCAGGAGGAGGAACCGGAAACGGTCCACATCGAGGTCCACCTCCCCGGCCCCCTCGACGAGCCCCGCCTGCGCAAGGCCTTCACGGAGGCCCTGCACCGGCACCCCCGCATCCTGATGCGGGAGGCGAGGGGACCCTGGTTCCGCCGCCGCTACGAGTGGGAACTGACGGGCGAACCGGACACGGAGGTGGTGACCTTCACCCCGCCGGGGCCACGGGCGTTGCAGGACGCCAGAACAAGGGCGCTGGCAGAGGCACCACCCCTGTCGATGTCGCCCCCGATACGACTCGAGGCAGTGGGATCGGTTCTCTTCCTCACCATCAACCACACCGCCCTCGACGGCCCGGCCTGCCTCCGCATACTCGCCACCGCCGCGGAGCTCTACGGCGGCAGGGACAACAACCCCGCCGCACCCCCGACCCGCCCCGCGGAACCCGGAAAAGAGCCCCCGGACACCCCGACCACCTGGTCACCCCCCGCGCGGGTGGCGCAAGGCACACCCGACCCCTCCCCCGGCAACGGCATGCTCGTCACCGAGCTGCCCCTCCCGCACCGCCCCAAGGGCTCCCCCTACACCGTCAACGACCAGCTCATGGTCACCACGGCCCTGACCATCGCCCACTGGAACAGGGAACACGGCGCCCGGCCCCGCCCCCTGCGCATCACCATGCCCGTGGACGACCGCCCCCGCGACACCACGATGCCCATCGGCAACGGCACCCGTCTGGTCGAAGTACCGTTCGCACCAGCCGAGTTGAAGGCCGAGATGCCCACCCTGCTCCGCCGGACCGCGGAGCGGACCCGTGCGCTGAAGGCCCTGCCCCGCCCCCAACTGGGCCACGGGGCCGCGCTCCTCACCACCCCCTGGGCCCCGGTCGCCGCCCGCGCCGCCCTCACCCGTGGCCTGCGCAGGGCCGCCGCACCCTGGACGTCGACGACCCTGCTCAGCAACATCGGCCGCATCCCGTACCCGCTGGACTTCGGCGAGGAGGCGGGCCGCGCGCACGCGGTGTGGTTCTCGGCCCCGGCCCGGATGCCGCGCGGCCTGACCGTCACCACCGCCTCCACGGCCGGCCGTCTCCATCTGGCCCTGCGCTGGTCCCGGGCCCTGCTCAGCCACGGCGACGGCGCCCACCTCCGCGACCTCTTCGAGCACTATCTGCACACCACGGAGGTGACCCCGTGACGCCTACGCCTACGCCTACGACCACGACGAGCACCACCCCCGCACCCCCACCCCGCGACCTGCGCGACTTCTACGAGAACCCCGCCGTGCCCGTCGCCTCCGGCACCCCCCGCAGCCTCCGCCAGGCCCGCATGCTGGCCCGGGCCCTCGGCCCGGCCTCCGAAGGCACCCGCACCGTCCTCGACATCGGCTGCGGCGACGGCACCGCCGCCGCCACCGCCGCGCCCCTCCTGCCCGGCCACCGCGTCATCGGCGTCGACTGGTCCCAGGACGCCCTCAGACGCGCCCGCACCCGCGTCCCGTACGCGGTCCGCGGCGAACTCACCGGTGGCGGGCTGCCGTTCGCCTCCGAGTCGGCCGACGCGGTGCTGTTCAGCGAGGTGATCGAGCACCTCGTCGACCCGGACGCCGCGCTCGACGAGATCCGCAGGATCCTGCGGCCCGGCGGGCATCTCATGCTGTCCACCCCGAACCTGGCCGCCTGGTACAACCGCGCCCTGCTGCTCGCCGGCGTCCAGCCGGTCTTCTCGGAGGTCAGCCTGCGCGGCATCCACGGCCGCCCGGGCAAAGAGGTCGTGGGACACCTCCGCCTCTACACCGCCCGCGCGCTCACCGAGTTCGTCGCCGCGTCCGGATTCACGGTCGTACGGCTCGAAGGCGCTCCCTTCCACGGCGTACCGCGCCCCCTCAGGCCGCTCGACCGGCTCGCCTGCGCCCGGCCACGGCTGGCGTCGATCCTGCTGCTGCACGCCAGGAGGACGTAGCCCATGTGGTGGGGAGTGGCCGCGGCCCTGCTGGCGAACGTCCTGTACAGCACCGGATTCGTCCTGGAGAAGCGCGCGCTCGCCGCCCTGCCGGAAGTAACGATCCGGCAGCCCGCCCGGCTGCTGCGCCTGGTGCTCGGCAGCCCGCTGTGGATCGGCGGTTCGCTCTCGCTCGCGGCCGGGTTCGCCGCCCAGCTCGCCGTGTACCGGACGCTGCCGATCGCCGCCGCACAGGGCATCTTCGTCTCCGGTCTGGTGCTGCTGGTGCTGTTGTCGGCGCGGCTGCTCGGCGAGGAGACGACCGGCCGGGAGCGGTACGCCCTCGGGGCGATCCTGCTCGCGCTGCTGATGGTGGTGCTGTCCCTGCGCGAGGGCTCGGACTCGGTCAGCCAGGAGGCGCCCTACCCGCTGATCCTGCTGGTGTGCGTGCCGTCGCTGGCGGCCGGGGTGTGGCTGTACGGCTCCGCCGAGCGGCGCGCCCGCAACCGGCACCGGCGCCCGACGACCGGCGTCGAGTACGGCGTGGCGGTGGGCCTGCTGTACGGCGTCAGCTCGCTGGCCATCAAGGGCGTGTCGAGCCATCTGACGACCAGCGGGATCGGCGGCGCGGTCCTGGACCTGCTGGCCTCCCCGTATCCGTATCTGCTGCTGTTCACCGGTGTGTTCGGCCTGGTGATGTCGCAGGCGGCGCTGCAGCGCTGCCGGGCCTCGCTGATCGTGCCGGTGTGCACGACCGTGACCTGCCTGTTCACGGCGGTGCTCGGCACGCTGTCGTTCGGCGAGGCGCTGCCGGACGAGCCACTGCGGCTCGCGCTGCGGGTGGCGGGCACCACCCTGGCCGTCGCCGTACTGCTGACCATGCCCAAACACGACTCCGCTCCCCAGGAGCCCTCCCCCGCCAAGGAGTTGGCATCGCCATGAAGCCCGACGACCCGCTGCTGAAGATCCTCGCGTGCCCGCTCGACAAGGGCCCGCTGCATCTGCTGGCCGAGGAGGCCGAGCAGGAGGAGGCCCTGTACAACCCGCGGCTGCGCCGCCGCTATCCGATCCTCGACGGCATTCCGCAGTTGCTGCCGTCCTCGGGCGAGCAGGTGCCGGACGACGAGCACGAGGCACTCCTCAAGAGGATGGCACCGTGACCAGTCTGGCGGCCCGCCTCGCTCCCCTCCTGCCCACCCGGCTGGTGGCCGCGACGGCCCGGGCCCTGTATCCGCGGTTCGAACCGGAGCTGGCCCGGCTCGCCGAGCTGTGCCCGCCGGACTGCGGTACGGCGGTGGACGTCGGCGGCTGGTACGGCCCCTGGACGCACCGGCTGTCCGGCCGCGCCGAGCAGGTCGTGACGATCGAGCCGGTGCCCCATCTGGCCCGGCTGCTGGCCGCCGCCGTCCCGCCGAACGTACGGGTGGTCCGCGCGGCGGCCTCGGACCGCCCGGGCCTGGCCCGTCTGTGGCTGCCGTCGGACGACTCGGGCGACCGGGGCGTGTCCTCGCTGGTCCGCCGTGACATCCACGGCCGGGCGCTGGACGTCCCCTGCGTCACGCTGGACGAACTGGGGCTGCGGAACGTCGACTTCATCAAGATCGACGTGGACGGCAACGAGCCGGCGGTCCTGCGCGGGGCGACGGGTCTGCTGGCCCGCGACCGTCCGGCCCTGTTCGTGGAGCTGGAGTCCCGCATCCAGCCGATCGCCCCGGTGGTGACCTATCTGTCCCTGCTGGGCTACGACGGCTGGGTGCTGCCGGGCGACACCTGGGTGCCGCTGGCCGGGTTCCCTTTGGAGGACCACCAGGCCGACGCCTCCTACGTCGTCTCCCACGGCCTGCTCCGCCGCGTCCTGCCCTCTCCCCTGCTCAGGGGCCCGCGCTACGTCAACTCGGTGCTGTTCCTGCCCGACGGCCGCCGCCCCGGAACGGCCCCGGTGGGCGACGATGGTTCCCATGCCCTCCGGAAAGCGCCCCGCTAGCCCCTTCACCCCGCTCGACTTCCAGCTGGTGCTGCTACGCCGCATGGCCGACCACAATCCCGGCCTGGTGGAGGACGCCCGGCACGGGCTGGGAGTCTCCCTCGCGGACATGCGCGAGGCGAACAAACGCTGGCAGGCGATGCTCCGCTCCCCGCGCTCCCGCCCGCCCCTGTCCCGCTACCGCTCGGTCCTCGGTGAGGCGGAGTCCCGTACACCGCGCCGCATCGGCGACCTGGACTGCGAGGCGTGGCTGTGGCCCGTGCCGCTCTGGCCCGCCCTGCGCTTCGAGGTGCTGACCGCCCCGAACGGCGCCGTGTGGAACGAGTGGCTGGTCCGCGCGCCGGGCGCCGAGGGCCCCGAGCTGCGCACCCTCGACGATCTCGTCCCCTGGTCCTGCACGGTGGACGAGGCGGCCCGCGCCTTCGCCCCGGCCCGTCCCCTGGAGGGCACGGCGCCGACCCGGTGGGGGCTGGCGTTCGCGGCGCCGGACGCGGCGGGAGTGCGGCGGGAGGTCGTCGCCGAGTTCACGTGGGGGCTGTTGCAGCGGGTGGCCGTCACCGGCCGTCAGGGCTGAGGGATCCCGGCCCGGTCGAGGGCCGGGAGGAACTGGTCGTAGAAGGCGGTCTTGAGGTGGAGGGCCCGCTCCTCGGTCTCCCTGAAGACGTCGGAGTTCCGCCCCCGTGCGAGGAGTTCGCTGATCCGGGTGGCCAGGCGGTCGGAGTGCGTGGCCGACAGCAGGGAGACGGCGGTGAGGGGGTGGGCCTTGGCGTCGTGGACGTAGTGCGGGTAGTAGAAGCGGGAGCGGTTGCGCCCGCCGTCACCCGCCAGCACCGGTGCCATGCGCTGCCACAGGTGCTCGTACTCGACGGACACCAGGACCTCGCCCCAGAACCGCAGGAAGGTGAGCAGCCGCAGATCGGCGTCGTCGCTCCCGCCCGCCTCGGCGATCAGCGCGAAGGCTTCCTCGACGGCCCGCCGGGTGGCCTCCGTGGGCCGCGAGGCGACCAGCTCCTCGCGGGTGATGCCCAGTTGGAGCAGGTCCTCCTTCATGTCCTCGCGGTGGGAGCGGGTGTGGCCGCGGCCGTCCGGGTACTCCTCGCGCAGGATGGCCCGGGCGATCCGCAGCCCCGCCTCGTCGCGGAGCAGGTCGATCGCCAGGTCGTACGAGGGCGTGAAGGCCAGGGACACGAAGCGCCGCTGGAGCAGCAGGGCGGCGAAGTCGGCGTCCGGGAGGCTCGCGGTGCCGGCCAGCACGGGGTGCTGCCGGAACCGCTCGATCAGGGCGTCCTCGAACTCGTCCAGGTCTCTCATGTGCGTACCCCTTCCACGGGTCACTGGGTGGTGTCGACCGACCTGCGCCAGTCGTCCAGGTCCACGTCACGGCCGATGCGCCACAACGTGTCCAGCTCCTGCTGGATCTCCGCGCCCATCACGGTGCCGCCGCCCTCGATCTCCAACTGGGTGGAGTCGATGGCCAGTCGGCCGTGCAGGAAGGAGCTGACCAGGTAGTGCTCGTCGGCCTTGTAGACGGCGATCGACGGCAGTGCCTGGTACACCCGCACCTGCAACCGTGCCCGGTCGTCGTCGCGCACGCTCTGGAAGAGGGAGGCGAGGGTCGACAGACAGCGGGCGACACCCGCCTGGACGTCCTCCTCCAGGGCGGGGTCCCGCAGGCCGCGCAGCGCCTCGTTGCGCAGGTCGGCGACCGGCGAGGAGGGGTGCAGCAGCAGGACCCGCACCCGGACCCTGCGGTCGACGATGGCCTGCTTCAGCGCCGACTCGAACCGGTGCACGTTGGGGATCCACGTCTGGAGGATGGTGACCTCGCGGTCCGCGCCGTTCAGGAACCCCTCGAAGGTCTCCTCGGGGAAGCGCCGGTGTACCCGCACCACACCGCCGTAGTGGTCGTGCTTGAGGTCGCGCGCGAGGGCGTCGATGTCCAGTCTGGACAGCTGGGTGCTGATGTTGTCGAGCGCCTTCAGCCGGTCGATCTCGAACAGCAGGAACAGCGTGACCGTGCTGAGGATGAGCAGTGTGAGCTTCGGAACGGTGTCGCCGGCCAGACCGTCGAGCAGGTCCACCTGATCGGCCAGGGTCACGGCGATGCCGACGGTGGCCGTGAGGCCCAGCACGACGCGCTCGGCCCAGTAGCGAAAGCTGCTCCCCATGCCCACTCCAGCGTGCGGCTCGACGGCTTCGGCGACGACCGTACATCGCGAGATTGGGCCAAGTGGGGGATATTGGCCAGTAGTTCGTCCGGATTCGTGATGCTCGGAACCGGAGACGTGAGCCCTAAGCCCTAGGGACGGTCGGACCGTTCGGCCTTCGCGGGCACGCAGCGCCAGGCGAGGGCCGCGGCGGCCAGATAGGCGAGGGCGCCGATGAGCATGCTGGTGCGGATCCCGGTGCCGTAGTCGGTGGCCGAGGCGAGGAGGCTGCCGCCGAGGGCCACGCCGGTGGCGCTGCCGATCTGGCGGGTGGTGTTGAACAGGGCGGAGGCGGCCCCCGAGTACGCCTCGGGTGCGGCGCCCATCACGGTGGTGGTCGAGCCGGTGAGGGCGAAGGACGTACCGAATCCGGCGGCCATCATCGGGGCCACCAGCAGCGCGTAGGCGGGATCGGCGCCCGCCGCGGCCCAGCCGGCCAGCCCGAGAGCGGCCAGGAGCATGCCGGAGACCACCAGCGGACGGTCGCCGGTGCGGCGGGTCAGCCGGCCGGACAGGACGGAGGCGAACATGGTCATCGCCACCGCCGGGAACAGCGCGAGCCCGGTGCCGAGGGCGCTGAAGCCGCGCTGATGCTGGAACTCCAGGCTGGCGGTGAACACCATGCCGTAGAAACCGAAGTTGAACAGCAGGCCGATGACGGCTCCGCCGCTCATGGCACGCGACCGCAGCAGGCCGAGGGGCAGCACCGGGGAGCGGGCCAGCCGCTCGCGCAGCGCGAACGCCGCGGCGGCCAGTACGGCCAGGCCCGCACCGGCGAGCACGGCCGGGTCGGTCCAGCCCCGCCGTCCGGCCTCGTTGAGCGACGCCGTCAGCAGGGCCACCGCCGCCACGACCGCGCACTGCGCGGGCCAGTCCAGGGGCCTGTCGGCACGCCGGGGCGAGCGGCCGACGTGCCGCAGGGTCAGCGCCAGACAGGCCGCGCCGACGGGCAGGTTGATGAGGAACACCCAGCGCCAGCCCGCCGTGGAGACGAGCAGCCCGCCCAGCAGCGGCCCGGCGGAGGCCGCGATGCCCGCCATGGAACCCCACAGCCCGAAGGCCCGTGACCGTACGGCCTTCTCCGGGTAGGCCTGCTGGAGCAGCGCCAGGGAACCGGGCACGATGAGCGCCGCCCCGAGCCCCTCGGCCAGCCGGGCCGCCACCAGGAAGGGCGCGTCGGGCGCCAGCGCGCACGCGGCCGAGGACAGGGTGAACACCGCGACGCCCGTGCAGAACACCCGCCGGTTGCCCAGCCGGTCCCCCAGCGCACCGCCCGTCAGGAGGAACCCGGCGAAGACCAGGGTGTACCCGTCGGTGATCCACTGGATGCCGGTCAGCGAGGCCGACAGCTCCCGCCCGATCACCGGCACGGCGACGTTGATGACGGTCACGTCCAGGATCACCATGAAGTACCCGGCACACACCGCCAGCAGCGGTGCCCAGGACCGTCGCTCGGAGGGCATGGCCCTACCAGTACACCAAAAGCCTCACTGTGGGACGTATGCCCCACGCGTCGCCGCGATCAGCCGGCGGCCGCGAGCACCGCCTCCACCACCCTGGGCAGGGAATCCGGGTGCAGCCACAGGAACAGATTCGGCTCGATCAGCTCCAGTTCCATCACGCACGGCTCCCCGTCCGGCCCGGTGACCAGGTCCACGCGCGCGTACAGCAGTTCCTGATCACCGGGCAGGGGCACGGCGGCCAGGGCACGTTCGGCGACGGCCCGTTCGGCGGGGGTCGGCTCCCAGGGCCGAAGGTCCGGGTGGGCGATCTTGTCGGCGTCGTACGGGGTGCCCGGCGCGAGGACGGCGCCCTTGCGGCTGGCGTGCAGCAGACGTCCGCCGTAGAACTGCAGGGCCCGCTCGCCGTCGGTGTCGATGCTGCTCAGATAGGGCTGGAGCATGACGGTGAAGCCCTCGGCGTGCATCCGCTCGACCTGGCGCAGGGCCGCGTCCCGCTCCCCGGCCGGGTAGCGGGCGGCGTAGCGGGCGCCGGCGCCGGAGGTGGGCTTCACGACGTACTCATGGCCGTCGGGCAGGTCGACGGGGTCGCCGGGCGCGAAGTAGCGGGTGGGCACGGCCGGTACTCCGGCCTCCGCGAGCCGGCCCAGGTACCTCTTGTCCGCGTTCCACCGCACGACGTCCACCGGGTTGGCGAGCCGCGTCACCTTCGCGCACCGCTCCGCCCACGCCATGAACTCCTCGGCCCGCCAGCTGTAGTCCCAGGTGGACCGTATGACGACGAGGTCGAACCCGGCCCAGTCCACCTCGGTGTCGTCCCAGTACACGACGGCGGTCTCGGCCCCGGCCTTTCGCAGCGCGTCCGCGAGCACCGGCAGGTCCTGGTCCTTGGTCACCTCGCCGCCGGGGTCGTAGGTGGCGAGCGCGATGCGCGGGGTGCCGGTCACGGCGGGCTCCATTCTCGGGCAAACGATCGATTCCGGAGCAGGCTAACAATGGCCGACGGAACCTCGACCCCCTGTTTGACCTTCACCTTCGGTGAAGCCCCAGCATCGGTGGCGGAACCCAGGAACACGACGAGCGCGACGAGCATGACGAGCGCGACGAGCACGAGGAAGGCGGGGGACGCATGGAGATGCTGACGATCGGCGCGTTCGCGAAGGCGTGCCGGCTCTCGCCGAAGGCACTGCGCCTGTACGACGAGCTGGACCTGCTGCGGCCCGCCCGGGTGGACCCGGACACGGGATACCGGTACTACGCGGTGGCCCAGCTGGAGCAGGCCCGGCTGGTGGCGTGGCTGCGGCGGCTGGGCATGCCGCTGGCCGAGATCCGCGAGGTGGGCCGGCTGTGCGCGCTCGACTCGACGGCCGCCGCCCGGGAGATCCGCGCCTACTGGGCGCGGGTCGAGGCGGAGACGGCGGTGCGGCGGGACCTCGCCGCGTTCCTGGTCGATCACCTGACGACGGACTCGCAAGAGCCAGGAAAGGACACCACCGTGCTGGAACTGCGTTACTCCGCCCACTCGGACACCGGACGCGTCCGTCCCGCCAACCAGGACACCGCGTACGCGGGCACCCGGCTGCTCGCCGTCGCCGACGGTTTCGGACCGGCGGGCGCGCCCGCGAGCAGCGCCGCCGTGGCGGCCCTGCGCTCCCTGGACACGGACGAGATCCCGGCCGGCGGGGTCCTCAACCTCCTGGAGGACGCGGTACGGGGCGCGGCCCAGGCCGTCCAGAACGTGGCCGCCGGCGCCGACGACATCGGCACGACCCTGACCGCCCTGCTGTGGACGGGCTCCCGGCTGGCCCTGGTGCACATCGGCGACTCCCGCGCCTATCTGCTGCGCGACGGCGAACTGTTCCTCATCACCCACGACCACACGGTCGTCCAGTCGATGATCGACGAGGGGCGCCTGACCTCCGAGGAGGCCCTCTCCCACCCGCAGCGCACCCTCCTCCTGAAGGCCCTGACGGGCGGCGGGGCGACGGTGATCCCGGACCTCCGCCTGCACGACGCCCACCCGGGCGACCGCTACCTGCTGTGCTCCGACGGCCTGTCGAGTGTCGTCCCCGAGGACCGCATCCTCGGCCTCCTCACCTCGCAGATCACCCCGGAGGAGACGGTCGAGGCCCTGGTCGGCGCTGCGAACAAGGAAGGCGGCCCGGACAACGTCAGCTGTGTGGTGGCGGACGTGGTGGAGCGGGCGGCGTGACCCCGACGGCCCAGAACCACGGGCCGTGACCGAGCCCGCCCGGTCTACTGAACGAGGACACCGAACCGAGGAAGGGATTCCCATGGCTGCTGTGCTGTCCTTGCGCTGGGCCGGAGTGGCGCCCGAGCAGTACGACGCGATGCGGGACTCGGTGCGCTGGGAGGAGCAGGCCGCGGACGGGCTCGTCCTGCACGTGGCCTGGTTCGAGGCGGGCGTCCTGCACGTGACCGACGTATGGAACGCCGAAGCGGACTTCCACCGCTTCTTCGCCGAGCGGCTCGCCCCGGCCGTGAAGGAGGTCGGGCTCCCCGGTCAGCCCGAAGTCCACTTCGCCCCGGCACACCGGCGCTTCGTGCCGCCCGGTATCACCGGGGCCGCCTGACACCCCGACCCGCTCTACTCCTCCTCACCCGGCTCCCAGTCCAGCAGTCGCACCTTCGCCACCGTGCGGACATGGCGGCGCATGGCCGTGGCCGCCTGGCGGGGCTGTTCCGCGGCGATCGCGTCGAGGATGGCCCGGTGCTGGGAGAGGGAGCGGGACGGGCGGCCGGGCTGGCGGAGCGACTCGGTGCGGCTCTCGGCGATCTGCTCGGCGATGGAGCGCATGAACTCGGCGAGCAGACTGCTGTGGGCCGCGGCCGTCACGGCCGCGTGGAACAGGCGGTCGCCCTCCACGCCGTGACCGCCCGCCTCGATCTCCTCCGTCATGTGCGCGAGCGCCGAGCGCATCGCCGCCAGATCGTCCTCCGTGCGCCGCTCTGCGGCCAGTTCGGCGAGCTTCGTCTCCAGCGCCTCCCGGGCCTCCAGGACATCCGGGAGGCGCCTGCGGCGTTCGACCATCCGCTCCACGGGCTCGGTGTCGAGGCTGTCCCGCACGAGGTACGTACCGCCCCCGTGCCGGGCCTCCACCAGGCCCTGGACCTCCAGCACCACGATCGCCTGCTTCACCGAGGCCCGGCTGACCCCGAGCCGCTGCGCGAGATCACGCTCGGGCGGCAGCCGGTCGCCGGCACGCAGCCCGCCCTCGGCGACGTACTGGCGCAGCCGCTCCAGCACCTGTTCGTAGAGACGCTGTTTCGTCATGGGGCGCAGGGCGTCGGTCACGGAGTCCCCCTCTCGCCGGGGAGCGTAACACCGGGCCTGTCGCATTCGCCCGACCCAGTGGCCGAGTGGCTGAACCAATTGTCGCGCGACCCCTTGACGGGCGCCCGGGCCGCACCCACGCTTTCAGCCAACGCACCTCAAGTGGTTCAGCCACTCGGCCACTCCCAGGTGCTTCCAGCCGCTCCGGGGCCCAACGACGGGAGCCCGTATGTCCCCCGAACTCATCTCGATCCTCGTCCTCGTCGTGGTGTTCGTCATCGCCACCACCCGTTCCGTCAACATGGGCGCACTCGCCTTCGCCGCGGCCTTCGGGGTGGGCGGGCTCGTCGCCGACCTCGACGCCGACGGCATCTTCGCCGGCTTCCCCGGTGACCTGTTCGTCGTCCTGGTCGGCGTCACGTACCTCTTCGCGATCGCCCGCGCCAACGGCACCACCGACTGGCTGGTGCACGCCGCCGTCCGGCTCGTGCGGGGGCGGGTGGCGCTCATCCCCTGGGTGATGTTCGCCCTGACCGGCGCGCTCACGGCGATCGGCGCGGTCAGCCCGGCCGCGGTCGCGATCGTCGCCCCGATCGCCCTCAGCTTCGCCACGCGCTACGGGATCAGCCCGCTCCTGATGGGCGCGATGGTCGTACACGGCGCCCAGGCCGGCGGTTTCTCCCCGATCAGCATCTACGGCTCGATCGTCAACGGCATCGTCGAACGCGAGAAGCTCCCGGGCAACGAACTCGTCCTCTTCCTGGCGTCGCTGGCGGCGAACCTGGTGATCGCCGGGGTGGTGTTCGTGGTGTGCGGGGGTCTCAAGCTGCGGGCGCAAGGAGCGGACTCGGACTCGGCTGCGCCCACCCTGAGCCCGGACGAAACCTCCCTCACCGCACCCCGCACAGCCACCCTCACCTCCCTCCTCGCCCTGGTCGTCGCCGTCCTCGTCTTCGACCTGGACGCGGGCCTCACCGCCATCACCCTCGCAGTGATCCTCAGCACTCTGTGGCCCGAAGACAGCCGCACGGCCACATCCCAGATCGCATGGCCCACCGTCCTCCTCATCTGCGGCGTACTCACCTACGTAGGCGTCCTCGACGAGATGGGCACCATCACCTGGGCCGGCGAGGGAGTCGGCGGCATCGGAGTCCCCCTCCTCGCCGCCCTCCTGCTCTGCTACATCGGCGCACTGGTCTCCGCCTTCGCCTCCTCCGTGGGAATCATGGGCGCGCTGATCCCCCTGGCCGTCCCCTTCCTGGAACGAGGCGAGATCGGGGCCATCGGCATGGTCGCCGCACTGGCCGTATCGGCGACCGTCGTGGACGTGAGCCCGTTCTCCACGAACGGCGCCCTGGTCCTGGCCGCCGCGCCGGACGTCGACCGCGAGCGTTTCTTCCGGCAGCTGATGGTGTACGGAGGAATCGTGGTGGCGGTCGTACCGGCGGCGGCATGGCTGGTGATGGTCGTCCCCGGCTGGGGATAGCCGGCCGATGCCCCAGCAGAAGACAGACAGGCACAACAGCTAAGGAGACGGACGCGTGACCCCTCTCTTCCCGGCCCTGACCGAGGCCCCGGCCGACCGGCCCGCTCTCCGGTTCGGCGAGCGCTCGCTGACGTACGGAGAACTCGCCGCAGCGGCCGGCGCCCTCGCCGCACGCATCGGCGAGGCCAGGCGGGTCGCCGTCTGGGCGACGCCCACGATGGAGACCGCCGTCGCCGTCGTCGCCGCCCTGCTGGCCGGCGTCCCCGCCGTACCGCTCAACCCGAAGTCGGGAGGGAAGGAGCTCGGCCACATCCTGTCGGACAGCGCCCCCGACCTGGTGCTCACGGCCCCGGAGGACCAACTCCCCTCCCCCGTGGGGGACCTGCCCCGACTCGATGTGGACGTGCACAGCACCGGACCCGCCCCCGAGGAACACGCCGGCGAGTCCGACCCGGCCCTGATCGTCTACACCTCCGGCACCACCGGCCCGCCCAAGGGCGCCGTCATCCCGCGCCGGGCGATCTCCTCGACCCTGGACGCGCTGGCCGACGCCTGGCAGTGGAGCGGCGACGACGTCCTCGTCCACGGACTGCCGCTGTTCCACGTACACGGCCTGGTCCTGGGCACGCTCGGCCCGCTGCGGCGCGGCGGGTCGGTCCGGCACCTGGGCCGGTTCAGCACCCAGGGCGTGACCCGTGAGCTGGCCGGCGGCGCGACCATGCTGTTCGGCGTCCCGACGATGTACCACCGGATCGCGGAGGCGGTGACCGGTGACCCGGATCTGGTGAAGGCACTGACCGGGGCGCGGCTGCTGGTCTCCGGTTCGGCCGCGCTGCCCGTGCACGACCACGGTCGGATCGCGACGGCTACCGGACGGCGGGTGATCGAGCGCTACGGCATGACGGAGACGCTGATGAACACCAGCGTCCGTGCCGACGGCGAGGCCCGCCCGGGCACGGTCGGCGTGCCGCTGCCTGGCGTGGAGCTGCGGCTGGTCGAGGAGGACGGCTCGGAGGTCGGCGCGTACGACGGGGAGACCGTCGGCGAGATCCAGGTGCGCGGCCCGAACCTGTTCACCGAGTACCTCAACCGGCCCGACGCCACCGCCGCCGCCTTCACCGCCGACGGCTGGTTCCGCACCGGCGACATGGCGGTGCGCGACCCCGACGGCTATGTCCGGATCGTCGGCCGCAAGGCCACCGACCTGATCAAGAGCGGCGGTTACAAGATCGGGGCCGGTGAGATCGAGAACGCGCTCCTCGAACACCCGGGGGTGCGGGAGGCCGCGGTCACCGGGGAGCCGGACCCCGACCTGGGCGAGCGGATCGTGGCGTGGATCGTGCCCGCGGATCCCGAATCGCCGCCCGCCCTGGCCGAGCTGGCCGGCCATGTGGCCGAGCGCCTCGCGCCGCACAAGCGCCCACGGGTCGTGCACCATCTGAACGCGCTGCCCCGCAACGACATGGGGAAGATCATGAAGCGGGCGCTGACCCATGAGTGACCGGCACTCGGCTCGCGAGATCGTCGCCCTCGTCGCCGACGACTCCACCTTCGCCGAACTCCCCGCGTCCATAAGGGACCCCAGGCCTGACGGCCCGCTCGGGTGGCCGGGCTACGACGCCTCCCGTGCCCGTGCCGCCGAGCGCACCGGCGAGCAGGAGTCCGTGGTCTGCGGCTCCGCCAGGATCGGCGGCGCCCGGGCCGTGCTGATCGCGTTCGAGTTCGGCTTCCTCGGCGGCTCCCTGGGACAGCGCACCGGGGACCGGCTGGAGGCGGCGTACACGTACGCCCGTGACCACCGCCTGCCGGTCGTGCCGCTGGTCGCCACCGGCGGCAGCCGGATGCAGGAGGGCATGCTCGCGCTGACCCAGCTCCAGCGGGTGGCCCGCCAGTCGGCACTCACCAGGGAGGCCGGTCTTGCCCAGGTCGCCGTGGTGCGCGACCCGACGACCGGTGGCGGCTGGGCCACCCTGGGCGCGGGCGCGGACGTGGTCCTCGCGCTGCCCGGGGCGCAGGTCGGCTTCGCCGGCTCCCGGGTGCGCCCGGCGGACGCGGACCCGGCGGCGTACACGGCCGAGGCGCAGCTGGCGGCGGGGGCGGTGGACGCGGTCGTACGGCCGGAGGAGCTGCGCGAGGCGCTGGGGCGGTGGCTGCCGCTGCTGACGTCCCCGTCCGGCACGCCCGCCCCGCCGCCGGAACCGCTCGGTGACAGCGCGGGTCTGCCCGGCACCGGCTGGGACGCCGTCCGGCGTGCCCGCTCGCCCCGGCGGCCGCGCGCCGCCGCCTATCTGGACGCCTATTTCACCCACCGGGTCGCGATCAGCGGCGACCGCTGCGGCGGCACCGACCCGGACGGGATGCTGTGCGGGTTCGGTGAGCACCAGGGCCGTACGGTCGCCTACGCGGCGCAGACCGGGACCGCGACCCGCCCCGCCGGCTATCGCACCGCCGCCCGGCTGATCCGGCTCGCGGACCGGCTGGGCATTCCGGTGCTGACCCTCGTCGACACCCCGGGCGCGGCCAACGACGCGGAGGCGGAGCGGCAGGGCGCGGGCGCGGCGATCGCCGACCTGTTCGTGGCGGTGGCGGGCGTCCGTACGCCGGTGACGACGCTGGTGATCGGCGAGGGCGGCTCGGGCGGCGCGCTGGCCCTGGCCGCGCCCGGCAACACCTGGGCCACGCCCGACAGTTACTTCTCGGTGATCGCCCCGGAGCTCGCGGCGGCCATCCTCAAGCGGCCGCCGCGCGAGGTGGAGCCGACGGCGGACCAGCTCCGCATCCGGCCGCAGGATCTGGTGGAGCTGGGGGTGATCCGCGGGACGGTGGGTCCGTGAGTCCGGTGGGTCCGTGAGTCCGGTGGGTCCGTGAGTCCGGTGGATGCCCCACGCCACATCAAGTACCTTCCGTAACAATGGAAATGCTCAGTGCAGTGGGACGACGGGGGTGTCGTGGACGGGTTGGTCGAATTCAGGACCGGTGACGGTGCCGTGGTCGCGGTCGAGGGGGTGGAGGAGCGGTCCGGCTCCCGCCTGGTCTCCCGCGGCGACGGGACGGTCCAGGCGACCCGCACCTTCGAGGGCGCCCTGGACGGGGTGCGCGCCGCCGCCGAGTCGGCGCTGCGCGTCTTCCGGGACGGCTCGCTGAAGCCCGACGGCGTGGAGATCGAGTTCGGGGTGAAACTGTCCGCCGAGACGGGCGCGTTCATCGCCAAGGGGACCGCCGAGGGCCACCTGGTGGTCAAGCTGTCCTGGTCCCCGTCCGCTCCGGAGGCCGGTGTTCGGGAGGCCGGCTCCGCCTCATGAACAGCGCCGAGTGGCACGCCCGGATCGAATTACACGGCCGGGTGGCCGGAGCGGGCTTCCTGGTCACCCCCAGCACGGTGCTGACCTGCGCCCATGTCGTGCAGGACGGCGACGGCCTGACGGTGACCTTCACCGAGCGGCCCGGCTCTCCGGCCGTGCCCGCCCGGGTCGTCGCCCACGGCGGCTGGACCGGCGCCGGCACCGACCTCGGTGACCTCGCCGTGCTGGAACTGGACCGGGAGATGCCCTTCGCCCCGGCCGCGCTCGCGCCCGTCGACGCCGCGCACGGCACGAGCCCCCGCAAACTCGTCGTCTACGGCTTCCCGGCCGGCTTCGACGAGGGCACCCTCGCCGAGTACCGCGTCACCGCACCCCAGTTGATCAAACGGGAATGGCTCCAGCTGGAGGCCTGGCACCTGGGAGGCCAGCCCCTGGCCCCCGGCTTCAGCGGGGCCGCCGTCACCCTGGCCGAGACCGGCGAGGTCGTCGGCATGGTCACGGCGGCGGCCGGCAGCCGGGACGTGCGCAACGGCCGGATGATGCCCACCCAGGTCATGGCACAGTACTGGGCCGGCCTGCAGAGCCTCGTGCCCACCTCGGACCACGCCGGTGCCGACCGGGCCCGGCTGCGCGCCCTGGTCGAGAAGGCGGCCCGCGCGGGCGTGGACTGCGACCCGGTCCGGCTCTACACCGCGGCCGCCGACCCGTTCGACCCGCCGCCGCCCGAGGAGGGGTTCGACTCGCTGTGGTCGGCGGCCCTGTTCGTGCTGTGCGAACTCGACGGCCCGGGCGCCGCGCGGACCGTGTCCCGGTTCGCCGCCCGGCTCGAAGCCCTGCTGGACACCCCGGCGGTGGAGCCGTCGGCGCCCGACTGGTCGCCCATCCTCGTAGAACTGGGGCACAGCGGAGCGGGCGACGGTCTGGTCCGGGTCGAGGTGTCCGCCTACAGCGAGGGACGACGGCACCCGGTGGACTCCGGCACGGTCGAGGAGCACCGGCTGCACGCCTATGTGCGGGACCGGATCGAGGCGGCCTTCCGGTATCTGACGCCCGGCGCCGACGAGTTGGTCGCGTTCTCGCTGCCCCGGGACTGGCTGGACTGGCCCGTCGACCTCTGGGAGAGCGCCCCCGACGACGCGACCCCGCTCGGCTGCGTCTACCCGCTGGTCGTCACCGACCACGCCCGGCGCAAGGCCAGCACCCGGCATGTCCTGACCCGGGCGTGGAAGCGCCTGGACTCCCTGCCGGGCGCGCGGATGCACCGTGTGGAGTGCGGCGGCCCGGAGGAGCCCGGGCGGCTGCGGATGCGGATGCGGCGGCCCGACGCCTGCCTCGCCGGGTTCGGCACCGCCCCGGCCGCCTCCCGCACCCGACCGCACTTCGACACCTCGCTCACCGCGCCCGCCCCGGTCATCGTGTGGTCGCGCGGCGGCTGCGACTCCGGGCAGGAGGAGTGCGCCGGAGCGGACGGCTGCACCGGCAAGGCCTTCCTCGACGCGCTCGACGCCTGTGTGACGGCCGTACCGCCCGCCGAACTCCCGCGCCACGTCCTGGCCCTGCGCGAGGAGGCCGAGGCGGAGGAGGACCACTGGGCCCACGGCATCCAGCTGCTCTGGGACGACCCGCGCGTCTTCACCGACCCGCACGCGGTCGTCGCCGCGCACACGGGGTCGCCGGTGTCCTGACCCACCCGGACGCGGTCCGGGGCACCTTGAGAAACACCAGCACGAAAACGGAGAGCGGAGACCACCCCCCATGCCGCACTGGTCGGTCTACACCAGCAGGAACGAGCCGCACGACGGCATCGACCACCTCCCCGACCCACCGCCCTGGCGCGCCTTCGACGGCGGGCCCGCCCTGGCGCCGCCCGACGACACCGACGACGCGACGGCCGTCTCGCCCGACCGTGTGCACCGGGCCAAGTCGTACGTGGCCACCCCGGAGAGCGTCCGGCTCGTCAACGCCGCGCTCTGTCTGCGCCGTCCCCTGCTCGTCACCGGCCCGCCCGGCACCGGCAAGTCCTCACTGGCGTACGCGGTGGCGCGCGAGCTGCGCCTCGGCCCGGTGCTGCGCTGGAACATCACCAGCCGCAGCTCCCTCGCCGACGGCCTCTACCAGTACGACCCGCTGTCCCGGCTGTACGCGGCCCGGGAACGGCAGGACCGGGAGCGGCAGGACCGGGAAGGGCGGGACCGGCCGGCCGCCGGCGACGTCGAGGACCATCTGCGCCTTGGCCCGCTCGGCACCGCCCTGCTCCCCTACGGCCGGCCCCGGGCCCTGCTCGTCGACGAGATCGACAAGAGCGACCTCGACCTGCCCAACGACCTGCTGAACGTCCTGGAGGAGGGCCAGTACGAGATCCCCGAACTGGTCCGCGCCGCCCGCCACTCGGAGGACACGGCGGCCGAGGTCCTGGCCGACGGCACGGACACCCCGGTCGCCGTCCACCGCGGCCGGGTCCGCTGCCGGGCCTTCCCCTTCGTCGTGCTGACCAGCAACGGCGAACGCGAGTTCCCGCCGGCCTTCCTGCGCCGCTGCGTCCGGCTGAAGCTGCGCCGCCCCGACCGGGACCAGCTCACCGACATCGTCCGCGCCCACCTCGACACCCCGGACGCCACCGCGGACCGTCTGATCACCCGCTTCCTGGAACGGGCCAACGGCGGCGAACTCGCCACCGACCAGCTCCTGAACGCCCTCTACCTCACCGGAGTCTCCGGCCTGGACGCCGAGTCCCGCGACGACCTCGCCGAGCAACTGATGCCGTACCTCAGCGCGACGGCCGACGGCGATGGCTTCTGACCACGAGTGGGAGCGCCCTCGGGCAGACCGGGCAGGCGCTCGCGGCGCGGGCCGCGTCCCCCCGGCCGCGGCGTCGTCGGCCGACGACGCCGACTCGGGCGCCCCCGGTGGCGGCCTGTCGGCGATCAGCCGCCGCGCGGCCGGGGATCCGCACGCACACACTGATCGCGAGGCCGGGCAGTCCCCCGTCGCCCGCCTGGCCGCGGCGCTGTCCGCCGCGGGTGCGTCGCCGACGCCCCGGGAGCTGGCGGAACTGCTGTGGCTGGCGGGCCGGCTGGAGGCGGACGAGCCGTCCGCGGAGGAGCCCCGGACCGTCGGTCCCGCCACGCCAGAGGAGACAGCCGAGGCCCTCGCGCCCGAGGGCGACACCCTGCCCACCCCCGTACGACCACGTCCCTCCGAGCCGCCACCGACGGCCCCGGCGCCCACGCCCGACCGGGTCCCGCTGCGCCTGCCCGCCCCGCGCTCCCCGGGCCACGCCGAGGGGGGCGCGGCCGGCGGCGGTTCCCCCCTCCTCGCCCCGGCACCGCCGATGCTGTCCCACCCCCTCGCACTCCAGCGCGCCCTGCGCCCGCTGCAGCGCAAGGTGCCCTCCCCGCACCTGCGGGTGCTGGACGAACGGGCCACGGCCGACCGGATCGCGCGGCTCGGCGCCCACCCCGACGTGTGGCTCCCGGTACTGCGCCCGGCCCCCGACCGCTGGCTGCGGCTGAACCTCGTGCACGACACGGGCCCCACCATGCCGGTGTGGCGCCCCCTGGTGAGCGAACTGCACACGGCCCTCGCCCAGTCGGGCATCTTCCGTACGGTCACCCTGCATCCGGCCACCCCCGACGGCCGGGCCCGCCAGGTCCCCGTCCTCGACGACGGCCGTACGGTCACCCTCGTCATCAGCGACTGCATGGGCCCGCAGTGGCGCCCGGGCGAGGCGGGCGACCGCTGGTACCGCACCCTGCGCCGCTGGGCCCGCCATATGCCGCTCGCCGTGGTCCAGCCGCTGCCGGAACACCTCTGGCCCACCACGGCACTGCCCGCCGAACCGGGCCTGCTGACCGCCCCGTCCACGGCGGCGCCCTCGGCGGCACTCTCCTTCACCCCGTACGAGGCCACGCCGCCCCCCGACCGGGCCCTGCCCCTGCCGGTCCTGGAACCGGGCGCCCCCTGGCTCGCCCACTGGGCAGCCCTGGTCGCCGACCCGGGCGGCGCCCGCACCCCGGGCGCGGCGGCCTGGCTGCCGCCCGCCCCCGCACCCCCCGCCGAACCCGTCCCCGACCTCGCCTCGGCGTCCCCGGAGGACCTGGTGCTGCGCTTCCGCGCGACCGCGTCCCCCGAGGCCTTCCGCCTCGCCGGGCATCTCGCCCTGGCGGTCCCCTCGGTGCCGGTGATGCGCCTCGTCCAGCGCACCGTGGACCGCGACCCGCACCCCCGGCACCTCGCCGAGGTGATCCTCAGCGGCATGCTCGCCGCGGCCCCCGGCCCGCCCGGCTCCTATGAATTCCGTCCCGGAGTAAGGGAGTTGCTGCTGCGCTCCCTGCCCCGCACGGCCCGGGGCCGGACCCGGGAGTTCCTCGAACGCGTCGGCGGCCTGATCGACGAACGGGCGGGGCTCGCGGCCGGGGAGTTCCGGGCCGAGACGGACGGCGGACAGAACGGCTCGGGGCCCGCGTTCGCGACGGTGAGCGAGGAGACGGTACGGCGGCTGGGCGGGGAAGGGCAGCCGGAGCCGCTGTTCGCGGGGCGGTACCGGCTGGCCGGGCGGCGCGGGTGGAACGGACGGATGGCGATCGCCGTGGACGTCCGCACCGACCAGCAGGTGGTCGTACGCCGGTACCGCGACCGGCCCGCTTCGCACGAGCGGTTCCTGAGGCAGGCCCGAGCGCTGGCCGGAATCGACGATCCGCATGTGGTGCGGGTGCTCGACTTCGGCGTGGAGGACGGCGCGCCGTACCTGGTGACGGAGTTCGTGGACGGCCTGTCGCTGTCCGAAGTCCTGTCGGGTATCACCTTCCGGACGTTCGCCCGTCTGGTGTGCCAGGGTGTGGCCGGCCTCGATGCGCTGCACGCACACGGTCTGGTGCGTGGGGAGCGCGGCCCCGCGGGCCTGATGCTGCGGCCCGACGGCACCGTGCTGCTGAGCCGGTTCGCGTTGGGCGAGGAGTCCGAAGGCAAGGACCCCGAGTCGGATATCGCCGAGTTCCGGTGGCTGCTCAGGCAGCTGACCGCGGACATGACGGTGCCGGTCGAGCACGGACGCCTGCTCGACCTGGTCGACAAGCACCGGCTGTCCGAAGCCGCCGACCACGCCGCGCGCCTGCTCGCGATGGCCCGGTGGTCGCCGCCGCGCCAGGTCACCCTGCTCGGTCCGCTGCGCATCAGCGACGGCACGGACGACATCGAGCCCCCCTCACCGCACGCCCAGGCTCTGCTGTGCATGCTGCTCCTCGACCAAGGACGGCGCGTGGCCCACGCCAAGCTGGCCAGAGGGCTGTGGGAGGAGCTGCTGCCGGAGAACGAGGCCGCCCGCCGCCTCGAGAGCCTGGCGGCGGAGGTGCGCCCCGTGCTGCCCCCCGGCGGGCTCGTCTCCTTTTCGCGCTCGTACGCCCTGTACCTGCCGGACGTGTACGTCGACGCGCTCCATTGCGAGGAACTCCTCGGCGACACGATGCGCGGGCCCGCCGAACTCCGCCGCGCCCTCGACCTCTGGTACGGCGACCCCCTCGACGGCATCCCCGGCCCCGCCGCCGCGGCCACCCGGGACCGTCTGCGCGCCCTCAGGCTGGACCTCGAGACCTCGCTGGCCGAGCTGGACCGGAGGTCGTCCGAAGAGGCCGCCGGCCCCACGATCCATTTCGAGGCCGACGACCTCACCGGCCACCCCGAGGCCCGCATCACCCTCGAGTACGCGGTGCACGAGATGCTCTCCCGCGGCGCCCTCGCCACCCACCGGTTCGACGTCCGGGTCCGCGGCAACGGCTACGCCGTCCACACCGAGCCCGGCACCTACGTCCTCCCCGTACTGGTCGCGGTCCTGCGCGGGCTCCCCGAGGTCCTGACCGGGCTCGTGGACCCGCCGCCCCTCACCGTGACGTTCTCGGACCGGCCCGCCCCGCCGACGGTGACACCTCCCGTGCCCGCCGACATCCAGGTGATCGTCTCCCCGGAGGTGTACGAGCAGTTCGCCGGCAGCTCGGCGGCCCAGGGACCCCAGCGCTTCCAGCCCCTCTACCAAGGCGGCGCCACCGACACCCCGCCCGTCGCCTGGTACTGCCCGCTGTCCCCCTCCACGGCCCCCGAGCCCGAGGCCCGCGACCTCGTGGAGGGCCCCTTCATCACGCAGGACCTGCGCCGGCTGGGCATACCGGCCCCGGGCCGCACGGCCGTCGTCCACACCCAGCCGGACGGCCCGCTGACCCTCCTCAACCCCGCCCGGCCGCACGGCGCCCGGCCGCCACGGCACGTGACGTACTACGAGGTGGACCTCACCACGCACCAGTCCCACCACCGGGTCTCCCTGCCGAGCTCAGGCAAGGGCGCCTTCGCCGCCGCGGTCGAGCTGTCCTGGCATGTGGACGACCCGGTCGCCTTCGTCCGCGGCGAGGTCGCCCGGGTGTCCGAGCCGCTGCTCGACCATCTGCTGGAGGAGGCGGCCCGGATCACCCGCCGGCATCCGCTGCGCCGGGCGGGCGCGGCCCAGCGCGCGGTCAACGCCGGGCTGCGCCGGTGGCCCGTGCCGGGGCTTTCGGTGACGGCGTCGGTGCAGCTGGCCCCGGAAGGGGCGGCCCTGCCCGGGCCGCAGGGGGCCGCTCCCCCGGAACGGCCGTTGTCCCGTCTCCTCGACGAGGCCGAGACGGTGCTGCTCGGCTTCGACGGGCCCATGGCCCGCTTGTTCTCGGCGACCACCGCCGCGCAGACCGCGCTCGACCTGCTCGCCCTCGTCGACGAGCACCGCGACCCGCGGGACGCGCTGCCGGGCGCGGTGCGGGACACGTTCACGCATCCGCTGGACGTGCTGCGGGCCTTCGCACGGGACCGGCTCGGCCCGCTCCTGCGCGAACGCCTCGACGCCCGCGAACTGGAGGCGGTCCCCGACGCGCCCACCACCCACAACTCCGTGCCGCTGGTCCGCGCCCTGCACGACCTCGGCCGCCGGGTGAGCGTGGTGTCGGACGTCGGCGCTGCGGCCGTCCACCGCTATCTGGAGCCCTACGGTCTCCCGCTCGACGGCATCCACGGCCGCGGCGAGGACCTCACCCTGCTGACCCCGCACCCCGACGGCCTGCTGCGCGCGATGCACTCCTCCGGAGGCGCCGCCGCGACCGGCGTACTGATCGGCTCCACGGTCGCCGAACTCACCGCGGCCCAGCAGGCCGGCCTGCGCTTCATCGGCCTCGCCCGCAACACCACCGCCGGCCGGCAACTCCACGAAGCGGGCTGCGAGACCACCGTCACCTCCCTGGCCCCCCTGCTGGAGGCCGCGCGCTCGCTCCAGCCCTAGCCGGGGCCGAACCCCCCGTTCGGCGGCGCCCCACCCGGCCCCCTTGGAAAGGCGGCTCGGGCCCCTCCCGCGCACGATGCGAGGGAGGCCCGCCGTCTGGCGGCCCTCCACGGTCTGTGCTCTCGGGAGGACCTGCCATGACCGCCAGTCTGGAGCAGTTGCGCCGCTGCCACTTCGCCGTCGACCTGGGCGCGGCCCGCACACGCGTCTACGTCAAGGGCGCCGGGCTCGTCGTCGACCAGCCGTCCGCGGCCGCCGTGAACAGCCGCACCGGCGCCCTGATCGCGGTCGGCGAGCTCGCCGAGAAGATGACGGGCCGTACGCCGCACTACATCCGGGTGGTACGGCCGGTCTCCGGCGGCACGGTCATCGACATCGAGATGGCCCAGCGCATGCTGCGGCACCTGCTCGGCGACAAGATGCGCCGCAGCCTGCGCCGCAAGCCGATCCTGCGCGCCGCGGCCTGCACCCCGCACGACGCCGACCCGCTGGCCCAGCGCGCCGCGATCGAGACACTGGTCGGTCTCGGGGCCCGCCGCGTGGAACTGGTCGACACGCTGATCGCCGCCGCCGTCGGCTGCGGGCTGCCCGTGGAGCAGCCCGAGGCCACGATGATCATGGTGTGCGGGGCGGCGGCCACCCAGGTGGCCGTGCTGTCCCTCGGCGCCATCGTCACCGCCGAGCGCATCCCGGTGGGCGGCGAGGCCGTCGACCACGCGATCGTGCAGCACCTGCGTCACGAGCACGAGCTGATGCTGCCGAGCCAGTCGGTACGGCCGTTGCAGCTGGCCCTGTCCGGCAACGGCCTCACCCCGCACGGCCCGGCCTCGACGGAGATCCACGGCCGGGACGTCGCCACGGGCCTGGCCCGCTCGGTCCTGGTCGACACCGCCGCCGTACGGGACGCCATCCAGACGCCGCTCACCGCCATCCTCGACGGCATCGGCAAGGTGCTCCGGGACTGCCCGCCCGACCTGGTCGCCGACCTCGCCGACCGGGGGATCATGATGGTGGGCGGCAGCGCCCTGCTGCCGGGCCTGGACGAGATGCTGCGCGAGGCGACCGGCATGCCCGTGCGCATCGCCGAGCGCCCGGACGTGTGCGCCGTACAGGGCCTCGGCGCCATGCTGGAGGGCAAGATCGAGCCGCTGGCGCTGGATCCGCTGGGGGCCTGATCCGCCCCGGGGGCGAGGCCCTCAGCGGGCGAACCAGCAGCGCACCGTCGTCCCGCTGTCGCTCCGGTGCACCCGCACCAGGTCGGCGATCAGGTTGACGAGCAGGATCCCGCGCCCGCCGCGCTGGTCGCGGGGGACGGGCCGGCGCCCGGCCAGGATGTCCGCGAGCCGCCCCTCGTCGCGCACCTCGCACACCACGTACCCGTCCTCGGTCCACATCCGCAGCACACCCGAGCCACCGCCGTGCACCACGCTGTTCGTGGTGAGCTCGGCCGTGGCGAGAGCCAGGTCGTCCAGCTTGACGCCGGTGAGACCGAGCCGCGTCGCCTCCCCGACGGCCATGTGCCGGGCCGGGGCGAGCGAGTCGGAGTCGAAGGGGAACGTCAGCGCGTCCGGCACGGGCGGCAGCGGCTCGTTGTAGCGGTCGACGACGGCCCAGGGCGCGTACGCCTCGCTGTCCTGCTCCGCCCGGGCCCCGGAGGGGATGACGGTGGGGTGGGTGGCGTACGCGTCGGCGAGGACGTGCTCGGGGAGCTGCTCGACGTCGTACGGACACAGGATGGTCGCCGTACGGCCCCGGAAGGCCGCGTTGATGAGCGCCTCGTGCTGGACGCAGGCGGGGTACTCGGTGGCGGAGCGACCGGCCCAGATGGGCTCGCCGATGATCCGCACCCGGCGGCCGGACGGCTGGGCGTCGGCGAACGCGCGTAGCACGCCCGGGATGATCCGGCCCGGATTGCGCCCGGCCTCCCGCATGTCCAGGAACCTCACGGCGCCCGCGGCCTCGCCCAGGGCGTCCCGGATCAGCGCGAGGTTCTTTCCGGGCACCGCGACCGCCACGGGCTCGCCGGCCGCCAGGCCGTCGCGCACGAAGGGCACGGTCACGTCGAGGTACTCCTGCTCGTCCCGGTAGAAGAGCGCGGGGTGGACGAAGGGGGCGAGGGGCCCGAAGGGCTCGGTGACGGCAGTGGTCATGACGTCGACACCTCGATTCCCGCCTGGTCGGGCCAGAGCAGATCCAGCGTCCGGCGCAGGGCCGGCGGCGGCCGGCGCACGACGAACCTGCGGCCGTCCCTGAGCTGCCCGGCCGCGGCCGCGAGCGCATCGGCGCCCGCGACGTCGACGAACGTCACGTCGGAGAGCTCCAGGTAATACACGTCCTCATCCTCGCGAACAGCCTGCTCCAGTACGCCTTCCCAGATCGCACGGGTCGTCAGGCCGACTTCTCCCGCCGCCCGGACTCCCTGCCGCCCGGCCAGCGGAAACACCGCCAGGCCCGGCACGCGGGGCCCGGCGGCCGGCACCTGATATCGAGTGTTCAAGCCCCTCTCCCCACGCTTTGGTCCACAGCGCTCGTACCCCTCCGGGAAAAGCTCATTCCCCCGAACCGGGTGTAGTACGCCGTAAGGCGGGCAGGCGCACCTCACACCGACGTCCACCGGGGGGCGACGTGATTGTTGCGCAGTCCGGCCGGGACCGATGACGACCGACGAGGACCGACAAGGCGGTGACATGACGTCAGCGGCATCACCACACCTCACAGGAGGGCTGAACACCCTGGTCATCAGTGGCCGCGTCGACGCGGACCGTGCCGAGCTCACCCCGCGTGGTGAACTCGTTCACGGCTGTGCGGACATCCTGGCCAGAACCCTGGCCGAGCTGCCGGCCACGATCACCCGGGTCGACCTGGACATGGGCGGCGTGCGTTTCATGGACACGGCCGGACTGCAGTTCCTGGACGCCCTGGCGGACTACAGCCGGGCGCGTGCGACGGCGGTGACGACCACGAACTGGAACGGCCAGCCGCGCCGGATCCTGGAGCTGGCGGGCCTGGACACCACGGATCCGCTGCGCACCGTGCCCCACGACCCCGCCCCGGCCGCCTCCTCGGCGGTCGCCCTGGAACGCGCGGAGCGCCTGGACCTCCTCCAGTCGGAGGTCGAACAGCTCCGCCAGGCCATCGCCTCCCGCCCGGTCATCGACCAGGCCCGCGGCATCCTCATGGCCACCCACGGCTGCACCTCGGACCAGGCATGGCACATCCTCCGGGAGACATCCCAGCTCTCCAACACCAAGCTCCGCGACGTGGCCGCCGCGGTCACGGCCAGCGCGGACCCCGACGGCCCGCCTCCGCCCCCCGAACTCCGCACGGCCCTGAACAAGGCCCTCGCCCGCCGCCACCAGAGCTGAGCCGACCGGGCCCGTGTTCGCCCTGAAGTCACCGGACGCGTCCACTCGGGGCTGCCCGTGAGCGGCCGGTCCGGGCGCCCCTGGAGCCACCGGAACCGACCACTCGGGGCCGCCCGGGCCGCCCAGGCCGCCACCACAGCCCAGCCGCCGGTCCGAGCACGCCCCCCGGAGTCACCAGACCCGTCTCCCCGCGGTTATCCGGGCCCGCCTCGGGGCGGCGACCGGCCCACGCCGCGGAGCAGGCCCGGCTGCGGCTCGGAGCAGCGAGGCGGGTGACGGGCCCCGGGTCCGGACGGCCTCGGTGGGTGGCCCGGTCGCCTCCGTCGGAGAGCGCCCCTACCCTGCCGACGGCCGGCCGGGGTACCGCCCGCAGGGGCGAACGCCCCGCCGGCGACGCGTCGCCGGCCACCCGGCCCCACTCGCGGCAACCCACTTGATCAGCGCAATACCTGGACGTACCGCTCTCGTTGTCAGCGATGTGCCTCCCGCGACCCCAGCCCCGGCAGACCGACGCACGAGCACCGCGCGGACGGTGATCGGCGACGACCCGGCGCTGCGGGCGGCCTACCGGCTGTGCCGGCTCCGGACCAGGCGGCAGGACCCCGCGGAGTACGCCCTGATCCAGCTGGTGCCCGCCCCGCTGCGCCCGGCGCTGCACGCCCTGTGGGCGGCCGCCAACGCCCTCGACGACCTCGGCGACGACCGCACCGCCCCCGCCGCCGAACGGGCCGCCCGCGTCGGGGAGTGGATCACCGCCCTGCACCGCGAACTGCCCACCGGCACCAGCCCGGACCCCGTCCGCCACGCCCTCGTGCACACCGCGTCCCGCTGGCGCCTGGACCTGTCAGAACTGCACGCGGCCATGGCCCAGGTCCAGGACGACACCCGGGGCAGGCACTTCACCGACTGGACCGAGTGGCGCACCTGGGGCCGGGACAACCTGCTGCCCTGGTTCGGCCAGGTCCGCACGGTCTTCGACCGGGCCGGCGTACCCGTGGCGCTCCGGCTGGACACCCGGGAGGCCTACGAGGAGTTCCTGGACGGCGTCCGGCTCACGGACATCCTCACCGACCTGTCCGCCGACCTCGCCCAGGGCGACCTCCTGCTGCCCGGTGAGGCCCTCGACAACCACCCCGGGTCCGCCGCCGACTTGGCGCACCGCCGCTGGAGCCCCGCCGTATCCGCCCTGATCACGCACCTGACGGCCCTGGCCCGCCGGTGGGTGACCCAGGAGAGCCTCAGCCGCGGCATGCACCCCGGCCCCGCCACCGTCCTGGACACGATGGCGACCCTGCTGCGCGCCCAGCTCGACGCCATCGACACCGCCGGGCCGGCCCTGCTCAAGGCCCCGCCCCGGCCCGCGCCCCTCACCCGCGCCCGGATCCTCGCCCCCGCCAGGGCCCGCGCCGCCCTCGCCTGGAGCCTGACCCCCCTGACGGTGCCGCCCGCACACCAGCCGGCCCACGGCGGACACCCCACCCTCACCCGCCCGGCCCACACCGCGTCCTTCCGCCCCCCGCCGCCCCACCCCAGCGGCGAGCGGCCACCGGAGATCCCGCCCGCCCGGCTGCCCGCCCACGTCGCCGTGATCATGGACGGCAACGGCCGCTGGGCCCAGCAGCGGGGCCTCCCCCGGCACGAGGGTCACCGCGCCGGAGCCACCGCCGTCCGCGAGGTGGTCCACGGCGCCCTGGACATCGGCCTGCGGCATCTGACCCTCTACACCTTCTCCACCGAGAACTGGCACCGCGACGCCGAGGAGGTCGACGCGATCCTCGACCTCCTGCACAGTGAACTGGCCGACGACCCCTTCCGCGACCTCGATGTCCGGCTGGGCTGGCACGGCCGCGCCGGCCGCCTGCCGCCCGACCTGGCCGACCTCCTCCACCTCCGGGAGCGCACCACCCGCACCCGCACGGGCCTGACGCTGACGATGTGCATCGACTACGGCGGCCGGGACGAGATCACCCGAACGGCCGCCGCCCTGGCCCGCCGTGCCCGGGCCGGCCACCTGGATCCGGACCTGATCACCGAGGACGACTTCGCACGGCACCTGCCCCGCCCGGACCTGCCCGACGTGGACCTGCTCTGGCGCACGGGCGGAGAACACCGCGTCTCCAACTTCCTGCCCTGGCACACGGCCTACGCCGAACTGCACTTCACCCCGGGCCTCTGGCCCGACACCGACCGACGCGACCTCTGGCAGGCCGTCAGCACCTACACCCGCCGCCAACGCCGCCACGGCACGACTCCGGCCACCGCGGGCCCACTGGAATAGGCGCATTCCGAGAACTCGCCCTGTCCCTCTGTTTCACCGAGGTCTTGGGCAATCGGGGGCCGCCGCGGGGCCGAACGAATCCGCTGCCGCGAGTAGAAACGGTTCTGCGCGTGCAGCGCGTCCGGGCCCCACTGACATGGCGTTCCCAGTTCGGCATTCGCAAGGCATCGCCCGTGCCTGAATAGATCCGAGCATGGCGATCAGCCGTTCGAGCCCTTCCCCTGACCCGACCCTGACCTTTTCAGCCCTGCGCCCCGATCATCCCTGAACCATCCCCTACCCGACCCGGAAAAGCCCCTGGCAGGGGCCCCACATGGGCGACAGGGCACCTAACGTGACGACGGTGCCCCGGCCGGGCCCCCCTTGCACAACCGTTCTCTTCACGAGGAGGCTTCATGCCGTTAACGGGCAGATCCGCACTGCGGCGCATCGCCGCGCGGGGCACGACCATGGCCGTGGGAGCCGTCATGGCAGTCACCACCGGCCTCGCCGCCGCTCCTTCGGTCCACGCGTCGTCGTCTGCCGCAGGGACCCTGCGGTGGGCACCGTGTGACGACTCGGCGAAGCCGGGAGCCGAGTGCGCCACTCTTTCGGTGCCGGTCGACTGGGCCGACCCGGACGGGCCGAGACTCGACCTGGCCGTGGCCCGCCGCCAGGCCACCGACCCCGGCGCGCGCGTCGGTTCGATGGTGTTCGGCCCCGGCGGGCCGGGCGACTCGGGTGTGGAGAGGGTGGTGCGCGGTATCAGCCGGTTCAGCCCCGAGGTACGCCGCAGGTTCGACATCGTCAGCTTCGACCCGCGCGGCGTGGGCGGTAGCAACCCGGTGACCTGTTCCGGCGACCTGCTTGCCGAGCGGCCGTCACCGCAGCTGAAGAGCCAGGCGGATTTCGACGCCACGCTGGCCTATAACAAGCGGCTCCGTGCCGATTGCAGGGACCGTACCGGCCCCGTGTTCGACCACCTCGACAGCGCCCAGACGGTCCGGGACGTGGACGCCCTCCGGGCCGCCCTCGGCGAGCGGAAACTGACTTTCCACGGCAGCTCGTACGGCACGCTGCTGGGCGCGCAGTACGCCGAGACCTATCCGCGCCGTGTGCGCGCGATGGTGCTGGAGAGCGTCATGGACCACAGCGTCCCGACCACCCGTGACTTCCTGCAGGCCGAGGCGGCCACGGCAGAGGATTCATTCCAGGAGTTCGTGAAGTGGTGCGACGGAGCCGCCGACTGCGCGCTGCACGGCCGCGACGTCCGCGCCGTCTGGCAGTCCCTGCTGGCCCGGGCCGGGCGCGGCGAGCTGGAGGACCCGGCGAAGCCGGGCACCTCGCTGTCCTCTTCGGACCTGGTCAACACGGTCGCGTACCGGAAGTTCTACAAGGCCGACTACGCCGGCCTGGCCACCGCGATCGCGGGAATGGACGCGAGCAAGCCGCTGCCCGCGTCGCCCACCTCGACAGCGCCGCTGCATCCGGCCACCCCGGTCTTCTGTTCGGACTGGCACCTGCCCGTGCGCGGCTACCGGGAGTACGCCTCGCTCGTCGCCATGATGAACAGGACCGCCCCTGACCTGCCTCACCTGCTGCAGCTCCACGTGGTAGCGGCGTGTCTGGGCGCGCCGACCGCCAACCCGCAGCACCGCCTGGACGCACACGGTGCCCCGCCGATCCTGGTGTCCAACGCGCTGCACGACCCGGCCACCGGCTACCCGTGGGCGGTCTCGGTGGCCCGGCAGCTCGGCCGCAGCGGCGTGCTCCTCACCTACGAAGGCCACGGCCACGGCAGCGTCACCAGCGGCCCGTGCATGGAGGACGCCGTGGACAGCTACCTCACCGACCTGGCAGTCCCACCACGGGGCACCAGCTGCCCCGCCGTGCCGTCCTGACAGCCTGCCCATCCGGATCCGTCTGGAAGGCGGATCCGGCAGGAGGACAATCGTGACGCGCAGGAAACTCACCGACGGCCAGTGAAAGTTGTCTGAGCCGTTCCTACCGCGGGCGAGTACGGCCGAGCGGCCTCGGGAGGAGTTCGAGGGGGATCTGGCGGTTCAGGACCGGCACGCAGCGGCGGGAGACGCCGGACGAGTTCGCCAGTCCCGCCGGGCCACCCGGGACGCAGTGCTGCCGCCGCCGGCCCACGGATCCCCTCGTCGGACACACTTCCGCCGCTCGGCAGGCAGTGCGTTGCGGCACCACACGACCCTCTACCACTACCGGATCATTTGCCGATGCGCAGCGCTTCCTTCAAGAACACGGTGCGTCGGCCAGGTCGGTGCGGGAGGTGAACATCCGTGGGACGCAGGGTCGTGCCGTCACAACGGGCGACGGCGGCCTGCCCGCCAACAGGAACCCGATCGACGTCAGATCACCTCGTCCAACTCGTCCCGCATCTGCGCAGCTTCGGCGTCGCGCGCGACGGCCTGGGCGAGCAGCATCCGCAGCACGAGCACGATGAGCGCGACCCCGAGGATGGCCACGCCGACCCCGCCCATGATGACGGTGACGCCCGGGTCCTCCCGCTGGCCCGGCGCATTGAGGATCGTGACCGCGAACCACACGAGGGCAGCCGCCACGATCGCGCCGATCACGAGGTCCACGTACCGGAAGGCGTCGTGGGAGAACACGGTTCCACGTCGCACCATCGTCACCAGCCGCCATACGCAGACCAGGGCGACCTGGACCGACACCATGCCCAGGATCGTGATCACGCGCAGCGGGGTCAGTGGGAGCGACCCGTCCTCCGGGTCGTTCCCACTGACCAACGCCCACACCATCAATGCCTGCACGAACACGGTGCCGGCGAGCACCACCGCGAGCACGGTGCGCAGCGCACTCACTGTCAGCTTTCCCACGGCCCATCCTCCCATCGAGTTGCGATGGGAATCTATCGAAAATCGATAGATCAAGCAAGAGCTGGGGCGGCGGATGAGCGCCGGTGCCGGTGCCGGTCCCACAATCCGTTGACGGGCATGGCGCCCAGCTCCAACGACCAGCCGCATGCCCACCGCCCTGGCACCTCTGCGCCACCACCCTCTTCCTGCTGTTCGGCCGGGTGCTGACGGACCGGCTGCCGCGCGGCCCGCTGCTGGTCGGCAGCAGGGTGGTCAGCGCCGCGAGCCAGGCGGTGATCGCCGCCCTGGTCCTCACCCACAGCGCCGCCATCCCCCTGCTCATGTGGCTCGCTGCGGTCAACGGGGCGTCAGGTTCCTGCTACCAGCCGGCCGCCAAGGCCCTGCTGCCCCAGACCGTGCCGGCCGAGTCCCGCCGCGCCGCACTCGCGCTCTCCCGGATCGCGGGCAGCAGCGCGATGATCGTGGGCGCCTCGCCGGGCGGCGTACTGGTCGCCGCGGTCGGCCCGGGCTGGGGCCTGGCCGTCGACGCGTCCCACCCCAGGTGCGTGTGGCAGCGGTAGTGGCTCAGACGCCCCATCGCATGCGGTCCCAGGTGACTGGGCCAACGATGCCGTCGTCCTTGATCTGCCACCCCCGCTGGAATTCCTTCACCCAGGCCTCGGTCCGCTCGCCGAAGTCGCCGTCGACCGCCAGGATCTGACGGCCTGCCCATTCGTTGAGGATGCACTGGACCTCACGCACCGCGTCGCCCTTGCTGCCGCGCCGCTGGGTCACGGTGCCGTCGTAGTAGCCGCAGTAGTACTGGACCCCCACTTCCGACCGCACCGCTGGTGTGGCCGGGTCGCACGATCAGCTGCCTGCGGAGAGGTCCCCACCGAGGAGCTGTGCCGTGAGTTCCATGCACCGCGTCCGGGCCGCGGAGAAGCCGTAGGGCATCTTGGTGACCGCTTCGCAGGCACTCATCTGAACCTCCTCCTCGCCACTCACCTCGGCGTCATAGATCTCGAAGAGCTTCTCCTCGGCCGCGTCCAGTCCGGCCGCTTCCATGGCCTGGACCAGGGCGTTGTGGTGGGCGCAGTGCTGCGCGGCGAGTTCGTCGACCCGCGGGTCGTGGGGATCGACGGTGTCATCGAGGGCGGCGTCGGCCGCGTCGAGGCGGTCTGCCTCGGCCCGTAGGTCGGGGTGGGTGGCCAGGGTGATGAACACGCTGGCCTGAATTGCGGCTCCCAGCGGCCCGAAGATCCGTTCCGTGACCAGCAGGGCGTCCAGGTCGGAGGGGCGCAGTGCGCCGGAAGGCAGGTGGCTGAGCCGGTCCGTGACCAATGGGGAGAGCAAGCCCAGTGGGCTGCCCACGTCCCGCAGGCGCTGGACTGCCGCGCGCTGACGCTTGATGTCGGCCTCCTGGGCGGCCAGGGTCTCCTCCAGCCGGCCCAGGACGTCCTCGATGTCCCTGACTTCGTCGAAGGCGGCCCGTACGTCGTCCAGGCTGATGCCGGCCTCGGACATCTTGCGAATCCACAGCAGGCGGATCATGTCGTCGTAGCCGTAGCGGCGGCGTCCGTCTCCGCCTCGCTCGGGCTCCGGCAGCAGACCGATCTGGTGGTAGTGGCGAATGGCGCGCGGGGTGGTCCCGGCGAAGGCGGCGGCATCACCGATCTTGACCTCGCGGGGAGGCGTGACGGAGGGGTACATCGCAGACAGGGCCTTTCGTGCTGTGGTGCCCTCGACGACACCACATGCCGCTACGGCATATGCAACTACACACCCCCCGATCCTGACGGACTATCGGGCGGTCCCTCCCTATTGGTGCCCCGTCCCAGGACCGGCCCGGAATGGGTGCGCTTCCGAAGCTCGATCGCCGGTTACCGAAATTTACATTCAGTGCGGTACGGCTCCGTCCTGCGAGCGGTAGAGGTCGCGCAGCAGGGAAATCTCAGCGCCGTGATGGATCAGCTCCCTATTGACGTGCAGGACCCTGTTCTCCATGGGAAACCGCTCGGGACCCACCGTGGGCGGATTCTCCAGGTCGGCGTCCGAGAGCGCGCGGACCCCCTCGTTCCATCTCCCGTACATCTCATCGAGCTGTTTCAGCGCCTCGTCAGCGGTCCCCGCGTAGGCGAATGTCCGGGAGTCGACGTCCTGGCCGCCGAAGTACCATCCGACCCGATAGCCCAGGCACGAGACGATGATGTGTGCCAGCCGCCAGGCAATCGTGGTCACCGGCGCCGGCTCCGGGCCAGGGGACGCGAAGTCCATCGTCCACTCCCCCGAACCTTCCGACATCGGTGCGGCCGACGTGCCACGCGGGCGGACGCTCCAGCAGCCGCGCACCGGCTCCCAGAAGTACTCCCCGTCGGTAAGACCGTCCAGCCGTGGCCGCAGGTTGGTGCGCCAGTGCCAGTCCAGCTGCTCCGCGAGCCGCTCGCTTCTTGTCATTTCCGCACACTACATACAGCGGGGATCTCGCTGCGCCCCTCACGGACGCCGTCGCTGGCCGTCGGCCGCGAACGTCGGCTCGCAAGTACGGTGTGCACCGCCGTACGGTCCGGGAGGCCTCTGGGCCGGAAGAAGCCCTGGCTCACCGCCGTACGTACCCATGGGCCGGAACGGCCGCAGGGCCGCCGTGCATCACACCCGTAACAAAATGATCAGCTTCCTTGTGCGGGCCGCGTCCACGCCCGTGAAGTGGGCTGATGCACCTTCCGACAGCAGGCGGTCCGTTCCTCCGCCACCTGCGCATGTGGCACTCCGCGCCGGCCCTTCTCGTAGTGGTGGCCGTGGTGGCGTTCCTCGTCCTTCTCCCGTCCGACGGCGCACGCCCGGTGCCCAACAGCCCCTGCCGACCAGCCGATTCGGCGCGCGAGGACCCGCCCGCGGCCCCCGACCTCGACGGGGACGGCTTCGTCGATCTGGTGCACGAGATCTCCGACACGGCGGAGAAATTCGATGTGACCATCGTGCCCGGGTCCGAGCACGGCCCGGACCACGACCGCACGATGGTCCTCACCCACGACGACCTCGCTCTGCCGGACGAGATCCAGACCGGCGACGACCCGTGGCAGCCCACAGTCGCCGACCTGGATGAGGACGGCCACGCCGACCTCATCGTCAGCGGCGCCGCCCAGGTCCTGTGGGGAGGCCCCGAGGGCCCGCAGGCCGGCGGACCGCACGGGCGCGTCCCGCTGCCGGGCAGCGGATACGACACCGCGCCGATCGCCGGCGACTTCGACGGGGACGGCCACACCGACCTCGTGGTCTTCAGGTTCTCGAACGAGGACCAGGAACTGGTCGTCCTCAAGGGACCGTTCAAGCGCTCCGGCGCTCCCACCCGGACCGTGGAGATCCCCAGCCCCGTCCACGAGGCCGCCTCACCCGTGCTGGTCGCCGGCGACGCGAACGACGACCGCGCCACCGATCTCGCGCTCTACGACTCCCCGTGGGATCCGCCCCTGCTGTTCACCGGCGGCGCCCGAACCGCCGGCGGCCTGAGCAAGGAACCCGAGCGGCTGCCGGAGGGCGAGAACGTCGTCTTCGGCGACTTCGACGGCGATGGGCGGCAGGACGTCGCCATCGGCCGGAGCTTCGTCGACAGCTACGACGAGATCGACACACCCCACCAACGCGGCCGGGTCAGCGTCCGCTACGGGAAGGAGCCGGGGAAGTGGGTCACCATGGAGGGCGGCGACTTCAAGGAAGGCTTCGGCACCAGACTCGCCGCCGGAGACTTCAACGACGATGGCTGCGACGACCTGGCCGTACAGCTCACCAAGAAGAAGGAGACGGGGGACGCACGGATCGAGGTACTGCGGGGCGGCTCCGAGCACGGGCTCGGATCGAAGCCCTGGCGCGCCACCAAGCGCTCCGTGCCGGGTGACGACGGCCCCGTCGACGGCGCGCTCTTCGCCGTCCACGACTGGGACGGCGACAGCCGCGCAGAACTGGCCCTTCTCGGCGGAGACAGCTGGTGGATCACCAACGGCACGGACCGCGACGAGCTGTCCTTCCCTGTCACCCCCAGCAAGGACCCAGGATCGAGATGACCTCCCGCCTCCTCGCAGTACGCGAACGGATCAAACGCTGCCGCAGGGCGCCGAGTACGTCATGGGCAGCACGTACGCGGCCACGTGTCTGCGGGCAACCAGCTTCAGATCTGGGTGACTTGTTAGCGCCGAACCTTTGCCCCAGGACACCACGCAGGTCCCTGGTGTCCACCCCGTGCAGATGCAGGCTGTTGCCGATGACGCACGCACCGACGTCGGCCAGTTCGCTATGACACAACCTCACCGACGACGTCCACGGATCACGCGAAGGAGCAGGGCACGCCACGGCACCAGGTCGGGGCGGACGTGAAGAAGGCCGCACGCCACCCGGACCTCGTGGCCGGCGGCTGAACAAGATCGAGAACGTGTTCAAGGGAGTGCCCGAGAGGCTTGAAGTCAGCAGGCGCACGCTTCCAGACTTGCGTGGGTTGGTCTTGATCGAAGCCGCAAAAGAAATCGTACGGGGCTTCGGTGTGGCGCCCGTGTGGCGAACGCCGCCACGGTAATCTCATGGTACTGACCTTTTCGCAGGTCAGATCGTTCCTGCACCAATGGTGCCTGGTGGGGCGGGTGGGACTCGAACCCACGGCCGACGGATTATGAGTCCGCTGCTCTAACCGGCTGAGCTACCGCCCCATAGCGGCGTGTCGCGTACATGTGTGCGCGCCGTCTGCCGCAGCATAGCCGCTCATACGATCTCCTGCTTCGGATGGTCGGCTTCGCACGGCCTTCGTGACCATGAGGACTGCGCCGGGCTCCGGGCGGTTCCCAGAAGATCGGAACAGACATGAAAAAGGACCCCTGAGAGGGGTCCTCGTTCACCATGCTCCCCCGACTGGACTCGAACCAGTAACCTGCCGGTTAACAGCCGGCTGCTCTGCCAATTGAGCTACGGAGGACCGAGCTCCTCGGACTGGACTCGAACCAGTAACCTGCCGGTTAACAGCCGGCTGCTCTGCCAATTGAGCTACCGAGGAATGCCTCGTTGCATCGAACGTACCTACCTGGGTATCCGCCAGGGGGCGCTCGCTCGCTGCGACACATACATTAGCGCAAGCAGGGGGGTGCTCCGCCAATCGGTACCCGCGGGGCGCCGACTCCGCATCGGAGACCTACGCAAGGGAAGGGTGGCCGCCATGCGTTACCGGCTCACGTTCGTCGCCGGAGTCGTCCTGGGTTACGTGCTGGGCACGAGGGCCGGACGCGAGCGCTACGAGCAGCTGAAGAAGACGGCCCAGCAGTTCGCGCAGAACCCGGCCGTCCGCAACACCGCGGAGTCGGCGGCCCACCAGGGCCGTGAGTTCGCGGGCAAGGCGTACCACGTGGTGAGCGACAAGGTCGGGGACCGTGTCCCCGAGTCGGTGGCCGACCGGGTCCGCCACCTCCGCGACCGCGCCACCCACAACGGCGGCGAAGACGACTGGGGCACAAGCAACACGTAACAGTTCCTTCTCAGACGCCGAGCGCGCCCCGCTCCCCTGAGGGGCGCGGGGAACCGCGCGACCAGCCACGACGCACCCGCATCCGGCACCCGGCGACGCGCCCCCACGGCGCCCACGGGCCCACCCGAGCGGAGCGTGCGGCAGAATTTTGGCCATGGGGATAGTCGCCGGGTTGGACAGTTCACCCGATTTCACTCGTATCGTCGTCTGTGACACGGACTCCGGAGCCGTGCTCAGGCAGGGATATGCGCAACATCCGGTGGAGAGCCCCGAGGGCGGCGGCCGGCCGTCCGACGTCGACCCACAGGCCTGGCTGCTGTCCCTGGGCGAGGCGGCGGGCGGCGGGCTCCTCGAAGGCGTGCAGGCCATCGGCGTGTCGGCGCAGCAGAACGCCGTCGTGCCGCTGGACGCGCAGGGCAACACCGTGCGGCCGGCGATGGTCGGCAGCGACAAGCGGACGCAGGTCGCGGCGGCCGATCTGGTCGACGCGCTCGGCGGGCGCGAGGCGTGGGCGCAGGCGGTGGGCTGTGTGCCGCAGGCCGCGCAGCCGGTGACGAAGCTGCGCTGGCTGGCCCGGACCGAGCCCGACAACGCGCAGCGCACCGCGATCCTCCTGCAGGCGCACGACTGGCTGGTGTGGCAGTTGCTGGGGAGGCCGGTCAGGAGAACCACCGACCGGGGCGGGGCGTCCGGCACCGGGTACTGGTCGGCGGCGACCGGCGGCTACCGGTCCGATCTCGTCGAGCTGGCGCTCGGGCAGCAGGTGATGCTGCCGGAGGTGATCGGCCCGGCGGACGCGGCGGGCCGAACGCCGGAGGGGCTGCTGATCTCCGTAGGGACCGGCGAGACCATGGCGGCGGCGTTCGGGCTGGGCATCGGCCTCGGGGACGCGGTCGTGTCGCTGGGGGCGTCCGGGTCCGTGATGGCCGTACACCCCGAGGCGCTGGTCGACGGGTCCGGGATGATCACCGCGCTGGCCGACGCGACCGGCATGCACCTGCCGGTCGTCACCACGCTGAACGCCGTACGGACGCTGCGCGGGACCGCCGAGCTGCTCGGGCTGCCCGATCTGGAGAGCCTGTCCGACCTGGCGATGAAGTCGACGCCGGGGTCGCACGGGCTGGTGCTGCTGCCCTATCTGGAGGGTGAGCGGACGCCTAATCTGCCGCACACCGCCGGGACCCTGGCGGGGCTCCGGCGTGAGTCGATGAAGGCGGAGCATCTGGCGCGGGCCGCGTTCGAGGGCATGCTGTGCGGGCTCGCGGACGCGCTGGACGTGCTGCGCGGCCGGGGTGTCGAGGTGCGGCGGGTCTTCCTGCTCGGGTCGGCCGCCGAACTGCCCGCCGTACAGGCCGCCGCGCCCTCGCTGTTCGGGACACAGGTCGTGGTGCCGCAGCCCGCCGACTACGCCGCGATCGGCGCCGCACGCCAGGCCGCCTGGGCCCTCGGCGTGTCGCAGGGCGCCCTCGACGCGCGCACTCCACCGGCCTGGCAAGGCGCGGTCGCCCAGGTGCTGGAGCCCGGGGAGGACCTGGCGGTGGGCCAGGCGGTGCGACAGCAGTTCGTGGCGGTACGGGAGCAGACGCACCCGGGGGCGCTCCGGTAGCGGGCCCCTGTTGGGTTAATTCGGTTGAGGTAACGCGGGTGGAGTGTTCGACGATAGGGGCCAGGGGCAACCATCCGCCCCGTCGTCCACTCCGAGAGAAGCAGCGTGCTCATACGACTTCTGCGGACCTATCTCAGGCCCTACAAGAGACCCATAGCCCTGCTGGTGCTGCTGCAGTTCCTGCAGACCTGCGCCACGCTCTACCTGCCCACGCTGAACGCGGACATCATCGACCAGGGTGTCGTGAACGGCGACACCGGCTACATCGTGGGCTACGGCGGTCTGATGATCGGCATCTCGCTGGTCCAGGTCGTGTGCAACATCGGTGCCGTGTACTACGGCGCCCGTACCGCCTCGGCGCTCGGGCGGGACCTGCGGGCGTCCGTGTTCGACCGGGTGCAGTCGTTCTCCTCGCGTGAGCTGGGCCACTTCGGGGCGCCGTCGCTGATCACCCGTACGACGAACGACGTCCAGCAGGTGCAGATGCTGGCGCTGATGACGTTCACGCTGCTGGTATCGGCGCCGATCATGTGCGTGGGCGGCATCGTGCTGGCGCTCGGCCTGGACGTTCCGCTGTCCGGGGTGCTGGTGGCGGTCGTGCCGGTGCTGGGCATCTGCGTGACGCTGATCGTGCGGCGGCTGCGGCCGCTGTTCCGGGCGATGCAGGAGCGGCTGGACACGGTGAACCGGGTGCTGCGCGAGCAGATCACCGGCAACCGGGTGATCCGCGCCTTCGTCCGGGACGAGTACGAGCAGCAGCGCTTCCGGAAGGCCAACACCGATCTCACGGACTTCGCGCTGGGCACCGGCAATCTGCTCGCGCTGATGTTCCCGATCGTCATGACGGTGGTGAACCTGTCGTCGATCGCCGTGGTGTGGTTCGGCGCGCACCGCATCGACAGCGGCGGGATGCAGATCGGCGACCTGACGGCGTTCCTCGCCTATCTGATGCAGATCGTCATGTCCGTGATGATGGCCACCTTCATGTTCATGATGGTGCCGCGCGCGGAGGTGTGCGCCGAGCGCATCTCGGAGGTGCTGGACACCTCCTCCAGCGTCGTGCCGCCGTCGGCGCCCGTACGGGAGCTGCGCCGGCACGGGCATCTGGAGATCCGGGGGGCCGGCTTCCGCTATCCGGGTGCCGAGGAGCCGGTGCTGCGGTCCGTGGACCTGCTCGCCCGGCCGGGCGAGACGACCGCCGTCATCGGCTCGACCGGCTGCGGCAAGTCCACGCTGCTCGGACTGGTGCCGCGGCTGTTCGACGCGACCGACGGGCAGGTGCTCGTGGACGGTGTCGGGGTGGCGGAGATCGATCCGGTGCTGCTCGCGCGGACCGTCGGGCTGGTGCCGCAGAAGCCGTATCTGTTCGCGGGCACGGTGGCGACGAACCTGCGCTACGGCAATCCGGACGCCACCGACGAGGAGCTGTGGCACGCGCTGGAGGTGGCGCAGGGCAAGGAGTTCGTCGAGCGGCTGGAGGGCGGGCTCGACGCGCCGATCGCGCAGGGCGGGACGAATGTCTCCGGTGGTCAGCGGCAGCGGCTCGCCATCGCCCGGACCCTGGTGCAGCGGCCCGAGATCTATCTCTTCGACGACTCCTTCTCCGCGCTCGACTACGCCACGGACGCCGCCCTGCGGGCCGCGCTGGCGCAGGAGACCGCCGAGGCGACCGTCGTGATCGTCGCCCAGCGGGTGGCGACCATCCGGGACGCCGACCGGATCGTCGTCCTCGACGAGGGCCGGGTCGTCGGCACCGGCCGGCACCACGAGCTGATGGCGGACAACGAGACCTACCGGGAGATCGTGCTCTCCCAGCTCACGGAAGCGGAGGCTGCCTGATGGCCGGGCCGATGGGGCGGATGATGGCCGGGGGCGGCCCCGACCAGCGCTCGCTGGACTTCAAGGGGTCGGGCAAACGGCTGGTCGCGCGGTTCCGGCCGGAGCGGCTGACCATCTATGTGCTGCTGCTGTGCGTGGTGCTGAGCGTCGGCCTCAGCGTCGTCGGGCCGAAGATCCTCGGCAAGGCGACCGACCTGGTCTTCGCGGGCATCGTCGGGCGGGGCATGCCGGAAGGGGCGAGCAAGGAGCAGGTCCTCGACTCCATGCGGCAGCGCGGGGACGGTGACGTCGCCGACATGCTGCGCAGCACCGACTTCACCCCGGGCAAGGGCATCGACTTCACGGCCGTGGGGAACGTGCTGCTGCTCGCGCTGGGCGTGTTCATGGTGGCGGGGCTGCTGATGGCGGTGGCGACACGGCTGGTGAACCGGGCCGTGAACCGGACCATGTTCCGGATGCGCGAGGACGTGCAGACGAAGCTGTCGCGGCTGCCGCTGTCGTACTTCGACAAGCGTCAGCGCGGCGAGGTGCTGTCCCGCGCCACGAACGACATCGACAACATCGGGCAGACGCTCCAGCAGTCGATGGGACAGCTCATCAACTCGGTGCTGACCATCATCGGCGTCCTCGCGATGATGTTCTGGGTCTCCTGGATCCTGGCGCTGGTCGCGCTGGTGACCGTGCCGCTGTCGTTCGTCATCGCCACGCGCGTGGGCAAGCGGTCGCAGCCGCACTTCGTGCAGCAGTGGCGTACGACGGGCAAGCTGAACGCGCACATCGAGGAGATGTACACCGGGCACACCCTGGTGAAGGTGTTCGGGCGGCAGCGGGAGTCGGCCGAGCAGTTCGCCGAGCAGAACGACGCGCTGTACGAGGCCGGGTTCCGGGCGCAGTTCAACAGCGGGATCATGCAGCCGCTGATGATGTTCGTGTCGAACCTCAACTATGTGCTGGTCGCGGTCGTCGGCGGGCTGCGGGTCGCCTCGGGTTCGCTGTCCATCGGTGATGTGCAGGCCTTCATCCAGTACTCGCGGCAGTTCTCGATGCCGCTGACGCAGGTCGCGTCGATGGCGAACCTGGTGCAGTCGGGTGTCGCCTCGGCGGAGCGGGTCTTCGAGCTGCTGGACGCGGAGGAGCAGGGCGCCGACCCGGTGCCGGGTGTGCGGCCCGAGGAGTTGCGCGGGCTGGTGGCGCTGGAGCGCGTGTCGTTCCGCTACGACCCCGAGAAGCCGCTGATCGAGGACCTGTCGCTGAAGGTCGAGCCGGGGCAGACGGTGGCCATCGTCGGCCCGACGGGGGCCGGCAAGACGACGCTGGTGAATCTGCTGATGCGGTTCTACGACGTCACCGGCGGGCGCATCACCCTCGACGGGGTCGACATCGCGCGGATGTCCCGGGACGAACTGCGGGCCGGCATCGGCATGGTGCTCCAGGACACCTGGCTGTTCGGCGGCACGATCGCGGAGAACATCGCGTACGGGGCGTCCCGGAAGGTGACCCGGGGGGAGATCGAGGAGGCGGCCCGGGCCGCGCACGCGGACCGGTTCATCCGTACACTGCCGGACGGGTACGACACGGTGATCGACGACGAGGGGACCGGGGTCAGCGCGGGTGAGAAGCAGCTGATCACCATCGCCCGGGCGTTCCTGTCCGACCCGGTGATCCTGGTGCTGGACGAGGCGACGTCGTCGGTCGACACCCGGACCGAGGTCCTGATCCAGAAGGCCATGGCGAAGCTGGCGCACGGGCGTACGTCGTTCGTCATCGCGCACCGGCTGTCGACGATCCGGGACGCGGACGCGATTCTCGTGATGGAGAACGGGGCGATCGTGGAGCAGGGGACGCACGGGGAGCTGCTGGCGTCTGACGGGGCCTACGCGCGGCTGTACAAGGCGCAGTTCGCGCAGGCGGTGGCGGAAGTGGACTGAACCTGCGGATCCGTTGTGGCTGGTCGCGCAGTTCCCCGCGCCCCTTCAGGGCACGGGCGAACTGCGCCTCTCAGTCCAGATAGCCCCTCAGCTGGTCCGCGAAGGCGTGGTCCCTGAGCTTGTTGAGGGTCTTCGACTCGATCTGCCTTATCCGCTCCCTGGTCACTCCGAAGATGCGGCCGATCTCCTCCAGGGTGCGGGGGCGGCCGTCCGCCAGCCCGTAACGGAGCTGGACGACCTTCCGCTCCCGCTCCCCCAGGGTCGACAGGACCGCTTCCAGGTGTTCCCTGAGGAGGAGGAACGCGGCCGACTCCACGGGGCTGGTGGCGTCGCCGTCCTCTATGAGGTCGCCGAGGGCGACGTCGTCCTCCTCGCCCACGGGCGCGTGCAACGACACGGGCTCCTGGGCGAGGCGCAGCACCTCGCTGACCCGCTCCGGCGCCAGGTCCAGGTGCGCGGCGACCTCCTCCGGCGTGGGCTCGTACCCCCGTTCCTGGAGCATCCGCCGCTGCACCCGCACGACCCGGTTGATGAGCTCCACGACATGGACGGGGACCCGGATGGTGCGGGCCTGGTCGGCCAGGGCGCGGGACATGGCCTGGCGGATCCACCAGGTGGCGTAGGTGGAGAACTTGTAGCCGCGGGCGTAGTCGAACTTCTCGACGGCCCGGATGAGGCCGAGGTTGCCCTCCTGGACGAGGTCGAGCATGGTCAGCCCGCGCCCGACGTACCTCTTCGCCACGGACACGACGAGCCGCAGGTTCGCCTCGATGAGCCGGCGCTTGGCCATCCTGCCCATGACCACGAGCCGGTCGAGGTCCAGCGCCAACTGGCTGTCCAGGTCAGGCGTACTGCTCAGCTTCTCCTCGGCGAACAGACCGGCCTCGACACGGCGGGCGAGTTCGACCTCCTCGGCCGCGGTCAGCAGGGGGATGCGGCCGATCTCCCGCAGGTACTGGCGGAACAGGTCCGATGAGGGACTGCCGCTCTCGGTACGGGCCGGCGGCCTCACGACGGCTTCGGGAGCCTCGGCCCTCTCGAGGGCCTCGGCGGGCGGCTCCTCCGGCTCCGGTTCCGTCTCGGGGTGGTGCACGACGAGGCTCTGCGCCGGAACCGCGGGCAGGGCGTCGTCCTCCGCGTCCGGCGCGGCACCGGCGTCGGTCTGGGTGAGGGTCTGGGTCTGCACGGGGGCGACCTCCAGGATGATCGCTGCCAAGGTGGGCGGCAGCGGTACTTCGGGGGCGGAGTCGACGGCCTCGCCGCTTTCCGTCCCGTACGCGATGAGCGGAACCGCGGGGGTCTGGGACCCGTCGGTGACGGATCGGCCGCGCTCCGAGGACTCAGGCACCGCAACCCAGTGTGGGGGAAGACACATCGTCGCCACGAGGGGCGTGCGATGACTTTTTGCGTTCGGGACGTGACCGCGCGGTGACCCTCCCGGGAAACCCGGGTGCTCCCGCCACCACTGATCTGGCACGATCCGCGGGTGTCCGCTTCCTTGTACGAAACGCATGTGACGGTCCGCTGCTCCGGCACCGGCGCGGCGGAACGGCTGGGCCGGTGGGCGGCCGAGGCCGGTCTCAAGCTGACGCACATCGTGCTGGCCCGGGGACGGATGCGCGACCAGCCGATGCTCACCCTGTCCGGTTCCGCGTCGTACGCCGAGGAGTCCCGGCGGGCGCGGGAGGTGACGGCGCGTCTGCGGGCGGACGGCTTCGAGCCTGTGCGCGTGAAGATCGAGTCGTCGCCGTGGGCGCCGGAGGTGCCGCTTGGGCCGTGCGCGGACGGACGGTACTTCGAGCACCATGTGAAGCTGCTGCTCGCCCCTGACACGGACCTCGCGGGCCTGGCCGCCCGGGTGCTGCCGCACGGCGCCCATCTGTCGTGGAACGCCCGGCGGGTGCGGGACGCGGCCCGGCACGAGCGGTTCGTGACCCAGCGGTGCCACGGGGTGGACGCGGAGGGCGCCGGGCTGGCGTTGGAGGGGCTGCTTTCGGCCCTCGCCGGGCTCGAAGTGCTCACGGTGGAGCGTGAGTTCGTGCTGCACGACAGTGATGTGTCGGTGGACGACGGATGGCTCGGGGAGCCGGTGGGGGTGTCGGAATGAATCAGTCGTGGCAGGGCTTCGGCTGGAGGAACACGGAGATTCCCCGTGAGCCCCTGGATGACGCCACCCGCAGGGCCGAGCAGCTTCCGAAGTCGCTCCGGCCCGTGCCGGGGGACGACGTGGTGCAGCGCCCGGTCTTCGATCCGGCCCTGAAGCACTACCCGAACGCCTACCGCGCCACCGACCCGCGCTTCGCCGACCCGGCCCGGGGCGAGGCATGGCGGGCGGCCCGCCGCCGGGCCCTGCACCTGGTGCTGGACGCGATCGCCGACTCGGAATGGGTGGACTCGCTGGTGCTGCGGGGCAGCGTGCTGATGTCGGTCTGGTTCGGGGACGCCGCCCGCGAGCCCGGGGACCTGGACTTCGTCGTCGTACCGCCGGCCTGGCGGATCGACGACGGGCGTACGGACCGGATGCTGACGGGGATCGCCGAGGCCGCGCAGACGCTGGCCGACGCCCGCGGGCGGGAGGTCGGGATCTCGGCCCGGGGCGCGGTGGTCGAGGACATCTGGACCTACGAGCGGGTGCCGGGGCGTCGGATGCTGCTGCCGTGGGGCTCGCCCGGGCTGCCGGGCGGGCACATCCAGCTCGACTTCGTCTTCAACGAGCGGCTGCCCGAGGAGCCCGAGCCGGTCGAGCTGCCGGGCGGCGCGATCGTGCAGGCGGCAACGCCGGAGCTGTCGCTGGCGTGGAAGCTGATGTGGTTGATCAACGACGCGCACGCGCAGGGCAAGGACCTGTACGACGCCGTGCTCCTGGCCGAGCGGCATCCGCTGCGCCGCGAGCTGCTGCACGCGGTGTTCCGGCTGTCGGGCGAGTGGCCGTACCCGTACCACGAGAAGATCGTCCTGGAGCACGTGGTGGAGGCGGTCGGGTATGTGGAGTGGAACCACTTCGTCACGGAGTATCCGCGGTTCAGGAACGACGAGCGGGCGTTCGCGGACCGGTTGGTGCGGGCCGTGACCCCGACGTTCGAGGGGACCGGGGCCTGACGCGGCCTACAGCGCGGCGGCGCCGTGTTCGCGCAGGGTCTGGTCGTACTGCTGGAGGACCCAGAGCTCGTTCTGTACGGCGGCCAGCTGGGCCGGGTCGCCTTGGGTGGCCAGGCGGGTGAGCTGGCCGGTGATGTCTCGGATGCGGCGTTCCACGGCGCGGCGGCGGACGGTGACCAGTTGGGCGCCGGCGTAGGGCTCGTCGACTCCCTTCACGCCCTTGTGCAGCATGATCGCCTCGACGGCCAGTTCCGTGACCATCGCGCGGACCGCGTCGTCGGGGGCGGCCTCGCGGACCTTGACCAGGTAGTCCTGGGGGTCCTCGACGCCCAGTTCGGCGCCGCCCGCGTCCAGGATGGCCATGCGGACGGCGGCGTAGGCCGGGGCGGTGAACTCGTCGGCTCCGTAGGCGTCGAAGGCCGGGGAGACGAGTTCCGGGCGCTGGAGGGCCAGCTTGAGGAGTTCGCGTTCGGTGGCGAAGACGGGGTTGCGGAGGTTGAGGGCCGGGCCGCGGGGGGCGCCGGACGGCTGGGCGGTGGCGTACTGCCGGGACGCCTGCTGGTGCCGGTCCGGGGCCGGGCCCTTGCCGCCGCGGTCGCGGGCCCAGCGGGCCAGCTGGGCCACGCGCTTGACCACGAACTGGGTGTCGAGGATGCCCAGCATGCCGGCCAGCTGGACGGCGACCTCGTGCTGGGCGCCGCTGTTCTTGATGCGGGCGACGATGGGGGCCGCCTCGTCCAGGGCGGCGGCGCGGCCCGCCGGGGTGTCGAGGTCGTAGCGGGCGACGATCTGGCGGAGGGCGAACTCGAAGAGCGGGGTGCGGGGTTCGGCCAGGTCGGCGACGGCCTCGTCGCCCTTGGCGAGGCGCAGGTCGCAGGGGTCCATGCCGTCCGGGGCGATGGCGATGTACGTCTCGGCGGCGAACTTCTGGTCGTCCTCGAAGGCGCGCAGTGCCGCCTTCTGGCCGGCGGCGTCGCCGTCGAAGGTGAAGATGACGCGGGCCGAGCCGTTGTCCATGAGGAGCCGGCGGAGGATCTTGATGTGGTCGCCGCCGAAGGCCGTGCCGCAGGTGGCGATGGCCGTGGTGACGCCGGCCAGGTGGCAGGCCATGACGTCCGTGTAGCCCTCGACCACGACCGCGCGGCTGGACTTCGCGATGTCCTTCTTCGCCAGGTCGATGCCGTAGAGGACCTGGGACTTCTTGTAGATCGCCGTATCGGGCGTGTTGAGGTACTTGGGGCCGTTGTCCGCCTCGTAGAGCTTGCGGGCGCCGAAGCCGACGACATCGCCGCCGATGTCGCGGATGGGCCACATCAGGCGGCCCCGGAAGCGGTCGATGGGGCCGCGGCGGCCCTCCTGGGAGAGCCCGGAGAGGAGGAGCTCCTTGTCGGTGAAGCCCTTGCCTCGCAGGAAGCGCGTGAGGTGGTCCCAGCCCTGGGGGCTGTAGCCGACGGAGAAGTGCTGGGCGGCGGCCTGGTCGAAGCCCCGCTCGGCGAGGAACTGACGGCCGGTGTCGGCCTCCGGGCTGGTCGCGAGCTGCTCCACGTACCAGTCAGCGGCGATCTTGTGGGCCTCGACCAGGCGGATCCGTTCGCCGCGCTGGTGGGAGGGGTTGTACCCGCCCTCCTCGTAGCGCAGGGTGACGCCCGCCTGGCCGGCCAGGCGCTCGACCGCCTCCGAGAAGGAGAGGTGGTCGATCTTCATCACGAACGTGATGGTGTCGCCGCCCTCCTGGCAGCCGAAGCAGTGGAACAGACCCTTGCCGGGGCTGACCTGGAAGGACGGTGACTTCTCATCGTGGAACGGGCAGAGACCCTTCAGGTTGCCGCCGCCCGCGTTGCGCAGCTGGAGGTACTCGGACACCACGGCGTCGATGGGGACCGCGTCCCGTACCGCCTTCACGTCCTCGTCGTTGATCCGTCCTGCCACGCGTGAATTCTACGGTGGCCCGCCGACAGTCCTGACAGCCCCGACGGCTATGGGGCGAGACCGTCCAGCGGCACGTGCGGGTCCGCCAGCGACTCCGGGTTCACCTGGGCCTTGGTGCGGACCAGGTGCTGGATCTTGTCTGTGACGTCCCACACGTTGACGTTCATCCCGGCCAGGACGCGGCCCTCCTTCACCCAGAAGGCGATGAACTCGCGCTTGCCCGCGTCCCCGCGGATCACCACCTGGTCGTAGCTGCCCGCGGGCGCCCAGCCGGAGTACTCCATGCCCAGGTCGTACTGGTCGGAGAAGAAGTAGGGCACGCGGTCGTACGTCACGTCGCGGTCGAGCATGCAGCGGGCGGCCGCCGGTCCGCCGTTCAGCGCGTTGGCCCAGTGCTCCACCCGAAGCCTGGTCTCGAAGAGGGCGTGGTGGAAGGAGGCCACGTCGCCGGCCGCGTAGATGTCCGGGTCGGAGGTGCGCAGCCGCTCGTCGACGACGACTCCGCCGCCGTGGGCCCGGTCGGCGATCTCCAGGCCGGCCGCCTCCGCGAGGTGGGTGCGGGGGGCCGCGCCGATCGCGGCCAGGACGTCGTGCGCCGGGTGCTCCTCGCCGTCGTCGGTGCGGGCCGCGAGGACCATGCCGTCCTGGCCGACGATCTCGGTGAGCCGGGCGCCGAAGTGGAAGCGGACGCCGCGCTCGCGGTGCAGCTCGGCGAAGAGCCCGCCGAGCTCCGGGCCCAGGACGCCGTGCAGCGGGGTCGGCCCGCGCTCGATGACCGTGACCTCGGCGCCGTACTCGCGGGCCGCCGCCGCGACCTCCAGGCCGATCCAGCCGGCGCCCGCGATCACCAGGTGACCGTTGTCGCGGCCCAGGTTGGTCAGGACGTGCTTGAGCCGCTCGGCGTGGGCGAGGCGGCGCAGGTGGTGCACGCCGGCCAGGTCCGTGCCCGGGATGTCGAGGCGGCGGGGCTCGGCGCCGGTCGCCAGGAGCAGCTTGTCGTAGCGGACGACGGTGCCGTCCTCGCCGAAGCGGACCGTCTTCGCGGTGCGGTCGATCGCGTCGACGGTCTGGCCCAGGTGCAGCTCGATGTCGTTGCGCGCGTACCAGGCGGGCTCGTGCACGAAGACGCTGTCGCGTTCCTCCTTGCCGAGGAGGTAGCCCTTGGACAGGGGCGGGCGCTCGTAGGGGTGGTCACGTTCGTCGCAGATCAGTATCACGCGGCCGGTGAAGCCCTCCGTGCGGAGCGTCTCGGCTGCCTTGGCGCCTGCCAGTCCGCCTCCGACGATGACGAATGTCTGATCCGCGTCGACCACTTGATGCCTCCTCGTTACGGTGTCGCCACTTGCGAGCGTCCCGCACGGAGCGTGATGCGGGAAGAGGGAGTGACCCGATCAGGCCACGGAGGGTCACATTCGGGGGTGCTCAGGTCCCGAGCGTCGCGTCAGTCTCATGCCTGCCCCGTCAGACGGGCGTGAAGCGAACGGGCCGACGTGTCGGTGAGGGAGGCGATCTGGTCGACGATCACCCGCTTGCGGGCACGGTCGTCGGGCGCCTGGTCGAACAAGGCGCGGAACTGCGGGTCCAGACCGTCCGGCGCGCGGGCGGTGAGCGCCTCGGCCAGTTCGGCCACGACGATCCGCTGGTCGGCCCGCAGGCGTTCCTGCTCGGCGCGCTGCATGACGTAGAGGTCGGCGACGGCCTTGAGGACGGCGCACTCCATACGGGCCTGGCGCGGCACGACCAGCTCCGCCGCGTACCGGGTGAGCCGTCCGCCGCCGTACGCCGCGCGGGTCGCGGCCTCGGCGGCCAGGCAGAAGCGGCCGATGAGCTGGCTGGTGGCGTCCTTCAGCCGGGCCTGTGCCACGGCGGTGCCGTCGTAGCCGTGCGGCCACCACTCCTGGGCGAGGAGCCCGTCCAGGGCCTCTGCCAGCTCCGCGGGATCGGTGTCGGACGGTACGTAGCGGCCGCGGGCGACCTCGAAGACGTCCTGGCGTTCGGGGTCGGCGTGCAGGCAGTTCGGGTCGATGTGGCCGGCGTGCAGACCGTCCTCCACGTCGTGCACCGAGTAGGCCACGTCGTCGGACCAGTCCATGACCTGCGCCTCGAAGCAGGTGCGGGTGCCGGGGGCGTCCTTGCGGAGCCAGTCGAAGACGGGGCGGTCGTCCTCGTAGACGCCGAACTTCGGGGAGTCCGGGTCGGTGGGGTGGGCGCCTCGGGGCCAGGGGTACTTGGTGGCGGCGTCGAGGGTGGCGCGGGTGAGGTTGAGGCCGACGGAGCCGTCCGGGGTGAACCGTTTGGGCTCGATGCGGGTGAGGAGTCTGAGGGACTGGGCGTTGCCCTCGAAGCCGCCGCAGTCGGCCGCGAACTCGTTGAGGGCCTGTTCGCCGTTGTGGCCGAAGGGCGGGTGGCCCAGGTCGTGGGAGAGGCAGGCGGCTTCCACGAGGTCCGGGTCGCAGCCGAGGGCCGCGCCCAGCTCCCGGCCGACCTGGGCGCATTCGAGGGAGTGGGTGAGGCGGGTGCGGGGGCTGGCGTCCCAGGCCGGGCCCATGGTGCCGGGCGTCACCACTTGGGTCTTGCCGGCGAGGCGGCGTAGGGCGGCGGAGTGGAGGACTCGGGCGCGGTCGCGTTGGAAGGCGGTGCGGCCGGGGCGTTTGTCTGGTTCCTGGGCCCAGCGGTCGACTGACGTCGGGTCGTAGGCCGGGGGGTTTGTCGCAGTGCCTGCCATGTGTCGACAGTACGGGTATGGGTGTGCTGTGTGCCTGAGCGTTTGCCGGGTTCGGTTGTGTGGCGGGTGCGGGTTGGTTGTGGCTTGTCGCGCAGTTCCCCGCGCCCCTCAGGGCATCAGGCCGAAGCCAGCTCCCTGGCAGCGGGCGAGGTTGCCAGCGCCTCGTCGTAGCGGTGGAGGAGGAGCTGGGCCATCGCCGGGTGGGTGCCCAGGGGGGACGCCGCGATCCAGGGGGCCGATCGGGTGCACTCCGTGGCGAAGCGGCCGGGGGCGGTGAAGTAGGAGGAGAGGGCTATGTGGCGGCGGCCCCTGGCGAGGAGGGTGCGGACGGCCGACTGGACCGTGGGGGTCGCGGCCGAGGCGTAGGCGGGGAGGACGGGGACGCCCAGGCGGGCCGCCAGGAGGTGGGCCGTGCGGGCGGTGTCCCGCTTCGCGTCCGGGTCGCGGGAGCCTGCCGCCGCGAGGACGACCGCGCTGCCGCTGCGGGGTGTCCGGCCCCAGCCGGCCTCCGTCAGGCGGGACTCGAGGGCGTCCACCAGCAGGGGGTGCGGGCCCAGAGGGGCGGCCACTCGGGTGCGGGCCCGGGCCGCCGCGGCCATCTCGGGGATGTCCCGCTTGACGTGGTAGCCGCGGCTGAGGAGAAGGGGGACGAGGACCGCTTCCGTGTCCCCGAGGGCGGCGAGCGTGTCGGGGAGCAGGGGGGCGTTCAGTTCGATGTGCCCGAGGTGCACCGGCAGGCCGGGGCGCAGCGCGCGGACCCGGTCGAGGAGGGCGCGGACCGTGCTCAGCGCGCGCGGGTCGCGGCTGCCGTGGGCCACGACGACGAGGGCGGGCCGGACCGGGCGGCGGGCCGCGGTCGGCGGGACGAGGCTGAGCTGGCTGGGCATGTACCGATGGTCGCGGCTTCACGTTGCCTCCCCGTTGCGTGGGGGTCACGGGTGTTTTCCAGCGGTTCACCATGCGGGACATGGCCGGTGTGAGCACCCTTGACCTGGGGGTTCGGGGTTTCGCGTGAAGCTGGTCACCTGCCGTGCGGTGAACCGGACGGGCCGATCGGGCGTCCTCGAAGGTCAGACCGACCTGGGGAGGGACCTGTCCGATGCGTGTTCCGGAGTTCCGCAGACCGAGGCTGCCGCGTACCCGCCGGGGGCAGCGGCGGCTGGTGCAGGCCGTGATGGCCGGGTGCGTGCTCGGGCTGCTCCCGGCGACCTGGATGTACACGGTGGCGGGTGACCGGCTGCGCACGGCGGAGGATGTGCCGCGTACCGATGTGGCCGTGGTGTTCGGGGCGGGGCTGTGGGACGGGGAGCCCTCGCCGTACCTCGCGCACCGGCTGGACGCGGCGGCGGAGCTGTACCGGAAGGGGCGGGTGAAGGTGGTGCTCGTCACCGGGGACAACAGCCGTGAGGACTACGACGAGCCGGACGCGATGCGCGTGTATCTGACGCGGCACGGGGTGCCCGACGGGCGGATCGTCAGCGACTACGCAGGGTTCGACACGTGGGACTCCTGCGTCCGCGCGAAGAAGATCTTCGGTGTGGACGAGGCCGTGCTGATCAGCCAGGGCTTTCACATCCGGCGGGCGGTGGCGCTGTGCGGGGCGGCGGGGGTCGAGTCGTACGGGGTCGGGGTGGACGCGGTGCACGACGCGACCTGGTACTACGGGGGTGCCCGGGAGATCTTCGCCGCCGGGAAGGCGGCGCTGGACGCGGCGTTCCGGCCCGATCCGCGGTTCCTCGGGCCTCAAGAGCCGGGCGTGGAGCGGGCGTTGGCCACGGCCGAATAGCCTGTCGGATGAATCAGGACGTTCTGCCGGAGTGGGTTTGACGCGCACATTTCACCCCGGAGCGTGAAATACACCTTGGACGCTCTCCGTGTTCACGCGACCACGCTTAGTGTCATCGCCGTGCGGCGGCGGATCGGGCCGCCGCCGCGAACTGGGGGAAAGGACATCTGATGACTCGACTTCGCACCGCGCTGGTGATGGCCGCCGCGGGCGCGCTGCTGGCCGTGCCGGCCGCCATGGGGACCGCCTCGGCGGCGCCCGTGGCCGCCGCGGCGGTCAAGGCCCCGGAGCCGGGCTGCGCGAAGCTCGGCGCCTCCGGCCAGTGGTGGGCCGACATCCACAACGTGTGCGGGCACACCATCTCCGCCAGCGTGGAAGTCGACGGCTTCGACCCCTCGTGTATCCAGATCGGCCCCGGCGGGGTCGGGAGGATCGGTCTGGACGTGGGCGACGAGCCGTACTACGCGTACGAGTGCTGACCGGGGCCGTGCCCTGACCAGGCACAGCCCCTGAGGTGGCCGGGGGTGGGGGGGGGGGGGGGGCGCCCCCCCCCCCCCCCCCCCCCCCCAACCCCCCGCGCCCCCCCCCCGCCGGCCGCGCGCGGCGGGGGGGGGGGGGGGGCCGGCCCCCCCGCGCACCCGGGCGGCCGCGGCCCC
>NZ_JBHURZ010000005.1:204295-344827 GCF_042673825.1 Streptomyces sp. NPDC057002
GGGGGTGGCGGTGGGCGACGAGCCGTACTCCGCGTACGAGTGCTGCCGGGGGCCGTGCCCTGACCCGGCACCGCCCCGGTGGGGGCGGGGGGGGGGCGCGCGGGCGGCGCGCCCCCACCCCCGATCCGTACGTCACCCCCTGGGCGGGGCCGTGCCTCACGCGGGCCGGGCGGTGGCGGGGAGGTCCCCGTCCCGGCCGTGTAACAGGGGACCGTGCCGCGCGTAACACGGCCGAAGCACGCTGAACGGTATGCAGAACACCGCCACGCCCACGCACTGCCCGTACTGCGCCCTGCAGTGCGGGATGAACCTGACGCCCACGCCGGACGGGACCGTCGAGGTGAGCGAGCGCGCGGACTTCCCGGTGAACCGGGGCGCGCTGTGCGGCAAGGGCCGTACGGCACCCGCGGTGCTGGCCTCCGACGTCCGTCTGACCTCGCCGCTGGTGCGGTCCGGGGGCGAGCTGGTGCCCGCCTCCTGGGACGAGGCGCTGGACCGGATCGTCGCGGCGCTGCGCCGGACCCGCGCGGAGCACGGGCCGGACGGGGTCGGGGTGTTCGGCGGGGGCGGTCTGACGAACGAGAAGGCGTACACCCTCGGCAAGTTCGCACGGGTCGTGCTCGGCACGTCCCAGATCGACTACAACGGCCGTTTCTGCATGTCGTCGGCGGCCGCCGCCGGCATCAAGGCGTTCGGGCTCGACCGGGGGCTGCCGTTCCCGCTGGAGGACATCCCGAAGACCGGCTGCGTGATCCTGGTCGGGTCCAATCTCGCGGAGACCATGCCGCCGTCGCTCCGGTTCTTCAACGAGCTGCGGGAGAACGGCGGCACCCTGATCGTGATCGACCCGCGCCGCACGAAGACCGCCGAGCAGGCGGACCTGCACCTGGCGCCCCGGCCGGGCACGGACCTGGCCCTGGCGCTGGGCCTGCTGCATCTGGTGATCGCCGAGGGGCGGGTGGACGAGGAGTACGTCCAGGAGCGCACGGCGGGCTGGGAGGACGCGCGGGCCGCGGCGATGGCGCACTGGCCGGAGTACGTGGAGCGGATCACGGGGGTGTCCGTTCCTCAACTGCGGGAGACCGTACGGCTGTTCTGCGAGCCGGAGTCCGCGATGGTGCTCACCGCGCGCGGGCCCGAGCAGCAGTCCAAGGGCACGGACACGGTAGGCGCGTGGATCAACCTGTGCCTGGCGACCGGCCGGGCGGGCCGTCCGCTGTCCGGGTACGGCTGTCTGACCGGGCAGGGCAACGGGCAGGGCGGACGCGAACACGGGCAGAAGGCCGACCAGCTGCCGGGCTACCGCAAGCTCGACGATCCGGCGGCGCGGCGGCATGTCGCCGAGGTGTGGGGTGTCGACCCGGAGTCGCTTCCGGGCCCGGGGCGCAGTGCGTACGAACTGCTGGACGCGCTGGGCACGGACATCAAATCCCTGCTGCTGATGGCGTCCAACCCGGTGGTGTCGGCGCCGCGTGCCGCGCACATCGAGGAGCGCATCAGGTCGCTGGACTTCCTCGCCGTGTGTGACGTGGTGCTGTCGGAGACGGCGGCGCTCGCCGATGTGGTCCTGCCGGTCACGCAGTGGGCGGAGGAGACGGGCACGACGACGAACCTCGAGGGCCGGGTCCTGCTCCGCCGCCGGGCGATCACGCCGCCCGAGGGCATCCGCAGCGACCTGGAGGTCCTCCACGAACTGGCCGACCGGCTGGGCGTGGAGAAGGGCTTCCCGACCGACGCCGAGGAGGTCTTCGAGGAACTCCGCCGCGCGAGCGCGGGCGGCCCGGCGGACTACTCGGGGATCACGTACCGCAGGCTGGTGGAGGAGGACGGGGTGTTCTGGCCTTGTCCGGGGGCTGCGGAGGCGGCGGAGCCGGAGTCGCCCGCCGCAGGTGATACGTCAACGGCCGAGGCACACCCCGGCACACCCCGCCTCTTCCTCGACCGGTTCGCCACCCCCGACGGACGGGCCCGGTTCGTGCCCGTCTCGCATCGTGCGGCCGCCGAGGAACCGGACGACGAGTACCCCGTGCTGCTGACCACCGGACGGGTCGTGGCGCAGTATCAGTCCGGGGCGCAGACGCGGCGCGTGGCCGAGCTGAACGCCGCGGCGCCCGGGCCGTTCGTGGAGTTGCATCCGCGGCTGGCGGCAAGGCTCGGGGCGGCCGAGGGGGATCCGGTCGCCGTCGTGTCGCGGCGGGGCCGGGCGGTGGCGCCCGCGAGGATCACGAACGCCATCCGCCCCGACACCGTGTTCATGCCCTTCCACTGGCCGGGCGAGGGCCGCGCCAACACCCTCACCAACCCCGCGCTCGACCCGACCTCCCGGATGCCGGAGTTCAAGGCGTGTGCGGTGCGGTTGGAGGCGGTGCGGGGCTGAGTGGCCGGGGGCTAGCGCCGGGCCGGGGCCAGGGCCTCGCCGAGGTCGGCGATGTCGTCCCGGCTGCGGAGCGCTGTCGCCGCCGTCAGGTGGCCGAGGCGGAGCTTGGACGGCTCGTCAAGGTCCTCCAGGACCCCGGACAGATATCCGGCGGCGAAGGCGTCGCCCGCGCCTACCGGTTCCACGACCTCGACGGCGAGGGCGGGCGCGAAGGTGGACTCACCCGCCGCGTACGAGGTGGCGCCGTGCTCCGCGTCCTTGACGACGACGAGCGGTGCCGGGGCGAGCAGGCCCGCGATGTCGTCGGGGTGGGCCGTGCCCCACAGGGCCTCGGCCTCGTCACGCCCGACGAACACCAGGTCCGCGGCACGGGCCAGATCCCGCAGCGCCGGTGCCGCGTCGGCGTTCCGTCCGCTCCACAGGGCGGGGCGGTGGTTGACGTCGAAGGAGACCAACGGCCGGGGCCCCGCCTCGTCCCACGGGGTGCGGTGTACGACGATCTCCTCCAGCAGCCGCGCGCAACTGCCGGACAGCGCCGCGGTGATGCCCGACACGTGCACGATCCGCGGCCCGCGCAGCTCGGGCGCGCCGGCCAGCTCCGGTCCCATGTGGGCGGCGGCCGATCCGCTCCGGTAGTACAGGGGCCGGGTGGCGTCGGGGCCCGGGTCCTTGAAGTACACGCCGGTCGGATGCGCCGGGTCGACGGCGACGGCGCCCACCTCGACGCCCCGGGCGGCGAGTTCGGAGCGGATGCGCCGCCCGAACGCGTCGTCGCCGACCCGGCTCAGCCAGGCCGCGCGGTGCCCGAGCGCGGCCAGTCCGCAGGCCACATTGGACTCGGCGCCGCCGACGGAGAGACGGAGCGCGGACTGGTCGGCGAGCGGCCGGTCGTCCGGCGGGCTGAGCACGGCCATGGTCTCGCCGAGACACACGACGTCCGCCGGCACGTGCTCGGGGGATACGGCGGTCGGGTGGGGCACGGAGTTCTCCCGCGGGAAGGTGGGACACAGGAACGGTGGGACTACGGGCGTGCTGTCAGAGGACGGCCGGCGCTCCCCCGCCGAGCCGCAGCATCACCTTGCTGCTCGCGCTCGCCGGGTCCGCCGCGACCGTGAGGGCCCGCTCGGCCTGTTCCAGGGGGAAGCGGTGGCTGATGACGGGTGAGACGTCCAGGCCGTCGCGCAGGGCGGTCAGGGCGTCGTCGATCTCGTCGACGAAACGGTAGGAGCCGATCCAGGTGATCTCCCGGGTGACCAGGTCGCCCAGGACGGCGGGCTCGGCGGTGCCCGGCAGGTTCCCGACCTGTACGAGGGTGCCGCCCCGGGCCGTGGCCCGCAGGACCGCTCCCAGCGCGGCCGGTGCGCCGGACGCCTCGAAGACGACGTCGACGTCGTGCGGCAGTTCCTCGCCCCGGGAGACGTCGACCGTCGTGTCGGCGCCCATCCGACGGGCCACGGCGAGCGACGCGGAGGACAGGTCGGCGGCGCACACCGTGTCCGCGCCGCGGTGCTTCGCGGCCGCGACGACCAGCGAGCCGATCGGACCGGCCCCGTTGACCAGGACCGTACGGCCGCGCAGCGCCGGAACCCGGCCCACGGCGTGCAGGGCGACCGCCAGCGGCTCGGCGAGGGCCCCCGACTCGGTGTCCACGCCCTCGGGCAGCGGCCGGACCTGGGCCGCGGGGACCGTACGGAACTCGCTGAACCCGCCGTCGGTGTGCGGGGTGAGGGCCGCCGAGCCGAAGTAGCGGACCCGCTCGTGGAGGTTGGTGCGCCCGGCGAGCCGCTCCGAGGGCTCGCCGACGAGCTGGGCGGGGTGGACGGTGACGGCCTGTCCCTCCGACAGGCCCCTCACCCCGGAGCCCAGCGCCGCGACCCGGCCGGCGAACTCATGGCCGAGGACCAGCGGGTGGGCGAGGGCGGCGGTGCCGGAGGCGCCCTTCTTCCAGTACGCGACGTCGGAGCCGCAGATGCCGCCCCACTCCAGGGCGAGCAGCACCTCGTCCCGCGCGGGCTCGGGCCGGGGCCGCTCGTCGATCCTGACGTCACCGGCGCCGTGCACGACGACGGCCTTCATGGCGGTGACAGGGGTCATGCGGCGTCCTCCAGGCGGACCAGGTCGCGTCCGCGCGTCTCGGGCGAGAGCAGCGCGCTGACGAGGGTGATGAGGGAGTAGACGACGAGCATCGCGGCGATGGGCCACCAGCTTCCGGTGGCGGCGGTGAGGCTCGCCGCGAGGACCGGACCGATCGCGGTGGCGAGGACGCCGCCGATCTCCTTGGCCAGCGCGAGCTGGGTGAACCGGGTGCGGGAGCCGAAGAGTTCGGCCATGGTCACGCTCTCCAGCGCGAACAGTCCGAGGACGCCGAGGTTCAGGCCCAGGACCATGCCGAGCATCAGGGCGGGCGTGCTGCCCGAGGTGATCAGCATCATGAGCGGGAAGGCGGTGAGGGCCGTGAGAGAGGTGAGCGCCAGATACATCCGGCGGCGCCCGAAGCGGTCGCCGAGCATGCCGATGGCCGGCACCGTGAGGAAGCCCAGCAGCGATCCGTACACGATGGCGTCGGTGGGTACGGAGCGCTCGGCCGAGAGTTCGGTGGCGATGTAGCCGACGAGGAACGTCTGGATCAGCCCGGAGTTGCCGGCCTGCCCGAAGCGCAGCCCGAGCGCCAGGAAGAACGCCTTGCCCTTTCGCTGCTTCAGGCCCGCCTCCAGCAGCCCGGCGTCGTCGTCCGCCCCCTTGGTGACGGCCGTCTCAACCTCGCGCCGGCTCATCGCGACGCCGTCCACGACGTCGGGCCGCTCCTCGAAGACCGGGCTCTCCTTGAGGTTGCGCCGCAGCCACACCGCGAACAGCAGCAGTCCGAAGCTCAGCAGGAAGGGCAGCCGCCAGCCCCAGGACAGCAACTGCTCCTCGCTGAGCACGGCGAGCAGCACCGCCCACAGCCCGGAGGCGGCCAGCGTCCCCGAGTTGGTGCCCAGCGACACCAGCGAGGCGACCAGACCGCGCCGTTTCGTCGGGGCGTACTCGGCGAGCATCACGGTCGCGCCCGCGATCTCCGCGCCCGCGCCGAAGCCCTGGGCGAGCCGCAGGACGACGAGCAGAACGGGCGCCAGGATGCCGATGGTCGCGTAGGTGGGCAGGACGCCTATGAGGGTGGTGGAGGCGCCCATCAGCAGGATGGTGATCGTCAGGACCTTCTTGCGGCCGAGCCGGTCGCCCATTCTTCCGAAGTAGACCGCGCCGGCGAGGCGGGCGACGTAGCCGACGCCGTAGGTGGCCATCGCGGCGATGAGGCCGATGGCGGGGCTGACGTCCGGGAAGAAGATCTTGTTGAAGACGATCGCGGCCGCCAGCGAGTAGAGCTGGAAGTCCATGAACTCCATGGCCGTGCCCAGCCAGCCCGACACGGCGGCCTTGGTCAGGTCACGGGTGGTGCGTCGCACGCCGCCGGCCGGCTCGGCCGTGGTCGTGGTGTCCTTCATCGTGAACTCCGTTGTTCCGGGGACGGGTGGGGCGGACGGGAAGCGGGGGCGGGGAGCGTTCAGATGTCCACGTGTCCGGCACGCAGCGCCGGGAGATGCCGTACGACGGCGGTGACGAGCCCGGAGTCGCCGGCGAGGTCGGGCGCGCCGACGGTGGTGAGGAGCGCGCGGACGACGGCCGTGTCGTCCGCTCCGGTGTGCCAGCAGGCGGTGAGTGCGTCCCGGGCGGGGTCCGGGATGTCGTGGTCCCGGGTGAGGTTCGCCCAGCCCGCCAGGGCGAGTTCGAAGACCGGGGTGGCCGTACCGCGCTCGCGCAGGACGCGCAGGGCCGGCAGCCAGCGTTCGGTGATCTTGAGGGAGCCGTCCGAGGCGATCTGCCGCAGCAGGTGGCGCATGGCCGGGTTGCGGAAGCGGGCGACCAGGTCGTCGGCGTACCGGGCGGGGTCCGGGCCGCCGTCCGGCAGGGTGGGCGCGACCTCGGCGCACAGGGACCTGACGAGCCGCTCGCCCCAGTCGTCGGCCATCGCGTCGGCGACGGTGGTGCGGCCCGCGGCGATCCCGAGGAAGGCGAGTGCCGAGTGCGAGCCGTTGAGCAGCCGCAGCTTGGTGAGCTGGTAGGGCGCGACATGGGGCACGATGAGGGCGCCGTCCAGCTCCCACGGGGGACGCGGGGCTGTGAAGCGGTCCTCCAGGACCCACTGCCGATACGGTTCGCCGCTCACGGGCAGGGCGTCGTGGACGCCCAGCGCGGTGGCCGTCGCCGTGCGGTCTCCCGGGGCGGTGGCGGGGACGATCCGGTCGACCACGGTGGCGGGGAAGGCCACCTGCCGGTCGAGCAGGTCCAGGATCTGATCCCGGTCGCGCCCGCCCGCCGCGCGCACGGCGTCCTGGACCGCCGCCCGCAGCACGCCGCCGTTGTCCGCCATGTTGTCGCAGGACACGACGCTGATCGGCGCGGCTCCGGAGCGCATCCGCGCGGCCAGCCCGGCGGCGAGGCGCCCGACGACCGTGTCCGGGCCGGCGGCCCGGTAGCCCTTCTCCGTGATCGTCAGCGTCACCACCGTCACCTCGGGGTCGGTGAGCAGGGCGTCGACGGCCGCCCCGTCCCGCCCGAGCGCGTACGCGCCGGTCAGCGCGCCGACGACCCGGGGGACGCCGTCCTCGTCAACGCGCTCGGTCACCGAGTACAGGCAGTCCTGGGCGCGCAGGGCGTCGACGGTCGCCGTCGACCGGGGAGCGACGGCGGCGATGCCCCAGGGCTCGCCGGAGTGGGCGACGGCGTTCTCGGTGTAGACGGCCTGGTGGGCCCGGTGGAAGGCGCCGACGCCGAAGTGGACGACGCGGGTGCGCAGTCCGGCGGGGTCGACACGGGGGCGCGCGGCGGTCGGGAGGGCGTCGAGCGCTGCGCGGTTCAGCTGCTGCACGCCGCTCACCAGTCGTGCACCGAGCCGTCGAGACGGCGGGCGACCGGGAGATAGCGCCGCTGGTAGGGGAAGCGTTCGGCGGCCTTCTCGTCGTACTCGACCCCGAGGCCCGGCGCGTCCGAGGGGTGCAGCATGCCGTCGGCGAAGGTGACGCCCGTGCGGAACACCTCGGCGGCCTCGTCGGGGTGGCCCATGTGCTCCTGGATGCCGAAGTTCGGCACGGTGATGTCGAGGTGCACGGCAGCGGCCATGCTGACCGGGGAGAGGTCGGTGGCGCCGTGCGAGCCGGTGCGTACGTGGTAGAGCGCGGCGAGGTCGAAGATCCGGCGGAGGTGGGTGATGCCGCCCGCGTGGACCACGGTGGTGCGCACGTAGTCGATGAGCTGCTCGGTGATGAGGTGCTGGACGTCCCAGATGGAGTTGAACACCTCGCCGACGGCGATCGGTGTCGTGGTGTGCTGCCGTATGAGCCGGAACGCCTCCTGGTTCTCGGCGGGCGTCGGGTCCTCCATCCAGAACAGCCGGCAGGCCTCGACGCTCTTGCCGAAGCGGGCCGCCTCGATCGGTGTCAGCCGGTGGTGCACGTCGTGCAGGAGGTGGAAGCCGAAGCCGAAGCGCTCCCGTACGGCCTCCAGGTACGTCGGCGCGAAGCCGAGGTAGGCCTCGGTGTCCCAGGGCTGCTCGTCGGGGAGATCGGTCGCGGCCGGTTCGTAGACCTTGCCCTTGCGGACGCCGTAGGTGCCGCCGACGTCCGGGACCGCCGCCTGGGCGCGTACGGCCTTGTAGCCGAGGTCCAGATAGCGCTCTACGTCGTCGAGGAGGGAGGGCACGTCCGTGCCGCTGGCGTGCGAGTAGACCAGGACGCCGTCCCGGGAGCGGCCGCCGAGCAGCTCGTACACGGGGAGCCCGGCGGTCTTGCCCTTGATGTCCCACAGGGCCGTGTCGACGGCGGCGATGGCCGTCATGGTGACCGGGCCGCGCCGCCAGTAGGCGCCCTTGTAGAGGTACTGCCAGGTGTCCTCGATGCGCGCCGGGTCGCGGCCGATCAGCAGCGGGGCGAGGTGGTCGCGCAGATAGCTCGCCACGGCCAGCTCGCGCCCGTTGAGCGTGGCGTCGCCGAGGCCGGTCACCCCGTCCGAGGTGGTGACGCGCAGGGTGACGAACGTGCGGCCCGGGGAGGCGACGAAGACCTCGACGCGCTCGATGGTGCTCACTGAGGGCTCTCCTTCCCTGTCGTGCAGTGCTTGTATACAAGCACCTGTCGCACAGGGGAGCAATACCCTCGCTTCGATACGTAGGATGTGCACATGGCCCAGACGAACCGGCGGACCAGCCGGCGCTCCATCTACCTGAAGCTGCGTCAGATGGTGCTGACCCTCGAACTCCCTCCGGGCGCCGCACTGTCGGAGAACGAGCTGGCCGCGTCCCTGGGCGTGAGCCGCACGCCGGTGCGGGAGAGCCTGATCCTGCTGGCCCAGGACGGGCTGGTGCAGATCTTCCCCAAGATCGGGTCGTTCGTGTCCCGGGTGGACCCGGCGCAGGTCGCGGACGCGCAGTTCCTGCGGGAGGCCGTCGAACTGGCCTCGCTGGACGCCCTGCCCTCCGAGCTGGACGCGTCGGTCGTGGCGGAACTGCGGGACAACCTCGCTCGTCAGCAGCGCACACCGCTGGGCCTGGAGGAGTTCTTCGAGCTGGACGAGGCCTTCCACCACGGCCTGATGCGGCTGGGCGGCCACGGCGATGTGTGGACCACGGTCGCCGCGGCCAAGGGCCACCTGGACCGGGCCCGCCGGCTTGGCCTGCACGAGAACGTCTCACCCGCGGTCTTCGCCGACCAGCACCGGGAGATCTTCGACGCGGTCGTCGGCGGCGATCTCGCCCTGGCCCGCACCGCCATGCGTACGCACCTGCGCGCCGTCTTCAGCGACATCGAGCGCATCCGCGCCCACTCACCCGAGCTCTTCGCCACCGGCTCCTCGTCGGTGCCGGTGCGGCGCAACGTGGTGGTCTGGGAGTAGCGGAGTGAGAGACTCCGACACAGGCCTCGGTGGTGTCCGCACCCGAACTGCGGACACCACCGAGTGTCGTGAGGGGGCGGTTCAGCCCACCTTGACGGCGCTCCAGGCCGCGGCCACGGCCTTCTGCTCCGTGCCGCCGCTGCCGTAGAGGTCCTTCGCGGCGTTCAGGGTCGCCTTGCGGGCGGCCGCGTAGTCGGTCGAGGACGTCATGTAGACCGTCAGGGCGCGGTACCAGATCTTGCCCAGCTTGGCCTTGCCGATGCCCTTGACCGTGGAGGCATTGCAGGTCGGGGAGGAGTGGCTGACGCCGTTGATCGTCTTGGCGCCGCTGCCCTCCGCGAGCAGGTACGCGAAGTGGTTGCCGACGCCCGAGGAGTAGTGCACATCGAGGTCGGCGACCTTGTCGCTCCAGCAGTCGGCGGACTTGCCGTCCTTCGACGGCTTGTCCATGCGGCGCAGGGCCTCCCGGCCGAGCCCGGAGCGGACGACCTTCTCGCCGATGAGCCAGTCACCGGGGTCCTTGGAGTTGTTCGCGTGGAACTCCACCAGCGTGCCGAAGATGTCCGACGTGGCCTCGTTCAGTCCGCCGGACTCGCCCGAGTACGTCAGCGCCGCCGTCTTCGAGGTGACGCCGTGGGACATCTCGTGCCCGGCCACGTCCAGCGACACCAGCGGACCGAGCTGCTTGCCGTCGCCGTCGCCGTACGTCATGCAGAAGCAGTTGTCGTCCCAGAAGGCGTTGTTGTAGTTCTTGCCGTAGTGGACGCGGTTGAATGAGCCCTTGCCGTCGCCGGCGATGCCCTTCCGGTTGTGGACGTTCTTGTAGTAGTCCCAGGTGACGTCCGTGCCGTACTGGGCGTCCACCGCCACCGTGGCGCGGTCGGAGGTCGCGCCCGTGGCCCAGTGGTTGTCCGCGTCGGTGAAGAGCGTCGCGGGGGCGCGGGTCACGCAGACCGTGAGCAGGCACTTGTCCGTCTTGTTCTCCGCGTCGCCGGTGTATGTGCCGCCGCGCGTGGCGTCCTTCAGCAGGTACGACGTCCCGGACTTCGTCGTCTCCAGCGGAACCGTGCCGCCGTAGAGGGACTTGCCGTCGCCCGACACCGTCTCCATGGTGTCCCAGGCGTCTATTCGGTCGCCGGTCGTCGCGTCGGTCAGCACCGTGCGCCCGACGGGGTTGCCGAGTCCGTCGTGCGCGACCGCGTCGGTCTGCCAGGCCAGCTTCGGGGCGCCGTGCAGGGCGTCGACGACCAGGCGCGGCTTGGCGGTCAGCTTCTTCAGGGTCTCGCCGAGGTGCGCTGCGCGCAGCAGGCTCGCGGCCAGGTCGGCGGCCTTCGGGGCGGTCACCTTCGGGGTGACGCTGGCTATGGAGAGCGCGGACTTCGTCGCGCGGTTGGCGCCGCGGTACGTGCCGTCCGGGTTCAGGTGGAGTACGAAGTCGCCGCCGAGGACCGGGAGTCGGTGGTAGGTGCGGTCGTAGCGGACGTGCTGGGTACCGTCCTTGTCGACGACCACGTCCCGGACCTTCGTCTCCTGGGCCGAGCCGAGACCCAGTTCGGAGGCCCGGTCGGCGAGGACCGCCTCCGCACTGTCGATCGCGTCGGACCGGGTCGGCCGTTCGTCCGCCTGCGCGGTGGGGGAAAGCACGGCGGCCACCAGGGCGCCGATGCCGGTGGCGGCCACGCCTGCGGTGGCGAGACGGGAACCTCGGACGGGACGTATCCGACTCATCGGTCTCCTCATACGGGCACACCCGGTCGCGTGGGGTCGACCGGGGGCGGCGTTGATGTTGACCGCGAGTTAATTCGGCCCGGACCTGGCATGTCCATAGGCCCGTTGTGCAGGTGTGTGAGGGTGCAGAATCGTTCCTGTGACCCTCCCCTTCTTCGTCTACGGCACGCTCCGCCCCGGCGAGGTCAACCACGACCTCTTCCTGCACGGCCGCACCCGCTCCGAGGCCCCGGCACGGCTCGACGACGCGGTGCTGTACGCCGGGCCGGGCTACCCCTACGCGGTCGAGGAACCGGGCGGCGGCGACACCGTGACCGGGGAGTTGATCACCGCCCTGCCGGAGTCGTACGGGGCGCTGCTCGCGGAGCTGGACCGGCTGGAGGACTACGTACCGGGGGATCCACGCAGTCTGTACGAACGCGTCGAGCGGAAGGTCGTGAGGGACGCGGACGGGGCGACGGTCCGGGCCTGGGTGTATCTGGCGGGCCCAGGGGTGGCGGCGCGACTGCGGGCCGGGGGGCGACGGATCGAGGGCGGGGACTGGCGGGGGTGAGGGTGGCGCCCTTCTTCGGCGGCGCACTTCGGACCGCTGAGGCAGCTCACCCTCGTCAACTCCCGCCACCCATACCGATCACGCCCCGCAGATCCGGGCCCTGCACGCCCGCCCGCGCCGGGGCGACGCCAGCAGGACGTCGCAGCGGTGCCGTGCCAGTAGGTGCGCCACCGACGCCTGCCACCGTGACATCCTGACCGCCGAACGCGAGGAACGCGCCCGCATCCGAAGCGAGAAGGGCACCCGCCGGGGCGGACGCCCTCTGCGGACCGCAGTCCGGACGACCCGGCGACCTGCGCGGTCACGGCACCGGCCACTCCAGTCCAGCGCCCCAGCCCCCTGCTCGTTCAGCTCTGCCCGACAGCGTGTTCGATCCGATACTGCTCTGCCAGCTCCTCGAACTGTCCGGCAGCAGCCGCGCTCACGGTGACGGGCCGGGTCTCGCCCACCACACCGCGCACCTGGTCGGCCACCTGCGCGGCCCGCCCGCCTGACGCGTAGACGCCCAGGACAAGGACCGCGGCCTCGATGCCGTCACCGGCCCGCTCGTCGTCACCCAGGGTGAAACAACTCCACGGCACGTCACACGGTGGCGCGTGGTCGGGGTCCGGACACAACAGACGCGTGACCGGCTCCTTCAGCGTCAGCGCCTCCCGCACGCTCCGGCATCCATGGATCCGGACCTCGTACGCCCCAGGCTCATCCACGCCGTCACAACCCCCTCAAGCTGTCAGCACCGCTCCGTGACTCCGACAGTAATGAGCACGGAACAGCGCCGCATCAGGTCTCTCCCCTAGGTGAGGGCGAACCACTGCTGGGCAATAGGCCCCCGGTGATCGTTTCCGGTCACGGCACCTCCGGTCACAGCGCCCTGGGCGTGAGGACGCCCCGCCGGCCTCATGCCCGGCGGGGCGTCTCCGCGCTCCCGTGGTCATCCGTGCGCTCGGGCGGCGATGGCCGTGCGGCGCAGGGCGGCCCGGAACCGGACCGGAGCGAGATCGATACGCCCGGGACGACGTGCGGGTCAGTCCGCGTACGGGTGGGTCGTCCTCGCGTGGCGCAACGCCTCGCCCCACCAGGCCAGTTGGTCCAGCATGGTCTTGGCCGCGGCGTCCGGGCCGGTGGGGTCCCGTAGGGCGCCCTTGTCGTCGAAGGACGCGCCGGCGTTGTGGAAGGAGACGGTGTCGCGGACCGTCACGGCGTGGAGTTCGGCGAAGACCTGGCGGAGGTGCTCCACCGCGCGCAGGCCGCCGGAGAGGCCGCCGTAGGAGACGAGGGCGACCGGCTTGGCCCGCCACTCGGTGAAGTGCCAGTCGATGAGGTTCTTCAGGCCCGCCGGGTAGGAGTGGTTGTACTCGGGGGTGAGGACGACGAAGGCGTCCGCGCGGGCCAGTTTCGGGGTGATGCCGGAGAGGGCGGCGGTCGCCTCGGGGGTGCGCTCGAAGGACATCGGCAGGTCGGTGTCGGCGACGTCGACGACCTCGGCGACCAGGTCGTCCCGGCCCCGGAGGCGGTCGAGGAGCCAGTCGGCGACGACGGGACCGAAGCGGCCGTGGCGGTTGCTGCCGATGATGAGGGCCACATGGAGGGGCTCGGTCGTGGAGCGGGCGGCGGTGGATGCGTGGGCAACGGTGGGTGCGTGCGCAGCGGATGCGTTCATGCGGCACAGCCTCGTACCTCAACCTTTGTTGAGGTCAAGCCCCGATGTGCCCCCATGCCCGGGTCACCCGTTCACACGTGCTCGCCGGGCTTTTCCGGGACCTGCCCGCAGAACGCCCCTGACCTGCCCGAACACCCCCCGGCGGCCGTCGGGCGGCGCACCCCCTGACACCCATTCACCCCAATTCTGACGCTCCCTCAGAAAGCGCGGCCGCCGCGCTGCCCGTTACCTCGGAAGGGCAGGTGCACGAACGAACCGCTCGAAGGAGCACCGATGCGACGTACCGCCCGGCCGCTGACCGGCACCGTGCTCGCCGTCGCCGCCGCGGCCCTGGCCGCCGCTCCCGCGTACGGGGCCGCCGGTGGCCTGGAGGTCTCCCCCTCCTCGGTGGTCCCGGGCGGGCAGGTCACCGTGCGCACGGCGGCCTGCGGCGACGGCGGTACGGCGACGGGTGACGCCAGTGCGGTCGGGGCCGGTTCCCTCGGCCTGGCACCGGGCCCGGACGGCCAGGACGCCATGGGGCGGTTCAGGGTGCCGCCGAGCGCGCAGCCGGGGACGTACGAGATCACCGCGACGTGCGGCGGGAGCGGCCGGGTGGTCACGGGGGACGTGGTGGTCACGCTGACGGCCGTGCGCCAACAGGTCCATCCCAGGGGGAGTGTGAAGACGGGGGTCGGCGGCACTCTGGGCCCCGATCCCGTGCAGACCGCGGCAGGTGTGGCGGCCCTCGCCGTCGCCGCCGCGGGCGGTACCTGGCTCCTGCATCGCCGGGCGAGAGGCGACGGGATCTGACGGACACCCTCCGCTGTCCGTCGCCGGTACCGCATGTCCCCTCCCCCTCCGGGTCCGACGCCCCTCGCGGCCCGGAGGGGGGTACGGGGCCCGCAGGGCTCCTGAAACGCGGAGGGCAGAGGGCAGATCAGGAAAGGGCCCGCCATGCGCAGATTCCCCAGGTACGGCAAGACGTTCGGCAACCCGGCCAACGCCGCCATGGCGGCCGTCACGGTGTTCGCCCTGTGCTGCGGGGCGTGGCTGTTGCGCAGCGGCGCCGAGACGCACGCCCCGCCCCAGCCGTCCTCCGCGCAGGCCCGCGCGAGCCAGGACGGACAGGACAGGCAGGACGGGCAGGACAGGCGGGACGGGCAGGAGGGCCGGGCCGGACAGGCCGGCCGGGCCGGTGAGCGGCATGCCGCGCCCGCGCTGCCGCCCTCGCCGCCCGACCGCATCCGCATCCCGGCGATCCGGGTCGACGCGCCCCTGACCGGGCTCGGCCTGACGAAGACCGGCAGCCTGAACGCGCCGCCCGCCGCGCGCGGGAACCTCGCCGGCTGGTACGAGGCCGGCACCACGCCCGGTGAGCGGGGCACCGCGATCGTCGCCGGCCATGTCGACAACGCCGACGGCCCCGCCGTCTTCTACGCCCTGGGCGCCCTGACCAAGGGCAGCACGATCGAGGTGGACCGGCGCGACGGCAGAGTCGCCGTGTTCACCGTGGACGCCGTCGAGGCGTACCCCGCGAAGGACTTCCCCGACCAGAAGGTCTACGGCCCCGCCCGCCGCCCCGAGCTGCGGGTCATCACCTGCGGCGGAGGCTACTCACGGGCCACCGGCTATCAGGGCAACGTGGTCGTCTTCGCGCATCTGACCGGGAGCCGGTGAGCCGCCCAGGATGTTGGCTTTCCCCCAGGCCCCCAGGCCCCCAGGGGCTCCAGTGCCTCGTTCAGGGTGACGCCGCGCGGCGTCAGCGAGTACTCCACGCGGGGCGGCACCTCGTCGTACGCCTCGCGATGCACCAGGCCGTCGGCCTCCATCTCGCGCAGATGCGAGGCGAGCACCTTCTCGGTGACGCCCGGCAGCTCCCGGCGCAGTTCGCCGAAGCGGCAGGGCCGCTCGTGCAGCGCCCAGAGGATGAGCACCTTCCACTTGCCGCCGATCATGTCCATCGCCGCGTCGATCCCGCAGATGTACGCACCCGGCCGCCGCCCCGTCGTCCCCATGCCCCAACCCCTTCCCCTGCTGCCGCCTGCATGCTTCCCCCGGGGAAACCACCCACTTCCAAGTGGGTACTTGAGCAGCCCCTTCCCCTCCGACGACTCTAAACGCCATGACTGACAACGCTGTTGCTCCCCGTACTCCCCTCACCCTTCTCGGCACCGGTGCGATGGGCACCGCCCTGGCCCGCGTCTGGCTCGCCGCCGGTCACCCGGTGACCGTCTGGAACCGCACCCCCGCCCGGGCCGAGGCCCTGGCCGCCGAGGGCGCGGCCGTGGCCGCGAGCGCCGCCGAGGCGGTGGCCGCGAACCGCCTGGTGATCGCCTGCCTGCTCGACGACGCCTCCGTGGGCGAGACCCTGGAAGGGGCCGACCTGGCCGGGCGGGACCTGGTGAACCTCACCACCGGCACCGCGGCCGAGGGCCGTGACCGCGCCGCCTGGGCCGAAGCCCGCGGAGCCCGTTTCCTGGACGGCGGCATCATGGCCGTACCGCCGATGATCGGGGTCGCGGACTCCGGCGGCTATGTCTTCTACAGCGGCTCCCCCGAGCTGTTCGAGGAGCACCGCGACACCCTCGCCGTCCCGGCCGGCACGCGCTGGGCCGGGGCCGACCCGGGCTTCGCCGCGCTGCACGACGTGGCGCTGCTGAGCGCGATGAGCGGCATGTTCGCGGGCATCACCCACGCCTTCGCGCTGATCCGCCCGGAGGACATCGCACCGAGAGACTTCGCCCCGCTGCTCGTGGACTGGCTGACCACGATGGCACCGGCCGTGCACCAGACCGCCGACCAGCTGGAGAGCGGCGACTACACCGGCAACGTCGTCTCCAACCTCGCGATGCAGGTCGCCGGCAACACCACCCTGCTGCGCACGGCCGAGGAACAGCGGGTCAGCCCCGAGCTGCTGACCCCGTACATGGCCCTGATGGAGCGGCGCCTCGCCCAGGGACACGGCGACGAGGACGGGACGGGGATCATCGAGCTGCTGGCCCAGGATGCCCGCTAGATCCGCCGGGCCCGCTGGGCCTTGGACCTGCTGGACCCGCTAGATCTGCTGGACCCGCTTGAAGAGCCGCCCTGCGAGGTCGACGCCCGTGATCGTGCCGCTCTCGTCGCGGGAGAAGTAGCCGCGCTGTCCCTTGAGGCCGCCCTCGGTGACGATGTACTCGTCGCCGTCGCCGGGGAGGAAGGCGATGTCGGCGGCCGGGTAGTCCGGGGGCATCTCCTCGTCCGAGGCCTCGCGGATCTCCGGCTTGATGCCGACCGCCAGGGTGAGGCGGGTGCCGTCGGTGGCGAGGTCGAGGTTCATGGCGTCGATCTCGTAGCGGCCGGCGACCTGCCGGGCCCGTCCCTCGTCGTACGGGAGGGGCTCCACCGTCTTCTCGGTGACGCCGAGGTAGTGCTCGAGCGCCCAGCGCACGACGGACTGGTTGAAGGGGTAGCCGTCGGGGCCGACGTTGGACAGGGAGACCACCGCGAAGTCCCGCTCGGGGACGATGAGCAGCTCGGCGAAGTGGCCGTTGCCCGAGCCGCCGTGGCCGATGCCGTGCAGGCCGTCGAAGTCGTGCAGGAACCAGCAGATGCCGAAGCCGTCGCCGAGGGTGCTGCCGCGCAAGGCGACCGTCTGCTCCCGCATGCGGCGCAGCTCCGCCGCGGGCAGCACGCCCTCACCGTCGCCGAGCTGGAAGCGGGCCCAGCGCAGCAGGTCGCTCACCGAGGAGGCGAGGCCGCCGCCGGGGTTGTCGGCGCGGGCGCCCTCCCTGAAGGCTCCCCAGGGGCGGGCCGCCCGCAGCTCGCCGTCGTCGCCGCGGTTGTAGCCCACGGCGTGCTTGCGGACCATGGCCTCCGACAGTCCGTACACGGTGTCCGTCAGGCCCACCGGCTCCAGGAGCAGTGACGCCATGGCCTGTTCGAAGGGCAGACCCGTGACCTTCTCGACGACGCGGCCGGCCAGGTTGTATCCGGCCTGGCTGTACGAGGCCCGGGCGCCGGGCGGGGCGATCAGCGGCAGGGCGGGGAGCTTGCGTACGAGCCCGGCCAGGGAGCGGTCGCCCTCGCCGTCGTCGATCAGGTTCCAGTCGAGGCCCGAGGTGTGGTTGAGCAGGTTGAGGACGGTGATCCGCTCCGCGGCCTGCTCGTCGGCCAGCTGCAGTTCGGGCACGTAGCGCCTGACCGGGGCGTCCAGGTCCACCTTCCCCTCGGCGACCAGGCGCATCAGGGCGGTCGCCGTGAAGCTCTTGGAGACCGACGCCAGCGGGAACAGGGTCTTCTCGTCGACCGGCAGCGGGCCGGCGAGGCTGGTCACGCCGTGCGAGGCGTAGAACTCCTGACCGCCCATGAGCACTCCGACGGCCACACCTGGGACGCCGAACTCCATGGCCTGCGTGGTGACGAAATCCGACAGCTTCTCCTGCGTCATGGCTCCCCCTCCGGCACTTGAACTAAGTACGAGTGTGAGCGTAGGCCACGACTTGAACAAAGTGCAAGGCTTTTCACGGACGTCGAAATGTCTTCATGAACTAAGTGCAAGTACAGTGGTCGCCATGCCGCGAGACACACTCACCGCCGACCGGATCGTCCACGCGGCCATCGAGCTGCTCGACGAAGAGGGGCTGGACGGCCTCAACATGCGGAGCCTGGCGAAGCGGCTGGGCTCGGCCGCCACGGCCGTCTACTGGCACATCAAGACCAAGGACGACCTGGTGCGGCTCGCCAGCGACACGGTCTGGCACGAGGTCGAGCTGCCCGATCCCGACGCCGCCGACGCCGACTGGCGCACGGCCGCCACGGCCCTGGCCGAGGGCATGCACGCGATGCTCACCCGGCACCCCTGGCTGGTCCAGGCGTTCGGCAGTCATCTCCTGTACGGGCCCGGTCAGGCCCGGTACAACGACCTGAGCCTCGCGATCTACGAGAAGGCGGGGTTCGCGCCCGAGGACGCGGACCGGGCGGCGGCCGCCGTCTTCACCTTCGTTCTCGGCAGCACGCTCGGGCCCGCCGCCGAGGTCTCACTGAATCGGCGGCTGGGCAGGAACGGTGCGGATGCCGGGCAGTTGCTGGCCGATGCGGTGGCGCGTGCCGCGGAGACCGCGAGGGAGTTTCCGCGGCTGCGGGAACGCCTCGGCACCAAGGCCGCGGTGGAGTACGCGGCGGCGCCCGACAGCAGTTTCGAGTTCGGGCTCCGGGCTCTTCTCGACGGGTTCGAGGCGCGTCTCGCGGGCGGCTGTGGGGGGTGATGTGCGCGCGTTGTTCGGCTGCGGCGCCGTCGTGGTCGGTCGCGCAGTTCCCCGCGCCCCTGACAACAGGCCGTCGTTCGGCCGCGGCACCGTCGTGATTGGTCGCGCAGTTCCCCGCGCCCCTGGAGGGCCCTGAGGACACAGGACGGTTCAGCCCTGCCTGCGAGCCCTTCGACGAGCGCCCAGCATCACTCGTATCGAGCCCACCATCGGCGGTGATACGGACCCGCGCAGCAGTCGGGCGCCCTGCGCGAGCGCCGCGTCCGCGGTGAGCAGTTCGATCTCGACGACTGCCTCCAACAACACGCCGTTGCGGCTCGCGGTCAGGACGGGCAGTTCCTTGGCCGCCAGCAGGGAGGTGCGCGCCGCTTCTATCTGGCACTCCAACAACTCCCGTACGCCCGGCGATTGGCGCCCCTCCGCGAGGTCCCTCTCCGTCACCGAGAAGCGTGCCAGCGTTTCCGTCGGGATGCCCAGCCGCCCTTCCGCCAGGTCCTCGGCGAGATCGTTGACGAAGTCCAGCCGCTGACTTCCGTCGATGAACATCCGGCACCCTGCCCGGAAGTCCCCGTCCTCGTGCTCCGGCCTCAGCAAGGACGCGACCAGCATGAACGCGGGCAGCGAGTAGGAGTCCACATACGCCTGGTAGTCGGCCTCGGTGGCGAAGCCGGTGAATTCCAACTCGGCGGTGGCGGTGGCCAAGTACTCCTCCACCACCTCCCGGAGCCGCGGGTACGCCGCGGTGGTGTGCAGCAGCGTACGGATCAGCGGATCGTCGCTCACCCCGCTGTCGAGCGCCTTACGCACCTCCTGCTCCCACGCCCCCCACGCCGCGACTCGCTGTGGCTTCGGGCCGGTGTCCAGCAGGTTGTCCCCGTGATGCATCACCGCCGTCGCCGCCACCACATGAGGCAGCACCGCCTTCGGCAACAGCAGACGGGCCGCAAGGTACGAGGCACGTCTGAAACGCGCGACTGACTCCCGCTGAGCGCTGTAATCCCGCCGGAGCTCCGGCTCCCGTATCCCCGCAACATCCAAGCTCTGATTCCACGCACTCATGCGCCGATCGTAGGCAGGGCGAACCTGCCGGTCAGCCTGCCCAGCCGAAGTCACCGCTCGTCCTCCCAGTCATACTCGGGGAACGGCAACGGATCCGTGACCCAGCCCGCTGCCAGCACGAGCCGCGTGTGGCGATGCAGGGCGAGGAAGCCGAAGGGTCGGTCGAAGGCGGCGCTGATCCTGGTGGTGACATAGCGGAGGTCGGGTAGGCCCCCGGCTACTGCGTCGAACGCCGTCACCGCGGCGGCCTCGAAACCCAGCGCGTCGAACTTCGCCATGGTGTTCTGCTCGGCCGACCCGATGGCGAGCGGGTAGTCGCTGATGCCGGGGAAGTGCCCGCGCGAGGTGTCCAGTGCCGACGTGAGCCCGAACAACCGGTGCAGCTTCAGCAGATCGTGGCTCGCGTTCATGTGGTACGCCACGGTCGTCACGTCCAGCGACGGCGGCTCGGGCCGTGTGCTGCGCACCTTCTCCACCCGCAGGCCGGGGCCCACGTTCCCGTACGGTAGCCGTGGCCCCGGCACGAGCGCGTACCGGCGGGCGAGGATGTCGACCCCGGCTCTCAGCACTTGCCCCGGCTTCATGCCCTCTTCGCCGAGCAGCAGGTGCACGTCCAGGGCATTGTTCCCCAGCACCTTCAGCTCGGTGACGTATCCGCCGGGTGTGTCCGCCACCCCGACCCGGTCCAGAACCGCACTGGAGCGCCACAGGCCCAGCCGCGGCTTGGTGGCCCAGGGCTCGTGCGCCGTCTCCAATTCCACCTCTTGGAAGGGGCTCAGCCACTGCGTGCGCATGGTCAGCGCGCTCGTCAGCACCATCTTCGTGTCCTCGGTCAGAGTGACCGGCATACGGTCGATCAGCCCGCCGGTCTGCTTCGCCGTCCAGGCGTCCAGCGCCCGATGGTCGGCCGCAGGGTCGCCGGTGAGTACCCCGTGGGCGTCGGCCGGCAGGCTCGCCTCCCACTCCTGCTTCAGCTCCAGCGTGCGCTTCCTCCACAGCCCCAGAGCTCTGTCCAGTCCCCGCATGGCGCCCATCGTGGCGAGCAACTCGTTTGCGGCGTGCGCCGCTTGCCCGGCGGGAAGGCCGAGAGCCTCCGCCAGTTCAGCCCGCGCCGCGCCCTCGGCCCCGTCGGCCAGGTGGGCCAGCAACGGCCACACGCCCGCCGCCGAGAATGCCGTGCAGTCGTCCGACGCAGCCGCCCACCGTGCGGTCAACCCGTTCACCGCGCGGACCGTCGTCGCCGTGACTCCCATTCTTGTCCCCCATCGTCAGCGCACCCATGCCGCGCCCAGTCGTACGCCAGTTTCGATGACGCCGCCATCCGGCCCAGAAGCACGGCGCCGGGGCCGATGAGGCCGTCGTAGAAGCCGATGCCGAGGCCCGCGAGGCCGATCGCCGCGAGGATCTGGCGGCGGGTGGCCGGGCCGGTCGCGGGGGCCGTGCCGAAGGCTGGCCGCAGGATCACGAAGGCCGCGACCCCGAGCAGCACCACCATGATCACCGGCTTGAGGACGTCGGTGCTCATCCCGGCCGCGAAAAAGGCCCCGGCGGAGGAGCCGGCGAGGGCGGCGAGACCGATGCGGACCGCTGTCTTCACGTCCACGGGGGCCTTGCGGGCGTATGTCACCGCCGCGCCCGTCGTGCCGACGATGGCGACCGCCTTGTTGGTGCCGAGCGCGTGCGCGGCGGGCGTGTGCGAGGGCAGGCCCAGGAGCAGCACCGGCAACAGGAGCAGCCCGCCGCCGCCGACCACGGCGTCGATCCATCCGGCGGCGAGGGCCGCCAGGCACAGCAGGACGATCATGGTCAGCGATATGTCGGGCATGATCGAGACCCTATGCGAGGCCCGTGCGCGCCCCTCACAGTCCGCCCTCGCCGCAGTTCAGGAACCCTCACATCCGCCCCCCGCCCCCGCTGAGGGCAGCGTTCCCCGTGGGAAACAGATGTGATGCTGCCGGGTAACACCGGCACCGCACGCTCAAGGACATGACCTCGAATGAGCGTGTGGTGGTGATCGGCACCGGCCTCGCGGGCGTACGGCTCGCCCGGCGGCTCGGTGAGCTCGGCACGCCCGCGCTGCTGATCGGCGAGGAGGAGCACCGGCCCTACAACCGGGTGCTGCTCGCCGAGGTGCTGGCCGGACGGTACAGCCCCGAGGTGATCGCCCTGCCGGCGCCCGCGGAGCTGACCCGCGGCCGGGTCACCGGCATCGACCGTGACGCGCGCACCGTCGCGTGCGCGGACGGTTCGGTGATCGCATACGACCGGCTGGTGCTGGCCACCGGCTCCAACCCCGTACTGCCGCCGCTGCGCGGGCTGTTCACCGAGGACCACCAACTGCCCGAGGGTGTGCACGCCTTCCGGACCATGGACGACTGCCTGGGACTGTCCAAGGCCGTCCGGCCGGGAGCGCGTGCGGTCGTCATCGGCGGCGGGCTCCTCGGGGTCTCCGCGGCCCGCGCGCTCGCCCTGCGCGGCGCCCAGGTCGTGCTCGCCCAGCAGTCCGAGCGGCTCATGGAGCGCCAGCTCGACCCGGCCGCCTCGAAGCTCGTCAAGCGGCATCTGACCGAACTGGGCGTCGAGGTGCACACCGAGTGCCGCGTACGGGACGTGCGCTGCGTCGGCGGTGCCGTCCGCTCGGTGGAGATGGCCGACGGGTACGCGCTCGACGCCGACCTGGTGGTCGTCGCCTGCGGTGTACACCCGCGTGTGGGGCTCGCGCACGCCGCCGGACTCGACGTCCGCAAGGGCGTGGTCGTCGACGACGAGCTGCGCACCTCCGACCCGTACATCCACGCCGTGGGCGACTGCGCCCAGCACGACGGTGTGCTCTACGGCCTCGCCACCCCGGCGCTCGAACAGGCCGACGCGCTCGCCGAGTTGCTGGCCGGTGACGCGACCGCCCGTTACACCGGCACGCGTTCGCTGACCCGGCTCACACTCACGGGGCACGACAGCCCCTTCGACCTCGCCGCGTTCGGCGAGACCGAGGCACTCCCGGGCGACGACGTCGTCCAGCTCGCCGACGCCACCCGCGGCACCTACCGCAAGGTCGTCGTCCGCGACGACCGCCTGGTCGGCGGGGTTCTCGTCGGCGAACTCGGCACCGTCGGCGCGCTCGCCCGCGCCTGGGAGGGAGCAGAGCCGCTCCCCTCCGACGGCGGCCCGCTGCTCCACCTGCTCACCAACGACGGAGGCTCCTGATGACCGCCACCCCGGAGGCCACGGAGGCCACCCCCACGATCGTGCTCGTCGGCCACGGCATGGTCGGCCAGCGCTTCCTCGAAGCGCTCGCCGAGCGCGGCCTGACCGCCACGCACCGCGTGGTCGTGCTCTGCGAGGAGCCGCGTCCGGCGTACGACCGCGTCCAGCTCACCTCGTACTTCGCGGGCAGGACGCCCGAGGACCTGTCCATGACGGACATGGAGTTCATCAAGGACCACGGCATCGAGCTGCACATCGGTGACCCGGCGGAGACCGTCGACCGGGAGGCCCGCAGGGTCACGGCCCGCTCCGGTCTCGTCGTCGACTACGACGTGCTGGTCCTGGCCACCGGCTCCTACCCGTTCGTGCCGCCGGTCCCGGGCAAGGACGCCGAGGGCTGTTTCGTCTACCGCACGATCGAGGACCTGCTCGCGATCGAGGAGTACGCGAAGAACGCCCAGGTGGGTGCCGTGGTCGGCGGCGGTCTGCTCGGGCTGGAGGCGGCCGGCGCGCTCAAGGGCCTCGGGCTGACCTCCCACATCGTGGAGTTCGCGCCGCGCCTGATGCCGGTGCAGGTCGACGAGGGCGGCGGCGCGGCCCTGCTGCGCACCATCGAGGAGATGGGCCTGAGCGTCCACACCGGCGTGGGCACGCAGGAGGTCGTGGTCGGCGAGGACGGCGCCGTGACCGGCATGAAGCTGTCCGACGGCTCCGAACTCGCCACCGACCTGGTGGTGTTCTCCGCCGGTGTCCGCCCCCGCGACCAGCTGGCCCGCGACTGCGGTCTGACGGTCGGCGAGCGCGGCGGCATCACCGTCGACGAGCAGTGCCGCACGGTGAACGACCCGCATGTGTTCGCGATCGGCGAGTGCGCGCTGGCCTCCGACGGCCGGGTGTACGGTCTGGTGGCGCCCGGTTACGAGCAGGCCGAGACGGCCGCCGCGACGATCGCCGCCGACGAGGCGTCCTTCACGGGTGCCGACCTCTCCACCAAGCTGAAGCTGCTCGGCGTGGACGTGGCGTCCTTCGGTGACGCGCACGGCACCGCCGAGGACTGCCTGGACGTCGTCTACTCCGACTCCCGCTCGGGCCTGTACAAGAAGCTGGTCATCGGCCGCGACGGCACGCTGCTCGGCGGCATCCTGGTCGGCGACGCGGACGCGTACGGCACGCTGAAGGCCTTCACCGGCTCGGTCCCGCCGGTCTCCCCCGAGTCGCTGGTGCTGCCCGCAGGGGCCGGGGAGTCCGTGCAGCTGGGCCCGTCCGCGCTGCCGGACGACGCGATCGTCTGCTCCTGCCACAACGTCTCCAAGGGCACGATCCGCGGCGCGGTCACCGACCACCAGTGCACGACCGTGCCCGAGGTGAAGAAGTGCACCAAGGCCGGCACCGGCTGCGGCTCCTGCGTCAAGGTCCTCGGCCAGCTCGTCAACGCCGAGCTGGAGGCCAGTGGCATCGAGGTCGACAAGGGCCTGTGCGGCTGCTTCGGGCAGACCCGCGAGGAGCTCTACGAGATCGTCCACGCCCTGCGCATCACCACCTACCAGGACCTGCTGGACCGGCACGGCCGCGAGGAGGCCCGGGGCGGTGACGGCTGCGAGATCTGCAAGCCCGCCGTCGGCTCGATCATCGCCTCCCTCGCCCCGGCGATCGGCGCGAGCGGCTACGTCCTGGACGGCGAGCAGGCCTCGCTCCAGGACACCAACGACCACTTCCTGGCCAACCTGCAGAAGAACGGCTCCTACTCGGTCGTACCGCGTATCCCCGGCGGCGAGATCGCCCCGGAGAAGCTGATCGTGATCGGCGAGATCGCCCGCGACTTCGGCCTCTACACGAAGATCACCGGTGGTCAGCGGATCGACATGTTCGGCGCCCGGGTCGAGCAGCTCCCGGTGATCTGGGCCCGGCTGGTCGACGCCGGCTTCGAGTCAGGCCACGCCTACGGCAAGTCGCTGCGCACGGTGAAGTCCTGCGTCGGCCAGACCTGGTGCCGCTACGGCGTCCAGGACTCCGTCCGCATGGCGATCGACCTGGAGCTGCGCTACCGGGGTCTCAGGTCGCCGCACAAGCTCAAGTCGGCGGTCTCCGGCTGCCAGCGCGAGTGCGCGGAGGCCCAGTCGAAGGACTTCGGCGTGATCGCCACGGCCAACGGCTGGAACCTCTACGTCGGCGGCAACGGCGGCGCGACCCCGCGCCACGCGGACCTCCTGGCCCAGGACCTTTCGGACGCCGAGCTGATCCGCCTGATCGACCGGTTCCTGATGTTCTACATCCGTACGGCCGACCGGCTGGAGCGCACCTCGACCTGGCTGGAGCGGATCCCGGGCGGCCTCGACCATGTACGGGACGTCGTCGTCCACGACTCGCTCGGCATCTGCGACGAGCTGGAGAAGCTGATGCGGGCGCATGTCGCGCACTACCGCGACGAGTGGGCCGAGACCATCAACGACCCCGAGAAGCTGGCCCGGTTCGTGTCCTTCGTGAACGCGCCGGACACCCCCGACCCGGTCGTCGCCTTCGTGCCCGAGCGCGACCAGATGAAGCCCGACCTGCCGCTGCTGTCCATCGGTATGCGACCCGCCGACGTTCTGGAAGGAAGCGCCCAGCGATGACCCTGGCACCCGAGACCACCGAGCTGAAGATCGAACTCGCCCTGGACGGCGACTGGTTCACGGTCTGCGACCTGAGCACGCTGCTCCCGGGCCGCGGGGTGGCGGCCCTGCTGCCGGACGGCCACCAGGCCGCGATCTTCCGCGACCGATCCGGCGAGCTGTTCGCCATCGACAACCGCGACCCCTTCACCGGCGCGGCCGTCCTCTCCCGCGGCCTGACGGGCACCCACCAGGGCCGCCCGTTCGTCGCCTCGCCGCTGCTGAAGCAGCGCTTCGACCTGGCGTCCGGGCAGTGCCTGGACGACGAGGAGGTACGGGTGACGGCGTACAAGGTGCGCACGGCGTAGGGGCGCCGGGCTTCTGTCGGGTTCCTGTCGAGTTCGCCAACCGGGAGCGGTGCACGGGGTGCTTCGCGTTTCATCGAGGCACACCCCCACCTTCCCTCCCACGGAGGCGCGATCATGACTCGGAACCACTACCAGCCGTCCCGGCGGACCGTGCTCGGCGGGGCCGTCGCCGCGCTCGCGGTCGCCGGTACGGGCACGGTCTCGGCACAGGCCTCGCTCGGGGCCCCGGCCTGGCCGAGCGAGTTCCCGCTGCCCGACGGGTGGCTCCCCGAGGGGATCACCATAGGCAGCAGGCCGTACGCGTACATGGGTTCCCGTGCTGACGGCTCGATCTACCGCACCGATCTGCGCACCGGCGAGGGCGGCGTCCTCCACCGGGGCGCCACCGGCCTCGCGTCGATCGGCCTGAAGCTGGACGGCGACGGCCTGCTGTATGTGGCGGGCGGCGCCGGAGGGACCGCGAAGGTCGTCGACGCGCGCAGCGGTGAGCTGCTGACCACCTACCAGCTCACCCGGAACGCCGCGCCCTTCATCAACGACGTTGTCCTGCACCGGGACCGCGCCTGGTTCACCGACTCCCGGGACGCCGTCCTCTACGGCGTCCCGCGCGGCCGCGAGGGCGAGGTCCGCGCCCTCCCGCTCACCGGCGAGTGGGTACAGGCACCGGCCGGGACCAACAGTGCCAACGGCCTGGTCGCCACCCCCGACGGGCGCGGCCTGATCGTTGTCAACGCGGGCCGGTTGTACACCGTGGACATCAGCAACGGTCACGCCACCGAGGTCGCCCTGACGGGCGCGACCGACGTGACCAACGGCGACGGCCTGGTCCGTCTCGGCCGCACCCTGTACGTCGTCCAGAACCGGCTGAACAAGATCACCGTCTGGGACCTCGACCGGGACGCCACCACGGCCACCCTGCGCAGGACGATCACCGACCCCCGCTTCGACGTGCCCACCACCGCCGCCCGCTTCGGTGACCGCCTCTACCTCGTCAACGCCCGCTTCACCAGCCCGCAGACGCCTCAGACGACGTTCAACGCGGTGTCGGTGTCGCTGTGAGGGAGGCGGCCGGGGTGGCTCCGGCGGCCCGTGCGCAGTGCGGCCAGTCGCCGAAGTCGCGGTCCTCGCTCCACAGCCGTCGGGCCGCCTGGATGTTCCACTCCGGGTCCAGGGCCTGACGGGGCGTCCCGCCCAGTTCGCGCAGCCGGGCGTCGGAGATCTGGAACAGGCCCCAGTTCCGGGTGCCGTTGGTGTTGGGCAGGATGTGCAGCGGGTCCAGGAAGGACTGGCAGTCGGCGATGGCCACCGCCTTGTCCGGAACCTCGGGGAACACCTCGCGGACCCGCTGCCGCACCTTCTCCTGCGACCACACGGTCATCCGGACCCGTGAGGCGTACAGCGCCTTCTTGGTGGGTTCCTCGACGACGCCGTTGGGCTGGATCCCGGCCAGCACCTGGAAGGCGGTGACGCGGCGCAGGGTCTGCGGCCCGAAGCTGCCGTCGACGCCGATGTCCGCGCCCTTGGCGTGCAGCAGGCGCTGCACCTCCCGTACGCACTCGTCGTGCTCGCCCATGGCGATCACGGGTGGGCAGTTGGCCGAGAAGAGCGGCCGGTCGTCGCCGGAGCCGCGCCCGCCACCGCCGCCGCCGGACGGCGTCCGGGCGCCGTACAGCGCCCAGGCGGAGACGCTGAGGGCCGCGAGGATCGCGGCGGTGACGACGGAGGTGCGGAGGCGGCGCCGGCGTGTGCGGTCGGGGGGCCGGGGCGCGGGGGCCGGTTCGGGGCTGGGCTCCCCGACGGTGTCACGAGCCGGTTCGGGGCCGGGCTCCCCGGGGGTGTCACGGGCCGATTCCCCCTCCCTCTCCCCCTCGGCTTCCTGTTCCGCCTCTTCTTCTTTGGCTTCCTGTCCTGTTTCCTGTTCCGCTTCCTCTTCCTCTAGCTCTTCCTCTTGCTCGGCACCTGCCGCCGCGGTTCTCGCCGCGTCCGCCAGGGCCCACAGGCGGTGCAGGGTGCGGAGTTCCTCCGGGGTCGCGCCGCAGACGGTGGCAAGCCGGTGGACGCTGCCGTAGTCCTGGGGCACCGATGTGCCGCGGCAGTAGCGGTGCAGTGTCGAACCGGCGAGGCCGGACTTCCTGGCGAGTGCCTCGTAACTCATCCCGGACCGGCTCTTCAGCGCACGCAACAGCGCGGCGAACCGTTCCGTTTCCGGGCATACGGACATCGGGTTCCCCCCTCGGATACCCCCACGGACGCTGGTCGGGCGTCTCGGACCGCCACTGTGCCACCAAAGGCGTCCCATGGCCGTCCCAACGGTTCCGGAACGCGCCAGTTGACCGGCGTCCCGCCCGTCCCGGCATCCCAGCCGCCCCCGCCGTCCTTGCCCGGCCGGGTCGTGCCTTGCCAGCGTCGGGCCGTCCGAACGACCGGCCCTCCGACCCCTCGAGGAGACCAGGCTCATGCGCCTTTCCGTCCGCAGGAACTCCCGCACCACACCGCTGTTCGCGGTCCTCGCCGTCAGCGCCGCCGCGATCACCACGCTGGCCGTGCCGTCCTCCGCTTCGGCCGCCCCGGCCGCTCCCGCGGCGGTGGACTGCGCGAGTGGGCACATCTGTTTCTGGACCGGCGCCAACTTCACCGGCAGCAAGTGCGCGTGGGACGTGGCCGACCCCGACTGGCAGGGCGGCGCCGTCCGGTGTTCCTGGTCCGCCACGACCAACGTGAAGTCGGTGTGGAACGCCGGCACCAGCAGCTCCACCGGTGTCGCCTACTACCGGGGCGCCGACTACAGCGACCGGGTCGGCTGCACCCGGCAGCAGCACGGCGGCAACCTGGCCGGTACGTACAAGGTCCGCTCGCACCGGTGGATCAGCGGCAGCTGCGGCTGACGCACCCGGTGATCCGCACGCGGTGGCGTGCACGCCTGATCCGGCGTGCACGCCACCGCGGCTTGTCCCGCGTGGGGATTCATCCCAGGAGGGACGAGCGGGACTGCTCCTCCGGCAGAGGCCGCGTGTCGAGGTAGAACCACTCGGCGTCGGCGGTGGGCCAGGGCGACGGCTCCCCCGCTTCGGCCGGCTCCTCGCCCATGGCGGCGACCGGGCGCCTGGGCAGCGGCGCCGTGGCCGGGGCTTCCCCGGCGGACACGGCGGAGGCGGCGGACGCGGCGGACGCGGCAGTGCGGGAACCGGCCGGCTCGGCCTGCTTGGCCTCCCCGGGCATCAGCAGCTCCACCCGCAGCCCCAGGCCGCGCTGCTGGGCGGTGAACTCCTCGACCTGGTTGCGGCAGGCGTGGTCGAGGTGGGTCACCCCGGTCAGGTCGAGCCGGATCCGCGGCTTTCCGGACGCGGCGGCCGCCTCCAGCGCCTCGATCACCTTCGGCAGGCGCAGGAACGTGGCGTTGCCTGCCATGACGACCTTGGCCGTGTCCTCCTCCATGTGCTGGCGGATCACGGTCTGCGACATGCGCAGCGCGGCCAGCACGATTCCCGCGGCGACGCCGAACAGCACGCCCTCCAGCAGGGCGGTCGCCACGATGACCAGCGTGGTCAGCGTCATCACCGCGAACTCGCCCCGGTCCTGCCGCCACATCTTCGGGAACTCGGCGGGCGCGAACAGCTTCCAGCCGCTGTGCACGAGGACACCGGCGAGCACGGAGATCGGGATCAGCGCGAGCACCTGCGGCAGCAGCAGCGCGAACGCGAGCAGCCACAGGCCGTGCAGTGTGCGGGAGAGCCGGGTCTTGGCCCCGGCCTGGACGTTCGCCGAACTGCGCGCCACGACCGCGGTGATCGGGAGTGCGCCGAGGACGCCCGCGACGGTGTTGCCGACGCCCTGGGCGACCAGCTCGGTGTTGTAGCGGGTGCGCGGGCCGCTGTGCATCCGGTCCACGGCGGCGGCCGTGAACAGGCTCTCGGCGGACGCGATGACCGTGAAGGTGAGGATGGCGGTGATGATCGCCCCGTCGGTGAGCGCGCCGAACTGCTCCGCGCCCGGCAGGCTCACGGACGCGAGCAGGTTGCCCACCTGGAGCGTCTTCACGTTCACGCCGGGCAGCGCGGCGACGAGCATGCCGATGCCTACGGCGACCAGCGCGGCCGGGATCTTCCCGGCCGGGCCGGGCACCTTCTTCCACACGAAGCTGAGCACGATCGTGACGATGCCGAGCAGGGTGGCGATCATCGCCTGCGAGTTGGTCAGGATGCCGGCCAGCAGCCCGGGGATCCCGGCCATGTTCTCGAGCGCGGTGCCGGGGGCCTTGGCGTCGGCCATCGGATAGGCCTGGCTGAACATCAGCGGCACACCGATGCCGGCCAGCATGCCCTGGACGACGGCGACCGAGGTGGCCTGGAACATCCGGCCCAGTTTCACCAGTCCCAGGACGATCTGCAGGATGCCGGAGAACAGCACGATCACGCCGAGCATGGCCACGCCGACGTCGGCGACGGTGTCCGCCACGAGCGCGGCGAGCCCGGCGGCCGGTCCGCTGACCTGGAGCGTGCTGCCCTTGACCGCGCCTACGACCAAGCCGCCGATCACCCCGGAGATGATCCCGAGCTCGGCCGGAACCCCCGAGGCGACGGCGACACCGATGCACAGCGGCAGCGCGACGAGGAAGACGACGAGCGAGGCGGTGATGTCGGTGACGAGATCCCCCTTGCCCCCCGTCCCCTTCGAGCCACCTGTCACCTTGCCGACGAGCCCGCCCAGCACACCGTCACCGGCACGCCCTGCCGGACCTCCGGCAGAGCCACCCCTTGCCGGGCCTACGGCGGGGCCGCCGTCCCTTCCCGGGCCTCCGGGGGACCCACCCACCACCGGGCCTCGGGCAGAGCCACCTCCCGGACGGCCCCCACCCTCGGAACGACCGCCCGGCCCCCAGTCCGCCATGACGTCCGAAGACCCGGCCGACCCCCAACTCCCCGTGCCTTCCCCGGGACTGCTCGGCCCCCAGCCCCCAGAACCGCTCGCCCCCCAGTCAGCCCCGCCCTCCGAGCGACCACCAGCCCCCCAGTCAGCCCCGCCCTCCGAACGACCAGCCCCCCAGTCCGCGACGGCGTCCGAAGACCCGGCCGGCCCCCAACTCCCCGTGTCCTCCACGGGACCGGTCGAACCCCAGCCCGCAGCACCCCCCGTCGCCGGACCGCCCGATCCCCAGTCCGAGACACTCTCCGCAGACCCGGCCGACCGCCAGCTCCCCGTGTCCTGCCCCGGACCACTCGCCCCCCAGTCCGCGCCGCCCCCCATCGCCGGACCACTCGCCCCCCAGTCAGAGACGCCCCCCTCGGCACCGGCCGCTCCCGGGTCCGCCATGCCTCCCCCCGGGCCGGCCCCCGGGCCACCCCGTGCGGCAGCACCCCGTGCGGCAGCACCCCGTCCCCGCGCGTGTGCCCCGCTCATGCGGCATGCACCTGGAACGTGCCGTCGTCGCCGCGTTCGTACACGAACCCCGTGTCGACCTCGTAGTACCAGCCGTGCAGCCGCAGCCGGCCCGAGTCGAGACGCTGTCGCACGACCGGGTAACTCCGCAGCGCCGCCAGCTGGTTGACGACGTTGCCCTGGGAGACCTCCGGCAGTGACGGGTCGTCCGGCGCGGTCTCCAGTACGGAGGTCAGCTCCGGGCGGGCGATGCGCAGCCAGGCGTCGACGCCGGGCAGTGCGGAGAGGTCGTCGCCGGACTTCAGCGCGCCCATCGCACCGCAGTGTGAGTGACCGCACACCACGATGTCCTGAACCCCGAGCACCTCCAGTGCGTACTCGATGGTGGCCGCCTCGCCGGAGGCCCCGGGCCGTCCGTAGGGCGGCACGATATTTCCCGCGTTGCGCAGCTCGAATATCTCACCGGGCCGCGCGCCCGTGATCAGTGCTGGTATGACCCGCGAATCCGAACAGGTGATGAACAGCACCTCCGGATATTGCCCTTCAGCCAGCTTCCGGTATTCGCCGCTGTCGAAATCGATGCGCGTCCTGAACGTGCGGGCCCGATCGAGCAGTGCCTTCAACTCCGCCTCCTGAGCTGGGGTTTCTTCCTATGTACCCCACCGTAGACGGCCGACCTACAGAGGAAGGTTAAGCGAACTCCAGAGCCCGGCCAGGAATTGAACATTCTTTGTCCCGGATATACATACGAACGGTAACCTTGTAGCGTGTGAACTCCAGGGCAGGGAATGCGAATTCGCGCTGCCCGGATTCATGCCGGCTCACGGAGAGACAGGACGTATGGGCATACGAGTGCTGCTCATCGAGGACGACGAGACGATCGCCGAGCCGCTCACCGAGGGGCTCGGCCACTTCGGACTGACGGTCGATCATGTCGCCACGGGCACGGACGGGCTGAGAGGCCCGTACAACGACGTCGTCCTGCTGGACCTGGGACTGCCCGACATGGACGGCATCGACGTCTGCCGGGGCATCCGGCAGGTCTCGGACGTCCCCATCGTCATCCTCAGCGCACGCGGCGAGGAGGCCGACCGCGTGCTGGGCCTGGAACTGGGCGCCGACGACTACCTGGCGAAACCTTTCAGCGTACGAGAGCTGGTGGCCCGGGTCCGGGCGGTGACCCGGCGCACGCAACGCGCCCACCAGGCGTTCCCCGAGGCGCCGGGCACACCGGGCACACCGGGCACCCTCGAGGCGCAGCCGAAGCCACAACCGCAGCCGTCCTACGACCCCGCCCCCGCACCGCCACCCCCGTACGAACCGGCCCCGGCCATGTCCTACGAAGCCCCCGCCGCGGCCTCGTACGACCCCGCCCCCGATCCCCCGCACGACCCGGGCCCGCTGGTGGTGGACCGCCGTACCCGCCAGGTCTGGGTCGGCGAGGTCCCCGTCCTGCTCACCCCCAAGGAGTTCGACCTGCTGGCGCTCCTCAGCGAGGACCCGGGCGCGGTCTACTCGCGCCAGCAGATCCTGGACCGCGTCTGGGACCCGCACTACGACGGCCCGACCAAGACGCTGGACGTCCATGTGGCCGCGCTGCGCCGCAAGCTGGGTCATCCGGCGTGGATCCGGACGCTGCGGGGCGTCGGTTTCCGGCTGTCCGTGCACACCGGGCCGAACGCCGCACGGGTGGCCTCTCCGTGACCCGTCGGCTGCTGCTCAGCTACCTCAGCCTCGCCGCGCTGGTGCTGCTCTGCCTGGAGATCCCGCTGGGCTTCGTCTACTCGCGCGGGGAGCGGGAGCGGGTGGTCAACGCGGCGAAGGACGAGGCCGAGTCGGTCTCCGCCTACGCCGCGCTGTCCCTGGCGGCGGGGCGGGCAGAGCGGGACCTGCCCACGCGGGTGACGCACTGCGCGAAGCGCATCGGCGGGAAGGTGGTGATCGTCGACGCCTCCGGCGCGTCGCTCGCCACCTCGCACCCGAGGGACGCCGCGATGTCCGGCAATCTGGCCGCTCGGCCGGGCATCGCGGCCGCGCTGCGGGGCACCTCGACGGTGGATGTGCGCACCTCGACCATCGGCGGTGTCGAGTACCTGTCGGTGGCGGCGCCGGTCGGCCAGGAGGCGCGGCCGGTGGGCGCGGTGTGGCTGACGGTGCCCACGCGCATGGTGCACGAGCGCGTGCACCACGTGTGGCTGTTGCTCGCCCTGGGCGGCTTCGCCGTGCTGACGGCGGTCACCGTGGTCGGCTTCGCCTTCGCCCGGTGGGCGGGCCGCCCCATCCGCCAACTGGAGAACGCCGCACGCGAGTTGGCCGAGGGCGGCGGCCGGTTCACCCCGGTGACGATCACGAAGGGCCCGCCGGAAGTCCGCAGCCTGGCCGCCGCGTTCAATCACACCGCGGCCCGGTTCGCCCATCTGCTCGCCTCCCAGCGGGCGTTCGCCGGCGAGGCCTCGCACCAGCTGAAGACGCCGCTGGCGGCGCTGCGGCTGCGCCTGGAGAATCTGGAGCCGGACATCGCCGCCCGGGCCCGGGGCAGCCTCACCGCCGCCATCACGGAGACGGACCGGCTCGCCCGGATGGTCGAGCACCTGCTGGCGATGGCCCGGCTGGAGGAGCACGCGGCGATCCCGGCCACGGTCGACCTGGGCGCGGTCTGCGCTGACCGGCACCGCACCTGGCAGCCCCTGTTCGCACGGGAGAACGTCTCCCTCGTGCTCTTCGCGGGAAGCGTGGGCCCGGTGCTCGCGGTGCCGGGAGCCGTCGAGCAGATCATGGACAATCTGCTCTCCAACGCGCTGCGGGCGTCCCCGGCCGGCAGCACCGTCACCATCGAGCTGCGCCTGCAGGCCCCGTCCCGCCGGGCCCTGCGGGACAGCCGCCCGCGCTGGGTCGACCTTCATGTCACCGACGAGGGCCCGGGCATGACGGAGGAGCAGCGCGCCCGCGCCTTCGACCGCTTCTGGCGCGCCCCGGGCGCCCCCAAGGGCGGCACGGGGCTGGGCCTCGCCCTGGTGCAACGGCTCGCGCACGCCAGCGGCGGCGAGGCGACCCTGCACGCGGCGGCGACGGGCGGCCTGGACGTGGTGATCCGGCTGCCGTCCGTGCGCCCGCCGGTCGAGGGGCCCGGGCCGGGCGGCGACCGGTCCAGGAGGCCGAGACGGGAGGCGCCGGCGCTGCCCGCGTGAGAACGTACGGACGGCACCGCCGGACACACGGACGGCATCACGAGGCGGGGCCGCGGGCGGCACACAGCATGCCGTCCCTCGGCCACGAGTTGTCCATGCTCCGTCAACCCTGTCCCCATAGCGTCCTTTCCGCCTCCCCCCACGCACAACCCTGCCGTCGACCGTCGGCAGGGCGGTACGGCACCTCTTGGAGTGAGAGTGGAACGTCGTAGCCTCCTGCGTGCGGCCGTCATCGGCGGCACTTCGGCCGCGTTGGGCGGAACCCTGTGGCGCGGCGCCGCCTACGCGGCCCCGGCCCAGCCCGGCTCCGGCCCCTACGGGGCGCTGGGTTCCCCGGACGCCAACGGCATCAGGCTCCCGAGCGGCTTCACCAGCCGCGTGATCGCCCGCTCCGGCCAGCGGGTCGGGAGCACGTCGTACACCTGGCACAACGCCCCGGACGGCGGCGCCTGTTACGCCGACGGCACGGGCTGGATCTATGTCTCCAACTCCGAGATCAACCCCTCGGGCGGCGCGAGCGCGGTGAAGTTCTCGTCGACGGGCGCGACCACCGGCGCGTACCGCATCCTCTCGAACACGCGGCAGAACTGCGCGGGCGGCAAGACGCCCTGGAACACCTGGCTGTCCTGCGAGGAGGTGTCCCTCGGCTATGTCTACGAGACCGACCCGTGGGGCACGAACGCGGCGGTGCAGCGTCCTGCGATGGGCCGCTTCAAGCACGAGGCGGCGGCGGCCGACCCGGTGCGCAGGGTGATCTATCTGACCGAGGACGAGACCAACGGCCGCTTCTACCGCTTCGTGCCGACCACCTGGGGCAACCTGTCGTCCGGCAAACTCCAGGTGATGGTCGCGGGCAGCGCTACGAGCGGCTCCTTCACCTGGACGGACGTCCCCGACCCGGACGGCTCCCCCACGGCCACCCGCTCCCAGGTCTCCGGCTCCAAGTCCTTCAACGGCGGTGAGGGCTGCCACTACGCGAACGACACGGTCTGGTTCACGACCAAGGGCGACAACCGCGTCTGGCAGCTCAACCTCCTCAACAACACATACGAACTGGCCTACGACGACTCCCTCGTCAACGGCACGGCCCCCCTCACCGGCGTCGACAACATCACCGGCACCTCCTCCGGCGACCTGTTCGTCGCCGAGGACGGCGGCAACATGGAGATCTGCGTCATCACCCCGGACGACATCGTCGCCTCGTTCCTCCGCATAGACGGCCAGTCGGGCTCCGAGATCACAGGCCCGGCCTTCTCCCCGGACGGCACCCGCCTCTACTTCTCCAGCCAACGAGGCACGACCGGCAGCTCCTCGGGAGGCATCACCTACGAGGTGAAGGGCCCGTTCCGCGCCTAGTACATCTGGGCAGGCATCCCCCTCACACACCACTTGTGAAGGGGATGCCACACCCCAAGAGCGCTACGTGCTGCCCGCCCCGGGCCTGGCCCTGTTCATAGGGGTGGGCATCGGCGCCCGTGGTGGCGAAGAAGCCGGAACCCGCTCCCACGGTCACCGCCACCAAGACCGTCAGGGCCACCACCACCGTCACCGCCCGGCCGGCGGCGGGTGGTGGCTCCGGCGACGGTGGGTCGGGCGACGGCGGTTCCGGTGGCGGGGACGTCTACTACGCCAACTGCGGCGCCGTCCGGGCCGCCGGTGCCGCCCCCATCAGTCGTGGTGAACCCGGGTACGCCTCCCACCTGGACCGGGACGACGACGGGGTCGCCTGCGACACGTGACCCCGGTGGGCCGGTGACCATCGGTGCGTCCGGCCGTTCCTCCGGTTGGGCAGCTCGTGCGGGCTGCCCGGCCGACGGAAGGAACATCACCGTGGACACGACCGTGCCCGCCCCCGACGCCCAGCCCGTGCTGCCGCGCGCCGAGTGGGTCAAGACGCTGCCGCAGACCATCGTCGCGTCGTGCGTTCTGCTCCTCGACGCCGAGGACCGGATCCTGCTGCTGCGCTACGCCGGGGGCCAGCCCGCCGCCGGGCTCTGGGGGCTGCCGGGCGGCATGCTCGACCACGGAGAGGACCCTCTCGGTGCCGCGCGCCGGGAGCTGTACGAGGAGACCGGCATCGTCGTCGACCACGATCCCCGGCTCATCGGCTACGACCACCGGGCCGACGTGAACGGCACGGGCCCGGTCATCGACTTCTACTTCCACGGCGGCCGCCTCCCGGCCGGGCTGTCCGTCAGGCGCAGCGCCGAGCACGACGACGACGGCCTGTTCGCCCTCGGCGACCTGGAATCCACCCCGCTGACAGACCTGTTGCCGTCCCTGACCGCCCTGCACACGGCCGCGCTGACCGGAACCGTCGTCTGCCTGCGGGAAGGCCTGCCCCAGTGACCGCGCCGCTCCGCCTGGCGGCAGCCGTCCTGGCCTCCCTCGCGCTGTCCCTGGCCCTGAACACGCCCTCGTCCCCAGCCACGACACCCCTCACACCGGACCGGCTGGAACAGGAGGCGGCGAGGGCCCTGGAAACCACCCGGGCGGTCAGCGTCCACATCCACGTCCGGGACCGACGGCACACCGTCGAGGCAGGCGCCGGGGAATCCGCCCTCGGCACCGGCCGCCCCGTGCCGGACGGCGCGCACTTCCGGGCCGCCAGCGTCACGAAGTCCTTCGTGGCCGCGACCGTGCTGCACCTGGCCGCCGAGCGGCGGCTGTCCCTGGACGACACGGTGGAGCACTGGCTGCCCGGCCTCGTCAGGGGACACGGCAACGACGGCCGCCGCATCACCGTCAGACACCTGCTCCAGCACACCAGCGGCCTGCACGACTACGACAGCACCGAGCTGACCGGCAGGACGGCCCCCGACTTCGAGCGCCATCGCCTCGACCACATCGACCCCGAGCACCTCGTCGCCGCCGCCCTGCGGCACGCCCCGGACTTCCCCCCTGCCAACCCCGGCGACCCCGAGCCCCGCTGGAGCTACTCAAACACCGGCTACCACCTCCTGGGCGCCATCATCGAGAAGGCCACGGGACGCCCCTGGGCCGAGGAGGTGCAGGCCCGGATCGTCCGCCGGCTGGGGCTGCGCGGCACCCGCGTCCCGGGAGACGACCCGTACTTGCCGGAGCCGTACGCCCACACCTACCACCGGTTCTCCGGGTCCGGCGGCTACACCGACACCACCGTCCGGAACATGGCATGGGCCGGTGCCGCCGGTGCGCTGGTCTCCACGTCACGCGACCTGGACCGGTTCTTCACGGCCCTGCTCACCGGCGAACTGCTGCCGCCCCGGGAGCTCGCCGCGATGCGCGGCACCGTCCCCAGCAACGCGGAGCACCAGCGGTTCACGCCCGGGATGCGCTACGGCCTCGGCCTGATGCGACAGCCGCTGTCGTGCGGCGGCAGCCGCTGGGGCCACCACGGCGACCTCGAAGGCACCTTCGTCAGAACGGGCGTCACCGCCGACGGCAGCCGGGCCGTGGTCGTCACGGCCAACGGCAGGACCACCGACGACACTCACCTCCTCACCACCGAGAAGGCCCTCCAGGGGATCATCGACCGGCTGCTGTGCCGGCCATGACCGGCGCTCGAGCCGTGGGCAGCAGGTCGGCGGCCCGCACCCGCTTCAGATGGATCAGGAGGTCGAAGCAGCGGCCCAGCGCGATGTCGAACTCGTTGCGCTCTTCCGGGTAGGCGGTGCCGACACTGCGCGTGGGCCGGGCCGTGCCCAGCCAGTGGCGGGCCGGGGCCGGTACGGTCCGCAGGTCCAGGACGTAGCGGCCGTGACGCACCCGGTCCAGCGTGTGCTCGTTGCCGCCGGGCCGGGCGGGGCCGACCGTGTGGGTGAGCATCCGCGTCTCCTCCGGGTCGGTGGCTTTGAACGCGCCACGGCCGAAGGTGAGCCCGATGCTCGCATAGCCGCTGCCGAGCCGGTCGCGCAGGAACGCGCCCTGCGTCCTGGGCAGGACCTTCGGGTCCTCGGGTTCGTAGCCGATGTGGTTGTTGTGGCCCGCCAGCAGGATCCGGTGCCCGGTGTGCTCGCGCCACCAGACGACGTTGTCCGCCATGACGCCGTCCCGCCACCGCATGGCCTCGGCGACCTGCCCCGGGTCCTCGAAGTCGAAGCCGTAGCCGGTCGCCGTCTGGTCGATGACCGTGGCGTGCCGCAGCACCTCGGCGAAGTCCTCGCGTGGCGCCAGTGACTTCAGCAGCTTCAGGGCGCGTCCGGTGCGGGAGGCCATCTCCCGCCGTTCGGCAAGGGGCCGGGCCAGATACGCCTTCTGGTACTCGGCGGAGGGGACCGTCGGCCGCAGCCCTCGGTACAACTCGTCCAGGCGCGGCGCGAGTTCAGGCCGGACCCGGGCCACATACGCCGTCACCCGGTCGTACAGCTCCGGCCCGGTGTAGCCCCAGTCGTCGCCCATGAACCGGACCGGGTCCTCGGGGTGCTCGCGGTTGTACGCGCGCATCCACTCCACCAGTGCCAGGTTCTCGGCGGTGTTGTTCAGCGCATAGGTGTACTGGAAGTCCTCCCGCATGATGCGCCGCGGGTCGCCCCTGCCGTGCACGACGTAGTCGTCGAGGAGCACTCCGGTGCTCCAGGCCGTCTCCAGGGCGAAGGTGCGAAAGCCCCGGCTCTCCACCAGGTACCGGAAGACCCGGTCCTTGACCGTGAGGAACTCGTGCGAGCCGTGCGTCGCCTCGCCCATCCCCACCACGACCGCGCCCCCGACCGCTCCGCCGACCGGCCGGAGGTCGCCGGAGTCCCCGCCGGGTTCGGCGGTACGCAGCGGGCTCGCGGCCCGCTCCAGAACCGGCACGACCGGTTCTGCCGCTACGCCGGGAACGGCGGCGGCAGGGGCCGGGGCGAGGAGGGCCAACCCCAGAACGATGAAGGTCCACGGACGCGGGCGCGGCATACCCGCATACCTGCCCTGCGCAGAACAGCCGTGCCGCAGCAGGCCCGGGTATTCACCCGAACGGGCCAGTCGGGGCACGTGCGCCGTGGAGGTCTCGTCAGTCGTCGGCCTGAACCTCGATGTCCAGGATCTCCGCAAGCCGGGACAGCCCCTCAAGGGCACGCTCCTTGTGCGCGGACACGACGCGCGTGCGCTCGGCCGGCGGCAGATGCCTGTCAGCCTCGGCAAGAAGGTCCGCGTACTCACCGAATACCTGCACGGCGAGATTCGCGAGCTGTCCCGCCCGGCGGTGCACGGGGTCAGTCGGGTTCAGATCGGCTTCGAAGATCTCCAGTGCCTCGTCCAGGTGCGAACGTCGGCCCGTACTGAGAGTGCCCGGGGCTGGCTTCTTGTCCATGCCTGAGTGTCCCGCAACGGCTGGACGAGGGAAGCGCCAACGGCGGGGACGGCACCCCGCACAAGGTGCCGCCCCCGCTCTCTTCCGTGGTCCGGAGCCGCCGCGATCGGTGAGGGTCGGGGACCGACGACGGCTCCGGGTTCTGGGTGGCCCTGAGGCGGGCCGCGGGTCTAGCGGTGGTCGCTGCCCTGGGACCGGACCGCCGCCCGGCCGGCCTCCAGACGGGCCACCGGGATGCGGAACGGGGAGCAGGAGACGTAGTCGAGTCCGACCTCGTGGAAGAAGTGGACCGACTCCGGGTCGCCGCCGTGCTCGCCGCAGACGCCGAGCTTGAGGTCGGGGCGGGTCTCGCGGCCGGCCTCGGCGGCGAGCTTCACCAGGGAGCCCACGCCGTCCCTGTCGATCGTCTCGAACGGGGAGACACCGAAGATGCCCTTCTCCAGGTACGCCGTGAAGAACGAGGCCTCCACGTCGTCCCGGCTGAAGCCCCACACCGTCTGGGTCAGGTCGTTCGTGCCGAAGGAGAAGAACTGGGCGGCCTCGGCGATCTGACCGGCGGTCAGGGCGGCGCGCGGCAGCTCGATCATCGTGCCGATGGACAGCTTGAGCTGCGCGCCCGAGGCCGCCTCCACCTCGGCGATGACCTTGTCGGCCTCCTCGCGCACGATCTCCAGCTCCTGCACCGTGCCGACGAGCGGGATCATGATCTCGGCGCGCGGGTCGCCCTTGGCCGCCTTGCGCTCGGCCGCGGCCTCGGCGATCGCCCGGACCTGCATGGTGAACAGACCGGGGATGACCAGGCCGAGACGGACTCCGCGCAGACCCAGCATCGGGTTCTGCTCGTGCAGGCGGTGGACCGCCTGGAGGAGGCGCAGTTCGTTCTCGTGCGGCTCCTGGCGGGACTCGGCGAGGGCCACCCGGACGGACAGCTCGGTGATGTCCGGGAGGAACTCGTGCAGCGGCGGGTCCAGGAGGCGGACGGTGACCGGGAGGCCGTCCATCGACTCGAAGAGCTGGACGAAGTCCTGCTTCTGGAGCGGGAGCAGCTCCTTGAGGGACTCTTCGCGCTCGTTCTGGGTGTCGGCCAGGATCAGCCGCTCCACCAGCTCGCGCCGGTCGCCGAGGAACATGTGCTCGGTGCGGCACAGGCCGATGCCCTGGGCGCCGAAGCGGCGGGCCCGCAGCGCGTCCTCGGCGTTGTCCGCGTTGGCGCGCACGCGCAGCCGGCGCTTGCGGTCGGCGAAGGCCATCATCCGGTGGACGGCCTCGACGAGCTCGTCGGCGTCGTCGGCACCCGGGTGCATCCGGCCCTCGAAGTACTCCACGACGGGCGAGGGCACGACCGGTACCTCACCGAGGTAGACCTTGCCCGAGGAGCCGTCGATGGAGACGACGTCGCCCTCCTCGACGACGTGCCCGCCCGGGACGGTCATCCGGCGGCGCTTGGTGTCGACCTCCAGCTCCTCGGCGCCGCAGACACAGGTCTTGCCCATGCCGCGCGCGACGACGGCCGCGTGGGAGGTCTTGCCGCCGCGCGAGGTCAGGATGCCCTCGGCGGCGATCATGCCGTCCAGGTCGTCGGGGTTGGTCTCACGGCGGATCAGGATGACCTTCTCGCCCGACCGCGACCACTTCACGGCCGTGTACGAGTCGAAGACCGCCTTGCCGACCGCCGCGCCCGGCGAGGCCGCGATGCCCCGGCCGACCTGCTCGACCTTCGCGCTCTCGTCGAAGCGCGGGAACATCAGCTGCGCGAGCTGGGCGCCGTTGACGCGGGTGAGCGCCTCGGCCTCGTCGATCAGGCCCTGGTCCACCAGCTGGGTCGCGATGCGGAAGGCCGCGCCCGCGGTGCGCTTGCCGACCCGGGTCTGGAGCATCCACAGCACACCGCGCTCGATGGTGAACTCGATGTCGCAGAGATCCTTGTAGTGGTTCTCCAGCGTCTCCATGATCTGCATCAGCTGGTCGTACGACTTCTTGTCGATCTGCTCCAGATCGGCGAGCGGCACGGTGTTGCGGATGCCCGCGACCACGTCCTCGCCCTGCGCGTTCTGCAGGTAGTCGCCGTAGACGCCCTGGTGGCCGGAGGCGGGGTCGCGGGTGAAGGCGACGCCGGTGCCGGAGTCGGGGCCGAGGTTGCCGAAGACCATGGAGCAGACGTTGACGGCCGTGCCCAGGTCGTGCGGGATGCGCTCCTGGCGGCGGTAGAGCTTGGCCCGGTCGGTGTTCCAGGAGTCGAAGACCGCGTGGATGGCGAGGTCCATCTGCTCGCGCGGGCTCTGCGGGAAGTCCCGGCCGGCCTCGGCCTTGACGATCTTCTTGAACTTGGTGACGAGCTTCTTGAGGTCGGCCGCCTCCAGCTCGGTGTCGACCGTGACCTTCTTGGCCGCCTTCGCCGCCTCCAGCGCGTCCTCGAAGAGCTCCCCGTCGACGCCGAGGACGGTCTTGCCGAACATCTGGATGAGGCGGCGGTAGGAGTCCCAGGCGAAGCGGTCGTCGCCGGCCTGCTTGGCGAGGCCCTGCACCGACTTGTCGGAGAGGCCGATGTTGAGGACGGTGTCCATCATGCCGGGCATGGAGAACTTGGCACCCGAGCGCACCGACACCAGCAGCGGGTCGTCCGCCTGGCCGAGCTTCTTGCCCATGCGGGCCTCGAGGGCGTCGAGGTGCGCACTCACCTCGTCACGCAGTGCCGCCGGCTCCTCGCCGCTGTCGAGGTAGACCTTGCAGGCCTCGGTGGTGATCGTGAAGCCGGGCGGGACCGGAAGGCCCAGGTTGGTCATCTCGGCGAGGTTCGCGCCCTTGCCACCGAGGAGGTCCTTGAGGTCCTTGTTGCCCTCGGTGAAGTCGTAAACGAACTTCACGCCCTCAACGCTCGCGGCCTGCTCGGCTACCGGGAGATCTTTGTTTTCCGACACGGGTCTCGACTCCTCGAGGACGCGGTGGCTGCCCTGACGGCGAGGAACATACCCAGATCGAAGGCGTCTGGGTACGTCCATGCGCGCGTCATGCGCCTGTAACCACTCGTCCGCCAGCGGATCGAAAGTCAAGGCTTGGCAAGCAATCACAGCCGCATGTGTTCACTTCTTGAACGCACGAACCTCCATTGAGCCCACTGAATGCTCATCTGAGCGGCGTTCGCCACGCTTGAGTTCGATCGATGAACGATCAAAGCGTGGCACTCAGTGCCACCCCTTGGAGAAGTGCAGCCGCTCATGATCCGCTCATCTGAGCGCAACCCTTATCAGAGGTGGCGAGAATCACGCTGCCACAGCCCGCCGGATTTCACCATGCGGACGTGGAGCGGGGGCGAAATGTCCCTGTCACACCCCGAGCGCCCGCAGCCGCTCCTCGACCCGCTCGGGGGCGTACAGATGCTCGACGACCATCGCACCCGCTCCCACCAGCCCCGCACGCTCGCCCAGCCGTGAGGTCACCACATCCAGGTGGGCCGTGGAGCGGGGCAGCGCCCGCTGGTAGAGCAGTTCGCGCACACCTGTCAGGAAGGGAGTTCCGGCCAGATCCCCGGCGATCATCAGCACGCCGGGGTTCAGCAGGGTCACGACGGTCGCCAGCACGTCCCCGACCCGGCGCCCGGCCTCCCGGGCGAGACCGACCGCCTCGGGGTGCCCGGACGCCAGCAGATCCCGCACATCCGAGCCGGAGGCCGCCGACACCCCGGCCTCCGCCAGCCGCCGCGCCACGGCCCCACCGCTCGCGACGGCGGCCAGACAGCCGTACGAACCGCACCGGCACAGCGCCTGGGCGCCCTCCGGCACCCGGATGTGCCCGATGTCCCCGGCGCCCCCGTCGATGCCCCGGAACACCGAGCCGTCCACCACGACCCCGGCGCCGATGCCGGTGGAGACCTTGACCAGCACGAAGGCCGAGCAGTCGGGGTAGCCGGTGCGCTGTTCGCCGTACGCCATGAGGTTGGCGTCGTTGTCCACCAGCACGGGCACGGCGGCGGCGCCGGTGTGCTCGGTGAGCGCCCGGGATAGCCGCCCCCTTATGCCGTAGCCGTCCCAGCCGGGCATGATCGGCGGCTGCACGACGCGGCCGGTCTCGGTGTCGACCGGGCCGGGCACCGCGAGCCCGACCCCGCACACCGACTCGGCCGGGCGGCCCGCCTTCTCCAGCAGCTCGGCGAACCAGCGGCCGAGTTCGCCGAGCACGATGTCCGGCCCGTCCTCGACGACCAGGGTGCCGGAGTGCTCGGCGAGGATCTCGCCGTTCAGCGACAGCACGGCCGCCCGCGCGTGCCGGGTGTCGAGGTCGGCGGCCAGGACCACCGCGTGCTCGTCGTCGAATTCCAGGGTGATGGAGGGGCGTCCGCCCAGCGGGGAGTCCACCGGTCCCCCGGCGCCCTCGCGCAGCCATCCCGCGCGGAACAGCCGGTCGAGCCGCTGCCCGACGGTGGCCCGGGACAGTCCGGTCGCCTGCTGGAGCGCGCCCCGGGTCACCGCACGGCGACTGCGCACCAGTTCGAGCAGTTCGCCGGCGCTCGCCTGGCCCGCGCCTCGTCCCGTTCTCTGCCCCGTCCTCCCGGGCTGTCCGGTCATGCACACCCCCTTGTGTTTCCCAACCTTGCCTTACATAGTGGGTTTTGCGTGTTAAATAGACGTAACCCCACGGTAGCCGCAGCCGAACCGGCCGGCCGGACGTCTTTTCGGAGAGCCCCGAGTGGACCGCACCGCCCAACGCGCCCTACGTCCTACGGGACGCACCGTTGCATACGATCCGTCCAGCACCGCCTCACCCCTGCACATCAGGGCCGCCGCCGTGCTGGAGGCCGGCTGGACGGGGACGTCCACCGTGCCCTCGCGCAGCCTGTATCCCCACCAGTGGTCGTGGGACTCGGCGTTCATCGCGATCGGCCTGCGGCACGTCTCGCCGTTACGCGCCCAGACGGAACTGGACACGCTGCTGGCGGCCCAGTGGGCGGACGGGCGGATCCCGCACATCGTCTTCAACCCCTCCGTCCCCCTCGACGCGTACTTCCCGAGCCCCGACTTCTGGCGCTCCTCGACCGCGGGACGCACCGCGGGTGCCCCGCGCACCGTACAGACCTCCGGAATCGTGCAACCACCGGTCCACGCGCTGGCCGCGTGGCTGGTGCACCTCGCCGACCCTGGTCTGTCGCGGGCACGCGGCTTCCTCACCCGGGTGTATCCCCGCCTCGCCGCCTGGCACCGGTATCTGCTGCACCGGCGCGACCTGGGCGGGGGCGGACTGGTGTCCGTGGTGCACCCCTGGGAGCAGGGCATGGACAACAGCCCCTGCTGGGACCGTCCGCTCTCCCGGGTCACCCCGGCCCCGGCCCGCTCCTTCCGCCGCGCAGACCTCGACCACGGCTCCCCCGAGGACCGGCCGACGGACCTGGACTACGGGCGTTACGTACGGCTGGCGAGCGACTACCGGGACCGCGGGTACGCCGACGGGACAGGGGACTTCGCCGTGGAGGACCCGGCGTTCAACGCGCTGCTCATCGCCTCCGAGTACGCCCTGGCCCGGATCGCCCACGAGCTGGGCGCGGCGGGCTCGGCCCGGCATGCCCGCGCCGAGCGGCTGACGGCGGCCCTGGTGGAGCGGCTGTGGGAGCCCGCCGCGGGGATGTTCCTGTGCCGGGACCTGCGCGCCGGGGAGCTGATCCCCGAGCGCGGTGTCTCCGGGCTGATCCCGCTGCTGCTGCCGTCGCTGCCCCGCGACCTCGCCGTCACCCTGGTCCGCACGATGTGCGGCCCGCACTTCGGCCTCGGCGGCACCACCCGCCTGGTGCCCAGCTACGACCTGCTCGGCGATGCCTTCGACCCGCACCGCTACTGGCGCGGCCCGGCCTGGTTCAACACCAACTGGCTGCTGGAGGGCGGCCTGCGGCTGCACGGTGAGCGCGGCCGGGCCGACGCCCTGCGCAAGGGCATCCTGCACACCGCCGGCGCCTCCGATTTCGCGGAGTACGTCGACCCGTACACGGCACAGGCCTGCGGCGCCACCGGCTTCGGCTGGACCGCCGCGCTCACGCTCGACCTGCTGCACGACCGGCCCGCAGGGGACAGAAACGGCGTCACGGCGATCAAGGGAGGGGACCAGGGATGACGGACCGGCATCATCTGCTCGTGCACGGCGGGACGTTCGCCGCCGTGGGGGACCGCGGCGACATCAGCGGCTACCGGGGCGGCAGCGCCCCGGACGGAATGTTCGTACGGGACGCACGGCATCTCAGCCGGTGGCAGCTCACCGTGGACGGGGCCGTGCCCGACACGCTGACGCCGGTGGCCGACGGGGACACCGCGCGCTGCGTCCTCGTGCCGCGCGGCGGCCGCGACGAGCCGCCCGCCTGCACGCTCTTCCGTGAACAGGCCGTCGGCGACGCCTCGTTCGTGGAGTCGCTGCGCATCACCAGCAACCGCCCGGAGCCGACGACGGTCCGCCTCGCGGTCACCGCCGACGCCGACTTCACCGACCAGTTCGAGCTGCGCCTCGACCACCGCACCTACACGAAGGCCGGCGCCGTCCGCTCCCGCCAGGTCCTCGGCCACGGTGTGGAGTTCACCTACCGGCGCGGCGAGTGGCGCTCGTGCACGACGGTGACGGCCGAGCCCCAGCCGGACGCCGTGGAGGAGACCGGCACCGGCGCCCGCCGCCTGGTGTGGACCCTGGAGCTCGCACCGCACGGCACCGCCGAGCTGATCCTGCGGGTCATGGCCCGCCCGCACGGCGAGAAGCGGGCCCTGCGCGTCCCCCGCTCCCCCGCCGCCGTGCGGGAGCGACTGCTCGCCCGGGAGGGCGAGTTCGTGGAGGGCCTGGCCTTCCCGGTCGGCTGGCCCGAGCTGGCCGCCGCCTGCTCCCGGGGTCTCGCCGACCTCGCCGCGCTCCAGGTCCCGGCGAGGGGCCCGGACGGCGAGGAACTGCGCGTCCCGGCCGCCGGCGCCCCCTGGTTCCTGACCCTGCTGGGCCGGGACGCCCTGCTCACCTCACTGTTCGCGCTGCCCTACCGGCCCCGGCTGGCCGCCGCCACCCTGCCCGCGCTCGCCGCGACCCAGGCCACGGACGCCGGCACGAGCGAGGTCGCCCAGCCCGGAAAGATCGTCCACGAGGTGCGGCACGGCGAACTGGCGCACTTCGGCCAGGTCCCCTACGGCCGCTACTACGGTTCGGTCGACGCCACGCCGCTGTTCCTCGTCCTCCTCGGCGCCTACACGGAGCAGACCGGCGACACCGCCCTGGCCCACCGCCTCCAGTCCCACGCCCGCGCGGCCGTCGGCTGGATGCTCGACCACGGCGGCCTGACCGCACGCGGCTACCTCGTCTACCGCGCCGACCAGGGCGGCCTCGCCAACCAGAACTGGAAGGACTCCCCCGGCGCCATCTGCTCCGCCGAGGGGACCCGCCCCCACGGGCCGGTGACGGCTGCGGGCGCCCAGGGCTACGCCTACGACGCGCTGCGCCGCACGGCGTGGCTCGCGCGCACGGTGTGGCAGGACGGGACATACGCGGACCTGCTGGAACAGGCGGCCGGTGACCTGCGCGACCGCTTCCAGCGAGACTTCTGGATGGACGAGCACTCCTTCCCCGCGCTCGCGCTCGACGGCCGGGGCGACCAGGTCGACGCCCTCGCCTCCGACGCCGGGCATCTGCTGTGGTCGGGCCTGCTGGACAAGGAGTACGGCGAACAGGTCGGCCGGCGTCTCCTCGAACCGGACTTCTTCTCCGGCTGGGGCGTGCGCACCCTGGCCGCGGGCCAGCCGGCCTTCCATCCGCTGTCCTACCACCGCGGTTCGGTCTGGCCGCACGACAACGCGCTGATCGCGCTGGGCCTGGCCCGCTACGGACTGCACGACGAGGCCCGCGCGGTCGCCCGCGGCCTGGTCGACGCGGCGACCGCGACCGGCAACCGGCTCCCGGAGGTCCTCGCGGGCTACGGCCGCGACACCCACCCGGAGCCGGTGCCGTACCCGCACGCGTGCGTACGCGAATCCCGCTCGGCCTCGGCCCCGTTGGCGCTGCTCACGGCGGTCGGGGGCGTCTGAGGGGCGGTTGGCCGGGCGTTTGCCGGGTGTTTGCCGAGCGCTGGCCCGGCGGGCTGAACACACCTGGTGGACGCCCCGTACGGAACTGAGGCGGACCCGTACCCCCACGCGGGTCCGCCACCTCGCCGGGTTTCGTACGGGAAGGACCTCCGGGTGCCTGTCTTCACACGCCTCCGCCAGTCATCGCCGCCGGGTGCCCCGGGGGCCGAGTCCGAGACGGAGCGTGCGGAGAAGGAGGGGGTCGTCACCGAGGAGGCGGAGAGTCCCGCTCTCAGATCCCGCCTCACCCGCCTCCGCACCTGGCGCACCCGTCACCCCCGCGCCGCCCGCACCCTCCGCTGGACGACCAGCGCCCTCGCCGCCGCCCTGATCCTCGGCGCCCTGCTACTGCCCAACACCCTCCCCGCCGTGGGGCCGAAGAGCTTCACGCGCATACCGGCCGAGGCGGTCGTCGGGGCCGTCGTGATGCTGTGGCTGCCGCGTCGGCCCCGGCTGGCCGCGGCGACGCTGTACGGGCTGGGCCTGACCGCGCTGACCGCCGTGAACCTGCTCGACATGGGGTTCAACGAGTATCTGGGCCGGGGCTTCAACGCCGCGCTGGACTGGGACCTGCTGCCCGACGCCCAGGCGTACGTCGGGGACACGCTGGGCGGGGGCGTCGCGACCGCAGCCGCCATCGGCGCGGTCGTGCTCGTCCTGCTCCTCGCTGCCGTCATGGTCGCGGCGACGGTCCGGCTCAGCGACCTGCTCGTCCGCCACCGGCCCCGGGCGGCCCGGGGCGCGCTGATCGCCGGTGTCGTCTGGGTCACCTGCTCGGCGATGGGCCTGACGCTCTTCGGCGGGCCGATCGCCTCCGAGCGGGGTGCAGGCGCGCTCAGGGTCCACGCCCAGCGGACGGTGGAGTCCCTGCGCGACGAGGCCGCCTTCGCCAAGCAGGCCCAGGCGGACACCTTCGGCAACACCCCGCCCGACCAGCTGCTGCCCGATCTGCGCGGCAAGGACGTCATCTTCACGTTCATCGAGAGCTACGGCCGCAGCGCCGTCGAGGACCCGATCATGGCTCCCGGTGTCGACCGGACGCTCGACACCAGCACCAAGGCGCTGACGAAGGCCGGCTTCGCCGCCCGCAGCGGCTGGCTGACCTCGGCGACCTTCGGCGGCAGCAGCTGGCTCGGCCACTCCACGACCATGTCCGGCCTGTGGATCGACAACCAGCGCCGCTACCGCACGGTCACCGCGGGCGACCACCTCACCCTCACCAAGGCCTTCCGCAAGAGCGGCGCCTGGGACACGGTGGGCGTGATGCCCGGCGTGCAGAAGGGCTGGCCGGAGGAGAAGTGGTACGGCCTCGACAAGCTCTACGACGCCTACGACCTGGGATACAAGGGCCCGAAGTTCAGCTGGTCGACCATGCCCGACCAGTACGCGCTGGAGGCGTTCCAGCGCCAGGTGCACGGCAAGAAGCGCGACAAGCCGCTGATGTCGTTCGTCATCCTGACCTCCAGTCACCAGCCCTGGGCGCCCCTGCCCAAGATGGTCGACTGGGACGAACTCGGCGACGGCTCACGCTTCGACGCCGTCCAGAAGGCCGGCAAGAAGGCGTCGGACGTCCTCACCGACACCACCGAGTCCCGGCAGGAGTACGGCAAGTCCATCCAGTACTCGGTCACCAGCCTCACCCAGTGGCTGGAGCGCTACGGCACCGACGACACCGTCCTGGTCTTCCTGGGCGACCACCAGCCCATGGCCCGAGTCAGCGGCATCCGCGCCAGCCGCGACGTGCCGGTCTCCATCGTCGCGAAGGACCCGAAGGTCCTCGACAAGGTCGCGGACTGGAACTGGACGGAGGGCCTCAAGCCCGACCCCGACGCCCCGGTGTGGAAGATGAGCGCTTTCCGCGACCGCTTCCTCAAGGCGTACGGCTCCACGCCGCACCGCTCGGGAGGCTGATCAGCCGCCGGAGGTGTCGAGCTCGGCGTCCTCGCCGACCCCGGCACAGTCGTAGGGGTCCTTCAGCCAGCCGTCCGGCAGCACCACCCGGTTGTTGCCGGACGTACGGCCCCGGGGTCCGTCGGCGCCGGCGGGCCAGGGCTGGTCGAGATCCAGCTCGTCCAGACCGGACCGCAGCTCTTCGAGCGAGGAGGTGATCGCGAGGCGCTTGCGCATCTCGGAGCCGACCGCGAAGCCCTTCAGATACCAGGCGACGTGCTTGCGGAAGTCGATGACCCCGCGCGCCTCGTCCCCGATCCACTCACCGAGCAGGGTCGCGTGCCGGACCATGACGTCGGCGACCTCGCGCAGCCGGGGTGTCCTGAAGTCTGTCCGCCCCTCGAAGGCCGCGACCAGGTCGGCGAACAGCCACGGCCGCCCCAGGCACCCGCGCCCCACGACCACACCGTCGCACCCGGTCTCCCGCACCATGCGCAGGGCGTCCTCGGCCGACCAGATGTCGCCGTTGCCGAGCACCGGGATCTCCGGCACGTGCTCCTTCAGCCGGGCGATCGCGTCCCAGTCGGCGGTGCCGCCGTAGTGCTGGGCGGCGGTGCGGCCGTGCAGCGCGATGGCGGTGACGCCCTCCTCGACGGCGATCCGGCCGGCGTCCAGGAAGGTGATGTGGTCGTCGTCGATGCCCTTGCGCATCTTCATCGTCACGGGCAGATCGCCGGCGCCGCTGACGGCCTCGCGCAGGATGGCCCGCAGCAGGTTCCGCTTGTAGGGCAGCGCGGAGCCGCCGCCCTTCCTTGTGACTTTCGGCACCGGGCAGCCGAAGTTGAGGTCGATGTGGTCGGCGAGGTCCTCTTCCGCGATCATGCGGACGGCCTTGCCGACGGTCGCCGGGTCCACGCCGTAGAGCTGGATCGACCGGGGCCGCTCCGTCTCGTCGAAGTGGATGAGCTGCATGGTCTTCTCGTTGCGTTCGACCAGCGCCCGGGTGGTGATCATCTCGCTGACGAACAGGCCCTTGCCCCCGCTGAACTCCCTGCACAGGGTACGGAAGGGCGCGTTGGTGATCCCGGCCATGGGGGCCAGGACGACAGGGGGCTGGACGGTGTGCGGACCGATCTGGAGGGGCGTGGACATGCATCCATTGTGCCGTGCAATGAGACGGTAAAATTCATTAGTTAGCCACACTATTGAAATCGGCGTACGATGGCACGCATGCCCGAGCTCAGCCCCCGCCGCCGCATGCTGGTGCTCGCGATCTGCTGTATGAGCCTGCTGATCGTGAGCCTCGACAACACGGTCCTGAACGTGGCCCTGCCGTCCATGCAGCAGGACCTGCACGCCAGCACCTCAGGTCTGCAGTGGACGATCGACGCCTACACCCTGGTCCTGGCCTCGCTGCTGATGCTCGCGGGCTCCACGGCCGACCGGATCGGCCGCAAACGCGTCTTCATGGCGGGCCTGATCGTCTTCACCATCGGCTCGGTGCTGTGCTCCCTCGCGCCGAATCTGGAGGCGCTGGTCGCCTTCCGGATGGTGCAGGCGGTGGGCGGCTCGATGCTGAACCCGGTCGCCATGTCGATCATCACCAACACGTTCACCGACCCGCGCGAGCGGGCCCGTGCGATCGGCGTGTGGGGCGCGGTCGTCGGCATATCGATGGCCGCCGGTCCGCTGGTCGGCGGCCTCCTCGTCGAGTCGGTCGGCTGGCGCTCCATCTTCTGGATCAACCTGCCGGTGGGCCTGGCCGCCCTCCTCCTCACCCTGCGCTTCGTCCCCGAGTCCCGCGCCGGCAAGGCCCGCCGCCCCGACCCGGTCGGCCAGCTCCTGGTGATCGCACTCTTCGGCTCCCTGACATACGCGATCATCGAGGCGCCGACCACGCCGTTCGCCTCGATCGCCCCGCTGGCGGTGGTCGCCCTGGCCGCCCTCCTCGGCCTGCTCTGGTACGAGCCGCGCCGCGCGGAACCCTTGATCGATCTGCGGTTCTTCCGCTCGGCGCCGTTCAGCGGGGCCACGGTCATCGCGGTCAGCGCGTTCGCCGCGCTCGGCGGGTTCCTCTTCCTGTCCACGCTGTACCTCCAGAACGTCCGCGGTCTGACCGCCCTGGAGGCGGGCCTGTGGATGCTGCCGATGGCGGCCCCGACGTTCCTGTGCGCCCCGCTCTCCGGCCGCCTGGTCGGCACCCGCGGCCCACGCCTCCCCCTTGTGATCGCCGGCTTCGCGATGACCGCGAGCGGTGTGCTGTTCGCCGCGTTCGAGGCCGAGACCTCCGACGTCACACTCTTCGCCGGATACGTCCTCTTCGGCATCGGCTTCGGTTTCGTCAACGCGCCGATCACCAACACCGCGGTGTCCGGGATGCCGCGTGCCCAGGCGGGTGTCGCCGCGGCGGTGGCCTCGACGAGCCGACAGCTCGGGCAGACGCTCGGCGTCGCGGTGGTGGGGGCGGTGCTCGCCTCCGGCGTGGGCTCGTCGTCGTACCGGGAGACGTTCGTGTCGGCGGCCCGGCCGGGGTGGTGGATCCTCGCGGTGTGCGGCTTCGCCGTGCTGGCGCTAGGGGCGGTGACGAGTGGACGGTGGGCCCGGGGGACCGCCGAGCGGGCCGCGGAGCGGCTGGAGGCGGCTGAGGTGCGGGATGTGATGGTGACCGCGGACCGTCCCACGTAGCCATGGTTAGTTGCCTGTTCGACAACACGGGGCGTATCCACGGCGGTTAGGTGAAAAACCTTACGGTTGAACCGTGAATCTCATTCCACCGTCCGCGACTTGCCACCCCGCTCTGAGCAGCAGAAACTGTAAGTAAAGACGTAGAGCCCACCGATCGTCCGACTCTGCGCCGCCCCGACCAGTACGAACAAAGGGGCTGAGCCGGTGGACAACACACTGCACATCCTCCTCGCCGAAGAGGACGCGGAAGCCGAACATGTCGCGGAGCTGACCGCATACCTGCGCGAGGAACTGCTCGAGCTCGACGTGGACGACGTCACGACACTCCCCGGCGGGGAGGTCCCGCCCGGAGCGCGGGCCGTTGACGTCACTCAGATCGGTGCCCTGCTGGTGACCCTGGGCAGTTCGGCGACCGCCCTGAGCCAGGTGGTGGCCGTGGTCCGGTCGTGGCTGGGCCGGCGCCATGACACCCACCCCTCCATGCGTCTGCAGATGGGCGACGACGTCCTGGAGGTGTCCGAGGCGACCGACGAACAGGTCGCGGAGGCGCTCAGGATCTTCGTCGAGCGCCATTCCCCGGCTGGAGCCGAGCCATGACGGAATCCAGACACGCGCTGATCATCGCCAACGACCGGTACACCGACCAAGGGCTCAAGAAGCTCAAGGCCCCCGCCCAGGACGCCGCCGCCCTGGAGAGGGTGCTGCACGACCCGCAGATCGGCGACTTCGAGGTGGAGGTCGTGCACAACGCGTCGGCCGACCTCATGCGCAGGCGCATCCAGCACTTCTTCAACGAGCGCGGCCGCGCCGACACGCTCCTGCTGCACTTCTCCTGCCACGGCATCAAGAGCGAGTCCGGCGAGCTGTACTTGGCCGCGAGTGACACCGAGCCCCCGCTGCTGGCCGCAACGGCCGTCCCCTCGCAGTTCGTCCGCGGTTGCATGTACGGCACCCGGGCGGGCCGCACCGTCCTGTTCCTCGACTGCTGCTATGGAGGCGCCTTCTCCCGGGGCTCGACCTCTGTGCGCGCTTCCGGAGAGGTCAACGTCCTCGAGTCGTTCGCGAAGGGCGAGCCCGCCACTGGGCGGGGGTGGGCCGTGATCACCGCGTCCGACTCCATGGAGTACGCCTTCGAGGGCAGCGAACTCGCGGAGAACTCCGGCCCGCGGCCCTCGCTGTTCACGCACGCGGTCGTCGAGGGCCTGGAGACCGGCGAGGCCGACCTCGACGCGGACGGGAAGGTCTCCCTGGACGACCTGTACGAGTACGTCTACAGGCACGTGCAGGAGCAGAACCCCCATCAGAGGCCGAAGAAGGCGGCGGAGCTGCGCGGGGAGCTGCATCTGGCACAGAGTCGGCGGGGCCGCATCAAGATCGTCGCCGTTCCCTCGCCGCCCTCCCTGCAAGCGGCCATGAACAGCGACGATTTCCTCACCCGGCAGGGCGCCGTGACGGAGTTGGGCAAACGACTGCAGCGCAGGGAGCTGCCCATGGCGGAAGGGGCGCGTCAGCACTTGGAGGAGGTCGCCCGGAACGACATCCAGCCGATCGCCCAACTGGCGGCCGAGGCCTTGAGCAAGATCCGCCTGGAACCGTCCCCGAAGCACCTGGACTTCGGCCGGGCACCAAGGGGTTCGCCCCCTCGCAGACAGTCCGTGACCCTGCACGGCCCACCGCTGGCCCGTCACTGCGTGGCCCAGTCCAAACAGACGTGGCTGCGGGTCGATCCGACCCAGCGGGGTCTGGATGTCCACGTCGACACGACGGCCGAGGGGCGTCTGTCCGGCGACATCGTGCTGAAGGGTGTGGCCGACGAGGCAGTGATCCACGTCGAGGCGGTGGTGGAGCCGGTACGCGAGCGCGGAGGCGAGCCTCCGAACGGCTCCAAGGAGCAGACGCACGAATCGGACAACAAGCGGGACCCGGTGGTCGTCGGGCCCACGCGCATCCCGCCCCCTCCCGAGAAGCCGCCCCCGACTGCCCCGCCCCGGCCCGCTCCCGCCCTTGCCGGTGCCGCCCTCGCCCTCGCCCTCGCCGTCACGGCGGTCATCACGTTCGTGCTGGCCCTCCAGGCGGCGGTAACGGCCATCACGGAGCGGGGCGACGCAGGGGTGACCGGCAACGTCGAGGACTACATCCGCGCGCACGGAGCGCTCACACCGCTCACCGTGTGCCTGATCACCGGTGCGTTGGCGCTGGTCGTCGGCGCGTTCGCCCGGCACGAACTGGGAGCACGGCGAAAGCTCTACACGAGCAAGGCGGCGAGCGGTACGCACACCCTGACCGCAGTCGCGAAGGGCCTGGCGATCCCGGTACTCATCCTGGCCGTCCTCGCGGGCATCACCTACCTGGTGGGCAGCCAGCATTGGTGAGGAGAGACGCTGCTAGCCGTGCCGTACCGAGGCGATCGCCCGCAGCCTCTCCAACCGCTCCCGGGACTCCTCGTCCGCCGGTACGTACGTCACGATCCGTGGCCCCGCCCCCGGCGTCAGCCACAGGTCCGTGTGGTCGACGGTGACGCGGCCGACGTGGCGGTTGAGGAACTCCTTGCGCTTGGTGCGGTGGGACACGACCTCGTGGCGGTCCCAGGCCGTGCGGAACTCGGGGGACTCCGTGCGCAGGCGCTTGAGCAGCATCTTCCAGGCGGGCTCGGTGAGATGGCCGGCCATCGCCGCGCGGAAGCGGGCCGCCATCAGGCGCTGGGTCTCCTCCAGGTGCACGATCGACGACTGCCACTCGGCGTGCGTGTAGGACAGGACCATGCAGTTGCGGTTCTCGGGCGGCACCGTGTCCAGGTCGCACAGCAGCAGCCCGTACGTGCGGTTGTAGGCGAGGATGTCGTACCGGCTGTTCTGCAGGCACGCCGGGAACGGCTCGACCTGCTCCAGCAGCGCCCGCATCGCCGGCGTGACCGAGGGGCAAGTGGTCGCGGGCGTCGGGTCGGCCGCGCCGGCCAGCCGGAAGAGGTGGGCGCGTTCGCCGGGGTCGAGCAGCAGCGCGCGGGCGAGCGCGTCGAGGACCTGGACGGAGACCTGGATGTCCCGGGCCTGCTCCAGCCACGTGTACCAGGTGACCCCCACGGCCGAGAGCTGGGCGACCTCCTCACGGCGCAGACCCGGCGTACGGCGTCGGCGGCCCCGGGGCAGGCCGACCTGCTCGGGCGCGATCCGCTCCCGGCGGCTGCGCAGGAACGCCGCCAGCTCGTGCCGCCGGACATCCCCGTCGCGGGGCGACCCGGGCGCGCGTACCGCCGTCTCCTCGGCCATGGTCGTCATACCCTCCAGCCTGCCGCCGCCCGGACCCTGTTTCCAGGTGGTATGGCTACCAGGATAAGAACACTCTGGTACCAGCCTGAGTGAGGCAGCAGGCTCATCACCGTGACCACGGAATCCCTCACCTCACGCCCCGTCCGCGCACCCGCCTCCCCGACCCCCGTGCTCAGCGGGCTCGGACTGTTCGCGGTGCTGCTGGCCGCGGCCCTGCCCCTCGTCGACTTCTTCATCGTCAACGTCGCCCTGCCCACCATCGGCACCGACCTCGCCGCGAGCGAGGCGGTCCTCGAACTCGTCGTCGCCGGGTACGGGGTGTCGTACGCCGTCCTGCTGGTCCTCGGGGGCCGCCTCGGTGACCTGTTCGGCAGGCGGCGGCTGTTCCTCGGCGGTATGGCGGCCTTCGGGCTGACCTCGCTGGCGTGCGGACTGGCGCCGGACGCCTGGTCGCTGGTCGCGGCCCGGGTCGCGCAGGGCGCGTCGGCCGCCGCGATGCTGCCGCAGGTACTGGCCACCATCCAGGCCACCACGACCGGCCCCCGGCGCGCCAAGGCCATGGGCCTGTACGGCGCGACCGCCGGGCTGTCCATGGTCGCCGGACAGATCCTGGGCGGGGTCCTCGTCGCGGCCGATATCGCCGGCACCGGCTGGCGCTCGGTGTTCCTCGTCAATGTGCCGGTCGTCCTGGCCGGTCTGGCGCTGGCCGTCCGGGTGGTGCCGGAGACCCGCTCGCCGCGGCCGGAGCCGGTCGACGTCCCCGGCACGTTCCTCCTCGCGGCCTCGCTGCTCACCCTGCTCGTCCCGCTCACCGAAGGGCGGGCGGCGGGCTGGCCGTTGTGGACGTGGCTGTCGCTGGCCGCGTTCCCGTTCGTGGCGGCTGCGTTCTACGCGGTGGAGCGCAGGGCCGACCGCGAGGGCCGTACGCCGCTGGTCCCGCCGAGCCTGTTCGCGCTCACCTCTCTGCGCCGCGGACTGCTGCTGGTGCTGCCCTTCTCCATAGGCTTCAGCGGCTTCATGTTCGTGATCGCGGTGGCCCTCCAGGAGGGCGCCGGACTCGATCCGGTCGACGCGGGCCTGGCGCTCCTGCCTCTGGCGGTGGTGTTCTTCGTGTTCTCCCTGCTGGGCCCCCGGCTGGTCGCCCGGTACGGGACACGTGTGGTGACGGCCGGTGCCGTCCTCCAGGGCGTGGGCCTGGCGCTGATGGCGCTGGCCGCCTGGCGCTTCTGGCCGCACCTGGGTTTCGTCGAACTGCTCCCGGGCGCGGCGGTCGCCGGCGCGGGCCAGGCACTGCAACTGCCCGTCATCTTCCGGGTCGTCCTCTCCGAGGTGCCGCCCGCCCGCGCCGGTGTCGGCAGCGGCGTGATGATCACCACTCAGCAGTCGGCACTGGCCCTCGGTGTGGCCACCCTGGGCACGCTGTTCTTGTCCCTGGTCCCGGGGATGGGCATGCGGGACGCCCTGGTCACGACGCTGCTGGTGCAGCTCGCCGGGGTGGTGCTGACCGGCCTGCTGAGCCTCCGGCTGCCGCGCGAGGTCGTCTGAGGCAGCTCACGGCCTGATAACTCGCATCCGGGGAAACCCTGTTGATGTTGGTCTTGCCGCAGACTCCTTACTGCGAGCGGACCGGACGGGCCGGATTCCTGGACGCGGGAGGCGTCATGACGCAGATCGACACCAGCAAGGTGAGCCGCTGGGACCAGCACGGCCGCGAACACGTGGTGCGGGTACAGCGCACGGGCATGCAGCGCACGATCAGATGCGACACCTGCGGCTGGCGCAGAGGAGCGCAGTTCCTGCCCTGGCTGAAGGCGGAGGAACATCTGGCGGAGGCCCATCAGGCGACGGTGGACCCGACGGCGGCGTGAACGGCCGGTCGTGTGGCCCTAGTAGAGGATCGAGGGCAGGTACGCCCCGTCGGGCTCGTTGTACAGGCCGATGGTCATCAGACTCATCAGCTGCACGACCTTGAGGCCGTTGGACAGGCACCACCTGAGCAGCACGCTGTCGCCCGCCGGTACCAGGATGCCCGGGCCTCCGAACTGCTCGGCCGAGGCGATCAGCGCCTGGAGGTCCGGCGTGGTCTCGCCCACCGCGTGCGCGAAGAAGGCCAGGTCGGTGGCGTACGCGGTGACGTGTCCCCCACGCTCGACGACTCGGGCGGTGCCTTGTTTGAGCGCGTCGGCGACCTCACCACCACGGTCGACGCCGTGGACCTGCCGGCACACGTCGTTGCAGGCGCCGAGGTCCGCGTCCGTGGCCTCCCGCACCGTGTACCCCGGCAGCGCACGCCGGATCGGCGGGCCCTGCACACACGCCATCGTGGCCCGGTGGGCGAAGCCCAGGCTCACATAGAGCGAGAACGATCTGTTGTGGTAGCCGCTCTGGAGCAGCCGGATGCCCGGCGCCCCGCGCTCATCGGCCCGCTCCATCACGTCCCGCATCAGGCGGCGGCCCACGCCCGCGTTCTGCCCGGCGGGGTCGACGGTGACGGGCCCGACCCCGACGACGGTCGAGCGTTCGTCGAGGAAGTTGCTGCCCACGATCCGCCCGTCGAGTTCGGCGACGACACTGTAGAAGCCCGGGTGCGTCAAGGCTCCCTCGATCAGCGCGACACCCACCTCGGGGCTCGGGACGTCGGGAGGAAAAGCGTGCTCCTCGGCGATGCCGGCGAAGGCCTCGTAACAGATCCTTCCGCACTCTGCGGCATCGGCCGAAGTTCCCGGGCGCAGTATGAGATCCACGATCGCCATCCCCTTCTCGGCGCACCCCGCGCGGCGACCCACCCCTCCCTTCCCATCCTGTGCCCCTTCCGGCCGGCGCGCACCCGGTACGGCGATCCCCTCAGGGCCGCAGCCCCCGCACCACCAGCTCCACCACCACCTCGAACTCCCCCTCCACACCGGGCTGCTCCCACTCCCGCGCATAGCAGGGGTCGTGGAACCGCCCCGTCGCCTGGAAGACCGCGCGGGCCGAGGCCTCCGGGTCGGTGGCGGTGAAGCTGCCGGTCTCCACGCCGGACCGGATGATGCGGGCCAGTTGGGCGGTGAGGTCGGTGATGTGCTCGCCGACCGCGGTACCGGCCTCGTCGGTGAGGACCATGTATGTGGCGAACAGCTCCGGGTCCTCGCCCGCCTTGCGGCGCTTCGCGGCGAACAGTGCGGCGAGCCACTCCCGCAGCCGGGCCTCCGGGACGCTGCCGCCGGCGACGATGCCGGACAGCTCCCCGGACGTGCGGTCCAGCCAGCGCTTGGTGACCGCCTCGCGCAGCGCCGCCTTGGTGCGGAAGTGGCGGTAGACGCTGCCGTGGCTGACACCGAGCGCCCGGGCGACGTCCACGACGGTGGCCTTGGCCGGACCGTGGCGCCGCAGCACCTCCTCGGTGGCCTCGAGGATGCGCTCGGCGGTCAGGGTCTCGCTGGTCGGTGCCATGCCCTGACCGTACCCGGAGCCCGGTTCAGCTCTCGAGGTGCGCCATCTGGGCCGCTGGGTAGCGGTCGCCGGCGGCGGCACCGGCCGGCACGGCCTCCTCGATCGCGGCCAGGTCGGCCGCGTCCAGCGTCAGGTCCAGCGCGCCCAGCGCCTCCGTGAGCCGGTCGCGGCGGCGGGCGCCGACCAGGGGCACGATGTCCTCACCGCGGGCGAGCACCCAGGCGATGGCCGTCTGCGCGACACTGGCGCCCTTCTGCTCGGCGATCTTCCGCAGCGCCTCGACCAGGTCCAGGTTGTGCCGGAGGTTCTCGCCCTGGAAGCGCGGCGACATCGCCCGGAAGTCTCCCGCGCCGAGCTGCCGGTCCGCGGTGAAGTGGCCCGATATCAGGCCCCGGGAGAGCACCCCGTACGCCGTGATCCCGATGCCCAGCTCACGCGTGGTCGGCAGGATCTCGTCCTCGATGCCGCGCGATATGAGGGAGTACTCGATCTGGAGGTCGGAGATCGGCGCGGTGGCGGCGGCCCGGCGGATGGTCTCGGCGCCGACCTCGCTCAGGCCGATGTGCCGCACGTATCCCTTCTCGACGAGTTCCGCGATCGCGCCGACGGTCTCCTCGATCGGCACGTCCGGGTCGAGGCGGGCGATGCGGTAGACGTCGATGTGGTCGACGCCGAGCCGCTGGAGGGAGTACGCGGCGAAGTTCTTCACGGCGGCGGGCCGGCCGTCATAGCCCAGCCAGCTGCCGTCCGGGCCGCGCAGGGCGCCGAACTTCACGCTGACCAGCGCCTGTTCACGCCGGGCCGCGGGGGCCGCGCGGAGGGCCTCGCCGATCAGCAACTCGTTGTGACCCATGCCGTAGAAGTCGCCGGTGTCGAGCAGGGTGACGCCCGCTTCGAGCGCCGCGTGGAGGGTCGCGATGGATTCGGCCCGGTCCGCCGCGCCGTACAGCGCGGACATGCCCATGCAGCCGAGACCGAGGGCCGAGACCTGGGGGCCGGTGGTTCCGAGGGGGCGGGTTCGCATCGTCATGCCAACCACCATGCCATGACAGCTGACAGATTTCAATATCTGTCATTCGATACTTGTCACCCGTCTCGCTGTCTAGCGGCTACCGGCTACCGGCTACCGGCTACCGCGCCGTGAACGCCAGCTTCGCCCCCAGCGCCACGAACGACCCCGCGAACCCCCGCCGCAGCCACGCCATCACCCTCGGCCGGGAGGTGACGTGGCTGCGCACGGACGCGGCCAGGACGCCGTACGCCGCGAAGACCAGGAACGTCGCCAGCATGAACACCCCGCTCAGCGCCAGCATCCGCGTCAGCGCGCGCGGCTCGTGCGGGCTCACGAACTGCGGCAGGAACGCGAAGAAGAAGATCGTCAGCTTCGGATTGAGGATGTTGATCAGCACGGCCCGGACGATCACGTGCCGCGCCGAGTCCGGGGTGGTGCCCTCCTCGACGGCGATCGCGTCCTTGTCCCGCACGGTCGCCCACGCCATGTAGAGGAGGTAGGCGACACCGGCGTACTTGAGGACCTGGAAGGCAGCGGCACTGGCATTCAGCAGCGCCGCCAGCCCGGTCACCGTGGCCAGCACATGCGGCACGATCCCGAGCGCGCACCCGAACGCGGCGACAACACCGGCCCGCCGCCCACGGGAGAGCGCGGCGGCGAGGGTGTAGACGACGCCGGTGCCGGGCGTGGCCACGACGACCAGAGTGGTCAGCAGGAACGCGATACTCATGAGGGCCATGCTCGCGAGGTGCCACCCCGGGAAACAGGTCCAATCGACCGCCCCGCTGGAGGACCACTCCCGTGAACGCGAAAGTGCCGGGCCCCTCCGAAGAGGAACCCGGCACCGTCGTGCACGCGAAGAGGGATCAGCAGCCGACCAGGCGGGCCGCCAGGTACCCCTCGATCTGGTCGAGGGACACCCGCTCCTGCTTCATCGAGTCACGCTCGCGGACGGTGACCGCGTTGTCCTCGAGCGTGTCGAAGTCGACGGTCACACAGAACGGCGTACCGATCTCGTCCTGGCGGCGGTAGCGGCGGCCGATGGCGCCGGCGTCGTCGAAGTCGATGTTCCAGTTCTGGCGCAGCGCCTGGGCGAGGCCCTTGGCCTTCGGGGACAGCTCCGGGTTCCGGGACAGCGGGAGCACCGCGACCTTGACCGGCGCGAGGCGGTGGTCGAGGCGGAGCACGGTGCGCTTCTCCATCTTGCCCTTGGCGTTGGGCGCCTCGTCCTCGACATAGGCGTCGAGCAGGAACGCCAGCAGCGAGCGGCCGACACCGGCCGCGGGCTCGATGACGTACGGCGTCCAGCGCTCACCGGCTTCCTGGTCGAAGTAGGTGAGGTCCTGGCCGGAGGCCCTGGAGTGGGCACCGAGGTCGTAGTCGGTGCGGTTGGCGACGCCCTCGAGCTCGCCCCACTCACTGCCGCCGAACTGGAAGCGGTACTCGATGTCGGCGGTGCGCTTGGAGTAGTGGGAGAGCTTCTCCTTCGGGTGCTCGAACCACCGCATGTTCTCTTCGCGCAGGCCGAGACCGGTGTACCAGTTCCAGCGCTGCTCCATCCAGTACTCCTGCCACTTCTCGTCCTCGCCCGGCTTGACGAAGAACTCCATCTCCATCTGCTCGAACTCGCGGGTGCGGAAGATGAAGTTGCCGGGCGTGATCTCGTTGCGGAAGGACTTGCCCATCTGGGCGATGCCGAACGGCGGCTTGCGGCGCGAAGTGGTCTGCACCTGGGAGAAGTTGGTGAAGATGCCCTGCGCGGTCTCGGGCCGCAGGTAGGCGACGGAGCCGGAGTCCTGCGTCGGGCCGAGGTGGGTCGACAGCAGGCCGGAGAACTGCTTGGGCTCGGTGAAGGTGCCCTTGTTTCCGCAGTTGGGGCAGTTGAGGTCCGCGAGCCCGTTCTCCGGGGCGCGGCCCTTCTTCTCCTCGTAGGCCTCCTCCAGGTGGTCCGCGCGGAACCGCTTGTGGCAGGAGGTGCACTCGGTGAGGGGGTCCGTGAACGTGGCGACGTGGCCGGAGGCGACCCAGACCTCGGGGGCCAGGATGACGGACGAGTCGATACCGACCACGTCCTCGCGCGACGTCACCATGTAGCGCCACCACTGACGCTTGAGGTTCTCCTTGAGCTCGACACCCAGCGGGCCGTAGTCCCAGGCGGCGCGCTGACCGCCGTAGATCTCACTACAGGGGAATACGAAGCCACGGCGCTTGCTCAGGCTGACGATGGTGTCGATCTTGTCGGCGGCCACGGTGCTCTCTTCATTACGACGACGGGCGACGAAGCGAGTTGCTTCCAGCGAATGATTCAGGTTACCGGCGGGGACGCCCCTCCAATCAAATCGCTCCCCCCTCGGCGACCGCCAGAGGGCCGCGCGCCCTGTTTCCCGGCCCAGTTCAGGACGTTTGTTGACAACGGTTTCCATATTTGTTGAAAATGAGTGTCATGAACGTACGACGACGCCTCATACCCGCCGCCGCGGCCGCCTCTCTCGGCCTCGGCGCTCTGACCGCCTGCTCCAGCGACAGCGCGGCGACGGGCAACACGGAGAAGTTCGACGTCGTCGCGTCGTTCTACCCGATGGCGTTCCTCGCCGAGCAGATAGGCGGCGACCACGCGAACGTCACCAGTCTGACCGAGCCCGGCCAGGAACCGCACGACCTGGAGATCAGCACCAAGCAGCGCGCCCAGCTCGAGGAGGCCGACGCGGCGCTCTTCCTCAAGGGGCTCCAGCCCGCCGTCGACGAGGCCGTCTCGCAGACCGGCATCGAGACGAAGATAGACGCGGCCTCGCTGACCCACCTCGAGGACCACGGCGGCGCCGGGCACAGCCACGAGGGTGAGAAGGGCCACTCCGAAGGTTCCTCCGAGGAAGAGGAGCACGGCCGCGACCCCCACGTCTGGCTGGACCCGGTGAAGTACGCCGAGATCGCCCAGGGCGTCGGCGAGGCCTTCGAGAAGGCCGACCCGGATCACGCGGCCGACTACAAGAAGAACACCGAGGCCCTGGTCAAGAAGCTGGGCGGCCTGAACAGCGACTTCGAGAACGGCCTGAAGGACAGCAGGTCCAAGGTCTTCTTCACCAACCACGCCGCCTTCGGCTACCTCGCCGAGCGCTACGGCCTCACCCAGGAGGCCATCTCCGGCGTCGACCCCGAGAGCGAGCCCAGCGCCGCCCGGGTCAAGGAGCTCCAGCAGGAGGCCAAGGCCGACGGCGTCACCACCGTCTTCTACGAGACCCTGGTCTCCGACCGGACCGCGAAGACCCTGGCCCGGGACGCGAACCTGAAGACGGACGTCCTCGACCCGCTCGAGGGCATCACCGACAAGTCCCGGGGCGACGACTACTTCCAGGTCATGGAAGCCAACCTCAAGGCCCTGCAGACGGCTCTGGGAGCCAAGTGACTCACTCATCGGAGGACGGCATGACCGAGCCCGTCGTATCCCTGCGCGGCGTCCGCGCGGAACTGGGCTCGCGCCCCGTCCTGCGCGGCATCGACCTCACCGTGCGTCGCGGCGAGGTCGTCGCGCTGCTCGGCGCGAACGGCTCCGGCAAGTCCACGGCCGTGCGCAGCATCATCGGCCAGGTGCAGACCGGCGCCGGCGAGATCGAGCTGTTCGGCACGGACCGCGCGCGGTTCCGCGACTGGCGGCGCGTGGGCTACGTCCCGCAGCGCACCACGGCCGCGGGCGGCGTGCCCGCCACGGTGACCGAGGTGGTCTCCTCCGGCCGCCTGTCCCGGGCCCGCTTCGGCGTGCTGCGCAAGGCCGACCACAAGGCCGTACGGCAGGCGCTGGAGCTCGTCGGCATGGCGGACCGGGCCAAGGACTCGGTCGACGCGCTCTCGGGCGGCCAGCACCAGCGGGTCCTGATCGCCCGCGCCCTCGCCTCCGAACCCGAGCTGCTGATCATGGACGAGCCGATGGCGGGCGTCGACCTGGCCAGCCAGGAGGTGCTCGCGCACACGCTGCGCGAGCAGGTCGCCCAGGGCACCACCGTGCTGCTCGTGCTGCACGAACTGGGCCCCCTGGAGCCCCTCATCGACCGGGCGGTCGTCCTGCGCGACGGCTGCGTCGTGCACGACGGACCGCCCCCGAAGGCGGTCGGACAGCACGCCCTCCCCGGCCACGACCACGTACACCCGCACGCACCGGCGGGCGCCGAACCGATCCGTACGGGACTGCTGAGCTGATGGACTTCCTCGACTACGCCTTCATGCAGCGGGCCCTGCTCGCCGCCGTCCTGGTCGGCATCACCGCCCCCGCGGTCGGGATCTATCTGGTCCAGCGCCGCCAGGCCCTGATGGGCGACGGCATCGGCCACGTGGCGATGACCGGCGTCGGCCTCGGCTTCCTGCTGACCTGGTCCCCGGTGTGGATGGCGACCCTCGTCTCCGTCCTCGGCGCGGTCCTCATGGAGCTGATCCGCTGGTACGGCAAGACCCGCGGCGACATCGCCCTCGCGATGCTCTTCTACGGCGGCATGGCCGGCGGTGTGATGTTCATCAACCTCGCGCCGACGGGCTCCAACGCCAATCTGACGTCGTACCTGTTCGGCTCCCTGTCGACGGTGTCCGAGTCGGACGTCACGGCGATCTGCGTACTGGCCGCCTTCGTCGTCCTGGTCACGCTCGGCCTGCGCCGGCAGCTGTTCGCGGTCAGCCAGGACGAGGAGTTCGCCCGGGTGACGGGCCTTCCGGTGCGCGCCCTGAACCTGCTGACGGCGATCACCGCGGCCGTCACCGTGACGGTGGCGATGCGCGTGGTGGGCCTGCTGCTGGTCAGCGCGCTGATGGTGGTGCCCGTCGCGGCGGCCCAGCAGATCAGCCGCAGCTTCAAGGCCACGTTCGTGATCGCCGTCGCCATCGGTGTGAGCGTGACGATCGGCGGCACGGTCACCTCGTACTACCAGGACGTCCCGCCCGGTGCGACGATCGTATTGCTGACCATCGGCGCGTTCATCGTGCTGACGGCGCTCGCGGCTCCGCTGGCCCGCCGCCGCGCCCGCGCCCGGGCTTCCGCGCAATCCGCCCACGACCCCGGCGAGTGCGCGATTCCGGGTACCCGGGGGGCGGCCGACGAAGTCGGCGTCTGACCGCCCCCATCCCGGGCTGGCACAATGACCCGGGCAAGGCAGACGTGAGGAGGCAACGGTGACGACCGCTGGACCGTCCGTGAAGGGCCGCGCCACCCGGCAGCGGGCCGCCGTGTCGGCGGCCCTGGAAGAGGTCGACGAGTTCCGCAGTGCGCAGGACCTGCACGACATGCTCAAGCACAAGGGCGACTCGGTCGGGCTCACCACGGTCTACCGCACGCTCCAGTCCCTCGCCGACGCCGGTGAGGTCGACGTCCTGCGTACCGCCGACGGCGAGTCCGTCTACCGCCGTTGCTCCACGGATGACCATCACCACCACCTTGTGTGCCGGGGGTGCGGCAAGGCTGTCGAGGTGGAGGGGCCTGCCGTGGAGAAGTGGGCGGATGCCATCGCCGCGGAGCATGGGTATGTGAACGTGGCTCATACGGTGGAGATTTTTGGGACCTGTGCGGATTGCGCGGCTTCTGACCGGTGACTTGTCGGCTGCGGGTGCGTGGGGGCTTGTCGCGCAGTTCCCCGCGCCCCTGAGTTAGTCACCTTCAGCTTCGATTGAAGCAGCGCTCCAGTTCCTTGAGGTCGTAGAACTTGCTGCCCTTGGCGATGGAGTGGCAGCCCTGCTTGAAGGCCGTCTCCTTCTCGTTGTAGAGCATGCGCACGAGATAGGTGCTGCCCTTGCGGAAGACGTCCCACTGGATGTTGGAGGCCATGGGGGCGACCGAGGCGCCGCGCCAGGTGTTGTCGGCGTAGGTGTAGGGCTTTTCGGCCGTCACGCCCTGCGTGCTGCCCGGGAGCTTCATCAGGGCCGCGAGGGGGATGATCTCCTCGGCGTGCGTGAAGCGGAGTTCCGCGCCCAGGTCGCTGGTGCCGGCGCGCTTGGCCTCGACCTGCTTGAAGAAGTCGTCGAGGAGGACGTCCGCCATCTTGTACGTGATGTCGCTGTCGGCGAAGCCGGGGCCCTTCTCGTAGAAGTCCTCGACGTCGCTGAGGTATCCGAACCAGGCGGCGTCGCCGCGCGAGATGTACCGCTCCATGCCCCAGCCCTTGCCGCCGGGGCTCTCCGCGCTCATGGCCGGGGCGATGGCGTACAGGTTGTAGACGGCCTGCGCGGCCTGCACCTCGGTGCCGATCGAGGCGAACTCGCCGTCGGTGATCCGCTGGACGAAGGGCGGGGTGAAGAGCTCACTCAGGACGCTGCGGGCGGCCCGGTGGGTCTTCGGCTGGTCGGTGAGGCTCTTGAGCGTGTCCGCGAGGCGCTGGTCGTTGTCGATGTAGTCGCGGTAGGCGGCACCCCCGGCCGCCTTGTGGAAGTACAGCAGGTTCGCGTCGGCGCGCGCCGGGCCGATCAGCGGCTTCAGCGCCGGGTCGGTGTTCCCGAGGGTCGTCGCGAACAGGTTGCCGCTGTCGACGGCCCGCCCCTGCCCGGAGCTGACGACGTCGATCTTGTCGCCGTCCTTGGCGATCTGCCGGAACAGCCCGGGCAGTCGCTGCTCCATGCGGACGGCCGTGCCCTCGATCTCCTGCTTGCCGCGGCCGCTGAGGTTGCCGTATCCGACCTTGGACATCGCGTCGAGCAGCGCCCGCACCTTGGGCCCGAACTCCCGCCCCGCGCGGGTGAGCTGCCCCTCGCCCTGCGCCTTGTCCCACAGGGCGAGGATCAGGTCGCCGTCCTCGCTGTCGGTGGCGGCGCGGGAGCCGTGCCGGGAGACGTTCTCGGTGAAGACAGCCGTGAAACCGGCCGGGGGCCGCTGGTAGGAGTGGGTGTTCTGCTGCGGGGCGTAGGAGGCCTTGGTGCCGAAGCTGTCGCGGACAGCGCCGGAGTCACGGCCGGTGTGGTGGTCCGTCGCCTGGGCGGCCGACGGGGCCACCACCAGGGTCGCGAGGCCGAGGGCCAGAGCGGGGGTGAGGCGTCTCATGGAGGTGCCGTTTCGTTCAGGACCGCATCAAAGCGACTGATGCGGCAGACCGGGTGATCCGCCGCATCGTCGAGTCGGTACGTGAACTTCGCGTGGCCCGGTGGCGGCCGGGGCGTGGCCGACCGTCCTGCCCTTGCCAAAAAATCCTCAGGCGGACGGCACCAGGCCGCGGGCGGTGAGCCCGCGGCGGACGAGCAGCGACAGGGCGGCCGAGGCGAGGATGACGACGCCGCCGATGCGCAGGAGGAGGTCGTAGGCGTGCTCCGGGCCGGTCTCCGGGGTGAGGGAGGTGATCGCCGCCGCTACGGCCGCGAGGCCGATGGCGCCCATGGTGACGAGGGCCGTGAGGACGACCCCGGAGGCCTCGCCGGCGCGGGCGGGCGGGACGACCTGCTGGGTGGCCACGCTGGCGAAGGTCCAGCCCAGGCCGAGGCCGAGCGCGGACCAGGTGAAGACGGGCAGGTATACCCACCAGGACCAGGCCCAGCTCAGCCCGATCATGCCGGTGCCGGCGATGGTCCCGGCCAGGGCCATGACGCTGGTGGGACGCATCCGGGTGGAGAGCCAGGCGCCGATGGGCCCGGCGCAGGCCACCATCACGGCCGGGGCGAGGAACACCGTGCCGGACAGGATCGCGGACAGGCCCCGCACCTGCTGCAACTGCAGGGTGGCGAGGAACACGGTGACGGCGTATCCCATGTTGGCCACCGACCCCATCACGGTGACGAGGTCGAAGCGGATGTTGCGGAAGAGCCGGAAGTCGACCAGCGGATGCCGGCAGGTCCGCTCCCGCAGGACGAACAGCGCACCGGCCACCACCGCGACGCCCAGCAGGGTGAGTGTGCGCGCGTGGTCCCAGCCCCAGGCGCTGCCCCGCTCCACGGCGAGGGTCAGGGCGGCCAGGCTGGTCACCACGGCCAGACAGCCGGGCAGGTCGATCTGGCGGGGAGCGCTCTCGTCCCGGGAGTCGGGGACGTACCGCAGGGCGATCAGCAGGGAGAGGGCGCTGAGCGGCGCCAGCAGCCAGAAGATCCACCGCCAGCCGGGGCCGTCGGTGAAGCCACCTCCGACGAACGGCCCGAGGGCGGTGCCGACGTTGGCGATCCCGAACATCGCGCCGAGCGCCCGGGCCCGGGTCTCCTCGGGAAAGGCGTTGCTGACGACGGAGACCGACACGGGAAAGATCAGCGCCGCGCCCGCGCCCTGCACCACCCGGAACACGACGAGGACGCCCAGGGTGGGAGCGAGAGCACAGCCGACGGAGGCGGCGGCGAACAGGCCGGTCCCGATCAGCAGGATCGGACGGCGGCCGAGCAGATCGCCCAGCCGCCCGCCGACGATGAAGAGACAGCCGATGGCGAGCATGTAGGCGGACAGCGTCCACTGGGCCGCCGAGACCGTCGTGTCCAGCTCGGCGGAGATGCCGGGGATGGCCAGGTTGAGCGCGAAGAAGTCCAGCTGGATGCAGAGCAGGGCGAGCGAGGCCGCGACGAAGGCCCCGGCCCGCCTGCTCGTCCTCCGAGGCGCGCTGACGGCCGTCGAACCCATGCCACCAGCACACCGCCGGTACGGCCCGGCTGCCACCGCAGGGGCTGCCGGGCCCAGGGAGGCCGGTGGGGCCTACTCCTGCTTGCCCTCCATGGCCAGCAGCTCCTCGTTCGGGATGGCCCCGCCGAACCGCCGGTCGCGCGAGGCGAACTCCAGGCACGCCCGCCACAGGTCACGCCGGTCGAAGTCCGGCCACAGCACGTCCTGGAAGACCATCTCGGCGTAGGCGCTCTGCCAGATCAGGTAGTTGGAGGTGCGCTGCTCACCGCTCGGGCGCAGGAACAGGTCCACGTCCGGCATGTCCGGGTAGTACATGTACTTCGAGAAGGTCTTCTCGTTGACCTTCGACGGGTCGAGCTTCCCGCTCTTCACGTCCTCGGCCAGCGCCTGCGCGGCGTCGGCGATCTCGGCCCGTCCGCCGTAGTTCATGCAGAAGTACAGGGTCAGCCGGTCGTTGTCCTTGGTCTGCTCCTGGGCGATCTGGAGCTCCTTGGCCACGGAACGCCACAGCTTCGGCATCCGGCCCACCCAGCGCACCCGGATGCCGAGCTCGTCGAGCTGGTCGCGGGTCTTGCGGATGAAGTCCCGGTTGAAGTTCATCAGGAAGCGCACCTCGTCGGGCGAGCGCTTCCAGTTCTCGGTGGAGAAGGCGTACAGGGAGATCGCGCCGACGCCCATCTCGATGGCGCCCTGGAGCACGTCCAGCACCCGCTCGGCGCCGACCTTGTGGCCCTCGGTACGCGGCAGGCCCCGGTCCTTGGCCCATCGTCCGTTGCCGTCCATGACGATCGCCACATGCTTCGGTACGAGCTCTCCGAGCTTCGGCGGCCGTGCGCCGGACGGGTGCTGCTCCGGCGTCCTGTACTCCCGGCGCTGGCGCCCCAGGATCCCGCGTACGGCCATGTGTCTCTCGCTCCTCGTACTCGCTTGCAATACGTCTGTACGGCCGGGCCTACTTCTCCACGTACCGCAGGGAACGCAGCCCGCGCTCCATGTGCCAGTGCAGATACGCGGACACCAGCCCGCTGCCCTCGCGGACGTACCGCGCCTCGCACGCGTCCGCGGTGTCCCAGTCTCCCGTAAGCAGCGCGGCGAGGAGTTCGAGGGCCTGGGGCGAGGGTACGACGCTGCCGGGCACCCGGCAGTCCACGCAGACGGAACCGCCCGAGGCGACCGAGAAGAACCGGTTGGGCCCGGGCATCCCGCATTTCGCGCAGTCCGTGAAACTCGGGGCGTAGCCGTTGACGGCGAGGGAGCGCAGCAGGAAGGCGTCGAGCACGAGATGCGAGGCGTGCTCTCCCCGGGCGAGGGTCCGCAGCCCGCCGACGAGCAGCAGATACTGCTGCACGGCCGGCTCCCCCTCGTGATCGGTGAACCGCTCGGCGGTCTCCAGCATGACGGTCCCGGCGGTGTACCGCGCGTAGTCGCTGACGATCCCGCCGCCGTACGGCGCGATGGTCTCACTCTGCGTACACAGCGGCAGCCCGCGCCCGACGAGCTCGCTCCCCTTCGCGAAGAACTGCACGTCGACGTGCGAGAAGGGTTCGAGGCGCGCACCGAACTTCGACTTCGTCCGGCGCACGCCCCGGGCCACGGCCCGTACCCGTCCGTGACCGCGCGTGAGCAGCGTGATGATCCGGTCCGCCTCACCCAGCTTCTGGGTGCGCAGCACGATGCCGTCGTCGCGGAACAGACTCATGGCGTCATTCTCGCAGGGTCACCGGGGCACCGGGGTTACCCGGGTCACCCGCGTAACCCGGGTCAAGGGACCTCTCCCCTGCTGCGGGCGTTGGCGTACGCCGTCGCCGCGCTCAGCCGCTCGGCCGGGGTGGCGTGCCGGACGGCGCCGGGGTCCACGTCCCATTCTTTCCCGCCCCCGTACGGCCGCAGCTGCACGTAGGGCCCCTCATGCCCCATGACGATGCCGATGCGTCCAGTGCGGGTGTCCACGACATACGCGCCGACCGGGGGCTTCATCGCAGCACCGCCGCGAGCCGCCGGGCGGTCTCCACGGAACACCGGCCCAATTCCACGAGCGGACAGGGTGCTTCCCGCGCAAGACTCACCGGGTCCAGGCCCAGTGACGGCAGGGTAATTCCCGCCTTCGCGAGTTCTGCCCGCAATTCTTTCACCGCGTCCTCCGCTTCTTCGACGCAGTGCGCCGAGTGTCGTGCCTCCACCGTGCTCCCCTTCCTTTTGCGGTTTCACTCTTCGCATCCCTACGGTGACGCTGCGCGCCTACACTCGGGAGGGGTCTGTGCCCTACAACTGCGGGGCAGCACAAAGGGGTTCGGCAATGGCCAACGGTTCTCGGCAAGCGGCGTGGGAGTTCTTCGGCACGGAGCTCAAGCGGCGGAGGGAGGATGCGGGGATCACCCAGGTGGAGCTGGGGTCACGGGTTTTCGTCTCCGGCGGATACATCGGCCAGTTCGAACAGGCCATTCGCAAGCCACAGTTGGATGTGGCGCAGCGGATCGACGGGGTTCTGCAAACCGACGGTATTTTCGAGCGGTTGTGCAGGAAGCTGATTGACGATAAGCGGTATGCGGATTATTTCGCGGAGGTGCTGGCGCTGGAGAAGCAGGCGACAGCGATCTGCGAGTTCGAACCGACGGTCGTGCCCGGTCTTCTTCAGACGCCTGCGTACGCGAGGGCACTCACCCTGGCGACGCACCCATTCGCGGCGGACGAGTTCATTGAGGACAGAGTCGCCGCCCGCGTGGAACGCGCCCAGATCCTCGATGACGCTACAAGGCCCGTGTATTGGGCGGTCGTGCACGAAACCGTGCTCCGGATCCCGGTCGGCAGTCCTGACGTGGCGGCCCAGGCCCTGGACCACATGGCCGATCTCGCGAGCGCACGGAAGGTGGTGCTGCAGGTGCTCCCGTTCTCGGCAGGGGCTCCGGCCAACAACGGCTCGCTTCGGTTCATGGAGTTCGAGGACGCGCCGCCCGTCGCCTATACAGAGACGTCGTTTTCGGGAACGTTGATCGACGACCCGGCCATGGTGAAGCGTGCACAGCGCGCCTACGATCTGCTCAGGGGTGCCGCGCTGTCGCCGGAGGCGTCCCTCGCCCTGATCCGATCGGCGGCTGAGGATTTCAAACGATGCACTCCTACGACCTGAGCAACGCCCGCTGGCGAAAGAGCAGCTACAGCAACGGCGATGGCGGCAACTGCCTCGAGGTCGCCGACGGAATCCCCGGCACCGTGCCCGTCCGGGACAGCAAGCTGGAAGACGGCCCCGTGGTCCTGGTCGGGACCGCCGCCTGGAGCCTGTTCATACGTCACCACTGCCGCCGCTGACATAATCCGCGCGTGCACTGGACCATGCGCCCCGCCGAACCGGCGGACGTCGAGCCGATCGCGGAACTGCGGGCGATCGTGATGCGCCCGGATCTGGAGCGGTTGGGCCGCTACGACGCGCACCGGGTCAGGCAGCGGCTGCGAGACGGCTTCGCCCCGCGGCACACCTCGGTCATCGAGGCCGGCGGCACCTTCGCGGGCAGCGTCACGCTGCGTCCGGCTGAGGACGGCACCTGGCTGGAGCACTTCTACCTCGATCCCGGCCTCCAGGGCCGGGGCCTCGGTTCGGCAGTCCTGCGCACCCTGTTGGCCCGCACCGACGCCGATGCCGAACCCGTACGCCTGAACGTCCTCCAGGGCAGCCCGGCCCGCCGCCTCTACGAACGCCACGGATTCGCGGTCGAGACCCAGGACCCGATCGACGTCTTCATGCTGAGGCCGCCGCCTGGCGACCGACCGCCTCGCTGAGACTGTCCTCGATCCGGGCCAGTACGCGGATCATGGCGTCCTGCTCCTCCGCGGGCAGCCCGGCCGCGACACCTTCGGCGGCGATCACCGCGGCTACACCGACTACCCCACCCTCGCCTGACACACCCCGGCCCGCCGCAGGGCACCCCACCCCGGGCGTCTACGGCGGGTCATTCACTGCCCGAACAAGAAACTGGAGGTCTCCTGATGTCCGGTCCTGGGGTAATCCCCCTGCCCTGTCCGGCAGTTACCCGGATGGGACAGCCTCCCGGAGTCGGTCACGCTGCTGCACATGAAGCAGATCACGAAGAACGCCGCGCTGATCGCCGCCGTGGGTGTCGTGCTCGGGCTGGCCGGGCCTGGCAGCGGTGCGTCCGCCGCCGATGCCGAGTCCCTCGAATGGACCAAGTGCGAGGGCACCGGCCTCGACCCTCGTCAGCGGTGTGCCACCGTCGACGTGCCCTTGGACTACTCCGACCCCGACGGGCGGAAGATCCAGATCGCCGTCTCCCGGATCCCGAGTGAGAAACCGTCCGCTCGCCGGGGTGCGCTGTTACTGATCCCCGGCGGGCCCGGTGGGGTCAGTCTCGAGGATCCGTCGGGCAAGGGGCAGCGGCTGCCGCAAAGCGTGCGGGACGTCTACGACCTGGTCGGGTTCGCGCCGCGGGGGATGGCTCCCTCCAGTGCCACCACATGTGGGCTCGAGAGCGAGGATCTCGCCCTCGCCAAGCTGCCCTGGCCCGCCCCGGACGGTTCTGTCACCGAGACCATGGCCACCGCTCGGCGTATTGCCGGCGCCTGTGCTCGTAACGGCGGTGAGCTGATACGGCACATCAGCTCCGCCAACGAGGCCCGCGATCTCGACCGTGTCCGGGCCGCGCTGGGTGAAAGCCGGATCTCCGCGTGGGGCGACTCGTACGGCACGTACGTCGGCTCCCTCTACAGCCAGTTGTTCCCGCACCGCACCGACCGCATCGTGCTGGACAGCAACGACAACCCCGACCACACCCGCGTGGGACGCGCCTGGCTCGCCGCGTTCGAGGACGGCGTGGAGGACAACTTCCCGGAGTTCGCCAAGTGGGCGTCCCGGCCCGGGAATCCGTACCGACTGGCACGGAAGGCTGCCGACGTACGCCCCCTCTTCCTGCGGCTGGCCGAGCGGCTCGACCGCGAGCCGCTCCCCTGGCCCGGTGCCGACCCCGCGGAGCTGAACGGCAACGTCCTGCGCCAGACCATGCTCAACAGCCTGTACGGCCCCGACGACTACCCCGTGCTGGCGGAAATGATCCTGGCCACGCGTAAGGGCACCGTGCCGCCCGTACCCGAGGCTCCGCCCGAGCCGGAGACGCAGAACGCCGCCGCGGTCGGCGTCGGCATCCTCTGCAACGACATCGCCTGGCCCAAGTCCACCGCCCACTACCAGAAGGGGACCGACAAGAGCCGGGCCGAGTTCCCCCTCACGGCCGGCATGCCGCGCGGCGCGATGCCGTGTGCCGCCTGGCCGTTCACGCCGAAGGAGTCGCCGGTACGGATCACCGGCGACGGCCCTTCCAACATCCTGCTCGTCCAGAACGAGCGGGACGTCGCCACCCCGCTGAGCGGGGCCCGCGAGCTCCGGCGCGCCTTCGGTGACCGGGCCGTCATGGTGACGGTGAACTCCACGGGCCACGGCGCCTACCTCGCCAACGGCAACGCCTGCGGCGACCGGACCGTCTCCCGCTTCCTCGCGACGGGCGAGCGCCCGGACCGGGACACGTACTGCGCCTAGCGCTGGGCGAGCGGCGCCGGGGCCTCCTGGATCGCCCAGCCGTTGCCGTCGGGGTCCTGGAAGAAGAGGAAGGAGTTCCAGCCCTCCTCGCCCCGGCCCTCCGCCCAGCCGGACGCGCTCACATGCAGGACCGGCGATACCTCCACCCCGCGTCCCACCAGCTCCGCCCTGGCTTTCTCGATGTCCGTGACACAGAGCTGGAGGCCTTGGAGGGACCCCGGGGCCGCACGAGGCTGCCCCGGTGCGTCCGGCATCCCGGACTCCAGCACGATGGAGCAGCGGGAGCCGGGCGGCGTGAGCTGGACGAAGCGGCCCACGCCCTCGAAGAACGACGCGTCGATCTCGGCGCGGAATCCGCACCGGTCCACGTAGAAGGCCTTGGCCCGGTCCAGGTCGGTGACCGGTACGGCGACGACCTCAAGGGTCCATTCCATAGGCGCACCTCCTCAGCCATGGTCCCTCCGCGACCCGGGCCGCGCCCGTCGGGCGTAGCGGCGGGCCACCGCGTGGAACGCCTCCTTCGGCTCCCAGTGCCAGCCGGAGTCGGGGTCGTCCGGGCGGTCCTTGATCGCCTTGGTGATGGCGTACGTCGCGATGTCGAGGTCGAGCCGGGGCTCGTCCGGGCGGTGCGGGGCGTCCGCGCTGATGAACTCGAAGGTCATCGCCCCGTACAGGCCCATCGCCGTGAAGACGTCCAGCAGCTCGCCCACGTAGTCGGCCTGGACGCGCTCGCTGCGGACCGGGTCGCCCTTGATCTCCGGCGGCTCCTTGTCGTAGTCGACGATGTCCCAGCCCAGGCCGCCCGTCTCGGGGGCGCCGACGTACGCGCAGGTTCCGAACTCGGTGATGGCGAGCGGCTTGCCCCAGCGCAGGTACTGCTTCAGCTCCCGGACGTAGTCGGACCGCTTCTCGAAGTACGAGTAGTAGTCGATGCCGACGATGTCGAAGAGGCTCCAGTCCGGGTCGTCGATGCTCTGGGCGGCGGCGTAGCTGAGGTTGCCGTTGAAGACGGAGCGGCCGACCCTCGCGGCCTTCGCCGTGAACTCGGCGAGCCGGCGCAACGTCCGCGGCCAGTCGACCGTGCCGTTCTGGAGGTGCCTGACGCGATCCAGGACCGTGTCGCCCGGCAGGATGCCGGGGACGAACAGCCAGAACTCGCAGCCGACGCTGAGGTCGACACTCGCGCCCTGCCTCCGCAGCCGTTCCGCGAACCGGCCGGTCTCGGCGAGGTGTTCCAGGATGTCCCGCTGCGGGGCGTCCCCGAGGGTCGGCTGCAGCCAGATGTGCAGCCCGCGTTCGGCGGCCTCGGCGGCGGTGGCGGTGAGCCGTTCGACGCCGTCCCCCGTGACGTCGATGGTGTCGGCGTGCAGGTCGTCACGGATGGCCCGTACGTCGGCCCGCATCCGGCGCGCGCTCCACGCGGTACCCGGTGTCTCCCCCGCCCCGACGGTGTAGACGACGCCATGGCGGCGCAGCCCGCGAGCGTGCCGGACTTCCGCCGCCCGGGCCTGTCCGGCCGGTCCCACGGCCGCCCCGGCGATCCCCACCGCCGCCGTCCCGGCCAGGAACGCGGCCCGGCTGATCTCCTTTGCCTGCTTGCTCCCCTTGGTCTCTTCCATACCGGTTACTGTGCCGAGGCGGGTGCCGAGTCCGCTGTCGGCCGTCGGTCTACGGCAGTCCGACCAAGGTATGAGGCACCGCGCCGAAGGAGAGGCTCATAAGGGCCATCAGACTCCCCCCTCCCCGAACCGGCGCACGTACCGCCGCTGCCAGGGCGTCTCCACCGCATGCCGGTCATAGTGCCGCCGCACATACGCCACCGCCTCCTCCCCCGGCACCCCGTCCAGGACGGCGAGGCAGGCCAGGGCCGTGCCCGTGCGGCCGCGTCCGCCGCCGCAGGCGATCTCCACGCGCTCCCCGGCGGCCCGCTCCCACGCGTCGGCCAGCACCAGACGGGCGGCCGGCCGGTCCGCCGGAAGGCGGAAGTCGGGCCAGCGGATCCAGCCCGACCCCCAGGGGACCTCGGGCGGCTGCGCGCCGAGCAGGTAGACACCGTAGGAGGGCACGGGCGCGGCGGGGTCCAGGGGGTGGCGGAGGCCCCGCCCCCGCACCAATCGGCCGGAAGGCAGTCTCAGGACGCCGGCGTCACTCTCGTTCCACAGCTCGGTCACGCCCCTCATCATGCTGGGCACCAGCCCGCCCGGGAGCGGAATCACCCCACCCCCCGCGACTCCTCCGCCGCCCGCGCCTCGATCCCCCGGAAGTGGACCGCCATCGCCCGCTGCGCGCCCTCCACATCGCGGGCGCGCAGGGCGGTGACGATGTCGCGGTGACGGCGGACCGTGATCTCGGGGGTGGGGTCGTCGGTCCAGCCGCGGGCGCCGGAGACCCGCCGGAAGACGGTCCAGAAGGCGGCGAGGAGCTGGGGGACGAGAGCGTTGCCGAGGGAGGCGTACAGGGCCTCGTGGAACTCGCGGTCGAGGTCGGGGAAGGACCGGGCTAGGGCACTGGCCGACTCCATACGGGTCACCACGCCCTCCAGCTTGTCCAGTTCCGCCTCGGTCAGCGTCGCGGCGACCCGGCGGATCAGGCCCTCCTCCAGTACCTCGCGGACCTGGAGGATCTCGGCGAGGGCGCCGGTGTCGTCGTCGTGCCGGGCCAGGGTGCGGAAGGTCAGGCCGTCGACGAGCGGGGTGAGGGAGGCCTGGCCGACATAGGTGCCGTAGCCGTGTCTGATCTCGACGATGTCGAGGGCCTGGAGGGCCTTGAGGGCCTCGCGGACGGAGTTGCGGCTGACGCCGAGGGTCTCCATCAGTTCGGCCTCGGTGGGCAGCGGCGCGCCGGCGGTGAGTCTGCGGTCGAGGATGAGCTGGACGACCTGGCGCTGTATCCGGCTGGTCCTGGGCTCCTCGGACATGCGCCGCATCGTACGCGCCCCGGACGTCCCACGTCCCACCTCTGGCGGTACCCAGTGCCGGGCAGGCCCTGATAGGCCGTCAACTCACGCCATTTCACAGCGCCATTGGTGCGACCTCTGGCAGATACGCCATTCGTGTGCGACCCCTTGACCGCCCTCACGCCCCCTCCTATGGTCGCGCTGACCGCCAGGACGTAGGACGTCGTATCTCCCGCCTCTTCACACCGTTCCAGACCTCACCGCTGGAGGACCCGTGCGCGACGTGACCCACGACGTACCGGCGCCGCACCGCCGGACCTTCCTGAAGTACACCGGCGCGCTGGGCGCGGCCGCGGCCGTCTCCGCCTCGCTGTCGGCCTGTTCGTCCGGGCCGGAGTCCACCAACGAGACCGGCGGGGGCGACGGCAAGGACCGGACGCTCACCGCGGTGATCGGCTACGGCAACGACGGCAGCTGGGACCCGACCCAGACGGCGTCCGCGTTCTGCATGGCCGCCAACAACCACATCTACGAGGGCCTGCTGGACACCGACCCGATCTCCCGCGAGCCGTACGCGGCCCTGGCGACCGAGGTGCCGAAGGACCCGGACAGCACGTCCTGGAAGTTCACGCTGCGGGCCGGTGCGAAGTTCCACGACGGCAAGCCCGTGACCGCCGACGACGTGGTGTTCGTCTTCCAGCGGATCCTCGACCCGGACACCCAGACCCTCGCCAAGGGTTTCTTCGCGAGCTGGCTGAAGGAGGTCCGGAAGATCGACGCGCAGAATGTGGAGCTCGTGCTCAAGTTCCCGTTCCCGGACGGGCTCTCCCGGCTGACGCTCGCCAAGATCATGCCGAAGCACGTGTTCTCCGAGCCGGGTGGCTGGGACGACGCCATCAAGGGGCTCGCCGTCGGGTCGGGGCCGTACCGGCAGACCGCGCACCACCCCAAGTCGAACACCACCTTCGAGGCGTTCGCCGACTACAACGGGCCGCGCAAGCCCGCCTTCCGGAAGATGAACTGGCTGACGATCGTGGACGCCGCGCCCCGCGTCGCGAAGATCTCGGGGTCGAGCGCGGGAGCGCAGATCGCGGACAACATCCCGTACGCCAACATCGGGCAGTTGGAGAGCGGCGGCATGACGGTCGCCGGCGGAGCCGGGATGAACAACCTGTTCCTGATGTTCAACACCAAGCACAAGCCTTTCGACGACGTGCGCGTGCGCCAGGCCCTGCACTACGCCATCGACACCGAGAAGATGGTGGAGGTCGCGCTCAAGGGGCGCGGGAAGCCGGCGAGCTCCTTCCTCGACGAGAGCAACCCGTCCTACCGCCGGGCCAAGTCCGTCTACGGGTACGACCCGGACAAGGCGAAGGCGCTGCTCAAGGCCGCCGGGGTCAAGGGGCTGAGCATCGAGATCCTCGCGGTGAACGTCAGCTGGATCGTGGACTGCCTGCCGACCATCAAGTCCTCCTGGGACGCGATCGGTGTCCGCACGACCCTGTCCCCGCAGGAGACCACGGCCGTCTTCACCAAGATGGACCAGAAGCAGGACTACCAGGTGGTCGCCGCCGCCTCCAACCCCAACCAGTTCGGCCTCGACGCCGATCTGATCATGCATTACAACTACGGGCCCGAGAACCTGTGGATGCAGTACACGCGGTGGGCCGGCGACTCCGTCGCCAAGGCGCTCTTCAGGGACATGGACCGGGCCACCCGGGAGCCGGACGCCGGGAAGAAGAAGACGATGGTCCAGGACTACATCGACGTCGTCGCCGAACAGGCCGTGCTCTACCCGGTCGTCCACAACGAGCTGATGACGGCCTGGAACCCCAAGCGGCTCAGCGGGATAAGGCCGCAGCCGTACCCCGGAATCAACCTCCTCCAGGCCAAGTGGGCCTAGCCGTGTTGTTCGGACAGGGGGCCTTCGCCACGTGATCGCCGTCGTACGGATCCTGCTCCGCCGTATCGCCCTGCTCGTGCCGCTGATGCTCGGCATCGTGCTGTTCGTGTTCCTGGTGATGCGGTTCTCGGACGTCGACCCGGCGTCCGCGTTCTTCCAGGGCGCCAACCCGACACCCCAGCAGCTGCACGACTTCCGGGAGGAACACGGCCTGCTCGACCCGCTGCCCGTGCGCTACGTGGACTTCGTCGCCGACGTACTGCACGGCGACATGGGCACCAGCGCGCTGACCCGGGCGCCGGTGATCGACCAGGTCACCACCGCGCTGCCGCTCACCCTCCAGCTCACCTTCCTCGGCCTGGGCATCGCGGTCGTCCTGTCCCTGCTGGGCGGGGTGACCGCGGCGATCTACCGGGACCGGCTGCCCGACCAGATCATCCGGGTCGTATCGCTGACCGGCGTCGCCGCGCCCGGCTTCTGGCTGGCGCTGCTGATGATCCAGTACCTGGCGGTCGATCTGGGCTGGTTCCCGACCGGCGGCTACATCAACCCGGCCGACTCCATCACCGGCTGGCTGAAGACCATGACCCTGCCGGCCTTCGCGCTGTCACTGCCGGTGGCGGCGCAGCTGACCAGGATCGTGCGGACGGCCGTGGTGGAGGAGCTGGACAAGGACTACGTACGGACGGCGATCGGCAGCGGGCTGCCGCCCCGGGTTGTCGTGGGTCGGAACGTGCTGCGGAACGCGCTCATCAACCCGCTCACCGTGCTCGGCCTGCGCGTCGGCTATCTCCTCGGCGGCGCGGTCGTCATCGAGACGATCTTCTCGCTGCCGGGCATGGGCAAGCTGATGATCGACGCCGTGAAGAACGGCGACCCGGCCGTCGTCCAGGGCGTCGTCCTGACCACCGCGGCCGGATTCGTCGTCGTGAACCTCGTCATCGACGTCCTCTACCTGCTGGTCAACCCGCGACTGAGGGATGCGACCACATGATGACCCGCAAGAGCCTCACCGAGACGCTGTCCCGGCCCGGGGTACGGCTGCGCGGCTGGCGCCGGCTGCCGTTGCTGTCGAAGGTCGCCGTCTGCTTCCTGGCGGTCGTCGTCCTGATGGCGCTGCTCGCGCCGCTCCTCGCCCCGCACGACCCGCTCGACCAGCAGCCGCCGGTCGACGGCACCGGGCATCCGTCCGCCGAGCACTGGATGGGGCAGGACAGCCTCGGCCGGGACATCCTCAGCCGGCTGATGTACGGGGCGCGCTGGTCGCTCGCGATCGGGCTCGGCGCCACCGGCCTGGCGCTGGTGGTCGGCGCGCTGCTCGGGGCGATCGCGGCCACCTCGCGCAAGGCGGTCGACGAGACGCTGATGCGCTGTCTGGACGTCGTGATGGCGTTCCCGGGCATCGCGCTGGCCGCCGTGCTGGTGGCCGTGTTCGGCGGTGGCATCACGGTGCTGATCTGCGCGATCGCGTTCCTGTTCACGCCACCGGTGGCCCGGGTGGTCCGGGCGAACGTCCTGGACCAGTACGGCGAGGACTATGTGACGGCGGAACGGGTGATCGGCGCGCGGACCCCGCACATCGTGCTGAAGCACGTGGCGATCAACTGTGCCGCCCCGGTGCTGGTGTTCTGCACGGTCCAGGTCGCCGAGGCGGTGGTCTTCGAGGCGTCGCTGTCCTTCATCGGGGCGGGTGTACGGCCGCCCGACCCGTCCTGGGGCAGTGTCATCGCGGACGGCAAGAACATGGTGCTGACCGGCGGCTGGTGGGCGACCGTGTTCCCCGGGCTGCTGATGCTGGTCACGGTGCTGTCGCTGAACATCCTGTCCGAGGGCGTGTCCGACGCGTGGGCGGCCCCGTCGGCCCGGGAGGTGGAGGCGCCCGGCGACGACCGGCTCGAGGCGCCGGAGCCCGGCAGCGGGGAGGTCGTGCAACTGCCCGGCCTGGCGGAGGCGGCCCGGCGGCTGCGGGCCCGGGCCCGCCGGCTGCCCCGGGACGGTCAGCCCGTGCTCGCGGTGGAGAACCTCGCGATCGGCTTCGACCAGCGGCACGGCGGCGTGGACATCGTGGACGGCATCAGCTTCGAGGTGCATCCCGGTGAGGTGCTGGGCCTGGTCGGCGAGTCGGGCTGCGGCAAGTCGCTGACCGCGCTGGCGGTGATGGGCCTCCAGCCGAAGGGGGCGCGCGTCAGCGGACAGGTGCGGTTCCGGCAGCGGGATCTGATCGCCGAGCCGATGCGCGTACGCCGCAAGCTCCTGGGCCACGAGATGGCCATGATCTACCAGGACGCGCTGTCGTCTCTGAACCCGGCGATGACGATCCGCGCCCAGCTCAAGCAGGTCGTCCGGCGCGGCGGGCGGCGCGGTCCGGCCGAGTTGCTGACGATGGTCGGCCTCGACCCCGAACGCACCCTGCGCAGCTATCCGCACGAACTGTCCGGCGGGCAGCGCCAGCGCGTCCTGATCGCCATGGCGCTGTCGCGCGACCCGAAGCTGATCGTCGCCGACGAGCCGACGACCGCCCTCGACGTGACCGTGCAGGCCCAGGTCATAGAGCTGTTGCTGCGGCTGCGCGAGGAGCTGGGCTTCGCTCTGATCCTCGTCTCGCACGACCTGGCGCTGATCGCGGACGTCACCGACCGGGTGGTGGTGATGTACGGCGGGCAGATCGTGGAGACGGGTGTGACCGCCGACCTGGTGGAGGCTCCGGCCCACCACTACACACGCGGTCTGCTCGGCAGTGTGCTGTCGCTGGAGTCGGCGCAGGAGCGGATGACGCAGATCAAGGGCGTCGTGCCGTCTCCGGCCGACTTCCCGGCGGGCTGCCGGTTCGCGGACCGGTGCCCGCGCGCGAGCGAGATCTGCCGGACGACGGCTCCGGTCCTGACCGGCCCCGAGGCGCACACGGCGGCCTGCCATCACCCGGCCATAGAGCTGTCGGCCACCGAGCCCGAGGCGGTGTCATGAGTGCGTTCGTGGAGTTGACGGATGCTCACGTCGTCCACAAGGCCCGCAGCGGCGGCCTGTTCACCCGGGACCGGGTGTACGCCCTGACCGGCGCCGACCTGGCCATCGCGCCCGGCGAGACCGTCGGTGTGGTCGGCGAGTCGGGCTGCGGGAAGTCCACGCTGGCGAAGGTCCTGGTGGGGGTGGAACGGCCGACCCGGGGGACGGTGTCCTTCCGGGGCCGGGACCTGTGGACGATGCCGGCCGCGGAGCGCCGGCGGGCCGTCGGCAGCAGTACCGGCATGATCTTCCAGGACCCGTCGACGGCCCTGAACCGCCGTCTGCCCGTCCGGCAGATCCTGCGGGACCCGCTGGACGTGCACGACCGGGGCACCAGAAGCAGCCGCGAGGACCGGGTGCGGGAGTTGATGTCCCTCGTCGGTCTCCCCCGGGCCCTCGCCGACGCCCTGCCGGGACAGTTGTCGGGCGGGCAGCGGCAGCGCGTCGCGATCGCCCGGGCGCTGGCGCTGGACCCGGACCTGGTCGTGGCGGACGAGCCGACGAGCGCCCTGGACGTGTCGGTCCGGGCCCAGATCCTCAACCTCCTGCTGGATCTGAAGGAACGCCTGGGGCTGGCCCTGGTCTTCGTCTCGCACGACATCCAGACGGTGCGGCGGATGAGCGACCGTGTGATCACCATGTACCTGGGCCGGATCGTGGAGGAGTCCCCGGCCGCCCTGGTCACCGACCGGGCCCGGCACCCGTACACCCGCGCCCTGTTCTCCGCCACGCCCGGCCTGCTCGACCCGATCGACCCGATCCCGCTGGTCGGTCCGGTGCCGTCGGCGACCCGCCCGCCGAGCGGCTGCCCGTTCCGGACGCGCTGCTGGAAGGCGGACGGGACATGTGCGGAGACGATGCCGGACTTCTCGGCCGCGTCGGCCCCCGCGCACCGCTTCCGCTGCCACCATCCTGTCCAGGAGGACGAGTCGACCCGCGACCTCGTCCGCCAGAGCGCCCCGATGGAGGCTCCATGACCCTCACCCCGCTGACCGGTGTCATCCCGCCCGTGTGCACGCCCCTGACACCGGACCGCGAGGTGGACGTCCCCTCGCTGCTCAGGCTCGTCGACCATCTGCTGGCCGGCGGAGTGAGCGGACTGTTCGTGCTCGGCTCCACGTCCGAGGCGGCGTATCTGCCGGACCGGCAGCGCAGGCTGGTCGTCGAGTCGGTCGCGGCCCATGTGAGCGGGAAGCTCCCGGTGCTGGCCGGGGCGATCGACATGACGACGGCCCGGGTCCTGGACCATGTCGCGTCGGTGACGGCGGCCGGAGCGGACGCGGTCGTCGTCACCGCCCCGTTCTACGCCCGCACCCACCCGGCGGAGATCGCCCGCCACTTCCGCGCGGTCGCGGCCGGCAGCCCCGTCCCGGTCATCGCCTACGACCTTCCCGTCGCCGTCCACACCAAGCTGCCCGCGGACGTGGTCCTGGAACTGGCCGCCGACGGTGTCCTGGCCGGTCTGAAGGACTCCAGCGGCGACCTGGCCGCCTTCCGCCAGGTCCTGACCGGCGCCCGGGACCGCCAGGGCATCACCGGCTTCAGCGTGCTGACCGGCTCCGAGCTGATCGTCGACGCGGCGCTCGCGCTCGGCGCGGACGGGACGGTGCCCGGCCTCGGCAACGTCGACCCGCACGGCTATGTCCGTCTGGACCGCCTGTGCCGCGCCGGGGACTGGGAGGAGGCCCGTGCCGAACAGGAGCGGCTGTGCGCCCTGTTCGGCATGGTGACGGTCGGCGACCCGGCCCGGATGGGCCCCGGTTCCTCGGCGATCGGCGCCTTCAAGGCCGCGCTGCACCTGCGGGGAGTGATCGACTGCCCGGCGACGGCGGAGCCGCAGGTGCCGCTGTCGCCGGACGAGGTGGAGCGGGTCGGCAAGTACCTGGCGGCGGCCGGGCTGCTCTAGAGGTCACCGACGGGCAGGCGGCGGAACTCGATCGTCTCGTAGGTCCCCCGTACTCCCGTCTCGTAGAGGATCCCCACCGTCTTCCGGCCGAGCGGCACCAGGTCGGAGTAGGCCGCGGGCTGCTGGGAGAGCGTCAGTGCCTTGGTGAACGTGGCGCCGTCGTCGGTGCTGCGCCAGAGGGCCATCGCCCTGCGCGCGGTGGGGACGGACGGGCCGGAGAACAGCAACGGCGCGCGCTTCCCGGCGAGTTGCAGGACGCTGCCCTGGACGATGGGGACCTCGTTCAGGGTGGGCTGCACGGTGTAGGGCCGGTCGAGGGACCGGCCGCCGTCGCGCGAGTGGCTGTCGAGGCGGTTGCCGGGGCTCGTGCCGTGCTGGTCGCGGGCGTTGAAGTAGACCCTGCCGTCGGGGAGCTGGGCGGCGATCGACTCGTTGGCGTTGTTCACCCCGTCGTAGGAGTCGTCGACGAAGCCCGTCCGCCAGGTCCTGCCGCCGTCGTCGCTGAGGAGCGCGTGGGCGCCGTAGTAGCGGGGTTCCTGGCCGGTGTCCGGGGAGCCCGCGGGCGGGGCCGCCGAGTGGTTGGCGGGGACGACCAGCCGGCCCGCGTGCGGGCCCCGGGTGAGAGCGATCGCATGGCCGGGGCCGGTCGCGTACCAGCGCCAGGACGCGCGCTTGGCCTGCGCGGTGATCTCACGGGGTGCGGTGAAGTGCCGGCCGTCGTCCCGGCTGTGCTGCGCGAACACCCGGCGGCTCTGCTCGGGCGTGACCTCGCCCCGCATGATCTGGGCCTCCGTCACCTTGCCGCTGTTGTAGGAGGTGAGGAGCACGACCGCGCCGGTGCGCGGGTCGACGACGGGGGCCGGGTTGCCCCGGGTGTCGCCCTTCCCGGCGGCGACGACGGTGAGCGGGCCCCAGGTGCAGCCGCCGTCCGCCGAACGCCTGAGGACGACGTCGATGGCGCCGGTGTCCCCCGCGCCGCCGCGTCTGCCCTCGGCGAAGGCGAGGACGGTGTGCTTGCGCGTGGTGACGGCGGCGGGGATGCGGTACGTGTCGTAGCCGCCCTCGCCCGAGACGTACGGGACGGAGGACGTACAGCCGGGGGTGGCCGAGGCGGAGGTCGTCGCGGTGGTCGTCGCGGTGACGGCGGTGAAGAGGACCGTGGTGACGAGGAGGGTGCGGCTGAGGAGTCTCATCCTGCTCCTGAAGCGGGGGCGTCGGATGGTGCCTGTCCGTCAGATGTTCCCCGGTGTCACGACCCCCGACTCGTACGCCACGATGACCAACTGCGCCCGGTCCCGCGCCGCCAGGTTGCCCATGATGCGGCTGACGTGGGTCTTCGCGGTCAGCGGGCTCAGGCCCAACACCTCTGCGATCTCGGTGTTGTTGAGGCCGCGCGCGACCAGCGCCAGCACCTCCCGCTCGCGCTCGGACAGACACTCCGGCCCGCCGGTCGCCGGTGCCGAAGGGCTGCGCAGGAACCGCTCGATCAGCCGTGCCGTGGGCCCGGGCGACAGCAGGGAGTCCCCGGCCGCGACCGTGCGGATGGCGTCGAGGAGTTCGGCCGGCCTGGTGTCCTTGACCAGGAACCCGGAGGCGCCGGCACGCAGGGCGTCCACGATGTACTCGTCGGTGTCGTAGGTGGTGAGGACCAGGACGCGGACGCCCGCGAGGTCGTCGTCGGCCGCGATGAGCCGGGTCGCCTCGATACCGTCCAGGTCGGGCATGCGGATGTCCATCACCACCAGGTCGGCGCGCCCGCTGCGGGCCAGCTCCACGGCCTGCCTGCCGGTGGCGGCCTGGCCGACGACCTCCATGTCGCGGGCCGACTCCACGAGCATCGCGAACGCCTCCCGCACCAGGGTCTGGTCGTCCGCGATCAGTACGCGGATGGTCATCCGGTCCTCTTCCCCTTCCCCGTCGTGGTCAGCGGCAGGACCGCGGCCACCTCGAAGCCGCCCCCGGGGCGCGGTCCGGCGTCGAGTGTGCCACCCACGCTGCGGGCCCGCTCCCGCATTCCGACGAGTCCGAAGCCCGGAGTGCCGCCCGGGGCCGGCCCGGTGCCGTCGTCGCTGACCGACAGACGCAGGGCGCCCTGCCGCTCGTCCAGTTCCACACGGACCGAGACGCCGGGGCCCGCGTGCCGCACCGCGTTCGTCAGGGCCTCCTGCACGATGCGGTAGGCGGCGGCGCCGACGGCGGGCGGCGCGTGCCGTATCCGTACGTTCTGCTCGACCCGGGCACCGGCCAGCCGCGCGGCCCGAGCCAGATCGGGCAGGCCGTCGAGGCCGGGCAGCGGGCCGCGGGCCTCCGGCGGGCCGTGCTCGCGCAGCACCTCCAGCGTCGTACGGAGTTCGCCGCGGGCGCTGCGGCAGGTCTCGGCGATGTCGTCGAGGGCCTTGGCGACCGTCTCCCGGTCGAGCCGCTCGGGGTCGGCGGACAGCACATGGGCGGCGACGGAGGTCTGCACGCCGATGAGGGTGATGCTGTGGGCGAGCAGGTCGTGCAGATCCCGGGCGATCCGCAGCCGCTCCTCGGCGACCCGCCGCCGGGCCTCCTCCTCCCTTGTCCGTTCGGCGCGTTCGGCCCGCTCCACGATGGAGGCGACGTACTGGCGGTAGAACCGCACGTCGACGCCGCAGAACAGCACGGCGACCACCCAGCCCGAGATCTGCAGCATCCTCAGGGCCTCGTGGGCGTTGATGGTGAGCATCGTGCTGGTCGAGAGGGTGAGGGTGCCGGCCCCGACCAGGACGGCACGCAGCGGGCGGCCGGTGACGGCGACGGTGTAGAGCGCGATGTACGTGGCCGGGGTCGGCGCGGAGTGGGGGTTGTCGAGGGCGTGGTACGGGGCGACACAGGCCACGACCCCGAGCAGCACGAGCAACGGCCGACGCCGCCGCCACGCGATCGGCACGTTGCACGCGACCAGCAGCACCCACCCCAGCGCATCGGGCCCGCCCCCGTCACCCCCGAGCAGCCCGAGCCCGACGGCGACCACGGCGGCGGCGACCGCGAGCAGGGCGTCGTTCCGGAGGGCGTGCGGGGCGGTCAGGGGGTCACGGTTGATCGCGGCCATGACCCGACTACCGGTGGTGGGTGCCTGCACAGTCACATCCTCGGCTCTCTCAACTGCGGGCATGCATGCCGCTAAGGGCGGCACGGGTGGGCGCAGCGGCACCCCGCTACGCCGGGCTGCGGACCCGCCCCGCCTCAGCCTCGACAGGCAGTTCCGGTGCCCGCGAGAGCCTCCCCGGCCACCACACCCGCCGCCGCAGCAGCACACTCGCCGTGGTCACCAGATACGTACGCACAAGGAACGTATCCAGCAACACCCCCACAGCGATGACAAACCCGAGTTCCACCAGCCCGACCATCGGCAAGGTCGTCAGCACAGCGAACGTCGCAGCGAGAACAACCCCCGCAGAGGCGATCACCCCACCCGTCGTCCGCAACGCGGTCAACGCGGCCACCTCCGGCTCGGCCCCCCGCACGGACTCCTCCCGCATCCGGTGCATCAGGAAGATGCCGTAATCCACACCCAGCGCGACCAGGAACACAAAGGACAGCAACCCCAGCCCCGGATCCGTACCGCCGAACCCGAACACCGGCTCGAACACCAGCCCGCCGATGCCCAGCGCCGCACCCCACACCGCGACCACCGCCGCCAGCAGCAGCAACGGCGCGACGAGGCTGCGCAACAGGCCGACCAGGATGACGAACACCGAGACGAGCACCAACGGCACGACCACCTTGCGGTCCCTGGACTCGCTGTCGGCCAGGTCGATCTGCTGGGCGCTGGGCCCGCCGACATACGCACCCTGAGGATCCAGCCCGGCCCGCAACGCCTCGATGGTCCGGGTCTCCGACGGCGTCTCGGGCGCGGCGGTCGTGAAGACGGCGATCTCCGTCCACCCGGAACCACTCCGCCCGGGAACCACCTCGGCGACCCCGTCGGTCTCACGGGCCCGCTCCGCCACCGCCTCGGCCCGCCCCTCGGGCGCCATGACCGTCACGGGCCGGCTGCTCCGCTCGGGATACTCCCGGGCCAGCGTCTGCATCGCGGTGATCGACTCGGGCCGCTCGGTGAACGAGTCCTCCTGCTTGATGCTGCCGGTCAGATTGAGCATGCCGAGCGCGAGGGCACCCAGCAGCACGCCCCCACCGACCAGCACCAGGGCGGGCCGGCGCGTCGCCGAGGTGCCCATCGCGGCGAACAGCGAGCGCCGGGCCTTCGGCTCACTCCCGAACGCGGGGATGAGCGGCCAGAAGACGCGCCGCCCGAGCAGGACCAGCACCGCGGGCAGCAGGGTCGTCATGGCGACCAGCGCGGCGAGCACCCCGACCATGCCGACCGGCCCCATGCCGCTGCTGCTGTTGAGGTCGGCGGCGAGCAGGCACAGCAGCCCGGCCGCGACGGTCCCCGAGGAGGCGAGGACGGCCGGTCCGCAGCCGCGCAGTGCGGTGCGCATGGCGTCGTACGGCCGCTCGTGGCGCCGCAGTTCCTCGCGGTAGCGGGAGACGATCAGCAGCGCGTAGTCGGTGCCGGCGCCGAGGACCAGCACGGTCATCACACCGCCGCTCTGGCCGGTGACGGTGACGTCGAACAGTTCGTGCAGCCCGTACCCGGCGGCCATCGCCGTGGCGGCGGCGACGCCCGCGACGGCGAGCGGGACCAGCCACAGGAAGGGGCTGCGGTAGATGAGGACGAGCAGCACGGTGACGACACCGAGCGTGGCGAGCAGCAGCGTGGCATCGAGCGTCCCGAACACCTTGTTCATATCGGTGTTCAGCGCCCCCGGCCCGCCGACCTCGACACTCAGCCCGCCGCCGCCCTCGGCGATGTCGCGCACCCCGTCGACGAAGGCGTCCCGGGCCTCCTCGTCCTGGCCCGGCTGGGTGCTGGAGACCGGGTACATCAGGGTGGAACCGTCCTCGGACGGGACGCCCCGCACCTCGCCACCCGTCAGATCGTAGGCGCCGCTCACCTCGGCGATCTGCTCGGCGGCGGTGCGCCGGTCGGCGTCGGTCAGAGGGCCGTCCCGGTGGTACACGAGCACCAGGTCGGTCGACTCCCCGCCGGGCAGCCGGTCCTGGACGCGGGCCACCTGGGTGGAGTCGGCACTGTCGGGCAGATAGTCGACCGCGCGGTTCTGCTGGATGCCGGCGAACTTCCCGGCGAGCGGCCCGAGCAGTACGAGCGCGGCCAGCCACAGCCCCACCACCGCCCAGGGCACGGCCCGCCGTCGCCCCGTACGTGTCCTTGTGTCCCCCATCAGCCGGGCTCCCTCCGCGTCGGGTGTCTGGAACGCTCTCCAGACTCCCGGCACGCGGCGACGGGTTCGTCGGGCGCGAGGCCGAGTTGAGGGGTACTGCCCGGGGCGGCACGGGCCGCCGGTTACTCCCCGGGGAGTATCGCGGCGACGTGTCCTACGACGGCGTACGGGCGGCGGCCGCCAGCAGCCGGGTCACGTCGTCCGAGCAGATGGTCAGCGCCGCCCCCACCGTCGCGAGGACGTCCCGCTCGGCCGGGGTGTACGGCCCGTCCGCCAGGGCGATGCGGGCACCCTGGAGCAGGATCGATTCGCGGCCCACGGTGGCGAGGTGCGGGGCGAGCGGGTCCAGTGCCTCGTGGAGCTCTATGGCCAGCCCCGCACCGCAGGGCTCGCCGGAGATCCGGCCGGTGTCCGCCTCCAGCGCCTCGACGAGGGCGGCCAGCTGCTCCTCCGTGCAGTCGTCGAAGCCGGCCGCGCGCACGGCCAGCACGGCCGCCTCCAGTGCCGTACGGGAACCGGCACCGCCCGCCGCCAGTACCGCGAGGGCGACGGTGTGCACGGCGTCGCGGAGCATCGCGGAGAAGCGGATGGTCGTCGGATGGTCGAGGACGTCCGTGCCGAAGTGGCGGCGGCAGGCGGCGCACTCCACCACCGGGCCGGTCTCGCCGCGCGGCAGCACGGGCAGGCCCAGCAGGGTGAAGCGGCGCTGTCCGGTCAGCCGCTGGTAGTTGCGGTCGCCGCCGCAGCCGGGGCAGAAGAACTCCCCGTCACCGGCCGCGGTCCATGCGATACGGGTGCCCAGGATGCTCGAAAACCTGGCGGCATGGCCGTTTCGTCCCCGTCCTGGCAGCACGTCGCACCTCCGTCACGCCGCACGGCAGCGTCGCCGCGCTTGCGTGATGTTAGCCACATCCATGAGGAGGAGTCAGCACCCCGGAGGAGACCTTTCCGTGACCCTCACAGGGATTGGCCGGTATTTGACTGCTCCCCTCCCTGAGAGGAAGGGATCCCTGGCTCAGGCCGCCTCCTGGAGCAGCACTCCAGGAGGTCCTATGCCCTCAGCACCAGCCGGGTTCAGACCAGCCCGGACGAGCATCACACGTGCGGAGTTCTTGTCCCTGGGGGATTCGGCTCCGCACGCGGTGCAGGTGTAAGTGCGTTCCGACAGCGGCAGTGCGTGCTTGGTTCTCGCGTCGCACGATGCGCAGTCCATGGTGGTGTGCGCGGGATGTACCAGGCGCACGTCGCGCCCGTGCTTGCGGCCCATCTCCAGCAATGCCTGCTTGGCGGAACCGATCGCCGCGTCGGCAGCCTTGCGCGCCATGCTGGTTTGGCTGAGAAACTTCGGACGGAAGTCCTCCACAGCGATCGTGTCGTGGTCGGCCACGACACGCTTGGCCCACTTGCGGGCGGTGTCCTGCCGCTGCCGGGCGACCTTCTGGTACGTCTTCGCCCGCAGCTTCTTCGCCTCACGGTAGCCCTTCGAAGCAGCCTGCCCCTTGTCGGGTTTGCGGCGGGCCATCATCCGGTCGTACCGACTCAGCTTCGCTCGCGCCTTCCTGCCGTGCTCGGGGTGGGGCAGGTCGTGGGCGTCAGACGTGGTTGTGGCAGTCTGCCGCACGCCCCAATCCACCCCGATCACCGCACCGGTGCCGGCCAGCGGCTCAAGCTGGACGGGTACGACGAACGAGGCGTACCAGTGGCCCAGGCTGTCGCGGTACACCCGGACGGAGGATGGTGCGGCTGGCAGGTCCCGTGACCACACCACGCTGAGCACGATGCCGCCCGCGAGGTGCAGGCGACTGCTCCTGAGACGGAAACCGCGCCTGGTGTAGTTCAGTGTCGGCAGCGCGTCGCGCTTCTTCCTGTGTGTGGGCATCCCGGCCCGCCGACACTGCGGCAGGCGCTCCCTGATGTCCTTGAGCGCCTTCGCGCGAGCCTTGCCGAAGTCTCGGATGACCTGCTGTTGTGACACCGAGGAGCCGTCTGAGAGCCACGCGGTGACGGCGCGTGCCTTGGTCAGCATCTTGTCCAGCAGGGCGGCCCCGCACGCCTCGCTGTCCTGCTGGGTCTTCCGGGAGCGGGCAACACACTCGTTCCAGACCCACCGACAGCGATCCCACTCCGCCTCCAGCGCGGCGCGGGCTCTGGACGACACACGCAGTCGGTAGGTATGCCCGAGAACCGCACACGCGTGCCTCCGATCACGCTCTATCACCCCCACCAGCGATCACGGGTACACGTGTTGACATCCCCTTGGGCGCCAATGGTCGCCGGGGCCTCCCCGCCGGAGGAGAAAGAACGGGCCTTGCGTGCCGTCAGACGGCACGCAAGGCCCGCAATCCCGCTACGACTGGTCAGCGCGTCGCGCGGTTGACGGCCGAGACGACCGCCTTCAGAGAGGCGCGCGTCGTGTTCGCGTCGATTCCGATCCCCCACAGGATCTTGTCGTCGATGGCGCATTCGATGTAGGAGGCGGCCTGCGCGGAGGCGCCCTCGCTCATCGTGTGCTCCTGGTAGTCCAGCAGCCGTACGTCGATGCCGACGGACTGCAGCGCGTCGAAGAACGCCGAGATCGGGCCGTTGCCCGAGCCGGTCAGCACGGTGTCCTGGCCGTCGACCGTGGCCTCCACCTTCAGTGTGTCCACGCCGTCGGTGTCGGTGGTCGACTGGTTGTTCTTGACCTGGAGCCGGCCCCACGGGTTCTCGGGGTTGGGCAGGTACTCGTCCTCGAAGGCCCCCCAGATGGCCTTCGGCGTGACCTCGCCGCCCTCGGCGTCCGTCTTCGCCTGGATGAGCTTGGAGAACTCGATCTGCATCCGGCGCGGCAGTTCCAGCTTGTGGTCGTTCTTCAGGACGTACGCGATACCGCCCTTGCCGGACTGCGAGTTGACCCGGATGACCGCCTCGTAGGAGCGGCCGACGTCCTTGGGGTCGATCGGCAGGTAGGGTACCGCCCACTCGATGTCGTCGACGGTGACGCCCTTGGCGGCCGCGTCGGCCTCCATGGCGTCGAAGCCCTTCTTGATGGCGTCCTGGTGGGAGCCGGAGAAGGACGTGTAGACCAGGTCGCCCACGTACGGGTGGCGCGGGTGGACCTCCATCTGGTTGCAGTACTCCCACGTACGACGGATCTCGTCGATGTCGGAGAAGTCGATCTGCGGGTCGACGCCCTGGGAGAAGAGGTTCATGCCCAGGGTGACCAGGTCGACGTTGCCGGTGCGCTCGCCCTGTCCGAACAGGCAGCCCTCGACGCGGTCGGCGCCGGCCATCAGGGCCAGCTCGGCGGCGGCGACGGCCGTGCCGCGGTCGTTGTGCGGGTGGATGGAGAGGACCACGTGCTCGCGACGGGTCAGGTTGCGGCCCATCCACTCGAAACGGTCGGCGTGGGTGGAGGGCGTGGAGCGCTCGACGGTCGCCGGCAGGTTGAGGATGATCTCGCGGCCCGGGCCGGGCTGCCAGACGTCCATGACCGCCTCGCAGACCTCCAGCGCGAAGTCCAGCTCGGTGTCCGTGAAGATCTCGGGGCTGTACTGGTAGCCGAACTCCGTCTCCGGGCCCAGCAGCTTCTCCGCGTACTCCATGACCAGCCGCGTGCCGTCGATCGCGATCTGCTTGATGTCGTCCTTGGAGCCGCGGAAGACGACCCGGCGGAAGACGGGGGCCGTGGCGTTGTACAGGTGGACCGTGGCGCGCTTGGCGCCCTTCAGGGACTCCACGGTCCGCTCGATGAGGTCCTCGCGGGCCTGGGTCAGCACGGAGATGGTGACGTCGTCGGGGATGGCCCCGGGCTCCTCGATGATGGAGCGCACGAAGTCGAAGTCGGTCTGGCCGGAGGCCGGGAAGCCGACCTCGATCTCCTTGTAGCCCATCTTGACCAGCAGGTCGAACATGGCGCGCTTGCGGGCCGGCGACATGGGGTCGATCAGGGCCTGGTTGCCGTCGCGCAGGTCGGTGGAGAGCCAGCGGGGGGCGGTGGTGATCCGGTTGGACGGCCAGGTGCGGTCCGGGATGTCGACCTGCTCGTAGCGGCCGTACTTGCGGATCGGCATGGTGCTGGGCTGCTGGCGGTTCGCCATGATGCGGGGGCTCCTCAGGATGTCCGGAAGGACGGCCGACGACGCAGCACCAAGCTCCGCGGGGAGGGGGTCGGCCTCGACTACAGGCCCTCGCCGCGGCAGCTAAGGAGAAGCAGCCCGAAACGCATGATGCGCAGCATGCTAGCCGAGGCCCTCCAGGTGTGCGGATCCGTATCAGTATGCGGGACCGGGCTCACATACAGGATAAAAAGTGCGCTATGCCACTTCGCTATACCACCGCCATACCACTCAATCACGGAGCGTGAAGTCGCTTGTCCGCGTATTTCACCAATCATGGTGGCGACCGGTGACAGGCTCGTCACGCAGTGCAAAGGTGCCAGGCATGACGACTCACGGGGGCTTCGAGCCCGTCTTCTGCACCATCGTTCCGCCCCATGTCCTCGACAAGCTCGCCCAGGCCGAGGACCCCGCGCTGGCCGGCCCGGCCCGCCGCACCCTCCAGCGTGACGCCTTCGAGCGCACCCAGCGCCGCCTGACCACGGTCATCGGCGCGAGTGCCGTCGCCTCGGTCGCCGACGGCAAGCCGCAGCGCACGATCCACGACGCCCGGCACGGCACCGACCTGCCCGGACACAAGGTCCGCGGCGAGGGCGACAAGCCCGGCAAGGACGCCACGGTCAACCGCGCCTACGCCGGCCTCGGCGCCACCTTCGAGCTGCTCCTCACGGCGTACCAGCGCGACTCGATCGACGGGAACGGCCTGCCGCTGGACGCGACCGTGCACTACGACCGCGACTACAACAACGCCTTCTGGAACGGCGAGCAGATGGTCTTCGGGGACGGCGACGGGGAGATCTTCCTCGACTTCACCATCCCCATCGACGTCATCGGCCACGAACTCGTCCACGGCGTCACGCAGTACACCGCGAACCTCACCTACTTCGGCCAGCCCGGTGCGCTGAACGAGTCCGTGTCGGATGTCTTCGGCGCGCTGATCAAGCAGTACACGCTCGGCCAGACCGCCGCCGAGGCCGACTGGCTGATCGGCGCGGGCCTGCTCGCCCCGCGGGTGACGGGCGTGGCGCTGCGCTCCATGAAGGAGCCGGGGACGGCGTACGACGACGACGTCCTCGGCAAGGACCCGCAGCCCGGGACCATGGACGACTTCGTCCGCACCGGCCGCGACAACGGCGGTGTCCACATCAACTCGGGCATCCCCAACCACGCCTTCTACCTCGCGGCCACGGCCCTCGGCGGCCACGCCTGGGAGCGCGCGGGACAGGTCTGGTACGACGTGCTGACCGGCGGCGAGCTGAAGGAGCAGGCGATGTTCACCGACTTCGCCACGCTCACCGTCAAGGCCGCGCGGGAGCGCTTCGGCGACGGCGAGGAACTGGACGCCGTCTCGAAGGCCTGGGAGCAGGTCGGGGTGCGGACCCTGTAGTTCCGTACTAGACAGGTGCCATGCGGATTCAGGTGAGGCGCACAGGCGGGTTCGCGGGCATCGAGCGGCATGCCGAGGTGGACACCTCGGGCCGCCCCGATGCCGCCGAATGGCACGCCCTGGCCGAGCAGGCGGTGGCCGCCGGCCGGGGCACTCCGCCGATCGGGGTGCCGGACGGTTTCAGCTACCAGATCACGGTGGACGGCAAGACGGTCTACTGCTCGGACCCCCGGCTGACGGACGAGCAGCGCAAGCTGATCTCGCGGGTCCTCAAGGAGGGCGCGTAACAGGTCCTGGGCGGCGGCCTGTTGACTTGAGTTACCGCCGGTACGGATGATCCGCGCATGGTGACTGACGCAGGCAACCCGATTCCCCGTTTCCCGGCCGGTTTCCTCTGGGGCGTGTCGACCTCGGCGCACCAGATCGAGGGCGCTGCGGACGCGCGCGAGCCGTCCGTGTGGGATGCCTTCACGGCCGAGCCGGGACGGGTGAAGGACGGCTCGACGGCGGCGGTGGCCTGCGACCACTACCACCGCCACCGCGAGGACGTGGCGCTGCTGGCGGAGCTGGGCGTGAACGCGTACCGCTTCTCGGTCTCCTGGCCGCGGGTGCGCTCCGAGAAGGGCCTGGACTTCTACGACCGGCTGGTCGACGACCTGTGCGCGGCGGGCGTCCGCCCGGTGCCGACCCTGTTCCACTGGGACCTGCCGGCGGACCTGGACTGGCTGGAGAGGGACACGGCCGCCCGCTTCGCCGAGTACGTGTCCCTGGTCGCCGACCGGCTCGGTGACCGGGTCACGAAGTGGATCACCCTGAACGAGCCCGCCGAGCACACCCTGCTGGGCCACGCCCTGGGCGTGCACGCACCGGGCAGGAAGCTGCTGTTCGACGCGCTGCCGGTCGCTCATCACCAGCTGCTGGCCCACGGCCTGGCCGTAAGGGCCCTGCGCGCCTCGGGCGCCACGGACATCGGCGTCGCCAACTCGCACGGCCCGACCTGGGCGGCGTCGACCGAGGCGGCGGACGTGGAGGCGGCCGAGTTCTACGACCTGCTGCTGAACCGCCTCTTCGCGGACCCGCTGCTGCTGGGCCGGTACCCGGACGGCATCGGCGAGCTGATGCCCGGGGACGTCGAGGCCGATCTGAAGGTGATCGCCGAGCCGGTCGACTGGTACGGCGTCAATTACTACGCGCCGACCCGGGTGGGCGCTCCGCAGGGCACGGAGATCGAGTTCGGCGGCGTCTCCATGCCCGCCGAACTGCCCTTCTCCGTAAGGGAGATCGCGGGTCACCCGGTCACGGACTTCGGCTGGCCGGTCGTACCCGAGGGCCTCACCGAACTCCTCACGACGTTCCGCGAGCGCTACGGCGACCGGCTCCCGCCCGTCGTCATCACCGAGAACGGCTGCTCGTACCCGGGCCTCGACGACCAGGATCGCATCACCTACCTGGACGGCCATGTCCGCGCCCTGCACCGGGCGCTGGAGGCGGGCGTCGACGTGCGCGGCTACTTCGTCTGGTCCCTGCTCGACAACTTCGAGTGGGCGGAGGGCTACGCACGCCGCTTCGGCCTGGTCCATGTCGACTTCGAGACCCAGGAGCGGACCCCGAAGTCGTCGTACCGCTGGTACCGGGAGCTGCTGAAGGCGCAGGACGCTGCGGGCGCTACGGCTTGATGCCCACGCCGGTCCACAGGCTGACCTCGGCGTCCGTCGGGGTGTCGCCGTCGGTGGGGTCCGGGCGCCAGCGGTGGCCGACGGCGACGCCCGGCTCCAGCAGGTCAAGGCCGTCGAAGAAGCGGGCGACATCGGCCTGGGAGCGGAACTGCACCGGCGTCCCGGCCGTGGTGTAGATGTCGGTGACCTTCTGCCAGGTGGGGGCGTCGAAGTCGGGCGTGCAGTGGCTCAGCGCCAGGGCGCTGCCCGAGGGCAGGACGTCCAGCAGGCGGCGCACGATGCCGTAGGGGTCCTGGGCGTCGGTGACGAAGTGCATCAGGGCGTTGAGGGACAGCGCGACCGGGCGGCTCAGGTCCAGGATCTCGGCCAGCGCGGGCGCGTTCAGCAGCGTCTGGGGGTCGTTGACGTCCGCCTCTATGTACGTCGTGCGGCCCTCGGCGGAGCTGCGCATCAGGCGCTCGGCGTACTTGAGGACGAGGGGGTCGTTGTCGGCGTAGACCACCCGGGCGTCGGGGACCACGGACTGGGCCACCTGGTGCAGATTGGGCTCGGTGGGGATGCCGGTGCCGATGTCCAGCCACTGGCGGATGCCGTGCTCGCGCGCGAGGACCCGGGTGGCCCGGTGCATGAAGGCCCGGTTCTCGCGGGCGCACACGAAGATGGCGGGGTAGGCCTCGGCGACCCGTTCGGCGGCCTGCTTGTCGACCTCGAAGTGGTCCTTGCCGCCGAGGTAGTAGTCGTACATGCGGGCGGAGTGGGGCCTGCTGGTGTCTATGTCCCGCGCGGCCTGCGACTGGGTCATGCTGTGCCTCTCGGTGGGGGGTGGTGGTGCGAGTCCGGCTCAGTGGGGCTTCAGTGAGCCGTCAGATGGTCGGCGAGGCCCTGCTTGACCCCCGCGACGAACGCGGTGATCTCCTCGGGCGTGTAGATCAGCGCGGGACCGGCCGGATCCGTGGACTGCCGGACCGCCACGCGGCCGTCGGCGAGTTGCTTGGCCTCCACGCACTGCCCCCCGTTCGGACCGCTCCAGGGCCGTTCCCAGCCCTGCTCCCCCAGGTCCGACGCGGGCATCCCGTTGTAGACGGTGCCCTCGGCGATGGTCATGCGTACTCCTTCCGCATGCGGTTCAACAGCGCCTTGCTGTCCGCGGACGAGGTCTTCAGAGACAGCCGGTTGTGCGCCTCCAGATGAGCCACGACGTCGGCCCGCTGGTCGAGGTAGACGGAGGCGGAGAGGAGCTCGCTGTAGACGATGTCGGGCAGCTCCCGCTCCTCGAACCGGAAGTAGGTGAACGGCGCGCACGCCCCGACGTGGGCGCCCGCGGCGAACGGCACGATGTCGACGCTGACGTGCTCCAGCTCGGACGCCTCCAGGAGCCGGTCGATCTGCTCCCGCATCACCTCGGGGCCGCCCACCACGCGGTGCAGCACGGCCTCCTCCATGACGACCCAGAGCGTGGGCGCGTCCTGTCTGGTGAGCAGGCTCTGGCGGCGCAGCCGCAGCTCCACGCGCCGCTGGAGGTCCTCCTCGTCGTCGTTCGGGAAGCCCCCGCCCAGCACGGCACGCGCGTACCCGGGCGTCTGGAGCAGGCCGGTGACGTACTGCGGCTCATAGGTGCGCAGCGTTCTGGCGCCGGTCTCCAGGCTCACGTAGGCGGTGAACCAGGACGGCATCACATCGCGGTACGGGTGCCACCAGCCGGGCTCGTTGGCCCGCTCGGCCAGGGTGACGAACTCGTCGATCTCCTGACGGCCGGCGCCGTAGGTCTCCAGCAGCTTCTCGACGTAGAGGATCTTCAGGCCGACCTCGGCCTTTTCCAGGCGGCGGATGGTCAGCGGTGTCACGCGCAGGGTCTTGGCCGCGTCGTCGAGCGAGAGGCCCGCGCTCTGCCGGGCTTCCTGGAGCCTCCGGCCGAGAATCATGCGGAGAACGGTGGGTGCGCCGGCGCCGGTGCCTGATCGCGCGTCGTTCACGCCGTACCTCCTGAGGGTTCGTCATCGGCGCAGGGCGGGCGGGGACTTGATCGTCCTGTCGGACCACGGAGCGGTGCGATGCGTTCCGTTTGAAATTATCAGGGAGATGGTTGCAGCGTGAACTGCTCTGCGAGCATAGTTACTTGTGTGACCAGGGCGCCGGAACCCCCCACTCCCCTTTTCCGGCCGGTCCGTTGTCCGCCTCGCCCCTTCCCACCCCCCACGGAAGGCGACCGCCGTGTCCCCCCACACGACTTCCACCCCCCGGTTCCCGGACGCGGTGCGCCCGGGCCGTACGCAATGGCTGGAACTACCGCCCCACCGGACCAGCGTCAGAGTGGCCCGTCATGACACGCAAGCACGGCTGACCTCGTGGCAGGTGCCCGACGAGGTGTGCGCGAACGCCGTCCTGCTCGTGTCCGAGTTGGTGACCAACGCCGTGCTGCACACGCTCAGTGAGCGGATACTCTGCGGCGTCGCGCGGGTGGCGAACGACCGCTTCCGGCTGGAGGTGCACGACGGCGACCTGACGGGCCGCGGCATCCCCGACTGCCGCCCCGGCCCCGACGACGAGCACGGCCGCGGGCTCCTGCTCGTCCGCGAGATAGCCGACAGCTGGGGAATCGTCCGCTCACCCCTCACGGGCGGCAACGCGGTCTGGGCGAGCCTGGCGACGGCGTTATGACGCGATGCACTGTGTCCTGAAGATTGAATCAACAACAGAGCTGGACATTTTGGTCATTTGATAGCACTAGTGGCTATTGTGGAGTAGATAACCGATAGCGACGCGCGCAGTTCAGGAGGTGCAACGACATGCGCACCTACGAGCGTCCGACGCTGACCGCGGTCGGCTCATTCCGCAAGACCGGTCTCGGCTTCAGGGCCGGACCGGAACGGTTCTGGTTCTTCCGGAGGAGGTTCTTCTGATCCGCCGGTTGTTCCACCGGCGCGAGATCTCCAGGTGGCGGTAGGGCATCAAGTCCTGCCGCCCAGATCAGGAAAGCACCGGCATGGTCGATTCTCCTGATTCCGGCGAGGGGCCGGGCTGGTTGGTCGTCCTTCCGGACTGCGCTTCGGCGGCCCGGGTGGCTGCCGCGCTCCGCACCCGGAGGGTCCAGGAGGTCAGCCACCCATCGGGACGGCCGTGGCTGCTCGGCCGCTGGGCCATCGATGCCCTGGCCGTCGGCGAGGCGGGCCGGACGAAGATCGCAGTCGTCGGTGAACACGCCATCACCCCCGACCGGCTCGGCTTCGCGGCCGGCCGCGTCGACACCCTCTCCGGCCTGGACGGTCTGGCCCGTGGCATGGCCGGGAGTTCCCATCTGATCGCCTCGGTCACCGGACGGGTGCGTGTCCAGGGCAGCCTCACCGGCTTTCGCCGGGTGTTCCACGCCAGGATCGGTGACGCCACCGTGGCCGCGGACCGGGCCGACGTCCTGGCCGCCCTGCTCCACGCGGACGTCGACGAGCAGCGCCTGGCGGCCCGCCTGCTGAATCCGTGCGCCCCCCACCCGCTGGCCGGCGAGCCGGTGTGGCGAGAGGTGAGCACCGTGGGAATCGGCCACTACCTGGCGCTCGACACCGACGGCCGGGGACGGCCCGTCGCATGGTGGGCCCCTCCCGAGCCGGTGGTGCCGATGGCCGAGGGCGCGCCGGCGTTGCGGGAGGCGCTCTCGACGGCGGTGGAGGTCCGCGTCCGGGGACGGGACCTGGTGAGCTGCGACCTGGGCGGGCTGGATTCGACCTCGGTGTGTGCTCTGGCCGCACGCGGCACGGCGAAGGTCATCGCCTACACCGCCGACGGCCTCGACCCCCTGTGCGACGACGTGACCTGGGCCCGCCGGACGGTCGCGGGACTGGGCGGCGTCGGACACCACGTCATCGCCGGAGACCGGTTGCCGATGGTGTTCGAGGGCCTTCGGGAGGTGGACGAACGCTTCGACGAGCCGTGCCCGGCGATGATGCATCCCAGCCGCTGTCTGGTCATTCCACGGCTGGCCGCGGCACGGGGCTCCCGCATGCACCTGACGGGCTTCGGCGGGGACGAGTTGCTCGCCGGTTCACCCGCGCATCTGCACACGCTGATACGAACCCACCCCAGGACCGCGTGGCAGCGCCTGCGCGGCTTCGCCGCCCAGGGCCCGTGGCCGTATCGGGAAACGCTCCGGCAGCTGTGGGACAACAGTTCCTACCGCGCCTGGCTCGCCCGAGCCGGCGAGCTGCTCACCGACGTACCACCCCCCTTGGAGGCGCCCGCGCTGGACTGGGGGACGCCACCGCGGCTCCCCCCATGGGCGGCACCGGACGCCGTCGAGGCCGTACGAGAGCTGATCCGCACCGCGGCGCGTACCGCCGAACCACTGGCCGAGCGGCGCGGACAGCACATCGAGCTGGAGGCCATGGGAAACAACGCCCGCATGGTCAGGCAGGTGGGGCAGCTGGCCACCCGCACCGGGCTCACCCTCGCCGCGCCCTACTACGACGACCGCGTGATCGAAGCGGGCCTGGCGGTACGGCCGCAGGACAGGATCTCCCCCTGGCGGTACAAACCGCTCATCGTCGAGGCGATGCGCGGCATCGTTCCCGACGAGAGCCTGACCCGCCACACCAAGGACGAGGGCTCGTACGAGGCGGAGGCCGGGATGCGGGAGCAGCGTGGCGAATTGCTGGCCCTGTGCGAGGACTCCCGGCTGGCCCGGGCGGGCTTGATCGACGCGGAGGTGTTGCGCGAGACGTGCGGTCGGCCGCTGCCCCCGACCCTGCCGTTCGACGCGCTGTACCAGACCGTGGTGTGCGAGCTGTGGCTCCGCACACTGGAGCTGGAGAGGGCCGATGGCATTCAAGCTGCGTGAGGGTGTGTTCACGGCAGAGACGGACTACGGAATCGCGCTCCTCGACGAGGACCGCGACCAGTACTGGACGCTCAATCCCAGCGCCGCCCTCACCTTGCGGACCTTGCTGGACGGCGGCACCGAAGCAGCTGCCGCGCGCAAGCTCAGCGAGGAGTACGCGGTGGACATCGGCACCGCGCAGCGGGACGTCCGGGAGCTGGTCGGCGAGCTGCGTTCGGCAGGCCTGGGCGAGGACGACTCCGGCCGTGGGGCGCACGGCCGATGGCCGCACGGACGCGGCCGACGGGCGGGGAGGAGTCGGCGATGACCTCGCCGGAGGCGATCTTCCACGACCCGCGTTCGGTGCCCCTGCGGCGCCGGATCCCGGTCCGGCTCGCCGTCGGCGCCGCGCGGCTGCTGGCCCACCGACGCCCACGGCGCATCAGGACGGTGCTGGAGTGGCTGCGCCGGGGCGCCCGTCCGGCCACCCTCGAACAGACCCGCTCCGCCCGGGACTCCGTCGTCGCCGTCAGCCTGGCGTGCGGAGGGCGGGAAGGGTGCCTGCCCCGGTCCCTGGCCACCATCCTGCTGTGCCGCCTGCACGGCCAGTGGCCGACCTGGTGCGTGGGCGCGCGGCGTCTGCCGCCCTTCGGTGCGCACGCCTGGGTGGAGGCGGAAGGAGTGCCGGTGGGAGAGAACCACCCGCCCGACTACTTCCGCCCTCTGTTCACCGTGCCCTGCGCCCCTGGTTCCGTCAGCCGCGAGGCCGTGGTCCATGAAGCCCGACGCGACGGATGAGACCGTGGAGCGGAGCCGGACCGCCCCGTGGGAATTTCTGCGCCTGCTGCACGGCCACCGGCGGTGGGTCGCCCTCGCCGTCCTGCTGACACTCGGGGCCTCGGCTCTGAGCCTGGCCCAGCCGCTGCTGGTCAAGCGCGTGATCGAGTCGACCGCGTCCGGCACCGCGATCGGCCCCGCCCTGGCCCTGCTCGTCGTCCTCTTCCTCGCCCAGGCGCTGGTGCAGGGCCTCGCCCAGTTCGTCCTGGCCCGCACGGGCGAAGGAATCGTCCTGGGCATCCGGCTCGGCCTGATCAAGCACGTGCTGCGGCTGCCCATGGCCGTCTACGACCGCCACCGCATCGGCGACCTGATCTCGCGCACCAGCACCGACAGCACGACCTTGCGGCTGCTCGTCGCGGAGGGATTCACCGAAGCGATCACGGGTGCGATCGGACTGATCGGCATCGTGGTGCTGATGATCTGGCTCGACTGGCTGATGTTCCTTGTCGTGCTGGGCATGGTGGCGATCGCCGCCGTGATCGTCGTCTCGGTGCTGCACGGCATCGAGGTGGCGTCGCTGTTCACGCAGCGGGCGACGGGCGCGATGACCGCTGATCTGGAGCGCGCGCTCGGTGCCATCCGCACCGTCCGGGCCAACCGCGCCGAGCAGCGCGAGACCGACCGCATCGCGGGGGGAGCCAGATCGGCCTACGTGGGAAGCGTGCGCATGGCGAAGCTGGACGCCGTGGTGGCACCGGCGATCCAACTGGCCGTCAAGGGATCGTTCGTCGTCGTGCTGCTCATCGGCGGCGTGCGCGTCGCCGACCGGCAGGGGTCCGTCGCCGACCTCGCCGCCTTCCTGCTGTACATGATCTACCTGGTGGAGCCGATCGGCATGCTCTTCCAGTCGCTCAGCACCATGGAGCAAGGCGTCGGGGCGTACCGCAGGGTCACGGAAGTGCTCGAGCTGCCCGCGGAGCAGGACGCCGTGTCAGCAGCCGGGGCTCCGGCGGCCGGCCCGGCGGCCGGCGGCAGCGCCCGGCCGCCACCGCCCGCGCTGGAGTTCCGCGACGTGTGGTTCGGCTACGAACCACGACGCCCCGTCCTGCGCGGCGTGACCTTCGAAGCGCCGAAGCACTCCCATGTCGCCCTGATCGGCAGCTCGGGAGTCGGCAAGTCCACCGTGTTCGCGCTGATCGAGCGGTTCTACGACCCGGACCGCGGCCACATCCTCTTCGGCGGCCGTGACATACGGGAGACCGGCCGAGCCGAACACCGGGCCCGGGTCGGTCTGGTGGAACAGCATGCCCCGGTGCTGTACGGCACGCTGCGGGAGAACCTGACCTACGCCGTTCCGGACGCCGGGCCGGAGGAGCTGGACCGGGTGGTCGAGCTGGCACACCTCACGGACCTGATCGCCCGACTGCCGGAGGGGCTGGAGACCGACGCCGGGGAGCACGGCATGGCGCTCTCCGGCGGCGAGCGCCAGCGGATCGCGATCGCCCGGGCCCTGCTGGCCCGGCCGCGCCTGCTCCTGCTGGACGAGCCGACCGCCCATCTGGACGCGGTCAGCGAAGCGGCGCTGCGCAGGTCGATGCGGGAAACGGCGCGCGAGTGCACGCTGCTGGTGATCGCGCACCGCATGTCGACCATCCGCGCCGCGGACCTGATCGTCGTCCTCGACGCCGGCCAGGTCGTCGCCACGGGCAGCCACGGGGAGCTCCTCGACAGCAGTGAGCACTACAGGTCGCTCCTCCGCGCCCAGCAGCCCGGGGATCTCCGCGTGCCGCGCACGGCAGACCTGAAGGGCGGAGCCGGATGACCGAGAAGCCGGCCCTCAGAAACCCAGCTTGCGCAACTGCCGGGGATCCCGCTGCCAGTCCTTCGCGACCTTCACATGGAGGTCGAGAAAGACCGGCGTACCCAGCAGCGCCTCGATCTGCTTGCGGGACTTGATGCCGACCTCCTTCAGGCGCTTGCCCTTGGGGCCGATGATGATGCCCTTCTGGCTGGGGCGCTCGATGTAGACGAAGGCGTGGATGTCGAGCAGGGGCTTGTCGGCGGGCCGGTCCTCGCGGGGCAGCATCTCCTCGACGACCACGGCGATGGAGTGCGGCAGCTCGTCGCGGACGCCCTCCAGCGCGGCCTCCCGGATCAGCTCCGCGATCATGACCTGCTCGGGCTCGTCGGTCAGGTCGCCCTCGGGGTAGAGCGCCGGGCCCTCCGGCAGGAGGGGGACGATCAGGTCGGCCAGCAGGTTCACCTGCTGGTCGCCGACCGCCGACACCGGGACGATCTCCGCCCACTCGAAGCCGAGCTCCTTGCCGAGCTGGTCGATCGCGATGAGCTGCTCGGCGAGCGTCTTGCCGTCCACCAGGTCGGTCTTGGTGACGATCGCGATCTTCGGCGTCTTCTTGATGGACGCCAGTTCCTTCGCGATGAAGCGGTCGCCGGGGCCGAGCTTCTCGTTCGCCGGCAGACAGAAGCCGATCACGTCCACCTCGGCCCACGTCGTGCGCACGACGTCGTTCAGCCGCTCGCCCAGGAGCGTGCGCGGCTTGTGCAGTCCCGGGGTGTCGACCAGGATCAACTGCGCGTCCGGGCGGTGCACGATGCCCCGCACGGTGTGCCGCGTCGTCTGCGGCTGGTTCGCCGTGATCGCCACCTTCTGGCCGACCAGAGCATTCGTGAGGGTGGACTTGCCCGCGTTGGGACGGCCCACGAAGCAGGCGAAGCCAGCCCTGTGGACAGCTTCGGCCGACTCTTCGGATGACTGGGTACGAACGCTCATGGCGCCCATTCTCCCTGATCCACAGACCCCCGCCGCACAGGCGCCCGAACGCCGCCCGGCCCGTGAGCTCCCGGAAACCCTCACGCAACGAAACGTCACGGAAACACACCCGTACGCAACCGGAAACGGACGCCGGTGAACCTCTGACGAGCCCCCGGAGCCCCACCCCGTTGGAGACACCGTGTCCTTGGCCGCCGCAAGCGCCGACACCGGCGACACCGCCTGGCTGCTCGCCGCCACCGCCCTCGTTCTGCTGATGACTCCCGGCCTGGCCCTCTTCTACGGCGGCATGGTCCGTACGAAGAGCGTGCTCAACATGCTGATGATGAGCTTCGTGTCGATCGCCCTGGTGACGGTGGTGTGGCTGGCGGCCGGGTTCTCCCTCACCTTCGGCGAGGACGCCGCGGGCGGGCTGATCGGCGGCCTCGAGCACATCGGCATGAGCGGCCTCGGCCCGGACAGCGTCCAGGGGACCGTCCCCACCCTCCTCTTCGCCACCTTCCAGCTCACCTTCGCGATCATCACGGCCGCGCTGGTCAGCGGCGCGGTCGCCGACCGGGCGAAGTTCGGGGCGTGGCTGGTCTTCGTACCGGTGTGGGCGCTGCTCGTATACGTTCCGGTCGCGCACTGGGTGTGGGGCCCGGGTGGCTGGATCCTCGACAAGCTGGGTGCCCTGGACTTCGCCGGCGGTCTGCCCGTCGAGATCGTCTCCGGCGCCTCCGGGCTCGCGTTGTGCCTGGTCCTGGGCCCGCGCCTGGGCTTCAAGAAGGACTCCATGCGCCCGCACAACCTGCCCATGGTGATGCTGGGCGCCGGTCTGCTCTGGTTCGGCTGGTTCGGCTTCAACGCCGGCTCCGCCCTCGGCGCCAACGGCCTCGCGGCCGCCGCGTTCCTCAACACCCTCGCCGCGGGCTGCACCGGCCTGCTCGGCTGGCTCTTCGTCGAGCAGAAGCGCGACGGCCACCCCACCACCCTGGGCGCCGCGTCCGGCGCGGTCGCGGGCCTGGTCGCCATCACCCCGTCCTGCGGCTCGGTCTCCCTGCTCGGCGCCCTGGTCGTCGGCCTCACCGCCGGCGCCGTCTGCTCCTACGCCGTCGGCTGGAAGTTCAAGCTCGACTACGACGACTCCCTCGACGTCGTCGGCGTCCACCTGGTCGGCGGTGTCATCGGCACGCTCCTCATCGGCGTCTTCGCCGTCGACTCGATGACCGGCGGCGCCGAGGGCCTCCTCTACGGCGGCGGCCTCGCCCAGCTCGGCAAGCAGGTGGTGGCCGTGGTCGTGGTGGCGGTGTACGCGTTCGCCGTGACGTACGGCATCGGCAAGCTGATCGACGTCACGATGGGCTTCCGCGCGAGCGAGGAGCAGGAGCGGACCGGCCTGGACCTTACGGTGCACGCCGAGACGGCCTACGATCACGGGGTCCTGGGCCACGGCGCCCCGGTCTCCTCCTCCGTCGTCCCCCACGCCCAGAAGGTCACCCCCCAGGCATGAAGCTCATCACCGCGATCGTCAAGCCGTACCGCCTCGACGAGGTCAAGAACGCCCTGCAGGAGCTCGGCGTGCACGGCCTGACCGTGAGCGAGGCCAGCGGCTACGGCCGGCAGCGCGGCCACACCGAGGTGTACCGCGGCGCCGAGTACCAGGTGGACCTGGTGCCCAAGGTCCGTATCGAGGTCGTCGTCGAGGACGCGGACGCCGAGGCGGTCATCGACGCGGTCGTGAGGGCCGCGCACACCGGCAAGATCGGCGACGGGAAGGTGTGGTCGCTGCCCGTCGACACCGTCGTACGGGTGCGGACGGGCGAGCGCGGGCCGGACGCGCTGTAGGTCGCGCCCGGCCCGGCCGGGATCAGTCGAACACGAACGGGCCCGGCGACTGCGGCCCCGTCGCCGTGCAGGTGATGGTGATGCCGAAGACGGTCATCTTCAGCGAGCCGCCGAAGGCCTCCAGGCTGTCGCCGGAGGCCACGGTGCCGCTGAGGGGGCCGACCTCGACGGGGGCACCGGCGGCCATCGCCGGATTCTCCGTACCGGCGAAGACGACGGTGCCGCCGCCGGACTTCACCAGGGTGAGCGAGGACGCGATCGAGTCCGCGCCCAGGGCGATCGGCGCGGTGATCGCCGAGGACTTGACGGTGACGGTGGCGGCCGTGCCGTTCTGCGTGGCCGTGAGCGTGGCCTCGCCACTGCCGAAGGTGCCGCAGTCCGCGCTGATCGTCGCCGTCTGGGGGGTGACGGCGAGCGCCGCGGGGGCGAAGGCGAGCCCGCTGACCGCGAGGGCCCCGGCCGCCAGTGCCGCACCTGCTCCGATTCGCTTGCATCTCATGGGATTCCGGCTCCGTTTCCGTGGGGGGGGTGGACCGCTCGGCACATGGATGCGGACACACTGCCGAGAGTCGAACCTGACGGTCCGTCGGAACTGACGGTTCCATTGATGCGTGTGGGGCAGGCGGCGGCAAGGTTGAAATCTGGCCTAATTACCGCCGGTTACATCGAAGTTCGGCCAACCCGTCAACCAGCGGTCACGGTGGTCCTGACCGTCCCGTCGGGCCCGGCCACCAACACCGGCGTCCCCGCGCCGCCGAGGTCCCGTACCGCCGCCCGGTCCTCCGCGGCCGCGGTCTCCGCCTCGGTCACGACCGCCGCCGCCTCCAGGGACGTCGCCCCCGAGGCCACCGCCATCGCCACCGCCGTCTGCAGGGCACTGAGCTTCAGGGAGTCGAGGGCCACGGTCCCCGCGACATACGTACGTCCGGTCTCGTCCCGTACGGCCGCCCCCTCGGGCACGCCGTTGCGGGCCCGCGCGGAACGGGCCAGGGTGACGATCTTGCGGTCCTCGGGGTCGAGCGCGCTGCTGTCGGTCATGATCCGAGCATACGTAGCGGCCGCCCCGGCCCGGTCTCAGGGACGGTCTCAGGGACGGTCCAGACGGAGGCGGTCCGCTCGCGGCAGGCCCGCGACGACGAGGTCGTAGGAGTCCTCGATGAGCTCCCGGACCAGCCGGTCCGGGAGTTCGCCGTCGGCCGTGACCGTGTTCCAGTGGCGCTTGTTCATGTGCCAGCCGGGAACGACGAGGCCCTCGTGCTCGCCGCGCAGCCGGACCGCGTCGTCCGGGTCGCACTTGAGGTTGACCTTCAGGGGCCGCTCGTCGAGATGCGACAGGGCGAACAGCTTGCCCTGGACCTTGAAGACCGAGATCTCCGGGCGGAACGGGAAGTCCTCCACCGCCGCGTTGAAGGACAGGCAGAACGCGCGCAGCTCCTGCGGGGTCATTCCGGCGTCTCCTCCTGAGCGGCGTCCGCCGGCTCCACCGGCTCCGCGAGCACCGTCACGATCTTGTTGCGGCGGCCGGCCGCGGCCTCCGCCGTCAGCCGCAGTTCCCTGCCGTCGGGCAGGCCGACCACGGACGACGCACCCGCGATGGGAACCCGGCCCAGTGCCTTGGCCAGCAGCCCGCCGACCGTCTCGACGTCCTCGTCGTCGAACTCCTCCAGGCCGTACAGATCGCCCAGGTCGCCGATGTCGAGCCGGGCGGTGACCCGGAAGCGGTCCTTGCCGAGATCCTCCACCGGGGGCAGCTCGCGGTCGTACTCGTCGGTGATCTCGCCGACGATCTCCTCGAGGATGTCCTCGATGGTGACGATGCCGGCGGTGCCTCCGTACTCGTCGACGGCGACGGCGACGTGGTTGCGCTCCTTCTGCATCTCGCGCAGCAGGTCGCCCGCGTTCTTGGTGTCGGGCACGAAGAACGCCGGGCGCATCGCCGTGGACACCTGCTCGGACTCGGCGTCGCGGCTGATGTGTGTCTTGCGGACCAGGTCCTTCAGATACACGATCCCGACGATGTCGTCCTCGCTCTCACCGGTCACCGGGATGCGGGAGAAGCCGGAGCGCAGGGCGAGGGTGAGGGCCTGGCGGATGGTCTTGAAACGCTCGATGACCACCAGGTCCGTGCGCGGGACCATGACCTCACGGACGAGGGTGTCGCCCAGCTCGAAGACCGAGTGCACCATGCGGCGCTCCTCGTCCTCGATGAGGGACTCCTTCTCGGCGAGGTCGACCAGCGCGCGCAGCTCCGCCTCGGAGGCGAAGGGGCCGCGGCGGAAGCCCTTGCCGGGGGTGAGCGCGTTGCCGATGAGGATCAGCAGCGAGGGGATCGGGCCCATGATCCTGGCCAGGGGCACCAGGACGTACGCCGAGACCGTCGCCGTGTTCAGCGGGTGCTGGCGGCCGATGGTGCGCGGGGACACGCCGACGGCGACGTACGACACGAGGACCATGACCGCGATGGCGACCAGGAGGGCCTCGGTGGTGTTGTCGAACTCCATCAGGCAGCCGTAGGTGATCAGCGCGGCGGCGGCCATCTCGCAGGCGACGCGCACCAGCAGCGCCACGTTCAGATAGCGGGTCGGGTCGGAGGCGACCTGGGAGAGCTTGGCGCTGCCGCGGCGCCCGGAACGCACGGCCTCCTCGGCACGGAAGCTGGAGACCCGCGCGAGGCCCGCCTCCGCACAGGCGGCGAGCCAGGCCACGACGACCAGGGCGACCGCGCCCAGGGCGAGTTGCGGATTCATCGGCCGGCTCTACGAGACCGTCGGCGCCGGGGACGGGCCGGTCAGGCCCCGCTCCGAGCGCCAGCCGTCCACGATGGCCGCCTGGAGGCCGAACATCTCGGCCTTCTCGTCCGGCTCCTCGTGGTCGTAGCCCAGCAGGTGCAGCACTCCGTGGACGGTGAGCAACTGGAGCTCCTCGTCCATGGAGTGCTGCGTGTCGGCCTCGGCTCCCTGCTTGGTGGCGACCTCGGGGCAGAGCACGATGTCGCCGAGCAGCCCCTGCGGCGGCTCGTCCTCGTCCTTGGACGGCGGGCGCAGCTCGTCCATCGGGAAGGACATGACATCCGTGGGGCCGGGGAGGTCCATCCACTGGATGTGGAGCTGCTCCATGGCGTCGGCGTCCACGACGATCACCGAGAGCTCGGAGAGCGGGTGGATGCGCATCCGTGCGAGTGCGTAGCGGGCGATGTCGAGGATCGCCTGCTCGTCGACCTCGGTGCCGGACTCGTTGTTGACGTCGATCGACATGGTGTTGTGCTTGTCTACTTCCCCTTGTGCACGGACTTGCCGCGGCTCTTGTGCCCGCCGTTCTGGGTGCCGTGCTTGGTGTCGTACTGCTCGTACGCGTCGACGATACGGCCCACCAGCTTGTGCCGGACCACGTCCTGCGACGACAACCGGGAGAAGTGGACGTCGTCCAGGCCCTCCAGGATCTCCTGCACCTGCCGCAGACCGCTCTTGGTGCCGTCCGGGAGGTCGACCTGCGTCACGTCACCCGTGATCACGATCTTCGACTCGAAGCCGAGGCGGGTGAGGAACATCTTCATCTGTTCGGGGCTCGTGTTCTGGGCCTCGTCCAGGATGATGAAGGCGTCGTTGAGGGTCCGGCCACGCATGTACGCCAGCGGCGCGACCTCGATGGTGCCCGCCGCCATCAACCGCGGGATCGAGTCCGGGTCGAGCATGTCGTGCAGCGCGTCGTAGAGCGGGCGCAGATACGGGTCGATCTTCTCGTAGAGCGTGCCCGGGAGGAAGCCGAGGCGCTCTCCGGCCTCGACCGCCGGGCGGGTCAGGATGATGCGGTTGACCTGCTTGGACTGCAGGGCCTGCACCGCCTTGGCCATCGCCAGGTATGTCTTGCCGGTGCCGGCGGGGCCGATGCCGAAGACGATGGTGTGCTTGTCGATCGCGTCCACGTAGCGCTTCTGGTTGAGCGTCTTGGGGCGGATCGTGCGGCCTCGCGAGGACAGGATGTTCTGCGTGAGCACCTCGGCCGGGGTCTCCTGGCCGTCGCTCTCCCCGTTCTCGCTCGCCTTGAGCATGGCGATCGAGCGTTCCACTGCGTCCTCCGTCATCGGCTGCCCGGTGCGGAGCACGAGCATCATCTCGTCGAACACGCGCGAAATGAGGGCGACGTCCGCTGGGTCGCCGACCGCGCTGATCTCGTTGCCCCGGACGTGGATGTCGGCCGCCGGGAAGGCCTTCTCGATCACGCGCAGGAGGCTGTCGCCGGACCCCAGCACGGTCACCATGGGGTGCTGGGCGGGGACGGTGAACTGCGCTCTCGCCTGCTCCTGCGCGGGGGTGTGAGCTGTGGGTGTCTGAGTCATGGGCCGGCGCTTAAGGCCTGCGGTTCCTCCTCGTCACGGCCGCGTAGCTGAGGGCGGCCTCGCGATTCCAAGGGTACGACGGAGCACTGACAAGGCCGTAGGGCTTTTAGGGGTGGGGTTGGAAACGGGGGCGACAGTTCCCCGTAACCGGAGCCCCGAGCAGGCCTGGACATCACGCCGAGCGCCTGAAGCCGATCGTGGGAACGGCCCGCCGCAACGGCCAGGGTCTGACCAGCTTCTCCGGCACCAGCCCCGCCAGGAACCCGTACCGTCGCAGCGCCGTCGGCGACTGTCCCTGGACCGACTGCACCTTCCGCCACCACGCCGCGATCTCCGACCACCCCGGCGCGGACAACGACCCGCCGAACTCCTGCACCGACAGCGCCGCGGTCAGCCCGGCGAAGGCCAGCCGGTCCGCGAGCGGCCAGTCCGCCAGGGTGCCGGTGACGAACCCGGCGACGAACACATCACCGGCCCCCGTCGGGTCGAGGGCTTCGACCTCGATGGCCGGCACCTCCGCCGTCTCCCCCGTACGCCGGTCCACCGCGTACGCCCCGTCCGCCCCGAGCGTGACCACCGCGAGCGGCACGTACTCGGTCAGGGCGTGCGCCGCGGCCCGCGGGCAGTCGGCGCCCGTGTAGCGCATGGCCTCCTCCGCGTTCGGCAGGAAGGCCTCGCAGTGCCGCAGGTCGGGCAGTGCCGCCAGGTCCCACGCGCCGGTGTCGTCCCAGCCGACGTCGCCGAAGACCCGGGTGCCCTTGCTCGCGGCCTGGGCGATCCAGGGCGCGCTCACGCCCGGTGCGAGGGAGGCGACGGCGGCACGGGCGCGGGGCGGGCACTCGGGGGCCGGTTCCTCCGGGGGCGGCTCATGGCCGTGCGAGACCATCGTGCGCTCCCCCTCGTAGGCCATGGAGACGGTCACCGGGGAGTGCCAGCCGGGCACCGTGCGCGACGGGGAGAGGTCGATGCCCTCGCCGTGCTCCAGGGCGTCCCAGCAGTAGTCGCCGTAGTGGTCGTCGCCGAAGGCCGCCGCGAGGGACGTCCTGAGGCCGAGGCGGGCCAGCGCGGTCGCCATGTTGGCGACGCCGCCGGGGCTCGACCCCATCCCGCGCGCCCAGGACTCGGTCCCGCGCACCGGGGCGGAGTCGAGCCCGGTGAAGATGATGTCCAGGAAGACGGTGCCGGTGAGATAGACGTCCCAGGGCGGGTCGTCCGGCACGCGCAGCGGGGCGAGGGGATCGACCTGGGTCTGGCGGTGCGATCCCTTTCTCGGGCCCTTTCCGGCCGGGGCGGTGGACGCGATCACGGTGCGCTCCCTGACGTGGTGCGGATCAGGCCAGTCTGCACCACACCACCGACAACGTGACGCCGATCACGCAGTCATGCCCTACCAGCGGGGCATAGAGGGCGTCACCCACTCGGGGTCGGCGATCCGCATGGCCGCCGCGTCGTCGCGGTCCCGCAGCGCGCCGTCGTCGTCCAGCCACCGCCGGTGCAGTACGGCGAGGCGCTCGCGGTCGAGCTCGACGCCGAGCCCGGGCGCGTCCGGCACCGCGACCTTGCCGCCCTCGAAGGTCAGCCGCTCGGTGAGGACGTCCTCCGACTGCCAGGGGTAGTGGGAGTCGCAGGCGTGGTGGAGGTTCGGGACGGTGGCCGCCACGTGGGTCATCGCGGCGAGCGAGATGCCCAGGTGGGTGTTGGAGTGCATCGACACGCCGACCCCGAAGGTCCGGCAGACGGCGGCGAGCTGCTGGGTGTTGCGCAGGCCGCCCCAGTAGTGGTGGTCGGAGAGGACGACCTGAACGGCGCCCTTGGTGAACGCCTCCTTGATCTCGGCGAACGTCGTCACGCACATGTTGGTGGCCAGCGGCACCCCGGTCCGCTCGGCGACCTCGGCCATGGCGGGGGTGCCGAGCGCGGGGTCCTCCAGGTACTCCAGGACCTCCCCGAGCTCCCGGGCCACCTCGACCGACGTCTCGAGGGACCAGGCGCCGTTGGGGTCCAGCCGCAGCGGATGCCCCGGGAACGCCTCGGCCAGTGCCCGTACGGCCGCGATCTCCTCGTCGGGCGGGAATACGCCGCCCTTGAGCTTGAAGGAGGTGAAGCCGTAGCGCTCCTTGAACCGGCGGGCCTGTTCCACCACGCCCGCCGGGTCGACGGCGGCGCCCCAGTCGTCCTTCTCGGCCGGGATGCCCTCCGGGTGGTCGGCCCACTTGTAGAACAGGTAGGCGCTGTACTCGACGGCGTCGCGCACCTTGCCGCCGAGCAGCGCGTGCACGGGCAGTCCGAGCGCCTTGCCGAGGGCGTCGAGGCAGGCGACCTCGAAGCCGGAGACGACGGAAAGCCGCAGCTTGTCGGCGGTCTGGACGCCGCGCAGCCCGCCGACGTCGACGGCGTTCTCCACCCGGGAGCGGTCCACGGCGACCTGGTCCGCGAGCGTGAACAGCCCGTTCAGATCGCTGACCTGGTGCCCCTTCAGCCGCTCGGCGAAGGGGCGGGCCAGCTCCAGGTACTTGGCATCGCCGTAGGTCTCCCCCACGCCCGTGATCCCGTCGGCCGTGACGACCTCGACGATCAGCCGGGGCGTGTACGGCTGGTGCACGCCCTGCGTGTTCAGCAGCGGCGGGTCGGCGACCAGGATCGGCGTCAGCCGTACGTCCGTGATGGCGAGGTTCACCGGGTGGCTCCTACGAGGTCGAGGCCGGCGCTCAGCAGGGAGGAGAGCTCGGCGAGGTCGCGGTCGGAGGGGTCGGTGAGCGGGGCGCGTACCGGCCCGACCCGGTGGCCGCGCAGCCGGGCCGCCGCCTTCACCAGCGACACGGCGTATCCGGGGACGCGGTCGCGCAGTTCGACGAGCGGGACGTAGAAGTCGCGCAGCAGCTTGTCGACCGTGCCGTGGTCGCCGTCGCGCAGGGCGGCGAAGAAGGCGTCGGCGATCTCGGGGGCGAAGGCGTGGACGGCGGAGGAGTAGGCGGGGACGCCGACGGTGGCGTAGGCGCGGGCCTGGATCTCGGCGGTGGCGGCACCGTTGAAGAACAGGAAGTCCTCGGGGGCGGCGAGCGTGAGGCGCTGCAGCCGGTCGAGGTCGCTGTGGCCGTCCTTGAGGCCGATGACGTTCGGCAGGGCCGCGATGCGCTTGAGCGACTCGGCGGTGAAGGCGACCTGGCCGCGCTGGTAGGCGATCAGCGGCAGCCGGGTGCGGGCGGCGATCTGTTCCAGCTGGGCGACCAGACCGTCCTGCGGGGCGGCGACGAGGTAGTGCGGCAGCACGAGGAGCGCGTCGGCGCCTGCCTCCTCGGCGATGCGCGCGAAGCGGACGGCCTGCGCCCAGCCGTACCCGATGCCGGCCACGACGGGAACGCGGCCCGCCGCCTCCTCGACGGTGAGGGTGACGACCTGGCGGTACTCGTCCTCGTCCAGCGAGAAGAACTCGCCGGTGCCGCAGGCGGGGAAGACGGCGCCGGGCGAGGCGGCGAGGCGCTCCGCGACGTAGGCGCGGAAGCCGTCCGGGTCGAGGGTGCCGTCGTCGCGGAAGCTGGTCAGCGGGAACGACAGCACGCCACCGGCCATGCCGTCCCGCAGCCGCCGCGCGACCGCTTCCGGTCCAGCGCCAGCGCTCACGGTCATCTCCTTATGTAGACATCATTTATATATGAGAATGGCGGTTGAGTACGCGAACGTCAACCGCCCGGGGCCGCCCGATTACGATCGGCTCATGTCAGACACAGGGGGCGTCCGCGAAGTGAAGTCCGCGGCGCGCACGGTCGAGCTGCTGGAACTCCTCGCGGCACGCGGCGACCGCCCGGCCCGGCTGCAGGAGCTGGCCGACGAACTCGGCGTGCCGCGCAGCTCGATGTACGCGCTGCTCCAGACCCTGATCTCGCGCGGCTGGGTACGCACCGACGTCACCGGCTCCCTGTACGGCATCGGCATCCACGCCCTGCTCGCCGGCACGAGCTACCTCGACACCGACCCCCGGGTCCGGGCCGTACGGCCGTATCTCGACGAGGCGTCCGAGGCGCTCGGCGAGACCATCCACATGGGGCGCCTGGACGGCCGGGACGTGGCCTATCTGGCGACGCGGGAGTCGCACGAGTACCTGCGCACGATCAGCCGGGTGGGGCGCCGGCTGCCCGCCCACGCCGGAGCACTGGGCAAGGCGCTGCTCGCGGAGCGCCCGGACGTGGAGCTGCCCGAGGGGCCGTACGAGGCGCTGACCCCGAACTCGCACACGAGCCGGGAGTCCCTGGCGGCCGACCTCGCGCGGGTCCGGGCCCGCGGTCACTCCGTGGACCGGGAGGAGGGCGTGAGCGGGATCGTCGGCTTCGGTTTCGCGCTGCGCTACGACTCCCCCGCGCTGGACGCGATCAGCTGCTCGGTGCCGGTCGCCCGGCTCACTCCGGAGCACGAGGAGCGGATCGTCGCCGTGATGCGGGAGATCCGGGCGAAGGCCGAGGCGACGGTTCCGGCGGGGGCCGGAGCGGTGCACTGGCGTTAGCGAGAACACCCGCGCCACCTGGCGAAAGGCGTTCGTTTACCCGGGCTTCACCGCACCAAACGCAACGTGCTCCAGATCACACCTTCTCGGTTCACGCGTTCGACTACTTGCTTGATACAAATTGCCCGCGCGTTCCTGTCCGTCGACGGTCGTCGCCCCTCCCCCCTCTTCCCGCTCCTTTCGCATGCCCTGGGAACGCCCGTGTTCGCCCCCCGCACCACACCCTGGCCCCTCGTTGCCCTTTTCACGGCCGGGTACCTCGCTCCGTATCTGCTGCCGACCACCGTCGGCAGGCTCGACTCGGACCTTCCGCTCTCCGCCACACAGGCCGGCGCCGTCGGCAGTGCGCTGCTGCTGAGTTCGGCCGCCGCCGGATTCGTCCTGGCCTCACGGGTCGAACGGATCGGTGCCCGCACCCTCGCCCGGATCGGTCTCGCCCTGGCCGTGTTCGGCTACGGCGGTGCCTCGCTCACCACCGCCGTCCCGGCCGTCGTCGCCGGGGCCGTCCTCGGCGGGTTCGGCTCCGGCACGGCCACCACCGTCGCCGCCACCCTCATCGCCGGGCAGCGGGATCCGCACCGGGCCTCCACTGCCGGACTGCTCACCGTCTCCGCCCTCGCGGGTGCCGTGTATCTGACGGTCCCGCGCCTCGGCCCGGGGCACGGCCTGCCGCTGGCCGCGATCGCCCTCACGGCCCTGGTCGTATGGCCGCTGACCGGCCGCCTCCCCGCCGGTGCGCCCGCCGCGCCCACCCGGCATCACAAGGCCCGGTTGCCGCACGCCCGTTCGGGACTGGTGCTGGCCGCCGCCATGCTGTGCTGGTCGCTCGCCCAGAACTCCCTGTGGGGCGTGAGCGGACGGATCGGTCTTGACCAGGCCCACCTCGGCGAAGCCACCGTCGGTGCCGTGTTCGCCCTGGGACTGGGCGCCGGACTGACCGGGGTCCTGGCGGCGGGCGCGCTCGGCGCCCGCCTGGGACGTGCCGTTCCCATCGGGGCGGGCACGGTCCTCATCGCCGGCTGTATCGCGCTCAGCGCGTCCTCGACCGACCTGACGAGCTTCGCGACCGGCGAGATCGCCTGGAACACGCTGTACCCGGTGGTGCTGTCGTATCTGATCGGGCTCGCCGCCTCGCTCGACCCGCGCGGCCGCTGGGCGGTACTGGTCGGCTCGGCGTCCTCGCTGGGCACGGCCGCCGGACCGCTCACCGGCAGTGTGCTGTCGGCGCAGGCCGGGTTCCCGGCCATGGGCGCGGTCCTCGGCGCCGGCCTGCTGGTGATCGCCCTGCCGATGACGGCCGTCGCCCTGCACACCGGCGGGCGCCCGCTGCTGCCCGGCGCGATCCGCCGCCGCGGCGGCCACCCGGCCGCCCTGGTCGCCGCCACCACCGGCACGCCCTCCGGCGCGATCCCCGAGATCGGTGCCCCGGAACAGCCGGTTGTGGAGATCGCCATGGAGGCCGCGGCCGTTCCGGCCCAGCGGGCCTACGACCAGGCAGGACCCCGGCAGGCGGGTGCCTCACCGGGGTCCGGAGCCCGGTAGGTCAGCCGAGGGTGCCGCCCGTGCGGGCGCGCCGGTACACGAACCAGCCCGTCGCCGTGAGGGCCGCCGCCAGCGCGGCCACCGTCAGGACGGTGACGCCGGTGGAGGCGAGGCTGCCGGAGGCCCCGGCGGCCGACGTCCCGGTACCGCCACCACCGGTACCACCGGAGCCGCCCGTCGTGCCGGTGCCACCGTCCGTGCCACCGCCTCCGGTGCCACCGCCGGTGCCGCCCCCGGTACCCCCGCCCTTTCCGTCGTCGGTGTCCACCGGGTCCTGGCCGACGAAGGCGACCGGGACCTTGACGTCCTGGGAGCGGTCGCCGGAGAGGGTGTGGTCGGCACGGGTGGCCAGGACGCAGGTGGCCTTGAAGCAGTCCGTGTACTCGTCCTTGGCGTCCACCGTCAGCTCGACCTCGAAGGTGCCGCCCTTGCCGTACGGGATCGCCAACTCCTCGCCGTAGTCGGGCGGGTCGGAGGAGATCCACGCCGAGGAGTGCGAGGTGCCGGACATGTCGACGCCGCCGATGCACGGGGTGGGCAGTTCGCCCTCGCCGTTGTCGACGCACAGGGCGACGTAGACGCCCTTCTTCATGTCGTAGCCGGAGCCGGTGATCTTGAGGGTCTGGTCCTCGGTGGAGAGGTGGTTGACCGGGGTGACGGTGAGCTTCTGCCCCTCCGGACCGGTCACGGTCTTCGTGCCGGACGGCTCGGTGTCCTCGCCGCCGTCGCCGCCCCCGGGGCCGCCGCCCCCGGCCTCCTTGACGGTCAGGGTGATCGGGGAGGTGCGGGTGGTGCCGGCGGTGTTCTTGAACTCGGCGCGGTACCGGTAGCCGTTCTGCCCCGACCGCACCGTGAAGGAGTAGGAGGTGCGCGTCGCACCCTCGATCGCGGACCAGGTCTGGCCGCCGTCGGTGCTGACCTGCCAGCGCACGGTCGGTTCCGGGGTGCCCTGGGCCGCCGCCACGAAGGTGACCTTGTCGCCCGGCGCCACTGTCTGGTCGGTCGGGGACTGGGTGACCTTCGGCGAGACACGGCGGTCGAACCGGAGGACCGAACTCTCCGCCTGGTGGGTGAGATAGACGGAGCCGGCACCCGGGGTGACGGCCACACCGCCGAAGCCGCCCGCGAGGCTGCCGGGCAGGGCGACGGGCACGGCCGCCTGCTCGAAGGCGGTGCTGTCGTACACCTCCAGGACGCCGTTGTTGTCCGCGCCGTCCTCCGCGCTGCCGTAGTCCTCACGGAGGACGAAGGCCTCACCCGTGGTCTTGTCGAAGGCGACCGCGGTGGGCCGGTCCTTGCCCTTGAGGGTCGTCAGGAGCTTCGCGTTCTTGTCGAAGACGAGCACCGAAGAGCCCGTCCCCACCCAGACGTTGCCGGTCTCGGGGTCCACCTCGACGAAGGCGAGGATCTCCGCGGGCAGGGCCGCCTCCGCGGTCACGGTGAGGGCCCCGGCGTCTATACGGCGGAGCTTGCCGCCGGTGGTCTCGGCGGACCAGAGGGTCTTGCGGGCGGTGTCGGCCGCGAGGTCGCCGCCGCCGTCGAGGGTGACCGTCCGCCTGACGGCCCCGGTGGCGGTCTCCACCTCGGACAGGGCGGCGCCCTGGGAGATCAGGACGGTGTCGGCGCCGGTGCCCGGAGCGGCCCCGGTGACCGCGCCGCCGGGCGGCCAGACGCCCTTCGCAGCCGTGTCGCCGTCCTTGGCGGTGCCGATGCCGCGCACCGGGTACTGGAAGACGACCCCGTCACCGGCGAGCGGGGCGATGATCCGCTGCACCGCGCGGGGCTGCATCGTGCCGGTGGAGCCGGGGGCCTGGGCGACATGGCTGAGCAGCTTGCCGTCCTCGGGGTTCAGGACGTACAGGCCCGCCTCGTTGACGTCGGCGGTGTCGGGGATGTTGTCGGAGCCGACGTACAGCTTCTTGGAATCGGGGTGCAGCAGCAGGGCGTTGGGGCGGCCTACGGTGGTGATCTCGGCGGAGCGCGTGTAACTGACGGTTCCGGCCGGGACGTCCACGCCGTCGCCGTCGCCGCCACCGGGCTCCTGGCCCTTGAAGGTGATCGGGATCCGGACGTCCTGGGAGCGGTCGCCGGCGGCCCGGTGATCGACGCGGGTGACGACCGAGCAGCGGACCTGGGCGCAGTCGAGGCCGCCGTCCTTGGCCATGGCCTCGATCTCGACGTCGAAGGTGCCTCCGTCGCCGAAGGTCTCGGTGAGCGGGCCCTCGTTGGCATCGCCCTCGGGGACGATCCACTTCGAGGCGCCGCTGCCGCCGCTCTGGTCGGCGCCGCCCAGGCAGGGGGTGGGGATGCGGTTGTCGCCGTTGTCCTTGCACACGGCGACGTAGATGCCCTTGGCGGTGCCGTAGCCGGAGCCGGTGACGCGCAGGGTCTCGCCGTCCGGGTCGAGGTTCGCGGAGGCGGAGACCGTGAGCTTCTGGCCGTTCTTGCCGAGGGCCGTCCTCGGGGTGTCGGCGGCCTGCGCGGCGGTGCCGGCGCCCACGGCGACCGAGGCGGCCACCAGGGCGGCGACGCCGAGCAGCGCCGCCGGGCGTCTGTGATGCATGAGCGGTTCCTCACGTGGTCGGGTGGGCCCGTACGGACGCCGAGGGCCGGGCCCCGGAGTGCCCCGGGGCCCGGCCTGGCGGTGCGTCAGTCAGCCGTCACTGGAAGGTGACCGGGACGTGGACGTCGTACTTGCGGTCGTTGCCGTCGAAGTGGTCGGCGCGGGTGACGATCGCGCAGGTGACGTCGTCGCCGCAGACCTGGCCGTTGTCGAGGGTGGCCTTGACGAAGATGTTCACGTCGAAGGTGCCGCCGGTGCCGAACTTGGAGCTGTTGGCGAACATCCCGCCGAAGGTGTTGTTCACCCAGTGCGAGGCACCGGTGGAGCCGCTCTCGTCCTGGCCGCCCAGACAGGGGGTCGGCTTGGCGGCCCCCGGAGCGCCCGAGACCACGCACAGGCCTACGTAGATGCCCTGACCCGGGTTGAAGCCGGAGCCGGTGACATTGATGACCTGACCGGCCGCCGAGGCCGTGTTCGGCGCGGTCACCGACAGGTTGTACGTGGTGCCGCCGTCGGTGATCGTGCGGGTCGAGGTGGCGGCGGAGGCCGAGCCGGCCAGGCCCAGGGTGAGGGCGGCGGATGCGGCGGCGGCCACGCCGGCACGGGCGGCGATACGAGCGGAGAAGGCGGATCTCATGGGGGTACGAGCCCTTTCTCGTCGGTCGACCTCGTTGGTCGACAGCGAGCAAAGATTAGGTAAGCCTTACCTAAGTATGCAAGAGTCAGTTCGCGGTACGCACCGTGAACTGCGCTACAGCGGCGCCCTGTTGTGCGGTCACGGCCGACAACTCGACCGTGTGCCCGCCCTCGACGGCCGTGGCGTACACCGGGAAGGCGCGGGCGACACGACCCTCCTCGTCGGCCACCGCCTGGTATCGGGTGTCGCCGTCGATCGCGACGAGCACGACCGCGCCGGGCGCAAAGCCTTCGCCGGTGACCCGCTGTTCCTCGCCGGGAGCGAGTGCGGAGTGCGCGACGGAGGCCACGGGGGCGCTCATTCGCTCCCGCTGAGGTTGGGGCGCGGGAGTGTCCGGGGCCGTGGGGGTCGGCGACGGCGGCGACGGTACGTCACCGGAAGCACCGCCCCCGGCCCCGGTCCCGGCCGTCACGTCCAGCACCCCCAGCGCGTCCCCCGACGCGAACTGCTCCCCGCTCCAGTCGGACAGCAGCCCCGCCCCCTCGTCCGTGAGGGACGCCCGCAGCCCGGTCCAGGTCATCCCGCCCGCGCGTACGGCGGGTTCGGCGCCGCCCGCCGCGATCTCGGCCAGCGTCACCTCCTGAGCGCGGCCGTCGCGTACGGCCCGGACGTGCAGCGCACCGCCGCCCCCGCCTCCGTCCCCGCCGCCAGTCAACTCCAGCCGCAGGCCGCCCAGGACGAGCGGGTCGCCCGGGTCGCCCGGGGCGGCGGACCGTTCGAGACGGGCGATGCCGCCCAACTCGACCTCCGCCGCCCCGGTTCCGGGATCCGCGCCGCCTCCCGTCGCCGGGAACCAGGACCGATCGGCCGCCCCCTGTACGGCCGGTCGGTCCGTGGTCAGCGCGATGCCTCTGCCGGTGAGGCCGGGCGCGGCCGTGTTCCAGCTCGCGTACCCTCCGGACACCCCGCGCGGAAGGGCCTCACCCTCCCGCGCTGCCGCAGCGCCCGGCGACAGCACCGCGAACAGAGCGGTGCCGACGGCCAGGGCGACGGCGCCGGGTCTTTTCGCCATCTTCGTATCCCCTTCCGGGACATGCCGTGCCTGGACGGCAGTCGAGTCAGCTCACGTCCGCGCGCCCGGCGGTCCGGCGCCGGCGCGCCCAGAACCAGGTACCGGCGCCGGCCGCGACCAGCCCGGCGGCGGTGAGCCCGAGCGGCAGCGCGGCGGAGCCGGTACTGGCGAGCGGGCCGCCGGAGCCCTTGTCGCCGCCGCCATCGGAACTGACCACGCCACCCCCGCCGGTCGCGCTCGCCCCGGCCGTGTCGCTCGGCGTGGCCGACGCACCGCCGTCCCCGGACGAGCCGCCGCCGAAGGTCACCGGCACCCGGACCGTCTGGCTCTGGTCGCCACCGCGCGTGTGGTCATTACGCGTGATGACGGCGCAGGTCACGCCGGTCTTCGTGCAGTCGGTGTTGGCGTCCTTGGCGCGCACCTTGAGCTTCACGCTGAAGGTGCCGTCATGCCCGCTGCCGCCGTACGGCTTCGCCAGCCCGTCCCCGTACGAGGGCGGGTCGGCGGAGATCCAGGCCGAAGCGCCGGACTCGCCGGACATGTCGACGCCGCCGACACAGGGAGTGGGGGTCTTGCCCGGCCCGTTGTCCACGCAGAAGGCGACGTAGATGCCCTTCTCCGTGTTGTAGCCGGAGCCGGTGACGGTCACCGTCTCACCCGCCGATTTCAGGCCGGAGGACTTGGAGACGGTGAGTTTCTGTCCCTCGGGACCGGTCGCCGAACCACCGGCGGCAACGGCCGGAGCGGCAACCGGGACGAGCAGGGCGGCGACGGCCCCCACGATCCCCCAAGCTCCCCGATGTCGGGCAACTCCTTTGCGGCGCAGGCGAGTTGACGATGGCATGAAACACCCCCACCAAGGTTTATTAAGGTGAGCCTAACCTAAACTAACCGTCAATTGTGCGTCGCGAGAGAGGAAAAGTGGAGCCATGCTCAACTCAGCGAGATGCCGTCCCCCCGCCCGCAGGCGCGCCCTCGCCGCACTCGCCCTCACCCTCGGACTGCTGACCGGCGCCTGCGGCTCGGGAGGCGGATCATCGTCCTCCGGCGGCTCGGACGCCGCACCGGCATCGGCGAACGCCCGTGCCACGGCGGCCGAGAAGCAGCTCGCGAAGAACACGATCGTGCCCCTGAAGGGCAAGGCCCCCGCCCCGAAGCTGCCGGTGACCGTGGACTCCTCCGACGGCCGGAAGGTCACCGTCGAGGACGCCTCCCGCATCCTGCCGCTCAACGGCGGCGTGGCGGAGATCGTGTTCACACTGGGTCTCGGCGACCAGGTCGTGGGCCGCGACATCACCGCCACCTTCGCCGAGGCGAAAAAGCTCCCCCAGGTCACCAAGGCGCACGACGTGAGCGCGGAGAGCGTGCTGTCCCTGCGGCCGACCGTGGTGCTCGCCGACACCGACACCGGCCCCGACGAGGCGCTCGACCAGATCCGGGACGCCGGCATCCCCGTCGTCGTCCTCGACCCGGCGACGAAGCTGTCCGACGTCACCACGCGCACGACCCGCATCGCCGAGGCCCTCGGCGTCCCCGACGCGGGCAAGGCGCTCAACCGGCGGATGAGCGACGAACTCGCCGCCGCCCGGGACGCCGTGCCCGAGGGCAGCAAGCCCAAGGTGGCGTTCCTCTACCTGCGCGGCAGCGCGGCCGTCTATCTGATCGGCGGCAAGGGCTCCGGCGCCGACTCCCTGATCGAGGCCGCGGGCGCGGTGGACGCGGGCACCGAAGCCGGCCTGGACAAGCCCTTCACCCCCATCACCACCGAGGCCCTCGCCCAGGCCCAGCCGGACGTCATCCTGATGATGTCCAAGGGCCTGGAATCGGTCGACGGCATCGACGGACTCGTCAAGATCCCCGGCATCGCCCAGACCCCCGCCGGCATGAACCGCCGCGTCGTCGACGTGGAGGACGGCGTGCTGCTGGGCTACGGCCCGCGCACGCCGCTGGTCATCGACATCCTGGTGGACCGCATCCACGGCAAGTGAACGAAGCGGGCGGGCCTACGGGAAGGTGTAGGCCTCCACCTCGGCGAGATACCGCGCCCGCAGCTCCTCGTCGTCCTCCAGGAAGGACGCGAGGAAGGAGTTGCGGGCGAGCTCCCGCAGCCGCTCCTCGCTCAGGCCCAGGGTGGCGCGCACGGCGTCGAAGTTCTCACCGGCGTACCCGCCGAAGTAGGCCGGGTCGTCCGAGTTCACCGTGCACATGAGACCGGCGTCCAGCATGGCGGGCAGGGGGTGGTCGGCGAGGGTGTCCACGGTCCGCAGCCGGACGTTCGACAGCGGGCACAGCGTCAGCGGCACCCTGTCGCGCACCAGCCGCTCCACCAGCGCCGGGTCCTCCACACAGCGCAGGCCGTGGTCGACCCGCTCCACGCCGAGGATGTCCAGCGCCTCGGTGATGTACTCCGGCGGCCCCTCCTCACCGGCGTGCGCGACCCGCCGCAGCCCGAGCGCGGCGGCTGCCTCGTAGACCTCGCGGAACTTCACCGGCGGGTGCCCGACCTCGGCCGAGTCGAGGCCGACGCCGGTGATCCGGTCCAGGTACGGCTTCGCCGCGTCCAGGGTCGCCAGGGCCGACTCGGCGGACTCGTCGCGCAGGAAGCACAGGATCAGCCGGGTCGAGACACCATGGTTCGCCTCGCTGCTGCCCAGCGCCCGCCACAGCCCCTCTACGACCGTGCCGATCTCCAGCCCCCGGCTGGTGTGGGCCTGCGGGTCGAAGAAGATCTCGGCGTGCCGCACCCCCTGAGCGGCGGCGCGGGCGAGGTATTCATTGGCCAGGTCCTCGAAGTCGCGCTCGGTGCGCAGGACGGCCATGAGCTCGTAGTACAGGTTCAGGAAAGACTGCAGATCCTCGAACCGGTACGCCTCGCGCAGCTCGTCCGTGTCGGCGTACGGCAGCGTGACGCCGTTGCGCGCGGCAAGCTCGAAGGCGAGTTCCGGTTCCAGGGTGCCTTCGATGTGAAGGTGCAGTTCGGCTTTGGGGAGGGACATCAATTCATCGTACGGCTGATTCACCGACGCTTCGGAACCGGCACTCTCAGTAGATCGTGCGCCACGGTCAGCTCACCCTCGTAGCCGGCGGCCCGCGCCTGCCGCTCGAACTCGTCCGGGTCCGTGTACCGCTGACTGAAGTGGGTCAGCACCAGATGCCGCACACCGCCGTCCCGGGCCACCCGCGCGGCCTGTCCCGCCGTCAGATGGCCGTGCTCCACAGCGAGTTGCTCGTCCTCGTCGAGAAAGGTCGACTCGATGACGAGCATGTCGCAGCCCTCGGCGAGCGCGTACACCCCGTCGCACAGCCGGGTGTCCATGACGAACGCGAACCGCTGCCCGCGCCGCACCTCGCTCACATCGTCGAGCGCGACCCCGCCGAGCGAGCCCTCACGCTGGATCCGGCCGACGTCCGACCCCTTGATCCCGTGCGCGGCGAGCCGCTCGGGCAGCATGCGGCGGCCGTCGGGCTCGACGATCCGGTAGCCGTACGACTCAACGGGGTGCGACAGCTTCCGGGCGTCCAGCGTGTAGGTGCCCGCACGGGCGAGGGGCCCGTCGGCGGAGACGGGCGACTGGGTGATGTCGACGGTCTCGCGGTAGGCGGTGGCGTACCGGAGACGGTCGAAGAAGCGCTGCCCGGAGAGGGGGTAGTGGGCCGTGATCTCGTGCGGCACCTTGTCGAGGTTGATGCGCTGGATGACGCCGGCGAGGCCGAGGCTGTGGTCGCCGTGGAAGTGCGTGACGCAGATCCGGTTCAGGTCGTGCGCGGCGACCCCGGCCCGCAGCATCTGGCGCTGCGTGCCCTCCCCGGGGTCGAAGAGGATGCCCTCGCCGTCCCAGCGCAGCAGGTAGCCGTTGTGGTTGCGGTGCCGGGTCGGCACCTGGCTGGCGGTGCCGAGGACCACGAGTTCACGTACGGACAAGGCGGACTACCCGGGGGGCCATTCGAGGCCGCGGCCACCGAGCACATGGCCGTGCACGTGCCAGACGGTCTGGCCGGCGCCGCTGCCGGTGTTGAAGACGAGGCGGTGGCTGTCGAGCTTCTCCTCGTCGGCGACGGCCTGGGCCTCGCGGATCACGTCCGCGGTGAGGCCGGGATCGGCGGCGGCGAGGGCTGCGGCGTTCTCGTAGTGCGCCTTGGGGATGATCAGGACGTGGGTGGGGGCCTGGGGGTTGATGTCGCGGAACGCGACGGTGGTGTCTGTCTGCCGCACGATGGTCGCCGGGATGGTGCCGGCGACGATCTTGCAGAACAGGCAGTCTTCCTGGGGCTCCCCTGCCATGTTTCCTCCGGAGGTTGGGCCGTGTGGTCCGACTCGGGCATCGTATCGTCGTCGGGTGCGGGTGCGTTTGGGCTGGTCGCGCAGTTCCCCGCGCCCCTTAAGTTGGCAGGCCTGGGGGCGTTTTTGCCGGTACTGCCTCCAGAGCTTCCAGTGCCAGCCGGATTGCTTCATCCAGTTGGGCGTCTCTGCCCGCCACGTAGTCCTGGGGGCGCTGGACGACCTCCACATCCGGGTCCACCCCGTGGTTCTCGACGCCCCACTCATAGCCCTCGAGCCAGAAGGCGTACTTGGGTTGGGTGACCAGGGTGCCGTCGACGAGGCGGTAGCGGCTGTCGATGCCGATGACGCCGCCCCAGGTGCGGGTGCCGACCACCGGGCCCAGGCCCAGGGCCTTGATCGCGGCGTTGACGATGTCGCCGTCGGAGCCGGAGAACTCGTTGGCGACGGCCACGACAGGGCCGCGAGGGGCGTCCTCGGGGTAGCTGTAGGGGCGCATGCCGCGCGGGACCGCCCAGCCGACGATGCGCCGGGCGAGTTTCTCGATGACCAGCTGGGAGGTGTGGCCGCCGCGGTTCTCGCGGACGTCGACGACCAGGCCCTCGCGGGCGACCTCGACGCGCAGGTCACGGTGGATCTGGGCCCAGCCGGGCGCCTGCATGTCCGGGACGTGCAGATAGCCGAGACGGCCGCCGGACTTCTCGTGGACGTAGGCACGCCGGTCTGCGACCCAGGCGTGGTAGCGCAGCGGCTCCTCGTCCGCGACCGGGACGACGACGGCGTGCCGGGGGTCGCCGCCGCCGGACGGGGAGATGGTCAGCTCCACCGGCTTGCCCGCCGTGCCGATCAGCAGCGGGCCGGGCCCGGCGACGCGGTCGACCGGCTGTCCCGCGATCGCGAGAATCGCGTCCCCGGGGCGTACGGCGACACCGGGTGCGGCGAGCGGGCTGCGGGCGTCCGGGTCGGAGGTCTCCGAGGGGAGGATGCGGTCGACGCGCCAACTGCCGTCCTCGTGGCGGGAGATGTCCGCGCCGAGCAGGCCCTGACGGGCGCCGCGGCCGTAGCCGCCGCGCGGGGTGACGTAGGCGTGCGAGGTGCCGAGTTCGCCCTGGACCTCCCACAGCAGATCGACGAGGTCGTCGTGGGTGGCGAGGCGCTCGACGACCGGGCGGTAGCGGTCGAGGACGCCGGACCAGTCGACGCCGCTCATGTCCGGCCGCCAGAAGTGGTCCCGCATGATGCGGCCGTTCTCGTCGAACATCTGCCGCCACTCGGCGGCCGGGTCGACGAACTGGCGTACGCGGCCGAGGTCGACGGTGATATTGGAGTCGCTGTCGTCGTCGTTCGAGGCGCGCCGGTCGCTGGGGACGACCTTCAGCCGCCCGTCCGTCCACAGCAGCACCCGCTTGCCGTCGCCGCTGACCGCGAAGTGGTCGGCGTCGACGGCGAGATGCTCGACCCGCTGCTGGGCGAGGTCGTAGCGCTCCAGCTCGGACTTGGGCTCGGGATCGTCCGGGGTGGCCCGGGACGCGCCGAGCACTCCGGAGACCGGGTGGCGCAGCCACAGGACGCCGTCCTTCGCGGCCCGCAGGTTGGAGTAGCGGGCGGCCTCGACCGGGAAGGGCACGATGCGGTCGGCGAGGCCCTCGATGTCGATGCGGGTGGTGGGGGTGCCCTCGCTGTCGGGGGTCTCCTCCCGGTCGGGCGTCTCGAAGGACCGGCCGTGCCGCTGCGGCCCGAACGGGGAGGGCGTGGTGGCCGCGAGGGTGATCAGATGCGGCCGGGCGCCCTCCACGAAGGCCAGGTCGAAGACGTGCTCGTCGTAGACCGGGTCGAAGGAGCGGGTCGACAGGAAAGCGAGGTGCTTGCCGTCCACCGTGAACGCGGGCGCGTAGTCCTGGAAGCGCAGCGGGGTCGCCTCGGCGACCGACAGGTCGGTGGTGTTGGCGAGCTTCAGCTGGCACAGGGGCCGCGGTCCGGGGTGGGACCAGGCCAGCCAGGCGGAGTCGGGCGAGAAGACGAGCCCCGACACATCACCGTCCTCGCTCCGGTCCACCTCCCGCACCTCACCCGTCTCCCGCTCGACGAGCAGCAGCCGCCCGTCGTGCGAGGCGACGGCCGCACGGCTGCCGTCGGGCGCCATGGCGAGGTCCAGCACCCGGCCGAGCTGCCCGGCTGCGAGCCGGCGCGGCGTCGCCCCCGGGGCGAGCCCGGTGGCTGGCGCGAACTCCAGGGCGTCGTCGCCCTCGGCGTCCGTCACCCACACCACCCACTCCTCGCCGTCGGCGCGGAAGGCGCGCGGCTGCCGGGCCCGCACGCCGGGCGTCGCGGCGAGGGCGCGGGCGGGGCCGGCGCGGTGGGTGACCCAGTGGACGGAGCCTCGTACGGAGACGGCGCTGCCGCGCGCGGTGTGGTCCGGGGACGCCGACCCGAACGACCGGGAGGCGTGCAGCGGAAACGGCTGAAGATCGACGCGCTGCCCGCCCAGCCGCACGTCCAGCCGACGCGGCTCGGCCCCGTCCAGATCATCGAGCACCCACAGCTCACCGGCGCTGGAGTAGACGACCCGGGTGCCGTCGGTCGCGGCGTGCCGGGCGTAGAACCCGTCGAGCGGCGTGTGCCGCCGCAGATCGGCCCCGTCGGCGAGGGAGGAGTAGAGCGCCCCGGTGCCCTCGTGATCGGAGAGAAAGGCGATGCGCTCACCGGCCCACAGCGGATACTCGACGTTCCCGTCCAGCTCCTGATGCAGCCGTACGAACTCCCCGTCCCCCTCCCGGTCGATCCACAGCTTCCCCGCGGTACCGCCCCGGTACCGCTTCCACCAGGCGGCCTCGCGCCCCATCGGCGCGCTCAGCAGAACCACACTCGGCCCGTGGGCGACGTCACCGACGGGCCCGTACGGCAGGGTGGTGGCCGGACCGCCGTCGAGCGGAACGGCACGCGCCCAGGTACGGCGCAGGCTCGCCTGCCCCTGCGTGCTGATCGCCAGGACCTCGCCGTCCGGGGTCCAGCCGCGCACCTGGGTCTTCGAACTTCCCCAGTACGTCAGCCGCTTGGCGGGTCCGCCGTCGGCCGGGGCGATGTGCACCTCGGGAGCGCCGTCGCGGGTGGAGGTCCACGCGACGGTGGTGCCGTCGGGCGAGATGCGGGGCTGGGTCACCGGCACGTTGTCGGCGCTGACCCGCCAGGCCCGGCCGCCGTCGAGGGGAGCGAGCCACACGTCGTCCTCGGCGGTGAAGGCGACCAGGTCGCCGTGCACGTGGGGGAACCGGAGATAAGCAGGCGATGCGGACTGAGTCACCCGATCACCCTATGCAGGGACGGCGCCACGCGGACAGACTTCGGATCACTTGCCCTCGACAGGGCGGCAGTCCGGATAGCGCTCGCACCAGATGGTCTGTGTGACGGTCACGGTGACGGTGGGCCCGGGCTGCCCGTTCGTGGGCCCGCCTCCGACGGGCGACGGAGTGGCATCACAGTTGCCGAGCCCGTCGACCTCGAACCACACCTTGCCGTCGACCTTGGCGGTGATCTTCCCGCGCACGCATTCGCCGTCCACGGCGTGGGTGACCCTGCCGGTGACGACGATGTCCTTCCCGTCCTCGGTCTCCCCCTCACAGTCGACGGTCGCGACGGTCTTCTCACGTGCCGAGGGCGAGGCGTTCCCGCCCTTGCCGGATTCCCCGTACGAGGCGGTACACGTCAGCCAGCGCACACCTGCCTTCTGGCGGTTGAGCTCCTTGGTGACGGTTTCGTCGGTGGTGTACGCGACGGCCGCGGAGCTGATGCCACCGCCGGGTTCACAGGCGACCGCGCCGCCTACGACAACCACCGCGCATGTCACCGCGACCGCCGCCCTACGGCTGCGCGGCCCCCGCCCAATCCTCCTCAATACCCCCATGGAGGGCAGCCTGCCACCGACGAGGGCGGGGCGGTAGGGCGCATACGGCCACTCGGGGCTCCCGCACGTCACCTCCTCCCGGCCCGCTCCGGCTCCCCCCACTGCCCTGAGCCCTGACATGCCGACATGCCCAGAGACCGCCGACGCAAGAGGCTCGGCGTCAGCCGCGCAGCAGCAACCACTCCTGCAGCTCCACCAAGTTCCCCTCCGGGTCCTTGAGGTGAGCTACGCGCATGCGGTCGGTCAGAGGTGCCGGGCCGTGCAGGACCGTGGCGCCCCGCAGGGTGATCTCCTCGCAGTAGGTGTCCAGTGCGTCGACGCGCAGAACGACCAGGGAGCGATGGCCGGCCGCAGGGTCGCCCAGTTCGTCGAGGATCTCGGCCATCATCGTGCGGTCCTGCAGGGCGATCCCCGCCGAGCCGACGGCGGGGCTGAACTTCTCGTACGGCCCGTCCGCCGCGCCCGACTGCGGCTTGAGGCCGAGAACCTCGCCGTAGAAGCGGTAGCAGGCGGCGAAGTCGGTGACGAGCAGTCGTACCTGTGCGAGTTCCACGGTGCCTCCGGGAAGGATCAGGACCAGCGGCCGGTGCGGGCCAGGAGCACCGCGGCAGCCGCCGTGCCGGCAGTCGAGGTGCGCAGCACACTGCGCCCCAGCCGGTACGCCTTCGCCCCCGCCTCCTCGAACTGCGCCAACTCCTCGGGCGCCACGCCCCCTTCGGGCCCAACGACCAGCACGATCTCACCGGAGGACGGCAGTTCGGCGGTCGCCAGCGGCTCGTCCCCGCTCTCATGGAGAACGCCGGCGAACTCGGCCCCGGCCAGCAGCGCAGCGACCTGCTTGGTCGTCGCCGCCTCCGCGACCTCCGGAAACCGTACGCGGCGTGACTGCTTGCCCGCCTCCCGCGCCGTCGCCCGCCACTTGCCCAGCGCCTTCAGCCCGCGCTCGCCCTTCCACTGCGTGATGCAGCGCGCCGCCGCCCACGGCACGATCGCGTCGACACCGACCTCGGTCATCGTCTCGACGGCCAGCTCCCCGCGGTCGCCCTTGGGCAGCGCCTGGACGACGGTGACCCGGGGCCGCTCCTCCGGCTCCTCGGTCACCGAGTCCAGCCGGACGATCAGCCGGTCCTTGCCCTCCGTATCGAGCACGACGCAGTCCGCCCAGCGCCCGGCCCCGTCCGTGAGGACGATGTCCTCGCCGGGCCGCAGCCGCTTCACGGAGACGGCATGCCGCCCTTCCGGACCGTCGAGGACGTACCGGCCGCCGCCACCCGCGTCGAGGTGCTCGACGACGAACACCGGCGCGGTCACAGGACGCCGCCCCCACCCGACAGCACCGCGCGCGCCGTGGCGAGTTCACCGGCCAGCACCTCCACCAGCTGCCCGGCGGGCAGCTCCCGCGCCATCCGGTGGCCCTGCCCGGCCCACAGCGCCATCCCCTGCGCGTCCCCCGCCTTGGCGGCGGCCTTGCGCAGCGGCGAGGTCAGGTGATGGACCTCGGGGTAGGCGGGCGGCGCGTACGGGCCGTGCTCGCGCAGGAACCGGTTGACGAGACCGCGCGCCGGCCGCCCGGAGAAGGCCCGGGTCAACTCCGTACGCACGAACAGGGGGTTGGTCAGCGCCTGCTTGTGCAGGGCGTTCGCGCCCGACTCGTGCGTGGCGAGGAACGCGGTGCCGAGCTGGGCCGCGCTCGCGCCGGCGGCGAGGACCCCGGCGATCTGGCCGCCGCGCATGATGCCGCCGGCGGCGACGATCGGGATGCTCACGGTTTCCCGGATCTGCGCGACCAGCGACAGCAGTCCGATGCCGGCACCGTCCAGCTCAGGGATGTCCCGGTGGGTGCCCTGGTGGCCGCCGGCCTCGACGCCCTGCGCGATGACCCCGTCCGCACCCGCCCGCTCGACGGCCCGGGCCTCGTCGGGGGTGGTCGCGGCGGCGAGGACGAAGGTACCGACGCGGTGCAGGCTGTCGATGACCTCCCGGCTCGGCACGCCGAAGTGGAACGACACGACCGGCACGGGGTTGTCCCGCAGCACCGCGAGCTTGGTCTCGTAGCCGTCGTCGCGACCGCTGTCGGGATCGCCGAGCTCGGCCTCGTACCAGGTGGCCTCACCGGCCAGCTGGTGGGCATAGACATCGATGGAGGCGGGGTCGGCGTACTCGGGCTGCGGCATGAAGACGTTCACGCCGAAGGGCCTGCTCGTGAGGCTCCGGAGCTGCTTGATCTCCTGGTACACCCCGTCGGCCGTTTTGTACCCGGCGGCGAGGAATCCGAGCCCGCCCGCCTCGCACACGGCGGCGGCGAGCTGCGGTACGGAGACGCCACCCGCCATGGGGGCCTGCACGATCGGGTGCGGGAAGAGATCGGTCAGTGCGGAGGACATGACCGCATGTTGTCACGTCCTCCGAACAACTCCGAAACCGGCCTCCGTGTGGCATAGACCAGAGGAAAAGGCGCCGCGAAAAACCGATCAGCGCCCGTTGAACGCGTCCTTCAACCGCGAGAACAACCCCTGCTGCCCCGGCTGGAACTGCCCCGTAGGCCGCTCCTCGCCCCGCAGCTTGGCCAGCTCGCGCAGCAACCGCTCCTGCTCGGGGTCGAGCTTGGTCGGGGTCTGGACCTCGACGTGGACGATGAGGTCGCCGCGTCCGCCGCCCCGTAGGTGCGTGATGCCCCGGCCGTGCAGCGGGATCGACTGGCCGGACTGGGTGCCCGGGCGGATGTCGACCTCCTCCATGCCGTCCAGCGTCTCCAGCGGCACCTTCGTGCCGAGACACGCGGCCGTCATGGGGATCGTCACCGTGCAGTGCAGGTCGTCGCCGCGCCGCTGGAACGTGGAGTGCGGGAGTTCGTGGATCTCGACGTAGAGGTCACCGGCGGGACCGCCACCGGGCCCGACCTCGCCCTCGCCGGCGAGCTGGATGCGCGTGCCGTTGTCGACACCCGCGGGGATCTTCACGGTCAGGGTCCGCCGGGAGCGGACGCGGCCGTCACCGGCGCACTCCGGGCACGGCGTCGGCACCACGGTCCCGAAGCCCTGGCACTGCGGGCAGGGCCGGGACGTCATGACCTGGCCGAGGAACGACCGGGTGACCTGCGACACCTCACCGCGGCCGCGGCACATGTCACACGTCTGCGCACTCGTCCCCGGCGCGGCACCCTCGCCGCTGCAGGTGTTGCAGACGACGGCCGTGTCGACCTGGATGTCCTTGGTCGTACCGAAGGCGGCCTCGTCGAGCTCGACCTCGATACGGATCATCGCGTCCTGGCCGCGGCGGGTGCGCGAGCGCGGACCGCGCTGCGACGCCGTGCCGAAGAACGCGTCCATGATGTCGGAGAAGTTCCCGAAGCCACCGGCTCCGAAGCCGCCCGCGCCGCCGCCCGCGGCCTGCGAGAGCGGGTCGCCGCCGAGGTCGTAGACCTGCTTCTTCTGCGGATCCGACAACACCTCGTAGGCGGCGTTGATCTCCTTGAACCGCTCCTGGGTCTTCGGATCCGGGTTGACGTCCGGATGCAGCTCGCGTGCGAGCCGCCGGAAGGCCTTCTTGATCTCTTCCTGCGACGCGTCGCGGCGCACGCCGAGTACGGCGTAGTAGTCCGTGGCCACTACGACTCCGCCAGGATCTGTCCGACGTACCGTGCCACTGCGCGTACCGCTCCCATCGTTCCCGGGTAGTCCATGCGGGTCGGTCCGACCACGCCGAGCTTGGCGACTGCCTCGCCGCCCGAACCGTAGCCGACCGACACGACGGACGTGGAGTTGAGTCCTTCGTGGGCGTTCTCATGACCGATACGTACGGTCACGCCCGGATCCTTCGCCTCGCCGAGCAGCTTGAGGAGCACGACCTGCTCCTCGAGCGCCTCCAGCACCGGCCGGATCACCAGGGGAAAGTCATGCCCGAAACGGGTGAGATTGGCGGTGCCGCCGATCATCAGCCGCTCCTCGTTCTCCTCGACGAGCGTCTCCAGAAGCGTGGAGAGCACCGTGGAAACCGTACCCCGGTCCTCGTGCTCGAACGCCTCCGGGAGATCCTCCACCAAACTCGGCACATCCGCGAAACGGCGGTTCGCCACACGGCTGTTGAGCCGTGCGCGCAGATCCGCGAGCGAGGCCTCGCCGAAGGGCGCCACGCAGTCGACCACACGCTGCTCGACCCGCCCGGTGTCCGTGATCAGCACGAGCATCAGACGCGCGGGCGCGAGGGCGAGCAACTCCACATGCCGCACGGTCGACCGGGTCAGCGACGGGTACTGCACGACGGCCACCTGGCGCGTGAGCTGCGCCAGCAGCCGCACCGTACGCGCCACGACGTCGTCGAGGTCGACGGCACCTTCGAGGAAGTTCTGGATCGCGCGCCGCTCGGGCGCGGTCATCGGCTTGACGCCGGCCAGCTTGTCCACGAACAGCCGGTAGCCCTTGTCGGTGGGGATGCGCCCGGCACTGGTGTGCGGCTGGGCGATGTATCCCTCGTCCTCGAGGGCCGCCATGTCGTTGCGCACGGTGGCCGGGGAGACGCCGAGGCTGTGCCGCTCGGTGAGGGCCTTGGAGCCGACGGGCTCCTCGGTGCCGACGTAGTCCTGGACGATGGCGCGCAGCACCTGAAGCCTGCGTTCACTGAGCATCGCGCACACCTCCAGAAGTCTTCCGCTCGCGGCCCTGCCTGTCGTGGCCTGGCACTCTGCGCGTGCGAGTGCCAGCATTCCCCGGCCCAGTGTACGGCGGTGGGGTGCACCCCCGGCAAGGCTGGTCGTGCGCTGTCGTGCCCGCGACGGGTGTCACCGCTAGCGTCGCCGTATGACGGTGACTTGGGAAGAGCTCGGGTGGGAGCGGGTGGCCGCCGGGGTGGGGCGGTGCCGGCTCCCGGTGTGGGACTGCACGGCGGGACTGGTCGCCGGTGAGGGCGCGGTCCTCATGATCGACGCGGGGTCGAGCATGGCCGAGGGCACGCGGTTGCGCACGCAGGCGCAGTCGCTCACCGGTCATCGTGTGACGCATCTCGCGCTGACCCACCCCCACTTCGACCATGTCTTCGGCGCGGCGGCGTTCCCGGAGGCGGAGGTTTTCGGCGCGGTGGGCGTGGACGCGGTCCTCACGCGTGTGCGGGACCGCGAGGAGCTGTGCGCGGACGCGGTACGCAACGGCCTGGCGGAGCCCGTGGCGCGGGAGTCGGCGGACCGGCTGGTCCCGCCCCGCCATCTGGTCTCCGGCGAGTGGACGCTCGACCTGGGCGGCGGCCGCCAGGTGCTGCTTGCGAACGTGGGCCCGGGGCATACCGCGCACGACCTGGCGGTGCTGGTGCCCGGTGATCCGGAGGTGGTGTTCTGCGGCGACCTGGTCGAGGAGTCCGGCGAGCCCCAGGCGGGCCCCGACGCGGTGCCGTCGCACTGGCCGGCCGCCCTGGACCGGCTGCTGGATCTGGGCGGCGAGGACGCGCTGTACGTGCCCGGTCACGGAGCGGTGGTGGACGCGGCGTTCGTCCGGGCCCAGCGGGACGCGCTGGCGGCGCGTTTCGGCGTGTCGCGGTGATCGCCCTGCGCCTTCTCCTATCGTCATTCGAATGCGCCAGTACTCCGCCGATCTGACCCCGCCGTGGAAGAAGCCGAAGCCGGTGCCCGAGGTTCCGGCGGATCCGGGCCTGGTGGTCGAGGAGGCCGGGACGGGCTTCTGCGGAGCGGTGATCCGCTGCGAGGCGGGCACGGTGACGCTCGAGGACCGCTTCGGCAAGCACCGCGTCTTCCCGATGGAGCCGCGCGGTTTCCTGCTGGAGGGCAGGGTGGTGACGCTGGTCCGCCCGGCGTCCGGCCCCGCCCGCCCCACGCGCACCGCCTCCGGTTCGGTGGCCGTCCCCGGCGCACGCGCGCGTGTCGCCCGCGCCGGCCGCATCTATGTCGAGGGCCGGCACGACGCCGAGCTGGTCGAGAAGGTCTGGGGCGACGACCTGCGCATCGAGGGCGTGGTCGTGGAGTACCTGGAGGGCGTCGACGACCTGCCCGCGATCGTCTCCGACTTCGCCCCTGGCCCGGACGCCCGCCTCGGCGTCCTGGTGGACCACCTGGTTCCGGGCAGCAAGGAGTGGCGCATCGCCGAGTCGGTGACGAGCGAGCACGCCCTGGTGGTGGGCCACCCGTACATCGACATCTGGGAAGCGGTGAAGCCGGCGTCCCTCGGCATCGAGTCCTGGCCCCGCATCCCCCACGGCCAGGACTGGAAAACGGGCGTATGCCGCGCTTTGGGCTGGCCGCCCAACACGGGCGCGGCCTGGCAACGGATCCTGTCGGGGGTGCGGTCGTACAGGGACCTGGAGCCGGAACTCCTGGGCAGGGTGGAAGAACTGATCGACTTCGTAACCGCCTAGCTGCATAGCTGCGGGCAATCGTGCCGCTGAGGGCGGCACGGGTGGGCGCAGCGGCACCCCGCTACGCCGGGCTGCGCCCCCACCCGCCCCGAGCACCAACCCCGAGCACTTCAGTCCACGAGATCCCGAACAACCCCATCGGCCAGCAACCGCCCCCGCAAGGTCAACACCGCACGCCCCTCCTCATACGGCCCTTCCTGAAGCAGCCCCTCCGACAGCGCCCTGCGCGAGGCAGCAAACCCCTCCTCCCGCAGCAACGCCAACGGCACCCCCTCCCGCAGCCGCAACTCCAGCAGAATCCGCTCCACCCGCCGGTCCTCGTCCGACAGCACCTCACGCCCGGCCCCAGGCGACCGCCCCGCCGCCAGCGCCCCCGCATAAGCCCCCGGATGCTTGACGTTCCACCACCGAACGCCCCCCACATGACTGTGCGCCCCCGGCCCGGCCCCCCACCAGTCGGCCCCGCGCCAGTACAGCTCGTTGTGCAGGCACCGCCCCGCCTCCGAAGTCGCCCAGTTGGACACCTCGTACCACTCGAAACCGGCCGAGGACAGCGCCTCCTCGGCGATCAGATAGCGGTCGGCGTGGACATCGTCGTCCGTCATGGGGACCTCGCCCCGGCGGATCCGACGAGCGAGCTGCGTCCCCTCCTCCACAATCAGGGCGTACGCGCTGACGTGATCAGGCCCGGCCCCGAGCGCCGCGCTCAGCGTGGCCCGCCAGTCGTCGTCGCTCTCCCCCGGCGTGCCGTAGATCAGATCCAGGTTGACGTGCTCGAAGCCCGCCGCCCGCGCCTCCGCCACGCACGCCTCGGGACGCCCGGGCGTGTGTGTACGGTCCAGCACCTTCAGCACATGCTGCCGCGCGCTCTGCATGCCGAACGAGATCCGGTTGAAGCCGCCCTCGCGCAGCGCGGCCAGATACGCCGGATCCACCGACTCCGGATTCGCCTCCGTCGTGATCTCGGCATCCGGCGCCAGCCCGAACTCGTCACGGATCGCGCCCAGCATCCGTACGAGATCACCGGCGGCCAGCAGCGTGGGCGTCCCCCCGCCCACGAACACCGTGCGAACGGGCCGCGGATCATCGCCCAGCACCTTGCGCGCCAGGCGGACCTCCTCGACCAGCGTCTCGGCGTAGTTGTCACGGGAGGCCAGCACACCGCCCGTGCCGCGCAGCTCGGTCGCCGTGTAGGTGTTGAAATCGCAGTAGCCGCAGCGGGTCGCGCAGTACGGGACATGCAGATAGAACCCGAGCGGACGGCCGGCGGCCCCGGCGAGCGCGGACAGGGGCAGCGCGCCGTCGTCGGGGACGGGCTCACCGTCGGGAAGTGCGGAAGGCATGCCTTCCATTGTCCAGCACCGGGACACTCACTCCGCCTGGAGCACCAGCAGCGCGAGATCGTCGGCCGGGGGCCGGGCCCCGAACTCGTGCACCAGCCGCTTGATCCGCTCGGCTATCAGCTCGGCGTCCAGCCCCGCGCACCCGGCGAGCGCCGCCGCGAGCCCGTCCTCGTCGTCGAACTGGCGGGAGCCGGAGCGGCGCTCGGTCACGCCGTCGGTGACGCACAGCAGCGTGTCGCCGGGCCGCAGCTCGAAGGTGTCGCTGGTGTACGTGGCGTCCTCGACGACCCCCAGGAGGGTCTGCGGCTGCGCTGTCGCGTGGACCTCGCCGCCCGCCCCGAGCAGCAGCGGGAGCGGGTGCCCGGCGGAGGCGACGGTGCAGCGGACACCGCCGTCGAAGGGGACCAGTTCGCCGTACAACAGGGACAGGAAGCGTGTCTGAGGGCCGTCGCCGGGCGGGGTCGGCCGGGCGCCCGCGGCCACCAGCGCCCGGGCCGCCGCGTCCGCGGCCTCCGTGGCGTCGTCGAGGAGGAGCTGGTTGAGGCGGTCGAGGACGTCGGCGACCCGGTAGCCCTCGCGGGCCAGCAGCCGCAGCCAGGGCCGGGCCAGGCCGATCACGACGGCCGCCTCGGGGCCCTTGCCCTGGACGTCACCGACAGCGAAGCACCAGCGGCCGTCACCGGCCGGGAACAGGTCGTAGAAGTCGCCGCTGGGACCGCCCTTGTCGTACGGCTCGTAGACGAGCGCGCTGCGCACCCCGGGGATCTCGGCGACGGCGCCTGGCAGCAGTCCGCGCTGGAGTACGGCGCTGATGGTGGCCTGGCGGGCGTACTGGCGGGCGGCGCCGATGGCGAGGGCGACGCGGCGGCTGAGATCCTCCACGAGTCCGGTGATCTCGTCGGGGAAGCCGGCGGCCCCGGACCGGCCGATGACCAGGGTGCCCAGCGGGCGTCCCCCGGCGACCAGCCGGTACGCGAGCGCCGACCCCGGCTCGCCCGGCGCCTCACCGAGCGCCTCGCCCGGCCAGGGGTAGTCGACGGGCCCGGACCCGGGCGGGTCGGACGGGTGCGGCGGGTCCTTCTCCAGCGCCTGGCGCAGCTCCTCGATGCGGTTCTCGCTGCCGTGCCAGACCCGGGCCAGGCGCGCCCCGCCCGCTCCGGCCCCGCCGCTCCAGCCGCCGCCGGTGGCCTCGTCCTCCAGCCAGACCGCGCACCAGTCGGCCAGTCGCGGCACGATCAGCTGCCCGGCGAGGGCGGCGACCAGGTCCTCGTCGAGCTGTCCGGCGAGCAGGTCGGAGGCCTCGGCGAGGAAGGAAAGGGCACCGCGGCCCAGCCAGGCACCGTCGCGTCCGTCACCGCCGCCCTCGTAACGATCCCGCCAGTCTCGTACGTCGTCCCAGTCACGCCAGTCCCGCATGCCACGGGAGTGCTGCGGGTCCTGCCGGTCGCGGGAACCGTGGGAGTCCTGTAGGTCCTGCCGGTCGCGGGAACCGTGGGAGTCCGGTAGGTCCTGCCGGTCCCGCACGCCCCGGGAGTCCTGTAGGTCCTGCCGGTCCCGCAAACCGCGGGAGTCCTGCGGGTCTTGCCCGTCCCGCAGACCACGGGAGTCGTGTGCGTGCTCCCGGCCCCGCCCGTCACGCCGACGCCGCCCGGCCTCCCTCGCCCCTCCCCCACCCGTGCCCGCATCCGCTCCCGTGTCACCCGGCTCCTCGGCCTCCCAGCCCTGGCGCGGCTCGGGCGCCAGGATCTCCGCCACCCGGAGCCCGCGCGCCAGCGCCTGCTCCTCGGCGTACGCCTCGATCTGCTCGCCCGCCGCGCACCCCCCGGCGGGCAACCGCGCCCACACGGTCTTCCGGCCCGTGCGGTACGTGATGCCCCAGGCCTCGGAGAGCGCGCCGACGAGCCGCAGGCCGCGCCCGTACTCGGGCATGTCGTGCGGTGTCTCCGGCTCGCCGCCGCGCGGGGCGCGCGAGGGGTGGTGGTCGCAGACCTCGATGACGAGCGCGGCCGTGTCGTTGTCGTCGGCGTCGCCGCCTTCGCCACCGTCGTTTTCCAGCCGGCACTCCAGCTCGACGTCGGTGCCGGCGTGCACGACGGCGTTGGTGACGAGTTCGCTGACCACGAGCGTGGCGTCGTCGGCGAGGCGGTCGGTGAGGTGCTCGGTGCCGGGCAGACCGAGCCGGGTCCAGTCGGCGAGCGCCGAGCGCACGAGGGCGCGTGCGGTGCCCGGCGCGAGCGAACTGCCGGACAGGGTCGCGCGCGCCCGCGCGCGCTCCTGTGCGGGCGCCTCGAATATCGGTGCGGGCGCCGCGCAGGCCGGCGCGCACGCGTCGGGCGTGAGCGTCTCGGCAGTCGTTGCGGGCTCCTCGAAAACGGGCTCGTCCTCACCGGACGCAGGCGTCTCCGAAGCGTGTGCAGGCGCCTGCGAGGCACGGGAGGCGGTCTCCCGTTGCGTCGGAATGGCCCCCATGGACAGCTCCCCGGGCAGTTCGTACGAATACGCCACAGTCGATGCCGACAGAGTGACAGACTGACCACGCCCATAAGCGCCGAGTTACCGAAGTGGGCCGCCATGAGTGAGAACAGTGCTACTCCTGTGGTCGAAGATGGGTACGAAGACGGTCAGATTCGTACATCCGATCTGCGTCCACTGCTCGCCGCGATGACCGCCGCACGTGACGGCGACTTCACCAAGGTGCCGGAATCCGGCCACGGGATGGTGGCCGAACTCACCGCGGTCTTCAACCAGATCATGGACCGCAGCATCCACTTCACCACCGAGACACGGCGCGTGAGGCGGGAACTGGTGCGGCACGGCCGGCTCGACGAGCGCCTCTCGGCGAGTCCGGGCCAGGGTCTGTGGACGTCCCGCGTCAACGACGTGAACCAGCTGCTCGACGCCCTGGTCGCCCCGGCGGCGAACGCCACGCGGGTGCTGGACGCGGTGGCCGGCGGCGATCTGACCCAGCGGGTCGATCTGCACGACGGGACCCGGCAGTTACGCGGCGACCTGCGTCGTCTCGGGCGGGCCGTGAACACGATGGTGGATCAGCTGTCCCTGTTCACAGGCGAGGTGACGCGGGTCGCGCGCGAGGTCGGCACCGAGGGCCGGCTGGGCGGCCGGGCCAATGTGCGGGGCCTGTCGGGCAGTTGGCGGGACGTGACCGAGGCCGTCAACACCATGGCGTCCCGGCTGACGGCCCAGGTGCGGGACATCGCGGCGGTGACGACGGCGGTGGCGCGGGGCGATCTGACCCGCACGGTCACGGTGGAGGCGACCGGCGAGCTGCTGGAACTGAAGCTGACCGTGAACACGATGGTGGACCAGCTCTCCGCCTTCGCCGACGAGGTCACCCGCGTCGCCCGCGAGGTCGGCACCGAGGGCCAGTTGGGCGGCCGGGCACAGGTGCGGGGCGTGTCGGGGGTCTGGAAGGACCTCACCGACAACGTCAACTTCATGGCGTCGAACCTGACCTCGCAGGTCCGCAACATCGCCCAGGTGACGACGGCCGTGGCCAACGGCGATCTGTCGCAGAAGATCACGGTCGCCGCGCAGGGCGAGATCCTGGAGCTCAAGTCGACCATCAACACGATGGTGGACCAGCTCTCCGCCTTCGCCGACGAGGTCACCCGCGTCGCCCGCGAGGTCGGCACCGAGGGCAATCTCGGCGGCCGGGCTCA
>NZ_JBHURZ010000005.1:344925-540948 GCF_042673825.1 Streptomyces sp. NPDC057002
TGAACACGATGGTGGACCAGCTCTCCGCCTTCGCCGACGAGGTCACCCGCGTCGCCCGCGAGGTCGGCACCGAGGGCAATCTCGGCGGCCGGGCTCAGGTCCGGGGCGTCTCCGGCGTCTGGAAAGACCTCACCGACAACGTCAACTTCATGGCGGACAACCTCACCTCCCAGGTGCGGAACATCGCCCTCGTCTCCACCGCCGTCGCCCAGGGCGACCTCGGCAAGAAGATCACGGTGGAGGCCAAGGGCGAGATCCTGGAGCTCAAGTCCACGATCAACACGATGGTCGACCAGCTCTCCGCCTTCGCCGACGAGGTCACCCGCGTCGCCCGCGAGGTCGGCACGGAAGGCAACCTCGGCGGCCAGGCTCAGGTCCGGGGCGTCTCCGGCGTCTGGAAGGACCTCACCGACAACGTCAACTTCATGGCGCTGAACCTGACCTCGCAGGTCCGCAACATCGCCCAGGTCACCACCGCCGTCGCCAACGGCGACCTGTCGAAGAAGATCACGGTCGACGCGCGCGGCGAGATCCTGGAGCTGAAGGACACCGTCAACACGATGGTGGAGCAGCTGCGCGCCTTCGCCGACGAGGTGACCCGCGTGGCCCGCGAGGTCGGCACCGACGGCCGGCTCGGCGGCCGGGCCCAGGTGCTGGGCGTCTCCGGCGTCTGGCGGGACCTGACGGACAACGTCAACTACATGGCGGACAACCTCACCTCCCAGGTGCGCAACATCGCCCAGGTGGCGACGGCCGTGGCGCAGGGCGATCTGTCCCGGAAGATCGACGTGGACGCGCGCGGCGAGATCCTGGAGCTGAAGACCACCATCAACACGATGGTCGACACCCTGTCCTCCTTCGCCTCCGAGGTCACCCGTGTGGCCCGCGAGGTCGGCAGCGAGGGCCAGCTGGGCGGGCAGGCCCGGGTCGAGGGCGTCTACGGCACCTGGAAGCGCCTCACGACGAACGTCAACGAGCTCGCGCTCAACCTCACCACCCAGGTCCGCGCGATCGCCGAGGTCGCCTCCGCGGTGGCCCAGGGCGACATGTCCCGCTCGATCACGGTGGAGACGCGCGGCGAGGTCGCCGAGCTGAAGGACAACATCAACCTGATGGTGGCCAACCTGCGCGAGACGACCCGCGCGAAGGACTGGCTGGAGTCCAATCTGGCCCGCCTGGCCGCCCTGATGCAGGGCCACCGCGACCTGATGGAGGTCGCCGACCTGATACTCCGTGAGCTGACCCCGCTGGTGAACGCCCAGTACGGCGCGTTCTACCTGGCCGACCCGGACGAGGACGGCGCGGCCCTGCGCACCACCGTGCCGATCAAGGGCCTGGCCTTCATCGCCGGCTACGGCGCCGCCCAGGACGCGACCGTGGAGACCGGCGGCCTGCCCGTGCACGGCCTGGTCGCGCAGGCGGCCCGGGAGAAGAAGCGGATCCTGGTGGAGGGCGCCCCGCCCGACTACATCAAGATCAACAGCGGCCTCGGCGAGGCGGCCCCCACCACGATCGTCATCATCCCGATCCTCTTCGAGGACAAGCTCCTCGGAGTCATCGAGCTCGCCTCCTTCTCCCGCTTCTCCGATGTGCACCTGGCGTTCTTCGACCAGTTCGTGAACACCATCGGCGTCGCCATCAACACGATCATCGCCAACTCCCGCACGGAGTCCCTGCTCGGCGAGTCCCAGCGCCTCGCCATGCAGCTCCAGGAGCGCTCGGACGAACTCCAGAAGCAGCAGGGCGAGCTGCAGCGCTCCAACGCCGAACTGGAGGAGAAGGCCGCCCTGCTGGCCACGTCCTCGCAGTACAAGTCGGAGTTCCTGGCGAACATGTCGCACGAGCTGCGCACCCCGCTGAACTCCCTGCTGATCCTGGCCCGGCTGCTCTCCGACAACCCGGACGGCCGCCTCTCCGACCAGGAGGTGCAGTTCGCGACGACGATCCACCGCTCGGGCTCGGACCTGCTCCAGCTGATCAACGACATCCTGGACCTGTCGAAGATCGAGGCCGGCCGGATGGACGTACGCCCCAAGCGGCTCCCGCTCATCAAGCTGCTCGACTACGTCCACGCCACGTTCCGCCCCCTCACCATCGACCGGGGGCTCGCCTTCGAGGTGGCGGTCGGCGAGGACGTACCGCGCGAGATGTACTCGGACGAGCAGCGGCTCCAGCAGATCCTGCGCAATCTCCTCTCCAACGCGATCAAGTTCACCGCGTCGGGCAAGGTCGAGCTGCGGGTCGACCGGGTGGTGCAGGAGGCCGAGCGCCACCATGTGCGGGACACCGACGACGTCATCGCCTTCGCCGTGTCCGACACGGGCATCGGCATAGCGCCGGAGAAACTCCCGGTGATCTTCGAGGCGTTCCAGCAGGCCGACGGCACCACCAACCGCAAGTACGGCGGCACCGGCCTCGGCCTCTCGATCAGCCGGGAGATCGCGGGCCTGCTCGGCGGCCGGATCGTCGCCGAGAGCGAGCCCGGCAAGGGTTCCAGGTTCACCCTGTACGTCCCGGTCGTCAGCCCCGGCCACACGGCGCCGGTCCCGCTCCCGGAGGAGCGCCCGGCCCTGCCCCTGCCGCTCCAGCCGACGGCGGGACCGTACCCGGCCGCGCACGACACGGACGACTCCTGGCCGGCGCCGACGAAGCTGGAGGCGTGGACGTCGGGCAGGCCGGGCCGGATCCTGGCCGGGCGCCGGGTGCTGATCGTCGACGACGACATCCGCAACGTGTTCGCCCTGACCCATGTCCTGGGCCGGGTCGGCATGACCGTGCTGTACGCGGAGAACGGCCGCGAGGGCATCGAGACCCTGGAGCGCAGCGCGGACGTCGAACTGGTCCTGATGGACATCATGATGCCGGAGATGGACGGCTACGAGACCATCTCCGCCATCCGCCGGGCACCCCGCTGGACGGGCCTGCCGATCGTGGCGCTGACCGCCAAGGCGATGCCGGGCGACCGGGAGAAGTCCATCGCCCGCGGCGCCAACGACTACGTGCCCAAGCCGGTGGACATCGACCGGCTGCTGACGGTCGTGTGCGAACTGCTGGACCCGGAGAATCTGGAGGACCCGGCGGAGGAGACCCGACCGTCATGAGCACCGACCGCGCCGGAATCCTCCTGGTCGACGACATGGAGGACAACCTGACCGCCCTGGAGGCCGTCCTCGCCTCCCTCAACGAACCGCTGGTACGCGCCCGTTCGGGCGAGGAGGCGATGAAGGCCCTGCTGCGGCAGCCCATCGCCCTGGTCCTGCTCGACATCCGCATGCCCGGCATGGACGGCTTCGAGACGGCCGCCCACATCAAACGCCTCGACCAGACCCGCGACGTCCCGATCATCTTCCTGACGGGCGCGGGCGACGACTCGGGCTACGCCTTCCGCGGCTACGCGACAGGCGCCGCCGACTATCTGACCAAGCCCTTCGACCCATGGGTCCTACGGGCAAAGGTCAGCGTCTTCCTGGACCTCTACCGCAAGGGCAGAGAGGTGGAACGCCTGCGAAAGGAGATCCAGGACCTCAAACGCCGAGTGGATTCGGCCACCTAGGGGCGCGGGGAACTGCGCAACAAGCCGCAACGAACCGGCACCCGCCGCGCAAGCCCCGCCACCCCCTACGCCTCGCGAGAGCCCTCGTACATCTCCTCGATCAGATGCTTGTACTCCCGCTCCACAACCGGCCGCTTCAACTTCAGACTCGGCGTGATCTCCCCGTGCTCCACATCAAGATCCCGCGGCAGCAACCGGAACTTCTTGATCGTCTGCCACTTCTGAAGCCCCTCGTTGAGCTGCTTCACATACCCGTCGACCATCTCCACCGTCGCGGGCGCAGCCACGATCTCGGCGTACGACTTCCCCCCGAGCCCGTTCTCCTTCGCCCACTCCACGATGGCCAGCTCGTCAAGAGCGATCAGCGCCGTGCAGAAGTTCCGGTCGGCCCCGTGCACCAGGATGTTGGAGACGTACGGGCACACCGCCTTGAACTGCCCCTCGACCTCCGCCGGCGCGATGTACTTGCCGCCCGAGGTCTTGATGAGGTCCTTCTTGCGGTCGGTGATCCGCAGGTACCCGTCGGCCGACAGCTCCCCGATGTCCCCGGTGTGGAACCAGCCGTCCGACTCCAGCACCTCGGCGGTCTTCTCGGGCAGCCCGTGGTAGCCCTCCATGATGCCGGGGCCGCGCAGCAGGATCTCCCCGTCGTCGGCGATCCGCACCTCCGTGCCGGGCAGCGGCTTGCCGACCGTACCGGTGCGGTAGGCCTCGCCCGGGTTCACGAACGAAGCCGCCGAGGACTCGGTGAGGCCGTAGCCCTCGAGGATGTGGATGCCGGCGCCGGAGAAGAAGTACCCGATCTCCGGGGCGAGGGCGGCCGACCCGGAGACGCAGGCCCGCAGGTTGCCGCCGAAGGCCTCACGGATCTTGGCGAACACCAGCGCGTCGGCGACCTTGTGCTTGGCGCCGAGACCGAAGGGCACGGACAGCGTGCCGGTACGCCGGAAGTTGTCCTGCGAGACCTTGGCGTACTCGCGGGAGACCTCGGCCGCCCACTGGAAGATCTTGTACTTTGCCCCGCCGCCCGCACGGGCCTTGGCGGCGACGCCGTTGTAGACCTTCTCGAAGATGCGCGGCACGGCAGCCATGTACGTCGGCTGCACGATCGGCAGATTCTCGATGATCTTGTCGACGCGGCCGTCCACGGCGGTGACGTGCCCGACCTCGATCTGGCCGGAGGTGAGCACCTTGCCGAAGACATGCGCGAGGGGCAGCCACAGGTACTGCACGTCCTCGCTGCTGACCAGTCCGGTCGCGGCGATGGCCTTCGCCATGTACGACCAGTTGTCGTGCGGGAGGCGCACACCCTTGGGGCGGCCGGTGGTGCCGGAGGTGTAGATGAGGGTGGCGAGCTGGTCCTTCGTGATCGCGCCGACCCGCTCCTTGATCAGGTCGGGGTCCTTCTCCAGACGGGCCGCGCCGCGCTTCTCCAGCTCGTCGAGGGTGAGGATCCAGTCGGCACTCTCCTCGGCCGCCAGACCGGCCGGGTCGACGACCACGACATGGGTCAGCTCGGGCAGCTCGGCGCGCTTCTCCTTCGCCTTGGCCAGCTGATCCACGTTCTCCGCGATGAGCACCCGGCTCTCGGAGTCCGACAGGATGTAGGCGGACTCCTCGGCGTTGGTCTGCGGATACACCGTGGTGGTCGCGGCGCCGGCGCACATGATGCCGAGGTCGGCGAGGATCCACTCGATCCGGGTGCTCGAGGCGAGCGCGACGCGCTGCTCGGCCCGCACGCCCAGCTCGATGAGTCCCGCCGCGATGGCGTAGACCCGCTCGGCGGCCTGCGCCCAGCTCAGCGACTTCCACTCGTCCGGCCCCTGACCGGAGGACGATGGGACCGGATACCGATAGGCCTCGGCGTCCGGCGTGGCCGCCACGCGCTCCAGGAACAGGCCCGCCACCGACGGCGGACGGTTCTCGATCAGGGTCTGTGTGTCGCTCACGACATCCTCCGGGGCCCGCGTCAGGCGGCTGGCTCAGGTGCGGCTGGTTTTACTCGCGAGCCGTTGTTTAACTCGCGAGTAACTATCGAGCAGGGATCAGAGTAAAGGCCGACCGGTCCCCGCGTAAGGGCCCACGGCCTGTCTCTTCGTACAGACAGCTACCCACGTACGCACAGGGGCCCGCCGCGCTCTCACACGGCGGGCCCCTGTTCTACCCGGTTTGGGGTGTAACCCACGGTAATCCGTGACTACTTCTTGCCCTTGCCCGACCCCGCGCTGTCATCACTGGACAGGACCGCGATGAAGGCCTCCTGCGGAACCTCTACGGAACCCACCATCTTCATCCGCTTCTTGCCCTCCTTCTGCTTCTCCAGCAGCTTCCGCTTACGGGAGATGTCACCGCCGTAGCACTTGGCGAGGACGTCCTTGCGGATGGCGCGGATGGTCTCGCGGGCGATCACCCGGGAGCCGATGGCGGCCTGGATGGGCACCTCGAAGGCCTGGCGCGGGATGAGCTCGCGCAGCTTGGCGACGAGCCGTACGCCGTACGCGTACGCCTGGTCCTTGTGGGTGATCGCCGAGAAGGCGTCCACCTTGTCGCCGTGCAGCAGAATGTCGACCTTGACCAGGCTGGAGGTCTGCTCGCCGGTGGGCTCGTAGTCCAGCGAGGCGTACCCGCGGGTCTTGGACTTCAGCTGGTCGAAGAAGTCGAAGACGATCTCGGCGAGCGGGAGGGTGTAGCGGATCTCGACCCGGTCCTCGGAGAGGTAGTCCATGCCGAGCAGCGTGCCGCGCCGGGTCTGGCACAGCTCCATGATCGAGCCGATGAACTCGCTGGGCGCCAGGATGGTGGCCCGTACGACCGGCTCGTAGACCTCCGAGATCTTGCCCTCGGGGAACTCACTCGGATTGGTGACCGTGTGCTCGGTGCCGTCCTCCATGAGAACGCGGTAGACCACGTTCGGCGCGGTGGCGATCAGGTCGAGTCCGAATTCGCGCTCCAGCCGCTCCCGGATCACGTCCAGGTGCAGCAGGCCGAGGAAACCGACACGGAAGCCGAAGCCGAGCGCGGCCGAGGTCTCCGGCTCGTAGACCAGCGCGGCGTCGTTGAGCTGGAGCTTGTCGAGCGCCTCGCGCAGCTCGGGGTAGTCCGAGCCGTCCAGCGGATACAGCCCGGAGAAGACCATGGGCTTGGGGTCCTTGTAGCCGCCGAGCGGCTCCTCGGCCCCCTTGTGCTGGCTGGTGACGGTGTCACCGACCTTGGACTGGCGGACGTCCTTCACGCCGGTGATCAGGTAGCCCACCTCGCCGACGCCGATACCGTCGGCCGCCTTCATCTCCGGCGAGTTGGTGCCGATCTCCAGCAGCTCGTGCGTGGCGCCGGTGGACATCATCCGGATCCGCTCACGCTTGTTGAGCTGGCCGTCGATGACACGGACGTACGTCACGACACCGCGGTAGGAGTCGTAGACGGAGTCGAAGATCATGGCGCGCGCGGGCGCGTCCTTGACCCCGACCGGCGCCGGGACCTCCTTGACGACCCGGTCGAGCAGCGCCTCGACGCCCATGCCCGTCTTGGCGGACACCTTGAGCACGTCGTCCGGGTCACAGCCGATGAGGTTGGCCAGCTCCTCGGAGAACTTCTCGGGCTGCGCGGCCGGCAGGTCGATCTTGTTGAGGACAGGGATGATCTTGAGGTCGTTCTCCATCGCCAGGTAGAGGTTGGCGAGAGTCTGGGCCTCGATGCCCTGGGCGGCGTCGACCAGGAGAACGGTGCCCTCGCAGGCGGCGAGCGACCGCGAGACCTCGTAGGTGAAGTCGACGTGCCCCGGGGTGTCGATCATGTTGAGGATGTGCGTGTTGCCTGGTTCCTCCGTGGGAGCCCACGGCAGACGCACCGCCTGGGACTTGATCGTGATGCCGCGCTCACGCTCGATGTCCATGCGGTCGAGGTACTGAGCGCGCATCTGCCGCTGTTCGACCACTCCGGTCAGCTGGAGCATCCGGTCGGCGAGCGTGGACTTGCCGTGGTCGATGTGCGCGATGATGCAGAAGTTGCGGATCAGAGCCGGGTCGGTACGGCTCGGTTCGGGCACATGGCTAGGGATCGCGGGCACGCAGGGTCCTGATTCTTGAGGCGTCCGCAGTGTCTGCGGTCTCGGGTCGGATCTATACGTAGCCTCCATGGTCCCACGGGTGGGGACCATCGACGGGTTTGGGCCGTGGATGAGCCCGCTGGTACCGTGGGGGGCTGTGCCTCATGCCCTCTCAGCAGGAGGCACTACCTCAAGAAATCATCGGTGCGGGTCCCGCGCGGCCCCGTGCCAGAACCTGAAAAGGCTCATTCGTGGCGAACATCAAGTCCCAGATCAAGCGGATCAAGACCAACGAGAAGGCGCGGCTGCGCAACAAGGCCGTCAAGTCCTCCCTCAAGACCGCGATCCGCAAGGCCCGTGAGGCTGCTGCCGCGGGTGACGTCGAGAAGGCCAACGAGTACCAGCGCGTCGCCGCGCGTCAGCTCGACAAGGCCGTCTCGAAGGGCGTCATCCACAAGAACCAGGCTGCCAACAAGAAGTCGGCGCTGGCTCAGAAGGTCGCCGCGCTCAAGGGCTGACACTGATGTGACGCCGGAGGGAACCGAGCGGGCCCTCTCTCATCCGCTCCCTTCCGGCACCCCTCGGATCCGCGCGCGGCCTGCGTTCGCCACGCGGGCGCGGATCCAGCAGCTCGCACCGAAGGCCGGGTGCCTCTCCTGTTCCCCATGGGAGGGCACCCGGCCTCCGGTCTGTTCAGGACCAGAACGCGTTGTTCTTGTCGATGTCCTCGACGCATTCGTCGAGGTCGGTGACCTTGTCGCCGACGATCCGGAAGATGATGCAGCCGGTGTCGTCGAGGCGCTTGCCCCGGCGCTCGGCGGTGAAGCGGTTCATCGCGACCACGTGGCCCCGGCCGTCGACACAGATACCGATCAGCTCGGAATCCATCGTCCCCTCGGTCTCCATGCCGAGCCGCTCGTACATCTCGATGATCGCGTCCACCCCTTTGAAGTCGCCCGACAACGGGTGATCTCCCGGTACGTGGTGTGTGGCGTCCGACGCGATCATCCCGCGCAAGGCATCCATGTCACCGCGCGAGAAGGCTTCGAATCCCTTGCGGACGAGCGCTGCGTGCGGGTGTTCAGCCATGGCCCTCGCCACCTCTCCGTCACTGGGCGACGTACGGCTGACACTCCCGATTCTCCCTCCGGCCGTCACTCGCGGCACAGTGGAGAGATGAACGGTGACAACAGGGACATACTGCCCCGGGCCCGCGTGGCGACCAGGCTTCCCGCCCAGGACCTGGACCGGGCGCGGCGCTTCTACGCCGAGAAACTCGGCCTGGAGCCCGCCGACGAACGGCCCGGAGGGCTGCTCTACCGGTGCGGCGGCGGGGAGTTCGTGCTGTTCCGCTCGACGGGCGCCTCACCCGGCACCTTCACCCAGATGGCGTTGGAGGTCGACGACATCGATGCCGCCGTGGCGGAGCTGAAGCGGCGCGGGGTGGTGTTCGAGGAGGTCGACCTGCCGGGCTTGCGCACGCGGGACGGGATCGCCGAGATCGAGGGGAACTACCCGAGCAAGGGCGCCCGTGGTGAACGCGGCGGCTGGTTCCGCGACAGCGAGGGGAACATGGTGGGCATCGGCGAGCCCGTCCGCTGAGGAACGGTTCCTACCCTCGTCGGTTGGATCTGGCCGCCCGGGCGATGGCGACCACCGCCTTCTCCAGGGCGTACGCCGGGTCGTCCCCGCCGCCCTTCACCCCCGCGTCCGCCTCGGCCACCGCCCGCAGCGCCACCGACACCCCGTCCGGGGTCCACCCGCGCATCTGCTGCCGGACCCGGTCGATCTTCCACGGCGGCATCCCCAGCTCGCGTGCGAGATCGGCCGGCCGGCCTCCGCGGGCCGAGGACAGCTTCCCGATCGCCCGGACGCCCTGCGCCAGCGCGCTGGTGATCATCACCGGCGCCACCCCGGTCGCCAGCGACCAGCGCAACGCCTCCAGCGCCTCCGCCGCCCGCCCCTCGACCGCCCGGTCGGCGACCGTGAAGCTCGACGCCTCGGCCCGGCCCGTGTAGTACCGCCCGACGACCGCCTCGTCGATCGTCCCCTCGACATCCGCGACCAGCTGCGAAACCGCCGACGCCAGCTCCCGCAGATCGCTCCCGATCGCGTCGACGAGCGCCTGGCACGCCTCCGGTGTGGCGGACCTCCCCGTCCCCCGGAACTCGCCCCGCACGAACGCCAGCCGGTCCGCCGGCTTCGTCATCTTCGGACAGGCCACCTCGCGCGCCCCGGCCTTGCGCGCCGCGTCGAGCAGCCCCTTGCCCTTGGCCGCTCCGGCGTGCAGCAGCACCAGGGTGATCTCCTCCGCGGGCGCACCGAGATAGGCCTTGACGTCCTTGATCGTGTCGGCCGAGAGATCCTGCGCGTTGCGTACGACCACGACCTTGCGCTCCGCGAAGAGCGACGGACTCGTCAGCTCGGCGAGCGTGCCGGGCTGCAACTGGTCCGAAGTCAGGTCCCGTACGTCCGTGTCGGCGTCGGCGGCCTTCGCCGCGGCCACCACCTCCTGCACGGCACGGTCGAGCAGCAGCTCCTCCTGGCCCACGGCGAGCGTCACCGGGGCGAGAGGGTCGTCATTCGCAGTCTTCCTGGCCATCGCGACAAGCATCCCACGAGGCACTGACAACGGGTCCGGACGGAGTAGGGCGGGGCGGACGGACTACGGCCAGGGCGGACGGACTACGGCTCTTCCCGCCAGCCGTCCCACTCCCCGGCGAACCGGTCCAGGTCCCCGGCGTCCAGCCGTCCGCCCTCGTCCCTCAGGACGACCAGCCACTGCGCGTCCTCGGCATCGTCCTCACCGGCCAGCGCGTCCCGCACCAACTGCGGCTCCTCGGCGATCCCGAACCGCTCCCCGAGCGCTTCGACCACCTCTTCCGCGGCATCACGGTCGGGCAGCACCAGCACATGTCGCACATCACTCACGCCGGACATTGTCCGACACCGCGTCGCAGCACGATCCGCCGGATCCCCGGCTCACACCTTGCGGACGACCTGCACATCGAGGTCGATCCTGATGCTCGGCCCGACCACCGCGATGCCCCGCGCCAGCATCGTCTGCCAGCTCACGGTGAAGTCGTCCCGGTGCAGCTCGGTCGTGGCCCGGCAGGCCGCCCGCAGCTCGCCCTCCATGCCGTTGCCCAACCCCAGGTACTCCGTGTCCAGCGTGACCGTCCGCGTGACGCCGTGCAGCGACAGCGCCCCCGTGACGGCCCACCGGTTCGCGCCCTTGTGCACGAACCGGTCGCTGTAGAACTCCAGCGTCGGGAACTTCGCGACGTCCAGGAAGTCCGCCGACCGCAGATGGTCGTCACGCATCTTCACGTTGGTGTCGATGGACGCTGCGTCGATCACCACATGCATCGCCGACCGCTCCAACGGGTCGGTGACCCGTATGACACCCGCGAACGACTTGAACTGCCCGTGGATCCGGGCCAGTCCGATGTGCCGCGCGGTGAAGGCGAGCGAGGAGTGCGCCGACTCGATCTCCCAGTCGCCGGGCTCGGGCAGCTCCGGAGGCCGGGCCACCTGCAGCGTCACGTCCCCGAGCGACGCGAGCGTGTTCTCGGCGACCTGCGTGGTCGCCCGGTACGGCGTGTACCCCTCCGCCGACACCGCGAGCCGGTACTCCCCCGCGGGCACCGTCGTCACGAACGACCCGAACGGATCCGCGCCCCCACTGACCACCGAACGCCCCATGGCGTCGGTGACCGCGAACTCGGCGTGTCTGACCGGCTCGTTGACCGGGTCGAGCACCCGGCAGCTCAGCACCCCCGCACTGGGCGGCGTCGGCACCGCCGCCAGAGGACTCGTCCGGTGCACCCGGTTGGTTCGGCTTCCCAGCCAGCGGCCGATCATCTGGACACCTCGTGCGACTCGAACTCAGCGGTTTGATCACTGTTCACCGAAGACGCATTCGACCACCGATGAGGCTTTCGAGGCAACACGCGACCACATCACGGGAATCCAGCACATGTGATGGGACTACTCCCGAGTAGAACCGACTGGAACCATGTGAACCATGTGTGGACGATGTGCCCCTTCTGCTCCGGATCGGCCTTCCCGGCCGTTCCGGATCAGCCTTCCTCGCCACCGCCCCGGAGCACGGGCACCGCATCGAGCTCGATCCCGAACCGCTCCCGGTACACCCCGAGTACCTCGTCGTCCGTCCCCAGCTCCCTCACCTCCCGTGTCCCGTCGGCCGCCGTCACCGTGTGCTTGCGTCCGCTGAGCGTGATCCTCCCTCCGTCCTCCGTGACCCGTGAGCAGACCAGCGACCGCGTGAAGTGCGACACCGGCGACGTGCTGTGCCACCACGCCCCGGCCACGAAGTCACCGAGCGCCCGCGGCCGCACCTCCAGGCGGTACTGCGGCCTGCCGTCACGGATCACCTGCAGGTCCGCCGCCTCCACCCTGTCGTGTCCGCCGCGCACCCCGGCCGCGTCCGGCCCCGCCTCCACGATCCGGAACGTGCCGCCCGGGTCCTCCTGCGCTCCCCGCTCCCCGAACGCCAGCGGAAGGTGGCTGTGCGCCCCGAACCCGACGTCGGCCAGCCAGTCGCCCCCGTCCACCGTCCGCACCCGCAGCGCGAGATGGTCGTACGGGATCCCCAGCCGCTCCTCTTCCCCGTACACCCGCCCGGCGAGCAGCGCCACCTCGTACCCCAGCGCGGCGAGCAACGCCCCGAAGGATCCGTTGAGTTCGTAGCAGAACCCGCCACGCCGGGCGCCCACCACCTTGTCCAGCAGCCGCTTCTCCTCCAACACGATCTCCTCGCCGAGATGGATGGAGAGGTTCTCGAACGGCACGGTCCGCAGATGCCGCAGGTGCAGCTCGCGCAGCGCGTCGACGGTGGGCCACGCCGGGGACTCGACCCCCAGGCGGCGGAGATAGGCATCAACCTGTGCTGAGTTCATGCCCTCAGTCTCGCGCCACCCTCAGCTCTCCGCCCTCTCCTACGACCGCCAGTGCGCCGTCCCGGTCCGTCCGCAGCACCGTCGCACCCCCGGCGCGCAGTGCCGCCACCGTGCCGGGCGCCGGATGCCCGTAGGTGTTGTTTGCACCACAGCTGATCAGGGCCAGCCGCGGGGCCGCCCGGCGTATGAGGCCGGGGTCCTGGTAGGCCGAGCCGTGATGAGCGACCTTCAGCACGTCCACGCCGGCCAGCGCCTCGGCCGCCGGTGACCTGGCCAGCGCCCGCTGGGCCGGGGGTTCGAGGTCCCCGAGGAGGAGCAGCCGCAGCCCCGCCGTCCGGACCAGCATGGCCACACTGGCGTCGTTCGGCCCCTCCGGCACCGGGTGGGCCGGGAGCATCTGCGGATGCGAGGCAGGCGGCGAGCCGGCTGACGGCGGTGGCGGGCTCGGTGGCGGCCACACCACCTGCCAGGACAGCTCGCCCGCCCGGCGCTGCTCCCCGACGGCGGCGCTCGTCACGGGCACCCGCCGGGCCGCCGCCTGTCTCCGGACGAACGCGGCCTGGTCCGCGGGCTCCTCGAAGCCCGTCGTCTCGATCGCGCCCACGGCCCGTCCGCGCAGCACACCGGGCAGCCCCGCCACATGATCGGCGTGGAAGTGGGTGAGCACGACCAGCGGGATCCTGGTGATACCGAGTGCGCGCAGGCAGTGGTCGACGAGCTGCGGATCGGGCCCCGCGTCCACCACCACGCCGGTGCCCTCGCCCGCCGCGAGCACCATGGCGTCGCCCTGCCCCACGTCGCACATGACCAGCCCCCAGCCCGGCGGCGGCCAGCCCGTGATCACCCGGGTCAGCGGCGGTGGCTGCACCACCGACAGCGCCAGCAGCAGCCCGCAGACGCCGCACCACCACGGATGTCCGAGCAGCCGCCGCCCCACGAGCAGCACCACCAGGGTCACGGCCGCGAGCAGCGCCGCGCCCGCCCAGCTGCCCGGCCAGTCCATGCCCGCGCCCGGCAGTGCCGCCCCGGTCCGGGCGATCTCGGCGATCCACTCGGCGGGCCAATGCGCGCACCACGCCAGGGCCTTGGCCACGGGCATCGCCACCGGTGCCGTGGCCAGTGCCGCGAAGCCCAGCACGGTGGCGGGCGCGATCGCGATCTCCGCGAGCAGATTGCACGGCACCGCGACCAGGCTCACCCGCGCCGACAGCACGGTGACCACGGGTGCGCACAGAGCCTGCGCGGCGGCAGCGGCGGCCAGCGCCTCGGCGAGCCTGGGCGGCACCCCGCGCCGCCGCAGCCCGGCGCTCCACCGCGGCGCGAGCGTGAGCAGCGCCCCGGTGGCCACGACGGACAGCAGGAACCCGTAACTCCGCGCCAGCCACGGGTCGTACAGCACCAGCAGCAGGACCGCCGTGGCCAGCGCCGGGATCAATGACCTCCGGCGGCCGGTCGCGAGGGCGAGCAGCGCGACGGCTCCGCAGGCCGCGGCCCGCACCACGCTCGGGTCGGGTCTGCACACCACGACGAACCCGAGGGAGAGCGCACCTCCGAGCACCGCCGTCCCGCGCAGGGAGATACCGAGGCGAGGTGCGATCCCCCGCCGTTCGACATGCTGCGCCAGGCCCGGCGGCCCGAGCAGCAGGGCGAGCAGGATCGTGAAGTTGGCCCCGGACACAGCGAGTGTGTGCGTGAGGTCGGTCTCCTTGAACGCCTCCTCCAGCTCCGGGGTGATGCGCGAGGTGTCTCCCACCACCAGCCCCGGCAACAGCGCCCGGGCATCCGCCGGCAGCCCACTGGTCGCCTCCCGCAGCCCGGCACGCAGCCGTCCAGCGAGCCGCTGAGCTCCCGAGGGCTCTCCCACCACCTGCGGTACGCCCTGGTCCCGCACTCGCAGCACGGCCGCGACCCGGTCACCGCCCGTCATCGCGGGCGCCAGCCGCGCGCTGACCCGCAGCCGCGTCGACGGCAGCAGCCCGAGCCACGGCGACCGCACCCGCTCACCGGCCGCCGACTGCGGCTGTGGCTGTGGCTGTGGCTGCCCACCCCCGGTACCCCGGCGCGCCGGCCTCACATCGACGATCACCAGCACCGGTGTCCGCGTCACCGCCGTCGTGCCGCCCGCCTGCTGCACCCGCCGCACCTCGGCATCGACCAGCACGGCGGTGGGAGCCACATGATCGCCCCGGACCTTGGGACGGGTCAGACGGGGGTCGGAGGTGAGCTCGACCTCGGCGGTCACCGCGGCGTACTCCCGCGCCAGGCCGGGCACGGGCCCCCGGCGCAGATCCGCCCCGTGCAGCCCGGCCGAGGCGGCGGCAGCGGCGACGCAGAGGAGCACGGCGGCGGCCGACGCGCGCGGCCATGACGCCGTTCCCGACCTCTGGGCCAGCGGCAGCAGCCCGACCGCCAGCAGACAGCCGGCCACGATGCCGGCCGCCCACCCCGGCGATGCGCTCAGCACCAGCGCCGCCGTACTCCAGGCCGCGAGCGCGGGTGGCACGAGCCGTAGGTCGGTGGGCCCTTCCTGGCGCGGACGGGCGGTGCCGAGCCGCTGCCCGGACGAGGCGTGCACGGACGACCGGGCAGGCTCGGGCGCGGCCCCGGGGATGGCTCCGGGGATGGCTCCGGGGATGGCCCCGGGAGCGGCCTCGTCCCGCGGCGCCTGCGGGTCAGGGGCCGTCCTCATGGCCGTACGAGATTCCGCAGGTCGGCGAAGCGGCGGTCGCCGATGCCGTTCACCTCGCGCAGTTCGTCGACGGAACGGAAACCGCCGTGCCGCGTGCGGTGGTCGATGATGTGCTGCGCCAGCACCGGGCCCACACCCGGCAGGGTGTCGAGCTGGTCGGCGGTGGCCGTGTTGAGGGAGACCGGAGCCGCCGGCACCCCGCCGCCCGCCGCCGCACCGGCCGGGCCTCCGGCGGCCGTACCGCCCGCCCCGGTTCCCGTGGCGGGGGCCGGACCTCCGACGACCACCTGTTCGCCGTCCACGAGGAAGCGGGCACGGTTGAGACCGTCGGTGTTCGTCCCGGGCTTCACGCCGCCCGCCGCGCGCAGGGCGTCCGCGACGCGCGAACCGCTCGGCAGCCGATGGATTCCGGGTTCACGGACCTTGCCGCCGACGTCCACGACGATCTCGGGCGGCCCCGCGGCACCTGTCGCCTTAGCCGCCCCCGCGGGCACGCCCGGTCCTCGCTCCTGCCCGGTCTGCCCGCCGAGTCCCCGCTCCCCGTACGGCGCCGCCGCTCGCACCACCTCGGGCGGCCGCACGGACTGGGTCCGGCCGGTCCAGAAGTGCTGCACGGCGAACGCCGCGGCCACGACGAGCACCAGGCTCAGAGCGAGCACGCTCCGCCGCTCCAGCCCGCACCTGGCCTGCAACCACAGCGGCATGCGCTCCCGCAGCGCGAGCCCGGCCCGCTCCCGCCAGGCCCCTTCCGCGACGCGGCCGTCCCCGCTGTCCGACTCGACGGGGACGGCGTCGGGTTCCAGGCCTGGCTCCCAGCCCGGCTCCCCAACAGCTTCGTGCCGATCCCGCCCTCGCGGAGCGCGGGCCCCGTCAGCCGTCTCCACGACAGCCCAGGAAGGCCGCCCCCGAACCGGCGGCCCCTGCCCCGACTCCCGCCGCTCCCCGACCCGTTCAGCAGGCCCGGCCCATTCGCCGTGTTCCCCGAACAGCACCTCCGCCCGCCGCCGCAGTTCCTCCGCCGAGGCGTGCCGGCGCCGGGCCCGGCCTCGGACAACGGGCGGGCGTCGACTGTGAACAACGGGAGACCGTCGGCTGTGGCGGACGCGGCCATCGGACGTGGGCCCACGGCCCGGGCCGCTGGTCGCAGTCGTAGTACGTGAACGTGATCGAAGTGCCATGCGACGAGGATCGGCCACCTCGGCCCACCCGCGATGATCTTGGCCAATTCCCGGGGACAACCCCCCGGCTGTGGACAACTCCGCCACTCACACGGGTGAGCGGAGCCGGTGCTCGAAGCCCCACAGCAACGTTCACCGCGGCGAAACCACAACTCCCAGCAGCCCGGGCCCCGTATGCGCCCCGATCACCGCCCCGACCTCGCTGACATGCAGATCGGCCAGCCCGGTCAGCCGCGTCCGCAACCGGTCGGCGAGGGCCGACGCCCGGTCCGGGGCGGCGAGATGGTGGACGGCGGCATCGACCTGCGCGCTGCCCGCCCGGTCGGCCGCGATCTCCTCGAGGCGGGCGATCGCCTTGGACGCGGTCCGCACCTTCTCCAGCGGTTCGATGCGGCCGTCGGCCAGTTGCAGCAGCGGCTTCACCGCGAGCGCCGAACCCAGCAGGGCCTGCGCGGCACCGATGCGGCCGCCGCGGCGCAGGTAGTCGAGGGTGTCGACGTAGAAGTAGGCGGAGGTGCCCGCGGCCCTCTTCTCCGCGGCCGTGACGGCCTCGTCCACCGTGCCGCCCGATTCCGCGGTCTCCGCGGCGGAGAGCGCGCAGAACCCGAGCGCCATCGCGATCATGCCGGTGTCCACCACCCGCACGGGCACCGGCGCCTGCCGGGCGGCCACGACGGCCGCGTCGTAGGTGCCGGAGAGTTCGGCGGAGAGATGGAGGGAGACGATGCCGGTGGCGCCGGACTCGGCGACCTTGCGGTACGTCTCCTCGAAGACGGCGGGGCTGGGCCGCGAGGTCGTCACGGGGCGCCGCTTCTGCAAAGCCTGGGCGAGAGCACGGGTCGAGATCTCGGTGCCCTCTTCGAGCGCCCGGTCACCGAGGACCACCGTCAGGGGTACCGCTGTGATGCCGTGGCGCTCCATCGTCCGGGCCGGCAGGTAGGCCGTTGAATCGGTGACGATCGCGACATGGCGGGACATGAGCTGGAGGTTACCTGCCGTAGTGCCCGTGCGGCAGCCCGGCCCCGGTGCCCCGTGGCGCGAGTGGCCGGATCAAGTGGTGCTCTCGGGGCGGGCCTTCTTCTGCCAGGGGTAGGTGGGGCGCGGTCCCGGCGGGGTGATGGCGGGCCGTGCCGACTCCTGCTCAGGGCTCGGCTGCGGGGCTTCCGGCCAGGTCTGCCCGGCTGTGGTGGCGTCGGCGGCGGGCGCTTCGGGCCAGGGCTGCGAGGTGGGCTCGGACTCCGGCGCCGTCCAGTGCCGCAGCGCCCCGGCCTCCACGTCGATCTGGGCGCTGAGCGTGTCCAGGTCGTCTTCGGCGAAGCGGCGGGCCCGGTCGCGTGCCGCCCAGCGCAGGGCGTCCGCGGACTGTGTGACGCGCTCGGTGCGCTCGCGCAGCTCGGGCAGCCGCTGGGTCAGCGCACCGCGGTCCGGCTCGGCCTCCAGGCGCTTCAGCTCGTCGTCCAGCTCATGGCCGTGCGCGCTGAGCCGTTCGAAGAGGCCGATGGACTCCTTCAGAGACGCGTCCTCGGCGACGGCCGCGTGCAGCGCGTCCTGGGTGGCGCGCATCGAGGTGCGCAGTCTCAGCCGAAGCTGGGCGAGTTCACCGGCGGCGCCGGGCTGGGCGAAGGACTTGGCCCGCAGGGTGTGGTCCTCCACGGTGCGGCGGGCCTGGGTGAGGCCGCGGTCCACACCGCGCTTGGCGGCACCGACCACCTTCACCGTCGCGTAGACGCCGAGTCCGAGAAAGAGCACGAAGAGCAGGGCGAACACTGCGATCACTGCTTCCACCGGCTCCTCCTCCAGACATCGCGGCACACCTCAGGCCGCTCTTCAACGGTAAACGCAACAGGCAGGTCCGGAGTTCCGGAAGAACCCCGAACCTGCCCGTAGAGACCATCGGAGGACCACTAGGGGAGCACCCTGATGGAGGCCGGTCAGACCCCGCGCCTACGCGGGGACGATGTTCACCAGCTTCGGTGCCCGCACGATCACCTTCCGGATCCCGGCCCCGCCCAGCGCGGCGACGACCTTCTCGTCCGCCAGCGCGACCTTCTCCAGCTCGTCGTCGGAGATGGCCGGCGAGACCTCCAGCCGCGCCTTGACCTTGCCCTTGATCTGCACGACGCAGGTCACGGTCTCGTCGACCACGTACTCCGGGTCGGCCACGGGGAAGTCGTGGTGCACCACCGAGTCCGTGTGCCCCAGCCGGCGCCACAGCTCCTCGGCGACGTGCGGGGCCAGCGGGGCGATCATCAGCACCAGGGCCTCGGCGACCGGACGCGAGACGGCGCCGCCCGCCTTGGTCAGGTGGTTGTTCAGCTCGGTGACCTTGGCGATGGCGGTGTTGAACCGCATGCCCTCCAGGTCACCGCGCACCCCGTCGATCGCCTTGTGCAGGGCACGCAGCGTCTCGACGTCCGGCTCGGCGTCGACGACGGTCACCTCGCCGGTCGCCTCGTCGACGACGTTGCGCCACAGCCGCTGCAGCAGCCGGAACTGGCCGACCACCGCGCGCGTGTCCCACGGCCGGGAGACGTCCAGCGGGCCCATCGCCATCTCGTACAGCCGCAGCGTGTCGGCTCCGTACTCGGCGCAGATCTCGTCCGGAGTGACGGCGTTCTTCAGGGACTTGCCCATCTTTCCCAGCAGCCGGGAGACCTTCTCGCCCTGGTAGAAGTACGCGCCGTCGCGCTCCTCCACCTCGGCGGCCGGTACCGCGATGCCACGGCTGTCGCGGTAGACGTAGGCCTGGATCATGCCCTGGTTGAACAGCTTGTGGAACGGCTCGGCCGAGGAGACGTGCCCCAGGTCGTACAGCACCTTGGACCAGAAGCGGGCGTACAGCAGGTGCAGCACGGCGTGCTCGGCGCCGCCGACGTACAGGTCGACGCCGCCGTGCGGCTGCCCCTCGCGCGGCCCCATCCAGTACTGCTCGATCTCGGGGTCGACCAGCTTCTCGCTGTTGTGCGGGTCCAGGTAGCGCAGTTCGTACCAGCAGGAACCGGCCCAGTTGGGCATGGTGTTGGTCTCGCGGCGGAACTTGCGCGGGCCGCGGCCGTCGCCCAGGTCCAGTGTGACGTTGACCCAGTCCTCGTTGCGGGACAGCGGCGTCTCGGGCTGGGTGTCGGCGTCGTCCGCGTCGAAGGTGCGCGGCGAGTAGTCCTCGACCTCGGGCAGTTCCAGGGGCAGCATCGACTCGGGCAGCGCGTGGGCGATGCCGTCCTCGTCGTAGGCGATCGGGAAGGGCTCGCCCCAGTAGCGCTGGCGGCTGAACAGCCAGTCGCGCAGCCGGAAGTTGACGGTGCCCTCGCCGACGCCGGACCGCTCCAGCCACTCGGTGATGCGAGCCTTGGCGTCGGCGACGCCCAGGCCGTCCAGGCTGACGTCGTCGTTCGACGAGTTGATGATCTTGGCGTCGTACGACCCGAAGGCGTTCTCCCAGGTCGCGGTGTCCGTGCCACGGCCGTCGGTCGGTTCGACGATGCAGTGGATCGGCAGCGCGAAGGCGCGCGCGAACTCGAAGTCGCGCTGGTCGCCGGCCGGGACGGCCATGATCGCGCCGGTGCCGTAGCCCATCAGCACGTAGTCGGCGATGAAGACCGGGACCTGCTCGCCGTTGACCGGGTTGGTGGCGTACGCGCCGATGAAGACGCCGGTCTTGTCCTTGGCCTCGGCCTGCCGCTCCACGTCGGACTTCGAGGCGGCCTGCGCGCGGTAGGCGCTGACGGCCTCGCCGGGGGTCGCGTGGCCGCCGGTCCACACCTCGTGGGTGCCCTCAGGCCACGCGGCCGGGGTGAACTTCTCGACCAGCGGGTGCTCGGGGGCCAGCACCATGTAAGTGGCGCCGAACAGGGTGTCGGGGCGGGTGGTGAAGACGGTGATGCGCTCGCCGTCGATCGGGAAGTCGACGCGGGCGCCCTCGGAGCGGCCGATCCAGTTGCGCTGCTGCAGCTTGATGGCCTCGGGCCAGTCCAGCTCCTCCAGGTCCTCCAGCAGCCGGTCGGCGTAGGCGGTGATGCGCATGTTCCACTGGCGCAGCTTGGCCTTGAAGACCGGGAAGTTGCCGCGCTCGGAGCGGCCCTCGGCGGTGACCTCCTCGTTGGCCAGCACGGTGCCCAGTCCGGGGCACCAGTTGACCGGCGCGTCGGAGGCGTAGGCCAGCCGGAACTCGCCCAGGACGTCGGCCTGCTCGGCGGCGCTCAGCTCGCTCCACGCGCGCGTGTGTCCCGGAACGGGCCGCTCACCGGAGGCGAACAGCTCGATCAGCTCGGCGATCGGGCGGGCCCGCCCGGCGTCGTGGTCGTACCAGGAGTTGAAGATCTGCAGGAAGATCCACTGGGTCCACTTGTAGTAGTCCGGGTCGATCGTGGCGAACGACCGGCGCTTGTCATGGCCCAGGCCCAGCCGGCGCAGCTGGGACTTCATGTTCTCCATGTTGGCTTCGGTGGACACGCGCGGGTGCGTGCCGGTCTGCACCGCGTACTGCTCGGCGGGCAGGCCGAAGGCGTCGAAGCCCAGGGTGTGCAGAACGTTGTGGCCGGTCATCCGCTGGAAGCGGGCGAACACGTCCGTGGCGATGTAGCCCAGGGGGTGGCCGACGTGCAGGCCCGCGCCGGAGGGGTACGGGAACATGTCCATGATGAACTTCTTGGGCTTGGCGACGGCCTCCGGCTCGCCCGCCAGGTCACCCTTCGGGTTGGGCGCGCCGTAGGTGTTGTCGGCGTCCCAGAAGTCCTGCCAGCGTGCCTCGATGTCGGCTGCCATGGCGGCCGTGTAGCGGTGCGGCGCCGCCACCTCGGCGGCGGCAGCGGGGTTCGTCTCGCTCATGATCCTCAAAGCTCCATCGATCGTCTCTGCCTGCGGCTGTGGGTTCGAGAAACGAAAAATCCCCTCGCACAGGAGGGGACGCCGCGCCGATTCCGGCCACTCGACTCGTCCGGTGGCCGGGACTGATCAGCGCGGCCCGCTAAGCAGAAGGCGTACGGCACGCATGGCGTTAGGGTACCGCAGGCCCCCAGCGCGCCGCGACGCGCTTCCGGAGGGCCGCTCGGTGCCCGAAAAGCTGAACCAGGGTCAAAGGTTACTTCGCGTAATAGTCACTAAGGGACATCACAACATCCATATTGTCCTTTGATAACAACGCAATAACTCAAACCTCGTACCCATCGGTATGGCTCCGCTTAGAGTGCGGCAGCGGGACCGCTTTCCCGAACCGCTCGGAGTTGCCCCCATGAACCCTCATCGCAGTAACCCCTCGCTACCCCCGGTCGCCGGGATGTGGGGAGGCAGGCCGTGAACCCCTATGACTCCACGGCGGACGACTCGTTCGCCGAGTTCCTCAACTTCGGCGCCGGCGTGCTGTCCCTCGTATGCCTCTCCTGCTCGGTGATCTGGGGACTCGTCGCCCAGGACCGGATCCTGCTCGACACACGCAGGCGCATCCTGGCGCAGGCCGTGCACCGGACCACGGCGGCCGCCTCGATCGTCTTCCTCCTGGTCCACATCGGGGTGAAGCTGGCGCTGGAGCACACCTCATGGGTCGCCGCGGTGATCCCCTTCGGGCTGCTCCTGACCGGTGAGGAGGCCGTCACGGGCAGGGCGTTCCTCATCGGCCTCGGCACCCTGGCCAGCATGCTCATGATCTTCGTGGGCGTCACCGGCGTACTGCGCAACCGCTTCGCCTCCCCCGCACCCGTCGCCGCCCGCTGGCGGGCCATGCACATGCTGGCCTACCCGGCCTGGTGCGCCGCCCTGGTCCACGGGCTCTACGCGGGTCGCGCGGCCAAGCCGATCTTCGTCATCCTGTACTGCCTGTCCCTGGTCGGGGTGGCCGGAGCCCTCGCCCTGCGCGCCGCTCCGCGCCCGGTCAAGCGCAAGATCGCCGACAAGTTCGTCGCCCTCATAGGCCCCGGGGAGCCGTCGGCCCGCAGGGACCTGGAGGAGAGCCGGGCCCGGGCGACCGGCGGCTCCACGCTGCCCGGCTACGAAAGCCGCGACGCGCCCCGGGGAGCCACCGCCTCCCCGTCGGGCCCGCTGTACGAGCAGGCGGAACGCCCCGCGGCCAAGGAGCCCGCCAACGGATTCGCGGCCGCCTACCGGGCCGTCTCGGGCCCTCCGCCGGGCCAGCAGGCCTTCGCTCCGGGACCGAGCACCCGCATGGAACTGCCGCTGGACATGCAGCCCACCGAGAGCATTCCGCTCGTGGACGGCCCCTCCAGCACCTCGGGCAACTGGCCGATCCCGTCCCCGCCCCCGGTCGGCGAGGCCCCGCCGTCGGCCTACGACCCCCTCCAGGACACGGGCTTCAACATCCCGCCCTACGACCCCCTGCAGGACACCGGACAGAACATCCCGGCCTATGGCAATCCAGGCGCCGCCGGCTATGGATCGAGTGACGTGTACGACACGGGTGAGTCGAATGCCGCCTTCGACACGTACTACCCGAACGACACGTACAACAGCGGTCCCGCCACTGAAACACTGCCCGGTGCGTCCTATGACTTCGACGCACCGGGATCGGGCGAACCTTGGAACACGCCTTCCGGAGGCTTTAAGTGAACGAGGCTCTGCCCGACGTACCCGAAGTCCGCGTCGTCGGACTTCCTCAGCTCACGTCGGGCTTCGACCTTGTCGATCGGCTCGATCTGCCCATGCATCTGAAGGTGCACGGGCCGCTCGAGCCGATGGGCGGCGAACAGCTCGCGCAACTCGCCGAACGCATCAACCTGAAGGGCCGCGGCGGCGCGGGCTTCCCCTTCCACAAAAAGCTGCGCTCGGTCGCCGAATCGGCGATCAAGCGCGGCATCCGGCCGGTCGTCGTCGTGAACGGAAGCGAGGACGAGCCGGCCTGCCGCAAGGACACGGTGCTGATCAACCGTGCCCCGCATCTGATCCTGGACGGCGCGCTCCTGTGCGCCGAGGCTCTGGGTGCCCGCACGCTCGTGGTGGGGGTCACCCGTGAGTCGACACAGCGCTCCATGGAGGCGGCGCTCGCCGAACGCGGCCTCAACAACGGCCGCCGGTCGGCGCTACGCGCGCGTGTGCAGCGCAATCCCGTCCGTATGGTCACCGGTGCCGCCGCGTCGCTGATCCGTTCGATCGACGGCGGCCCCGCCGTTCCTCCGGGCCGCAAGGTCAGCGCCTCGCAGAACGGCGTCGGCGGCGCCCCCACCCTGCTGTCCAACGCCGAGACCTTCGCCCAGCTGGCCATCGCGGCCCGCATCGGCCCGGAGCGCTACGGCAACACCGGCCTGTACGACGAGCCGGGCACCGTCATGCTCACGGTCTCCGGGGCGGTGGCCCGCCCCATGGTGATCGAGGTCCCGACGGGCGTCCCGCTGCGCTACGTCCTGCAGCTCGCCGGCGCACCGCCGGTGCCGCAGGGCGTGCTCACCGGCGGCTACCACGGCAAGTGGATCGACGCGGCGACGGTCAACGAGGCGATCGTCTCCCGCAACTCGCTGGACGCGGTGGGCGGCGCGCTCGGCGCCGGAGCGATCCTGCCGATCACTCAGGACACCTGCCCGCTGGGCGAGTCGCTGCGGGTCGCCCAGTGGCTGGCCGAGGAGAGCGCGGGCCAGTGCGGTCCCTGCTACCTCGGCCTGCCGGCCGCGGCACGCGGCTTGGAGGACATCCTCAACGGCGGCGGACCGGCCGCCCTGGAGGCGGTCAAGCAGGTCGCCAAGAACGTCAAGCGGCGCGGCGCGTGCTCCCACCCGGACGGCTCCGCGATGTTCCTCGAGTCGACCATCAAGGCGTTCACGGACGACCTGGCCGCCCATGTCCTCGGCAACGGCTGCGGCAGGCCCGTGGAGGGCGTGCTGCCGCTCTTCGAGGGCGGCAGGGCCCCGACGGGCATCCCGGGCGGCGGCGAGTCCGAGGAGAACGGCCCCAGCCGCCAGAAGATCTACGTCGACTGGACGCTGTGCCGGGGCCACGGCCTGTGCGCGGACATCCTCCCCGAGGTGTTCCAGCTCGGCGCCGACGGCTTCCCCACCGTGGCGCAGGCCCAGGTGCCGCGGTACGCCGAGGCCAAGGCTCTACGCGCGGTGCGCCGCTGCCCGGCGCTGGCCCTGCGCCTGGAGGAGGACACGCGATCCCAGGGCGCGCCGTCGTCCCGCAACCTCCCGGTCCTCTCCCAGGGCCGCGGACGGCGCGCTCTCGGCCGCTGAGCAGACGTACGGCGGGCTTCCCTTCCGGGGAAGCCCGCCGTACTCATACACACGACAAGAAGGCGGGCCATCCGATCGGATGGCCCGCCTTCTCAACTCTTGTGGAGCTAAGGAGAATTGAACTCCTGACCTCCTGCATGCCATGCAGGCGCTCTACCAACTGAGCTATAGCCCCGTGTGACGTTTCCGCCGGGTTTCCCTGGCGGCGACGCCAACATTACTGGCCCATCGGGCCCAACACCAAATCGGTTTCACCTTGCCTGAAATGACCGTTTTGCCGATCTCAGGCCGTGACGAACGAATAGAACCGCTTGAGCGTGCAGTGCTCCTCCAGAAGCCGTCCGTAGATCGGCTCGCCCTCCAACTCGCGGTACGTCTCGATCGGGTCGCCTTTTATGATCAGCGCCCGCGCGCACTCCTCGCACCAGTACTGGTAGTCGGGATTGATCGGTTCCATGTCACGGACGATCGGAGTCCCGCTGCCGCACCAGTCGCACTTCCGCCTGTGTGCACCCATCGATCAGCTCCAGCTGTGGCCGCAGGCCGTGCACACGTAGGAGATCCCGCCGTTGTCGCCGAGCATCTGGGCCACATGCCCGGAACCGCAGGAAGGGCAGCTGAGGCGGGTGGACATCTGCCGTGTCAACGCTGCGCCGAGGAGGTGGTCGACCTCCTCGAGGATGCTCGCAGGCATCGCTACTCCTCCCGTCGGGCCGCGCTCCCTTCCGGCCGTTTGATTCTGCCACGGCCGGACCAATACGGTCAGCGACGCCTCAGCACCAGTCCGGACACGGCACGCGTCGTGGCCGTAGAGGTATACGCCTCAGCAGGCCCGAGAGACTCAACCCGAGGCACGAAAAATCCCGCCCCCAGGACGGGAACGGGATCTTGACGTGGAGCTAAGGAGAATTGAACTCCTGACCTCCTGCATGCCATGCAGGCGCTCTACCAACTGAGCTATAGCCCCTCATGTTCCTTCCCCGCTGGCGGGGCGAACAAGAAGAACTTTAGCCTGCGACCTGCCGGAAAGTGAAATCCGAGGTCAGTCGTCGTCACCGAGCACCGGTTCGGGCAGGGTGCCGGCGTTGTGCTCCAGCAGGCGCCAGCCGCGGGCGCCTTCGCCGAGGACGGACCAGCAGCAGTTGGAGAGCCCGCCGAGGCTCTCCCAGTCGCGGGGGTCCAGGCCGAGGAGGCGGCCGATGGTGGTGCGGATCGTGCCGCCGTGGCTGACCACGACGAGCGTGCCGCCCTCGGGGAGCTTCTCGGCGTTCCGGAGCACCACGGGAGCGGCTCGGTCGGCGACCTCGGTCTCCAGTTCGCCTCCGCCGCGGCGCACCGGCTCGCCGCGCTTCCACGCGGCGTACTCGTCGCCGTGGCGGCCGATGATCTCCTCGTGCGTCAGGCCCTGCCAGACGCCCGCGTAGGTCTCGCGCAGTGCCTCGTCGTGGGTCACGTCGAGGCCGGTGAGCGCGGCGAGCTCGGCGGCCGTGTGCGCGGCCCGCTTCAGGTCGGAGGCGACGATCGTGTCCGGCTTCAGGGCGACCAGCAGCCGGGCGGCGCGGCGCGCCTGGGCGAGGCCGGTCTCGGTGAGCTCGACGTCCGTGGTGCCCTGGAAGCGGCGCTCCACGTTCCACGAGGTCTGGCCGTGCCGCCAGAGGATGACGCGGCGTCCCCGGCCCGGCCTGCCGGCCTCGCTGAAGCTCACCGCCAGTCTCCGTCCAGCTCCGCCGCCTCCTCCGCCGCCTGCAGCTTGGCGTGCTCCTCGGCCTTGCCCCGGGTGGCCTTGGCGTCCTCGGGCAGCTCGAGCTCGGGGCAGTCCTTCCACAGCCGCTCCAGGGCGTAGAAGACACGCTCCTCGCTGTGCTGGACGTGGACGACGATGTCGACGTAGTCGAGCAGGACCCAGCGGGCCTCGCGGTCGCCCTCGCGGCGCACCGGCTTGACTCCGAGTTCCTTCTGGAGCCGCTCCTCGATCTCGTCGACGATCGACTTGACCTGGCGGTCGTTGGGAGCCGAGGCCAGCAGGAAGGCGTCCGTAATGGACAGCACGTCACTGACGTCGTAGGCGACGATGTCGTGCGCCAGCTTGTCGGCGGCCGCCTGGGCGGCGGTGATGATGAGCTCGTGAGAGCGGTCGGTCGCGGTCACTACAAGGCTTTCGATCGGCGGACACTTGCCACCAAGGGTCTCACGGACCGCCGTGGGCCCCCCACGTGATTACGGGGATCACGTGGGGGGACACCTGGCTCCCGGCCGGGCTACGGCTTGTAGTCCTGGCCGAGTACCACGGCGACGTCGGCGTTCGCGGAGATCTTGCCCTTGCCGACCGAGCCCGCGGGCAGGCCCAGCGTCTTGGCGACCTCGGCGGCGTTCGCCTTGTCGCCGGCTTCGGCGTAGACGACCTCGGACGTGGCCTGGGCGCCCGCCGTGCCGCCCTCCAGGAAGGTGAAGCCGCCGTTGAGGAGCACGACACGGGCCTTCTCCGTGTTGTCCTTCACACCGGTGGCGTTCCGGACGGAGACGCTGACGGCGGCGTCCTTGTCGGGACTCTTGGCGGTACCGCCGAGGACGTTCCTGACGACGCTCGCGCTCGCCTGGGCGCTGAGCGTGCCGTCGGTCTGGACGGGCAGCAGGTCCGTCTTGAAGTCGCCGCCCTTGGCGAGGTCGGAGAGCCCGGCGAGGAAGGAGCCGAGGTCCTTGTCGGTCAGGGACGGGTCCAGGATCTGCGCCAGGGTCTGGATCGTGGTCGTCGCGGCCTGCGGGTCGGAGGACACCTTGCGCAGGACGCCCTGCATGACCTGCCCGAAGCGATCCAGCTGGGCGTTCTGGGCCTCGCCGGGGGCGCGGTAGGTGGCGTAGGCGACGGCCATCTTGCCGCTGAGGGTCTGGTCCTGGCCCTTGTTGACCAGGGGGGCCGTGCCCTTCTTCTTGGCGGCGGGGTCGGGGACGTCGGTGTCGGTGTCGACGTCGACGTTGCCGACGAGGTCGACGAGGTTCTGCAGATAGGGGGTGTCCAGGCGCCAGGTGCCCTGGATGTCGGTGCCGAGGGCCGAGTCGAGCGCGTCGCGGGTGCCGTCGGAGCCGTCGTCCTCGACCGACTTGGCGAGCGTCGTCGTGGTGCCGTCGTCGCTGGTCAGAGCCAGGGAGTTGGGCACGAGGACGGAGGTGCCCCGCTTGGTGGTGGTGTTGTCGACGAGGAGGGCCGTGGAGGTGCCGCCGCCCTTGGTGTCGTGCAGGTGGACGACGATCACGTCGCGCTTCTGGGCGCCCGCCGCCGTCGCGCTGCCCGTCGTGGAGTCGTCGGACGACAGGCCGGGCAGCTTCCCCGCGTACGCCAGGTATCCGACGCCGCCGGCCGCGGCGAGCGCGAGGACGACGACCAGGGCGACGATCCGGCTGCGGGCGCGGCGCCGGGCCTCCTCGCGGCGCTCGGTGCGGTTCTCGGTGAACTTCAGCCAGTCGATGACGTCTTCGGAGTTGCCGTCGGGCTCCTCGACGAAGGCGAACTGCTCGGTGTGGTACTCCGGTTCCGGCCGGCCGGGGGCATCCTCGTCGGCCGGGCCCGCCTGCTGCGGGATGTGCGCGGTCTGCTCGGCGACGCGGGGCTGCCGGTCCGTACCGGCGCCGGCCGCGTGCCGGCCGTAGGGATCGTGGGACGCGGGGCCGCCCTGGTGGGTGCCGGTGGCGTACGGGTCGTAGGCGCCGTGGGAGGGGCCCGGCTGCTGCCGGCCGGTCCCGTAGTCGTACGACGGGGGCTGCTGCCCGGCCGTCGCGTACGGGTCGTAGCCGTAGCCCTGCTGCTGCCCTTGCTGCCCTTGCTGGGCATACGGGTCGTAGGTCTGGGTCTGTTGCGCCGGGACCTGGCGGTAGACAGGTTGGCCGTACTCGTCGTAGCCGACGAGTTCGTACTGGTCGCCCGTGTACCCCGGGTCGTATCGGTCGTTCACCGGTGCCCCTCTCGGCTCACTCGCCGCGGTACAGCTCGCGCTTGTCGATGTAGCGCACGACTCCGTCCGGCACCAGATACCAGATCGGGTCGCCCTTGGCGACTCTCGCACGGCAGTCGGTGGAGGAGATGGCGAGGGCGGGGACCTCGACGAGGGAGACGCCGCCCTCCGGGAGTCCGGGGTCGTTCAGATGGTGGCCCGGCCGGGTGACCCCGATGAAGTGCGCGAGGGAGATCAGCTCCTCGCTGTCCCGCCAGGTGAGGATCTGGGCGAGCGCGTCGGCGCCGGTGATGAAGAAGAGATCCGTCTCCGGGTTGAGCGCGCGCAGGTCACGCAGGGTGTCCACGGTGTAGGTGGCACCGCCGCGGTCGATGTCGATGCGGCTCACGGAGAACTGCGGGTTCTCGGCGGTCGCGATGACCGTCATCAGATAGCGGTCCTCGGCCGGGGAGACGCTGCGGTGGCTCTTCTGCCAGGGCTGGCCGGTCGGGACGAAGACCACCTCGTCGAGGTGGAACGCCGCGGCGACCTCGCTGGCCGCGACCAGGTGCCCGTGGTGGATCGGGTCGAAGGTGCCGCCCATGACGCCGAGGCGGCGCTTGCCCGGCCGCGACGGGCTGTTTCCCGGGCCGTCGGCGCCGCGTGGCTCCGGGGCGGCCTGGCGGGGCTCCGTGGGCTCCGTGGCGGCACGGCGGGGCTCCGAGTGTCGCTCGGTGCCTCTCGCCGTGTCCTGTGCCGGGTCGTGCGGCGTCTCGTTCGCCGGACCGGTAGGCATGTCCTGCTCTCCCATGCGTGCAGACCCTACCGGCCCTGCCTGAGGGCTCCGGCCGCCCCCGTGATCCCCGGGATGCCCCGCGCGGGGCATCCGTCCGGGCTCAGCGGTCGCGGTTGAAGCGGGTGGTGATCCACAGCAGTAGCAGCAGGATGAAGAGGGCGGCGCCACCGGTGATGTAGGGGCTGAGGCTCTCGTGGTTTCCGCCGTGCTCCTCGCCCTCGGCGGCGAGTGTGGCCAACTGGGCAGCGGTGCTGTGGAAGCTCATCTTCGGCAGGACCTATCGCGTGTGGGCGGCATGAAAGACGTCGGCTCATCGTAAGCGGGCGCCCCTGGCGCGATCACCCCGACTCCGCATGTTCGTGACGCGGAGGCGGCGCGTGCCGTCGCCGGACCCGGTCCCGGGGGTCCGGCGGGGAACCTTCCCGAAGCCTCAGTCGTCCTTCCGTCTGTAGCCACGCAGCAGGAACCACGCGGTCAGCGCACAGCCCAGGATCATCACGATGAGGACGATCCGGAGCATCCCCGGTCCCTGCCGTTCGGCGGCGCTCGCGGCCTCGGTGAGCCAGGCGGACGCGGGGTGGTGCTCCATGACGGTGGTTCCCTTCGCTGTACTGCCCGACCACCGTAACTCCGCCTAGGCTGGGCTCTGCCTCGGGGAAGCAAAAGGCCGCACAAGGGGCCGCAAAGGTCACACAGACGCATGGGGGAAGACATGTCCGACGGCCACGAGCACAGCGGGCACGAGCACGTGCCCAGCAGGCAGCGCAGGCGCTTCCCCGGAATCTCCTCGCGTACGTACGAGCATCCGGCCGACCGCTCCGCCCTGGTGGCGCTGCGCAAGCTGACCGGTTTCGACACGGTGTTCAAGGCGCTCAGCGGTCTGCTGCCCGAGCGCAGTCTCCGGCTGCTGTTCCTGTCCGACTCGGTGCGCGTCTCGGACCAGCAGTTCGCCCATCTGAACGTGATGCTGCGGGACGCCTGCTACATCCTGGACCTGGAGAAGGTCCCGCCGATGTACGTGAACCAGGACCCGCAGCCGAACGCGATGTGCATCGGCCTGGACGAGCCGATCATCGTCGTCACGACCGGGCTCGTCGAGCTGCTCGACGAGGAGGAGATGCGGGCTGTCGTCGGGCACGAGGTGGGGCACGCGCTGTCCGGCCACTCGGTCTACCGGACGATCCTGCTGTTCCTGACCAGCCTCGCCGTCCGGGTCGCCTGGATCCCGCTGGGCAACCTCGCGATCATGGCGATCGTGACCGGGCTGCGCGAGTGGTTCCGCAAGTCGGAGCTGTCGGCGGACCGGGCGGGGCTGCTGGTCGGGCAGGATCTGACGGCCTCCATGCGGGGTCTGATGAAGATCGCGGGCGGTAACCACCTGCACGAGATGAACGTGGACGCGTTCCTCGCGCAGGCCGAGGAGTACGAGGCCGGGGGCGACCTGCGGGACTCCGTGCTGAAGATCCTGAACGTGCTGCCCCGCTCCCACCCGTTCACCACCGTGCGCGCGGCCGAGCTGAAGAGGTGGGCCGAGTCGCGGGACTACCAGCGGATCATGGACGGCCACTACCCGCGGCGCGACGAGGACAAGGACACCTCGGTCAAGGACTCCTGGCGGGACTCGGCGAACCACTACACGACCCATGTGAAGAGCTCCAAGGACCCGCTGATGAAGCTGGTCACGGACCTCGCCGGCGGCGCCGGTGACCTGGGCGACCGGGTCCGCCGCGGCTTCGGCGGGTTCACGAACCCGGCCCCGAGGCCGCCGCAGGGCCCGGAGGCACCGGATACGTCGGACTCCCCGAACGACGACGGGCCGCCGCGCGACAAAAGCTGAGGGCTCGCGCCCCCTCTCACGCCCTCGGCTCCTCCCTCACACCTTCGGCTGCGCGCTCGTCGCCAGGGAACCGCACAGGGCCGTCGCACTGCCCGTGGCATAGGGGTCCGTGCCGGCGGGGCCGCCCTCCTTGGCCGTCTGGCCGGACAGGAGGGGGCGGAGGTGGTTCGTGGAGTCCTCGGCGCAGGAGAGCGGTCCGGCCTGGACGTAGGAGACGACGAGCTGGCCCTGGTGCAGGCGCAGGTCGTCGCGGTCGAAGCGGAAGTGCAGCTCGCGCCGGACGGTGAACAGGGACACCTCGGCCTTGTCGTCGGCCCCGGCCGGCCGCAGCGCGTACACGAACGTGTGGTCGGCGGTGACCTCGAGCGTGGAGGAGTCGGCCTCGGCGGCCTGCAGTGTGCCCTGGACCCGTACCTTGCGGTCGGCCAGCTCCGCGCGGGTGGGGTCGAAACGGACGAGCCAGCCGGTGGGCGCGTGGCGTCCGTCCGCGGTGGGGCGGGAGAAGCTCTGGTCGAACTGGCCCAGTTGATCGGGGTCGAGCAGGACGCGGACGGCGCGGACCTCACCGCCCGTGAGCACGTCCGGGTCGAGGGCCGACCGGACGATGTAGTCCTTGGCGGTGGACAGGGCGGAGACGACCTGGCTGTCCGAGAAGTGCGCGGTGCGCCGCGAGGCGGGCAGCGGCACGCCCTCCGCACCGGTCTTGAACTGTGCGGCGGGGCTGTGCTCGTACAGATAGGCCGAGTCGGCCGTGCCGGGCACCTTGCCCTCGGGGGAGAGCGGGATGACGGTCATCCGCAGGGGCTCGGCGGGCTCCTGGGCGGCGGGCGTCTGGTAGGGGTGCCGTACACCCATGTAGATCGCGGTACCGAAGGCGATGGCGATCAGCAGGACCAGCACCAGTGCCTGCCGGGACAGGCCCCGGCGCAGGGGCGGGCGGCGGCGCACGGCGGGCGCGTGGTCGGCGATGCGCTCCTGGGCGGAGAATTCCTGGAGGCGGGCAGCACGAATGAACGATTCGTCGAAGACGACGGATCGGTACTCGTCCTCTCCACCTCCGGGAGCGCCCTCGGGGGCCCCCTCAGGTGGGTCGCCAGGCCCGCCCATATCTTCAGGGTAGGTCTCCGGAAGGTCAGGTAAACGCCCCGCTCCATGACAAGTTCTGACAGGTTCTCACCAGGACAGGCGGGTTCCGGTCAGGGGGTGCGGGGGATCACCGAGACGGCCGGACCGGTGTAGTCGGCGGACGCCGAGGGGGTCGCGCCACCGCTCTGTTCAAGACCGGTCGAGGTGGGCGCGGGCAGGGGCTCCTGGCGGTTCGAGGAGGCGCCCCGGTAGACCGCCGTGAAGGCCAGCGCGACCATGCCGATGCCCATCACGAGCGCGAGCAGCCAGGCGACGGGGCGGTGCCAGCGCACCTGCTTGCCGTACGGGCCCGTACCGCCGTAGTGGTCCTCGAGGATGTCGGGGTCGTCCAGCTCGTCGAGGTCGGGATCATGGCCGAAATCGCCGTGTCCCTCGGGGCCGTACCCGTCGTCGTAGCGCTCGCCTCTGGTGTGGGTGCGGCGTGCCTCCGCTTCGGAGGCCTCGGCTCTCGCCTGTGCGGCGGCAAGGAGGCGCTCCACGGCGGTCGGCTCGTGCACCACGGCCGCGCGTACGAAGGCCTCGTCGAAGACCACGGAGGCGAACTCTTCGTCCGACACCCCGCGGTCGTGGTCGTCGTCGGGCTCCCAGCCGTCGGGAAACGGCGTGCCCCCCACGTCCTCCGGCACGGATCCAGAGTAGACCTGGGGGGTCAATTTGGGCAGACGGTATGGAAATTCATCCGCCGGTTGAGACGGCGTTCACGAGGCTCCGCACGGCGCACGCCCGGCCGGTCCGCCCCTGCCGCACGCATATGCGCCGCTCCGCATACCCGCGCGGCAGGCGCTCAGCGGCGCACGTGCCCGTCCCCGGTCACGATGTACTTCGTGCTGGTCAGCTCCGGCAGGCCCATCGGGCCGCGGGCGTGCAGCTTCTGCGTGGAGATGCCGATCTCCGCGCCGAAGCCGAACTGGCCGCCGTCGGTGAAGCGGGTGGAGGTGTTCACGGCGACGGTGGTCGAGTCGACCAGCTGGGTGAAGCGGCGGGCGGCCTGCTGGGAGGTCGTGACGATGGCCTCGGTGTGGCCGGAGGTCCACAGCCGGATGTGCTCGACGGCCTTGTCCAGGGAGTCCACGACGGCCGCGGCGATGTCGTACGACAGGTACTCCGTCTCCCAGTCCTCGGCCGTCGCCTCGACGACGGTCGCCTTGGAGTCCTTGGCGTAGGACTGCACGCGCTCGTCGGCGTGCACGGTCACCCCGGCGCCGGCGAGGGCCTCCAGGGCGCGGGGCAGGAACTCGGCGGCGATGTCCTGGTGGACCAGGAGGGTCTCGGCGGCGTTGCAGACGCCGACCCGCTGGGCCTTGGAGTTGATCAGGATCTCGACGGCCATGTCGAGGTCGGCGGCGGCGTCGACGTAGACGTGGCAGTTTCCGGTGCCGGTCTCGATGACCGGGACGGTCGACTCCTGCACGACCGTGTTGATCAGCGAGGCGCCGCCGCGCGGGATGAGCACGTCGACCAGGCCGCGGGCGCGCATCAGCTCACGCACGCTGTCACGGCTCTCGCCGGGGACGAGCTGGATGGCGTCGGCGGGCAGCCCGGCCCCGCCCACGGCGTCGCGCAGGACGCGCACGAGGGCGCTGTTCGACTGGTAGGCCGAGGAGGAGCCGCGCAGCAGGACCGCGTTGCCGGACTTCAGGCAGAGGGCGGCGGCGTCGACGGTGACGTTCGGCCGGCCCTCGTAGATGATCCCGACGACACCGAGCGGCACACGGACCTGGCGCAGGTCGATGCCGTTGGGCAGCGTGGAGCCGCGGACGACCTCGCCGACCGGGTCGGGCAGCGCGGCGACGTCCCGCACGTCGGAGGCGATGGCGCGGACCCGCTCGGGGGTGAGCGTGAGCCGGTCGATCATGCCCTCGCTGATGCCGGCCTCGCGGGCCTTGGCGACGTCCTTGGCATTGGCCTCGACGATCTCGCTCGTACGGACCTCCAGCGCGTCCGCGATGGCGAGCAGCGCGTCGTCCTTGTCGGCCCGCGGCAGCGGCGCGAGGCTCGCGGCGGCGGCCTTGGCGCGGTAGGCGGCCTCGGTGACCGGGGACATCGAGTCGTACGGCGAAAGCGTGGTCATGAGGGAAGCGTAGTGCGCCGGGCGGATCCGTTCAGCGTTCGTTTCACACCCCGAGACACCGCTGAGACACCCCCGAGACACCCACCGGGCCGGGTCAGAACGGGTGGACTCCGACCGGGGACGCCGGTGGCGGTCCGTATCCCTCGGCGATGCGCTGGTGGTAGGTCGCGCGGTCGATGACCTCCAGGCCGACGATCTCCCAGGGCGGCAGCCCGGCGGTCTGCCGGTGCTCGCCCCACAGGCGCAGGGCGACGGCGGCCGCGTCGTGCAGGTCGCGGGCCTCCTCCCAGTAGCGGATCTCCGCGTGGTCGACCGCGTAGCGGCTGGTCAGAAGAAAGGGATGGTCGTGGGCGAGCTGTTCCAGGGCGCGCCGGACCTCGGTGAGCGGGGCCTCCCGGCCGGAGACGCTGAGGGTGACGTGCCACAGGCGCGGGATGTCCCCGGGTTCCTCGCCCTGGAACCGGTCCCCGGCCGCCACACTGGTGAGGGCGCGCTCGTCACCGGCCGCGCGGGAGCCGGCACCACCACGGGACGCCGTGGCCCCAGGGCGCACTCGTCTCACGACGGCCTCCTTTGCACAGTGGTGCTCCTGCGGAATATTGCCCTGGGACAAAGTTCAGCAGGCCGCAAGGGATCGCGTGGCGATTTTGCGGAACGTCCACCACCGGGGGCGGATGTTTCGGCCCATTACGGGTGGAGGACCACCAGGTCGTCCCTGTGTACGACCTCGCGTTCGTACGCGGGCCCGAGTTCGCGGGCCAGTTCGCGGGTCGAGCGGCCGATCAGCCGGGGGATCTCCTTGGCGTCGAAATTGACCAGCCCGCGGGCCACCGCCCGTCCCGTGCCGTCCCTCAGCTCGACCGGATCCCCGGCGCTGAACTCGCCCTCGACGGCGGCGATCCCGGCCGGCAGCAGCGACTTGCGGCGGTCCACGACGGCCTGGACGGCACCGTCGTCCAGGGTCAGCGCGCCCTGCGGGGTGGAGGCGTGCTGGAGCCACAGCAGCCGGTCGGCGGAGCGCTTGCCGGTGGGGTGGAACAAGGTGCCGGTGTCCTGGCCGGTCAGGGCGTCGGCCGCGTGGATGGCGCTGGTGAGCACGACGGGGACACCGGCGCCGGTCGCGATCCGGGCCGCCTCGACCTTGGTGACCATGCCGCCGGTGCCGACGCCGGCCTTGCCCGCGCTGCCGATGTCGACCCCCGCGAGGTCGGACACCTCGCGCACCTCGGCGATACGGGAGGTGCCGGGCCTCGCCGGGTCGCCGTCGTAGACGCCGTCCACGTCGGACAGCAGAACCAGCAGGTCGGCGTGGACGAGGTGGGCGACCAGGGCGGCGAGGCGGTCGTTGTCGCCGAAGCGGATCTCGTCCGTGGCGACGGTGTCGTTCTCGTTGACGATCGGGAAGGCGCCCATCGCGAGCAGCTTGTCGAGGGTGCGCGAGGCGTTGCGGTGGTGGGCGCGGCGGCTCATGTCGTCGGAGGTCAGCAGCACCTGGCCGACGCGGACGCCGTAGCGGGCGAAGGAGGCGGTGTAGCGGGCGACGAGCAGGCCCTGGCCGACGCTGGCGGCGGCCTGCTGCCGGGCGAGGTCCTTGGGGCGGCGGCGCAGGCCCAGCGGGGCGAGGCCGGCGGCGATGGCGCCGGAGGAGACCAGGACGATCTCGCGCTCCCCGCCGCTGCGGACCTTGGCGAGCACGTCGACGAGCGCGTCCACGCGGTCCGCGTCCAGGCCGCCCGAGGCGGTGGTCAGCGAGGAGGAACCGACCTTGACGACGATTCTGCGGGCCTCGCCCACGGCCTGCCTTGCCCCTGCCACGTCCCCGTCCGCCCCTCGCGTCGATTCGGTCCCTCACCAGGAAATCTACGGGACGGCGAGGCCCGACGCGGCGCCGGTCCACGCTACGGACGGTGCCGCCCGCGTCACGGACGACGGTCGGGGGCAGTTCCGTCCCGCCCCAAGACAGGAACGCGATCTTCCGCTACGGTCCGACGACACAGCGGGCCGACAGGCCCTCTACGCTCCGGCGACACGCGCGTGTCGTCAGGAGGTCGCCGCGCGTTAACCCGGACGGCCGACCTGCGCCGACATCCGACGCTCCTGGAGTAACCGCAGTGCCCCTACCTCTTCCCCGTCCACCGGCCCTGCTGAAGGGGCTGGTCACCGTCGTCCTGGCCGCCGCGTTCGCCGCTCAGGCGGTCGCGGCGCTGCTGCCCCACGTACCGCTGCTGCTCGCCGCGACCGCCGTCTCCCTGGCGACCGAGGGCGCCCTGTACCGGTGGCAGCGCGGGGTGCTTTCGCTGTTCGCCAAGTCGCACGCGGACATCACCGTGCGGCACGTCCTGCGCGATCTGCTGCTGGTCGTGGGCCTGCTGCGGCTCGGCGAGCAGGACCGGGAGACGGCGTACGCCCCGCTGGTGGCCGGGCTGCTCGCCTTCTACGTGCTGCACTGCGCGATCCAGGCGCTCTCCGTCCTGGTGCGCCGCACCCGCACCCTGCCGGTGGTGACCCGGAACATCGACGCCTCGGCGCTGCGGCTGTCCCCGGCCCCGGCCCTGCTGCTGCGCCGCCCCGGCCACCGGCTGCTGGTGTTCGGCCTGCCCGCGACGGCCGGGCTGCTGGCCGCCGCGCCGGGTGACGAGCCAATGTACGCGGCGGCGGGCATCGGGCTCTCCCTGCTCCTCGCGCTGACCGGCCTCGGCGCGCTGCTGCTCCGGCTGCTGCCGGGCCGCCGGCCTGCCGGTGAGCAGGAGGTGCTCGAGTGGTTCGACGCGTGGCTGGCCGCGTACCGGCCGACCGTCGGCCTGTACTTCTCCGGCGGCGCCGCCTCGGCCTACCAGGCGAACATGTGGCTGGAGCCGCTCGCGGGGGTGGACGGCAGGCCGGTCATCGTGCTGCGTGAGCGGTTCATGGTGCAGAAGCTCGCGGCGACGGACATCCCGGTCGTCTGCCTGCCGAAGGTGTCGACGCTGATGCGGCTGGAGCACTCCACCCTGCAGGTACTGATCCACCCGTCGAACTCCGGCAAGACCTCCCAGGTGCTGCGCATCCCCACGATCAAGCACACCTTCGTCAACCACGGCGAGAGCGACAAGCTGTCCTCGTGCAACCCGTACGCGAAGGCCTACGACGAGGTGTGGGTGGCCGGGCCCGCGGCGCGCGAGCGGTACGCGCTGGCCGAGGTGGGCGTCGAGGACAAGGACGTGGTGGAGACCGGCCGCCCGCAGCTGGACGCCGTACGGCCGTACGCGGGCCCGCCGGCCGGTGCGTGGACGACGGTCCTGTACGCGCCGACCTGGGAGGGCTGGGACGGCAACCCCGGCAACACCTCGGTGATCGCCGCCGGCGAGAACCTGGTGCGCGCGCTGCTCGCCGACCCGGGTGTGCGGCTGCTGTACAAGCCGCATCCGCTGACGGGGTCGGTGGACCCGCGCGCGGGCGCGGCCGATCTGCGGATCCGTGAGCTGATCCGCGCGGCGAACCGGGAGCGGACGGGGGCACGCCCTCCGGGCGACGCGGAACTCGACCGTCTCACCAGCGAGCTGGACCGTCTCACCACGACCGACTTCCGCGGCGGGGCCGACACCGTGGAGCGCATGCGGGTGCAGTCGGCGCCGGAGCCGGGCCGGGCCGAGGCGGTGGCGCGGGCGACGGCGGCCTGGGAGGAGGCGTACTGGGCCTCGCTGCCGGAGGGCGAGCACCAGATCATCACGGACGTCCGGCCCGCGCTGTACTCCTGCTTCGATGTGGCCGACCTGCTGGTCAGTGATGTGTCCAGCGTGATCAGCGACTTCCTGGCGAGCGAGAAGCCGTACGCGGTGGCGAACACCAGCGGGCTGAGCGAGGACGCGTTCCGTACGGCGTTCCCGACGGTGGTGGCGGCGACGGTGCTGTCGCCGGACGCGGACGGGGTGCCGGCCCTGCTGGAGGCGGTCCGGCACCCGGAGAAGGACGAACTGGCCGAGGCGCGCGCCGCGTTGAAGCTGCGTCTGCTGGGCCCGGCAGAGCCTCCGTCGCAGGAGCGCTTCAACACGGCCGTACGGGAGCTGTGCCGGTCGGCCGGGGAACACCGGGCCCGGGTGGCGGACCGGCTGACGGCGCTACCCAGCCAGCGCACCGGGACAGCGGTCCCGACCGCGCCCCGCTGAGCGGCGACAGCGACGAACGAGAGGTGAACGCGGGGGCCGTGCGAAAGCCGGCCCCCGCAGCCGTGTTCACGCCGCCGGCCGCACCTCGCGCGACGTCAGCACCCGCCGCGCCTTGCGTACCGCCCGGCGTACGAACGTGTGGGCGCCGCCCTCGCGGTAGCCCGGGAAGGCGCGGGCCTCGCGCGGCTCGGCGAGATACACCGAGTCGGGGATGCCGGCGGCGCGGTCGCGGAAGTGCGGGTAGGCCAGGTAGACGCGGCGGCCCTTGCGCTCCAGGAGCGCCGCCGCCTGCTTCTTGGCCTTGACGAACTTCACGACCTCGATGAGCAGCTCGGGCCGCTGCTCGGCGACCAGGTGCAGCCGCAGCCGCTCGTGGACCTTGAGGCGCTGGGCGGCGCCCTCGGTCCAGTGGGCGTCCAGCAGGGGCTTGGCCAGCTCGAACTTGTGCCGGCGGATCTCCTCGCTGTCCGTGAGGTACTTGGGCCCGAACTGCGGCAGCAGCGTGACGAGTAAGGGCCGGAGCATCAGCTGGTCTCGCCGGGCGCCCGCGGGGACGTGCTCGGCGATGAGGTTCATCAGGGCACGCGCGGAGTCGAACCGCAGCGCGTAACTGCCGCTCTTGGTCACGTGCTTGCCGTCGTCGCGGCCGACCAGGTAGTAGCAGGTGTGGTCGGCGACCACGGAGACGCCGTTCGCCCGCAGATACGCCTCCATGGTGAACAGCGCGTCCTCGCCGGTGAACAGCGACTCGTCGAACCGCATGCCGTGCCGGTCCAGCAGCTCGCGGCGGAACAGCTTCTGCGCGCTGAGCGTGAACTTGATGTTGGAGGAGAAGACGTCGGTCCGCTCCACCGTCTTGCCCCACATGGACTTCGGCGCGGAGCGGTTGACGCCCTCGACCTTGCCGAGGACGACGTCCGTGCCGGCGCGGTCGGCCATGCCGACCATCCGCTCCAGGGCCTCGGGGCCGAGCCGGTCGTCGGCGTCGAGGAAGAAGACGTATCGTCCGGTCGCCTTGCCCAGGCCGACGTTGCGCGGGCCGCTGGGGCCGCCGGAGTTCTCCTGCCGGATCACCAGGACGTGCATGGGAGCGCGCTCGGCGAACTCCTCCAGGTACTCCCCCGTCCCGTCCGTCGATCCGTCGTCCACCGCGATGACCTCGACGCGCTCTGGATCGATGGTCTGTGCCTCGACGGACGAGAGGCACTCGATCAGATACGGCATCGCTTCGTACGCCCCGATGATCACACTCACATCAGGCTGCGCAACGGTCACGTTTCCCCCTAGTCAATGGGATATTCCCCCCGTATCGCCTCATTCGCTACTTGGTAGACGGGTGATCGAGGCAAGCGGTTGCCTCGCACGCACGTGTTAGTGGGACACGTCACACAATGAATCGACAGACAGCGGGCAATCGAAAGGGCTCGGCCCCGAGGAGGACGCTCCTCGGGGCCGAGCCCTTATGTCCGGCGGGTCGGGTCAGCCCGCGCCGACACCGTCCGTGTCACCGGCCGCGGCCGCCCGCTGCCCGGGCACGGCGTTCGCCAGCTCGGCATCGGCCTCAGCGTCGACCTCGGCATCGGCGAGAGCGGCCGCCACCCGTGACTCCTGGCCGACGTTGCGCGTCTCGGCCTTGAGGGCGAGGTCCGCGACGGCGGTGTTGAACTGGGCGAGGGAGGTCGGCTCGTCCGGGCCCAGCAGGTACTGCTTGAGCTCCTTGCGGTCCTCGGCCAGCGGATCGGCGGCCCGGTCGCGGACGGCGCCGAGCAGCTCGCCCAGCTCGGCCGCGCTGTTGGACAGGATCACCGCGGCGCGCACCGCCGTGTTGTTCCGCTTGAACTCCTCGACGCCCACCTCGGCGGAGTCCGTGACCGCGTACGGCTTGCCGCTCGCGATGAAGTCGGAGACCACGCTGGAGATGTCCGAGACCATCGCGTCGGAGACGTTGAAGCAGTCGTACAGCCGCGGGTCGGCGCCGGTGATGACGCGGTGCTCCCAGGCCGGGAAGGAACGCCAGTAGGCGTCGTTCCACTCGGCGCGCAGCCGGGCGACCTCCTCGTGCCGGGCGACGTCGACCAGCCCGTCACGGGTGGCCTCCGCCTCGTCGCGCCGCTCGCCGCCGGAGCCGGACAGCTGCGCCAGCCGGGCCTCGATACGGGCCAGCTCGGCCTTGGCGTCGGCCTGGACGGCCGTGTCGGCGACGAAGCGCGTGTCGATGGCGCGCTCGGCGGCGGCCTGGCGCACCAGGGCGGTGATGCGCTGGTGGGCGGCGCCGGCCTCCTTGCTGACGTTGCCGGTGAACGGGTGCGGCTTGTACAGGACGCGGACCGGCGGGTCGGCCTGTACGAGCCGCTTCACGATGTTCTCGCCGGCCAGCACGACCGAGGTGTTGCCCGGGTTGCCGTCCCAGCCTTCCCAGGTGGGGGCGTAGAGCACGGTCGGGATCCGGTCGTCGGGCACGCCCTGCCAGGTCTGGATCGGGGCGAGCTGCGGGCGGCCGACCTCGACGATGTCGTCGTCGCGGACACCGACGTCGGCGATGGCGTAGCGGTCGCGGCCCGCGCGGCCGGCCGTCCACACCTCGTCGTAGACCTTGCTGTACGGGTTGACGCTGGCGAGCTTGTCGCTGTCGCCGTGGCCGATGAAGACGTGCTTGATCGTGGGCACGCGCAGCATGTGGATGTTCTTGCCGACGTTGGCCGCGTAGAGCGCGACGCGCACCGTGGACAGGTCCATGTTCATCAGGTGCACCCCTCCGGGCACGCAGACGACGGGGACCGTGGTGGGCGCCAGATTGTTCAGGATGGCCCGCTCACGCAGGATGATCAGCGGCTTGGAGTCCAGGTTCTCCATGGTGTCCAGCCACATGTTGACCTGGTAGGCGGAGTCCTTCGAACCGGAGAAGTACAGGACCGTCTCCGGCTTGTACTCGCCCAGCCAGTCGTCGACGGCGGCCAGGACCGTCTCGGCCTTCGGCGGGATCTTCCGGCCGCGCACGTACGGCACGAGCGCCAGCACGTACAGCGTGCCGAGGGCCACCGTGAGGCCGATGCCGATGAAGCCGACGAGGGCGGACTTCACCTGCGAGGCGAGCAGGATGCCGGCGACCGCGAAGAGGTCGATGTGGAGCATCTTCTCGGCGGAGCGGTGCAGCAGCTTGCGCGGCGGGGCGTCCGGGATGCGGATGCGCGACTTCAGGTCGACGTTGCGGGTGGCGACCGGCATGCGGCGGCGGTTGCGGATCAGCTGGACCAGCGCGCCGTGCGGGGCCTGGAGACCGTAGAAGGCGATGAAGCAGGCGATCGCCCCGTAGTAGATCAGATTGTCCGCGAGGGACAGCCGGGCCAGCAGCAGGACGAGGAGCAGCTGCCGGATCAGGAAGCGGATCGACAGACCGGCCCGCACCTTGCTGAGGCGGTTGATCAGATAGCTGCCCTTGCGGTGCAGATAGTGGTCCGCCAGGTACGTCACGGCGGCCGCTGCCGCGAAGGCGGGGACGCTCGGGACGAGCGCGGCCAGCATGAGGGCGGGGTAGCCCGCCATCATGAGGACCGCCGCGGCCAGCTGGGCCGCACTGCCCACCCGGGCGACGCGAATAGCGGTGGATATCACGGAGAAACCTGCTCTTGGGAGGGGTGTGCCGGTCTGGTTCGGAAATGCGGCTGGTCTGTGAATATTCGCGGGACGGTATGGATTCAGGCCCCTGCGAACACTCCTGTCGACGAAGTTCGTTAACAGGAGAGCGCAGAGGCCTGAATTACCGGAGTCTATTTGGCGCCAATTATTACACGTCGTCCTGCCGGTCCAGAACCGTGGCGAGCGCCTGCTCGAAGCCGGACGCCCGGGCCGCGCCGGCCGTCGGGTCCTGCTGGCGGACGTCGATGACATGGCCGGTCAGCTCGGACAGCAGCACGTCGAGCGAGGTACGGGCCACGGCCTCGGAGGACAGCAGGGAACCCGAGGGCTCCTGGCCGAAAGCCTTGGTGCGCATGGGGGTGGCGGTGCGCTCGGGGTTGATGCAGTTGACGCGGACGCCGTCGCCGGCCCACTCGTCGGACAGGGCCTGGGTGAGGTTCACCATGGCGGCCTTGGTCGAGGAGTAGAGGCTGTACTCGGCGCGACCGCGGGTGTAGCTGCTGGAGGTGTACAGGAGCAGCTGGCCGTTGGTCTCGGACAGGTACTTGTACGACGAACGGGCGATCTGCACCGGGGCCAGGTAGTTGACCTTCAGCGCCTCCTCGATGGTGGCGTTGTCGGTCTCGGCGAGCTTGCCTATGCGCAGCACGCCCGCGGTGTTGACCACGTAGTCGATGCGGCCGGTCTCGGCGTACGCCTTGGACAGGGCGTCGTCGACCTCCTCCGGGTTCTCCACGTGGGTGCCGGTGGTGGAGCGGCCCAGCGCGTAGACCTTGGCGCCGTAGGACTCGGCGAGCTCGCCGATGTCCTTGCCGATGCCGTAGGAGCCGCCGAAGACGACCATCGTCTTGCCGGTGAGGAGCTCGCGGTAGGCCTCCTCGGAGACCTGCTCCGGCGCGGCGGTCGAGGCGAGCTGGAAGAGCTTGTCGGCGATGAAGACATCGACGGGCTGCGTGACCTTCATGTTGTACTCGTCACCCGCGACGACGTGGATCGGCACGTCCGGCAGGTACTTGAGCACGACGGAGCAGTCGTCGGTGGCCTGGAAGTTGGGGTCGTTCGAGGCGACCTCGTAGGCCCGCTTGATCGTGGACAGCTTGAACGCCTGCGGGGTCTGGCCGCGGCGCAACCGGGAGCGGTCCGGGATCTCGGTGATGAACTCGCCGTCCTCGCCGTGCGTACGCGTGACGATGATGGTGTCCGCGGACGGGATGGCCACGTCGACGGCCTGGAAGCGCTCCAGCGCGACGACGCAGTCGTCGATGACGCGCTGCGACAGCAGGGGGCGCACGGCGTCGTGGAAGAGGACGTTGGCGTCCTCGCCCTCGGCCAGGCCCTCGCCCAGCGCGGCGATGGCGCGCTCGGTGGTCTCGTTCCGCGTGGAGCCGCCCTCGATGATCTTCGAGACCTTCTTGAAACCGGCCTTCGCCACGATCTTCTCGATGTCGGGCACGTAGCCCTGCGCCATCAGCACGATGACGTCGTCGATCGAGTCGGCGTTCTCGAAGGTGGTCAGCGTGTGCTCGATGACTGCCTTGCCGGCGATCTTCAGCAGCTGCTTGGGGATCGACAGACCAACGCGCTGACCGGTACCACCAGCCAGGATCACTGCGGTGGTACGGGGCTTGGCTATGTGCTGGGACACAGGTGACCTACCTCGGGGCGACAGGGAACTTGGAAATGGTCCCACTTGTGGTTACCGCAGTGCAAGGTGAGCGACCTTCGCCACATATGTGCGCGCAACCTGCCATTCACCTGGGGGTGCCGGTGATTGGTGAGACGACTCCGTGAACGCCCTCGAAATGCGCTGTGAGTAACTCCACAGGAGCACAGCGACGTCGGAGCCGTGTGAGACGGCGATGTCTGGTGCACGGTACGCGCCTTGACGGTGCCGCGAAGAACCCGATCGCCGTGTCAGTCGTCACGGACCGGTACCTCGGGCCAATACCGCTCGTTCAGCCGCCCATTGCCGCGGAATTCTCGGTAAAGATTCCGCAGCTTTTCGATCTCGGTCGGGGTAAGGGAACAGCCGGAAGAGCCTGGGACTCCGATGAGTCCCAGGCTCCTGTCCGCTCCGTGGTCAAAAGGCCGTCAGACCACCTCGACGCCCGGTCGGCCCGCCTCGACCCGCAACCTCGCCTGCGTGCGCGGTGTCGAGGTCGGCTGCCGCACGGTGTCGACCACCCTCACCTGCGCGTCGATGCCATCACGGCGGACGTCGAAGAGGTGGTAGCCGCGGTACGCGTCGAGCAGCTTCCAGTGCGGGTTGTCCGCGCGCCGCGGGTCCCACTCCTTGCGGAAGGCCTCCTGGTCCTGGTCGCCGTTGCTGGAGATGGAGGTGCCCACGAACTCGGCGCCGACGACTTTGGAGTCCGGGTCGGCGTAGTCCTCCTTGAGGTCGCTGATCATCGTCAGGTGCCGGTCGCCGGAGAGCACCACGGGGTTGCGGACCTGCTTGAACTCCTGGAGGAACCGGTTGCGTTCGGCCTGGTAGCCGTCCCAGGCGTCGTAGAACCAGAGCTTGCCCTCGCCGACCTTGAGGTCCGTCTCGGCCATCATGATCTGGGAGGCGATGAGGTTCCAGCGGGCGGGCGAGTTCTGGAGCCCGTCCAGCAGCCACCGCTTCTGCTGCGCGCCCAGCATGGTCAGCGACGGGTCCTGGGCCCCGGCCTGGCTGGTGGCCTGGTCGCTGCGGTACTGCCGGGTGTCCAGGACGTTGAGCCGGGCCAGACGGCCGAACTCCAGGCGGCGGTGCATCCGGATGTGCGGGCCGTCGGGGACGGCGGTGGCACGGACCGGCATGTGCTCGTAGAACGCCTGGTAGGCCGCGGTCAGCCGGGCCACGAACGCGTCGTGCGGCTGCTTGTCGGGGTCCTGCGGGATCTCGCCCGCGAAGTCGTTGTCCACCTCGTGGTCGTCGAAGGTCACCACGAAGGGCGCGTTCGCGTGCATCGCCGCGAGGTCCGGGTCGGTGCGGTACTGGGCGTACCGGTTGCGGTACTGGGCGAGGCTGAACGGCTCGCCGGTGCCCTCGTGCCGCCGTACGCCCGTCGCCGACGGCGTGGACTCGTAGATGTAGTCGCCGACGAACACCACGATGTCGGGGTCCTGATCCAGCATGTCTGCGTATGGCGTGAAATAGCCGTGCTGCCAGTTCTGGCAGGAGGCGAGGGCCATGCGCAGGGAGCCACCGGAGCTGTAGGGGTGGGGGGCGGTGCGGGTGCGGCCGACGGGCGAGAGCTGCCCGCTGGTGCGGAAGCGGTACCAGTACGTACGGTTCGCGCGCAGCCCGCGTACGTCCACGTGAACGCTGTGCCCGTACTCGGGCCGGGCCTGGGCCGTGCCCCGGCGGACGAGCTTTCTGAACCGGGGGTCCTCCGCGAGCTGCCACTCCACCGGCACCAGCCGGTCGGGCATGCCCCCGCCGTTCAGCGGGTCGGGGGCGAGCCTGGTCCACAGCACTATGCCGTCAGGCAGCGGGTCACCTGAGGAGACGCCGAGGCTGAACACGCCGTCGGGGAGCGGCGTCTCGGCCGCGCGGGCGGCGGCCGGAAGCCAGAGCTGGGCGGAGGCGGCGGCGCCGAGCACCGCGGCGCCTGCGGTCAGAAAGCGGCGTCGGTCGGGCGATCCTGCTGTCATCGGCTGACTCCCTTACCTCGCTGGCCACTTGGACACTGGGAAGCTTCACGCTCGCGGGCGACCCGCCCGCTGAACGCCGGGGTTCACGTACATGACAACTAAGCAGACAAAAAGAGACCCGCCGCCAGCACCGGAACAAGCCGTTGCCGGGACGGGTCTGACGGATGATCAGTCGGCGAAGACGGTACCGAGCCGAGCGTCCGTGGGGGTGGTGCCGAGGAGCGTGTTGCCGAAGGTCGTCGTGCCGTTCGGGCTCACGACGGTCGTCGGACCGGACCGGAAGTACCAGACGGACCCGGCGTTGCCGTTCTCTCCCGTCGCGCCGGCGGCCAGGTCGGCCAGGCCGTCGTGGTTCGCGTCGGCGAGGTGGACGGACTTGCCGAACGCGTCGCCCTTCTCGGCGGCGCCCGGCACGTCGGGCGTGTTCTGCGTGACCACCTGGGCACCGGTGCCGGTGAGCCCCTTCGCGGAGCCGCGCAGCACGACGACCGCGCCCGCGTCGGCCACACCGCCCAGGTTCTCGCCGGGCAGCCCGGTCGCCACGTCCGGGTATCCGTCGCCGTTGACGTCGCCGACCCGGACATCGGTCCCGAAGCCGTCGCCCGCCTCGGCGCTGCCGGGCACACCGGAGCTGTCCTGGTTGAGGTGCGTGACCCTGGTGCCGTCCGGCCCGTTCGAGGTGCCCGGGATCCAGCTGACCCTGCCGCCCTTGGCGGCGGGGGTGTCGAGGTCGCTGTCGTATCCGGTGACGGCCCGGCCGACCACGATGTCGTCGACACCGTCCTGGTCGACGTCCCCGATGTCGAGGTTCTCGCCGCCCTGGATCCGGTAGCCGTCGGCGCCCTCCACGGTGAGGTACGGCTTCAGTCCCTGCCGGGAGCCCGGCCAGTACACGACCCGGCGGGCGTCCCACTCGTCGCCGTCGTTCTGGGTGGCGGCGACGTCGGTGACACCGTCGCCGTTGACGTCGCCGGTGGCCAGGTCGAGGACGCGGGTGTCGAACTCGTCCTTCAGGATCTGATCGTCACGGGCCGTGGCGCCGTCCCGGGTGAACGGGCCGCTCACCACACGCAGATAGAACTGGTTCTCCACGGTCACCAGGTCCTCGGCACCGTCGCCGTCGACGTCCCCGAGGGCCAGACGCCCCTGGGCGCCGAGCCCGTCGTGCTCCTTGCCCGTGGCCAGTACGGCACCGCCGGACAGGCCCTGCGGGCCGCCCCACAGCACCTCGGCAAGACCGGAGTCGATGCCGCCGTCGGCCGTGTCCTCGCGGCCGGCGCCGACGACCAGGTCCGCGTACCCGTCGCGGTCGACGTCGGCGGTGGCGAGGGTGCTGCCGAACGCGTCGTCCGTCTCGGCGCTGCCGGGCACTCCGGCGGTGTTCTGGCTGAACACCTGCCGCTTCGTCGTGTTCAGCCCGTTCGCCGTGCCGTAGAGCACGGCGACATAGCCGGCGCCTTTCTTGCCGCCGACGGTCGCGGCCGGGGCCGCCATGGCGAGATCGGCGTAGCCGTCGCCGTTGAAGTCGTCGCGCGGCCGCTCCGTGCCGGACGGGCCGCTCAGGGGCACGGCCTGGGCGGCGGGGACCGCCAGGGCGCCCGCGAGGAGCGCGAGGCCGGTGGCGACGGCGAGCCGTCCGCGCCGGGAACGGGGACGGGGGCGGGGGCGGGGGCGGGCGGTCATCGGGCGAAGCCCGAGCCGAGCGCGGAGCCGTCCGCGACCGTGCCGAGCGTGCCCGCGCCGAAGCTGACCGAGCCGGTGGCGGTGGGCGCGTCGACGGGGTTCGGGAACGCCCAGACTCCCCCGTCCCGGTTCTCGCCGGTCGCACCCGCGAACAGCTCGGCCCGGCCGTCGCCGTTGACGTCGAGGAGCTTGGTGTCGGCGCCGAAGAAGTCGTTCTGCTCCGCGTCGCCCGGGACGTTCTTGGTGTTCTGGCTCATGGAGTAGGAGCCGTCGCCGGTCAGCCCGGACTTGGCGCCGCGCAGGACGGTGATCTGGCCGGCCGCGTACACCTCGCCGAGGGCCTCGCTGGGGCTGCCGGTGGAGACGTCCTCGTAGCCGTCGTTGTTGACGTCGGCGACCGAGATGCCCCGGCCGAACCCGTCGCCCCACTCCGAAGCGCCGGGCACGTTCGGGGTGTCCTGCGTGATGATCGTCGTACGGGAGGTGTCGGGTCCGGCGGCCGAGCCGTACACGACGCCGATCTGCCCGCCCTTCAGGGAGTCCTCGACCGGGACCTCGCCGGAGCCGTCGACGGGCCGGCCGATGACGAGGTCGCCGTACCCGTCCTTGTTCACATCGCCGATGCCGAGGCTCTCGCCGCCGCGCATACGCGTGCCGTCGGCGTTCTTCAGCGGGGCCGGGGCGCTCAGGCCGTCCGGGGTGCCCTTCAGGTAGACCGCGCGGCGGTTCTTGGCGTCCGGGTCGTGCGAGTCGTCGTCGCTGTTGTCGTGGATGAGGGCGACCAGGTCCGTGATGCCGTCGTGGTCGACGTCGCCGGCGGCCACGTCGTCCGTGACGGACCCGTCCTCGAAGGCGAGGGTGCGGCTCTTCGCCGCGCCGGTGGTGCGGTCGAACGGCCCGGAGAGCAGGCGGTTGCCGGTGGCGAGGTCCAGGTTGCCGTCGCCGTCGAAGTCGCCGAGCGCCGGGGTCTCCGGGTCGACCCGGTCCTCCTCGGTGCCGGTGGCGACGGCCGTGCCGCCGGACAGGCCCTGCTTCCCGCCCCACAGCACGGCGAGCGTGCCGGCGGCGGTGACGTCACCGACGTCCTCACCCGGCGCTCCCACGACCAGGTCGGCGTGGCCGTCGCCGTCGAGGTCACCGGCGGCGATGCCCTCGCCGTAGTAGTCGCCGGTCTCCGCCGCACCCGGTATGCCCGGCGTGTTCTGGCTGATGACCTGCTTGTGGCCGAGGTCGAGGCCCTTGGCCGAGCCGTACACGACGGCCACGTATCCGGCCTGGGCCTTCCCGTCGACCTTGCCGTACGGGGCGGCGACTGCCAGGTCCTGGTAGCCGTCGCCGTTGAAGTCGTCGTGGAGCTTCGAGGCGGCGGCCGGGGCGGCGCCGGCCGCCGGGGCGGCCTGAGCGGCCACCGGGGCGGTGACGGCGGCAGCGACGGCGATAGCCGCCGCGACGCCGATGCCTCGGCCGGTCCTGCGCTTGCTCGTGGACTGGAGCACGTACGTCAACTCCGTTGATCGCATGGGCAGTTGCTATGCGGCAAGGAACAAGATCCTCATCCGCTCTGCCCTGTACGACACCCCGGAGAACGACTTGGTTGCATCAAAGTCGGTCGCGAATTTGCGCTTTGTTAACTCAGAAGGGCTCGAAATCGTCGAACTCCTGCTGCGCCTCATCCCTCTCGGCCTGCCGGTCCCTACGGCGCTGCGCGGCCGGGCGCTCCCCCTCGAACCGGTGGTCCTCACCCCGTCGGCCCAGCATCTCCGCCCCGGCCGTCAGGGACGGCTCCCAGTCGAAGACGACCGCGTTGTCCTCGGGGCCGATGGCGACGCCGTCGCCGCCCCGGGCACCCGCCTTCACCAGCGACTCTTCGACACCGAGCCGGTTGAGCCGGTCCGCCAGGTACCCGACCGCCTCGTCGTTGTTGAAGTCGGTCTGCCGCACCCACCGCTCGGGCTTCTCGCCGCGCACCCGGAACAGGCCGTCGGCCTCGCGGGTCACGGTGAAGCCCGTGTCGTCCACGGCCTTGGGCCGGATCACGATCCGGGTGGCCTCTTCCTTCGGCTTCGCCGCCCGGAACTTGGCCACGAGCTCAGCGAGTGCGAAGGACAGCTCCCTCAGCCCCAGATGCGCCACGGCCGACACCTCGAACACGCGGTACCCGCGCGCCTCCAGGTCGGGCCGCACCATTTCGGCCAGGTCCTTGCCGTCCGGTACGTCCGTCTTGTTCAGGACGACGATCCGCGGGCGGTTGTCCAGCCCGCCGTACTGCCGCAGCTCCTCCTCGATGATGTCGAGGTCGGAGGCCGGGTCGCGGTCCGACTCCAGCGTGGCGGTGTCCAGGACGTGCACGAGCACGCTGCACCGCTCCACGTGCCGCAGGAACTCCAGGCCCAGGCCCTTGCCCTGGCTGGCCCCGGGGATCAGCCCGGGCACGTCGGCGATCGTGTACACGGTCGAACCGGCCGTGACGACACCGAGGTTCGGCACGAGCGTGGTGAAGGGGTAGTCGGCGATCTTCGGCCTGGCGGCGCTCAGCACCGAGATCAGGGACGACTTGCCGGCGCTCGGATATCCGACGAGCGCCACGTCGGCGACCGTCTTCAGCTCCAGGACGACGTCCTGAAGGTCCCCCGGCTCACCGAGCAGCGCGAAGCCGGGCGCCTTGCGCCGCGCGGAGGCCAGCGCCGCGTTGCCGAGCCCGCCCCGGCCGCCCTGCGCGGCGACGAAGGACGTGCCGTGCCCGACCAGGTCGGCGAGGACGTTGCCCGCCTTGTCCAGCACCACCGTGCCGTCCGGCACCGCGAGCACCAGGTCCTGCCCGTCCTTGCCGGAGCGGTTGCCGCCCTCGCCGGGCTTGCCGTTGGTGGCCTTGCGGTGCGGGGAGTGGTGGTAGTCGAGAAGCGTGGTGATCGACTGGTCGACGGTGAGGATCACGTCCCCGCCGCGACCGCCGTTGCCGCCGTCCGGCCCGCCCAGCGGCTTGAACTTCTCACGGTGGACGGAGGCACAGCCGTGGCCTCCGTTACCCGCGGCGACATGCAGCTCGACGCGGTCCACGAAGGTGGTCATGGTGTGTGCCTCCAGTTGCGTACGTATCCGTACGGGTCGTACGGGGTTGTTCTCTGCCCAACACGCGAAAGGCGGACCCGCTTCCCGTGAGGGAAGTGAGGTCCGCCTCGCGAAAGCTTCCGGTCAGGCGACCGGAACGATGTTCACGACCTTGCGGCCACGGTGGGTGCCGAACTGCACCGAACCGGCGGCCAGGGCGAACAGCGTGTCGTCGCCGCCACGGCCGACGCCGGAGCCCGGGTGGAAGTGGGTGCCACGCTGACGGACCAGGATCTCACCAGCGTTGACGACCTGACCGCCGAAGCGCTTCACGCCGAGCCGCTGGGCATTGGAGTCGCGACCGTTCCGAGTGGACGATGCGCCCTTCTTGTGTGCCATTTCTCCTCAGTCCCTTACTTCGCAGCCGCGGGGATCTCAGTGACCTTGATCGCCGTGTACTGCTGGCGGTGGCCCTGGCGACGGCGGTAACCGGTCTTGTTCTTGTAGCGCAGAATGTCGATCTTCTGGCCCTTGTGGTGGTCCACGATCTCAGCCTGGACCTTGATGCCGGCCAGCACCCACGGGTCGCTGGTCACGGAGTCGCCGTCGACCACGAGCAGGGTCGAGAGCTCGACCGTGTCGCCAACCTTGGCAGTGGAAATCTTGTCAACCTCAACGATGTCGCCGACAGCAACCTTGTGCTGGCGACCACCGCTGCGCACGATGGCGTACACGCGGAACTCTCTCTCGCTCGGGAAACGGCACCCCCGCAGGCCAGCCGCCCGACTCAGCGAGCAGCCTCTCCTGGGCGCCCGGCGCCCGGAGGGTGAGGTTTACGGGGATGTGACGCGTCAATCGACACGCCGACGGTCAAGGTTACGGGGCCCCGGCCGAGGGGGTCAAACCGAGGCCGGTCCGCCGCCTGTGCGACCGGTCACGCCGGTCGCACAGGGGCGGCTTGTCAGCCCTCGTCGGTGGAGGCGGAGACGGAGGCCGCGGAGGACACCGTCTGCTCCGCCGCCACGGTCTTCTTCGACGCGGTCTTCTTCGCGGCGGTCTTGGTGGTCGCCGCCTTCTTGGCCGTCGTCTTCTTGGCCGCGGTCTTCTTCGCCGCGGTCTTCTTGGTGGCGGCCTTCTTCGCCGTGGCCTTCTTGGCCGTCTTGCGGGCCGTCTTCTTGGCCGGAGCGGCCTCCTCGGTGGCCTCGGCGGCCTCCGCGGTCGCTTCGTCGGCCGGGGCTCCGGCGTCCGAAGCCTCCTCCGCGGCCGACGACACGACCACGACGGCCGCCTCCTCGGACGCGGTGGACGCGGTGGGCTTGCGCACGGCCCGGCGCCGCGGACGGGCCGGGGCGGCGCTCTCGGCGGGCGCCTCGACGGCCTGCTCGGGCTGTTCGGCCTGCTCGGGCGCCTCCGCGGCCTCGGACGCGGCGGGCGCGGTCTCGGAGACCGTCACCACGGTCGCCTCCGCCCCCGCCGGGGAACCGGCAGGCGCGGACACCTTGCGCGTCGCCCGCCGACGGCCACGGCCCTTGGGCGCGGCCTCCTCGGCGGCCGGAACCTCGACCACCGGGTCCTCGACGGCCATCGGCTCGGCCTGCGCCTCGGCGGCCGGCTCCGGCTGCACCGGACGGGCGACCTCCTCGGCGGCGGTCACGTCCTGAGCCGTCGGCACCTCGGCCTCGGCCTGCTCGGCCTTGCCCCGGCCCTTCCTGGCCTTCGGCTCGGCCGTCTCACCGCGCGGCGAACCCGCCGGAGCGGACGCCCGCCGGCTCGCCCGGCGCCGTGTACGCCCACGCCCGGCCGCGGCCTCCGCCTCGGCGGCGCTGCTGTACAGCTCCTCGTCGGGCTCGAAGGACGGCTCGGGCAGGGCGATCGGCTCGGCGATCTCGGCACCGACCTCCGCCTCGGTCTCCGCCTCCTCCTCCGCGGTCTCGACGGCGGCCGCCTCGTGGACGTGCGGCTGCTCGGCGGCACCGGCACGCGCGCGCTTCTTGCGCTTGCCGCCGCCTCCGCCGCCGGCGCCGGTCGGCTGCTCCATGTGCACGATGACACCGCGGCCGTTGCAGTGGACACAGTTCTCGGAGAAGGACTCCAGCAGCCCCTGCCCGACCCGCTTGCGGGTCATCTGCACGAGCCCCAGCGAGGTCACCTCGGCGACCTGGTGCTTCGTACGGTCCCGGCCCAGGCACTCCAGCAGGCGCCGCAGCACCAGGTCCCGGTTGGACTCCAGCACCATGTCGATGAAGTCGATGACGATGATGCCGCCGAGGTCGCGCAGCCGCAGCTGGCGCACGATCTCCTCTGCCGCCTCCAGGTTGTTCCTGGTGACGGTCTCCTCGAGGTTGCCGCCCTGACCGGTGAACTTGCCGGTGTTGACGTCGACCACGACCATCGCCTCGGTCCGGTCGATCACCAGCGAGCCGCCGCTGGGCAGCCAGACCTTGCGGTCCAGTGCCTTCGACAGCTGCTCGTCGATCCGGTACGTGGCGAAGACGTCGACCTCGGAGGTCCACTTCGACAGCCGCTCGGCCAGGTCGGGGGCGACGTGCGAGACGTACCCGTGGATGGTCGACCAGGCCTCGTCACCGCTGACGACGACCTTGGAGAAGTCCTCGTTGAAGATGTCGCGCACGACCCGGACCGTCATGTCCGGCTCGCCGTACAGCAGCGTCGGCGCGTTGCCGCTCTTGGCCTTCTTCTGGATGTCCTCCCACTGCTGCTGCAGCCGCTCGACGTCCCGGCGCAGCTCGTCCTCGCTCGCGCCCTCGGCGGCGGTGCGCACGATGACGCCCGCGTCCTCGGGGACGATCTTCTTGAGGATGGTCTTCAGCCGGGCCCGCTCGGTGTCGGGCAGCTTGCGGCTGATGCCGGTCATGGAGCCCTCGGGCACGTACACGAGGTAACGGCCCGGGAGGGAGACCTGGCTGGTCAGACGGGCGCCCTTGTGCCCGATGGGGTCCTTCGTCACCTGGACGAGCACGGACTGACCGGACTTCAGGGCGGACTCGATGCGCCGCGGCCCGTTGGCCATGCCCAGCGCCTCGAAGTTGACCTCACCGGCATACAGCACCGCGTTGCGGCCCTTGCCGATGTCGATGAAGGCGGCCTCCATGGACGGCAGCACGTTCTGGACCTTGCCCAGGTACACGTTGCCGACGTACGAGGTCGACTGCTCCTTGTTGACGTAGTGCTCGACGAGCACGTTGTCCTCGAGGACGCCGATCTGCGTACGGTCGCCGTGCTGGCGGACGACCATCACGCGCTCGACGGCCTCGCGCCGGGCCAGGAACTCTGCCTCGGTGATGATCGGGACACGCCGGCGGCCCTGCTCGCGGCCTTCGCGGCGGCGCTGCTTCTTGGCCTCCAGACGGGTCGAGCCCTTGATGGACTGCACCTCGTCGGACGGCTCCGCCTTCGGCCTGGGCTCGCGGACCTTGACGACCGTGCGCTCCGGGTCGTCCTCGGAGGCGTCGGACTCGGTGCCGCCGTCACCGGCACGGCGACGGCGGCGACGGCGCCGGCGGCTGCTGCTGGAGCCGCCCCCGCCGGACGACTCGTCACGGTCGGCGGCCTCGTCGGACTCCTCGTCCTCCTCGGCCGTGTCCTCGGCGTCCTGGGCCGCGTCCTGCTCGGACTCGTCGTCCGCGTTCTCGTCGGAGTCGGCGGAGTCGCCACGCCGACGGCGGCGACCGCCCCGGCGACGGCGGCGGCGCGAGCCGCTCCCCTCGGACTCCTCCTGCTCATCGCCTTCGGCGGAGTCCTCGGCGTCCTCCGGCTCCTCGTCGGCGCTCTGAGCGGTGGCGGCCTCGGCGGCCGGGGCCTCGGGCTCGTCGCCGGCACCCCGGCGGCGACGCCGGCGGCGCGACCCGGCGGACTGCTCCTCGCGGGGAGCCTCGGCGGACGCCGGCTCCTCGGTCTCCTCGGGCTCCTCGGCCACGGCCGCCTCGGCGGCGGCAGCGGCGGCGGCCCGCTCCGGCGTCTGGAACTGGGGCTCGGTGAACACGGGAGCCTGGAACACGGCGACGGCCGGACGCGCGGGGCGCACGTCCGACTCGCTGTCACCGGCAGCCGTGTCGGTGGCCGCGGCGGCGGACCTCGAGGACTTCGACGACCTCGAGGACTGCGCGGGCTCGGCGAAACCGCCGGCGGCCTTGCGGGCGACCCGACGGCGACGCCGCGGGGCGGCATCCTCGGCGGCCTCGGCGGGTTCCGCGGCAGGGGCGGCCTCGGGCGCGGCCTCGGAGGCGGGGGCCTCGGAGACGCGGGCGGGCTCGGCGGCGGGGTTCTCGGTCACAGGTGCCTTCGCCTCCTCGGCGTTGCCTTCCGGCGCTCCGGCAGGCGCGGACACCCGCCGCGAGGCACGGCGACGGGTCCGACGGGGAGCGGCGTCCTCGGACACCTCGGTGGACGCGACGGCCTCGGCGGGCACATCGGCTTCGGCCGGCGCGACGGCCTCGGCCTCTTCGGCGGGCCCACCGGTCGGGGCCGCCGGCTCCTGGGCACCGGACGCGGCCTGCGCCGTCTCGGACGTCTCCGCCGGAGCCGCAGCAGGCGAGGTCACCGTGCGCGTCGCACGACGCCGGGTGCGCCGGGGAGCGGCGTCCTCGGACACCTCGGTGGACGCGACGGGGGCGGAGACCTCGGCCTGCTCCGACGCCTCGGAGTCGGCCGGAGCGGCGGCGGTCACCGGGACGACGGTCTCGGCGGCCTCCGTGGCCTCCGGGGTCCCGGCGGGTGCGGATGCGCGACGGACGGCGCGGCGCCGCTTGCGAGGAGCAGCGGACGCTGCCTCCTCGGCGGCCTGCGCGGCCTCGGACGTCTCGTCCGCCTCGGCGGGGGCTTCCTCGCCGGCTTCTACGACCTCGGTCGCGAGTTCGTCGGGATCGGCGGCCGGTATGGCCGGCGCGACGGTCTCCACCGGGGCGTCGGAGGAGCCGCCGACGGGGGGACCCGCCGGGCGGGACGCGGCACGGCGCCGCCGACGGGGCGGCAGGGTGTCGCTGGGGGTGTTCTGTTCGGAGCCCGTTGAGGACTCTGTGGGTTCGGTCGGTTCGAGCATGCGGGCTTTTCTCCCGTCAGGCTCCCGGGCGCCGCGCCTGGTCCGGCGATGCCGGTGACGTCCGCGGCGCGCGCTCTTCGCGCGTTCGCCGCCGTCCGGGGCGCGGGCGCCGCACGGGAGCTCTCCGTGTCCTGTCTCGCCGGTTCCGTATGCCGAATGCGTACGGCCTGGCGAAAGTCTGCTGGTCGGTACGCTGCCCGACCCAGGTGGCTCCCGAGTCCGAGGGCGGCGCTACGACGTCCGTCCCTTCGCGGGACCTTCCTTACGCCGGCGCCGTCGCGGCGGCAGTCGGTTCGGCCGTTGAGTAGGCCTCCGCTGCCTCGCGGTCGGGCGCGAGCGGGTCGGTCACCGTGCCGGTCTCTTCATCGAACAGCCCCTGCGCCAGCCTGGTCACCGCTGCGGGGACCGGCGGCGCCAGGTCGGCCACGGCGCGGAGACCGGACAGGACGTCGTCGGGTCGTACGGCAGGCGTCACGTGCCGAACAACCAGGCGCAGTATCGCACAGGGCTGGTCGGTCGGCCTATCAGCCTGCGAACTGTGCGTTTCCGTGAGGTCTGGGATCTCCAGGCTCACCACGGCGGCGCGGGCGTCGAAGGTGCGGACGCCGTTCTTTGCTTGGCGCTGGACCTCGACGGTCTCGGCCGCGGTGAAGGTGTCCGCCGCGCGGCGGGCCTCCTCCGGCGGCACACCGTCCAGCCGCAGCTCCCACACGGAAGCCGTCAGCCGGTCGGCGAGTCCCGAGGTGCGGACCTCGACCGCCTCGACGATGTCGAGCCCGGGGGGCATCGACGCGTCGAGAAGGGCCCTGAGCTGCTCCGGATCGCGCGGTGCGGTGAGCGCGATCTCCAGGTATTCCGCCTCACTGCCCGTGCCGGTGGGTGCGGCATTGGCGTACGACACCTTCGGGTGCGGTGTGAAGCCCGCCGAGTAGGCCATCGGCACCTCGGCACGGCGCAACGCACGCTCGAAGGCGCGCTGGAAGTCACGGTGGCTGGTGAACCGGAGGCGGCCGCGCTTGGTGTAGCGCAGTCGGATGCGCTGCACCGCGGGTGCGGGCGGCGGGCCTTCGGGCTGTCGCTTGCCCAGTGTCGTTCAGTCCTTCGTGAGAGCGGTCGTACTGCTACCAAGAGTACGTGTCTCGCGCCCCGAAGGTTCCCCGCGGTCCACCGGCCGCGGCCGCCGCGGCTCGCCGAGGAGCATCCGCCGGAAGTCGGCGCGCGCCTGCCGTACGGACTCCCGGGCGGTGGCCAGGGCCTGCCGGGTGGCGCGCCCCACGCTGCGGGCGGCCTCGGCGACGGGCCGCAGGACGGTGTCCCGCACGACGTGTCCGACCGGTGTCAGCACGCTGCGGTACACCCACCGCACCGGCTCGACGAAGATCCACCGGAAGAGGGTGCCGAGGAATCGCCCGACGGCGAGCGAGATGTGCCCGGCGACGCGCCACGCGTGCCCGAGGGCATCCCGGATTTCCCGTCCGATGACGGCGAGGACCCGCCCGACGGGGGCGAGAACCCAGCGCCAGAGGGCGAGGGCGGGCAGGACGAGCAGGATCCGGGTGATCCAGTAGAGGGCCGTTCCGATGCCGGTGACGATCGTGCTCACCAGCCACACCAGCCCCTTGCCGCACCAGGCGATCGCGCGTCCGGCGGGTGCGATCACCCAGGTGTACAGCCACAGGGCGGGTACGACGACGAGCCCCCTGAGCAGCCAGATCACGGCGTGCCCGACGGGCGTGAGCAGGTGCGTGTACACCCAGCCGAGCGCGGCCCCGACCCCCTTGGCGGCCCACGCGATCGCATGCCCGGCCGGCGTCAGCACATGCCGGTACAGCCACACCAGGGGCACGATCGCGAGTACGTACCCGAGCCACCCGAGGGCCTTGCCCACCGGCACGACGACGTACCGCCACAGCCCCACGAACGGCCAGACGAACACCGCCCGCCCGAGCCACAGCAGCGCCCGCCCCACCGGCCGGAACACCGTGTCGTTCAGGAACCGCCCGGCCACGACGAGCGCGTCCCACACCATCCGCACGGGGACGACCAGCACGAGCACCACGATCCGCACCGGAATCCGGATCGCGACGGCGAGACACCCCTCGGGCGCGGCGCCCTCACGCACGGGCGGCGCGTACGCTTCGGCCGCTCCCTTGCGCAGATCGACCCGCGCCTCGGAGCCCTCGCGGGCAGGTTTCTCCAGATCCATACCGTCGAAGACGCCTCAACGCCCCGTCCGGATGCAGCTCGGCACGATCCCGCCCCGTTCTTCCGCGGATCCTCCGCCCGGCGCCATGGTCATACGACTCGGGGACTCTCGACATGGGCCTGCAGCAGGCGGGCCGACTCCTGGAAACCGTTCCGGGCGAGGCCGGAATCGCCCGCCGGGTCGAGTGCACGGTGACCCGCTCCAGCCCGAGCTCCCGGGCCCATGCGGCGAAGTGCCGTACGAACTCCTGGCGTTCGCCGAGGGCCTCGCCGCCGTTGGCGGCTTCACCCGTCCACGCCGTCGGACTCCCAGCGCAGCAGGTCCCCCGGCTGGCACTCCAGTACTTCGCAGAGTGCGGCGAGTGTGGAGAAACGGACCGCCTTGGCGCGGCCGTTCTTGAGGACCGCCAGGTTGGCGGGGGTGATGCCGACGCGTTCCGCGAGCTCGCCCACGGACATCTTCCGTTTGGCCAGCATCACGTCGATGTCGACGGCGATCGCCATCAGATGACCTCTTCCAACTCGGCCCGCATCCGGGCCGCCTCGATGTCGCGTGCGACGGCCTGCGCGAGCAGCACGCGCAGCACGAGCACGACCAGCGCGACGCCCAGCACGGCCACGACGACCCCGCACAGCAGCAGGACCACCCCGGGAGCGACGGCCTCGCCGGGCGCGAGCACGACCGCGAGGGCGAAGACCAGCAGGGCGGCCGCCACGAACGCGCCGATCACGATGTGCACGTACCGGAAGGCGGCGGTGGAGAACACCGTCCCGCGGCGCACCATCGTCACCAGCCGCCACACACAGACCACAACGACCTGGGCCGTCACGATACCGAGGATCGTGATCACGAGGATCGGGGTGCGCAGGTACGCGTAATCCGGGTTCAGGCCGTCCAGATCGACGGCCAGCAGCGGCACCATCACCGCCTGCACGAACAGCGATCCGGCGAGCAGCACCCCGAGCACCCCACGCAACGCCGCCACGGCCGGCTTCCCCATCGCCACTCCTTCGATCGAGCCACGATGGAAATCTATCGACACTCGATAGATGACGCAACGGGGCGGCCTACCCCGGGGAAACGTGGCAACGTGGGCAGGGAGGACGCCGAGGTGACGACCGAGGGAGAATCACAGTGGAATGGCGCGTGTTCGCGCAGCAGATGGCCGCCATGGCACGGGACCTGCTCGCCCAGGAGTCGGTCGATGCCACCCTCGAGCACATCACCGACTCGGCCACGAGGCTCGTGGCGGGATGCGACGCGGCCGGCATCCTCCTCCTGCACGGCAAACGTGCGGAGACGCTCGCCCCCACGTCCGACCTCGTCGTCAAGAGCGACCAGTTGCAGGAGCGCCTGGCGGAGGGTCCCTGCTTCGACGCGGCCCGCAGGGGCACATCGGAGCGGGTGTTCCGCATCACCGACTTCACCGAGGAGCAGCCGCGCTGGCCCGCGTACGCCGAGCAGGCCCGTGGCCTGGGCGTGGGCAGCATGATGGGTTTCCTGCTGTACACCGAGGACGAGGAACTCGGCGCGCTCAATCTCTACTCCCACCGCACGGGGTCCTTCACGGATGACAGCGAGACCGCCGGCTGGCTGCTGGCCTCGCACGCCGCCATCGCCTTCGCCAGTGCCCGCAGCCACGCCCAGCTGGAGCAGGCCGTCGCCACCCGTCATCTCATCGGCGAGGCCATGGGCATCCTCATGGGCAGCCACAACCTCAACGAGAAGGAGGCCTTCGACGTGCTGCGCCGCTTCTCCCAGGAGCGGAACATCAAGCTCCGCGAGGTCGCCCGGCGCGTCTGCGAACAGGGCCGCCTGAGCTGACGGCTCCCCCAGCTCGTGGCTGAACCGGGGGAACCTGGGCCGGGCCGGTCCCCCGGGGGAGCGCCACCGACCCCGCCCTCCTGAGCGGGTCCCCCTGAGGACCGACCTCACCCCTCGGTCTGCTCAGTCTTCTCGCGCGTACGGCACGACGGTGATCCGGTCGATCAGCGGCGCGTAGCGGGAGCGGAGCAGCACCCCGGGGAAGGTGTCCGAGGCGTAGGTGGTGCCGTCGTAGTTCGGCAGCTCCTCGGAGCGGAAGCCGATCGTGTTCTTCCCCTTTGCGAGCTGGACCGGGACGGTCAGCTCCCAGAAGTTGTTCTGGTGGAAGCTGTGCGGGAATCCGACGCGCCGCGGCTCGCCGCCGTTGATGCTGATGTCGGCGTGGCGGGCGAGCGGGTCCGGGTTGTAGTGCGTGGCCTCGGACTGCTCCGGGTTGGAGTAGCGGACGCGCAGCGCGTACAGGCCGGGCCGGTCGGCCGTGACGGTGAACGTCGCGGTGTTGCCGTTGCCGGGGGCACCGCCGATGCCCGTGATCGCCGTGCCGTCGGTGGCCAGCGAGAGCGGGGCGAGCGTGGCCGAGCCCGCGAGGTGGGCCTGGCCGGCCTCGTAGGTACGCGTCGGCAGCCTGCCCTCGGTCGGTGTGACCGTCAGACGGTCGACGAGGGTCGTGGCCGGGCCGCCGGTCACGGTCACCTTGTTGACGCCGCCCGAGAGGGACACGGCCACGCTGCTCCGGTTCTTCGCCAGGCGCAGCACGTCGTGCCCGTTGACGGAGAGCCGGGCGCCGGTGCCGCCGAGGGTGTCGACCCTCAGGGTGGCCTCGCGGTCGTCGGGTGAGTAGACCCAGAACGTCGCCGTCTGGCCCTTCGCGAGCCGGACCGCGCCCGCACCCGACCGATTCGGCAGGTCGTAGACGGGCCGTGCCCCGCCGGCCGGCCAGGCCAGCTCGCCCTCGTACACCCGGGTGCCGGCCGAGGCGTCCGGCAGGGACAGGGTGAGGCGGTCGACGATGGCGTCACCCTTGGTGGCGCGCTTGCCGTCGAGGCTCTTCGCCGCCAGCGTCAGGGTGTGCCTGCCCTTGGTGAGCTTCACCTCGGTGTCGGTGTGGTCCCAGACCACCCACTTGTAGCCGAGCGGCAGGTGCAGCTCCCGCTCGCTGTCCGCCTTGCCGTCCACGCGCAGGAAGACATTGGCCGGGCCCTGCTCCTTCACCTTGTCGAAGGTGTTGAGGGAGTTGGCGAAGACGCTCAGGTCGTAGGTGCCGTCCTCGGGCACGTCCACGGTGAAGTCCAGCGTGACGTCCGAGCCGGTACGCAGACCGCCCACGTCGTAGCCGCCGGAGGTGTAGAACTTCGACACGTCGCGGGGCGAGCCCTCCGGGCCGTTCTTCGACCAGCCGGAGCCGGTGTGGGCGGCGTCCTCCGCCTCGTACGAACCCTGCCAGCGCACGGGTGGGGACTGGGTGCTCTTCGCCTTCCCGGCCGGGCTGAGGACGATCTCGTAGGCCGAGGACTCCTTCAGCGCCGGCAGCCCGCCGTCGCCGAAGTCGACGACGACCGTGCCGTCGTCACCGACCTCGAGGTTCCGCTCGCTGAGCAGCTTCGGGCCGGAGTTGTCGCCGACCTGGCCGCTCCACTCGATCTCCTTCACCCAGGCGTGCACCCGGTCGCCGAACAGCTTCTTCGGGACGCCAGCGAAGGTGATGTGGCCCTTGCCCGTGGAGCCGCCGAAGAGCAGCCGGGCCTGCTTCCTCTTCTCGTCGAGCGTGCCGACGCCCTGCATGGTGTAGTTCTCGCCCGGGAAGGGCGGAGTCACCTCGACGGTGTGGCCGCTCATCGACGCGTAGGAGTTCAGCAGCCACCACTGGCCGTTGCCGCGGTTCGACTGCACCGCGGAGTCGGAGAGGTTGCCGTCGATGTTCCAGTACGCGATGTCGGCGTCGACCTTGGACTCCTCGATCGCGGACACCCACTGGATCATCTGGCCGGGCACCGAGGTGTGGTAGTTGAAGGCGTACTCGTTGATGTTGACGGGCAGTTCGGTGCCCGCCTTGCCGGTGCCCTCGAACAGGTCCTTCTCCCACGCCCGGTACTTGGCGACGCTCTCGCGCACCGCCTCCGGGTGGCTCAGCTCGTGCCAGGTGATGACGTCCGGGAGGGTGCCGGCCGCCAGGGTGTGGGTGAGGAAGCCCTTCACCTGGTCGTACAGGACGCTGGTGTTGGGGCCGGCGATGCGGGCCTCGGGCATCTTGCCCTTGATGAGCTTGTAGAAGTCGTCCCAGGCGGCGAAGTAGGCGTCGGGATCGTCGAGCCAGCTGACCTTGTCGTAGCTCCACTCGCCGGTGCCGAACATGTTGCCCTCGGGCTCGTTGAACGGCACGAAGACGATGTTGTCCTGGTACTGCTTCGGCAGCTTCAGGACCTGGTCGACCTGCTGGGCGACCTTCTCCCGGTAGAGCTTGAGCTTCTCCTCGGGTGTGTCACCCGGCCACTGGTACGGGAAGCCGCGGTGGATGTCGGTCATGTAGATGTAGACATCGCCGTCGGTGGAGTCGGCCAGCGGCCCGACCACCTCCAGCGCGTCGGCACCGGGGTGCTGCGGGCCGTCCTGGGCCTTGGTGGAGACCGTGCGCAGGCCCATGCCCTCCATGAGGTTGTTGGTGGGGACATCCGGTCCGTACACGCCGTAGAGGGTGCCGGAGGCGCCGCCGTGGAACGCGCCGGTGTCCGAGCCGAGGTCGACGGTGAGCTGCCCCTCGCGGACCACGGTGACGGTGGCCTTCACCGCACGTCCGGCCGCGGTCCCGGCCACCGTGAAGGTGCCCGGCTTCGCGTACTTCTCGGACGGCACGGCGTCCCAGGTGACCGGTATGTCACGGTCGTAGCCGTCGGTGAAGGAGGCGCGGGCGGCGGCCGGGAGGGACGGGGCGGTCCCGGTGGTGGTACGGACCTCGAAGGACGTCTTCGAGAGCTCCTGGACGGTCGGCACGGCACCGACCGTTCCGGCCACCTGCTCGGCGCTCAGCGCCGCGTGCCACACGGTGAAGTCGTCGATCGCGCCCTTGAGCAGCGGGTCCGGGTAGAAGGACTTGCCGATGTAGCCGGCGGTGTTGGCCGAACTCTCCAGCAGGTCCTTGGCCTTGATGCCGGTCTCGGCGGAGGAGACCGGCACGCCGTCGAGGTAGGTGGTGAGCCGGCCCGCGGAGGTGTCGAGGGTGACGGTCACCGTCCGCCACTGGTCCGCGGGGAGCGGCGCGTAGCCGCGCACCTGTGCCTCCGCGCCCCCTCCGCCGGTGGTCACGGAGGTCTGGAGCAGTCCGCCGCCGTTGTACGGGGTGCTGAAGAGGTACTTGGTGGAGTTGGTTCCCAGGTCGAAGATCCGCTGCCAGGGCGACTTGTCGCCGCTCCACTTCACGCGTGCGGAGACCGTCAGGTCGGCCGCGTCCCCGACCACTGCGCGGGGCAGACGGACGTACGCGCCGCTGGAGCCGGCCGCACCGCCGGGCAGGGCGAGGGCCTTGCCCCCGGCCGCGCCCTCGACGGACCGGGCGGTGGAGGCATTCACCAGGTCTGCCGTCAGGCCGTTGCCGGAACTGTCGGTGATCTTCCCGGAGGCCATGTCGTCCTGGTCGAAGGTGTAGCGGGCGGCGGGCCGGGGCGGCTCCGCCGCGTGCGCGGGGGCTGCCGGTGCGGCCAGCAGGCCCGCACCGAGGGTCAGCGCCACGGCGGCCGGGGCTCGGCGCCGCGTGGATCTGTCAGGGGATGGCATGGATGGCGTCCTCATCGTCGGGGTTGTCAAAACGTCGGGGTCGTCAGAACGTCGGGGATCGTCGAACCGGTTCGATTCAGGCTGTGCGCGCAGACACGATGTGGGTGGCGGTGGTGGGTTCGGGGAGGAGCGAGGGGGAGGGAGGGCAGGCCCGGGAGAACGGGATCGCCGCGTCGAACCGGTTCGGGAAGCTAGCACCGGTACCTCGGGCCAGCAATCCCTTCGACACAGGGATCTTCTTGGCCGGGGCGCCCGGCCTGCGAAGTTCGTCGCTGGTGTTGACAGGCGTCCGGGCAGTTCCTACGTTCCCTCCATGCGAACCGGTTCGACAACGGCCGGATCGCTGTCGAACCGGTTCGGTCTTCGAGCAAGGAGTTGCCGTGAACATCGGTGAGATCGCCCGCCGGGCCGGTGTCTCGCGGAGCACCGTGTCCTACGCGCTGAGCGGCAAGCGCCCGGTGTCGGACGACACCCGCCGGAAGATCCAGCAGGTCGTCGACGAACTCGGGTACCGGCCCAGCGCCAGTGCCCGTGCCCTGGCCAACGGGCGGACCAGCACCCTCGGCCTGGTCTTCCCGCCGGCCGGGAACCACTACACGGGAATGCAACTGGACTTCATCGGCAGCGTCGTCGAGGCCGCCGCGGTCTACGACTACGACGTGCTGCTGTCCCCCAGCGGCGTGGACAGCGACCGTTCCTTCCAGCGACTGCTGGGTGAGCGGCGGGTCGACGGGGCGATCCTGATGGAGATCAGGCTGGAGGACGACCGGGCCGACCATCTGGCCGCCCTGGACTTCCCCTCCGTCGCCATCGGCCGTACGGCTCGCCCCGAGGGCACCTGGTGGGTGGGCCTGGACCACATCGCGCTCGTGGAGGCCTGCGTCCATCACCTGGCGGATCTCGGCCACCGCCGGATCGCCTTCGTCAACCGCCCGGAGCAGCTGCTGCGGGCCGGGTACGAGTCCGCGCACCGCGGCCTGGACGGTTTCACCAAGGCCGCGGCCGAACGCGGACTGACCGTGCGCACCTACTGCTGCGGGGACGACGCCGCCTCGGGCCAGGCCTGTGTGGAACGGATCCTGCACGACGACCCGGCCACCACCGGCCTGGTCACACTGAACGAGGCCGCGCTGGGCGGCCTGTACCGGGGGCTGGCCCAGGCCGGCCGCCATGTGCCGCGCGACTTCTCCGTCACCGGGGTCGTGGCCGCCCGCTGGGCGGAGACGGTGACTCCGCAGCTCACGGCGGCGGACGTGCCCGCGGCCGACCTGGGCCGGCTCGCCGTCGAACTGCTGGTGGAGCGGCTCGACCACCCCGGTGCCCCGCCCCGGCACCACCTCCTCACCCCGCCCATCTCCCTGCGGGCCAGCACGGGGCCCGCGGGTGTCACGCCCGCCGCGGGCACCGGGGCCGATACGACTCCCTGACCGAGCCCCCTGGCCGCCTCCTTCACCCCGTCACACGCCCGAACGCTCATCAGTGCTGTTCGGCGTGCCCACTTCCAGCAGCGCCCTCGCCTCGGCACCTCCATGCCCGACACAAAGGACCCCGCGATGAACAGCTTCTCCAGACGGCGCCGCCTGACCGCCGCGGCCCTGACCGCCCTGGCCGTCGCAACGAGCGCCACCGCCTGTGGATCCGGCTCGGCAGGCACCGGCACGAAGGCGGCGGACGACGGCACCTACACGATCTGGGACCCGTACCCGCAGTTCGCCAAGGGCTCCGCGTGGGTGAAGCTGCTGGACGCCTGCGGCAGCGAGGCCGGAGTGAAGATCAAGCGGACCGGCTTCGACACCAGCGACCTGGCCAACAAGACGCTGCTCGCCGCCCAGCAGGGCAACTCCCCCGACGTCCTCATCGTCGACAACCCGGTGGTGTCGACCCTGGCCGAGGCGGGCGTGCTCACCACCACCGACGACAGCGAGCTCGACACCTCGGGCGTGGACCCCAACCTGCTCGCGGCCGGCCAGTCGGGCGGCAAGACCTACGGCACCCCGATCGGCGCCAACACCCTCGCCCTCTACTACAACAAGAAGGTCCTGAAGGAAGCCGGGGTGGACATAGCCACCGTCAAGGACTGGACGTCGCTGACGGCCGCGCTGGAAAAGGTCGAACAGGCCGGGAGGAAGGGCATCACCTTCTCCGCGATCGGCACCGAGGAGGGCAGCTTCCAGTTCCTGCCGTGGTTCTGGGGCTCCGGAGCCGAGCTGACCGATGTCGACTCGCCCGCGGCCGTCTCCGCGCTCTCCCTCTGGAAGGACTGGCTGGACAAGGGCTACGCCCCCAACTCGGTGCTCAACAACACCCAGACCACCAGCTGGCAGGAGTTCGCCACCGGCGACTACGCCTTCGCGGAGAACGGCACCTGGCAGCTCGCGGCCGCCAAGAAGGCCGGCTTCGACTTCGGCGTCCTGCCCGTCCCGGCCGCCGAGGGAGGCAGCGCCGCGGCCCCGACGGGCGGCGAGTTCGTCACCGTCCCGGTGCAGAGCGACACCGGCCGCTACGCCACCACACGCAAGCTCGCGACCTGCCTGACCAGCACCAAGAACCTGTACGACACCGACACCACCCTCTCCTACGTCGCACCCACCAACGAGGTCCAGGACAAGCAGCTGGCGGCCGATCCCGACCTCAAGCCATGGGTGGACGCGGTCAAGTCGGCCAAGGGCCGCACCAGTGACGACCTCGGCACGAAGTACCCCAAGATCTCGGAGCAGTTGTGGAAGGCCGTGCAGTCCGCCCTCAGCGGCTCCAAGTCGCCGAAGGACGCGCTCACCACCGCCCAGTCCGCGGCCGAGTGACCATGGGCCGAGGTCATCCGACGATCCACACGAGACAGACGATCCACACGGGGACGATCCACACGGGACAGTGGGCCGCCTGGGCCTTCCTCACCCCGGTGACGCTGTACCTCGTCCTCTTCTACGCCTATCCGCTCTACCGCAACCTCGACCTGAGCCTGCGCGACTACACCGTCCGCTCCTTCGTCCAGGGTGACGCGCCCTTCACGGGCCTGCACAACTACCGGACCGTCTTCGACGACCCGGCCTTCGCACCCGCCCTGCTCCACACCGTGGTGTTCACCGCCGTGTGCCTGGTCTTCCAGTACGTCATCGGCCTGGCGCTCGCGGTCTTCTTCAACCAGCACTTCCGGCTCTCCGCCACCCTGCGGGCGCTGTTCCTGGTGCCCTGGCTGCTGCCGCTGATCGTGTCGGCCTCCACCTGGTCGTGGCTGCTCAACAGCGACTCCGGGCTGGTCAACGCCCTGCTGAACGCCATCGGCATCGGCCCGGTGAACTGGCTGACCTCGCCGTCCTGGTCGCTCACCTCCGTGATCATCGCCAACATCTGGATCGGCATCCCGTTCAACCTGGTCGTGCTCCACAGCGGCCTGCAGTCCATCCCGGCCGGCCTGTACGAGGCCGCCGCCCTCGACGGGGCAGGTCCCTGGCGGCGGTTCTGGAGCATCACCTTCCCGCTGCTGCGGCCGGTGTCCGCGATCACCCTGCTGCTCGGGCTGGTCTACACGCTCAAGGTCTTCGACATCATCTGGATCATGACCAAGGGCGGCCCGGCGGGAGCCTCCACGACCTTCGCCACCTGGTCCTACCAACTCGGCTTCGGCAACCTGCTGCCCGCCTTCGGCCCGGGCGCGGCCGTCGGCAACCTGCTGGTGGTGGCCGCCCTGGTGTTCGGCCTGGTCTACGTCCGGGCGCAGAGAAAGCAGGCGCTCTCATGAGCCGGAACGGCAGACGCGCGCGGGCACTCACCTGGGGAAGGACGACCCTCGGCGTCCTGCTGACCGGGATCATGCTCTTCCCGGTCTACTGGATGCTGAACGTCTCCCTCACCCGCGACCAGGACCTGCGCAAGAGCCCGCCGGACCTGTTCCCCGCCCACGGCACCCTGGCCGGCTATCGCACCGTCCTCGACGAGCAGTTGCCCTACCTCGGCACGAGCCTCGTCATCGGCCTGGGCACCGTCGCCCTGACCGTGGCCCTGTCCGCCCCCGCCGGCTACGCGCTGGCCAAACTGCGCCCACGCGGCGGCGGCGTCCTCGGCTTCGTCCTGCTCGCCGCCCAGATGATCCCCGGCATCATCATGGCGATGGGCTTCTACGCCATCTACCTCCAGCTCGGCCTGCTCCAGTCCGTCCCCGGCCTGATCGTCGCCGACTCCACCCTGGCCGTCCCCTTCGCGGTACTCATCTTCACCGCGTTCATGTCCGGCATCCCCGACGAACTGCTCCAGGCGGCACGGACGGACGGTGCCGGACCCTGGCGCACCTTCCGGTCGATCGTCCTGCCGATGAGCCGCAACGCCGTCGTCACCGTGTCGCTGTTCGCGTTCCTGTGGTCCTGGTCCGACTTCGTCTTCGCGAGCACCCTCGTCAACGGCGGCGCGCGGGAGCCGATCACCCTCGGCATCTACCACTACATCGGCAACAACAACCAGGAGTGGAACGCCATCATGGCCACCGCCGTCGTGGCCTCGCTGCCGGCCGCGGTCATCCTCGTCCTGGCCCAGCGCTATGTCGCCGCCGGTGTGACAGCCGGCGCGGTCAAGGACTGACCTGGCGCGGTCGAGAACCGACCCGGTGCGATCGAGGACCGATCTCCGCACGATCCCTGCTCGAGAAACGAGTGCCCCTTCATGACCGCCGACCGCTCCGGCCCGGCCTTCTCCGTCCAGGACATCCCGTTCAGCACATACGGATCCTGGTTCGACATCTCCCCCGTGGTGGCGGAGAAGACGTACGCCGAGGACCTGCACCTCGTCTCGCACCAGAACGGCATGCACGCCGTCCTGAGCCTGACGCCCCTCGACCGGGCGACGGGCGAGCGGGCCGAGACCCGGGTGGAGGCCACCCCCGCCCTGCTGAGCTGGATCGGCATCAGCAGGACCGGCCGCGTCGACCTCGCCTATGAGTCACCGGACACCGTCCGCCTGCGCGGCACGGCACTGTCGCTGCGCGTCTCCGCGTCGGCCCGCGCCCTGACCCCCTTCAGCGGCACGTACTTCTTCCGCGACGCGGCCACCGAGGCCTACGTCTTCACGTCGTACGAGACCGGCCGCCGCTACCGCGTCACCGTCCTGTCCGGCACGGTGACGCACACCCACGGCGACCAGACCCTGGGCACCGCCGACCGCGGCCTCACGATCACCGCCGGCCCGGACGACTCCTGGGAGCTCGCGGTCGAGGAACTCGACACGGCCCGCCCGCCTTACGTGTCGACCTCACTCTTCGGCAAGACCGTCGAGGCGGCGCGGAACGCCTTCGCGGACTTCGTCGACGCGGTGGCCCCTTGGCGCTCCCCGGCCACCCCGGCCGCCGAACTCGCCGCCTACGTCCTGTGGTCCGCGACCGTACGCCCGGCCGGACTGGTCCCCCGCCCCGCCGTCCTGATGTCCAAGCACTGGATGGACAAGGTCTGGAGCTGGGACCACTGCTTCAACGCACTGGCCCTGGCCCCCGGCTGCCCCGAACTGGCCTGGGACCAGTACCGGCTGCCCTTCGACCACCAGGACGAGACCGGGGCGCTCCCCGATTCGGTCACCCACTCCGAGGTCCTGCGCAACTTCGTCAAACCGCCCGTCCACGGCTGGGCCCTCGGCCACCTGCGCCGCCGTCTGCCCACACCCCCCGACCGCACGGAACTGGCAGACGCCTACGACCGGCTGGAACGCTGGACGACCTTCTGGCTCACCGCCCGCCGCGCCCCCGGCGCGGCACTCCCCCACTACCACCACGGCAACGACAGCGGCTGGGACAACGCCACCACGTTCGACCCCGAACGCGTGGTCGTCACCGCGGACCTGGCCGCCTTCCTCATCCTCCAGCTGCACGAACTGGCCGCCCTGGCAGCACACTTGGACAGACCCGACGACGCAGTACGGTGGACACGAGCCGCCGAGACGACCCAGGCGTCCCTCCTGGACGAACTCTGGACCGGCGACAAATTCACGACCCGGGGCGTCCACAGCGGGAACACCTGGACCGGCTCCAGCCTCCTCGACCTGATGCCCATCGTGCTGGGCGAGCACCTCCCGCCCGCGATCAGCGCCCGGCTGGCCGACCGCATCGCGGCCCACCTGACCCCCCACGGCCTGGCCACGGAGCTGCCGACCTCACCGCACTACCTCGCCGACGGCTACTGGCGCGGCCCGATCTGGGCCCCCGCCACGGTCCTCATCGAAGACGGCCTGCGCCGCGCCGGCCACCACCGGCTGGCAGCCGACATCAGCACCCGCTTCCGCACCCTCTGCGAAACCCACGGCTTCGCCGAAAACTTCGACGCCCTGACCGGCACGGGCCTACGAGACCGCGCCTACACCTGGACCGCCGCCGGCTACCTCCTCCTCGCGGAGGCAGCCGCCGACGACACACTCAGTGCGCGTGCCCACTCGAAGCAGGCGCCGGACCGGCGTTCTTGACCGTCAACGGCAGCAGCTTCTTCCCCGTCGGGCCGATCTGGATCTCCGTGTCCATCTGCGGCCATTCACCAACGGACCCAAAACCGCTACCGTGCAGGTCATGGGGAAGCGAACGAGGTCCCGCGCCGCAACTGACCGCGGGCTGTACTCAGTTGATGCCGAATGGTCCGAGGCTGACTTAGCCCTCTTACGGGAGCTGAAGGAGACAGAAGCCCTCCTGCCGGACGACGCACCCCGGGCACTCTTGTCCGTGCGTCTGTCGGTCCTCACCGACGACACGACATCGCCCGTCCGGCAGGAACTCGATCTACGTCTGCTCGCCAGGGAGCGCGGCTGCCGAGTGATCGGAGTCGCGAGCGATCTCAACGTCTCGGCGACGAAGGTTCCGCCGTGGAAGCGCAAGGAGCTCGGGGACTGGCTGAACAACCGAGCACCCGAGTTCGACGAGATCCTTTTCTGGAAGCTGGACCGCTTCGTACGTCGCCTCTCGGACCTGAGCACCATGATCGACTGGTGCTTGAAGTACGGGAAGAACCTCGTCTCCAAGAACGACTCGATCGACCTGACCACGACGGCCGGGAAGATCATGGTCACGATCGTCGGCGGCATCGCAGAGATCGAGGCGGCCAACACGAGCACGCGCATCGCGAGCCTCTGGGACTACACCAAGACACAGAGCGACTGGCTAGTGGGCAAGCCGGCGTACGGGTACGAGACGGCGGAGGACGAGAACGGCAGGGTCGTACTCGCCATCGACAAGGACGCGCACCGGACACTGCACTGGTGCCGCAAGGCCACCATGCGGGACAAGCCCGCTTCCGCCCGGCGCATGGTCAAGGTCCTGGTGCGCGCCGGCCTCTGCGGATCAGGCCTGACAGCGTCGACACAGCTCCGCCGACTCAGGAACCCGGCACTTATGGGCTACCGCGTAGAAGAGGACAAGAACGGGGGCGTACGTCGCTCGAAGATCGTTTTGGGCAGCGACGCGAAGCCCATTCGCGTCGCAGACCCGATCTTCACCGAGGACGAGTTCAACAGCCTGCAGGAAGCCCTCGACCGTCGAGGGAAGAACCAGCCCACCCGGCGCCCCGAGGGGGCAACAAAGTTCCTCGGCGTCCTGATCTGCCACGACTGCGGCTCGAACATGACTGTTCAGCAGAACCGCGTCAAGGATCGGTCCTACTCGTATCTGCGGTGTGGCAAGTGCAAGGCCGGAGGCCACGGCGCTCCGAACCCCGATGAGATCTACGGCAAGCTCGTCGGCGACGTTCTGAGGGTTCTCGGGGACGATCCCGTCATGACACGCGAGTACCGGCAGGGCGCCGAGGCCCGCAAGGAACAACAGCGCCTGGAACAGTCCATCAGCTACTACATGACCGGGCTTGAGCCTGGAGGCCGCTTCACGAAGACGCGCTTCACCAAGGAACAGGCTGAGAAGACACTGGACGACCTCATCAAGCAGCTGGAGGCCATCGACCCCGAGGCGACCAAGGACCGGTGGGTGGCCGTGCACAACGGCAAGTCGTTCCGCACCCACTGGGAGGAAGGCGGCATGGAGGCCATGGCCGCCGACCTACTCCGGGTCGGCGTGAAGTGCGTGATCAAGCGGACGAAGGTGAAGGGCGTACGAGCCCCGCGCATCCACATGAAGCTGATGATCCCCAAGGATGTGCGGGGCCGTCTGATGCTCAAGGAAGACGACTTCGCAGAGGCCTTCTGACACGATCCACCCGACAGACGCGGACAGCCGCCTTCCCGAGCTGTACGGGGGAGGCAGCTTCTCGCGGCGCATCGTCGTTGCACAACCCGGCGATGCGCCGCTGGTAGTAGGCCGCCGTCCTCTCGTCCTCCTGCACGTTCTGCATGAACCACGCCTTCATGCCGAACTTTTGGAGCCGACGCGGCGTGTCGTAGCCGTGCCAGTCGTGACAGATCACGCCCGTACGCCCGCACGAAGTCCGCGTACCGCTCATCCGTCTGCCACCCGAGGCTGTGACGCTCCGCGGCTGCGACCATCAGGCCCCACTCAGGGTGGTCGAAGCAAGAAGCCTCGAAGTCGATCAAGACCACCTGCCCCTGGGTGTCCACCGTCAGGTTCTGCACGTGAGCAGCACCGTCCGGCCCCTTGGGGCTCTCAAACTGCAACTCCTCATACTGAGCCCGCAGCTCATGCCAGCGCCTCCTCAGAAGAGCCCTGTCATCCTCCGGGATCGCGGCCCGGTTGATCCGCAGCTCCTGCTTGTCGAAGGGATCGAACCGAGGCAGCTCCAGCCCCGCCGGCAACGTCATGGCATACAGATCCCGGAGGGTGCCACCCAGCTCCGCGTGTTCGGCCTTCCGCGCGCCCTCAACGATTAGGTGCCAGAACGTCACCGCGTGCCCGTCGACCAAGAGCGGCTGTTCCAAGTCCTCAACCAGACGGGCAGCCGGGAACCCTTCCCCCTCCAATCACTGAGAGACGGCAACCTCAGTGTGGGCTTTGGGCAGCCACGCCTCTCCCCGAGCCACATGCACGATCACCGGCGCCAGCGCCAGCCGAAACAGCGCGTTCTCTCCGAGCCGGGCCAGCTCTGCGCCCGCGTCATCCAGCCCCGCCGCCCGGCACGCGGCGCTCAGCACCCGTGTTGCCCTTGCCGACGCAAACCCCTCGTCCATCCGAGCAGCGTCAACCGCCATGCCCGTACCAGCTCCCCTAGTCGCGCGACCAATCGGGGCACGCCTACGGGTGACCATCCCGACGCACCTCCGACCGCATCGACTGAAGCGACCTAGGGGCTGTCCCGTAAATGATCTCTTCGGTTCGCGCACCGGTAACTGGCTGTCATGAGTCCACCACCTTGCCATGTTGACGGTCACTTAAGGACACCGACTGAACCGAAGCGCTCACGCAGCAACATGACGTCACTGTTCCGTCACTGTCGGGTTTAGCGTCCTTGAGTGATGGGGTGCACGAAAAGGGCCGAAACTATAAGCGGCCGACCGGAATTCTGAGGCCCATTTTGTGAATTATGCCGGATTCCAGTCGTTGCTTCCATCGGGTGCAGGGCACCCGAGGAGTGCGCCTCGACAGGAGCGAGTGACCGAGCGGGGGAGTGCTGAAGATGGATGACGCGAGAGTCATCCGCTTGCTGGCGACAGGTCTCGTGGTGCTTTCAGCCGCTCTGACCGCGGTGGTCGCCGCTTGGGGCGCGCGGTCGGCAGGAGCGAGTTGGCCCGATGTCTTGCAAGGCGCTGGAGTCGCGTTCGGCGGCACCGTGGGCGTGTGTGCTGCTCTGGTTGCCCTGTACCGCACTATCGGTGGCGGGGATGGGCGGTAGCCTCTACGGCGATCTTTGACGTGCTGGATGACCTGCTCGCTTCGCCGTCACCCGGTGAGGGTGAGGGTGTGCAGGCGGGCGATGCCGAGCATGGCGTAGTGGATGCCGTCGCTCATGAGGCGGCAGTCGCGAAGGATCTTCCAGCTCTTCATGCGGGCGAAGACGTGCTCGACGCGTGCGCGGACCCTGCGGGGGGGGGAGGCGCTGTGTCCTCTTCCACGCCGGCAGGTCGCTCTGGCCGCGTTCGCGTCGGCGCGGGATGACCAGGCCGGTGCCGCGGTAGCCGCCGTCCGCGATGACCGTGGTCCCGCCGACGGCATCCTTCGCGCCGGAAAGCTCCCATGCCTTGCAGTCGTTGCAATTGCCGGGCAGGGGCCGGCCGACGGCGACGTCTCGGGTGTCGGCGTAGCAGAGAACCCTCCCAGGCACGGCAGAGGCGTGCAAGGCCCACTCTGGTGCACCGGCTGCCGTCGACTCGAAGCCCCGACAGCAGCCACCGCAGCAGCCTCGTCCTCACTCGCCCCCGCCAAGGCATCCATCACCCGAACGAGTGCGTCACTCACCTCAGTGCTCGTGCCCACTCGGCGCCGGCGCGGCATTCTCGACCGTCAGAGGCAGCAGATTCTTCCCGGGCGACCCCTGGTGTATGGCCTGTTCACCTGCGGCCACGCCGGGCACAACGCATCGGCAGAGGAGCATTACTCCACATCGATGCCGTAGTCCTGGACGAGTTGTTCCAGACCGCCTGCGTAGCCCTTCCCGCCAAGCACGAACTCCCAGTCACCGTTGGACCTGCGCCGGAAGGAGCCGAGCACCAACGCGGTCTCTCGTGCCCGCCCGTCCGAGACCTCAAGCCGCCCGAGCTCGGTCATCGCCGGGTCCAGCAGGCGGATGCCGGCGTCCGTGAATCCGGAAAGGTCGGCCTCCGGGTTCACTTCCGGATCCACAGCGGCCACCAGAACGAACCGATCAGCGGCCTCTGGCAACGCGTCGAAGGCGACACGAATGGCTGCCTTGTCCGGCCCAGCTGCCGGGACCGCGCGTACCGAACCATCCGGTGTCTGCGGATTGTTGAAGAAAACGAAGTGGTCTTCGCTGAGGACTCGGCTGCCATGGCAGACCAGCGCGCACACGTCTAGTGCGACGTCGCCCGACCACGTCATGCCGAGCAGGTTGTAGTCGTCGGTCGGAGCCGCAGGACCGGACGTCGTCGGCTGCGCTGGTGCCGCCCGCCCTCCCTCTCCCAAGCGTCCACGCAGCCCATGCCTGTGCAGCAGGTCGACGAGTTCGCCGCCCGAGATCAGCTCCAAAGGCTTCCCCCGAGCGAAGGTGTGAGAGCCCGGACCGAACCCGGACGTCGTCACCAGAACACCCTTGTTGGCGCCGACGTCCTGGACAGTGCCGTAGAGGTCGCGCACAGCCGTGGGCGGCACCGTATTGCGGTAGCGTTCACCTGGACGACGATTTTGCCGCCCCGGATCGGAGTCGGGTCCATCGCATCGACGTCCACGCCACCATCGTTCGAGCGCTGAGTCGTCACGGCCTGCATTCCCATGGCGCGGAACAGATCGGCGACGAGGGACTCGAAGGCGATCGGGTCCATGTCGTACAGGTTCGGCTCGTGATCGCCACCATGGGCGGCCACAGGGCTGCCGACGTCCTGAGGCTGCCGGCTCGGCCGCACGGAGGTGAGCTGGTCGGGCCGCGTCGAGAGCTGCCCCCTCAGCGCGTCGGTCAGGCAGCTGACCGGGTCCACCTGTCCCAGATGCAGGTCCGTGAAAGCCGCCCGAGAAGCCATGACAGTCGCCAGGAAGATCTGCGTCTGTCGTCCTGTCGCCGGATCGGGGGCGTCCACGAAGCCGTTCAGAGCTACCGAGTCGAGGATGCCGTACTCGTCCGCCGTGAACAGCTGATGCAGAACCAGCAGCGTGCTCTGCCCCAGCACCTCCCGGTACAGCGCTCGACGCTGGCTCACCGGACGTGCCGCTTCCTTGTACTGATCCTCCCGGGACAGGTACCTGACGGACTTCGCCTCCGGAACCACGTCGTACGTGGGCAGTTCCCAGTCCAGCACCAACTGCCGCCCCGCTACGTCGTAGGCCGCCGCCACCTGCCGAGGAAAACCCTCCGGCCAAGCCGTCGACGCGTAGAGCGCAGCGGAGAAGTACTCGACCACGGAGTCCGGGTCGCCCCGCCTGACCCTCTCGGTCACTTCCACGACCCCAGCGTTGTGCCGACACACCTCGGCCCGCTGAGACTCCGCCCTCTGCTCGTAGTCCCGCTGCAACGCGGCTAACTGTTGCTGCCGCTGCGCCTCCGCGGCCTGCGCGGCATGCCAGTCGTGCTCGAACCGAGCTCGCGCCTCAGCCTGTACCTGTGCTCGCCGGTTGGCGGTCCAGCCGCCCTGAGCCTGGTACTGGTTCGGGTCGGGCATCCGCACCGGCCATGCGAGCTGCCCTGGGTCAAACGGTGGGATGCCTTCCGCACGCATGAGAGACGATGCCCTGAAGGCCGGCGTCTGACAGCCCGTTGTCAGGAGACCTTGCAGGGCTGCAACCTGGGCTTCCAGCTCGTCCGTACGTCGCCTGGCCTCGGCCTGGCGGTAGTCTCGTTGGCTTTGCGTGGCCAGCCGCTGATACGCCCGGGCCTGCCGAGCCTCCTCCCGACGCCGTCTCGCCTCGGCTTCCACCTGACGTTGTTGCTGCCGCTGAATCTCAGCCCACGCACCGACAAAACCAGCAGAGCGACGACTCATGCGCTACAGGCCCTCCCCAGGACGTCGGCACAGCCGACCAAGCTCTGGTTGCCCCCGCAACCAGTAGTAACAAAACGACTGTATCCAGCAATCGCCGTCGTGAATATCAAGTTGCCAAAGCGATCAGAACGGATTGTTCGGGCAGGTCACCGCGCGCCCGTTCTCCACGACGCAACCTCACTGTGCAAGGACGTCGTCCTGCGCCGACATGACTGAGCCCCCTCCGGGTCGAAGGGGGCTCAGTAGTCGCGAAGAGGCTTCAGCGAAGCTCCGAGAGGTTCAGACCCACTCCACCTCAGAATGGATGGCTGAGGTCCCTCCCGGGCCAGGCAGAGGCGTACAAGGCCCGCTCTGCTGCTCGGGCTGCCGACGGCTCGAAACCCCGACAGCAGCCAGCGCAGCGGCCACCTCGTCCTCACTCGCCCCCGCCAGGGCATCCATCACCCGAACGAGTGCGTCACTCACCTCAGTGCGCGTGCCCGCTCGGCGCCGGCGCGGCATTCTTGACCGTGAGAGGCAGCAGCTTCTTCCCGGTCGGACCGATTTGTATGGCCGTGTCCATCTGCGGACACACCCCACAGTCGAAGCACGGCGTCCACCGGCAGTCCTCGACCTCCGTCTCGTCGAGGGAGTCCTGCCAGTCCTCCCAGAGCCAGTCCTTGTCCAGGCCGGAGTCGAGGTGGTCCCAGGGGAGGACCTCCTCGTAGGTGCGCTCTCGGGTGGTGTACCAGTCGACGTCGACGCCGAACGGCTCCAGGGCCTTGTCGGCGCATGCCATCCAGCGGTCGTACGAGAAGTGCTCGCGCCAGCCGTCGAAGCGGCCGCCGTCGTCGTAGACCGCGCGGATGACCGCGCCGATGCGGCGGTCGCCGCGGGAGAGGAGGCCTTCGACGATGCCGGGCTTGCCGTCGTGGTAGCGGAAGCCGATGGAGCGGCCGTACTTCTTGTCGCCGCGGATCTTGTCCCGCAGCTTCTGCAGCCGGGCGTCCGTCTCCTCGGCGGAGAGCTGCGGGGCCCACTGGAAGGGCGTGTGGGGCTTGGGGACGAAGCCGCCGATCGAGACCGTGCAGCGGATGTCGTTGGAGCGGGAGACCTCGCGGCCCTTGGCGATGACCTTGGTCGCCATGTCGGCGATCTGGAGGACGTCGTCGTCGGTCTCCGTGGGCAGGCCGCACATGAAGTACAGCTTCACCTGGCGCCAGCCGTTGCCGTACGCGGTGGAGACCGTGCGGATCAGATCGTCCTCGGAGACCATCTTGTTGATGACCTTGCGGATGCGTTCCGAGCCGCCCTCGGGGGCGAAGGTGAGGCCGGAGCGGCGGCCGTTCCTCGTCAGTTCGTTCGCCAGGTCGATGTTGAAGGCGTCCACGCGGGTGGAGGGGAGGGACAGACCGATCTTGTCCTCCTCGTAGCGGTCCGCCAGGCCCTTGGCGACGTCGGCGATCTCCGTGTGGTCCGCCGAGGAGAGGGACAGCAGGCCCACCTCCTCGAAGCCCGTCGCCTTCAGGCCCTTGTCGACCATGTCGCCGATGCCCGTGATGGAGCGCTCGCGGACCGGGCGGGTGATCATGCCGGCCTGGCAGAAGCGGCAGCCGCGGGTGCAGCCGCGGAAGATCTCCACCGACATGCGCTCATGGACCGTCTCGGCCAGCGGGACCAGGGGCTGCTTGGGGTACGGCCACTCGTCCAGGTCCATGACGGTGTGCTTGGAGACCCGCCACGGGACACCGCTGCGCTTCGGTACGACACGGGCGATCCGGCCGTCCGGCAGGTACTCGACGTCGTAGAAGCCGGGGACGTACACCCCGCCCGTCCGGGCGAGGCGGAAGAGGAGTTCCTCGCGGCCGCCGGGGCGGCCCTCCGCCTTCCAGGCGCGGATGATCGCGGTGACCTCGAGGACGGCCTGTTCACCGTCGCCGATCACCGCGCAGTCGATGAAGTCCGCGATCGGCTCGGGGTTGAAGGCGGCGTGCCCGCCGGCCATGACGATCGGGTCGTCCAGGCCGCGGTCCTTGGACTCCAGCGGGATGCCGGACAGGTCCAGGGCGGCCAGCATGTTCGTGTAGCCCAGCTCCGTGGAGAAGGACAGGCCGAACACGTCGAAGGCCTTGACCGGCCGGTGGCTGTCCACCGTGAACTGCGGGACCTTGTGCTCCCGCATGAGCTCCTCGAGGTCCGGCCACACGCTGTAGGTGCGCTCGGCGAGGACGCCCTGCTGCTCGTTGAGGACCTCGTAGAGGATCATGACGCCCTGGTTGGGCAGACCGACCTCGTAGGCGTCCGGGTACATGAGCGCCCAGCGGACGTCACAGGAGTCCCAGTCCTTGACCGTGGAGTTGAGTTCTCCGCCGACGTACTGGATCGGCTTCTGCACATGCGGGAGCAGAGCTTCGAGCTGCGGGAAGACCGACGCAGCGACTTCGGCAGGCATGTCGCGCACCTTCGTGAGCTGGACTGTACTGACAGGGGTGACCATCCAGCCTAACGTGACCGCGGGGCGTCTCCGTACGCCCGAGGCTCAGAGGCTCGCCGCCCCGTCCTTGATCCCGTCCCAGAACCCGGGCAGTTCGGCCTCCACGCGCGCGGCCCGCTGCGCCTCCCGCTCGTGGAGCAGGCCATAGGTGAAGGCGCTCTCCCCCGCCGCGTGGGCGACCGCCGACAGCTCGCGGATGGTCTGCCGGGCCATCACGCTGTCCTGGTGCTCGCCGAGCAGGTTCTGCAGCGCCTTCATGGACTTGACCAGGTTCTTGGCCGGCTTGCCGAGGGCCGGTCCGCCGGCCTCCGCCGCGTAGCGGGTGCGCTTGGTCTTCTTGCGGGCCTCGTGGATCGCGACGTCCCGGTCGGTGCCTGGCTCCAGTTCCCGTGCCTGCTGGACCAGCCCGGTGACCTTGCGGAAGTCCTTCTGCACGGCCTTGGCGATCACCTTGCGGGGCTTCTTGCCGGCCGCCTTGCGCAGCGGCGGGTCGGCGATCAGCGCGTCCAGGGTGTCGAGCAGGGCGAGGTGGCGGCGGGAGTCCAGGACGCCGAGGAGCTCGCCGCGGGCGCTGCCGTGCTCGGCGCTCGACCAGGAGTGCAGCCGCTCGGGCAGCGGGCCGCGGACCAGGTCGGCGGGCACCTCGTCGAGGGCGGCCGTCAGGCGTGCGGTCAGCACCTCCCGGTCGCGGTCCAGGCCCAGCTCGCCGGCCAGCCACTTCAGCTCGTCGCCGACCGGGTCGGTGACCTTCCGGTCGAGGACGTTGCCGAACGACTTGAAGGTGCTGCGCAGCCGTCGGGTGGCCACGCGCATGCTGTGCACGGAGTCCTCGGTGTCCCGGCGGACGGCCGGGTCGAGCTCGACGATCGCGTCGCGCTGTGTGCGCACATAGGCGAGCACATGGTCCCCGGCGGTCACCGGGTCCCCGGCGGGGGCGGACGGGCGCTTCTTGGCCGGTACCGTCTCGGCGAGGGCGCGGGCCAGCTTCGACGCCGACGCCGACGGCCGTACGCCCGCCTTGCGCAGCCGCTTCTCCACCTTGTCGAGCAGGGCCGGGTCGCCGCCGTCGGCGAGTTCCACCTCGATCTCGGTCCACTGCGCCTTGCCGCCGCCGGCCGTGAGCCGGTCGGCGTGTACGGCGTCGACCGCGACCTCGGCGAGCAGCACGCCGTCGGCGTCGACGAGGTGGCGTACGTCACGGTCGCAGCGCAGCCGGACCACGGGCAGCAGCTCGCCGTCACGGACCCGGGAGCGGACGAGCCCGGCGAGCTCGTCGGGGAGGGTGTCGGAGAGCGGGGCGTGCAGCTCGTCGCGGACGCCCGGGGCGACCGGGAACTTCAGATGCCAGCCCGCGTCGGAGCCGCCGGTGCGGCGGCGCAGGGTGACGGACGACGCGGCGAGGCGTTCGTCGAGTGTGTCGTAGTAGGTGGCGTCGAGGTGGGCGACACCCTTGTCGGCAACGGCCGCGACCCCTGTGACGCCGGTCAGGTCGGGAAGCCCGCTGTCCTCGGACTCGTATTTGCGCTCGATCTCGCGCTTGCTGTCCGCCATGTACCGAATCTAGTCGGCTCGGGGGCGGGGCGGCAGTGTGCCGCCCCGCCCGGTTCACGCCGACATCGGCCGCTGCACCCGGATCGACTGCAGCAGTCCGACCGCTATCCACACGGCGAACATCGATGAACCGCCGTACGACACGAAGGGCAGCGGCAGGCCGGTGACCGGCATGATGCCGAGCGTCATGCCGACGTTCTCGAACGTCTGGAAGCCGAACCAGGCGACGATGCCCGCGGCCACGATGGTGCCGTACAGGTCGCTGGTGTCACGGGCGATGGCGCAGGCCCGCCACAGGACGATGCCGAGCAGCAGGATGATCAGTCCGCCGCCGAGGAAGCCCAGTTCCTCGCCCGCCACGGTGAAGACGAAGTCCGTCTGCTGCTCGGGGACGAACTGGCCGGTGGTCTGCGAGCCGTGGAAGAGGCCGGAGCCGGTCAGTCCGCCGGAGCCGATGGCGATCCGGGCCTGGTTGGTGTTGTAGCCGACGCCCGCCGGGTCGAGCTCGGGGTTGGCGAAGGCGGCGAAGCGGTTGATCTGGTAGTCGTCGAGCACCCCGAGCTGCCAGACGGCGATGGCTCCGATGGCGCCCGCGCCGATCAGCCCGAAGACCCACCGGTTGGACGACCCGGAGGCGAGCAGCACGCCGAGCACGATGATGACCATGACCATGACCGACCCGAGGTCGGGCATGAGCATCACGATCAGCATGGGCACGGCGGCCAGGCCCAGGGCCTGCACGACGGTGCGGTGATCGGGGTACTGCTTGTCGCCCGCGTCGACCCGGGCCGCCAGCAGCATGGCCATGCCCAGGATGATCGTGACCTTCACGAACTCCGAGGGCTGGAGGGAGAAGCCGCCGGGGAGCTTGATCCACGAGTGGGCGCCGTTGATCGTGGAGCCGAGCGGGGTGAGCACCAGCAGGATCAGCAGGACCGAGACGCCGTACAGGATCGGCACGGCCGTGCGCAGGGCGCGGTGGCCGAGCCAGACCGTGCCGGCCATCAGGGCGAGGCCGATGCCGGTGTTCAGCAGGTGCCGGATGAGGAAGTAGTACGGGTCGCCCTGGTTGAGCTCCGTGCGGTTGCGGGTCGCCGAGTAGACGAGGAGCGTGCCGAGCAGCGACAGGACCAGCGCCGACAGCAGGATCGGCCAGTCGAGCCGCCGCACCACCGAGTCACGGGCGAGGAGCCGGGTCCAGCCGGAGCGCTCGGGCCCGTAGCCGGAGACCTGGAAGCTGTTCACGCCGGTCATGTCGTCGGCCTCCGGCTTCCCCTGCGGCGCCGCCGCCTTCGGGTGTCACGGTTCTCCGGCGTCGGCGGGGCCGCCGTCGCCGGCTGGAGCGGGTCGGCCGGGGCGTTCGGGTCCTTCTTCTCGGCCTTCTGGTCCTTGGCCGGGTCCTTGGAGACCTTCGGGGAGGAGATGGTGCCGTCGGTCCTGACCTTCGGCAGGGCCTCCTGCGGGGTGGGCAGCAGGGCCTTCTTCTTGTTGATCTCGCCGTCCTCGGAGACGCCGTAGAGCGCGTTGTAGATGTTGCGGACGGCGGGGCCCGAGGCGCCGGAGCCCGTACCACCCTGGGCGATCGTCATGACGATCGCGTAGTCCTTGGTGTAGGTGGCGAACCACGAGGTCGTCTGCTTGCCGTAGACCTCGGCCGTACCCGTCTTGGCGTGCATCGGGATCTTGTCCTGCGGCCAGCCGCCGAACCTCCAGGCGGCCGTACCGCGGGTGGCGACTCCCGCGAGGGCATCGTCTATCCGGTCGCGCGTCGTCTTCGTCATCGGCAGCTTGCCGTGCGACTGAGGCTTGATCGGCGTGACGGTCTTGCCGTCGGCGCTGATGACGGCCTTGCCGACGGAGGGGTCGTAGAGGGTGCCGCCGTTGGAGATGGCCCCGTAGATGGTGGCCATCTGGATCGGCGTGACGAGGGTGTCGCCCTGGCCGATGGAGTAGTTGACGGAGTCACCGGCGCGCAGGCGGTTGCCTTCGAGGCAGTTCTCGTAGGCGATCTTCTCGGCGTAGCTGCCGTTGCGCTTGCCGGTGCGGCACCAGACGTCCTTGTTGGCCTTCCAGTAGTCCAGCTTCCACTGGCGGTCGGGGATGCGGCCGGTGACCTCGTTGGGCAGGTCGATGCCGGTTTCCTTGCCGAGGCCGAACTGGTGGGCGGTCTTGTAGAACCAGTCGTTGGTCTTCTTCTTCGGCTTGGCGCCGCCGTCGCGCTTCCACTCCTCGTGGGAGAGCCGGTAGAAGACGGTGTCGCAGGAGACCTCCAGGGCGCGGCCGAGGCTGATCGGGCCGTATCCCTTGGACTCGAAGTTCTTGAAGACCTGGCCGCCGAGGGAGAAGGAGCTGGAGCACTGGTAGGGGCCGTCGAAGGAGTAGCCGGCGTTGATCGCGGCGGCGGTCGGGACGACCTTGAAGATCGAGCCGGGCGCCGACTGGCCCTGGATCGCGCGGTTGAGCAGCGGGTAGTTGGAGCTCTTGCCGGTGAGCCGCGCGTAGTCCTTGGCGGAGATGCCGCCGACCCAGGCGTTCGGGTCGTAGTTCGGGTTGGACGCCATGGCGACGACCCGGCCGGTCTTGGCCTCCATCACCACGACGGCACCGGAGTCGGCCTTGTAGTTGGTGCCGGTGTTGCGGTCGTTCTGCTTACGGGCTTCCTTCATGGCCTCGTTCAGCTGGTACTCGGCGATCCGCTGGACGCGCGAGTCGATGCTGGTGACGAGGTTGTCGCCCGGGTGGGTGGGGTCGGCCTCGGCCTGGCCGATGACACGGCCGAGGTTGTCGACCTCGTAGCGGGTGACGCCGGCCTTGCCGCGCAGCTGCTTGTCGTACTGGCGTTCAAGACCGGAGCGGCCGACCTGGTCGGAGCGCAGATACGGCGAGTTGGTGTTCTGCGCCTGCTTGATCTCGTCGTCGGTGACCGGCGAGAGGTAGCCGAGGACCTGGGCGGTGTTGGCCTTGCCGGGGCTCGGGTAGCGGCGCATGGCCTCCGGCTCGGCGGTGATGCCGGGGAAGTCCTCGGCGCGCTCGCGGATCTGCAGGGCCTGCTTGGGCGTGGCCTCGTCGGTGATGGGGATGGGCTGGTACGGCGAGCCGTTCCAGCAGGGCTGGGGCGTCTCGGAGTCGCACAGCCGGACCTTCGCCATGACCTCCTTGGGCTTCATGCCCAGGACCTTGGCGAGCTTGGCGAGGACGTCCTTGCCGTCGTCCGGCATCTTCAGCAGGTCGGTACGGGAGGCGGAGACGACCAGCCGGGTCTCGTTGTCGGCGAGGGCCACACCGCGCGCGTCCAGGATCGAACCCCGGACGGCGGGCTGGACGACCTGCTGTACGTGGTTCCCGGACGCCTCCTTGGCGTAAGCCGCGCCCTCACGGATCTGGAGGTACCACAGGCGTCCGCCGAGCGTGAGCAGGAGAGAGAGGACGAGAACCTGGATGACGACGAGCCGGATCTGGACCCGGGTGTTCCGACCGGTCTCGGGAATGTTGGTCACGGGTACTGCCTCCCCCTCTCCCTACGCGTACGAGTCGCTGCTGACGTCTGTGATGACGGGATGAAGTCCCCTGCGTTCACAGCCGCTTGACCCCCTTGATGCGCCCGGCCCGCGCCATCCGGGCCCGGGCCGCCTTCACCCGCAGCCCGTTGCGCTGGCTGCCGATCTTCAGGCCCGTGCCGCCGGAGAGCCAGCCGGAGGAGATGTCGGTGGCCTTGGAGGACGAGCCGGTGTCGGCGAGCGGATCGTTCTCGGCGCGCCGGGCCAGGGCCATGATCCCCGGCACGACGAACGGGGCCAGCAGCAGGTCGTACAGGGCGGCCGTGAACAGCAGGCTGCCAAGGCCCACATGGCGGGCGGCGGTGTCCCCGACGAGGGCGCCGACCCCGGCGTACAGCAGGGTCGTGCCGACGGCGGCGGCGACCACCACGACCATGGGGCCGGTGGCGGACTTCAGCCGGCCCGTCTCCGGCTTCGCCAGGCCGGCGAGATAGCCGATGAGGCACAGCACGAGGGCGTACCGCCCGGCGGCGTGGTCGGCGGGCGGGGCGAGGTCGGCCAGCAGTCCCGCGCCGAAGCCGACGAGGGCGCCACCCACATGGCCGTACACCAGGGCGAGGCCGAGGACGGTGAGGAGCATCAGGTCGGGCACGGCGCCCGGCAGGTGCAGACGGGCGAGGACGCTCACCTGGATCACCAGGGCGACGACGACCAGGGCGGAGGAGAGCAGGATCCGGTTGACGCGCATGAGGTGACAGCTCCTACTGCTCTTGCTGGTTCTGGCCGTCTGCGGGTGCCTCGGCGGACGGCGTCACGGTCACCGTCACCGTCGGCCTTGGGGTGGGCTTGGGTTTGGGCGGAAGCACCGTGTCGCGCGGGTCCTTCTTCGGGACGTCGACGACGACACCGACGATGTCGAGCTTGGTGAAGCTCGCGTACGGCGTGACATAGAGCGTGCGGGTCAGGCCGCCGCCGGACGGGTCGACACGCGAGACCACGCCGACGGGCACGCCGGGCACGAACGGCCGGTCGGCCTGCGAGCCGAAGGTGACCAGACGGTCGCCCTTCTTCACCTCCGCCTTGCCGTTGAGGAGTTCCACGCGCAGCGGGCGGTCGCCCTGCCCGGAGGCGAAGCCGAGCTCGTCGCCGGCCTCCATCCGGGTGCCGACGGTGAAGTCGGGGTCGCTGGCGAGCAGGACCGTGGCGGTGTTGGGCCCGACGGTGGTGACCCGGCCGACCAGCCCGTCCCCGTTCAGGACGGTCATGTCGCGCTTGATGCCGTCGTTGGCGCCGACGTCGACGGTGATGGTCCAGGAGAAGCCCTGCGCGGCTCCTATCGCGATGACCTGGGCACCCTTGATGCCGTACTGGCCGGTGCCTGCGACCTTCAGCATCTTGTCGAGCTGCTTGAGGCGGCTGCGGCTGCGGTCGTCGCTGCCGAGTCTCGCCTTCAGGGCCGCGTTCTCCTCTTCCAGCACGGCGAGCCGGTCGTGCCGTTCGCCGGATTCACGGATGGCGGAGACCGCGTTGCCGACCGGGTCGACCGCGGCCGAGACACCGCTCTCGATCGGGCCGAAGACCGTCGCCGCGCCCTGCCGGGCACCGTCGACGGGCGAGTCCTCTCCACCGCGGATGTCCACCGTGATCAAAGCGAACGCGATGGCGATCAGCAGCACCAGGAGCAGCCGACTCTCTCGTGTGTCCCTCACGTGCGGCGGCCGTGCCCTTCCTCATAGGAATTCGGGGAGCCCCAGGGAAACCCGAGGGGCTGCTTTGTGGGAGCTTATGCCTCTATATCAACGATCCGCCGTACGAGAGGAGATCGTCCCGTACGGCGGAATCGAAGAGTTATGTCATCTGCGCGGCTGGGCGTCCAGCACCTGCTGGAGTGCCTCGAACTCCTCGACACACTTACCGGAACCGAGCGCGACGCTGTCCAGCGGATCCTCGGCGATATGGATCGGCATGCCGGTCTCCCGGCGCAGCCGCTCGTCCAGGCCCCGCAGCAGCGCCCCGCCGCCGGTCAGAACGATTCCTCGGTCCATGATGTCGCCGGACAGCTCCGGCGGACACTTGTCGAGGGTCGTCTTGACGGCGTCGACGATCGCGTTGACCGGTTCCTCGATCGCCTTGCGGACTTCGCCGGCGGAGATGACGACGGTCTTCGGCAGCCCGGACACCAGGTCCCGGCCGCGGATTTCGGTGTGCTCGTCGGAGTCGAGGTCGTACGCCGAACCGATCGTGATCTTGATCTGTTCGGCCGTGCGCTCACCCAGCAGGAGGGAGTACTCCTTCTTGATGTGCTGGATGATCGCGTTGTCCAGTTCGTCGCCCGCCACGCGGATGGACTGGGCGGTGACGATGCCGCCGAGGGAGATGACCGCGACCTCCGTGGTGCCGCCGCCGATGTCGACCACCATGTTGCCCGTGGCCTCGTGGACCGGCAGGCCGGAGCCGATGGCCGCGGCCATGGGCTCCTCGATGATGTGCACCTGGCGGGCGCCGGCCTGGGACGACGCCTCGATGACGGCGCGGCGCTCGACGCCCGTGATGCCCGAGGGCACACAGACGACGACCCGCGGACGAGCCAGATACCTCCGCTTGTGGATCTTCAGAATGAAGTAGCGGAGCATCCGCTCGGTGATCTCGAAGTCGGCGATCACGCCGTCCTTCAAAGGACGTACGGCAACGATGTTGCCGGGCGTGCGCCCGATCATCTTCTTCGCTTCGGCCCCGACCGCGAGGATGCCACCGGTGTTGGTGTTGATCGCGACGACGGACGGTTCGTTGAGTACGATCCCGCGACCCCTGACGTACACCAGCGTGTTGGCGGTCCCGAGGTCGACAGCCATGTCACGGCCGATGAACGACATTGAGTTCCCCATCAGGATTCGTCTGGCCTTCCCACTAGCTTTTGAGGGCTTTTCAGGTAGGCAAAGGTGGGTGCTGTGACGTGAAGGCTTCCATCGTAGACGCGCCTTCGCGAACACTGCGGGAGGGTCTCCGCCAATGTCAGCAGATGCTGTGCGGGTTCGCTTGTGGAGACGGGCGTTCGGGGGCGATCGTTCCCTCGATCGGCACGTATATGCCAGGAAAGTCCGGGAGCGGCGCTCCCGGACTTTGCTCGCCCTTCGCGCTTTAGGCGCGACCCGGGAAGAAGATCTTCACTTCACGCTCTGCGGACTCCTCCGAGTCCGAGGCGTGGATCAGGTTCTCGCGGACGATGACGCCGTAGTCGCCGCGGATGGAGCCGGGCGCGGCGGCGATCGGGTCGGTCGGGCCGGCGAGCGCGCGCAGCCCCTCGATGACCCGCTCGCCCTCCACGATCAGCGCCACGACCGGGCCGGAGGCCATGAACTCCACCAGCGGCTCGTAGAAGGGCTTGCCCTTGTGCTCGCCGTAGTGCTGCTCCAGCGTCTCCTGGTCCAGGGTGCGCAGTTCCAGCGCGGTGATCCGCCAGCCCGCCTTGCGCTCGATGCGGCCGATGATCTCGCCGGTCAGGCCACGCCGGACGGCGTCGGGCTTGAGCAGGACGAGGGTGCGCTGGGTCACGACGGGCTCCTTATGCGTCAAGGTTTTACGGAAAGACGAGATTACCCGGCGTGTCGGGGCGCTCGTTACGCAGCGTCAGGTGTGGAGGAGCCCGAGGGACCCGCCTGGGCCGCGAATCTCGCCTTCGCCTCGTCCACCTTCCGCCCGTAGTGCACGGACGCCCACCACAGGGCCGCGAAGATCGCGCCCAGGAAGAACATGATCGGCACGACGAAGCCCGACGCGATGAGCGCGAGCTGCAGCGCCCAGCCGAGCACGACCCCGCCGGGGCGCGTCACCAGTCCGCACAGCACCAGGCACAGGAACATCGCGACACCGCTGACCGTCCACACCGTCGCCATGGACAGATCGGGATCCTTCATGGCGACCAGACCGGCGAAGCCGATGACGAAGAACTCGCCGATCAGGGTCGAAGAACAGAGCGTACGCACGGGTCTCAGCCCTTCCCCAGGAGCAGTCGGGCCTCGCCGACGGTGATGACGGAACCGGTGACGAGCACACCGCCACCCGCGAACTCGCCCTCCTCCTCGGCGAGCGTGATCGCGGCCTCCAGCGCGTCGGGCAGCCGCGGCTCGACCTGGACACGGTCGTCGCCGAACACCTCGACGGCGATACCGGCCAGCTCGTCGGCGTCCATCGCGCGGTGGCTGGAGTTCTGGGTGACCACGATCTCGGCGAACACCGGCTCGAAGGCCTCCAGCAGCCCGCGCACGTTCTTGTCGCCGCTCGCGCCGACGACACCGATGAGGCGGCTGAACTGGAAGGCCTCCCCGATCGCCTCGGCCGCGGCCCGGGCACCCGCCGGGTTGTGGGCGGCGTCGAGCACGACGGTCGGCGACCGGCGCACGACCTCCAGCCGCCCCGGCGAGGCCACGGCCGCGAACGCCTTGCGGACAGCGTCCAGGTCCAGCGCCTCGGCCCGCTGCGCGCCGACCCCGAAGAACGCCTCGACGGCGGCGAGCGCCACGGCCGCGTTGTGCGCCTGGTGCGCGCCGTGCAGCGGCAGGTACACCTCCGGGTACTCGCCGCCCAGCCCACGCAGGGTCACCAGCTGCCCGCCGACGGCCACCTGCCGGTCGACGACGCCGAACTCCAGTCCCTCCCGGGCCACGGTCGCGTCCACCTCGACGGCCTTCTTCAGCAGCACCTGCGCCGCCTCGACCGGCTGCTGCGCCAGGATGACGGTCGCACCCTGCTTGACGATGCCGGCCTTCTCCGTGGCGATCTCGGCGTGCGTGGAGCCGAGCCGGTCGGTGTGGTCGAGGTCTATGGGCGTGACGACGGCGACGTCACCGTCGATCACGTTCGTGGCGTCCCAGGAGCCGCCCATGCCGACCTCGACGACGGCGACGTCCGCGGGCGCGTCGGCGAAGGCCGCGTAGGCCATGCCGGTGAGCACCTCGAAGAAGGACAGCCGGTACTCCTGCTGGGCGTCGATCATCTCGATGTACGGCTTGATGTCCTGGTACGTCTCGATGAACCGCTCGGCGGAGATCGGGGCGCCGTCCAGGCTGATGCGCTCCGTGATCGACTGCACGTGGGGCGAGGTGTAGCGGCCGGTGCGCAGCTCGAAGACGCCGAGCAGGGCCTCGATCATGCGGGCCGTGGAGGTCTTGCCGTTGGTCCCCGTGATGTGGATCGACGGGTACGACCGCTGCGGCTCGCCCAGCACGTCCATCAGCGCGGCGATCCGGCTGACGGAGGGCTCCAGCTTGGTCTCGCCCCAGCGCGTGGCGAGCTCCGCCTCGACCTCGCGCAGGGCCTTGTCCACCTCGGGGTCGGCGGGCCGGGTCGGGATGTCGGCCTCGGGCGGGCCGCCCTGGGTGCGGAGGGTTCGGCTGCCGGCCTCGATGACCGCGAGGTCGGGGTCGCGGTCGGTTTCCTCCGCGATGATCTCGTCGAAACTGTCGAGGGGGTCGGGCTGGTCGTCGGCGTTGTGGTCTGGAGGGAGCTCGCTCACGGGGCCCAGTCTACGGAAGGGCAGTGACATTGGTCGGGGGTGGCTTGTGTCGTGGTGTTTGTGCGGGTTGTGCGTGGCTTGTCGCGCAGTTCCCCGCGCCCCCAAAAACAAGTACGTGGAGGCCCCGGCGCCGACAGCACCGGGGCCTCCACGACCGTACGAACCCTTACGCCTGCGGCAAGCGATCCAGCTGTGCCTGGATCCGCGCGATGTCCTCCTCCGCCTTGGCGAGGCGGGTGCGGATCTTCTCCACGACGTGGTCGGGGGCCTTCGCCAGGAACGCCTCGTTGCCGAGCTTCCCGGTCGCCTGCGCCTTCTCCTTCTCCGCAGCCGCGAGGTCCTTCGCGAGGCGCTTGCGCTCCGCGGCGACATCGATCGTGCCGGAGAGGTCGAGGGCGACCTCGGCACCGGCGACCGGGAGGGTCGCCGTGGCCGTGAAGGCGTCGCCCTCCGGCTGGAGCCGGAGCAGCTGCCGGATGGCGGCCTCGTGGGTCGCGAACGGCGTGCCGTCAAGGGTCAGCCGGGCCGGGACCCGCTGGCCGGGCTGGAGCCCCTGGTCGGCGCGGAAGCGGCGGACCTCGGTGATGACCGACTGGAGCGACTCGATCTCCTGCTCGGCGCCCTTGTCACGGAAACCGCTGTCGCCCGGCCACTCGGCGATGACGACCGACTCGCCGCCGGTGAGCGTGGTCCACAGGGTCTCGGTGACGAAGGGGACCACCGGGTGCAGCAGCTTCAGCGTGACGTCGAGGACCTCGCCGAGGACCCGCTTGCTGACCTCGGCCGCCTCGCCGCCCGCCTGGAACGTCGTCTTGGACAGCTCGACGTACCAGTCGAAGACCTCGTCCCACGCGAAGTGGAACAGGGCGTCGGACAGCTTCGCGAACTGGTAGTCCTCGTAGAACGCGTCGACTTCGGCGACGACCGAGTTGAGCCGGGACAGGATCCAGCGGTCGGTCGACGACATCTTCGCCGGGTCCGGCAGCGGGCCGTCCACCGTCGCGCCGTTCATCATCGCGAAGCGCGTCGCGTTCCAGATCTTGTTGGCGAAGTTGCGGGACCCCTGGACCCAGTCCTCGCCGATCGGGACGTCGACGCCGGGGTTGGCACCCCGGGCCAGGGTGAAGCGCAGGGCGTCGCTGCCGTACTTGTCCATCCAGTCCAGCGGGTTGACCGCGTTGCCGAAGGACTTCGACATCTTCTTGCCGAACTGGTCGCGCACCATGCCGTGCAGGGCGATGGTGTGGAACGGCGGGGTGCCGTCCATCGCGTACAGGCCGAACATCATCATCCGGGCGACCCAGAAGAAGAGGATGTCGTAGCCGGTGACCAGGACGGAGTTCGGATAGAACTTCGCGAGCGACTCGGTCTGTTCGGGCCAGCCCATCGTGGAGAACGGCCACAGGCCGGAGGAGAACCAGGTGTCTAGGACGTCGGTGTCCTGGCGCCAGCCCTCGGCCTCGGTGCCGGGCGGCTCCTCGTCGGGGCCGACGCAGACGACCTCGCCGTTCGGGCCGTACCAGACCGGAATCCGGTGCCCCCACCACAACTGCCGCGAGATGCACCAGTCGTGGAGGTTGTCGACCCAGTCGAAGTAGCGCTTCTCCATCTCCTGCGGATGGATCTTGACGCGCCCGTCGCGGACGGCGTCACCGGCGGCCTTCGCGAGCGGACCGACCTTGACCCACCACTGCATGGACAGCCGCGGCTCGATGGTGGTCTTGCAGCGTGAGCAGTGGCCGACGGAGTGGACGTACGGCCGCTTCTCGGCGACGATCCGGCCCTCGGCGCGCAGCGCGGCGACGATGGCCGAGCGGGCCTCCAGCCGGTCCAGGCCCTGGAAGGGGCCGTGCGCCGTGATGACCGCGTGCTCGTCCATGACCGTCAGGGCGGGGAGGTCGTGGCGCTGGCCGATCTCGAAGTCGTTCGGGTCGTGCGCCGGGGTCACCTTGACGGCGCCCGTGCCGAACTCCGGGTCGACGTGCTCGTCGGCGACGACCGGGATGGAGCGGTCGGTCAGCGGCAGCTTGACCAGCTTGCCGATGAGGTGCTTGTAGCGCTCGTCCTCGGGGTGAACGGCGACGGCCGTGTCACCGAGCATGGTCTCGGCGCGGGTGGTGGCGACGACGATGGTGTCGTCCCCGTCGCCGTACTTCATGGAGACGAGCTCGCCGTCGTCGTCCTGGTACTCGACCTCGATGTCCGAGATGGCCGTCAGACACCGGGGACACCAGTTGATGATGCGCTCGGCGCGGTAGATGAGCTCGTCGTCGTAGAGGCGCTTGAAGATGGTCTGGACGGCCTGGGACAGGCCCTCGTCCATGGTGAAGCGCTCACGGGACCAGGCGACGGCGTCGCCGAGTCGGCGCATCTGGCCGCTGATCTGGCCGCCGGACTCGCCCTTCCACTGCCAGACCCGCTCGACGAAGGCCTCACGGCCCAGGTCGTGCCGGGACTTGCCCTCCTTGGCGAGCTCCCGCTCGACGACGTTCTGCGTGGCGATGCCGGCGTGGTCCATGCCGGGCTGCCAGAGCGTCTCGAAGCCCTGCATGCGCTTACGGCGCGTCAGCGCGTCGATGAGGGTGTGCTCGAAGGCGTGCCCGAGGTGCAGGCTGCCCGTGACGTTCGGCGGCGGGATGACGACGGTGTACGGCGGTTTGTCGCTCTTCTCGTCCGCCTCGAAGTAACCCCGCTCTACCCAGCGCTCGTACAGCGGCCCCTCTACGTCGGCCGGCGCGTACTGGGTCGGCAGGTCGGTGCTGGGCGCTGGTGGCTGCTGCTGAGCGTTCTCGGTCACGGGGGTCAGTTTAGAGGTGTCACTCCCCTGTCCCGAAACGCGTTTGCTTTGTAACGGTGGGGGCCCCGATGCCATGCACACGACGGGTCTGCGCCAGGATGTCTGGAACACATAAGCATCTGGAGGGGAACCCAGAACATGAGCTACAACCAGCCGGGCCCGTACGGCGGGCAGCCCCAGCAGCCCGGACCGTACGGCCAGCCCGGTCCGTACGGCCAGCCGCCGCAGGCGCCCCAGCCCGGCTACGGCTACCCCCAGCAGGCCCCTCCGCCCCAGCCGGGTTACGGCTACCCGCAGGGTGCCCCGCCCCAGCAGCCCGGCCCCTACGGCCAGCAGCCCCCGTACGGCCAGCAGCCGCAGCCGCCCTACGGCCAGGCCCCCTACGGCGTCCCGCAGCCCCCGGCACCGGGCGGCGGCAAGAAGAAGACGGGCATCATCCTCGGCGCGGTCGCGGTCGTCGCGGCCATCGGCGTGGGCGCGTACTTCGTGATCGGCGGGGGTGGTGGTCTCGAGGACGACGGGCCGCACAAGCTGACGACACCGTCGACGGTGCTCAGCGAGTACAAGCGCACCACGAAGGACGGGCAGACCACCGGCGACAGCGAGAAGTCGGAGCTGGAGAAGAGCGGCGTGAAGAACGCCAAGACGTCGGCGGCCCTCTACTCCAACGTGGACCTGAGCGAATACGACCCCGACGATCCGTCGTCCGCGGCGAAGATGGCGTCGGCCAAGACGCTCACGGTGGCCGGTGCCTACGGTGAGATCTCCGACCCGGAGGCGACGCTGGACCTGTTCCTCGCCAACTTCAAGAAGTCCTCCGAGAAGGAATCCGCCTCCGGGTCCAGCAAGCCCGAACTGATCGGCGAGCCCGAGGAGGCGGACCTCGACGGCGCGGTCATGAAGTGCCAGTCGGTCAAGGCTCAGGACGAGCTGACCAAGAAGGAGAAGACCAACTGGTTCTGCGCGTGGGCCGACTACAGCACCATCGCCCTCGTGTCGCCGGGTGAGGCGGCGCAGGGCGTCACCAAGGACGTGGCGATCGACCTCACCACCAAGGTCCGCAAGGAAGTCCGCGTCGCGGCCTGAGGCAGACAACGACAAAGGCGCCCAGCAGCAGTGCTGGGCGCCTTTCGCGTGCGGTGGGTGACTACGCCGTCTTCTGCTCGCCCGGTCCCCGCCCCCGCGCATCCCGCGGGATCAGCGTCGGGTTGACGTTGGACTGGACGACGTCCGCCGTGATGACGACGCGGGCGACGTCCTTGCGGGACGGGACCTCGTACATCACGCCCTGGAGGACCTCCTCCATGATGGCCCGCAGGCCACGCGCGCCGGTCTGGCGGAGGATCGCCTGGTCGGCGATGGCCTCGAGGGCCTCACGCTCGAAGTCCAGCTCCACACCGTCGAGTTCGAAGAGGCGCTGGTACTGCTTGACGAGCGCGTTGCGCGGCTCGACGAGGATCTGCAGCAGCGCCTCGCGGTCGAGGTTGTGGACCGAGGTGATGACCGGGAGCCGGCCGATGAACTCGGGGATCATGCCGAACTTGACCAGGTCCTCCGGCATGACCTCCTGGAACTGGTCCTTGGACTCCATCTCGCGCTTGGAGCGGATCTGCGCGCCGAAGCCGATGCCCTTGGCACCCGCCCGGGACTCGATGATCTTCTCCAGGCCGGAGAAGGCACCGCCCACGATGAACAGCACGTTCGTCGTGTCGATCTGGATGAACTCCTGGTGGGGGTGCTTGCGGCCGCCCTGCGGCGGGACCGAGGCCGTGGTGCCCTCCAGGATCTTCAGCAGGGCCTGCTGGACGCCCTCGCCGCTCACGTCGCGCGTGATCGACGGGTTTTCACTCTTCCTCGCGACCTTGTCGATCTCGTCGATGTAGATGATCCCGGTCTCGGCCTTCTTGACGTCGTAGTCGGCGGCCTGGATCAGCTTGAGGAGAATGTTCTCGACGTCCTCGCCGACGTATCCCGCCTCCGTCAGCGCCGTGGCGTCGGCGATCGCGAAGGGGACGTTGAGCATGCGCGCGAGGGTCTGCGCGAGGAGGGTCTTCCCGGAGCCCGTGGGACCGAGGAGGAGGATGTTCGACTTCGCCAACTCGATGGCGTCGTCACGGCCGTTCGCCCCGCCGTTCTCACCGGCCTGGACGCGCTTGTAGTGGTTGTACACCGCTACGGAGAGGGCCTTCTTGGCGGCTTCCTGGCCGACCACGTATCCCTCGAGGAACTCGTAGATCTCGCGGGGCTTCGGGAGTTCCTCCCAGCGGACCTCGCTGGTCTCCGCCAGCTCTTCCTCGATGATCTCGTTGCAGAGGTCGATGCACTCGTCGCAGATGTACACACCAGGCCCTGCGATGAGCTTCTTGACCTGCTTCTGGCTCTTGCCACAGAACGAGCACTTGAGCAGATCGCCGCCGTCACCGATGCGTGCCACGGTGTGCTTCCCCTTCGCCTGGGAGACGACTGGACGTCGACGTCCAGCGGCTCCTGGTGCAGCCTTATGTCCGACGGTACCTTGCCGGGCCCCTCGTTCGGGCCCCCCTTGGCCCGGTTCACTTTGACGTGGACCGTGCCAAACCGTGCCAAGGGGCGGCAGACGATACAGCCTCTTGCCTCAGCGCAGGCTCGAGTTGTCCATCTTCCGGGTGCTGATGACCTGGTCGATCAGGCCATAGCTCAGCGCGTCCTCGGCCGTGAGGATCTTGTCGCGCTCAATGTCGTCACGGATCTTCTCGACCGGCGTCGTGGAGTGCTTGGCCAGCATGTCCTCAAGCTGCGAGCGCATCCGGAGGATCTCGTTCGCGGCGATCTCCAGGTCGGACACCTGACCGCGGCCGGTCTCGCTGTACGGCTGGTGGATCAGCACGCGCGCGTTCGGCAGGGCCATGCGCTTGCCCGGCGTACCGGCGGCCAGCAGGACGGCGGCGGCGGAGGCGGCCTGGCCCATGCAGACCGTCTGGATGTCCGGCTTCACGTACTGCATCGTGTCGTAGATCGCGGTGAGCGCCGTGAAGGAGCCGCCGGGGCTGTTGATGTACACCGAGATGTCACGGTCGGGGTCCATCGACTCCAGGCACAGCAGCTGCGCCATGACGTCGTTGGCGGAGGCGTCGTCGATCTGGACGCCGAGGAAGATCACGCGCTCCTCGAAGAGCTTCGCGTACGGGTCGTACTCGCGGATGCCCTGGGAGGTGCGCTCGACGAAGCGCGGAATGATGTAGCGGGACTCGGCCTGCGGGCCGGTGTAGCGGCCCTGTGAGTCGCTCATGTCCTGCACGGCGTTCATACGGTCGTAGATCCCGCTGCCGGGGAACTGGTTCACGGTGTCTCCTGAGAAGGGCTGAGGCGGTCGGCTGGGGCTGTCTGGGGTCGCTCGGGGGCCCGGGAGGGCTCCGTGGGCCTCACGGGGCGCCACAGGCCCCGTGGGGACCTCTCAGGCCCCGGTGCCGCCGCCGCCCGGCATACCTGCGGCCGTCGTCATCACGTCGTCGATGAGGCCGTACTCCTTGGCCTCGAAAGCGTCGAACCAGCGGTCGCGGTCCGAGTCGCGGGTGATCTGCTCGATCGTCTGGCCGGTGTGCTGCGAGGTCAGCTCGGCCATGCGCTTCTTGGTGTGCAGCAGCCGCTCGGCGTGGATCTTGATGTCCGAGGCCGAGCCGGCCAGGCCGGCGGAGGGCTGGTGGATCAGGATCTCGGCGTTCGGCAGGGCGAAGCGCTTGCCGGGGGTGCCCGCGCTGAGCAGGAACTGGCCCATCGAGGCCGCCAGGCCCATGGCGATGGTCACCACGTCGTTCTTGATGTACTGCATGGTGTCGTAGATCGCCATGCCGGCCGTGATCGAACCGCCGGGGCTGTTGATGTACAGGTAGATGTCCTTCTCCGGGTCGGAGGCAAGGAGCAGCAGCTGTGCGGTGATCTTGTTGGCGATGTCGTCGTCGACCGGCTGGCCGAGGAAGATGATCCGCTCGTTGAGCAGCCGGTTGTAGACCTGGTCGCCGAGGCCACCACCGATGGAAGGGTCGCCGGCGGCTGAGGGCATCAGATTCGTCACGTATCCACCTGCTCGTCTTACGACGGCGCCGGGCCGTCTCACGTTTCCCTGCGGGGCTGGAGCCGTTCGCAGACTCCACTGCCCTCGTATTCATGGACCCTAACGCGCGGGTCCCTTCGGGGAATCCCGGAGATGGGAGTGTTCGCCGGGGGCGTAGCGACTTGGGTGCTTCGGTCCGCACCCGGGCCGGTGACGCCGACGGGCCCCGAGAAGCGCTGTGCGTCTCGGGGCCCGTCCTCTTACGGCGTCACAGGTGCCGGGGCTCAGCCCTCGGTCTTCTCCTCGGCGGACTCGGCGGCCTCGGCCGGGGTCTCCTCGGTGGAGGCCTCGGTCTCGTCCTCTTCGTCGTCCAGGTCGACGACCTCGCCGTTGGTGTCCTTGACCGCGGCCTTCTCGACCACGACGGCCAGGGCCTTGCCGCGGGCGACCTCGCCGACCAGGAGCGGAACCTGACCGCCCTCGACGACGGCCTGGGCGAACTGGTCGGGGGACATGCCGGAGGAGGCGGCGCGCCGCATGAGGTGCTCGGTGAGCTCCTCCTGGCTGACGTTCAGCTTCTCCTGCTTGACGAGCTCGTCGAGGACGAACTGCGTCTTGATGCCCTTGACCGCGGCTTCCTTGGTCTCGGCGTCGAACTCCTCGGCCGTCTTGCCCTGGATCTCGAGGTACTTCTCGAGGTCGAGACCCATCTGGCCGAGCTGGTGGTGCTCGAGGTTGTGCTTGCGGGTGTTGACCTCGTCCTCGAGCAGCTTGTCCGGGACCGGCACCTCGACCAGCTCGAGCAGCTTCTCCAGGACGCGCTCCTGGGCCTGCGTGGCCTGGTCGTACTGCTTCATGTTCTCCAGGCGCTTACGGCTGTCGGCCCGCAGCTCCTCGATGGTGTCGAACTCGGAGGCGAGCTGCGCGAACTCGTCGTCCAGCTCGGGCAGTTCACGCTTGGCGACCTGGGTGACCTTGACGGTGACCTCGGCCTCCTTGCCGGCCGCCGAGCCGCCCTTGAGCTCGGAGGTGAAGGTGGCCTCGCCACCGGCCTCCACGCCCGTCACGGCGTCGTCGATGCCGTCCAGCAGCTCGCCGGAGCCGATGGTGTAGGAGACGCCGTCCGCGACGCCGTCCTCGAGCACCTCGCCCTCGACCTTGGCCTCCAGGTCGATCGTCACGACGTCGCCGTCCTCGGCGGCACGCTCGACCGGGGCGGTGGAGGCGAAGCGCTCGCGCAGCTCCTCGACCGCCTTGTCGACGTCCTCCTCGGTGACCTCGACCGCGTCGACCTCGACCTCGATGCCGGAGTAGTCCGGGATCTCGATGGTCGGGCGGATGTCGACCTCGGCGGTGAAGTTCAGCGTCTCGCCGTCCTTCAGCTCCGTGATGTCGACCTCGGGCTGGCCCAGCGGGTTCAGCTCGGCCTCGTTGACCGCGTCGGTGTAGAACTTCGGCAGCGCGTCGTTGACGGCCTCCTCCAGCACCGCACCGCGGCCGAACCGCTGGTCGATGACCCGGGCCGGGACCTTGCCCTTGCGGAAGCCCTTCACCGTGACCTGCTGGTTGATCTTCTTGTACGCCGCGTCGAGGCTGTCCTTGAGCTCCTCGAAGGGCACCTCGACAGTGAGCCGAACCCGAGTCGGGTTCAGGGTCTCCACGGCGCTCTTCACGGTTCGGTCTCCTTGTGGCTGACTTCTTGGGTTCTGCCGGGGCCAGAGCGGCCCGGCGGATTTCGCCGCCCGGAGACTTCAGACGCTGAGCACACGGGCGTGCAGCTTGCATAGTAACGGCAGCGACTACACCGCCCAAAAGGCGATCACATGAGTGACCGGAAGGCGATCACCCGAGATGAGCCGAGATGATCGGGTGGCTGGTCGGGGTGGCGGGATTTGAACCCACGGCCTTCCGCTCCCAAAGCGGACGCGCTACCAAGCTGCGCCACACCCCGTCTGGTGCGACACGTAGGGTACATGGCGCAAGGCCGTACGGCCGCCGCATTTCCGCTGCGTCGGCGCCGGGGAGGTCCGGTTGCGAATGCGGTGTGCGACGAGGGCGCACAACCCGCTACGATGCTTGCGTGCCGCGGTCACCCGACCTGCGGCGCGCACCGTGCGGGCGTAGCTCAATGGTAGAGCCCTAGTCTTCCAAACTAGCTACGCGGGTTCGATTCCCGTCGCCCGCTCTGAACGGCTCGGGCCCGGTTCTTCGGAACCGGGCCCGAGGTGTTTTTCGGCGGTATTTCAGGGGTTCAGAGATCGCGTACGTCCACCGTGTAGACGGAGCGGACGCCGTACGGGACGTACAGGGCGTCGCCCACGAGGACGAGGGGGGCGCCCGAGGTGACGAGCATGCTGTCGGTTCTGCCGCCGTCGTCTCGGCCGGGCCGGGTGGCCTCGACCTCGCCGGAGCTCGCGTCCAGGGCGGCCAGGCGGCCGCTGGGCGAGGCGACGTACAGATGGGTGGCGGAGGCGGTCGGCGGTCCCGGCTTCTCCACGGTGGAGTTGGATTCCCACAGGGTCCGGCCGGTGCGCGGCGAGACCGCGCGGACGCCGCCGCTGTCGCGCGTGAAGTAGACCGTGCCGCGGACCAGGTACGCCTGCGCGTCCTCGGGCCGGGGCTGCGCGAGCCGTCGCACGGTGAGCACGCGCGAGGAGACGTCGATCAGGGTCAGGCCGCGGTCCGTGGCGAAGGAGTCCGCGAGGACCAGGCGGCCGTCGTGCTGGCCGAGCAGGTACTGGGTGCCCTTGGCCTCGACGGTCCAGCGGGCCTTTCCGGTGGCCGGGTCGATCTGGGAGACCGTGGTACGGGTCGCTCCCCGCTCCGACAGCCCGATCACGCAGAGCAGGTAGGCGCGGTCGGCCGCCGAGCGCAGCAGGCAGTCGGCCGGGGCTTCCGGGGTGTCCGGCTTCGGGCGTTTCCAGCGGACGTCGCCGGTCTCGGCGTCGAGCAGGGCGTACTGGTCGCCCGCGGAGCCGTAGAAGGTGACGACGCCCTCGGGGACGGCCGTGGCGGCGCCCTGTGCGCTGTCGGGGACGGTCGCCGACTGGCCGGTGCCGGTTCCGGTCCGCCAGAGCTCCTTGCCGGTGCCGGCGGCCAGGGCGGACACCGTGTAGCTGAACTGAGGGCCGGCCGCCGTTTCCCCCTCCTCGGCCTCGTACGCGTAGACGTGGTGGTCGGTGGTGCCGATGAGCGCGCCCTGGCTGCTGGAGGAGCCCTCGGGAGTGGGGTCGACGGGCCGGCCCCAGGTGCTGCGGCCGTCGGCGAGGGCGAAGCGGGTCGCCATGAGGCCGGAGCCGGCGCACACGAGTGAGGTGTCGACGGCCGCGCAGCCCGCGAGGGAGCTGTCGGCGCCGCCCAGGAAGCGTTCGCTGCCCTTGGGGGCCTTCGCGGCGGTGGCCCAGGCCTTCCAGCCGTCGGGGAGGTCGCTGCGGACCGCGGCCGGGGGGCCGGGATCGTCGTCGCGGGAGAGAGCGCCGGTGAGGACCACGGTGGCGGCGGCCAGTACGGCGGCCACGGCCGTCCCGGCCGCCGCGGCGAGGAGGTAGCGGCGTCTGCGGCCGCGGCGCGGCGGGGCGGGCTCGGGCGGCCCCTCGTCGAGCGGGGTGTCGCGCAGTGGCGCGGACGGGGGGACCCGCCGGGGCGGAACGGCGCTCGGCTCCTCGGCGGTCTGGGGCGGGGCGGCCGGGACTCCGTCGCGCAGCAGGGTCAGGAGTTCGTCGGCCGTCACACGGGACTTGGGGTGCTTCTCCAGGCAGAGGCGTACGAAGGGAAGCAGTTCGTCCGGGACGCCGGCGAGGGCCGGTTCGCCCTCGACGACCCGGACGGCCGTCTCGTAGGGGCTCGGACTGTCGAAGGGGCCGCGGCGGGTGGCGGCGTAGGCGAGGACCGAGCCGAGGGAGAAGATGTCGGCCGCCGGGCCGACGTCCTGCGGGGAGGAGAACTGCTCCGGCGACATGAAGGGCGGGGTGCCCATGACGCGGCCGGTCTGGGTGAGGACGTCGGCGGCGGCGAACTCGGCGGCGCGGGAGATGCCGAAGTCGATGACGCGGGGGCCGTCCTCGGCGAGCATCACGTTGGCGGGCTTCAGATCGCGGTGGACGACTCCGGCGCGGTGGATGTCGCGCAGCGCCTCGGCGAGGCCGGCGGCGAGTTCACGCAGCCGGGGCGCGGAGAGCGGGCCGTGCTCGCGGACGTGGGTGCCGAGGTCCGAGCCCGGGATGTAGAGCGTGGCCATCCAGGGGCGGGACGCGTCGGCGTCCGCGTCCACGACGGGGGCCGTGAAGGCACCGCTGACCTGGCGGGCCGCGGCCACCTCGCGGCGGAATCGGGCGCGGAACTCGTCGTCGTCGGCGTACTGGCCGTGCACCACCTTGACGGCGAGGCGGCGGCCGGAGGCCGAGCGGGCCAGGTAGACCACACCCATGCCGCCGGAGCCGAGGCGGTCCTCGATGCGGTAGCCGCCCACCTCCGCGGGGTCAGAATCGCGCAGCGCCATCCCCGTACGTTCCCCCCGTCACGCACCGTCCCGTCGGGAGGAGGGTATCCGCACGCCCCGCGGGCCCGTGGCACCGGCCCGGGAGGGTGCAACCGGGGCCGGTCAGAAGCTGATGGAGTTGACCGTCTCCGCTATCGAGTTGAGGAACCGGTTGATGGACGGGGCCATGCCGGTCGAGGCGAGGAAGAAGCCGAAGAGGATCGCCACGATCGCTGGGCCTGCCTTGATGGATCCCCCTCTCAGCAACACCACAAGGATGATCGCCAACAGCAGCACCACAGACAGTGAAATGGCCACAACTGATCACACCCTCGGTCGGTCCGCTCTCCCGGCCCGGGGGCGCGCCTCGGCACACCCCCGCCAGAACCATCGTGCCACCAACGCGGCCGGGCTATGCGGCCGGTGACGCATCGACCCTCCCGGTGTCGTCCGGGCCCGTGTACGTCGCGTGCGGGAGGGGACCCGACGGCAGGGACTCGTACGGCAATTCGATGGGCCACCCGCGCAGGGAATTCGGTCGGATCGTTTCCGTCTCCACACAACGCGTTCGCAGCTAATTCGAATTACTGCCCAAGGCTCGTCAACAACCCTGTGGAGAGGCTCCCGAGGAGCGCTGAAGCGGACATTCCACTGGAGTCGCCTGCTGGTCTTATGCACCGCTTAGTCCGGAAGTATCCCGACAAGCAGGGCACCTGTGACGTGCGCGACTCGGCGCCGAAGATGTGTTGGTCATCACGCCGACAGTGACGTCAACTACCCGAAATCCGGGGTACCCACAGCGAATAGCCAGGAATCACGTCCGGCGTTTTACGAATAGCGGCAGGGAAGGCTAGGGTGCCTCAGATGTTCCACGCTGCCTCGTCCCCCGCAAGCGCAGCGAGGTCCCGGATCGTCTCCCCGAGTTCCTGGTGGGAGGGTCTGTGACGAACTCGCTGCGACCGAACGGCGACCGCAAGGCGCCACTTCCCCCGGCACAGTCGCCGGCAGGCGGAGTGCCGAGCCCGCGCTCGCCGCAGAGCCCCCAGAAGAAGCAGAACGGCAAGCAGCGCGACGCGTTCTTCGACAACGCGAAGTACCTCGCGATCGTGCTGGTGGCCATGGGCCACGCCTGGGAGCCGCTCAAGGGCGACAGCCGGATACTCGAGGCCGCGTACCAGGTCGTCTACGCGTTCCACATGCCGGCGTTCATCCTCATCTCCGGCTACTTCTCGCGCAGTTTCGACATGCGTCCCGACCGGCTCAAGCGCCTGATCACCGGCGTGGCGGTGCCGTACGTCATCTTCGAGACGGCCTACCCGCTCTTCAAGCGGTGGATCGACGACGACCCGGGGCAGGACATCAGCCTCCTCGACCCGTGGTACCTGACCTGGTTCCTGGTCGCGCTGTTCATCTGGCGGCTGACCACCCCCATCTGGAACATGGTGCGCTGGCCGCTGCCGCTCGCGCTCGGTCTCGCGATGCTGGCGACCGTCACCCCGGAGATCGGTGACGACCTGGACCTGCAGCGCGTCCTGCAGTTCCTGCCGTTCTTCGTGCTGGGCCTGGTGATGAAGCCCGAGCACTTCCAGATGGTGCGCCGCCGTTCGGTGCGGATCGCCTCGGTGCCGGTGTTCGCCGCTGCCCTGGCCTTCAGCTGGTGGGCCGTGCCGCGCATGAACACCGCGTGGTTCTACCACCGTGACGCCGCGCAGGAGCTGGGCGCCCCGTGGTGGGCCGGTCCGGTGATGGTGCTGGCGATGTTCGGCTGCTCCCTGGTGCTGACAGCCTGCTTCTTCGCCTGGGTGCCGCGCCGCCACATGTGGTTCACCGCGCTCGGCGCGGGCACGCTCTACGGCTACCTGCTGCACGGCTTCCTCGTGAAGGCCGGCGACTACCAGGGCTGGTTCGAGGCGAGCTGGTTCCACCAGCCGGCCGGGCAGATCGCCGTGACCGTCCTCGCGGCCGCCGTCGTGACGGTGCTGTGCACCAAGCCGGTGCAGCGCATGTTCCGGTTCGCGATGGAGCCGAAGATGGAATGGGCCTTCAAGCGGGACGCGGCCGAGCTGGCCCGCGAGCGCCAGGGCGCCGAGCGGCGCGAGCGCGAGAAGGTCAGCGCCTAGGCGCCTTCCAGCACCTTTCAGATCGCATCTCCCTGACCGAGAAGTGCGCGCATCCGCGCGTACTTCTCGGTCAGTCGTGTGCGGGTGGCCTCGTCGAGGACCGCGAGGCGTTCCGGATCCGCGTTGTGCGCCAGGTCCGCCTCCTTCACCAGTGGCGCGCCCGGGGTGGCGAGGATGCGCGCGGCGTACGCCTCGGGCGGCTCCCCCGCCCGCTTGGTGACCGCGAGCACGATGTCCTTCGTACGGCTGCTCAGCGCCGCGTCGCGCAGCCACTGGGGCGAGAGGACGTCGTCCTCGACGGCGTCGTGCAGCCAGGCCGCCGCGATCTGGTCCTCGTCGCCGCCCCGTTCCCGTACTCCCTCGGCCACGGCCCGCAGGTGTTCGGCGTAGGGCCGTCCGGCCTTGTCGGTCTGGCCGGCGTGCGCGGCGCGGGCGGTGGCCTCGACCTGGGCCAGGGTCAGCGGGGTGCGGGATGTCTCGGTCACCGCTCCAGTGTCTCCCCGCGCAGCGCCGCCCGGGCGGGGAGGGTGGCCGCGGCCATGCCGAGAACGAGGATCGAGACGGCGAACGAGCCGTACACCAGCGGGGGTATGTAAGGTCCCTGGCCCGTCAGTCCCCTCATCATCGGCACGAGCGTGGCCAGGGCGATGGCCGTGCCGAGCGCGATGCCCGCAACGGCGACCAGGAGGGCCTCCCAGCGGACCATGCGCAGCACCTGGCGGCGGGTGGAGCCGAGCAGGCGGAGCGTGCCGAGTTCGTCGCGGCGGTCCAGGACCGTCATCACCAGCGTGTTGACGGCGGCGACGGCCGCGAAGCCGCCGAGTACGGCCGCCATCACCCGGTTCGCCCAGCCGTTGAGCTCGCGGTCGAGGGACGCGGCGGTCGTGTAGTCGGCGCGGGCCAGGACGTGCCCGAGCGGTGCGAGTGCCTTGGCCGTACCGCCCTTGACCCACAGTTCGGTGTCGAAGGAGGAGCTGACGTGGCGGGCCAGGTCGGCACGGTTCAGGGTGACCTGGGACAGGCCCATGCCGCGTCCGTACGTCGCGACCACCAGCGGGGTGACCCTGGTGCCGTCAGGCAGGTGGACGCGGACGCGGTCGCCGACCTTGACCTTCGCGTTGCCGGCGACGGAGGCGTCGAGGGCTATCTCGCCCGGTTTCAGGGTCAGTCGTCCCCGCTCGACGTCCAGGTCCTGTACGGCGGCCAGGGCGCGGGCCGTGCCCGTGACGCCCTGTGCGGAGACGGGTGTCAGGACGCCGGAGGCCCGGACGAGGACGGATGTCTTCAACAGGCCGACGGCGGCGGTGACTTCGGGAGTCCGCTCGGCCCGCCGCAGGGCCTCCGGGGGCAGGGCGCCCCGGTCGGCCGTGACGATGTGGTCGGCGACGATGCCCGCCCGCTGCTGTTCGCCGGTGACCTTGTCCTCGCTGGTGTGCAGGAAGACGAGGACGGAGGAGAACGCCATGGCGAGCACGATCGGGGTGATCGCGGAGGCCAGACGCCGGGCATTGGTGCGGGAGTTGGCCGCAGCGAGCGCGGCGGGGGCGCCGGCGCCGCGCAGCGGGAGGCCGAACAGCGCGGCGCATGCGCGGGCCACCAGCGGGCCCAGCAGCGCGACGGCCAGCATGAACAGCATGACGACACCGAGGGCGGCGTTGGCCGCGTCCTCGCCGGTCGCCGAGGCGGCCAGGCCCGCGCACACACAGCCGCCGGCCGCTGCCGCCACACCGAGCGGCGTACGGATCCAGCCCGGGCGCAGCCGCTCCACGGACGCCTCGCTCAGCGCCTGGCCGGGCTTGATGCGCGAACTGCGGTGCGCGGCGACGTATCCGGCGAGCAGGGCGGTGACGAGGACCGTCCCGGCCGTGACCACGAGCGGGATCCAGGAGACGGCGAGGCCGACGGCGTCCGGGACGGCGCCCTTGTCCTTCAACTGACCGAACCACCAGGCCGCCAGGGCGATCCCGGGCAGGCAGCCGAGCGCGCCCGCGACCGGGGCGACGAGCAGGGCCTCGGTGGCGATGGTGCGGCGGATCTGGCGCGGGGTGGTGCCGATGGCGCGCAGCAGCGCGAACTCACGGGCGCGTCGGCCAACGGCGAGGGCGACGGTGCCGGCCGAGGTGAAGACGGCGACCAGGGTGGCGATGCCGCCGAAGGAGCCGCCGATTCCGGTGAGGACCTCCCTGGCCTCGGGGAGGAGGGGATCCTCGACGGCGCCCCGGTCGTCGCCGGTGTGGAGCTGGGCCTTGGTCCCCAGGGCGTGGGCGACCCGGGACTCGAGGGTCCCGGTGCCGACGCCGGGCTCGGGAAGGACGGCGATGGTGTCGACGCGGTGGGGGTGGCCGGAGACACGGACCGCTTCGGCGTCGGCGAACCAGACGGTGTCCTTCGCGGCCTTCGCGGCGGTGGTTCCCGAGACGCGGTAGGCGCGGGGGCCGTCCGGGGTGGTGAGGGTGACGGTGTCGCCGACGGAGGCCAGGGTGGTGCCGGCCAGGACGGCCTCGCCGGGGCCCGGGGCCCGGCCGCTGGTGAGGCGCTCGCCGGTGAAGGCGGTGGAGCCCCAGCCGTGCGCGGTGAGCGCGCCGTCCGGGGTGAGCACCGGGAAGGTGACGTCGGGGATCGCCGTGCGCACACCGGGCACGGCGGCGGCCTTCGCGACCAGGGAGTCGGCGAGGCGGGCCCGGTCCGGTACGACGTCGCTCTCGTCGGGCTTGCCGGCCCGCTGCTCGGCCGCGGCCACGACGGGGGCGTCGGCGTAGCGCTGGGGCGGGACCTCGGCACGCACTCCCGTCTCCAGGAGGATGCCGCAGGCCGACACGATGGTCGCGGCCAGCATCAGGGCGACGAAGGTGCCGACGAACGCGGCGGGGCGGAAGCGGAGGGCCGCGCGGGCGAGGCCGTTGGGGGCGAACATCAGGCCGCCGCTTCCGTGCGCAGGGGTGAGGTGGTCAGGGAGGTCATGCGGGTCGCGATGCGGTCTGCGTGGACACGGCTGTGGACAGCGCTGCCCGGGGCCGCGTCGCGGTCCAGGTGGTCGATGATCTCGCCGTCGGCCAGGAACAGGACGCGGTCCGCCCAGGCGGCGGCCGCCGGGTCGTGGGTGACCATGACGACCGTGGCGCCCTGGGTGTCGACGGAATGGCGGAGCAGGGCGAGGATCTCGGAGGCCGTGGTGGTGTCCAGGGCGCCGGTCGGTTCGTCCGCGAAGACGACGTCGGGGCGGGTGACCAGGGCGCGGGCGATGGCCACGCGCTGCTGCTGGCCGCCGGAGAGCTGGCCCGGACGGCGGCGGGCCTTGTCCGCCAGACCGACCTGGTCCAGCACCTCGGCGGCGCGACGGCGGTCGGGGCGGTGGCCGGCCAGGCGCATCGGGAGGACGACGTTCTGCTCGACCGTGAGGGACGGCAGGAGGTTGAAGGCCTGGAAGACGAAGCCGATGCGGGTGCGGCGCAGGGCGGTGAGCTTGTTCTCCTTCATGCCCGTGAGCTCCGTGCCGCCGAGGCGGACCGCGCCCGCCGTGGGGCGGTCGAGGCCTGCCGCGCACTGGAGGAACGTGGACTTTCCGGAGCCCGAGGGGCCCATCACCGCGGTGTAACTGCCGTGCCGGAGCGTGAGATCGATGCCGCGCAGGGCGTGGACGGCGGTGCGACCGCGGCCGTAGCGCTTGCGGACGCCGTGCAGTTCTACGGCCCAGTCGCCTGCCATGTCTGTCCTTCCGGATCCGTGTCGCCCGTTCGCCGTGCGGCGTTCGCCGGCGATATGTCGAACGTACGGAGACGGAGGGTGCGCGGACCATGAGGACGACCGCCGAACCGACCTGGGGAAAACCCCACCTCAGCGGGGAGCGGACGCCGCCGTCGGGCCCTCTCGGCAGATCAGCAGCAGGGCCCGGTCGTCGTTGACGTCCTTGGCCACCGCCTCGATGAGGTGCCAGGCCGCGCCGTGGAAGCCGCCGGCCACATAGCGGTCGGCCTCGCCGGTGAGGCGGTCGATGCCCTCGACGATGTCGCGGTCGGAGGTCTCCACCAGACCGTCCGTGAACAGCATCAGCACGTCGCCCGAGCGCAGCGAGCCCTTCACGGGGTCGAACTGGGCGCCGTCGTAGACACCGAGGAGCGGGCCCTCGGCCGCCTTCTCCTCCCAGCGTCCGGTGCCCGCGCTGAGCTGCAGGCCCGGCGGATGTCCGGCGGAGTAGAGCTCGTAGTCGCCGGAGTCCAGGTCGAGGACCAGGTGGATGGAGGTCGCGAAGCCCTCGTCCCAGTCCTGGCGGAGCAGATAGCCGTTCGCGGCGGGGAGGAAGGCGTGCGGCGGGAGGGAGCCCAGCAGGCCGCCGAACGCGCCGGACAGGAGCAGGGCGCGGGAGCCCGCGTCCATGCCCTTGCCGGAGACGTCGGTGAGGACGACCTCGAGCGTACGGCCGCCGTTGGTACGGGCCGCCACCACGAAGTCGCCCGAGAAGGACTGGCCGCCCGCCGGGCGCAGCGCCATCTCCTGGTGCCAGCCGCCCGGCAGATCGGGCAGCTGGCTCTGCACCCGGATGCGTTCGCGCAGGTCGAAGAGCATGGTGCCGCCGCGCCGCCAGGGCACACCGACCCGGCTGCGGAACTGGGCCAGCAGCAGTCCGAAGAAGCCGCAGGCCGCGACCACGAGCACGATGCCCGGAGTGACCCTGGAGGGCCCCTCCGTGTACGGGCCCAGTTGCACCGACTCCACGATCAGCGCCGTGGCCGCCGCCGCGTACAGACCGAGCAGGCTGGCCGGGCGCAGCAGCAGGCCGCCGACGACGACGGGCAGGACGAGCGCGGCCGGCGAGAACCACACCGAGTTCGCCAGCGTCGCCGCAGCGATCAGCGGGACGGTCAGGAGCAGACCGGCCAGGGCGATCCAGTCCGAGCCGTCACCGCGGAAGTAGTCCACGGCGGCCCGGCGCACGCCGACGCGGGCCCGGTGCCACTGCTTCTTCAACCGGGCCGTGAACGTGTCGGCTTCCGCGCGCCGCTCTCGTCCTGATGCCATTAGTTCGGGACCCTATCCATCGGACCGGCTGCTTGGCACGGGAGGTCCCACTTGTCCCCCATCCGAGGCCGACTTCACAGTCACCTTCCAGGCCGTGAACGGCCGAGCTTGTGCACTCGGTCGTTCACACCTCGTCGCGCTCCCGACTGCCCCCCACGACAGGACGGTCACGGGTCGCATCCACCCACCCCCAACAAATGTCAGGGGGAGGGTGCGGGTGCGGTGACGAACACCCACGCCGAGCGCGCGCGGTCGCGCACGTTGACCCCGGCGACGACGTCGGCCGGGCCAGCGAGCCCGCATCGACGACAGCGGAAATGATCCCGGTCGAGCCGGTTGGCCCGCTCAGTGTGTCCGCAGCGCGGGCAGCGCTGCGAGGTATGGCGCGCGTCCACCTCGACAAACGGCACCCCGGCTCGCTTGGCTTTGTAGGCGAGGTGCTGCCCGAGCTGATGCCTTGCTGATCTCGGTACCGCTTCGAGGCGGGCGGGCCCAGGTGCCCGGCCCGCAGGTTGGCCTTCAACGTCGCGTAGGCGTCGACGACCTTCTTCACCTCTGCTTCACCTGGACCACCAGCTTCATGACATCGGACCGTAGTGCGACCGCCGCACACACGACCGCCGTTCATCCATCGATCACTCCAACCGGTGAGCCATAGGACAATTGCCGGACATCCTCGCCAGGATCAGGCGAACTTCACCACGGGCCGTCCCCGCCGCCACCTGGGAGAAATTCCCTCGCTCGTCCCGCATTGCCCTGGTAGGCATGGTCCATGGCGACTGACGCGACCGGCTCCGCGACCGACCTGCGGGTGCTGCGGCGGGACGATTGGGACAAGTGGTACGACACCCTGATCCGGGGCTTCGGCGGGGTGCCGGAGTCCGCCGAGGAACGGGAGTTGTGGAACTCGCTGACCGAGCTCGGCCGTTCGCTCGGTGCCTGGGACGGGGACGAGTGCGTGGGGACGGCCGGGGCGTTCAGCTTCCGGCTCACGGTGCCCGGCGGCGCCTCGGTGCCGGCCGCGGGCGTCACCATGGTCAGCGTGGCCGCCACGCATCGCCGGCGCGGGGTGCTGACGTCGATGATGCGGCGGCAGCTGGACGACGTCCGGGCCTGGGGTGAGCCGCTGGCCGTGCTCACGGCCTCCGAGCCGGCGATCTACGGCCGGTTCGGATACGGGTGCGCCACCTTCCAGTTGAACGCCGAGATCGACACGACCCGGGTGCGGCTCACATCGCTGCCGGCGGGTACGGATGACGTACCCGTGCGGTACGCCGTTCCGGCCGATGTCCTCGATGTGTGCGAGGCGGTGTACGCCCGGCTGGTTCCGTCGCGGCCCGGGATGCTGGCCCGGCAGCCCGGCTGGGAGCGGCTCCCGCTGCTCGATCCGGAGGGCGAGCGGGAGGGGGCGTCGCCGCTGCAGTGCGTCGTCGCCGAGCGGGACGGCGAGACGGTCGGATACGCGCGGTATCGCGTCAAGCCGGGCTGGGAGGCGGCCGGGCCCGAGGGCACGGTGATCCTGGAGGACTCGGCCGCGCTGGACCCCGCGGCGGACGCGGCGCTGTGGCGGTTCCTGTTCGGCATCGACCTGACGTCGTCGCTGGTGGTGCGGGGGCGGGGGCGGCCGGTGGACGACGCGTGGCGGCACTGGGTGTCCGACATCCGGCGGTGCCGGACGCGGCTGGGGGATTCGCTGTACGTGCGGCCGGTGGAGCTGGGGGCCGCGCTGGAGGCGCGGACGTATCAGGCGCCGGTGGATGTGGTGTTCGAGGTGGAGGACGCGTTCTGTCCCTGGAACACCGGGCGTTGGCGGCTCAGCGGGGATGCGAAGGGGGCGTCGTGCGAGCGTACGGCGGATGCGGCTGATGTCGCGTTGTCCGTACGGGAATTGAGCGCGGCGTATCTCGGGGGTGTTTCGCTGGCCTCGTTGGGGGCGGCGGGGCGTGTGCGGGAGGTACGGCGGGGGGCGTTGGCGGAGGCCTCGCTGGGGTTCGGGGCGGGCGGCCTGGCGCCGTGGCTGCCGTACGGCTTCTGAGGCCGGGGGTTTTCAGGGGGTTCCTCAGGGGGTTCCTCAGGGGGTTCCTCAGGGGCGGCCTTGGCAGGTCGGGCACCAGAAGAGGTTGCGGGCGGCGAGGCCGGCGGTGCGGATCTCGCCGCCGCAGAGGTGGCAGGGCTGGTTGGCCCTGCGGTAGACGTACACCTCGCCGCCGTGGTCGTCCACGCGGGGCGGTCGGCCCATCGCCTCCGGGGTGTGTTCCGGGCGGACGGTGTCGATGCGGTTGTTGCGGACGCCCTCGTGCATGAGCTCGACCAGGTCGGTCCAGATCGCGTGCCACTCCGGCGGGGTGATGTCCTTGCCGGTGCGGTACGGGTCGATGCGGTGCCGGAAGAGGACCTCCGCGCGGTAGACGTTTCCTACGCCCGCGATGACCTTCTGGTCCATGAGGAGGGCGGCGATCGTCGTACGGCTGCGGGCGATACGGCGGTACGCGGTGTCCGGGTCGGCGTCCTCGCGGAGGGGGTCGGGGCCGAGGCGGTCGTGTATCGCCTGCTTCTCCGGGGGTGTGATCAGGGCGCAGGTGGTGGGGCCCCGGAGGTCGACGTACGCGGTGTCGTTCGCCAGGCGGAGGCGGACGGTGTCGGTGGGTGGGGGTGCGGGGGCCGGGCCGAAGGTGACCTTGCCGAAGAGGCCGAGGTGGATGTGGATCCAGTCGGTGTCGCGGAAGCCGAGGAAGAGGTGTTTGCCGTGGGCTTCGGTGTGGGTGAGTTCCGTGCCGGTGAGGATGGTCGCGGCGTCGGTGAACTTGCCCTGGGGGCTGGTGGTGTCGGGGGTTGTGCCGAGGAAGGCGGCGGCGTAGTCCTGGGCGAGGCGGTGGATGGTGTGGCCTTCTGGCACGGGTTCTCCTGTGATCGTCGCCGCGGGGTTTCGTCCTGGCCGGAGCTTTCCCACCCGCCCACCCGAAGCAGTTAGTCAAGAGGATGAGGTCGAAGGGCATCGGGGCTCCGCCCCGAACCCCGGCGGGGACTGCGTCCCCCGCACCCCTCGCGGGGCTCCGCCCCTGCACCCCACCGGGGGCTGCGCCCCCTGGACCCCGCCGAGGCTGCACCCCTGAGACCTGCCGGGCTGCGCCCCTGAGACCTGCCGGGGCCGCACCCCCTGAGACCCGCCGAGGCACCCCCCCCTGAGACCTGCCAGGGCCGCACCCCCTGAGACCTACCGAGGTAACCCCCCTGAGACCTACCAGGGCCGCACCCCCTGAGACCCGCCGAGGCACCCCCCCCTGAGACCTACCGGGGCCACACCCCCTGAGACCTACCGAGGTAACCCCCCTGAGACCTACCGGGGCCACACCCCCTGAGACCTACCGGGGCCACACCCCCTGAGACCTACCGAGGCACCCCCCCTGAGACCTGCCAGGGGCCACACCCCCTGGTCCCACAGCCAGGGGCTGAGCCCTGCCCCGTGCTGGGCTCGAGCCCTGGAGCTGCGACCGACTCGGCCCTGGTCTCGCAGCGCGCCTGAGTCGTGCCCGAGTCGAGGTCGCGGCGGAATCGTGTGGGGCTTGCGCCCCAGCTGTAGCTCGAAGCCGCAGGTCGGGGCTGGGTCCGCCCAGGAACGTGCTTGGTGTCAGGCGCTCAGGCGTCGGGGCCCTGCTGAGGGTGGTGAGAGGGGATGGCAGGGAGCGTGCCCGTCGTTTCGTATGCGTCGAGCATGTCGATTCGGCGGATGTGACGTTCGTCACCGGAGAACGGCGCGGCGAGGAACTTCTCGACGAAGGCCGTCGCTTCGTCCTGCGAGTGCATGCGCGCGCCCACGGCGACGACGTTGGCGTTGTTGTGCTGGCGGCCGAGGGCCGCCGTCTCCTCGCTCCAGGCGAGGGCCGCGCGGACGCCCTTGACCTTGTTCGCCGCGATCTGCTCGCCGTTGCCGGAACCGCCGATGACGACGCCGAGCGCGTCGGGGTCCGCGGCCGTCCGCTCCGCGGCGCGGAGGCAGAAGGGCGGGTAGTCGTCCTGGGCGTCGTAGATGTGCGGGCCACAGTCGACGGGGTCGTGACCCGCCGCCTTCAGCCAGTCGACGAGGTGGTTCTTGAGTTCGTAGCCGGCATGGTCCGAGCCGAGGTACACGCGCATGGGACGAGTGTGACACGGGTGTTTCAGGGAAGGCGCGCGGGGTGGCGCTCATGAAAACGTGAGGCGAATGTGAGCCGCATTACGGAACCTCAGGAAAACCTCAAGTAACAATCTGGATTCAAAGGTTCTCGAAAACGTTCGCCTCAGATTCACTGGACCGGCTCGTACACCCGCTCGTACGAGGACCCGTACACCGTCATGCCGCGACACACCCCGTTCGTACGGCTGGTGCGGCTCCGTACGGAAGAACAGCTCCCCGGCGCAAAGGAAATCCGTTCCATGACCTCGCAGCCGACACTGAAGACGACCGGAAACGACCCCGGAGGACCCGGAGAACCCGGCGGCGGCTCCGGACTGCAGGCCGGGCTCAAGAACCGGCATCTGTCGATGATCGCCATCGGCGGTGTCATCGGGGCCGGGCTCTTTGTCGGGTCCAGCTCCGGTATCGCCACCGCAGGCCCCGGCATTCTCCTGTCGTACGCCCTCGTCGGCACGCTCGTGGTGCTGGTGATGCGGATGCTCGGTGAGATGTCCGCCGCCAACCCGACCTCGGGTTCCTTCTCCGCGCACGCCGACCGCGCGCTCGGCCCCTGGGCCGGTTTCTCCATCGGCTGGCTGTACTGGTTCTTCTGGGTCGTGGTGCTCGCGGTCGAGGCGACCGCCGGTGCCGTGATCCTGGAGGGCTGGATCCCGGCCGTGCCGCAGTGGGCCTGGGCCCTGATCGTGATGCTGGTGCTCACCGCGACCAACCTGGTCTCCGTCGGGTCGTACGGCGAGTTCGAGTTCTGGTTCGCCGGGATCAAGGTCGTCGCGATCGCCGCGTTCATCGTCATCGGTGGGCTTGCCGTCTTCGGGCTGCTGCCCGGCGTGGACAGTGAGCAGGCCGGGTTGAGCAACCTCACCGAGCACGGGGGCTTCCTGCCCCATGGCGCCGGCGCGATCCTCACCGGTGTGCTGCTGGTCGTCTTCTCCTTCATGGGCAGCGAGATCGCCACCCTGGCCGCCGGTGAGTCCGAGAACCCGCAGCAGGCCGTCACCAAGGCCACCAACAGCATCATCTGGCGAGTCGGCGTCTTCTACCTCGGTTCGATCTTCGTCGTGGTGGCGCTGCTGCCGTGGGACAGCAAGTCCATCACCGACGACGGCTCCTACGTCGCCGCGCTCGAATCTCTCAGCATTCCGCACGCCGGTCAGATCATGAACTTCATCGTGCTGACCTCGGTGCTGTCCTGTCTCAACTCCGGTCTCTACACCGCCTCCCGCATGGCCTTCTCGCTCGGCCAGCGCGGCGACGCGCCGAAGTCCTTCGCCCGCACGACCGGCAACGGTGTGCCGCGGACGGCGATCCTCGCCTCCGTCGCGTTCGGCTTCGTCGCGGTCTTCTTCAACTACAAGTTCCCGGACTCCGTCTTCCTCTTCCTCGTGAACTCCAGTGGCGCGGTCGCCCTGTTCGTGTGGCTGGTGATCTGCTTCTCCCAGCTGCGGATGCGGAAGATCATCCAGGCGGAGGCACCGGAGAAGCTCGTGGTCAAGATGTGGCTGTACCCGTATCTGACCTGGGCGACGGCCGGACTGATCGTGTTCATCCTCGGCTACATGCTCACCGACACCGAGCACGACGGCCGCAAGACCATTCTGCTGTCGCTGCTCGTCGCGGCCGTGGTGCTCGTCATCGCCTTCGTGAAGCACCGGGGCAGCGGTCGTCGGGGCGCCGACGCCGCGCAGATCCAGGTGCCGGAAGAGGGCCGGGACGAGGTCTCGGCCGGCTGACCGGCGGGCGCTCGCCTCTTCGTTGTGCGGGGCCTGCGGTGCGTGTCCTCTTTCAGGACGCGCACCGCAGGTCCCTTTTTGTATCCCTTCTTGTATCTCCTTGTGTCCCTACAGCACCGTGAAGCTGTCCTTGACCTTCTCGTATGTGCGCAGGGCCTCCTCCTCGATCCCCGACTGGTACCAGGTGTTGATCTGGTACGACTTGCCGCCCACGTTGAAGCCGAGCAGACGGGCGTGCCAGCGGACGCCCTCCAGCGTGAAGGTGTACTCCCAGACCACCGCCGGGTGGCCGCGGAACGTCGTCTCCTCCAGGCGGACCTTGCGGTAGTCCTGGCCCTGGTGGGCGTTGCGCTCCGAGGTCTGCCAGGTCTCCAGGAGGTCGCCGCGGGCCAGGGCCGACTTGCCGACCAGTTCCTGGGCGCCGTCCGGGGAGGTGTAGTGCACCTCCGCGCCCGTCTTCACGTCCCGCCGCCAGCCGTCCGGTGTCGCCCAGGCGAACCCGCCGGCCTCCCGGTGCGTGCCCGGCGGCAGGCTCTGCGGCCGGGAGGTGCCTTCGACGGTGGGTGTGGATTTGGGTGTCGGGGCAGTGGTGGGGGGTGCGGAGGCCGAGGAGCCTGCGCGGGTGTCCTTGTCGTCCGGGGAGCCGGACGACGTCGCCAGCAGGATTCCCACGACGGCACCCGCGGTCGCGACCGTGGCCGCCGCGGCGGCGAGCATCGTACGGCGGTGACCTGCGCGGGGGCGGGACACGGCCGGGACGGCGGGGCCGGGGAGTTCGCCCGGCGGCATCGGCGAGGGCGGCGGCGCGGGGTGCGGGCGGCACTCGGTGGCCGCCTGTGCGCGGGTAAGGGAAACGGGGCTCGGGCGGGGGGTGGTGGTGGCGGCACGGCTGTCGGAACGGACCGCGTGCGGCTGCGCCTTCGCGGCGGCTTCCGTGGTGGGAACGGTCGTCGTGGCCGTGGCCGTGGGGTGGTCGTCGGGGCGTGGGCGCGGGGTCGCGTTCAGGACGGGGGCGGGTTGGCGGGGGTCCTGGGGCGCGAATTGCGCGTGGGCCGGGGTGGGTGATTGCGATGGGGTGGGGGCGGTGAGGGGTGGTGGCGCCGTGGTCGGGGCCGGTGTCCGGGGCTCCGGTTCCGGGGCGGGTTGCTGGTCGTGCACGGGCTCCGGTTGCGGGGCGGATTGCGGGTATTGGACGACGGGCTCCGGTTGCGGGGCAGGGTGGTGGTCCTCCCACGGCTCCCGTTCCGGGATGGGTTGCTGGTCCGGTTCCGGGGTGCGTTCCGGTGCAGGTTCCGGTTCCGTGCCCGGGTCCAGCCTCGGTTCCGGTTCCGGTTTCGTGTCCGGGTCCGGCCTTGGTTCAGGCCGCTCCGGTGCCCGGTCCTGACGCGGAGCAACCGTCGCCGCGTCCGGTTCGGGTTCCGGTTCCGGTTCCGGTTCTCGTTGTGGCCGTTCTTGCTCAAGCCCCCCTCCCCCCAAGGTCTCCTCGAGGCCCGGCGTCCCCCACCCCACCGACACCGTCGGCGTCGGGACCGGGAACGCCACCGCTTCCAGGGCCGTTTCCAGGTCGTCCAGGGTCGGGCGGGTCGACGGGTCCTTTTTCAGGAGGGCCGTGAGGATGTCGCGCAACGGGCCGGAGGCGGCGGGGAGTTCGGGCTCCTCGTAGAGGACCGCGTGCAGTGTTGCCAGCGTGGTGTCGCGGGTGAAGGGGGAGCGGCCGCCCAGGGCCGCGCAGAGGGTCGCACCGAGGGACCAGTTGTCGGAGGGCGGGCCCTGGGGGCGGCCGGAGATGCGCTCGGGGGCCATGTAGTCGGGTGAGCCGACCAGCATCCCGACCATCGTGAGTGCCTTGGCGTCCTGGATCGCGGCGATGCCGAAGTCCGTGAGGACGACGCGCCGTTCGTGGGAGCCAGGGCCCGTGTTCTGGCCGGAACCCGTGCCGCCGCGGCGTCCTGGTCCGGCCGGTCCGGCCGGTCCGGCCGCGTTCTCCACCAGGACGTTCCCGGGCTTGATGTCCCGGTGCAGGACCCCCCGCGCATGCACCTGACGGAGCGCCGCGACCAGGCCGAGACCGATCCGGGCCGTCTCGCCGGGGCTCAGGGGGCCGTCCTCCGCGAGGATCCGTTCGAGGGAGCGGCCGGCCACCAACTCCATGACGATCCACAGGCGTTCGCCCTCGTCGACCACGTCGTAGATCCGTACGACGTTGGGGTGGTCGATCCGGGCCGTGGCCCTGGCCTCGCGCAGGGTGCGCTCGCGGCGCGTCCTGTTGTCCTCCGCGTCGACACCGTCGATCCGCATTTCCTTGACGGCGACCGGCCGGTCGAGCATTTCGTCGGCCGCTCGCCACACCCGCCCCATTCCCCCCTGGCCGATACTTTCGACCAACCGATAGCGCCCCGTCACCAATATCCCTGGAACACCGCCGCTTTTCGCATTCCCCGGCAATTCGCTGCACCCCCTCCACGACGCCGCGACCGCATCCAGTGAAACACAACGGTCACACTTCGCGCCGCACCAGGATAGTGCGGCGAAATCTTGTGGTACCTCTTTCAGTGCTGCGAATTCAGGCGCAGCCAGGGGGACACAAGGGGGGCGAACATGAGTTCTCGTCGTACGGCCGTGGCCGTGGGGCCGCTGGTCGCGGCATCATTCTCGGCGGTGCTGATCCTTTCCGGCACCGCCGGGGCGGAGGACGGAGGACCCGCAAGCAGCGAGGGTGGAAAGGTGGTTGACGAAGCGCCGGCGGGGGTGAAGCTCACCACGCTGCTGCCCGAGAAGATCTCCATCGACAACGGTTCGAAAAAGACCGCGATTACCGCCACCGTGAAGAACACGGGAAGCAAGGACAGCGGGAAGATCAGGCTGTTGGTCGTCGGATTCGACGGGCTTGTGGTCAAGAACGTCGAGGGCTGTTCCGCGATACCCGAGAACGGCCTTCCCGAGGGATCGAACAGCGGTTTCGCCTGCGCCGTCGACAATCTCGCGGCCGGTAAGTCGAAGTCGTACGCCGTCGACGCGACCTACGACCTGAGCAAGGCCGGGAAGATCTGTCTGCCCGTCCAGACCGGCGACGGGAAGAAGACGTTCTGGCAGCAGGGCCCGGTGCCGTTCGGCACGAACAACCCGTCCCCGGACGCCCCGGCCACGCCCCTGCTGCTCGGTACCGACAACAAGCCGGTGTCCCCGGGCGGCAAGGAGTCCCCGGGCGGCAAGGAGCTGGCGGAGACCGGTCCGGTACGCGATCTGCTGCCGTTGGGCGCCGCCGGTGCGGCGCTCCTCGCGGCGGGCGCGGCCGGAATGTGGTGGTCCAGCCGGCGGGTGCCGGGGCGTCAGGAAAGCTGAACCGGCCGCGACGGCACCAGGAACGGAACGGCGCCGTGACGCGCGAGAGGCCCGCCGGACCGAGGGAAACAGCCCCTCCCGGCGGGCCTCTCGTGCGCGACCGTCGCGTCAGCGCTTGTCGGCGAACTTCCAGGCCGTCGGCAGCGCCCCCATCGCCAGCGCCGCCTTCAGCGCGTCGCCGATCAGGAACGGCGTGAGGCCGGCCGCGATCGCGGCGGTGGCGGACATGCCGGTGGAGAGGGCCAGGTAGGGGACGCCGATGGCGTAGATGATCGCCTCGCCCACCAGCATCGTGCCCGCCATGCGCAGCATCGAGCGGTCGGCACCACGGCGGGCCAGGGCGCCCACGACGGTGGCGGCGAGGATCATGCCGAGGATGTAGCCGAAGGAGGGCGCGACACCCGAGGTGCCCTGCGCGAACCACGGCACGCCCGCGACGCCCGCCACGGCGTACAGCGCGAGCGCGAGGAGGCCGCGACCGGCGCCGAGGGACGTGCCGACGAGCAGCGCGGCGAAGGTCTGGCCGGTCACCGGCACCGGGGAGCCCGGCACGGGCACCGAGAGCTGGGCGGCGAGGCCGGTGAGCGCGGCGCCGCCGAGCACGAGAGCCGCGTCCCGGACACGAGAGGAGGGGAGCAGGTCGGCGAGGACCTGTCCGGTGCGGGCGGGGACGGCGGCGGTGCTCATGGGGACTCCGCGAGAGTGAGGGTCGGTCGGGACACGGCGACGCTATCCCAGCGCGCTCGCACTGATCACCGTCAGCGCTCGACAAAGGCACGAGCGCCCGGTTGGTTGGCTCCTGACAAAAGGTGTGCGCTACACCGGGCATGACGTGATGCCGGTCACGGTGGCAGCGAGGGTTCGGTCACGGACTCGGCGGTGAAGCGGACTGTAGGGTTTCGCCAAATGCCCGCCAGGACGGGTGCCGATGGCTTCCGCGAAGGGAGTCCACCCTCCGTCCCCGGGACCTCACGGCGTGCGTTCCAGTTGTCCGCATGCTGGACATCCCTCCTCCCGGGCGAGGGGACCGCCCAGACTGGCGGCGTTTTTGCCCTCTCTCGCCTCTCACGCATTGGACGAGCCGCGCCCATGCCCAGCACCACCACCGGGACGCCGCCCAGCACGGACGACGCCTCCCTCGCCCATGGCCTGAAACAGCGCCACCTGTCGATGATCGCCCTAGGCGGGGTGATCGGCGCCGGTCTGTTCGTCGGCTCCGGTGCGGGCATCGCCGCCGCCGGCCCGTCGATCGTGGTCGCCTACGCCCTCTCCGGTCTCCTCGTGATGCTGGTGATGAGGATGCTCGGCGAGATGTCGGCCGCGTATCCCTCATCGGGTTCGTTCTCGGCGCACGCCGAGCGGGCGATCGGCCCCTGGGCCGGGTTCACCGCCGGGTGGGCGTTCTGGGTGCTCCTCTGTACGGCCGTCGGCCTGGAGGGCATCGGGGCCGCGAAGATCGTCAGCGGCTGGCTGCCGGGCACCCCGGAGTGGGCGTGGGTGGCGCTGTTCATGGTCGTCTTCTGCGGCACGAACCTCGCGGCCGTGAAGAACTTCGGCGAGTTCGAGTTCTGGTTCGCGGCCCTGAAGGTCGGCGCGATCACCCTGTTCCTGGCGCTCGGCGTCCTGGCGATCGCCGGCGTCCTGCCCGGCACGGACTCGCCGGGCGCCAGCCACCTGACCGACTTCATGCCGAACGGCGGCGAGGGCCTCGTCATAGGCCTGCTCGCCTCGGTCTTCGCATACGGCGGCCTGGAGACGGTCACCATCGCGGCGGCCGAGTCGGAGAACCCCGTCAAGGGCGTGGCGAGCGCGGTCCGTACGGCGATGTGGCGCATCGCGCTGTTCTACGTCGGCTCGATGGCCGTCATCGTCACCCTGGTGCCGTGGGACTCCAAGGAGGTCGTCGAGAAGGGCCCGTACGTCGCGGCCCTGGACGAGCTGGGCATCCCCGGCGCCGGGCAGCTGATGAACGTGGTCGTGCTGGTGGCCCTGCTGTCCGCCATGAACGCCAATGTCTACGGCGCCTCGCGCATCGGCTACTCGCTCGTGCAGCGCGGCCAGGGCCCGAAGGTGCTGGGCCGGGTCTCGGGCGGGGTGCCGCGGATCGCCGTACTGGCGTCCTCCGTCTTCGGGTTCCTGTGCGTGCTGCTGAGCTACTGGCGGCCGAACGACGTCTTCGCCTGGCTGCTGAACATGATCGGCGCGGTGATCCTGGTCGTCTGGATCTTCATCGCCGTCTCACAGCTGCGGCTGCGCCGCCGCCTGGAGCGCGAGACGCCGGAGAAGCTGGTCGTACGGATGTGGGCGTTCCCGTGGCTGACATGGGTCGCCCTGGCCGGTATGGCCGCGGTCTTCGTCCTGATGGCCCGGGAGCCGGACACGCGGGTGCAGTTGTATTCGACGGGCGCGATGACGCTGGCGCTGGCGGCCGTCGGATACGCGTGGCAGCGGGCCAGGACTGACGGAAATTGATCAGCGGCGGGCGTCGGCCTGCCATTCGATGAGCCACTCACGGTTGTCCACGATGAACGGGTGCTCGGATCCGAGCACCCGTTCGCGGCGCTCGATCACCTCTTGGAGCGTCGCGACAGCCTCGTCAAAGCGGTGCAGCCCGTGGGCAATTCGAGCGATAAGAGACAGCGCGGCGAGACTCACGGGGTGATCAGCCCCTTGGAGGCGTATGCGGTCGTCCAGCACTCGACGAGCCAGCGGCTCGGCGTCCTCGTAACGCTCTAGGACCCGAAGGCCTTCTGCGTAGTTGTGCCGGACGATCAGGGTCGTCAAGTGGTCCGAAGGCAGGACCCGCTCGCAGGCATCAAGGAGCTCACCGGCCTCGTGAACGAACTCCTGCTCCTTTCCTACATGTGGGAGCAGTTCGATCATATTTGCCCAGGTGTACAGCGTCTCCGGAGCCTCCTCCCCCAGCACACGTCGCTGCCCCTCCAAGGCCCGTCGAGCCCAGAGCTCGGCTTCCGCGCCCCGCCCCGTCAGGAATAGCGGCCATGTCAGGCCGTAGCAAGTGCGCAACGTGTCAGGATGGTCCGGCCCCAGGACGAGTTCGCGACTACCGATGACCGAGCGGTGCAACGCCTCCGACTCGGTGTAGTGCCCCATCCGGTTGAGAGCCATGGCCTCCACGTGACGAGCATCCAGGGCGATCGGGTGCTGCGAACCCATGGCTGTCTCGCTACGCTGCGCAACCCCGGGAGCGAGCTCCAAGGCAGCTGAAAAGTCCCCTGAGTCGAACACCTGCCATACCGTTCGCACCGCCAACGCGACAGTCTGCTCGCTCGGCGCCCTCTCCAACAGCTTCATGACATGCGGCGTGAGCACAGCAAGTCGGTTCATGGTCCCGGCCTCAGCGCCCCTCTTGGGCAGAGCAACTTTCAACAACTCGGCTGCCGTATCCGTCAGGACGAAGCGCTGCCCCTCCGGCACCCCTGCCGCCACGCTGTCCAACAACACTCCATGCGCCCGCACGCACCTCTCCCCGTCCGCCTCGACGAGTTCGGCCAGCGAGTGATCGAGCAAAGAACGCAGGGCGGGCTCCAACTTCACTGCTGTCAGAGCGGGTTCCAGCCCTTCGACCACGACCTCACCCCGAGCTACCGGCACGAGGACACTCAAGGGCACCGGATCCGCCGCCAGGAAGGACAGCAGCCGCAACAACGTCGTCGCCTCCGGCAACCCCTGTATCCTCAGCGCGTCCAGGGACAACTGCCATGTTCGGCCCACCAGATGGCGTGCCTGCCCGCCGCTGTATCCGGCCGCGCCCCCGTCCACGATCGCCGTCGACTCCTCTCCGAGCTTGCGGTCGTACTCGTCCATGGACCACGACTCCAGAAGTTGATGGGCAAGATGGGACCCGGCCAGCGTGAGCGCGAGGGGCAGACGCCCCAAGCTCTCGGCCACCTTCCGTGCCGACTCCATGTCCCCCGCGTCCGGTGCCAGGTCGCACAGGACCTGGGCCGCGTCCTCCAGCGGCAGGAGGCCCAGCGCATGACGGTTCACCCCTGGGCCGCGCCACAACGGCGACGTGGCGTGGCGAGTCGTGACCAGCACCGTCCCGCACCCACTCGCCCGCAGCCACGCCCCGTCCTCCAGGACCGTCGGGTCGTCGGCGTTGTCGAGGACGAGTAGCCAAGGCTCGCTGGAGTGGTCGAGGTAGTGCCAGACCAGGTCTGCCGCCGCCCGCTGGCCCGCCGCCGCGGCTGCCAGCTCGCCGGTCGCCGCACCCCGGTCGCCCGCGACCGCCAGCATCCCGGCGCGCAGGGACATCCTCTCGGACGCGTTCACCCAGAAGCCGATACGGCCCCCTGCGCGCACAGCCTCCGTGAACAGCCAGTACGCCAGCGCGGTCTTCCCGCATCCGCCCATGCCGTGCACGACATGCACCTCGCCACCAGGACCGGCGAGGGCCGCGCCGAGCAGTGCGCGCAGTTCCTCGCGGTTGCGCAGAATGCCCGGCGCGCGGCCGACCAACGGCATCCGCACGGAGTCCGGCCCGGCGGCCCCCGCCGGGGGCACGACCTGGCGTCCGAAGAGCGGTCCGCCGGCGCCGGTGTCGTAGTGATGGTGGTGTTCCTCTATGTACTGATCGCCTGAGGTCTGGAAGACCCGCCCCTGCCCCGAGGCCCGGGCGCCGAGTTCGCTCATCGTTCGGTGATGTGCTGGTCGCGTCCAGCCTGGTAGACCCGGCCGCTGCCGGAGGCCTCGGCGCGCAGCCGGACGTCCACCGTCGTGTGGGTCTGAGGGGGCTCGGGGTTCAACTCGGCGAGGATCCGGCGGAGTTCGTCGGCCACCTCGGGCCTCGCGACCAGGAGGCGGCGCAGCCTCGCCTGCCATTCGGCGGTGAGCTCGGCCTCGGTGTCGGTGTCTCCCGACTCGCGGGCGAGGAGCAGGTCCTCGCGGGTGGCCTCGAGTTCACCACCCACGGTGTCGGCGCGGTCGGGCTGGAAGCGCTGCCACAGGGCGAGAACTCCCTCGCGCGTGGACTCCCAGGCCTGGGTCGCCATCAGCGTCACCATCGTCGTGCCCGCCGTCCTGGCGAGCTCGGCCATCTCGGGTCCCACGGCATCCCCCCTGTCGCGTACACACCGATGTTGAAGTGCTCTCCTCGCCTTCGCAAGCTCAGGAAGGAGATTCCCACCTACCTTGCGGTGGCGGGCTTGACGCCACGAGTGCGCCTGACGACTGCCCTCCCGGCAGCCGGGACGAGCGCGTGGCCCATCCGGTACAGGTGCAAGATGTTCCGGGCCGCGTTCCAGTCGGCGTTCGCCTCGAAGCCGCAGTCCGGGTTCTTGCACACGAACGTGGCCTGGTCTTCCCGGCTGCCGGGCGTGATGAAGCCGCAGGCGGAGCAGCGCAGGGAGGTGTTCGGGGCGGGGACCTTGTGCAGGGTGCCGCCGTATCGGGCGGTCTTGTACGTCAGCATCATGACCGTGCGGCCCCATGCCTCCTGGGCGATGGAGCGGTTGAGTCCGGCCTTCTGCGCGACGTTCTTTCCCGGTTCCATGATGGTGCCCCGAGCGGACTTGACCATGTTCGTGATGGTGAGCTGTTCGACCACGACGGTGCCGTAGGTGCGGGCGATACGGGTGGTCGTCTGATGCTGCCAGTCGGTGGCTCGGCGCGTGGCTCTTGCGCGGAGCTGTTTGATCTGGTCGTAGGTGTGCTTGAGCCGGTTGGAGTGGCGCTCTTTCGGCTTGCGGAAGCCGTTGCGGTGCGCGGCCCGGCGCTCCAGCCGGATCAGCTTGGCCTTCTCGCTGGGGTTCAGCCACTTGTCCCGGTCGGCTGTCCCGTCGAGGAGGCGGGCGGGTCGGCCGTGGTCTTGATGGTTACCGTCGGACAGGGCCAGGGGCAGGTTCACTCCGGCGTCGATACCGAGGTCCGGCCCTTGATGCGGTTTCGGCTGGGGCTGAAGGGTCTGGATGCGGAAGGCGATGTGCCAGCCGAGGTCGTCCTTGATCAGCCGGGCGCCTGTGATCCGGTTGTCCTTGTTGGCGCGCTTGCCGACCGGGAGATCTTTGGTCCAGCGGAAACGGACTCGGCCGATCTTGGGAATGTTGACCATGCCCCAGCGCCGGTGGACCCGCTTGATCTGCAAGTCCCGGCCCTGCGGGATGTCCACGGACATGGCCGTGCGCATACGGGATTTGAAGTTCGGTTCGCCGACGCGGCCGTCCCAGCAGTTCTTCCACGCCTGGACGTAAGTCTTGAGGACGGCCTGAGCGGCCTGCGCGGGAAGGACCGCGTACCAGTCGATCTCCTTGCGGGCCTGCCGGAGCGTGGCGTCCATACGGGCAAGGGAGCGTTGGCATCGGGGCGTCATCGTCCACAGATCGTGGAGCTGGTTCCACATCGTACGGGCCGCGTGGGCCTGCGCGTCCATGAGCGCGTCCTGTGCAGACGTCGCGTACAGGCGGGCACGGTGCCCGAACTGCCACTTCTCCTGCACACGCTGAGTGCTCACACGCTTACTCTATCATTTGGTTTATGTCGCCTCGCTGGATTCCGAACCCCGATGTCCGCACCGGACGTCACGTAGCTTCCAACCTGCATGTCCACTTGGTTTTTGTCACGAAGTACCGGCGGAGTGCCATGACCGACGCCATGCTCACCAGGTGCGAGGAGATCATGCGGGAGGTGTGCGAGGACTTCGAGGCGGAGCTGAAGCAGTTCAACGGCGAGGACGACCACGTGCACCTGCTGGTGCACTACCCGCCGAAAGTCCAGCTCTCCAAGCTGGTCAACTCCCTCAAGGGTGTGTCCGCCCGGCTGCTTCGCAAGGAGTACGACTCCCACGTCCGCCGGCATCTGTGGGGCGGTCACTTCTGGTCCGGGTCCTACTTCGCCGGCTCCTGCGGCGGCGCACCCCTGACCGTCGTCCGCCAGTACATCGAGAACCAGAAACGCCCCGCGAGCTGAGGACAACACTGCCGAACGCATTCACGCAACGCTTGCGACCCTCCCACCCCCGCCGTCTTGATGCTGCTAGCCTGCACTTGCAAGCTAATTGCAATAAGAGGTTCGAAGGGGTCCTGCCTTGCCGGTCTACACGTTGCCCGAGCTCCCGTACGACTACTCCGCGCTCGCCCCCGTGATCAGCCCCGAGATCATCGAGCTGCATCACGACAAGCACCACGCGGCGTATGTGAAGGGCGCCAACGACACGCTGGAGCAGCTCGCGGAGGCGCGGGACAAGGAGACCTGGGGGTCGATCAACGGGCTGGAGAAGAACCTGGCCTTCCACCTTTCCGGGCACATCCTGCACAGCATCTACTGGCAGAACATGACCGGCCCGAAGGACGGTGGCGGGGAGCCGCTGGCCGCCGACGGCGTGGGTGAGCTCGCGGACGCGATCACCGAGTCCTTCGGCTCCTACGCGAACTTCAAGGCGCAGCTGACCAAGGCCTCCGCGACCACGCAGGGGTCGGGCTGGGGCGTGCTCGCCTACGAGCCGCTGAGCGGGCGGCTGATCGTGGAGCAGGTCTACGACCACCAGGGCAACGTCGGCCAGGGCGCCACCCCGATCCTCGTGTTCGACGCCTGGGAGCACGCCTTCTACCTGCAGTACCGCAACCAGAAGGTCGACTTCATCGAGGCGATGTGGCAGGTCGTCAACTGGCAGGACGTGGCCCGGCGTTACGAGGCCGCCAAGTCCCGTGCGGACGTGCTGCTGCTGGCCCCCTGAGGCCGCCGCCCGCAGCATGAAGCGTCCTGCCTCGTGATCGTCTTCTCACCCTTCACGGCGGCAGGCGGAAAGAAGGAAGCCCCCGCGAGGACGTGACTCGCGGGGGCTTTCCCGTGTGCGGACACGACCTAGGGCTTGCGGCCCAGGCCGCCGTGCTGGCCGATCGGTTCCGTGGGAGCGCCCGGCTCGGGGTGCCACAGCGGTACCGAGACCACGCCCGGTTCCACCAGCTCCAGGCCCTCGAAGAAGGCCTCGATCCGCTCGACCGGCCGCAGGAAGTAGGGGACCGCGCCGGTCTCGTTGTAGGCGTCCTGGGCCTGTTCGTAGGCCGGGTCGGTGCCGCGGGAGCCCTCGTTGAGGGAGAGGTAGCTGCCGGCGGGCAGTCCCGCCAGGAGGCGGCGGACGAGGTCGCGGGCCTGGTCGTAGTCGGCCACGTGGCCCAGGATGCCGCTGAGGATGAGCGCGGTGGGGCGGGTGAGGTCCAGCGTCTTGCCGGCGGCCTCGACGATGGCCTCCGGCTCGTAGAGGCTGATGGGCTCATAGGCCGTCGCGCCCTCGGGCGTGGAGGTGAGCAGGGCGCGGGCGTGTGCGAGGACCAGGGGGTCGTTGTCGACGTAGACGACGCGCGACTCGGGGGCCAGGCGCTGGGCCACCTCGTGGGTGTTGTCGACGGTGGGCAGGCCGGTGCCCACGTCGAGGAACTGCCGCACGCCCGCCTCCTGGACGAGGTGGCGGATGGTGCGGCCGAGGAAGGCGCGGCTGCCGCGGGCGATGGTGACGATGCCGGGGAACACGGCGGTGTAGGCGTCACCGGCCGCCTCGTCCACCGGGTAGTTGTCCTTGCCGCCCAGCCAGTAGTTCCAGATCCGGGCCGAGTGCGGCACCGAGGTGTCGATCTGCGTCATGCGCCCATAGTGCTACGGCACATCAGCCTCGCAGGGCACATTGAGTGAGAGGAGTGCGGCGGAACCGTCGGAGTTCATCCGCAGTTCGCTGATCGCCCCGTTCCGCAACCGCGGGAGCACTCTGCGGTACTCCCGGGGCGGGATGGACAGCAGGGTGCACAGCACCAGCCGCAGCAGGGTGTTGTGGGCGACGACCAGGACGCGTCCGCCGGGGTGGGCGGCGGCGATGTCCCGCAGGGCACGGGTGCCCCGGGCCGCTGCCGCCAGCGGATCCTCGGCGCCGGGGAAGGAATGCGCCACCGGGTCGGCACGGTAGGCCGCGGCCCATTCCGGGTCCTCCGCCTCGAACTCGGCGAGTGTGCGGCCCTCCACTACTCCGAAGTCGCATTCGATGAGGCCGGGTTCGCGCTGCGGGGTGAGGCCCAGGGCACGGCAGGCGGGCTCGGCGGTGGCGCCGGCCCGGGACAGCGGGGACGTCCAGATCGCGTCGACGGGGTGGGCGGCGGCCCACCGGCCGAGGGCCTCGGCCTGGGCGCGGCCGGTGTCGGTCAGCTCGATGTCGCTGACACCGGCGTACCGGTTCTCGGCGTGCCAGACGGTCTGCCCGTGCCGGGCCAGCAGGAGAGTCGTGGTGGTCATGGTCCGGTCCGTTCGTACGTGGTCGGTCCGCCGATGCGGGGCGGCGGCCATCCGGTCAGGCCACCGATGCGGGGCGGCGCCGGGGTGCTCGGGCCGGTGCCCGGGCGGGGTGAGGACGAGGCGGTCGGGGCGCCCGGACGACGCGGCGCCAAAGCGATCGGGCCAGCGAGGCAGGGCGACGCCAAGGCGGTCGGACCACGACCACCCAGGGGGAGCGACGCCAAGGCGGTCGGACCACGACCACCCAGGGGGAGCGACGCCAAGGCGGTCGGACCACCCAGGGGGCGCGACGCCGAACCACTCCAGCCGCCCGGACGACGCGGCGCCGAAGCAGCCCGGCCGCCCGAACGACGCGACGCCGGAGCGGCGGTCCGGGCGCCCGGGCGAGGTGGTGTCGGGGTGGTTGGGGCGGCCGCACGGGGCCATGGCAGGGGCGTCGGGGCGCCCGCACGGAGCGACACCATGGTCAGCGGACCGCCCACGCGAGACGGTGTCGGGGTCGCCGTCATGACTCCGCCGTGTCCGGGTGCAGACGCATGCGGGCGTGTTCCGCGACGGGTGTGGGCAGCCAGCCGCGTGCCTTCAGGGCGTTCACGAGCCGAGCGTACGGGTCGGCGAAGCGGGCCGTGTGCTCGGCGCGGGGTTCGAGCACCGTACGGACGCGGACCATGCGCTCGGCGACATCGGCGAGCGCTCCCGCCTCCGACACCCCGTACGCGGCCAACGCCGCCATTCCCAGGGCCGGTTCGGTCTGCTCCGGGATACGGGCCGGGCGGCCGAGGATGTCGGTGCGCAGCTGGTTCCAGTACGGGCTGCGGGCGCCGCCGCCCGTGAAGGTGAGCGGGCCGTCGAGGGGGGCGCCCAGGTGGTGCAGATAGTCCAGGCACAGGCGTTCCGCGAAGCCCACGCCCTGGAGCAGCGCGGCCCACAGCTCCGCGTCGTCCGCGGGGTCGCCGAGGACGAACCCGGTGGCCTCCGGCGCCCGGAACGGGAACCGCTCCCCCGGCGACACCAGCGGGTAGGCGATCGCACGGGACGGCTCGAAAGCCGCGGCCCGCTCGTCCATGGCCGCCGGATCGGCCTCCGGGAAGTGCGCCGCCAGGGCCCCGGCGCCCACGCTCGACGCCCCGCCGGGCAGCCAAGTGCCGTCGGGGGCGCGGTGGTTGTAGACCACGCCGGTGGGGTCCCGGACCGGATCCCGGGAGGCTCCCTTCAGCACGAGCGTGGTGCCCAGCACCGAGTTCCAGGAGCCGGGCCGCAGCGCGCCCGAGGCGATCTGGGCCGCGCAGCCGTCGGTCATGCCGGCGAGCACCGGCGTACCGGCGGGGATGCCGGTGGCCTCGGCGGCCCCCGCGCAGATCTCGCCGAGGCGGGTGCCCGGGCGCACGACGTCGGGCAACAGGCGCTCCGGGACGCCCAGTTGGGCCAGGGCGGCCTCCGGCCAGGCCTCCCGGTGGAGGTCGTAGCCCGTCTTGAGGGCGTGGCTGGAGTCGGCGGGTGGCGGTTCGCCGGTGAGGCGGGTGACGATCAGGTCCGGCTGGTGGACGAGGCGGAGGCCGGGGCCGTACTCCCCCACCAGCCACAGCGCCTTCGGCAGCGCCCAGGTGTCCTGCACCGCGAGCCCCGCGTCCCGGGCCCGCGCCGCCTCCGCCGCCGCGCGCCCGTCGTCGTACATCAGCGCGGGGCTCACCGGGCGGCCCGAACCGTCCGTGAGCAGCACCGTGCCGGACGTGCCGCACACCGCGAGTCCGCCGATCGGCAGGCCCCGCGGGGCGGAGCCGAGTGCCGTCCGCGACGCGGTGCACAGCGCCTCCCACCAGCGCTCGGGGTCCTGCTCGTGCCGCACCCCCTCGCGCCGCCCGGCCAGGGGGGCCGAGCCGCTGCCGAGGACCGTGCCGTCCGCGGTGACGAGCAGCACGCGGACGCTCTGCGTGCCGAGGTCGACGCCCAGCCAGCCCTCGCCCGCGCCTTCGCCCGCACCCTCGTCCACCATCCGGAACCTCCCACGCCGTCGCAGCCGGATCTGTGAACTTCTCACTGTGCCCCGATATTTTCCCGTGCGCGAGGGATTGACGCCCAACTTCAGCCGTTCCACCCTCTGTTAACGAGTCGACTCGACGTGTTAACCAGGCTCCACGTGGAGGTACGGATGGACACGCACGCGCACGACCGCCGGCGCTTCCTCGCCCTCGCCGCCGGGGCTGCCGCGGCCCCGCTGCTCACGGCCTGCGGCTCCGGTTTCGGCGGGAACGACAGCAAGAGCGACGGGTCAGCCGCGGACGACATCACCGGTTCCTTCGACTGGAAGCGGGAGAAGGGCACCACCGTCAAGGCACTGCTCAACAAGCACCCGTACACGGACGCCCTGATAGCCGACCTGAAGTCCTTCACCGAGAAGACCGGCATCAAGGTCGAGTACGACGTCTTCCCCGAGGACAACTACTTCGACAAGCTCACCGTGGACCTGTCCAGCGGGCGTGCCTCCTACGACGTGTTCATGCTCGGCGCGTACATGGTGTGGCAGTACGGGCCGCCGAACTGGCTGGAGGACCTCGGCCCCTGGATGCGCAACTCCTCGGCGACGGGCGCCGAGTGGGACCAGGCGGACTTCTTCCCCAACCTGCTCCAGGCCGACCAGTGGTCGCTGAAGGCGGGCGCGCCGCTCGGCCAGGGCGGGCAGTACGCGCTGCCGTGGGGCTGGGAGACGAACGTCGTCGCCTACAACACCGAGCTGTTCAAGAAGCTGGGCGTGAAACCCGCCGAGTCCTTCGACGAACTGACCGAACTCGCCGGGACCATCAAGCAGAAGGCGCCGGGCGCCGGCTTCGACGGGATGTACGGGATCGCCGTACGCGGGTCCAGGAGCTGGGCCACCATCCACCCCGGCTTCATGACGATGTACGCCCGCAACGGGCTGAAGGACTTCACGGTCGACGGCGGGAAGCTCACACCCGCCATGAACAGCCCCGAGGCCGTCGCCTTCACCGAGGACTGGGCGCGGATGGTCAAACGGGGCGGGCCGCCGTCCTGGACGTCGTACACCTGGTACCAGTGCTCCAGTGACCTGGGCGCGAAGAAGGCCGGGATGCTGTTCGACGCCGACACGGCCGCCTACTTCCAGGCCGTGAAGGGCGCCAGCCCGGCCTCCGGGAAGATCGCCTTCCACCCGGGGCCGAAGGGGCCGGACGGGTCGCTGGCCACCAACATGTGGATCTGGTCGCTCGGCATGAACGCCAAGAGCAAGAAGAAGAGCGCCAGTTGGCTGTTCCTGCAGTGGGCGACCGGCAAGGAGCATCTGCGCAAGAGCGCGATCACCCACAACCACATCGACCCGGTGCGCAAGTCGGTTGCCGACGACGCCGCGTACAAGGACAAGATGCGGCATCTGCCGGGCTTCCTGGAGACCTTCGAGACGGTCGTCGACCAGACGAAGATCCAGTTCACCCCGCAGGCGCAGTTCTTCGACGCGACGACCAGCTGGGCGGCGGCCCTCCAGGAGATCTACGGCGGCCAGGGCGCGAAGTCCGTCCTGGACGGGCTGGCGGACGACCTCGCCGACAAGGTGGGGTAGCGCATGCGCCTGGCCCTGCGCCCGTACTTCCTGATCGTCCCGGCCCTGCTGCTGACCTGCGGGATCCTCTACCCGTTCGGGCTCGGGCTGTACTACACGCTGTTCGACTTCTCGGCGAGCAAACCGCAGCCGGACATGGTGCGGTTCGAGAACTACTCGACCGTCTTCACGCAGGAGGCGTTCTGGAACTCGGCGTGGGTGACGGTGCTGTACGCGGTCGGGGCGGCCCTCGTCGAGACCGTGCTCGGGGTGGCCGTCGCCCTGCTGCTGCACCGCTCGACCCTGCTGGGCCGGATCCTGGAGAAGATCCTGATCCTGCCGCTGATGATCGCCCCGGTGATCGCGGCGATCATCTGGAAGCTGATGCTCCAGCCGTCGGTCGGGGTGGTCAACTACCTGCTGAGGCCCTTCGGCCTCGGCGGGGTGCAGTGGACCGACACCCCGACGGGCGCGCTGCTGTCGTCGATCGCCGTGGACGTGTGGGTGTACACCCCGTTCGTGGCGATCCTCGCCCTCGCCGGTCTGCGGTCGCTGCCCGCCTCCCCGTTCGAGGCGGCGGCCGTGGACGGCGCGGGGTGGTGGTACACCTTCCGCCGGCTGACGCTGCCGATGCTGTGGCCGTATGTGCTGGTCGCGGTGATCTTCCGGTTCATGGACTCGCTGAAGGTGTTCGACATCATCTACGCCCTGACGGAGGGCGGGCCGGGTGACTCGACGGTGGTGCTCCAGATCCGGGCGTACCTCGAAGCCATCCGCTTCCAGCGGTACTCCTTCGGGATCAGCTACACGATCGTGCTGTGGGCCGTGGTGTATCTGGCCGCGATGGTGCTGGTGAAGCATCTCGGGAAGATCCAGCGGAAGGCCGCGGAGGTGTCCACATGAGGAAACGCCTGGTGGGGTGGTTGTGCGACACCGCCCTCGTCCTCTACTTCGTCTTCGCGCTGTTCCCCATCGCCTGGATGGTGATCCTGTCGCTGAAGCCGACCGACCAGCTCTTCTCCACCTACTTCTCCTTCTCCCCCACCCTCGACGGCTACCGGACGGTCCTCGGCGACAGCGAGGGCATCCCGTTCGTGCGGTTCTTCGTCAACAGCCTGGTGGTGTCGGTGGGGGCGGTCGCGCTGTCGCTGGTGGTGGGACTGCCGGCGGCGTACGCCTCGGCGCGGTGGCGGTTCAAGGGCTCCGAGAACCTGATGTTCACGCTGCTGTCGTTCCGCTTCGCGCCCGAACTCACCGTGATCATCCCGCTGTTCGTGCTCTACCAGAAGCTCGGTCTCTTCGACACGTACGTCGGCATGGTGTGGGTGCTGCAACTGGTCACGCTGCCGCTGATCGTGTGGATCATGCGGTCCTACTTCGCCGATCTGACACCGGAGCTGGAGCAGGCGGCCCTGCTGGACGGCTACACGCGCAAGCAGGCGTTCTTCCGCGTCGCCCTGCCGCTGGTCAAGCCGGGCATCGCGGCCGTGTCGCTGCTGGCCTTCATCTTCGCCTGGAACAACTTCGTCTTCCCGCTGATCCTCACCTCCAACGAGGCCCAGACGGTGACCGTCGGCGCGCTGTCCTTCCTCGGCGGTGACCGGCCCAAGTACAACCTGACGGCCGCCGCCGCGCTGGTCTCGGTCGTACCGCCGCTGCTGCTGGCGCTGACGATCCAGCGGTATCTGGTGCGGGGCCTGTCGTTCGGGGCGGTGAAATCGTGATCACGCTGAGCGGGATACGGAAGGCGTACGGAAAGACCGTCGCGCTCGACGAGCTCGAACTGGAGGTCGGGGAAGGCGAGTTCTTCTGTCTGCTGGGCCCGTCCGGGGCCGGCAAGACGACGACGCTCAAGACCATCGCCGGGCTCGAACAGCCCGACTCCGGCACGGTCGTGCTCGACGGCAAGGACATGCGGGGCGTGGAGCCCTACGACCGGGGCGTGGCCATGTGCTTCGAGAGCTACGCGCTCTACCCGCACCGCTCGGCCTACGACAACCTGGCCTCGCCGCTGCGCTCCCCCCGGCACCGGCTGCCCGCCGACGAGGCCCGGCAGCGGATCGGCGCGGTCGCCGAACTGCTCGGCATCTCCGCCCTGCTGGACCGGCCCGTGGGCCAGTTGTCCAACGGCCAGCGGCAGCGGGTCGCCCTCGGGCGGGTGCTGGTGCGGCCGGCCCGGGCCTTCCTGCTCGACGAGCCGCTGTCCCACCTGGACGCGAAACTCCGCCAGCAGATGCGGGCCGAGCTGAAGGCGATCGGGGCCGTGCAGCACACCACCACGCTGTACGTCACGCACGACTCCGTCGAGGCGCTGGCGCTCGGCGACCGGATCGGGGTCATCCGGGACGGGCGGATCGTGCAGACGGGCACCCGGGAGGAGATCTGGTACCAGCCGTACGACACGGAGGTCGCGCGGGCCTTCGGGCGGCCCCGGATCAATCTGCTGCCCGGGGTGGTGACGGAGAGCGGGGTGCGGGCGGACGGCGGGGTGGAGCTGCCGGTCCGGGCACAGGCCGCGCCCGGCACGGACGTCCTGGTCGGTCTGCGGCCCCGGGACATCGCCCTGCACGGCGAGGGTCACGAACTCACCGGGACCGTGTACGTCACCGAGGTGCTCGGGCGGTCCGTCGAGGTCACCGTCCGGCTCGGGACCGGGGAACAGCGGGTGTCGCTGGTGGCTCCCCGGGCGGACGCGGCACGCCTTCGTGCGGACGATCCCGTACGGCTCGCGGTCCGGCCTGCGAACCTGCTGCTGTTCGAGGCCGACCGGCCGGAGCGCCCGGGACGACGGATAGAGACACAGTCATGAGCAGCAGCAGTGGTGGACAGCAGGGGCCCGCGGCACGGCAGGCCGCCATGGCCGAGCGGGTGCTGGCCGACGGCTCGGCGACGGCGGCGGAGCTGGCCGAGCGGTTCAAGGTGAGCCTGATGACCATCCACCGCGACCTCGACGAGCTCGAACGGCAGGGCATCGTACGGAAGTCCCGGGGCGGTGTGACCGCGCAGCCGTCGGGGGTCTTCGAGTCGAACGTGCAGTACCGGCTGAAGACGATGCGCGCCGAGAAGGCCGCCGTCGCCGAGCGCGCGCTGCGGATGGTGGAGCCCGGCATGGCGATCCTGCTGGACGACTCCACGTCCACCCTGGAGATAGCCAGGCGGCTGCGCACGGGCGAGGTCACGCCGCTGACGGTCGTCACCAACTTCCTGGAGGCGATCAACCTGCTGTCCGACCAGCGGGGCATCCACCTGATGGCGCTCGGCGGCGACTACGACCCGCTGCACTCCTCCTTCCTGGGGGTGTCCTGCGTGGAGGCGGTCGAGCAGCTGCGCGTGGACGTGTGCTTCGCGTCGACGTCGGCCGTGCACGGGGGTTACGCCTACCACCAGGAGCAGCACATCGTGTCCGTGAAGCGGGCGATGCTCGACGCGGCGGCACGGAACGTCCTGCTGATCGACCACACCAAGCTCGGCCGGGTCGCCCTGCACCGGGTCGTCCCGCTGTCCCGCTTCGACACGCTCCTGGTGGACGACGGGGCGTCGCCGGAGGCACTGCGGGATCTGGACGAGCACAAGGTCCGTTACGAGGTTTGCGCGACGAAGGGCGGCCATGACGGGAACCGGGCTGGAGCTACGTGAACTCCGTAAGACGTACCGGTCGCGGGGGCGGCCTTCGGTGGATGCCGTTCGCGGGATCGATCTGAGCCTGCGATCCGGGGAACTGCTCGGGCTGCTCGGGCCTTCGGGCTGCGGCAAGTCGACCACGCTGCGGATGATCGCCGGTCTCGAGTCGGTCACCGGCGGGGACATCCTGGTCGGCGGCGACTCGGTCGTGGAACGGCCCGCTCAGCGGCGGAACATCGGGGTCGCCTTCGAGAACTACGCGCTGTATCCGCCGCTGTCGGTCGCGGAGAACCTGGCGTTCGGGCTCAAGGCGCGCAAGAAGGCCGCCCGCGGTTCCAGGGGGGACGTCGACCGCAAGGTGAAGGAGATCGCCGAGCGGGTGGGCCTGACCGACCTCCTCGGTGCCCGCCCGGCCGGGCTCTCCAGCGGCCAGAAGCAGCGCGTCTCCCTGGCCCGGGCCCTGATCCGCGAACCGGACGTGCTGCTCCTCGACGAGCCCCTGTCCCATCTGGACGCGGCCCAGCGCGACACCACCCGCCGTGAACTCAAGCGCATCCAGCAGGACCTGGGCCACACCACGATCCTGGTCACCCACGACCAGGAGGAGGCCCTCTCGCTCGCCGACCGGATCGCCGTCATGAAGGACGGCGTGATCCAGCAGCTCGGCACGCCGTACGAGATCTACGACAGCCCGGCCAATGTGTTCGTCGCGGACTTCGTCGGCGAGCCCGCGATCACCCTGCTGCCCGGCATCGCCACCGGCGACGGCGAGGCCCGTCTCTCCGGCTCGGTGCGGATCGCGCTGCCCGTGCCGGTGGAGCAGGGGCGGGAGGTGGTGGTCGGGATCCGCCCCGAGGACGTCTCGCTCACCGCCGAAGGCGGCCTGCCCGCCCGGGTCGTCGCCCACGAACCGCTTCTGGAGTCGGGCCTTGCGACCCTCGCCCTCGAGGGTGTCGAACGGCAGCTGGTCGTCCTCACCGACCCCGAGGTACGGCTCGCCCACGACGAGCGGGTCCGGGTCGCCGCCGACCCCCAGCACACCCATGTCTTCGACGCCGAGACAGGAGCCTCACTGCGATGACCTCCGAAGAGAACGTGCGTGTCGTGGCCGCCGGTGACCACTTCGTCCTGCCGTCCCTGATCACACGGGCGGTGGAGCACGAGGTGGAGCGGGCGCAGATCAAGGAGCTGGAACTCGGGTGGCCGCTGGAGCCGTTCGGGCCGGTCGCCGAGGTGCAGGAGGCCAGTGACGCCGAGGACGCGATGATCGAGGCGCTGGCCGGGGCGGAGGTCCTGGTCACGCAGATGGGGCCGGTCACCGAGCGGGTGCTCGCCGCCTGCCCGGAGCTGAGGCTGGTCGTGGTGTGCCGGGGCGGGCCGGTCAACGTCAACCTGCACGCGGCCAAGAACCGTGATGTGCGGGTGTGCTTCGCGCCGGGCCGCAACGCCGCCGCCACCGCCGAGTTCACCGTCGGCCTGATGCTGTCCGCCCTGCGCCGCATCCCGCAGGCCCATGAGCCGCTGGCCCGGCAGGGCAGCTGGGAGGGCGCGACGTACTACACGTACGAGCAGAGCGGTCTGGAGCTGGAGGACCTGCCCGTCGGTCTGGTCGGCTACGGGGCCGTCGGCAGCCGGGTCGCCCGGGTGCTGTGCGCGTTCGGGGCCCGGGTGATGGTCTACGACCCGTATGTGCACGGGGAGATCCACGGCCTGCGCGTGGCCTCGCTCGACGCACTCCTGCGCGACTCCCGGGTGATCACCCTGCACGCCCGGCTCACCCCCGAGACCCGGGGGCTGATCGGCGCCCGGGAGCTGGGGCTGCTGCCGCCCGGCGCGGTGGTGGTGAACGTGGCCCGGGGCCCGCTGCTGGACGAGGGCGCGCTGTGCGACGCGCTGGAGAGCGGGCGGCTGTCGGCGGCGGCGCTCGACACCTACGAGCGGGAGCCGTTGCCTGCGGAGTCCCGGCTGCTGGGGCTGGGTGACCGTGTGGTGCTGACCCCGCATCTGGGCGGGGCGTCGCGCGCGGTGGCGGAGAAGGCCGCGCGGATCGCCGCCGAAGAGGTGGGCCGCTGGGTGCGCGGCGAGCCGCTCGCGCACTGCCTGACCTGAGGACCGGGAGGAGAGCCGCATGTACGTCGGTATCGATGTGGGCACGTCCATGGTCAAGGCGGCGGCCTTCGACTCCGCGGGCCGCCAGCTGGCCGTGGCGTCCCGGTCGGTGGCCCTGTCGCTGCGGGGCGGGGTCGTCGAGCAGGACATGGAGGAGGTGTACGGGGCGGTCGTGGCCGTCCTCGGCGAGGTCACCGAGCGGGTCACGGAGCCGGTCGAGCTGGCCGGGCTCACCGGGCAGGGCGACGGGGTGTGGCTGGTCGACGGCGAGGGGCGGCCCGTGCGGCCGGCGGCCTCCTGGATGGACGGGCGGGCGCACGAACTGGTCGACCGGTGGCTGGCGGACGGTACGTTCGAGACGGTGTTCCGGCGGACGGGCAGCGCGATGTTCCCCGGGTGTCCGGGGCCGCTGCTGGCCTGGCTGGACAGCAGCGAACCGAAGGCGCTGGATGCCGCGAAGGCCGCCCTGTACTGCAAGGACATGGTGTTCCAGCGGCTGACGGGGGCCGGTCCGACGACGGATGTCTCGGACGCCTCGATGCCGTTCCTCGACCCGCGGACCCGGACCTACGACAACCGGGTCGTCGAGCTGCTGGGGCTGACCCACCGGCGGGGTCTGCTCGCCCCGGTGAGCGACCCGGTCGCGACGGCCGACGCGCTCGGCGAGGGCCTGCCGTCCGGCACCCGGGTCGCGAACGGCCCCTACGATCTGCCGGCCTGCGCGCTGGGCGCCGGGGTGACGTCCCCGGGCGACGGCCTGCTGATCGTCGGCACCTGTCTGGCCAGCCTGGTCGCCACGACCGAGCTGGACCTGACCGGCGAGCCGGCGGGTCTGTACATCTCCACGGACCGGCCCGGTCACTGGCTGCGCGCCATGCCCGCGATGGTGGGCACGGCGGCGCTGGACTGGGTGCTGTCGACGACCGGGGTGGGACACGACGAGGTGGACGGCCTGCTGGCCGAGACCCCGCCGGGCGCGAACGGCGTCCGTGTGCTGCCGTACTTCGCGCCCTCCGGTGAACGCGCCCCCTTCGTGGAGCCACGGCTGCGGGCCGAACTCCTCGGTGTCTCCCTGGAGTCGACCCGGGGCGATCTGGTCCGGGCGACCTGCGAGGGCATCGGGTACGCGGCCCGGCACTGCCTGGAGGCGGCGGGCCTCGACGGGAGCCTGGCCGTCTGCGGCGGCGGCACCCGCAGCCCCGCGTGGATGCGGCTGCTCGCCGATGTGCTCGGGCGGCCGTTGCGGGTCGTCGAGGGCGAGGTGGGGGCGCGGGGCGCGGTCCTGGCGGCGGCCGAGCGGTACGGGGTGCCGCTGGAGGCGGAGGTGTGGACGCGGCCGACGGAGGTCGTCGAGCCGGATCCGGGGCGGGCCGCGTACTACACGAAGGGCTATGAGGAGCACCTGTCCCGGCTCGCCGAGGCACGGACCCGCGCGAGGATCTGAACACCATTACGACGAGAGGGACTTGGATGCACCTGAGACGCCGATCTCTCCTGCTCGCGGCCGCCGCCACACCGGCCGTGGCTGCCGTACCCGCACACGCGGCCCCCGACGGGAGGCGCCCCGTGGTCATCGGCCACCGCGGCGCGGCCGGCTGGCGCCCCGAGCACACGGCCGCCTCGTACACGTACGCCGTGCAGACGGGCGCGGACTGGATCGAACCGGACCTGGTGCCGACGAAGGACCATGTGCTCGTCGTCCGGCACGAGAACGAGATCTCCCAGACGACCGACGTGGCCAGCCACCCCGGGTTCGCGCACCGCCGTACGACGAAGACGGTCGACGGCCGTGCCGTGACGGGATGGTTCACGGAGGACTTCACCCTCGCCGAGCTGAAGACGCTGCGGGCGGTGGAGCGGCTGCCGCAGGTCCGCAACCGCAACACGGTCTTCGACGGCCGTGAGGAGGTGATGACGTTCCAGGAGGTCGTGGAGCTGGCGCGGCGGCTGTCGCGGACCCACGGCCGGACCATCGCGGTCTTCCCGGAGACCAAGCACCCGACGTACTTCCGGTCCGCCGGGCTGCCGCTGGAGCCGAAGCTGGCGGCCGCGATCCGCCTCAACCGGCTCGGCCCGCGCGAGTGTGTCGTGCAGTCCTTCGAGCCGACGAGCCTCAAGCGCATGACGGGGCTGGGTGTGCCGCTGTGGCAGGCGCTGGGGACGACGGGCGGGCCGTACGACCTGCCCGGGAGGACATACAAGGAGTTGATGACGCCGGCGGGCCTGGCGGAGATCGCGGAGTACGCGGACTGGATCGGGCCGGACAAGTCGTCGCTCGTCGGCACGTCTCTCCTGGCGGACGCCCATGCGGCGGGGCTGCGGGTGGGGCCGTACACGTTCCGCGCGGAGAACCAGTTTCTCCAGGCGGACTTCCGGCGGGGAACCGGACCGAACGATTTCGGGGACGCGTTCGCCGAGTACGCGCTGTACTACCGCATGGGAGTCGATGCGGTGGTGACCGACTTCCCTGACCTGGCGGTGATGGCTAGGAGGGGCTGATGTTCTTCAAGGACAAGCACTGCCCGACCTGTGGCGGCAGCGGCACTCAGGTGTTCACGCCGCTCAAGCCCGAGGAGAGGAAAGCACTCGGGACGGGCCGCACGGACCTGTGGCGCTGCACTGCTCCGGGCTGCCGGTGGTACCAGCCCTGGGGCCATCAGGCCGGCGGGGGCCGGCTCCCGGAGGACATGCAGAACCCGGGAGCCGACGCCTCGGTGTGAGTCCTAGAGGTTGGAGAAGTCCGGACCCTTGGTGCGCGTGCGCTTGATCTCGTAGAAGCCGGGGACCGAGGCCACCGCGAGGGTGCCGTCCCAGAGGCGGCCGGCCTCGTCGCCCAGCGGGGTGGGGGTGACGACCGGGCCGAAGAAGGCGATCTGCTCCCCGTCGGAGCCGGGCACGGCGATGACCGGGGTGCCGACCTCCTGGCCGACCTTCTCGATGCCCTCCTTGTGGGAGGCGCGCAGCTCGGCCTCGTACGGGGTGGAGTCCCAGTGCTCGATGAGGGAGGCGGGCAGGCCCGCGTCCTCCAGGGCGGCGGCGACGATCTCCTTGCCGGGGCCCCCGCCCTGGTTGTGGATGCGGGTGCCGAGGGCGGTGTAGAAGTCGCCGAGGACCTCGGCGCCGTGCTCCTGCTGGGCGGCTATGACGACCCGGACGGGGCCCCACGCCTTGGTCTCCAGCAGCTCGCGGTACTCCTGGGGCAGGTCGTCGAGCTTGTCCTCGTTGAGGACGGCGAGGCTCATTACGTGCCAGCGCACCTCGATGTCCCTGACCTTCTCCACCTCCAGCACCCAACGGGAGGTCATCCATGCCCAGGGGCACAGCGGGTCGAACCAGAAGTCGACGGGGGTCTTGTCCGACATGTCTCTCCTCATGAGGAAACTGTTTCCTCCGGGAACGCCGGTGCTCGCTCCGGTCATTCCCGGCCCCTGGTGTCAGGGGCACGTGGCAGGATCGGTGCTGATCAGCCGTACCCCACGACGTATGAGGAGTGCCGCCCGTGCCCGGTGAGAATCTGTCCCGCGACGAGGCCCGGGAGCGGGCCGCCCTGCTGAGCGTCGACGGGTACGAGGTGTCCCTCGACCTGCGGTCCGCGGTCGGCGAGGACGACGGCGCCGGGCCCCGCACCTTCCGCTCGGTGACCACCCTCCGCTTCCGCTGCAACGAGCCCGGGGCGAGCAGCTTCGCCGACCTGATCGCGCCGAATGTGACGGCCGTCTCACTCAACGGCCGTGATCTGGACCCCGGTGAGGTCTTCGACGGCTCCCGGATCACCCTGGAGGACCTGGCCGCCGACAACGAGCTGGTCGTCGACGCCCAGTGCGCCTACTCCCGCACCGGCGAGGGCCTGCACCGCTTCGTCGACCCCGAGGACGGCGAGGTGTACCTGTACACGCAGTACGAGCCGGCCGACTCCCGCCGGGTCTTCGCGAACTTCGAGCAGCCCGACCTGAAGGCCCCGTTCCGCTTCGAGGTACGGGCGCCGGAGGGCTGGACGGTGTGGAGCAACGGCGTCGGTGAACTCGGCGACGGGGTCTGGCGGTTCGCCGAGACCAAGCCGATCTCGACGTACATCACCTGCGTGGTGGCGGGCCCCTACCACTATGTGACGGACAGCTACTCCCGTACGTTCGCGGACGGCACGACGCTGGAGATCCCCCTCGGCGCGCTGTGCCGCAAGGGTCTCGCGCCCCACTTCGACTCGGACGACGTCTTCCTGGTCACCAAGCAGGGCCTGGACTTCTTCCACGACCACTTCGACTACCCGTACCCGTTCGGGAAGTACGACCAGGCTTTCGTGCCCGAGTACAACCTGGGCGCGATGGAGAACCCGGGCCTGGTGACGTTCCGGGAGGAGTTCATCTTCCGCGGGAAGGTGACACAGGCGTCGTACGAGGGCCGGGCCAATGTCGTCCTGCACGAGATGGCGCACATGTGGTTCGGCGACCTGGTCACCATGGAGTGGTGGGACGACCTGTGGCTGAAGGAGTCCTTCGCGGACTTCATGGGCGCGTTCTCGCTGGTCGGCGCGACCCGCTTCGTCAACGGCTGGGTCACCTTCGCCAACCGCCGCAAGGCGTGGGCCTACCGCGCCGACCAGCTGCCCTCCACGCACCCGGTCACGGCGGACATCCGCGATCTGCAGGACGCCAAGCTGAACTTCGACGGCATCACGTACGCCAAGGGCGCGTCGGTGCTGAAGCAGCTCGTGGCGTACGTCGGGCAGGACGCGTTCCTCGAGGGCGCCCGGCGCTACTTCAAGCGGAACGCGTACGGCAACACGCGCCTGGGTGACCTGCTGTCGGTGCTGGAGGAGACCAGCGGCCGGGACATGAGCGCGTGGGCACGGTCCTGGCTCCAGACGGCCGGGGTGAACTCGCTGACCCCGCAGGTGCTGTTGGACGCGGAGGGCCGCGTCGAGGAGCTGGCGGTGGTGCAGGAGGCCGCCGAGTCACATCCGGAACTGCGGCCGCACCGGGTGGCGGTGGGCCTGTACCGGGTGACGGACGGCGGCACGCTGGAGCGGTACGCGCGCGCCGAGACCGACGTCGACGGCGCGCGGACGGTGGTGGCGGACCTGGCGGGCGCCGACGCCCCCGATCTGGTGCTGGTCAACGACGACGACCTCACGTACTGCAAGATCCGCTTCGACGCGACCTCGCTGGCGACGCTGCGCGAGCACCTGGGTTCGGTGACCGATCCGCTGGCGCGCGCCCTGTGCTGGTCGGCGCTGTGGAACATGACGCGGGACGCGCTGCTCCCGGCGCGGGACTTCGTGGACCTGGTGCTGCGGTTCGCGGGACGCGAGTCCGAGATCGGCGTGCTCCAGATGCTGCACGCCTGGGCCGAGTCGGCGGTCACGCACTACGCGGCGCCCGGCCGGCGGGAGGAGGCCGGGAGGCTGCTCGCCGAGGGCGCGCGGCGCGAGCTGTACGCGGCCGGTCCTGGCAGCGAGCACCAGCTCGCGTGGGCGCGGTTCTTCGCCCGGGTGGCCGCCGCGGACGCCGACTTCGAGCTGCTGCGGGACCTGCTGACGGGGGCGGTGGCGGTCGAGGGCCTCGACCTGGACCAGGAGCTGCGGTGGGTGTTCCTGGAGCCGCTGGCCGCGCACGGGGTGGTGGACGAGAAGGTGCTGGCCGAGGAGCTGGCCCGGGACGACACCGCCTCCGGCAAGCGCCACCAGGTGCGCTGTCTGGCCGCCCGCCCGTCGGAGGCGGTCAAGGCGCAGGCGTGGGCGCAGGTCGTGGAGTCGGACGCGCTGTCCAACGCCATGGTCGAGGCGACCATCTCGGGCTTCACCCAGGGCTCGCAGCGGGATCTGCTCGCGCCGTACTCGGCGAAGTACTTCACGGCGATCGAGCGGGTGTGGGCCGAGCGGTCGATCCAGATCGGCATGCACGTGGTGCAGGGCCTGTTCCCGTCGCTCCAGCAGTCCCAGGAGACCCTCGACGCCACGGACGCCTGGCTGGAGTCCCACCGGGAGGCGGCCCCGGCCCTGCGCCGGCTGGTCCTCGAGGCCCGGGACGATCTGGCGCGGGCTCTGCGGGGGCAGGCGTGCGACGCGGCGGCGAGCTAGCACCTTTGGCCTGAGATTTGGGGTTCCGTCACCGTTACGGAATACAGGCAATCACAGCCGTAACCCCTGGTCCGCACCCGAACGGACCAGGGGGTTTCGGCATCCGAACATCCGTCCTTTAGTGCCGGATTGTCCGTATGTGTCGACGGAGCTGTAACAGGGGTTAAAAGGCGGGTCCGACACGGGAAATTGCCGGTCATGACGCACAACACCCCGCTCTCCCCCCGCCCCCTGCACGACCTGTCCGGCCGCGGCCGGCTCCGGGTGATGACCGTCGCGCGGCTCCGCGCCCACGGTGTCTCGACGGCCCAGGTGAACGAGCAGTGCGCCCCCGGCGGCCCCTGGCAGCAGCTCCTCCCCGGTGTCGTCCTGCTCCACCAGGGCCCGCCGACCAGCGAGGAGCGGCTGCACGCGGTGCTGATGTACGCGGCGCGGGAGCGCGGCACCGGTGTTCCCGCCCAGCCGGGCGCGGACGGCTCCGGCGCCCCCGCCCACCCCGAGGCGATGATCACGGGCCTGGCCGCGCTGACGCTGCACGGCTTCTCCTCCACTCCCCCGCTGCCGTCCCTGGACGCGATCGACGTCCTGGTCCCGCGGATGCGCCGGCTGCGCTCGACGGGCTGTGCACGCATCGTCCGGGGTGTCGCGCCGCCGGTCCCCGAGCAGGTCACCGGCCTGCCCGTCGCGCCGGTCGCCCGTGCGCTGGCCGACGCGGTGGCGGGCCTCGCGGACGCCGTCGTGGTGCGCCGGCTGATGACGGAGGCGGTGCGCGGCGGGTACTGCGAGCCGGCCGCGGTGGTGCGGGAGCTGAACCAGGCCCGGCTGCTGAGCCGCCCGCACGTGGTGGACGCGGTGGATTCCCTGCTGGCCGAGGGCCGGGCGATCGCGGAGGACCGTCTGTACCGGATGGTGCGCGAGTACGGCCTGCCCGACCCGGTGTGGAACGTGGACCTGCGCCTGCCCGGCGGCCCCTACCTCGGCGGTCTGGACGCGTACTGGCCGGACCAGGCGGTGGCCCTGGAGCTGGACACCCGGGCGCCCCGGCACAACGACGAGGCGCAGTGGTCGGAGTACGCCCGCAAGCGCGAGCACCTGGAGCGGCTCGGCATCACGGTCGTTCACATCACGCCCAGGAAGCTCCGCGACTCGGTGGAGCAGCAGGCGACGGTGGTCCGCACGGCCCTGATGGCGGCGGCCGACCGCGAACCGGCCGCGTATGTCGTGGCGCTGCCCCGGTAGGGCTCGCCGGCGGCCCCTCCTCGTGCTCCGGCGGCACCTGATCTTGATCTCCCGGGCCGGCGGCTACGAACCACCAGTGGGGGGAGACGCACCGCCTCGCCGCGCGTGAGTCCGGCCGGCCGTCTGCTGCGGCAGACAGGTGAATCTGTCAGACGGACGGCTTTGGACCGGATGCGCTCCGCGGAGAACAGGGCCAGTGTCGAGCTGAGCCGAGGAGGCGCGATGGACCGAGGAGCCGGAGCTCAGAGGGAAGGTGACACGAACGGGGGGCGAGCAGGGGCCGCAGACGACCCCGCGCTGAACCGGCTGCTCATCCGCGCCGCCGACGGTGACGAAGAGGCCTTCGCCGCACTGTACGACGCCTTGGCGCACACGGTGCTGGGACTGACCTGCCGCGTGGTCAAGGACAAGGCCCAGGCGGAGGAGGTGACCCAGGACGTGATGGTGGAGGTGTGGCGGACCGCCGACCGGTTCCGGCCCGCGCGCGGAGCCGCCCGGAACTGGGTGCTCACCCTCGCGCACCGCCGCGCGGTGGACCGGGTCCGGTCCGTCGCCGCGGGCCGCGCCCGCGAACTGCGCGCCGCGGTCCGGGAGCAGGAGCGGTCCTTCGACACCGTCGCCGAGGAGGTCGAGACACGGGAGGAGCAGCGGGTGGTCTTCCGCTGCCTGACCCAGCTGGCCCGCGAGCTGCGGCTGCCCCTGGTGCTGGCCTACTACGAGGGGTTGACGTACGCGGAGGTCGCCGAGGCGCTCTCGATGCCGGCCGGCACCGTCAAGTCGCGGATGCGTCAGGGGCTGCGGCGCCTGCACGACTGCATGGAGGCCGGCTCGTGAACCTCACCGGCGACCCCCACCTCGATGTCGGCGCGTATGTGCTGCACGCGCTGCCGGCCGACGAGGAAGCCGCCTTCGAGGAGCACCTGGCCGGTTGCGCCCCCTGCCGCGCGGAGGTCGATCAGCTGTCCGGGGCAGCCGTCGGGATGGGGGCGGCCGAGACGAACACGCCCTCGGCGGATCTGCGCCGCCGGGTGCTGGAGCGGATCGCGGCCGTACCTCAGGACCGGTCCGTCGCGGCGGAGTCCCGGCGCCGGCGCCGTCGGCAACGGGGTCTCCGGCTGGCGCTGGCGGCGTCCCTGGCCGCGGCCGCGGCTCTCGGCGGCATCGCCTGGTGGCAGAGTTCCGAGGCCGACAACGCGCGTGAGGAGTCCGCCGAGGAGCGCTCCGAGTACCGGCGACTCGCCGACGTCCTGACCGCCCCCGACGCCACGATCAGCGCCAAGGACCTCGTGCACGGCGGGACCGCGAGCGTGGTCGCCTCCCGGGCGGAGAACCGGTCCGCGGTGTTCGCGTCGGGGCTGCCGCCGCTCACCGACGACCGGGTCTACCAGCTCTGGTACGCCGAATCGGGGCAGCTCCGGCCCGCCGGGCTGCTGTCCACCGCGAGTGGGGGTCACGCGGAGGTCCTGGAAGGGCGCCTCGGCGGGGCCACCGCCGTCTGTCTCACGGTGGAACCGGCCGGCGGCTCCCGGCAGCCCACCACCGACCCGGTCGGCGTCATCTCCGTCCCCGCCTGACGGTCACCGCTCGGCCACCGCGACGGCGGCCGCGTGGCCCGGGCCCACCGCCACGTCGTCGACCGTCCAGCCCGGCATCCGGCGGGGCCCGCGCGCGGAGGCGCCGAGGTGGTCGGCGCCGAGGTCACGTCCGAGTCCGGTGCCGAGCCCCTTCAGATACGCCTCCTTGCGTGTCCACACCCGGGCGAAGGCGGCCGGGCGGCCCGGCGGCGGACACGCGGCGAGCTCGGCGGCCTCCCGGGGGTGCAGCGTCGCCGTGAGGGAGGCGACGACGTCCGGGTCGGGCAGCCCCTCGATGTCCGCGCCGACCGCCGTGTCCGCGAAGGCGAGAAGGCAGAGCCCGTCGGTGCGGGAGACGGAGAAGCTCAGGGGCACTCCGGGCACGTCGGGACGGCCGTGCGGGCCCTGGCAGACCGGGCAGGGTCGCCGTACGAACGTCACGTCCGACGGCTCGACCCCCAAGTAGGCGCCGAGGAGCAGCCGCAGACACACATGGGCGACCCGGTAGCCGTCCCGGTCCGCCGCCCGGTGCAGTGCCGCGGCCCGTGCCCGTTCCGCGCTGTCCAGCAGCGTGCCGGCGAGCGGGGCCACGGCGCCTCGGAGGTCCTCCACCCGGGCCAGCCACACCCGGGGCCGGCCGGGGCGGGGCGGCTCCGGAGGCCGGGCCCAGGCGGCGGACGTCAGCCGCTCGGGACGCAGGGCCGGTCTCGCGGGTCTCGCGGGGAGGAGGCACATGGCACGGCCGCCGTGGCGGGTCAGTCGGAGGGCGCTCGCACCGCGCGGGGGTCCGGGATGGAATCGCTCCCGTACAAGGCCTGCACCCAGTTGCTCTGGTAGATCGTGTCGAGATAGCGCTCACCGAGGTCCGGGGCGATCGCGACGGGCGTGAGGCCCGGTGTTCCGTGCCGGGCGAGCCAGTTCGTCGCCCCGCTGACGACCGTGCCGGTCGAGCCGCCGAACAGGAAGCCCTGCCGCGCCATGCTCCGGCAGGTGCGGATGGCATCGGCCTCCTCGACGCGCACCGCCTCGTCGACGTAGCTCTCGTCGAGCAGCGGGGGCCGGACGCTCATGCCGAGGCCGGGGATCATCCGCCGTCCGGGCGGGTCGCCGAAGATGGCGGAGCCGACGCTGTCCACCGCGACGATCCGCACCGGCCGGTGCCAGGAGCGGAACCAGCGGGCGCAGCCCATCAGGGTGCCGGTGGTGCCGACGCCGATGAACAGGACGTCCAGGAGCGGGAACCAGCGGGCGATGGCCGGGGCCGTCCGGAAGTAGTGCGCCTTCCAGTTGTCGGGGTTGGTGTACTGACTCAGCCACACATAGCGGTCGTCGGCGGCGCACAGAGCGCGCACATGCGCCAGCCGCGCGCCCAGCAGTCCGCCCGTGGCGCGCTCGTCGGAGACGACGTGGACCTGGCTGCCCAGGGCCTCCATCATCAGCCGGGTGGCGAGGTTGCACCGGGAGTCCGTCACACAGACGAAGCGGTAGCCCTTGCTCGCGGCGATCATGCTCAGCGCCACGCCGAGGTTGCCGGAGGAGGACTCGACCAGGATCGAGTCCGGCCTGAGGGTTCCGCCGCGCTCGGCGGACTCCACCATCTCGGTCGCGGCCTTCATCTTGATGGAACCGGCGAAGTTGAAGCCCTCGCACTTGAGGAAGAGCCGGTGTCCCGTCATCGGCTCGAGGTCGACGTACAGGTCCTCCTCGTTGAAGGCGTGGGGTACGGATATGACAGGCACGATGTTCTCCTCGTACAGGACCGGACGGTGGACGGGTTACGCCCTCAGCCGTACCGGCTCAGTTCGTGAAAGAAGTTCTCGATGACCCGCAGTTCGCCGGAGCGGGCCACTTCGTCGTAGACGTAGCCGCCGACCGCGAGGTCCAGCACGCCCAGGCCGAACGGTGAGAAGACCACCGGCCGGCCGGCCGGGACCGTCACCCGGCCGGCCATCACGTCGTCGAGCGTGCCGAGCAGGAAGTCGCGGTTGCCGGTGAGGCGTTCGGTGAGGTGCGGTGAGGTGGCGGCCCGCAGGCAGTGGTCGATGTCGTCGACGATGTTGGCGGCGCCGAGCAGCACCTCGGGTGCGAGGTCGCGCAGCGACACATGCAGCACCACCGGGTTGTGCCGGAACCACGACGGCTCGGTGATGTGCGGCCGGTCGGCGACCGTGGCGAAGACGATCAGGTCGCTGAGGCGGATCAGTTCCTCGGCGCTGTCGTGCACGGTGACGCGTCCGACGGCCCCGGACTGCTCCAGGTAGGTGCGGAAGCCGGCGGCGCTGTCGGCGGACAGGTCGTGCACGCCGATGGCGTCGAAGGACCAGCCGGTGCCCTCCAGGTAGGTGTGGATGTAACGGGCGATCAGACCCGCCCCGACGAACCCCAGCCGGGCCGGGCGGCGCCGTCCCCTGCTGAGCCGGTCGGCGGCCGAGGCGGCGGACGCGGCGGTTCTGGCGGCGCTGATGATCGAGCTCTCCATGCAGGCGAAGGGGTAGCCCGTGACGGGGTCGTTGAGGATGAGGACGGCGGACGCCCGGGGGATGCCCGAGGCGACGTTGGCCGGGAAGCTGGAGATCCATTTCAGGCCGTCCGCCCGGCCCTCGCCGCCGAGGGAGGCGGGCAGGGCGATGATCCGTGCCGTCGGCCGGTCGGGGAAGCGCAGGAAGGAGGACGGCGGGTTGACCGTACGGCCGGTGCCGTGCAGACGGTACGTGGCCTCGACGACCTCCACCACGGTCTTCTCCCGGCCCTGGAGCACCTCCTTGACCTGGCTCCCGGGGATGACGGCGAAGGACGGCACGACCGGGGTGTCCATGTCCGCCATGGCGGTCTGCGGGACGGTGTGCAGGGTGGTCATGCCGCTTCCCTCCCCGACTGCGGTCCTGGGAGGCCGGGACGCACGGGGTCGGCCATCGCCACCACGACGTCCCGCGGGCCCCGGTAGGCCTCCCGGCTGTGCGCGGTGCGGATGTTGTCCACGAGCATCAGGTCCCCGCGCTGCCAGGAACGGCGCACGGTGTGGGCCTCATAGGTCTTGTTGATCTGCTCGACGACGTCCGGGGGCACCGGATCGCCGTTGCCGTAACGGGTGTTGAAGGGCAGGCCGTCGGGGCCGTACTCGTCGATCAGGAACTCCCTGACCTCGGGTGCCATCGTCCACTCGTTCAGGAACGCGATCTGGTTGAACCAGCAGCTCCGGCCGGAGACCGGGTGCCGTACGACGGCGGGCCGGTGCTGCCAGGTCCGCAGCGAACCGTCCGGCTGCCAGGCCCAGTCGATCGCGTGGGCACGGCAGTAGGCCTCGACCTCGCCGCGGTCGTCGGTGCCGAAGGACTGGCCGAGCGTCGCGCCGATCCCCTCGTTGTAGGCCCGGGTGAGCAGCCAGCCCTCCCGGTCGAAGCGCTCGACGAGGTCGGCCGGCAGCGCCCGCAGCACGGCGGTCGCGTCCGCCACCGCGGTGGCACCGCCTTCGACGGGCGGCTCCAGGCACGCGAACAGCATCAGGCCGGGACACTCCAGGGCGTAACTGAGTTCATGGTGCATGCACATGGGCTGGGTGGGCGGCCAGGCCGACGACGAGTAGACGCCGTCCGCGTGGCGCTCGCGGGCGGCGAAGGCCTCGCGTTCGGCCACGGGGCGCTCGGCCACCCGGCGGAGGACCGACTCGACGTCGGCCGGGGTGCGCAGGCCGAGGCCCCGGACGGTGACCGCCCCGTGCTCGGCGACGAGTTCGCGCAGCGTGCCCCGGGCATCCTGAATGTCCTCCGCGTCGAGTACCGGAAGGCTCCCAGGGGCCTCTGTCGTGGTGGCCCTGTTCTTGCGGAAGAGTGCCGACAGCATGTCGATCTCACCTCTCGCCTCTCGTACGGGTGTCGATCAGCCGGGCCAGGTCGGCCAGTACGGGGCGGCCGGCGAGGTCGCGCGGGGAGATCACCCGGTCCAGCGAGACCGCGAGCCGTACCGCCGACAGGGACGTGCCGCCCAGATCGAAGAAGTTGTCGTCCCGGCGGATCCGTCCGGGCGGCAGGCCGAGTTCGGCCTCCCATCGCGCCGCGAGCCGCCGTTCGGCCGGTGTCCGCGGGGCGCCGCCGGAGTCCCGGGCCGGACCGAGGTCCTCGGCGAGCGCCGTGAGCGCCTTGCGGTCGGTCTTGCCGTTGGCGGTGAGCGGCAGGCGGTCCAGCCGGTGGAAGGACGCCGGGACCATGTACGCGGGGAGCAGGTCCGCGAGCCGCTCGCGCAGGTCCTCGGCGGTCACCGCGCCCTCGCCCGCGCAGAAGGCGGCCAGTTGGCGGCCGTGCCCCTCCGCGCCGGTCACCACGACCGCGCAGTCCGTGACGCCGGGCACCCGCAGCAGCGTGTTCTCGACCTCGCCGATCTCGACCCGGAACCCCCGGATCTTGACCTGCGCGTCCCGGCGGCCGAGGAACTCCAGTTTCCCGTCGGGCCGCCAGCGGCCGAAGTCGCCTCCCCGGTACAGCCGTTCGCCCGGGCGGTGGGGGTCGGCCCGGTAGGCGAGCCGGGTGCGTTCGGCGTCGTTGACGTAGCCGCGTCCGACGCACACCCCGGAGAAGACGATGGCGCCGGGCGCGCCGAGCGGCACCGGAAGCAGGTTCTCGTCGACGACGTACTGACGCACGTTGGCGATGGGCCGCCCGATCGGGATCCGGTCGCCGGCGGGCGCCCGGTCCATCACCTCGTGGTGGGTGTCGTCGGACGTCTCGGTCAGCCCGTAGGCGTTGACCAGGCGTACGGCGGGCCCGGTGGTGAACCACCGGTGGACCAGCTCCCCGCGCAGCGCCTCGCCGGTGACGGACACGCAGCGCAGGTCCGGCAGGTCCCGGGGGACGCGTTCCAGCGCGGACAGGACGACGTCGAGGTAGGACGGCACCACTTGCAGGACGTTGACGCGTCCTTCGGCGATCCGGTCCAGGAACCGGTCCGCGTCGAGGACGGCGTCCTGCTCGACCAGCAGGGTCCGCCCGCCTGTCAGCAGCCCGGCGAGCAACTGCCACAGCGAGATGTCGAAGCACTGCGAGGCCGTCTGCGCCACCACGGTGCCCTCGCCGATGCCCAGATCGTCGATCTTGGCGTACAGATGGTTGAGCAGGCCGGCGTGCTCGCACAGCGCGCCCTTCGGCTCTCCGGTGGAGCCGGAGGTGAAGAAGACGTACGCGAGCCGGTCCGCCGGTATGTCCAGGCCGGGGTCCGTTCCGTCGGCGGCCCGTTCGGTGAGGTCCGGGACGAGCAGCCGCCGGGTTCCGGGCAGCGTCGCGAGCGCCCGGTCCAGCCGGGTGGTGCTGCCCGGTGCGGTGAGGACGTACGCGCAGTCGGCGCGGGTGAGCATCGCGTTGATGCGGCCTGGCGGGTGATGCGGGTCGACGGGCAGGTACACGCCGCCGGCCTTGAGGACGCCGAGCACGCCGGCCGCCCAGTGCAGGTCGCGCTCGGTCACCACGGCGACCGTGTCCTCGGGGCCGAGCCCTTCGGCCAGCAGGGCCCGGGCCACCCGGTTGGCCCGGGTGTTGAGGTCCGCGTACGTCCGGCCGCGGCCCTGGTGCACCACGGCGACGGCGTCCGGATGCCGGCGCACCCGCTCCTCGAACAGTTCGTGGAACCGGCGGTCCGGCAGCGCACGGCGCGGTCCCGCCGCCAGCCCGTCGAGCTGGAACCGGAGTTCGTCCGCGGACAGCAGACTGCCCCGGTCGTGGCGGGCGTCGGGGTCGGCGGCGATCGCCTCCAGCGCGGCGCGGTGGTACCCCCCGATCCGGGCGGCACAGTCCGCGTCCAGCAGGTCCGTCCGGTGCCGCAGACGCAGCGCGAGCCGGCCGCGCTCCTCACCCGCCGAGATGCCGAGCAGCACCCCGCCGTCCAGTCGGACGTCGGCCTCGTGCCCGGCGAACACCGCCTCGGGGCCGCCGGAGAGGGACGGCGAGCCGGTCCCGGGCGACAGCGCCGCCGCCTCGGCCCGCCGGGCGTCCAGCACCAGCCGGCGCCAGGTGCCGGGCCCGACCGTCAGCTCGAAGGGCAGGGGCGCGGTCCGGCCCGGGGCCAGCAGGCCGCTGCGCACATCGGGGTCGCCGGAGAGCAGGGCGAGCACCTTCGCGTGGGCCGCGAGGAGGATCGCGGTGAGCGGCACGCCGAGTTCACGGGCCCTCGACCGCAGGGCCGCCGTCACCTCGCCGGGGACACGGCTGATGTGCTCCCCGATTCCGGGCATCGGATCCTTCGCCCACCGGGGCACGGCCGTGAAGCCGCTTTCGGCGCCGCTGTCGCTTGCGGGGACGCGGGCCTCGGCCGCTGTCGCTGCCATCACCGCGCACCTCCCCTGTCCCTTTCGCCGAGGTCCGGGCGGGCCGGGTTTCCCGCCCAGCGGGTGTGTTCGGGAACCGTCTCGCCCTTCATGAGGAAGCAGTCCGCCGCCAGCACGGCGCCGTCCCCGACCGTCACGCCGTAGTGCACGAACGCTCCGACGCCGAGGGTGCAGCCGGCGCCGAGCGCGCTGCGGTCCGACTTGAACGTGCCGTCCTCCTGCGAGTGGCACTGCAGGACACTGCCCGCGTTGAGCGTGCAGTCGTCCCCGATGGCGGCCATGGGGCGCTCCGTCACAGCACAGCCGTCGTCGAAGACCCGCGCCCCGATCCGGACGCCGAGCAGGCGCCATACGACGCTCTTGAACGGCGTGCCGTCGAGGATGTGCAGATAGGTCTCGGAGGGGACCTTCCAGTACCGCTCACGACGCCAGAAGCGGCGGTCGTAGATCGAGCAGAACAGCGGCTCCGGCGGGCGCACGGCCGTGACGGCACGTTCGAGGAGGACGAAGTACAGCAGGGTGAACGGCAGCACCACGGCGTTGGCGAGTGCCAGGACCGCCGTGCCCCACACCGGGTACCGGCTCGCGGCGAGCGCGAAGAGCAGGACGACGCAGAAGAAGAACAGCCATGTCGTGAGCAGGTGCCATGCCATGGTGACGGCGTTGTGCCGGTTCTTGGCCGCGAGGCGGCGGCCGAGTCCGTTCCCGTCCTTGAGTTCGTCGAAGGTGCTGTCCCGCGCCACCGACCGCGGGATCTCGAAGCAGGGCGAGCCGAGAAGTCCCACATCGTGCCGGAGCGGCCCGCTGACGGGGACCGCCACCTTGGTACCGAGCAGGCAGTTGTCGCCGGTCCGGCCGCCGACCGGGTAGGCGATGCGGTTCCCGAGGAAGTTGTGCGCCCCGATCGCGGTCTGCGACAGCCGGAAGGAGGTGCTCGAGTACTGGGCGTTCATCAGGGACAGCCCGTCCGCGACCATGGTCCCGGTGCCGATCCTGCTCAGGAAGGGGCTCTCGTGCTTGACCCCGGTTCCGAAGTTCGAGCCGGTCTGCTCCACCGGGGAGAGCCGATAGCCGATCCATCGCAGGTAGTGCACGATGCAGCTGCTGTCGCCGAACAGACGGGTCAGGGACTTCCTGTTGGTCATCAGGACGATCGTCCGGTGCACGGTGTGGCGGAAGCCGAAGAGCGGGTACGTCCGGCCGGGCGGGACGAACCTGCCCAGCAGCCGGGGGACGGTGGCCAGGACCACCAGAGCGGCGAGCACCCCGCCGAAGAAGAGGACGACCGTGACGACCAGCAGGTCGACGTAGAGCACCGTCGCCCCGTCCTTCAGCACGGCGGATCCCTCCAGCATCCGGGAGAGCAGCACGTCCAGGCAGCCCACCGCGAGCGGCAGATACACCAGCAGCGCCGTGAGCAGCATCAGAGAGCCGTGCACGGCTCGCCGTACGGTGCCGCACCGGGCGGGTTCCACCTCCGGGAAGGCTCCGTCCGCCGGCTGGGCCGGAGAGCCGTGCCAGTGCTCGCCGTCGGGGACCGTCTGGCCCGTCTGCAGGGAGGACGCGTGCCCGAGCCGGGATCCGTCGCCCAGCCGGGTCCCGATGTCCAGCAGCGTCACCTCACTGACGACCGCCCCCCGGCCCAGGGTGACCGGGCCTGTCTCGATCACACCGTCGACCGCGTGGTAGCCGCTGAGCAGCGCGTCCTTGCGGACGAGCGCGCCGTCACCGACGGTCAGCAGATCGGTGCAGACGGGGGCGCTGCGCGACAGGATCGTCACCCCCTTGCCGATCCGCGCGCCCAGTGCCCTCAGGAAGAGCGGGTAGAGCGGCGATCCCACGAACAGGACCAGCGGGCTCGACCGGATCAGCGTCTTGACCAGCCAGAACCGGAAGTAGGCGAGGCTCCAGACGCGGAACCGCCGTGGTGTGAACCGGCCGATCAGCACCCATTTGGCGATCACGGGCAGGGCGCACAGCACCACGAACAGCGCTGCGCCGAAGACGACGCTGCGCAGATAGGCGTCGAGCAGGTGCGTTTGCGCGGAGATCCATTCATAGCCTCGGGCGGTGACGGCCGCGAGGAGGAAGGCATAGCCGAGGAAGGCCAGGAGCTGGAGTGCCCCGCAGAGGACGCGGTGCGGGCGGCCGGTGGGCGGCGCCGGTGCCGGGACGGGTACCGGCGCCCTGGGCAGTCCCGATGGGCTGGGCGCCTCGGATCCGGGTCGTGGCGGCGGGGTGCTGTCGACCAGTGCGGCCGCAAGGCCGCCGACGGTCGGATGCCGGTAGACATCGCGCATCGACACCGCCGGCAGGTCCGGCCGGTTCCTCACCCGCGCGCAGAAGTGCGCCATCACCAGGGAGTCGGCACCGAGATCCTCGAAGAAGTCGCTGTCGACACGCACCTCGTCCAGGTGCGCGACCTCCGCCAGCAGCGCGGCGAACCGCTCCGCGGCAGCGGAAGTCGCTGGATCCGGCGGCGCCGCGCAGGGCCGGGCTTCCTCCACGAGGCCCTTGACCGCCTCCTGGAGCTGCTGTCCCGTCATGGGGACCCCCTCGACTGCCGACTGTCGCGTGCTCTGCCTCACCAGGGGTTCGTAGCCAGGCAGCCGAGGTATGGAAGGTCCGGCATACTTCTCGAAACGTGAGCGGGTGTCTCACCAAATGGAAGGGCGGCGCCGCTCTACTTGCCGCAGAACTCCGCCTCGATGATCCCGGCGGTGCTCCCCGACCAGTCCCCGTTGAGGTTGACGGCCAGGGAGTGCCGGCCGTCCTCGGTGGCCACCACGTCCGACCTGGAGCCGGTGATGCCGCCGTCGTGGCCCCAGACATGGACGCCGCAGCTCAGCTTGCGGTCGACGAGCCCCAGACCGTAGCGGCTGGTGTCGCGGCTGGAGGGGACCGTGGTCTTCATCTTCTTCAGCTGCTCGGGCGGGAGCAGCCTGCCCCGGAGCAGCGCCGAGTAGAAACGGTTCAGGTCGGCCGAGCTGGAGACCATCTGGCCTGAGCCGTAGGCCAGGCGCGGGTTCAGCTCCGTGACGTCGTACGTCGGGCCCGTGGCCGTCCTGGCCAGCTTGGAGTAGGCGCGGCTGCCGGGCCGGGGCAGGGTGACCCGGGAGGGGACCGACGTGGAGGCCAGCTTCAGCGGGGCGATGATCCGGCGGTCGATCTCGTCGCCGTAGTCGTCGCTGCCCGTGGCCTTCTCGATCACCCGTGCGGCCAGGATGTAGTTGGTGTTGGAGTACGTGAACGACGTGCCCGGCGTGAAGTACGGCTTGTTCGCCATGGCGATGGCGAGCAGTTCCTCGGGGGACGCCTGGTCGAAGCGGTGCTTCAGGAATCCGTCCGCCGTCATGTACGTCTCCTGGAACCCGGGATCGCGCAGGTAGTCGAAGATGCCGCTGGTGTGGTTCAGCAGTTGACGCAGGGTGATCTGCCGGCCGTCGTGGCCGTTGCCCCGGACCAGGCCCGGCAGCCACTTCTCCACCGTGTCGTCGAGCGAGAGCTTGCCCTCCGCCTCCAGTTGCAGGACGACGGTCGCGACGAACGTCTTCGAGATGCTGGCGACGCGGTAGTGGTCCCGCGTCGAACGCGGCTTGCCCGTCTCGAGGTTGCCGACACCGGCCGTGGCGGCCCAGGTGCCGTGCCCCTGCCGCACGGTCACGGTCACGCCCGGGACGCCCTCGGCGACCACGGCCCGCACGGCCTGCCGGGTCACGTCATGCCCGTCGGGCGCCTTGCCGGGAGCGGCCGCGAGCGCCGGAGCGGCCAGGGCCGCCGTCAGCGCCACGGCCGTCGCCGCCGTCAGAGTCGTACGTATGCGTCTGTTCATGTCCCCGTTTCCCCTTGTGATGTCGCGTTGTCATGTGGCGTCGTCATGCCAGGCCCGACCGGCTCAGCGGTCGCCGCAGTACTCCGCCTCGACGACGGCCTTGGTCTCCCCCGCCCAGTCCCCGTTGAAGTTGACGGCCAGCGAGTGGCGGCCGTCGTCGGTGGTGACGGCCATGGTGGAGGAGCCGTGGATGTCGCCGCCGTGTCCCCAGACCGTCGTGCCGCAGGTCAGCTCGTACGAGCGCAGGCCGAGGCCGTAGCCCTCCTTCTCCTTCGTGGTGGGGACCGTGGTCTTCATCTCCTTCAACTGCCGCGGCCCGAGCACTTCGCCGCGCAGGAGCGCCGAGATGAAGGTGTTCAGGTCGGCGGAGTCGGAGATGATCTCGCCCGAGTAGGCGAAGGAGGGCCGGAACTCCGTGACGTCGTAGGTCGGGCCGGTCGTCGTGCGCGCCAGCTTGCCGTAGGCGCGGCTGCTGGGCCGGGGGACGGTGATCCGGTTGCGCGGGACGGACGTGGCCGTCAGGTTCAGCGGTTCGATGATGCGCTGCTCGACCGCGTCGCCGTACGGGTGTCCCGTGATCTTCTCGATCACCATCGCGGCCAGGATGTAGTTGGTGTTGGAGTACTTCCACGTCGTGCCCGGCTTAAAGTCCCGCTGGTTGGCCAGGGCCATCGCGACCAGTTCCCGTGGTGTCTTCCTGTCGAACCGGTGCCGGAAGAAGCCTTCCTTGAGCATGTAGGTCCGCTGGAATGTCTTGTCGGCCAGCAGGTCGTAGACGCCGCTGGTGAGGTTCAGCAACTGACGGATCGTGATGCCCCTGCCGTCGTGGTCGCCTCCGCGCACCACACCCGGCAGCCACTTCTCCACCGTGTCGTCGAGCGAGAGTTCCCCCTCCGCCTCGAGTTGCAGGAGGACGGTGGCGATGAACGTCTTGCTCGCGCTGCCGATGCGGTAGTGGTCCCCGGTCGAACGCGGCTCGCCTGTCCTCAGGTCGCCCACACCGGCGGTGGTCGCCCAGGTGCCGCCCCGCCTCTCCCGTACCGTCACGGTCACCCCGGGTACGCCCTCGGCGACCGCGGCCCGTATCGCCTGCCGGGTCGCGTCGTGGCCGCCGGGCGCCTTGCCCGGAGGGGCCGCGAGCGCCGGGGCCGCGAGCGCCGGGGCGGCCAGGGCCGCCGTCAGCGCCACGGCCGTCGCCGCCGTCAGGGCCGTACGTAAGTGTCTCCTCATGTCCCCGTCTCCCCCTGGCACGTCGAGCTGTGTCAGGGGTTGGGACCGCGGCCCCGCGGCCCGGGTTGAGCGGGTCCGGACGGTTGAGCGGGAATCAGCCCTTCTTCAGCACCAGCTCGGTGTTGCGGTCCTCCGGGTCGCCGCCGAGATTCGGGTTCGCGCCGGGGGCGTTGAGGGACAGCTCGCGGTAGAGGGCCGCCAGGCCGGTCTGGGAGAGGTCGGAGAAGTCGGTGCGGTGCGGGGCCGAGGACTCCACCAGCGTGGTGAACAGCGAGATCGTGCCGTCCTTGTTGTCGGTCAGCTCGATGACCCGGGCCAGCTGGGGGAAGTCGACGTGGGAGGCGGTGGAGATCTCCCAGAAGGTGCCGCCGCCGGACATCGAGTGCGGGGTGATGACGTTCTTGTGGATGTGTCCGTTCACCCAGGCCAGCACGTTGCGGTGGCCGCCGAGGAGGGCGAGGACCTCCTGGCCGCTGTGCCGGCGCTCGCCCGGCCGGGACGGGTCGTTGCGGAGGTTCGTCATCGTCTTGCTGGTGTGGTGGCTGAAGATCACCGCGTGGGAGTCCTTGTTCTCCCGCAGGGTCTTCTCGAGCCACTTCATCTGGGCCGTGCCGAGGGAGCCCTCGTAGTGGCCGCCCGCGTCGGTGGTGTCCAGGCTGATGCCGATGACGTCGTCGGAGACGCGGAAGGCGTAGTACTGGGTGCCCGTGTCCAGGTTGGAAGAGGAGTAGCCGTGGCCGGCCGGTCCGACACCGCGGTGGGCCGGGTTCAGGTGCGCCTGGAGGTACTCGGCGGTGGTGAAGGGGGCGCGGCTCTCGTCCGGGGTGACCGAGCGCATGGAGCGGGCGTGGGACTTGAGGAAGTCGTGGTAGCGGACGCCCTGGGGGTCCCGGGCCTTCTTGATCTGCGCCTGCAACTGCTGTGCCTCGGCCGCGGACACGTTCATCAGCTTCTTGCCGCCGACGGCGAGTTCGGTGAGGTAGGGGTCGCCGTGCGAGGCGTAGCAGCCCATCGGCAGGGAGTCGTGGTTGCCGACCGTGGAGTACCAGGGCAGGTTGAGGCCGGGGCTGCGGACCTCCCGGACGGCGGCCTTCAGGAAGCCGTCGAGCTGCGGGAAGCCGACCTGCTTGTCGCTGTCGCGGACCGCGGCGTCGGGCTGCCAGTACTGCTTGAGGCCGCTGTTCTGGACGCCCTCGTACTGGCGCGGGTCCCCGGTGTTGGGCGTGATGCGCCCACCGCTCATGATCTTCAGGAACCAGTCCAGCTCGGACTTGGCGTTGTTGTCCGTGTTGTCGCCGGTGGTCATGGCGAAGTGCAGCGGGGCGCCGGTGACGGGAGCGCCGCGGAGCGCGTTGATCCGCTCCACCAGCGCGATGGCGCCCTGCACGGTCAGCGCCTCGTGCGGCCGCCAGGCGTGGATGTCGGCCGAGCGGAGGTACTCCAGGCGCAGCGGGTGCTGGGCGTCGATGATGTGCAGGTCGGTGAGCTGCACGAACGCCGCGAGCGCGGTACGGCGGCCGGCGCGGCCGGACTTGGGCGCGGCCAGGTCGGAGCGGACGACCCGCTGCCAGCCGGCTCCGTCGCCCAGGCGCCGGTAACCGGAGCCGCCGCGCGGGGTGGCGACGGAAGCGAGGGTGGTGCCCTTGGTGTAGGGGGCCAGCGGCGCGGCCGGTGCCTGGCGCGAGGAGGCCGCTACGGCCTCGGTCGTCTCCTTGGCCGTGGCGGCCTGGCTGTCGCTGGGCCGCAGGGCGTAGCCGACACCAGCGGAGAGGGCGACCGCGCCGCCGGCGGCGAGGACGGAACGACGGTGGATGCCCTGGCCGGATCCTGCGACTGAGCGTGTGCGCGACATGCGCTTCTCTCCCCGAGTACGAACGCGTCGGCAGTGGTCGCGGGGCGTTCGTCATTCGAACACCCCGCTCACACTGGATCGTTGGCACTGGGAATGACCTGTACGTAAACGCGACGGCAACGGGCAGCGCCGATCACCGTACGTGGATCTTGGCCTACCCTGCGCGTCGACGACCGCTCCGGGAACGGCCCGGAGTCGGTCACTCGGCGTTCATCTTCCGGGGTACTGCACCTATTCCGGGGCCCCGTTGAGCCGTCCGCCGGGCGGCCGCTCCCGCCACAGCCGCAGGGCCGTGTCGACCAGCCCGATGCGGACCAGGCCGGACACCGCGTCCAGGTCCTGCCAGGCGGCGAGGTCGGTGGAGCCGCCCACCTCGTTGCGCAGTTCGCCGCCGGTGATGCGGCCCTCGTAGACGAACCGGACGCCGTGATGGTCGACGGGGCGTCCGAAGCCGTCGCGGAAGACGCGGTGGGAGGAGTCCACGCCGAGCAGCCCGGTCACTTCTATCCGGTACCCGGTCTCCTCCTCCACCTCCCGTCGCACGGTGTCGTAGGGATCCTCGCCGTGCTCCATGCCGCCGCCCGGCACGACCCACTCGGGGGTGCCGTCCTGGGCGGGTGAGCGGGCGAGCAGGATCTGTCCGTCACGGACACATACGGCGTAGGCCGCCACCCTCAACTTCTCTCGCACTCCGGGACGTTAACCGATTTCACCGCCTTCAGGACTCATGCCCGCAAAACGCATCGCGGGTTTTCCCCATACATCCATCTCGTTTCGGTCAACAGTCCCCAAAGAGCGTGCCCTTACGCAAAGCTGTGCGATCGTCCGGCCTCGCGTTCGGACCGTTGCGACCAGGGCCGATCGGTACTGGTCGTTCCCGCTCGTTCCTTTACCAACAAGGGATGCCGATGACCCTCACCCCCCAGCGAGACCCGATATCGGGCCCGAGACGTGTGGCGCGGATAGCCGTGGCCGCCGGTCTCGTCGCCGCGCTCTCCGCGGCCGGGCCGATCCCCCTGGCCTTCGCCGCCGACGGCCCGGGCGCCTCCGCCCCCGCCGACCCGGACGTCAAGTCCGCGCCCGACAAGCTCGGTTCGGACGACGCGGACCTCCTCGCGGAGGCCAAGGCCGACGGCGACAAGACCGTCACGATGATGATCGCCACCGCGCCCGGGAAGACCGAGCAGGTCGCCGGGCAGCTGGACGCGGTCGAGGGCGGCACGGTGGGCCGGGCCGACGACAAGCTGGGCTATGTCCGCGCCACCCTCCCGACGTCCCGGGCGGACTCGGCCATCGCCGCCGCCGCCAAGCTCTCCTCCGTGCACGGCATCGACCTGCGCGAGGAGATCCCGCTGGACGACCCGACGCCGAGCGCGGACGCCGCCAAGGGCGCCGAGGCCGCGAAGGGCACCTACCCGGCGCCCGGCAGGAAGACCCCGGCCGAGAACCCGTACAACCCGTCCTTCGAGACGGGCGCGGTCGACTTCGTCGAGGACAACCCGAAGTCGGACGGCCGCGGCATCACCATCGGCATCCTGGACTCCGGCGTGGACCTCGGCCACCCGGCGCTGCAGAAGACCACCACCGGCGAGCGGAAGATCGTCGACTGGGTGACCGCGACGGACCCGGTCGTCGACAACGACCGCACCTGGCGCCCGATGACCACCTCCGTGTCCGGGCCCACCTTCACCTACGGCGGCAAGACCTGGACCGCCCCGGCGGGCTCCTACAAGGTCAGCACCTTCCTGGAGTCGTACACCACCGGCGGCGACGCGGCGGGCGACGCCAACCGGGACGGCGACACCACCGACGCCTGGGGCGTGCTGTACGACGCGGCGTCCGGCACGGTCCGCGTCGACCTGAACAACAACAACGACTTCGGTGACGACACCGCGATGAAGCCGTACAAGGACGGCTTCCAGACCGGGTACTTCGGCACCGACGACCCGGCCACCGACATCGCCGAGCGGCAGCCGTTCGTCGTCGAGATCCGCAAGGACGTCGTCACCGCGTCGGGCACGAAGGCCGACTTCGTCAACATCGGCGTCATCGAGTCCGAGCACGGCACGCACGTCGCCGGCATCACCGCCGCGAACGGCCTGTTCGGCGGCAAGATGGACGGCGCGGCTCCGGGCGCCAAGCTGGTCTCCTCGCGCGCCTGCACCTGGTCCGGCGGCTGCACCAACGTCGCGCTCACCGAGGGCATGATCGACCTCGTCACCAAGCGCGGCGTCGACATCGTCAACATGTCCATCGGCGGCCTGCCGGCGCTGAACGACGGCAACAACGCGCGCGCCGAGCTGTACACGCGCCTGATCGACGAGTACGGCGTCCAGCTGGTGATCTCCGCGGGCAACTCCGGCCCCGGCACCAACACCATCGGCGACCCGGCCCTGGCCGAGAAGGTCATCTCGGTCGGCGCGTCCGTCTCCAAGGAGACCTGGGCCGCCAACTACGGCTCGGTCGTGGAGAAGAAGTACGCGCTGATGCCGTTCTCCTCGCGCGGCCCGCGTGAGGACGGCGGCTTCACCCCGACCCTGGTCGCCCCGGGTGCCGCGATCAACACCATCCAGACCTGGATGCCGGGCGCCCCGGTCGCCGAGTCGGGCTACACCCTGCCGGCCGGCTACGGCATGCTCCAGGGCACCTCGATGGCCTCCCCGCAGGCCGCCGGCGCCGCCGCGCTGCTGCTGTCGGCCGCGAAGCAGAAGAAGATCGACCTCACGCCGGCGACCCTGCGCACGGCCCTCACCTCGACCGCCGACCACATCAAGGGTGTGCAGGCGTACGAGGAGGGCGCGGGCCTCATGAACATCGAGGACGCCTGGGACTCGATCCGCGACGACGCCACCTCGCACGCGTACACGGTCAAGGCCCCGGTCGACACCGCGATCGACCAGTTCCTGAAGACCCCGGGCTTCGGCACGGGCCTCTACGACCGTGAGGGCGGCCTGAAGGCCGGTCAGAAGAAGACCTACGAGGTCACCGTCACCCGTACGTCCGGCGCCGACAAGGCGATCCGGCACGAGCTGCACTTCGAGAACAACGCGGGCGGCACCTTCCGCATCGTCGGCTCCGACGAGGTGAAGCTGCCGCTGAACCAGCCGGTGACCGTCAAGGTCCAGGCCGCGCCGAAGTCCGCCGGTATCAAGAGCGCGATCCTCGAGGTCGACGACCCGAAGACCGAGGGCATCGACAGGCAGGTCCTGAGCACGGTCGTCGTCTCGGCCCCGCTGAAGTACACCTTCTCCGCCTCCGACTCGGTGCAGCGCAACAGCTCGCGGCACTACTACGTCACCGTGCCCGAGGGCGCGAAGACGCTCGAGGTCGCGATGAGCGGGCTGAAGGACAAGAGCCAGACCCGGTTCATCTCCATCCACCCCTACGGCGTCCCGTCCGACCCGACGTCGACGGTCAACTGCTACCCGAACTACGCCAACCCGGCCAACACCTGCCGCCCCGACCTGCGTTCGTACGCGAACCCGCAGCCGGGCGTGTGGGAGATCGAGGTCGAGTCGCGCCGTACGTCGCCGCTGCTCGACAACCCGTACAAGCTGGACGTCGCCGTGCTCGGCGCGGCCTTCGACCCGGAGACCGTGACCGTGCCCGAGGCGAAGGTCGGCACCCCGGCCGCCGCCTCCTGGAAGGTGACGAACGGATTCGCCGCGCTCGAGGGCAAGCTGGTGGGCGGCCCGCTCGGCTCGGCGAAGACGACCCGTCCGTCGATCAAGCAGGGCGAGACGCAGACCACGACGGTCGAGGTGCCCGCGGGCGCGAAGTCCCTGGACGTCGCCATCGGCGGTGTCTCGGACACGGCCGCTGACCTGGACCTCGTGGTCTACAACGCCGCCGGCACGCAGGTCGGCAGCTCCGCCGACGGCGACTCGGAGGAGTCGGTCTCCGTGCCGTCGCCGGCCGCCGGGAAGTACACCGTCGAGGTCGTCGGCTACTCGGTGCCGGCCGGCACCACCGCCTACGACTACCAGGACGTGTTCTTCTCCCCGTCCCTCGGCAGCGTCGGCGTCGACGGCTCGGCGCCGGTGAAGCTCGGCACGGGCGCGTCGGCCACGGTCTCGGGCAGCGTCACCGCCGCGGCGGCCGCTCCCGAGGGGCGTGAGTTCTTCGGGCAGGTCCAGCTGGTCAACGCGCGCGGCACGGTCGCGGGCCTGGGCAGTGTGAAGATCGAGAAGGTCGTGCCGTAACTCCGGCCGACAGTCTCTGTGGGGCGGGCGTCCGTACGGGCGCCCGCCCTTCTTCATGCGCCGCTACGGGCAGGGGATCGTGCGCGACTCGGGCAGAGCGGCGGTGATCCAGGCCCGTTCGCGGGCGATCTCCTTCTCCCCGACGCTCCACAGGTCCGGCTCGGCCTGCCCGCGTGTGATCCCGACGAGGACGTGGTCGCCCGTCCGCAGCCGGGGGGCGACGTCCTCCGCCATCGGGAAGACGACCCGCTCCTCGCTCTCGGCGGGCTTGTAGGAGCGCTCCACGTCGAGGGTGACGCGGTCCTGTCCGGTGCCGGGGACCGGTTCGACCTCGGCGACGGTGCCCTCGACGACGAGCCGGGCACAGGCGAGATAGCCGGCGTGGCCGAGCTTGGCGTCACCGCCGCCGTCCTGCGGCCTCGCCGCGGAATCGGCGGCCGAGCTTCCCGCCGAGTCGTCCCCGGCACCGGCACCGCCCTGCACGACGAGCCAGCCCATGCCCACGACGACGGCGGCCGCCGCGGCGGCGGCGAGCCCGCGCAGGGCCATGGACAGGGGCCGGGGACGGTTGCGCCGCGGCGCGGCCCCCCGCGACCTCACGGGCAGCACCGTCACGGACGGATCGGCGGCCGTCCCCGGCCCGGCGGCATGCTCGGCCCTCGGGCCGTCGCCGTGCGCCAGCGTGTCCCCCATCAGGGTGAGCTGCTCCCGCAGCAGGGCGACATCGGCCACGGCCGCTCGGTGGGCCGCCAGGTAACCGGCGTCCTGCCGGGCGCCCTCCGGCACGGGGTCGCCGACGATCGCCGCCATCAGCGCGTCCATGCCGTCGTACTCGCCGCCGCCGCAACCGACACTGCTGTCACTGCTGTCACGCCGGGCGGCATCGTTCTCGTTGTTCTCGTTCCGGGCGGTCACGTCACACCACCTCGTCCTCGTGCAGGCGGGCGCGCAGGGCCCGTACCGCCGTGTGCAGCCTGCTCTTGACCGTGCCCTCCGGGACGCCGAGCTGCTCGGCGATGGACCGCACCGGCAGATCGGCGTAGAAGCGCAGGACGACGACCTGGCGCTGGGCGTCGGGCAGCTCGTCCAGGCCCTGCGCGACGGCGACCGACAGCACGCTGCTGTCCTCGCCGGAGGGATGCGCCGGCTGGCGCAGGGCGGCCAGCCGCTCCCCGAGCCGCTCCTGGCGGCGCTTGGCCCGGTGCCAGTCCATGGCCAGGTTGGAGGCGACGACCGCCGCCCACGCCGAGACGTCCCGCGGCGCATCCCGCCCGCTGGCGGCCCGCTCCAGCAACCGCAGGCGGACCTGCTGCACCCCGTCCGGCAGGTCCGCCTGCGGCACCCCGCCCAGCGCGAGCACCGCCCGCACCCGGCGCTCCTGCGCCGCGTCCAGCGGATCGGCCTCGCTCCGCGGATCACCGCCGGCGTGCGTCTCCCGGCCGCGCCGGGCCCTTCCGCGCAGCAGCACATCCACCCCCCTCGCCGTGTTTCTCCTACGACGCCGGCCCGGCCCGGAACGTTCGGTCGTCCTCCGAAGGATTTCCGGAAGGACCACAGAGGTATACGTCACACTCCCGTGTGGCGGAGTGAGGGAGGGGCAGGTGAGCTTGCGGCGCACGACCCCTGTCGAGCGAATTTCTCCAGCTCAGAGCGGCTGGCACCGTAGGTCCGCAACCAAAGAGTGGGACACGTCGTCCCACTCACCGGACGGCCCGGGGAAAGAAGTGGACAGGTGGGCCGTGGTCGGCCGCATGATGGAAAAGCCTCGGCCAAGCAACGAGCATGTGAAGAGACGCACGAGAGGGAGTCACCGTGAGGGTCGGAATCGTCGGAGCCACCGGACAGGTGGGCACGGTCATGCGCAGGATCCTCAAGGAGCGGAACTTCCCGGTCACCGAGCTGCGCCTGTTCGCCTCGGCCCGTTCGGCGGGCTCTGAGCTGGACGGCGTGACGGTGGAGGACGCGGCGACCGCCGACTACACCGGCCTGGACATCGTGCTGTTCTCCGCGGGCGGTGCCACGTCCAAGGCGCTGGCCGAAAAGGTCGCCTCCCAGGGCGCCGTCGTGATCGACAACTCCTCCGCGTGGCGCAAGCACCCGGAGGTGCCCCTGGTCGTCTCCGAGGTGAACCCGCACGCGATCAAGGACCGCCCCAAGGGCATCATCGCCAACCCGAACTGCACGACGATGGCCGCGATGCCGGTCCTGCGTCCGCTGCACGCCGAGGCGGGCCTGGAAGCCCTGGTCGTCGCCACGTACCAGGCGGTCTCCGGCTCCGGTCTCGCGGGCGTGGCCGAGCTGCACGGCCAGACGCAGAAGGTCGTCGCCGACGCCGACAAGCTCACCCACGACGGCGAAGCGGTCGACTTCCCCGAGCCGGGCGTCTACAAGCGCCCCATCGCCTTCAACGTGCTGCCGCTCGCGGGCAACATCGTCGACGACGGCCTGAACGAGACCGACGAGGAGCAGAAGCTCCGCAACGAGTCCCGCAAGATCCTGGAGATCCCCGAGCTGAAGGTCTCCGGCACCTGCGTGCGCGTCCCGGTCTTCTCCGGCCACTCCCTCCAGGTCAACGCCCGCTTCGCCCGGCCGATCTCCCCCGAGCGGGCGACGGAGCTGCTGGCGGACGCCCCGGGCGTCGTCGTCACCGACATCCCCACCCCCCTCCAGGCCGCCGGCCAGGACCCCTCCTACGTCGGCCGCATCCGCCGCGACGAGACGGTGGACAACGGCCTGGCCCTCTTCCTCTCCAACGACAACCTCCGCAAGGGCGCGGCCCTGAACGCGATCCAGATCGCGGAGCTGGTGGCGGCGGAGCTGAAGGGCTAGTCCCTGCGCACCTCGTAGTAGAAGCAGCCGTACTCGACGGCCCGGACGTGGACGAGCGCCACGGCCGGGTCGTCGAATGCTTCCGTGACGGCCTCCTCGAAGGCGGCAGGGTCCCCGACGACCAGCCGCCCGCCCAGGATGCGGCCCTCGGCGGAGTAGCGGCGCACCGTGCGGTGGCTGTTGGTGAAGGGCAGGGCGCCGGCGTCCGGCCCCGAGCACTCCTCTGCGTGGATGAAGACCGGGCCCTGTTCGTCGTAGGCGCCCGGGTCGACGTCCCGCTCCGACGCCCAGCGGCGCAGCGGGGCGTACGAGACCAGGGCGATGCGTTCGCCCGGTCCGGCGTGGCGCAGACAGCAGCGGAGCGGTGAGCCGCCCTCCGCGGTGGTGAACGGGACGGTGGGGCGGCCCGCGTCGTCGGTTGTGCGGAGGTCCTTCAGGGCGCGCGGGGTGATGGGCAGTGCGCTGTAGGTCGTCGTCATACTCCTCAGGCTCGCTCGCGCGGGCCCGGAGCACCGGCGGATTCCGGACGTCGCCCTCCCCCGTGGCGCCCGGCTCGTACCGCCGCCGGTTTGCTGCCGCACCGGGACGGGGAGAGGGCGGCGGGACGGCAGTTCGCGCGCCCGCACCCTCGCCACTAGAGGGGTATCCCTCGAAGACGCCCCGGTCGTCGCCCGATGCGAAGCTGCCGTGGAAAGATGGCGCAACCCACCCATAACGAGGAGATGACCGCGTGCCTGGCACAAACCTGACCCGCGAAGAGGCGCAGCAGCGGGCGCAGCTGCTCGCCGTTGACTCGTACGAGATCGAACTCGATCTCTCCGGCGCGCAGCAGGGCGGCACCTACCGGTCCGTGACCACGGTGCGTTTCGATGTGACCGCCGAGAACGGTGCCGAGTCGTTCATCGACCTCGTCGCCCCGGCCGTGCATGAGGTGACCCTGAACGGGGACTCCCTCGACCCCGCCGAGGTCTTCGCGGACTCCCGGATCGCCCTGTCCGGCCTGCTCCAGGGCCGCAACATCCTCCGGGTGGTCGCCGACTGCGCGTACACCAACACCGGTGAGGGTCTGCACCGGTTCGTCGACCCGGTCGACGACCAGGCCTATCTCTACACCCAGTTCGAGGTTCCGGACGCCCGCCGGGTGTTCGCGAGCTTCGAGCAGCCGGACCTCAAGGCGACCTTCCAGTTCACCGTGAGGGCGCCGGAGGGCTGGACCGTCATCTCCAACTCGCCCACTCCGGAGCCCCAGGACAACGTCTGGGTGTTCGAGCCGACGCCGCGCATCTCGTCGTACATCACGGCGCTGATCGTCGGCCCGTACCACTCCGTGCACAGCGTGTACGAGAAGGACGGCCAGTCCGTCCCGCTCGGCATCTACTGCCGTCCCTCGCTCGCCGAGTACCTCGACTCGGACGCCATCTTCGAGGTGACCCGGCAGGGCTTCGAGTGGTTCCAGGAGAAGTTCGACTACACGTACCCGTTCAAGAAGTACGACCAGCTGTTCGTGCCGGAGTTCAACGCGGGCGCGATGGAGAACGCGGGCGCGGTGACCATCCGCGACCAGTACGTGTTCCGGTCGAAGGTGACGGACGCGGCGTACGAGGTGCGCGCGGAGACCATCCTGCACGAGCTGGCCCACATGTGGTTCGGCGACCTCGTGACGATGGAGTGGTGGAACGACCTGTGGCTGAACGAGTCGTTCGCCACGTACACGTCGATCGCCTGCCAGGCCGCCCACCCCGAGTCGCGCTGGCCGCAGTCCTGGACCACGTTCGCCAACTCCATGAAGACGTGGGCGTACCGCCAGGACCAGCTGCCGTCGACGCACCCGATCATGGCCGAGATCAACGACCTGGACGACGTGCTCGTCAACTTCGACGGCATCACCTACGCGAAGGGGGCTTCCGTCCTGAAGCAGCTCGTCGCGTACGTCGGCGAGGACGAGTTCTTCCGTGGCGTGCAGGCGTACTTCAAGGCGCACGCGTTCGGCAACACGCGCCTGTCCGATCTGCTGGGCTCCCTGGAGGAGACCTCGGGGCGTGATCTGAAGGCGTGGTCGAAGGCGTGGCTGCAGACGGCCGGCATCAACGTCCTGCGTCCGCGGATCGAGACGGACGCGGAGGGTGTCGTCACGTCCTTCGCCATCAGCCAGGAGGCCCCGGCCCTGCCCGCGGGCGCGAAGGGCGAGCCGACCCTGCGGCCGCACCGGATCGCCGTCGGCCTGTACGAGCTCGACGACGCGAGCGGCAAGCTGGTCCGCGAGGAGCGCATCGAGCTGGACGTGGACGGCGAGCTGACGGCCGTGCCGCAGCTGGTGGGCAAGCGCCGCCCGGCCGTGATCCTGCTCAACGACGACGACCTGTCGTACGCGAAGGTCCGCCTGGACGAGCAGTCCCTGGCCGTCGTCACGGAACACCTCGGCGACTTCGAGTCGTCCCTGCCCCGCGCCCTGTGCTGGGCGTCGGCCTGGGACATGACCCGCGACGCCGAGCTCGCGACCCGTGACTACCTGGCCCTGGTGCTGTCCGGCATCGGCAAGGAGTCGGACATCGGCGTCGTGCAGTCGCTGCAGCGCCAGGTGAAGCTGGCCATCGACCTGTACGCCGACCCGGCCGGACGCGAGGCGCTGCTGGCCCGCTGGACCGACGCGACGCTGGCCCATCTGCGGGCGGCGGCGCCGGGCAGCGACCACCAGCTGGCGTGGGCACGCGCGTTCGCCGCGACGGCCCGGACGCCCGAGCAGCTGGACGTGCTGGACGCGCTGCTGGACGGCTCGCAGACCGTCGAGGGCCTGGTCGTCGACACGGAGCTGCGGTGGTCGTTCGTGCAGCGGCTCGCGGCGGTCGGCCGGTTCGACGAGGCGGAGATCGCGAGCGAGTACGACCGTGACCGCACGGCCGCCGGTGAACGGCACGCCGCCACGGCCCGGGCGTCCCGCCCGACCGAGGAGGCCAAGGCTGAGGCGTGGGCGTCGGTCGTCGACTCCGACAAGCTGCCGAACGCCGTGCAGGAGGCGGTCATCGGCGGTTTCGTCCAGACCGACCAGCGTGAGGTGCTCGCCCCGTACGCGGACCGGTACTTCGAGGCGGTCAAGGACATCTGGGAGTCCCGCTCCCACGAGATGGCCCAGCAGATCGCCGTCGGCCTCTACCCGACGGTCCAGGTCTCCCAGGAGACCCTGGACAAGACGGACGCCTGGCTGACCGCCGCCGCCCCGAACGCGGCCCTCAGGCGCCTGGTCTCGGAGTCCCGCGCGGGCGTGGAACGCGCCCTGCGCGCCCAGCAGGCGGACGCGGCGGCGCAGTAGGCGTCGTCAGCCGTCGTGTGGGGCGCCCGGTGGTCTGCCGGGCGCCCCTCCGCTTTTTCTCTTTCGCCGGGCGGTGAGCGGGGCGGGTCTACCGTCGCAGCGCGCCGTCCGTCACGTCCGTCGATTCTTCGCGACCGTTCTTCCCGGGGAAGCTGAACGTTCGCGGTGCCGCCTGTCCCCGACCCCCGATCTGCCCCGCGACCGTCGCCCCGAACGCCAGAGCCATGCCCACCAGCTGCACCGGCGTCAGCGCCTGCCCGAGCGCCGCCCAGCCGACGACGGCCGCGGTCAGCGGGGAGAGCGGGCCGAGGAACGTGACCTGGGTGGCGGTGAGGCGCCCGATGCCGCGGAACCACAGCCAGTACGCGACCGCCGTGTTCGCGACGGCGAGGTAGAGGTAGCCGCCGGCCGCCCGGCCGTCCAGCGCCGGGGGCGCGCCCTCGATCAGGAAGGCGAGCGGCGCGATGAGCAGGCCGCCGGCCGTCAGCTGCCAGCCGGTGAGGGCGAGCGGGCCGACACCGGCGGGGCGCCCCCACCGCTGGGTGAGGACGGTCCCGGCGGACATGGAGACGGTGGCGGCGAGGGCCGCCAGCAGGCCGAGCGCGTCCAGCGCCCCGGCCGCCCGCAGGACGACGAGGCTGACGCCGAACGCGGCCACGGCCCCGGTCAGCAGCGTGCGCACCGTCGGCCGCTGCCCGAGCAGCAGCGCCGCGAGGCCTGCCACGAACAGCGGCCCGGCCGAGCCGACGACCGCCGCCATGCCCCCGGGCAGCCGGTACGCCGAGAGGAACAGCAGCGGGAAGAAGGCGCCGATGTTCAGCGCGCCGAGCACCGCCGCCTTCCACCACCAGGCACCGCGCGGCAGCACCCGGGCGAGGGCGAGCAGCAGCAGACCGGCGGGCAGGGCGCGCATCAGTCCGGTGAACAGGGGGCGGTCGGCCGGGAGGAACTCGGTGGTGACCGCGTAGGTCGTGCCCCAGGAGACGGGGGCGAGCGCGGTGAGGGCGATGAGAGCGGGACGGGAGGAGGCCATGGGTGGCACCCTTCGGAGTAGGTCGGTAGAAAGTAGCTTAGCCCTAAGCAACTTTCCGTCAAGCTACTTTCTTGCGGGTGACCGAGAGGCGGCCGATACTCGTGCCATGAACGAACGCCCCGAGCAGCGCAGGGACCCCGTCGACGCGATCATCGACCAGTGGGGGACGGTCCGGCCCGAGCTCGACACCCGGGCGATGGAGGTCTTCGGCCGGGTCTCCCGGCTCGCCCGCGCGATGGCGGACCGCCTGGAGGACACCTACGGCCGGTTCGGGATCTCACGCGGCGAGTTCGACGTCCTGGCGACCCTGCGCCGCTCCGGCGAGCCCTACACGCTCTCACCGCGCCGGCTCTCGGAGACGCTCATGCTGACCACGGGCGGGATGACCGGCCGCCTGGACAAGCTGGAGCGGGCCGGGTTCCTGCGCCGCTCTCCCGATCCGCACGACCGGCGGGGCCTTCAGGTGACGCTCACCGAGGAGGGACTGTGCCTCATCGACGAGGCGGCCGTCGCCGGGCTGACCGTCCAGACGGAGGCCCTGTCCGGCCTCGACGAGAAACAGGCCGGCCAACTGGCCGGCCTGCTGAGGGAACTGCTGGCGGGGACGGAGGGGACAGCCGGGCGGTGACCGCCCCTCCACAACGCCCCTGATCAGGCCTTGGCGTCGGCCTCGGCCTTCGGCTTGGTGTCGATGTTGGAGCTGGTCGTGTCCTTCTGCTTGTGCGTCTTGTCGCCGATCACCACGAGGCCGTGAATGACCAGGTACAGCACGATGGGGGCCACGACGAAGAGGCCCAGCGTCTCGATGACGCTCAGGCCCGGGCCGGGGTCGTCACCGTCGTCGCGGCTGAGCGCGGAGGCGGGGGACGACATGAGCAGCATCATGAGCGTCGTACCGGCTGCCAGGGCGCCGGCGCGCAGGGCGTTCTTCTTGTCCACGGTGTCAAAAGTATCCAACGCCCCCTGGGGCCGCGCGCCCGGGGTGCCGTAAGAGTCGCCCTCAGCCGCCGGACGGGCCGGACGGCTCCCGCAACACCTCGATGAGGGCATGCAGTCGGGGCGACGCCGCCAGCTCCTCCAACGTGACCGGGCGGCCCCCCGCGTCCGCGATCGGCAGCCTCCAGTTCGGGTACTGGTCCCAGGTGCCCGGGAGGTTCTGCGGGCGGCGGTCGCCGACTCCGTCCGGGAGCCAGACGCCGACCATGCGGGCCGGGGTGCGCAGCAGGAAACGGTGGACGGCCTGGATCTCGGCCTCCTCCGACGAGGTGTCGGTGCCACCGCCGGTGCCCTGAAGCAGGCCGAGGCGGGCTAGCAGGGCCAGCCATTCGCCGGTGTCGGCGGCGGCTTCCGCGCGCTCCTCCTCCAGCGGGCGGGCGAGCAGGCCGAGGCTGTCGCGGAGTTCGACGTGCTCGCCGGTGAGACGGGCGGCCGTGGAGGGCAGATCGTGGGTGGTGGCGGTGGCCAGACAGTCGGCGCGCCAGCGGTCGGGGGGCAGGGGGTGGCCGTCGCCGTCCCAGTCGCGTTCGAACCACAGCACGGACGTGCCGAGCACCCCGCGCTCGCGCAGCGCCTCGCGGACGCCGGGTTCCACGGTGCCGAGGTCCTCGCCGATCACCGGCGCCCCGGCCCGGGAGGCCTCCAGCACGAGCACGGCGAGCATGGCCTCGGCGTCGTAGCGGACGTAGGTGCCCTCGGTGGGCGGGTGGCCCTGGGGGACCCACCACAGGCGGAACAGGCCCATGACGTGGTCGATGCGCAGCGCTCCGGCGTAGCGGAACAGGGCGCGCAGCAGCTCGCGGAAGGGGGCATAGCCGGACTCGGCGAGGCGGTCGGGGCGCCAGGGCGGCAGACCCCAGTCCTGGCCGCGCGCGTTGAAGGCGTCCGGGGGCGCGCCCACCGACATGCCGGCGGCGAAATAGTCCTGCTGTGCCCAGGCGTCGGCCCCGCCGGGGTGGACGCCGACGGCGAGGTCGTGCACGATCCCGACCGGCATCCCGGCCTCCCGGCCGGCGCGCTGCGCCGCGGTCAGCTGGGCGTCGGTGAGCCAGGCGAGCCGGGACCAGAAGTCCACCCGGTCCAGGAGGCCGTTGCGGGCGCGGACGGTGTCGGCCGAGCGGGGGTCGCGCAGACCGGTCGGCCAGCGGTGCCAGTCCGGGCCGTGTACCTCGGCGAGCGCGCACCAGGTGGCGTGGTCCTCCAGGGCCTGGCCCTGCTCGGCGAGGAAGTCACAGTAGGCGGCGCGTCTGCCGGGGCCCAGCGGCACCTCGCACAGCAGCCCGAGTGCCTCCCGCTTGAGCTCCCACACGGCGTCCCGGTCGATCAGCGCGCCCTTCTCCAGCACCGCTTCGCGCAGTCGGCCGGATCTCTCCAGCAGTGCGCGCAGCCGTTGCGGGTCCTCGACGTGGGCGGCCTCGGGGACGTCCTCGATCCGCAGGTGCACGGGGTCGGGGAAGCGGCGCGAGGAGGGGCGGTACGGGGAGGGGTCGGTGGGGGCGCCGGGCACGGCCGCGTGCAGCGGGTTGACCTGGACGAACCCGGCGCCGAGCGACCGCCCGGCCCAGCCGGCCAGTTCGGCGAGGTCACCGAGGTCGCCCATGCCCCAGGAGCGGCGGGAGAGGAGGGAGTAGAGCTGGACGAGCAGTCCGTACGAGCGTCCGGGCGGCGTGGGCAGGCGGGCCGGGGCGATGATCAGGTGGGCGTCCGCGGCGCGGCCGTCGGGTGCCGTGGCGGTCAGCCGGTGGACGCCGGGCGGGAGTTGCCCGGCCGAGGCGCGGGTCTCACCCTGCTCTGTCTCGATGCGCAGCCGGGTGCCCTCGGGGAGGGCGGCCAGGGCGGCCGGGGGGTCCGCGCCCCAGCCGACCACCGTGGGCGGCAGCAGTCGTGCGCCCTGTTCCCGCTCCCGGGCGGCGAGCGCGGCGCGGACGGCGCCGGGCGTGCTCGCGTCCACACCGAGAGCGGCCAGGGTCAGAGTGACCGCGGTGGCCGAGGCCGCCAGCGTACGGTCCGGGGACGGGCTGTAAGAGGTGGCGACGCCATGCAGATCGGCGAGGCGGGACAGGTCCTCGGAAGGCGGTTCGGCCGGCCGCGGTGCCGTCATCTGGGCCTCTAGATTCCTGAGAAGTCCGTGAGGAAGGCGGAGGGCTCGCTGGTCAGCGGGGCGGATTCGGCGAGCGGGGGCTCGCTGGTGAGGGGCTCGGCGTCGGGGAGCGGGGGCTCACTGGTGAGCGGGGGCTCGGCGCAGGTGTTCTCGGAGCTGAAGACGCAGTAGTGCGGGTCTTCGTAGCGCGGATCGTCGTAGTGGGGGTCGAGTTCGGCGGACGTGTCCGCCACGGGTTTGGACGGGGCCGGGAGCGGAAGGAAAGTCATCGCAGCCACGGGGGCCTCCTTGTAGAGCTTGTCGCGTTCAACTTTCGAAGGGTTACCGCAGCCCTACCCAGTCGACGCGATGGCAGACGTCCCAGACCGAACATCGTTATCCTGCTCACATTCCACTCCCCTCCACTCTCTCCAGAGTCCGGCAAATCGGCCACAACGGCCACTCTCGTTGACACCTTCACCGGGCGGGTGGTGGGCTCGTGGTCCCGGTCGGACGCACCTGGAGGGGGCCTGTGGGACTGCGGCGTGGAAAGCGGGCAGTGGCCCTCGCGGTCGCCGTCGTCGCCGGAAGCCTCGGCGCCCCGCCCGTCGCGGTGGCGGATCCGCCCGCCCCCCGCCCGAGCGCGACACCGGCCCCCGACACGGCCGGACCCGGCCTCTCCGTCTGGCCGCGCCCCCAGTCGCTGCGCGCGAACGGCGCCCCGGTCCCGGTCACCGGCGAGGTCGCGCTGCTCACGGACCCCTCGGCGGATCCCCACGCCGTCGACGCCCTGCGCGCGCTGCTGCGGCAGGCCGGTGCCCGCCGCGTCACAGACTCCGCCCGGCCCGGTGCCCTGGTCGTGCGGGCGGGGAGCGAGCCGGCCCGCCGCGGCGACCGCCGCGCCCTCCCCTCCGGGGGGTACGAGCTGGCCGTCGGCCGGGGCGGCGTCTCCCTCACCGGAACCGGCGAGGACGGGCTGTTCCACGCCGTGCAGACGCTGCGGCAACTGCTGCGTCCCGACGGCACGATCGCGGCGGCCGTCGTACGCGACTGGCCCGGCACCGCCGTACGCGGCATCACCGAGGGCTTCTACGGCACCGCGTGGACGCACCGGCAGCGGATGGCGCAGCTCGGCTTTATGGGGCGCACCAAGCAGAACCGTTACCTGTACGCCCCGGGCGACGACCTCTACCGGCAGGCGCGCTGGCGTGAGCCGTACCCGGCGAAGCAGCGGGCCGAGTTCCGGGAGCTGGCCGAGCGGGCCCGCGGCAACCACGTGAAGCTCGGCTGGGCGGTGGCCCCGGGTCAGGCGATGTGCTTCGCGTCGGACGCCGATGTGCGGGCGCTGACGCGCAAGCTCGACGCGATGTGGGCGCTGGGCTTCCGGGCCTTCCAGCTCCAGTTCCAGGACGTCAGCTACAGCGAGTGGCACTGCGACGCGGACGCCGACCGGTTCGGCTCCGGCCCGCGGGCGGCGGCCGAGGCGCAGTCCCGGGTGGCGAACGCGGTGGCCCGGCACCTGGCGGAACGGCACCCCGGCGCCGCCGGTCTGTCGCTGATGCCGACCGAGTACTACGAGGACGGCACGACCGACTACCGGCGGGCGCTGGCGGGCGAGCTGGACAAGGGTGTCGAGGTGGCGTGGACGGGCGTCGGGGTGGTGCCCCGCACCATCACGGGCGGGGAACTGGCCGACGCGCGGGATGCGCTCGGGCACCCGCTGGTCACGATGGACAACTACCCGGTCAACGACTACGACCCGGGCCGTATCTTCCTCGGCCCCTACCAGGGCCGTGAGCCCGCCGTCGCGACCGGCTCCGCCGCCCTGCTCGCCAACGCGATGCAGCAGCCGGAGGCGTCCCGCATCCCGCTGTTCACCGCCGCCGACTACGCGTGGAACCCGCGTGCCTACAGCCCCGGGGAGTCCTGGCGGGCCGCGATCGCCGACCTGGCGGGCGGGGACCGGCGCCGTGAGCAGGCCCTGGCGGCGCTGGCCGGGAACGACGCGTCGTCGGTGCTGGACGACGAGGAGTCGGCGTATCTGCGCCCGCTGGCCGAGGCGTACTGGCGTGACCCCGCGTCGGGCGGCGACGCCGCGCGGCGGCTGCGCGAGGCCTTCACCGTGCTGCGCGAGCTGCCCCGGCGGCTGTCGGACACCGCCCTCGCCTCCGAGGTCGCCCCCTGGTCGGAGCAGCTGGCCGGCTACGGCGAGGCGGGCACGGCCGCGCTCGACATGCTGGACGCGCAGCGCGCCGGGGACACGGCGGCGGCCTGGACGGCGTACCGCAGGCTGGGCACCCTGCGGGCCGGGCTGGAGTCGGCGCGGGCCGAGGTCGGCACGGACGTCCTGGACCCCTTCCTTCAGCGGGCGCAGAAGGCGTACGCGTCCTGGGCGGGCATCGACCACGAGCCGCCCCGCAACCCCGGCGGCCCCTCGGACGACCGCACCCTGCGCCTCCCCCGCCCCCGCCCGCTGACCGCCGTGACGGTCCTCACCGACCCCGGCACCGAGGGCGCGGTCGAGGCACACGTCCCCGGCCGGGGCTGGCGGCCGGTCGGGCGGCTGTCGGGGTCGGGCGCGACCGAGGTGCGGGTCGACTCGCCGGTGGACGCCGTGCGGGTCGCCGGGCCCGCTCCGGCCCGGGTGCGCCATCTCGTCCCCTGGTTCGACGACTCCCCCGCGGCCTCCCTGGAGCTGGAGCGCGACGAGGTGGACGCCGAGACCGGCCGGGCCCTGCGGCTGACGGCGGGGCTGGGATCGCTGCGGCCCGCCGACGCCCGCGGCAGGCTCACCGTCGAGGCGCCCGAGGGCGTACGGGTCCGGGTGCCGAAGGACGAACTGACCGTGGAGCGCGGCACGCGGGTGGAGGTCCCCGTCGAGGTGACCGTCGAGCGCGGCACGCCGATGCGGTCGTACGACATCCGGCTGGGCTTCGCGGGAGCGACCCGCACGCTCACCGTCCGCGCCGTCCCGCCCACCGGCGGCCCCGACCTGGCCCGCACCGGCACGGCGCGTTCCTCGGGCGACGAGACGCCCGACTTCCCGGCGTCGGCGGCGAACGACGGCGACCCGCAGACGCGCTGGTCGTCCCCGGTCGACGACGGCGCCTGGTGGCAGGTCGAGCTCCCCCGCCCGGCGCGCCTCGGGCAGGTCGTGCTGCGCTGGCAGGACGCCCACCCGTCGGCGTACCGCGTCCAGGTGTCGGCGGACGGCCGCCGGTGGCGCACGGCGGCGACGGTACGGGACGGCCGGGGCGGCCGGGAGAGCGTCCGCGTGGACGAGCGGGACGTGCGTTTCGTGCGGGTGCAGGGCGACAAGCGCGCCACGCGGTTCGGGTATTCGCTGTGGTCGGCGGAGGCGTACGCCATCACGGAGTGATCCCCCGGGGGAACTCTCAGACCCCCGCTTCGGAACCGGATCACCGATAACTATTCACTCAGTACATGTACTCAGTACATAATGATCCGCATGAGCACCCGCCACATCCTGCTGGGCCTGCTCGCCTCGGGTCCGAGCCACGGCTACGACCTCAAGCGACGCCACGACGACCGCTTCCCCCAGGCCCGCCCGCTGGCCTACGGGCAGGTCTACACGACCCTCCAGCGCCTCGTCCGGGACGGCCTCGCCGAGGTCGAGGGGACCGACTCGGACGGCGGCCCGGAGCGGACGATGTACCGCGCGACCGAGGACGGTACGCGTGAACTGGCCCGCTGGGCCGGGGAGATCGCACCGCCCGCTCCCTTCGTCGCGAACGAGATCTTCGCCAAGGTCGTCGTCGCGATCCTCTCGGGCGGTGACCCGGCCGGGTATCTGAGCGCGCAGCGCGCCGCCCACATGGAGCGGATGCGGGAGCTCACGGCGCTCAAGGCCGCCCAGGGCGCCGACCTGGCGACCGTGCTCTCGGCGGACTACGCCGTCAACCACCTCGACGCCGACCTCCGCTGGATGACCACCACGGCGGCCCGGCTCACCACCCTGACCGCGGAGGTCGACGCAGCATGAGCAGACCCGTGCCTCTTCTCTCGGCCCGTGGCCTCACCAAGGCGCACGGCAGGACACCCGCCCTGCGCGACGCGTCGGTCGAACTGCGCCCCGGCGAGATCCTCGCCGTGACCGGCGCGAGCGGCAGCGGGAAGTCGACGCTGCTGCACTGCCTCGCCGGGATCGTCCGGCCGGACGAGGGCTCGGTGACGTACGACGGCCGGCGTCTCGAGGACCTGCCCGAGAAGCGGCTGAGCGAGCTGCGCCGCACCGAGTTCGGCGTGGTGTTCCAGTTCGGGCAGCTCATCCCCGAGCTGACGGCCCTGGACAACGTCGCCCTGCCGCTGCTGCTGGCCGGCACCGACCGCGCCCGGGCACGGGCCCGGGCCGGTGAGTGGCTGGAGCGGTTCGGGGTGCGCGGTCAGCAGGAGTTGCGGCCGGGCGAGCTGAGCGGCGGCCAGGCCCAGCGGGCCGCGCTGGCCCGAGCCCTGGTCACCGGCCCGAAGGTGGTCTTCGCCGACGAACCGACGGGCGCGCTGGATTCCCTCGCGGGCGAGCAGGTCATGACGGCCCTGGTGCACACGGCCCGCGAGTCGGGCACCGCGGTCCTGCTGATCACCCACGACGCCCAGGTGGCGGCGTACGCGGACCGGGAGGTGCAGCTGCGGGACGGCAGCGTGGCGACGACGGGGGTGACGGCATGAACGCCCCGCACTCGCCCCGCTCCCTGCGCTCCCTGCGGGCCGATCTGCGCATCGCCTGGGAACTCACCCGTGGTTCCGACCGCGGGGAGTGGTGGCGGGTCACCCTGACGGCGACGGGCGCGGCGCTCGCGACGGGCTTCGCCCTCACCGCCGTCGCCCTGGCCTCCCTGCGCGGCTCCTACGACGTGCCGTACGCCGCCGGCCTGCTGGACGAGCCCGGCACCCGGTCCGGTGTGATCGTCAGCCTGCTGCTCCTGCTCGTGCCGGTGCTCGGGTTCCTCGGGCAGTGCGCCCGGATCGGGGCGGTGCACCGCGACCGGCGGCTGGCCGGGCTGCGGCTGGCCGGGGCGACGCCCTGGCAGGTGCGGCGGATCGCCGCACTGGAGACCGGGCTGGCCTGTCTGCTGGGCTCGGCGGTCGCCACCGTCTTCTCAGTGCTGCTCCTGCTGCGCCTGTGGGACCGGCCGACCGCCCTGGCCTGGGCGGGGATCGCCCTGGTCGCCGTCGCCGTACCACTGCTGGGCGCGACGGCGGGCGCGCTGGCGCTGCGCCGGCTGGTCGCCTCGCCGCTCGGCTGGGTGCGCCGGGTCGGACCGCGCTCCGGACGGGGGCCGGGGCTGCTGTTCCTGGGCGGCGTCCTGCTCGTCGCGGCACTCGCGCTGCTGGCCGTGACCACCACCGCCACGCCCGCCGCCAACCGGCCGAACGGCGGACCGCCGCTGATGATGGCGGGCGCGGTCCTCGCGGTCGGCGCGGGCGCCGTGTGGCTCTCCGGGGCGGCCGCGAAGGCGACCGGGCGGCTCCTCGCGGTCCGGGCCGGGTCGGCGGCGACGCTGATCGCCGCCGAACGGCTGCGCGACGACCCCTGGTCGGCCGCCCGCACCCATGCCGCGGTGCTGCTGGTGACGGTCGTCGGGACCGGCTTCATGGGCATCCGGCAGGTGCTCGGGGACGTGGTGCGCACCGAGAAGCACCTCGCCGAGCCCGCGTCCTACTACACCACCGGCCTCGACCTCACCGGCGCCGCGATCGCGGTCGCCTTCGCGATCACCCTGTCCGGCCTCGCCGTGGGCACCGCCGAGTCCCTGGCCACCCGCCGCCGCGGCCTGGCCGCACAGGCCGCCGCCGGAGTGCCCCGCACGGTACTGGGCCGGGCCCTGCTGCTGGAGACCGCGCTGCCGCTGGCCCCCGCGGTGCTGCTCGCCGGGCTGGGCGGCCTGGCCATCGGCACCTGGTACGCCCTGCTCTCCGGCCGGCCGGTGCCCTGGGCGATCGCCCTGGTGCCTCTCGCCGTCTACGCCGCCTGTCTGCTGGCCTCGGCCACCTCACTGCCGCTGCTGCGCCGCACGGTGCGCCCGGGGGAGCTGCGGTACGCGTAGGGGCGGCTGCGGTACGCGTAAGGGGCGGCCGCGGTACGCGTAAGGGCGCACCGCATGACAGGCCGGCCCGGGGGAACGGGGGTTCCCCGGGCCGGCCGGTGCCGCACGCGGCAATACGAAGGCCCGGATCGTCGTCAGGCGGGAATGCCGTCGATCCGGGCCATGGCGTCGTCCGCGCCGTACGGCTGCAAGTACGGCAGCCAGCGCGGATCCCTGTGACCGGTCCCGATGATGCGCCAGGCGAGGCCGGAGGGCGGGGCGGGTTTGTGGCGCAACCGCCAGCCGATCTCGATGAGATGTCGGTCGGCCTTCACGTGGTTGCAGCGGCGGCAGGACGCCACCACGTTGTCCCAGACGTGTTTGCCCCCGCGGCTGCGCGGGATGACGTGGTCGACGCTGGTTGCGACGCCACCGCAGTACATGCACCGGCCCCCGTCGCGGGCGAACAGTGCCCGGCGGGTCAGTGGAACGGGCCCCCGATAGGGAACCCGGACGAATCGCTTGAGCCGGACCACGCTGGGTGCGGGGACTGTGACGGTCGCGCTGTGCAGAAAGGCGCCGGACTCCTCGAGGCATACGGCCTTGTTCTCGAGGACGAGGACGAGCGCGCGGCGGAGCGGTACGACACCTAGCGGCTCGTACGACGCGTTGAGGACCAGGACATGCGGCACGGGTGCCTCCTTGGACGCCGGCGGCGCGTGGCTCGCGCCGGGACGATTCGTAGTCAGTCTCTCCTCATGCCTGGTGGAAGCGCCACCATGTCCCGGTAACGGGCTGGGAGTGTTTTCGACCACATCTGATTCATCCCCCAGATCATGGCCTGTTCAAGCCCAGGTGAGCACGGTCTCTCCTTCACACATTCCGAGGGAACACACACAATGCCCCGTTAGTGTGGTGGTTCTGCCCCTTCGGTGACCCAGTCGTGACCTTGACTCTCCGTAGACCCCCGAACCACCCCACCGGGGCAGACCGCTGCACCTGGAGGTACCCGCCGTGTCCATGTCCCCCGCGGACGCCGTTCTGATGGCCGCCGACCCTACGCCGTCGCCTACCCCCTCGGATTCACAGAGCCCGAGAGTGCCCTCGCTGCAGGACGCCCACGAGAGCGCGACGAACGCCGCCGGCTGGATCGAGCAGAACTGGTCGACATGGCTCGCGATCGGCCTGCGGGTGCTGCTCATCGTGGTCATAGCGGTGGTGCTGAGGGTCTTCGTCCGACGGGCGATCACCAAGCTGATAGAGCGCATGAACCGGAACGTCCCGTCCCTGGACGGCGGCGCGATCGGTGGACTGCTGGTCAACGTCGAACGCCGCCGCCAGCGCTCGCAGGCCATCGGCTCGGTGCTGCGCTCGGTGGCGTCGTTCCTGATCATCGGCACGGCCGCGCTGATGGTTCTGGGCACCTTCCAGATCAACCTCGCCCCGCTGCTGGCCTCGGCCGGTGTCGCCGGTGTGGCGATCGGTTTCGGCGCCCGCAACCTGGTCACGGACTTCCTGTCCGGCGTCTTCATGATCCTGGAGGACCAGTACGGCGTCGGCGACACCATCGACGCGGGCGTCGCCTCCGGCGAGGTGATCGAGGTGGGCCTGCGCGTGACCAAGCTGCGCGGCGACGGCGGCGAGATCTGGTACGTCCGCAACGGCGAGGTCAAGCGCATCGGCAACCTCTCGCAGGGCTGGGCCACGGCCAACGTGGACGTCACGGTCCACTCCGGTGAGGACCTGGACAAGGTCAAGGCCACGCTCGACGAGGTCGCCGAGAAGATGGGCGCCGAGGAGCCCTGGAACGAGCTGCTGTGGGGCCCGATCGAGGTCCTCGGCCTGGACAGCGTCCTGCTGGACTCCATGGTGGTGCGCGTCTCGGCCAAGACGATGCCCGGCAAGTCCCTGACCGTGGAGCGCGAGCTGCGCTGGCGCATCAAGCGGGCCTTCGACGCGGCGGGCATCCGGATCGTCGGTGGCGCCACGGCCGCGGCGGAGGAGCAGCTCGTCGACCCGACGGCGGGGATGGCGGCTCCCTCGGTGTACGCGAACGCCACGTCTCCGCAGTCGGCGGCGGCGTCCCCGCTCGCGCCCGCGGCGCCGACGAGCACCACGAAGTAGCGGCTTCCCGGAAGGGCGGCACCCGGCTCGGCCGGGTGCCGCCCTTTCTTCATGCCCTCTTGCTTCTCATGCCCTCTTGTTTCTCATGCCCTCTTGACTCCCGAAGGTGCCGGGTCTAGCTTCCTCTCCACCGATAGGAAACTTTCCTAACAGTGGGCGCCAGGCCTCGATGGACTCCACCTCGATGGACTTCCCCGCCTGATCATTGAGAAGCTGAGCAGCCGAAGGGCAGGTGTGGACACGCATGGCAGGAACCACCGGTACGCCGGGCACCCCACGCGTCCTGCGCGCCATGAACGACCGGGCCGCCCTCGACCTGCTGCTGGAACACGGACAGCTGTCCCGTACGCGGATCGGCAAGCTCACCGGCCTGTCCAAGCCGACCGCCTCCCAGCTCCTGGCCCGCCTGGAGGCGGCGGGCCTCGTCCTGGCCACCGGCACCACCGAAGGCCGGCCGGGCCCGAACGCCCAGCTCTACGAGGTCAACCCGGCCGCCGGATACGCCGCCGGGCTCGACGTCACCCCGCAGCGGATACTCGCCGCGGTCTCCGACATCACCGGCCGCACGGTCGGCCGGCACGAGGTGCCCACCCCCGGCAGGCGCACCGGCACCCCGGTCGTTCAGCAGGTCACCGACGCCCTGGACGGCGCGGTGAAGGCGGCGGGTCTCGCCCGGTCCGACATCCACCGCCTGGTGATCGGCACCCCCGGCGCCTTCGACCCCACCACGGGCCGTCTGCGCTACGCCTCCCACCTCCCCGGCTGGCACTCCCCCACCCTCCTGGACGAGCTCGCCGCCGCCCTGCCGATGCCGTTCGAGTACGAGAACGACGTGAACCTGGTCGCGCTCGCCGAACAGCGGCTCGGCGCGGCCCGGGGCCACGCGGACTTCGTGCTGCTGTGGAACCAGGAGGGCCTGGGCGCCGCCCTGGTCCTCGGCGGCCGGCTGCACCGCGGCTGGAGCGGCGGCGCCGGCGAGGTCGGCTTCCTGCCGGTGCCGGGCACCCCCCTGGTCCGCCAGGTCACCAAAGCCAACAGCGGCGGCTACCAGGAGCTGGCCGGCTCCCAGGCCGTCCCCAGGCTGGCCCGTGAACTCGGCATCGACGACGTCCCGCAGGGGCCGTACGCCGAGGCCGCGGCGGAACTGGTGGCCCGGGCGGCGGAGGCCGAGGACGAACCCCACCGCCGTCTCCTCCAGACCTACGCGACCCGGCTGGCCACCGGTCTGGCCTCCCTCGTCTCGGTCCTCGACCCCGAGCTCGTCGTGCTGAGCGGCGCGTCCCTCACCTCGGGCGGCGAGACCCTGCGCGCCCTCGTCCAGGCCGAACTGGAAGAACTGGCCGCGTCACGCCCCCGCCTGGTCGTGGGCGACGTCCGTGAACATCCCGTGCTGCGCGGCGCGCTGGAGAGCGCGCTCGCGACGACGCGCGACGAGGTCTTCGACACCTCCCGCTGACCCCACCCCCCTCCCCGCTTTTCCCTCCTTCCCCTCTTCCCCCGTGCCACAGGGAGCTCCGCCATGCCCGGAATATCCAGAAAAGCAGCCATCGCGCTCGCCGCCTCCGCCTCCCTCGCCCTCCTCACCACCGCGTGCACCGGCCAGTCGGACGCCGGCGCGAGCGACGACGCCTCGCAGGAGACGACCATCAACTTCTGGCACGCCTGGAGCGCGCCGGGCGAGGTGAAGGCCGTCCAGTCCCTGGTCGACGGCTTCGAGAAGGCGCACCCCAACATCCACGTCAACGTCGTCGGCAACATGACCGACGACAAGATGAACCAGGCCCTGCGCACCGGCGGCGCCAAGGCCCCGGACGTGATCTCGTCCTTCACCACGAACAGCGTCGGAAAGTTCTGCTCCTCCGGCGCCCTGGTGGACCTGAACCCGTTCTTCGAGAAGTCCGGTGTCGACCCGGAGAAGACCTTCCCGAAGGCGATGAACGAGTACACCCAGTTCGACGGAAACCGCTGCGCGGTCCCCCTCCTCGGCGACGCGTACGGCCTCTACTACAACAAGACGGCGTTCGAGAAGGCCGGCATCACCAGCCCTCCGAAGACCTGGTCCGAGTTCGAGCGGGTCGCCAAGAAGCTGACGATCCCCCAGGGCGACACCTACAAGCAGCTCGGCTTCATGCCGAACTACCACGGCTGGGAGACCACCACCGAGCACTACCTCGGCCAGTTCTCCCCCACGTACTTCGACAAGGAAGGCAAGTCGAACGTCGGCAAGGACCCTGCTTTCGAGGCCGCGTTCACGGTGCAGAAGAAGCTGGTCGACGAACTCGGCGGCTATCGCAAGCTGGAGACCTACCGCTCCAAGCTCGGCGACGAGTGGGGCCCCAAGCACCCCTTCCACACCGGCCAGGTCGCCATGCAGCTCGACGGCGAGTGGCGCCTGGGCATGGCCCTGGACACCAAGCCGAAGTTCGACATCGGCGTGGCCCCGCTGCCCGTCCCCGACGACCAGGCCGACCAGTACGGCAAGGGCTACATCACCGGCACCATCGCCGGTATCGCGGCGACCAGCAAGAAGCAGAACGCCGCCTGGGAGCTGGTGAAGTACATGACCACGGACACGGACGCGGTGGTGAACTTCTCCAACGCCATCCACAACGTCCCCTCGACGCTCGCGGCCCTGAAGTCCCCGAAGCTGAAGTACGACCCGCGCTTCAAGACGTTCCTGGAGATCGCCGCCGACCCGAACTCCACCACCGCCCCCGCCTCCGTCAACGGCGGCGTCTACCTCACCACGGTCCAGGAGTTCGGCTACGCCTACGAAAGCGGCAAGGCGACCGATCTCAAGGCCGGCCTGAAGAAGACGGCCGCGCAGATCGACACGGACATCGCGCAGGCGAAGTAGCCATGAGCACCATGAGCCCTGGCAGCACCATGAGCACCTCCACCTTGCGCGCGAAACACCGCCGCTCGACGCTACGCACCCTGGCCTTCCTCTCCCCCTGGCTGATCGGCTTCACGGTCTTCTTCGCCTACCCCCTGCTCTCCACCGTCTACTTCTCCTTCATGCAGTACGACGGCTTCAAGCCGCCGGCCTGGACGGGCACGAAGAACTGGACGTACGTCTTCGAGCACTACCCCCTGTTCTGGCCCGCCCTGCGCAACACCCTGTGGCTGGTCGTCATCATGGTCACGCTCCGGGTCGCCTTCGGCCTGGGCGTGGGCCTGCTGATCACCAAGATCAAGACAGGGACGGGTGTCTTCCGCACCCTCTTCTACCTGCCCTACCTGGCCCCGCCCGTGGCGGCCACCATGGCCTTCGCCTTCCTGCTCAACCCCGGCACGGGCCCCGTCAACTCCATCCTGGAGAACATCGGGCTCCCCACCCCCGGCTGGTTCAACGACCCCACCTGGTCGAAGCCGGCCCTCACCCTGCTGGCCCTGTGGGGCATCGGCGACCTGATGGTCATCTTCATGGCCGCCCTGCTCGACGTACCGAAGGAGCAGTACGAGGCGGCCGAACTGGACGGCGCGACGCCCTGGCAGCGCTTCCGCTACGTCACGCTCCCGAACATCTCGCCGATCGTCATGTTCGCGGTCGTCACCGGCGTGATCCAGACGATGCAGTACTACACGCAGCCGCTGATCGCCGGAAAGGTCGCCTCGGGCGTGATCCAGGGCGCGGGAACGCAGTTCGAGCCCGGCTACCCGGACAAGTCCACGCTCACCCTCCCCCAACTCGTCTACAACCTGGGCTTCCAGCGCTTCGACTACGGCTCCGCCTGTGTGGTGGCCCTGGTGCTCTTCGCCCTCTCCATGGCCTTCACCGCACTCCTGATGCGCCGCAAGGGCGGCCTGATCAACGCAGGTGACCGATGACGCAACTACTGGACAAGCCGGTCGGGTTGAGCACGGCACCGCCCACCCCGGCGGAACGCACGGCCCACCGCAGAGCGCTCCTGGAATGGATCGCGATCCACTCCCTGGGCATCGCGGCGGCCCTCTTCTTCACCCTCCCCTTCGTCTTCGTCCTCCTCACCTCGCTCATGAGCGACAGCCAGGCGCTCAGCCGCGACCTGATCCCGCACACCTGGGAGTGGGACAACTACCGCAGGGTCTTCGACACCCCCGGCTTCCTCACCTGGTGGCGGAACACCCTCTTCTACGCGTTCCTGGGCACGGCCCTGACGGTGATCTCCTCGATCCCGGTGGCCTACGCCCTGGCCAAGTTCCGCTTCCGGAGCCGCAATCTGGCCCTGATGCTGGTCATCTCGATGATGATGCTGCCGCCGCAGGTCGTCATCATCCCGATGTACCTGTTCTGGGCGAAGCAGCTGGACCTCTCCGGCACGCTCTGGCCCTTGATCATCCCCATGGCGTTCGGCGACGCGTTCTCCATCTTCCTCCTCCGCCAGTTCCTCACCACGATCCCCGACGAGTACCTGGACGCGGCGAGGGTCGACGGCTGCGGCGACCTGCGCACCCTGCTCAAGGTCGTCCTCCCGATGGCCAGACCGGGCATCGCCGCAGTGGCGCTCTTCCAGTTCTTCTACGCGTGGAACGACTACTTCGGCCCGCAGATCTACGCCTCGGAGAACCCGGGCGCATGGACGCTCTCCTACGGCCTGGAGTCGTTCAAGGGCGCCCACCACACCGACTGGAACCTCACCATGGCCGCCACCGTTCTGGTCATGGCCCCCGTGATCCTCGTGTTCTTCTTCGCCCAGAAGGCGTTCGTAGAGGGTGTCACGCTCACCGGAGTAAAGGGTTAGACGTACATGAAACTCACCGTGGTCGGCGGAGGCTCGACCTACACCCCCGAACTCGTGGACGGCTTCGCCCGCCTCAGGGACACCCTCCCCATCGAGGAACTGGTCCTGATGGACCCGGCGGAAGACCGCCTCGCCCTGGTCGGCGGCCTGTCCCGCCGCATCTTCGCCCGCCAGGGCCACCCCGGCCGCATCACCACCACGACCGATCTCGACCGGGCGGTCGACGGCGCGGACGCGGTCCTCCTCCAACTCCGCGTGGGCGGCCAGGCGGCCCGCGAGCAGGACGAGACCTGGCCCCTCGACTGCGGCTGCGTGGGCCAGGAGACCACGGGCGCCGGCGGCCTGGCCAAGGCCCTGCGCACGGTCCCGGTCGTCCTCGACATCGCGGACCGCGTACGCCGCACCAACCCCGACGCCTGGATCATCGACTTCACCAACCCGGTCGGCATCGTGACCCGCGCCCTTCTCGAGGCGGGCCACAAGGCGGTCGGCCTGTGCAATGTGGCGATCGGCCTCCAGCGCAGGTTCGCGGCCCTGCTCGACGTGTCCGCCCCGGAGATCCACCTGGACCACGTGGGCCTCAACCACCTCACCTGGGAAACGGGAGTGCGCCTCGGCGGCCCGGAGGCCGAGAACGTCCTGCCCAGGCTCCTGACGGACCACGGCGAGACGATCGCGGCGAGCCTGCGCCTGCCGCGCGCACTGCTCGACTGCCTGGGCGTGATCCCGTCGTACTACCTGCGCTACTACTACGCGCACGACGAGGTCGTACGAGAACTGCGGACGAAGCCGTCGAGGGCGGCCGAGGTCGCGGCGATGGAGAAGGAACTGCTGACGATGTACGCGGACCCGGCCCTGTCCGAGAAGCCGGAGCTGCTCGCGAAACGGGGCGGCGCGTACTACTCGGAGGCGGCGGTGGACCTGGCGGCGGCCCTGCTGGGCGGCGCCGGCACGCCGTACCAGGTGGTGAACACGTACAACCGGGGCACGCTCCCGTTCCTCCCCGACGACGCGGTGATCGAGGTACAGGCGGCGGTGGGCGCCAAGGGCGCGTCCCCCCTCCCCGTCACCCCCGTGGACCCCCTCTACGCGGGCCTGATGGCGAACGTGACGGCGTACGAGCACCTGGCCCTGGAGGCAGCCCTGCACGGCGGCCGCACACGCGTCTTCCAGGCGCTCCTCTCCCACCCCCTCATCGCCCAGTACGAGTACGCCGAGACACTCACGGACCGATTGATCGCACACAACCGGGAGCACCTCGCGTGGGCCTGACCGCGACCGTCCTCGCCATCGACGCCGGCAACAGCAAGACGGACGTGGCGATCGTGACGGCGGACGGAGAAGTCCTGGCGACGGCGCGTGGGGCGGGCTTCCGCCCACCCGCGGTCGGCCTGGAGACGGCGATGGACACGCTGGCTCTCCCTGTCCGCCAGGCCCTGGCCACGGCAGGCCTCACCTCGGTCACCCACGTCTCGGCGTGCCTGGCGAATGCCGACTTCCCGGTCGAGGAAGACCAGCTGGCGAAGGCTTTGCACGCACACGCATGGGGCACGACGGTCACAGTCCGCAACGACACGTTCGCGATCCTGCGCGCGGGGGTGACGGAACCCCGGGGCGTGGCGGTCGTCTGCGGTGCCGGCATCAACTGCGTGGGCATGCGCCCCGACGGCCGCACGGCCCGCTTCCCGGCCCTCGGCAGGGTCTCGGGCGACTGGGGCGGCGGCTGGGGCCTCTCGGAGGAGGCGATGTGGCACGCGTCCCGCGCGGAGGACGGCCGCGGCCCCGCCACGGCCCTGTCCCGGACCCTCCCGGCCCACTTCGGCCTGACGTCCATGTACGCCCTGATCGAGGCGCTGCACCTGGACCGGATCGCGGCGTCCCGCCGCCACGAGCTGACACCGGTCCTCTTCGCGACGGCGGCGACCGGAGACCCGGTCTCCCTCACGATCGTGGACCGCCAGGCCGAGGAGGTGGTCTCCATGGCCGTGGTGGCCCTCACCCGCCTCGACCTGGTGAACGAACCGACCCCGGTCCTGCTGGGCGGCGGCGTCCTGGCGGCCGAACACCCCCAGCTGAACGGCCGAATCCAGGACCTCCTGTCCGACCGGGCCCCGAAGGCGATCCCACAGACGGTCACGGCCGGCCCGGTCCTCGGCGCGGCCCTGCTGGGGCTGGACAGGGTGGGGGCGAGGGAGGGGGCGCAGGGGCGGTTGCGGGCGCATTTCGGGGTGTGAGGGGCGTGAGACGGGGGCTCGGTGGGCGGGCGTTCGAAGATCGTCCGTGGACAGCCGCTGTGACTGGGGTACGCGCAGGCGCATACTGAGGCAATGACAAAGCCTTCCGCGAAGCGTCACCTGCCCACCAGCCCCTTCAAACCCCCGGTCGTGCCGGCTCCCAAGCACTTCGCCGTCGGCGACCAGGTCACACACGACATCTACGGCCTCGGCCGGGTGATCGGCATCGAGGAGGGAATCGCGGCGCTCGTGAACTTCGGCGGCTCGGTGGAACAGCGGATCCTGAGCCCGTACGCGAAGATGACCAAGCTCTAGGACCGCAGCACCCGCTCATCGCACGCCAGGTCCCAACGGGGGGCTTGGATTCAAAGGGAGACCTCTCATCGACCTGACCTCGCCGTTCTCCGCCCCGGACGGACCGCCCCACCGCCCTGCCACAGCATCGCCCCCTCCGGCCAGGAACCCCTTCCAGGCCCCGGACTTCGGAGAGGACGACCCCTCCGTGTCCGAGGACGGGCAATAACCCGGCACACATAAACGCAGGTGAACGGCCTCCGAAGTCGCTGGGCGAGATCTTCCTGCCGGACTACGCCCAGCGGCTTGACGCGCTGGCGGCACTTCGCGCGCGGCCGATAGTGAAACCCAGGTCAAAGGCCCGGCCCGCGGAAGGCGTCCGCGCCATGCCGCTCTCCCCAGGGGACGTCTCGGACGAGGCGGCAGGGCCGCGCCGGGCCCGCCGGTACTCCTCGTAGAGCCGGTCGCCGGTCACGCAGCTGCCGACGGCCTCACCGTCGTCATCCACGGCCCGGCACTCCCGGCACGCGGGGCAGTGCAGCAGCATGCGCAGATACGCGACTCGCTCCGGCGAGGGCGCCTCGGTCTCCTTCGCGAGGAGCCGGTCCGCGCAGGCACGCGTCGTCTCAAGATCCAGCGGCGGAGCGGCCTTCCTCTCGGGTGCGGTCATGACTCGTCCTCGTCACCGAGGCAGCGACCCGCCATCGCGAGAGCCAACACGTCGACCGCCGTGCCCAGCCGACCCGGCCGGAGGAGGGGCACGGCCCAGTAGGACGCCCGCGTCTGCTCATCGAACGCGGTGCGGTCGGCTCGCGGCACACCCAGGCACGTGCCCTCGCCCAGACACTCCGCGACCGGCTCGCACCACGTCTGCGCGGTGCCGGGTGGTACGAGGGCGTAGTAGCGGCGGAAACCGGGATCGTGAATGACCGGGGCGCCGCTGAGGCACCGGGCCAGCCGATCGCTCACCGTGTCCCGATCGGCGCTCGCGACCGCCCGATGCACGACCCGCTCAGGCAGACGAACCGCCTCGAAGATCCTCCCCAACGGAATCACGGCGAGCTTCGCGGCACCGCTCCACTCTCCACGCGCGGTGTCCGGTGACGGATGAGCGGATGCCAGCCACCGCTCGACCATCCCGCAGTCCGGCGAACTCGCCGGGGATGGGCAGGAGACCCCCGGAAACCTGATCTCCGTCATGTCGACGCTCCTCAGCAGCGTTGGCCACGCCCCGGGACCGGTCGCACGGTCGGCCGGGGTCCTTGCAGGAAGACCCTTGCGCCAGACACCGATCGCTCCCATCCCAAGCCCCATAGGAGCGCCCTATATTGGAGCTATGGGGGACTTCCGCACGGACCTCTGGTCCCATCCCGCACTCGCCTCAGCCGTCACCGACGAGGACTGGGGCCAGGTCTTCCGCACCTACCGCAAGCTCACCGGCCTGAGCCAGACCAAGCTCGGTGAACGCATCGGCCTGGTCCAACCCGACGTCTCCGACATCGAACGCGGACAGCGCCGAGTCACCTCGCTCGAAGTACGGCAGCGCATCACGGCTGGGCTCGAAATCCCACCGTTCCTGCACACTTCACCGGAGCACCCCACCACGGCACCGGTCCCCGCGCTCTCCCTCGCCGGGCCCGGCCCCGACGAGGACCTCCTGGCCCGTGTCACCAGCGTCGTCGACACGACGCACCGCGTGGACGCCCCCACCCTGGACTGGCTGGACCGCCTGCTCGCCGAACACCGCCGCGCGGAGGACGTGATCGGCTCCCGCCCTCTCGTCGAGGTGATGCGCCGACAACTCCACACCGTCGTCGACCTCTACGCGGCCGCCCGCGGCACACTCGCCGACCGCGTGGTCCGTCTCGCCTCCGAACACGCCCAATTCCTCGCCTGGATGGCCCAGGACCAAGGCCGGACAGCCGCCGCACTGGCCTGGTACGACCGCAGCCACGAATGGGCCCTGGAAGCCGGCGACGCCGACATGGCCGCAACCACCCTCAGCATGAAGGCCCACATGGCCTGGTCCGGCGGACGCGGCACCCGCTGCGTACGACTCGCCGAAGCCGCCCGCTGGTCCGCCCCCGGCACATCCCTCGGCGTCCAGGGCATGGCCGCCCAGATGGCCGCCCGCGGACACGCCCTCAACGGCGACGCCGACGACGCCGAACGCCACCTGGACGACGCGCAGACCCTCATCAGCCGGGCCGCCGAGCACCCCGAGGACGAGCCCCCGTGGATGTACTTCTACGGCGAAACCTGGTTCACCCTGCAACGAGGCATGGCCGCACTGCACCTCCGCAACTGGCAGACAGCCATCGCCCACCTCACCACCGGCCTGAACGCCCTGCCGGACGACTACCGACGCGACAGAACCTGGTACCAGTCCTGCCTCGCACACGCCCTCGCCGCCGCAGGTGAAGCAACTCAAGCCCTCACGGTAGCCACAACGACCATCCCCGACGCCGCAGCCATCGGCCGCCCCCACTCCTGGAACGAACTCCACACCACAGCAGCCGTTCTCCTGCGAAGCGGAGCCAGGGAAGGACACCAACTGGTCGCCGCACTACGAGAACACGACTGAACTGTTCACTCCAGTGGCGTGACGAGGCAGAAGGGGTGGCCGACTGGGTCGGCGTACACCCGGTATCCGACTGGCTTGTCTGACCCGTCGAGCAGGGTTGCGCCCAACGCAAGGACTTGTGGCTCGGCCACGTCGAGATCCGCGACCATCACATCGATGTGCATCTGCTGAGGATGGTCAGGGACGGACCACTGTGGCGGCCGGAAGTCGTGGACTCGTTGGAATGCCACGACTTCAGTGCCTGCCGTGGTGCCGAGCACGACGAACTCTGGAGTGTCCTCCAGCCGTGAGAGTGACAGCAGTTTCCCGTAGAAGTCGGCGAGCTCGGGTGGATTGGGGCAGTCGATGACGATGGCGTGCAGCTGTCCGATCATCCCGCTGACTATGGCGCTTGCAGCTGAGAAGCACCACAGCTTTGCGGATTGCCCCGGGGTGACCTGCCGAGACAAGCCGCGAACCAGACATGAAGGCGGTATTGAGGTGTGGCGAGACCGGCGGTGATGCACACTTCTACGCCGTGGAGATGTTGGAGGGCGAGCTACGTCGTCTCAGGTCCGGACCGGAGGCTGAGGACGGCCAGCAGCGGCTGTTACTCGTAAGGGCCCGGTTTACGGCCGAGGATCCCGCCCAGGTCATTGCCGGTGCACGTGCGGTACTGACGTGCGTGGTCGAGCGGATGGGCGACTGGCCGGCAATTGAGCGGTGGCCGCAACTGCTGCCGACATGGTTCACGCAGCGGTGCGCGCCCGACCCCATGAAGCCGGAGCCCGGCGAGCCCTTCGATGCCGATGCCTGGTTGCGGAAGTGGCAGGCGATGCTGCCGGAGCAGAAAGCGGCCGCCTGCCAGGGGCCGTGGACGCTGTCGGATTGGCTGTACTACTTCGACCCGACTGAGGAAGGCGCCGGTGACGATCGCAGCTGGTGGTGGTGGCACGCAGGCACCGATGAATCGGAAGACGGTTGGATTCAGGTGGCCACCACCGGGTGGCCGTTCGGCAGCGGCTCGCTGTCCTGGCTGATCGAGGCCAGCGGCGGCACAGATCTCGCCTATGGGCCATGAGCGTTACACACAGCGCCCGGCACGCCTGCAGTAGCGGCTGACAAGGCGAGATCGCGATCTACGGCTGAGGCACTAGCCGGCCCCACTCGCCGACCTCGGCAGGCGAGGTCGGCCCCTGCGTGCCCGCTACCGCATAGGACGCCCATGCTTCCTGCGCCTCGAGAACGAGGCCATGGACATGTTCTTCAACGGTGCCGTGCATCAGCTCGTCCAACACGGCCGAAGACGCCGTCCGCCTTGGCGAGCGAGTCGAGCATCAGCCGCAGGGGCGCCGTGACTCCACGCCGGCCGTGAGAGAGAAGTCGATGACGTTCCGCATTGCGGGTCGCCGCGCCATGCCGCTGTCCACAGCCCGCAGAAACCCCTGACAGATACAATCGATCTTGTATACTGATATACGTCACCGTATGCACGAGGAGGGTCGCCATGAGCCGCACAGTCATCGATCTCGACGACGAGGCCCTGGAGGCCGCCGCCGCGGAACTCGGCACGACCACCAAACGCGACACCATCAACACCGCCCTGCGGGAGGTCACCGCCCGCTACCGGCGGCTGCGCGCGCTCGAAGAGGCCCGTGAGCTGGTGGCCGACGGTGCGCTGGACATGGACCTCCTCCTGGACAAGAGCACGTACCGGCCGTGAGCGTCGCCGACTACCTCATCGACACCTCCGCACTCGCCCGCGTCCTGCTGGGCCAGAACACGGCCGAGTGGGACGACAGGATCGCCGCCGGCCTCGTCGCGATCTGCGACATCACCGAGCTCGAGGTCCTCTACTCGGCCCGTTCGGCGGCGGACCGTGCGCGGCTGAAGGCGGCGCTCGACGCCCACTACACCTGGTGCCCCACCCCGGACGGCATCTTCCGCCGCTCTCGCGTCGTCCAGGAGCAGCTCACCGCCAAGGGCGAGCACCGCAGCGCGGGCCCGGTCGACCTCCTCCTGGCCGCCGCCGCCGAAGAGGCCGGACTCACGCTGCTGCACCACGACCGGGACTTCGAGACCATCGCCCGTGCCACCGGCCAACCGGTACGGATGATCGACCTCAGATGACACACCTCATAGATCAACCAGCCGACAGCCACGAACCCCCAGTTCAGCCGCCCCCGGCGATACGCGTTTCCGCCAAGGCCTAGCCGTACGGCAAGATGGGGTGTTACTTACCGCGCGAGGGCATGAAAGTGCCCCTCACCAGCGGTTTCCTCGCCGATGAGGGGCCGTGTCAGGCAGCCTGGGCCGTCTCTGGGCCGTCGGGCGTCTGTGGGCCGTCATGAGCGTGACCGGCTGCCCGGTACATCGCGGAGATGGCTTTCCGGGTGCGGGTCTCACTGGACGGCATGAGGTGCGTGTAGACCCGGAGGGTGAAGCCCGGGTCACTGTGGCCGAGGTAGAGGCTCAGGGCCTTGATGCTCTCCCCGGCGTTCAGGAGGACCGAGGCGTAGAAGTGCCGTAGGGCGTGCATGCCGTGTTCGCGGGCGGCGGCGTAGCGCTGGCCTTTCTCGGGGTCGGGATGATGCCGGCGGATGCGAGCGCGGGCTTCCTTGGAGCACGAGTTCCGTTCCGAGCCCGGGAGCTTCCTGCTGGGGCTGCGAGGCGATTTGGTCTGGAATCGAGACGCCTTCTCCCGGCTGGAGAAGGCCATGCGCACTGTCTGTGAACGCTGGCAGGAAGCCGAGGAGCTTCCCCGCTGGCTGGCCGAGGGCTACTACCACGTGGCCACGGATGTTCCCTCGTGGACGGCGCACCCCAACTTCCCTCGCCCGGAGCCGGCGGACTACTACACCGCATGCATCGAACGGCTGACGGATCTGGCTGACTGGTTCTTCCGCGGGTGGCACGCCTGCATGGAGCCGCATACCTGGTCGGATCTCTAGGAAGCCCGGCGGCCTCTGCCCGTCGGCCTCGGCTGACGTCAACGAGCCCCGGCCACCCAGCAGGACCCGTTCAGCAGATGTTGCAGGCCCGCCGGGTCGCGGTGGCCGGCCCACTCAGCCAGCTGCCAGCCATTCTTCCGCTCCACCGGCGCCAACAGACCACGCACGTAGTTCTCGATGGCGTTCGACGAGAATCGCACACCCTCGAACCTCAGGCAAAAACTCAGCTACAGGTTATCAACATCCCGTTACGTCAAGTCACTATTGCGTAGGCTGCAGTTCAGCAAAATCTTCGCATGGGGGTGCAAGATGGATCCAATCGCGTTGGCGGCAGGGACTGCGTTGGTTGGCGCGATGGCCACTGATGCGTGGCAGCAAACCCGAATCGCCGTCGTTTCGTGGTGGGGCCGGGTGCGCTCGAACCAAGAAGCGGAAGCGGTCAGGGCGGATCTCGCTGAGGTCCGAGCCCAAGTTCTCGCCGCGCGAGAAGCGAGGGACGCGGACACTGAGCGAGCTGTGGCTGGGGTTTGGCAGATGAGACTGCAGCAGATTCTCCGCGAAGATCCCCTGTTGGAGAACGAGTTGCGACGACTTCTCGATGGTGAGCTTACCCCGGCCCTGCCCGCCGACGAGGGGGAGCGAATCGGATCGCTCCTGATGAAGGCGACGGCCTCTGGGAGCGGTCGTGTATACCAGGCGGGCCGCGACCAGCACATCTCCGAGTGATGAGTCCGACCGAAGAGCCCTCCGCAAGCAGGGAAGAAGCCGGCTTCCAGGCACAGGCTTCCGATCAGGCTCGGATCTATCAGGCTGGCAGGGATCAAAACTTTTCAGGGCGAGACCTGCATCTGCACTATGAAGCGGGCGTCCGCAGGGCAAGGCGCGTGGAGTCAGCCGCGGAGCCAGGGGAATGCCCATATCCCGGATTGTCCGCGTTCGGTGCGGCACAGGCCCGGTGGTTCTTCGGACGTGACGAGCTGATCGCTGACCTGATGGTTCGCCTGGACGAGCGACTGCGAAAGGGCGGCGGGCTTGCCGTGGTTGCTCCGTCGGGAGCGGGCAAGTCGTCGCTACTCAGGGCGGGGCTGTTGCCCGCGATCGCACGCGGATCCTTGCCCGTCGTTGGGTCGATGCAGTGGCCGTGCGTGCTGTTCACGCCCACGGCGCACCCGGTGCAAGCTTTGGCGGCTCAACTCGCGGGCGTCACCGACACTACTCCTGAAGGTATGGGAGAAGTGTTGTCGGCTGGACCCACACGGTGTGTTGCAACGGTGCGCGAGGCGCTCGAAGAGCGAGCCGGTGGCGCAGGAGCGGCGGATAAACGACTGGTGCTAGTCATCGACCAGCTTGAGGAGTTATTCACCCTCTGCACGGAAGAACACGAACGACGCGATTTCCTTAACCTGCTCTCAACCCTGGCTGCACCGGGTGGCAACGGGAGAGCTCCAGTCGCATTGGTCGTGTACGGGTTGCGGTCGGACTTCTACACCCAGTGTGCCAACTATATCGAACTGCGGACGACTTTGCAGAACGATCAGATCCTGGTCGGTCCCATGTCAGAAGACGGGCTACGAGAAGCTATCCAATATCCAGCCCAAGACGTAGGGATCGAAATCGAGGCGGGATTGGTCGAGCTGCTGCTGCGAGACCTCGGCGCACCTGCCCATGGCCATTCACCAAGCTCAGCCCTGGGGGCGGGCAGCTCAGGAAGGTACGAAGTGGGGCGCCTGCCGCTCCTCGCTCATGCACTGCGAGCCACCTGGCAGCAGAACGGCAGCATCCTCACTGTGGACGGCTACCGAGCCACTGGGGGCATCCACCACGCCATCGCTACCTCCGCCGAAAGCTGTTTTGCAAAGCTGGATCCGCTGGGTAGGCAGGCAGCACGGGAGTTGTTTCTGCGCTTGGTAAAAATTGGCGACGGCGTAGACGACACCCGTCGACGTGTGCTCCGCGCAGAGCTTTTGTGGGCGAATGGGAGTCCCGAACACTCTGACGCTGTCCTCAGCACCTTCACCGAAGGGCGCCTGCTGACCCAGGAACGCGACACTGTCGAGATCACCCACGAGGCGCTGCTCTATGCCTGGCCGCGCTTGCGCCGATGGATCGACAACGATCGGGCTGGCAACCTTATTCGCCAGGGCCTTGAGGAAGCAGCCGCCGGCTGGGAGCGCAACGGTCGCGATACTGGTGCCCTACTTCGCGGGAGCCGTCTGGAGACCGCCCGCGCCTGGGCTGACACACGTCAGGAAGACTCCATCGGATCCACCGCGTCCGAGTTTCTTGCCGCATCAATCGCTCAGGAGCGCCGAGCGACGCGGCTTCGCCGCTCCGTGATCGTGGTGCTGTCCGTATTGGCTTTGATCGCCTCGGGAACGGCAGTGGTCGCCTTCCAGCAGCGCGCAACAGCCCGATCCGAACGTACCACTGCGCAAGCCGAGCGTGACACAGCTATCTACCTCCAGACCGTGTCGGAGGCCAACGCGCTCCGTGACTCGGACCCGTCTCTCGCGTCCCAATTAGATTTGGCCGCCTACCGCATGCGGCCAACTGCGGACCTTTCCACACAGTTGATTAATGACGCAGGCAGCACCCTGTCCACACCTTTGGAACACTCGCGAGAGGTTGCTGCAGCGGTAGTCAGCCCAGACGGACACACCCTGGCCAGCGGCAGCTACGACGGAACAGTACGTCTGTGGGACATCACCAACCCGACGCACTCCAAGCAGCTAGGCAAACCCCTCACTGATAGTGCCCAGCCAGAGGTCTCAGTGGTCTTCAGCCGGGACGGGAAGATGTTAGCCAGTGCCGGCGGCGACAGAGTCGTGCGACTCTGGGATCTCAGCGATCCGACCCGGCCCAGGCCGCTGGGCGTGCCCCTGGCGGGACACACGGATGCCATCACTTCTGTGGCATTCAGTCGGGATGGGAACACTCTGGCTAGCACGGGTAATGATCGGACGGTTCGGCTCTGGAATATCACCGATCCTGCCCAAGCAAATCCTTTGGGCGATCCCCTCACCGGTCACTCTGATGACGTCAACTTTGTAGATTTCAGTCCGAATGGTCGCACCCTCGCCAGTGCTAGCCATGATGGGACCGTCAGGTTGTGGAACCTGGCGGACTTAACACAACCTGTGCCCCTGGGCAAGCCCCTGACGGGCCATGACGGTCCTGTCTGGTCCGTACGATTCAGCCCAGACGGGCGCACCCTGGCCAGTGCTGGGACCGACAGCAGGCTCCGGTTGTGGAGTTTGGTTGACCCGACCCGGCCCGCGGCATGGGACGATCCCGTTCTCGGCCACACCGACACCATCAGCTCTGTCGTGTTCAGCCCGGACGGGCGCATACTGGCCAGTGCCGGCCACGACGGGACCGTCAGGTTGTGGAACATGGCCAATCCCGCTCGTCCTGCGCCGTTAGGTGAACCGCTCAAAGGCCACGACG
>NZ_JBHURZ010000005.1:541046-826806 GCF_042673825.1 Streptomyces sp. NPDC057002
CTGGCCAGTGCCGGCCACGACGGGACCGTCAGGTTGTGGAACATGGCCAATCCCGCTCGTCCTGCGCCGTTAGGTGAACCGCTCAAAGGCCACGACGGTCCTGTCACCTCTGTCGCGTTCGGTCCAGACGGGTACACGCTGGCCAGTGCCAGCACCGATGGCACGGTCCGGTTGTGGAGCAGACCTCGGAGCGTACTGACTGGCCACTCGGGGCATGTCTACTCCGTCGGCTTCAGCCCAGACGGCCGCACGTTGGCCAGTGCCAGCCAGGACGGGACCGTCAGGTTGTGGAACATGGCCAATCCCGCTCGTCCTGCGCCGTTAGGTGAACCGCTCAAAGGCCACGACAGCGCCGTCTACTCTGTCGCCTTCAGCCCCGACGGGCGCACATTAGCCAGCGCCAGCGCCGACAAGACCGTGAGGCTTTGGAATCTCATTGACCGCTCTCGTCCCAAACCGCTGGGAAATCCCCTTCGCGGCCACACCAACCTTGCCACATACGTGGTGTTCAGCCCAGATGGGAGAACTCTGGCTAGCACTAGCCAAGACAAGACGGTGAGACTCTGGAATCTCACCGACACGGCTCACCCCCGCCCCTGGAGCGCACCCATTATCGGCCACACCGACGGAGTCTGGTCAGCCGCTTTCAGTCCAGACGGCCGCACTCTGGCAACCGCCAGCAATGACATTTCAGTGAGGTTGTGGAACGTCACCGACCGCGCCCACGTCGAGCAATTGGGTGAACGACTGACCGGTCACGCCGCGCCCGTCAGCTCCGTGGCTTTCACTCCAGACGGGCACACGCTAGTCAGCAGTGGGAGCGACAACATAGTGCGGTTGTGGAACGTCATGGATCCCGTACACCCCAAAAATACTTCTTCCCTAGCCGGGTTCGCTGGAATCGTTAACTCGGTCCTGGTCAATCGTAACGGGAAGCGGCTTTATGCTGCCAGCCAAGACAAGACGCTGCGGGTTTGGGATTCCAGCGACTTAACAGCTCCTCTACGGATAGGGAAACCCCTTGTCGGTCACCTCGCAGGAGTCACGTCACTCGACCTGAGTCCTGACGAGAATACATTGGCCAGCGCAAGCGAGGACTTCACAGTACGGTTGTGGACGATGAGCGGCTATTCCCCCATCACCCGAGTGTGCCAAGTGGCAGAAAATATCACCCGCGAGCAATGGAAGGAGAGCCTTCCACAAGTACCCTTCTCTCCCCCGTGCACCTCAGGCACTAAAAAGAAGTGAACGGCATAACTGCAATCGGAAGACGGAGGCAACGACATTCACGCAGAGGTCATCAGGCTTGTTTACTGCATCCCGCAGGAGTGCCGAGTCTTCCGGTTTCATGTGCCGTCGCCTCTCGTGTGGGAAACTTGCCATTAAATCGCAGACCTGCTCCGGGAGGCAAGAGGTTAAGTCTGCGCCGCGATGCTGGTCGCGCGGGTTGCGAGGGTCCAAGACTTTCACAGCAGACCCTCAACCCTGCCCCTGCCCGATGTCGAAGTCGAATGCGTGTCGAAGGCCGATCGACGAAACCCCCAGGGACGGAAGAGCAGCAGGTCAGCAGCAAAGTGACACCCGGCCCACCAAGCGCCTTCTAAGCGCCTGCCCCTCGGCTGGCTCTCAGCGCGCCGAGCCAATCGGCGAACACGGAGAAGTCGGCGTCTTCCAGGCCTTTGGTCGGGTCGACGCGATGAAGAAGTGACGGACCAGGATGCTGGGCAGCGACCCAGAGGCGGTCCATGCTGTTGATCTCGTCGTCAACCCAGATGAACGGCCGGCACTTCGCCCACTCGACGAGACGAGGGGTCTTCCAGTGAAGGTCCCGCGGACTGCGGTCGGCGTCGGCCTCGGCGTCCGGCCACTCGACGACGGGCAGCCTTGGTAGTCCGATGCGTGGGGCGACGGCCTCGTTTGCCTCTTCGATCCATGTCGAAGCCCACACGGGATCACAGTCCAGGGCCGTGAGGCGCGATCCAAGATCAGGGGCAAGGCGCCCAAGCAAGGGGTTCCCTTGTTCGACGGACACCTGGGCGCTCCGCTGCGCTTGTCACGGCCGCACCATAGTCCGACGTGGCAGGGCAGGCGACACTTCCTGTCCTGGGCCGTCTCTGGGCCGTGCGAGGGCGCCCGAGGCCAACCAGCGGCGACCGACAGTGACAGGCGAGTCTCAGCCGTCCATCACAAAGACCCAGGTCAGGCCCGCGCTGCTATACGCGTTTCCACCCAGGGGTGGCGGTACGGCAAGATGGGGTGTATCTGCCCACTGCCAGTTTCAAGCTGCCGGACGGTTTCTCTTGGCTGAGTTCATTTACACCATGCGCAAGGCGCGCAAAGCGCACGGCGACAAGGTGATCCTCGACGACGTGACGACGAGCTTCTACCCGGGAGCGAAGATCGGCGTCGTCGGCCCGAACGGCGCCGGCAAGTCGACGATCCTGAAGATCATGGCGGGTCTGGAGCAGCCGTCCAACGGTGACGCCTTCCTCACGCCCGGTTACACCGTCGGCATCCTCCAGCAGGAGCCGCCGCTGACCGAGGACAAGACCGTCCTGGAGAACGTCCAGGAGGGTGTCGCCGGGATCAAGGGCAAGCTCGACCGGTTCAACGAGATCGCCGAGCAGATGGCGACCGACTACACCGACGCGCTCATGGAGGAGATGGGCAAGCTCCAGGAGGACCTCGACCACGCCAATGCGTGGGACCTGGACGCCCAGCTGGAGCAGGCCATGGACGCGCTGGGCTGCCCGTCCGGCGACTGGCCCGTCACCAACCTGTCCGGCGGTGAGCGCCGCCGCGTCGCGCTGTGCAAGCTGCTGCTTGAGCAGCCCGACCTGCTGCTGCTCGACGAGCCCACCAACCACCTCGACGCCGAGTCGGTGAACTGGCTGGAGCAGCACCTGGCCAAGTACCCGGGCACCGTCGTCGCGGTCACCCACGACCGGTACTTCCTCGACAACGTCGCCCAGTGGATCTGCGAGGTCGACCGCGGCCGCCTCTACCCCTACGAGGGCAACTACTCGAAGTACCTGGAGACCAAGGCCGCCCGCCTCAAGGTCGAGGGCCAGAAGGACGCCAAGCGGCAGAAGCGTCTGAAGGAAGAGCTCGAGTGGGTGCGGTCCAACGCCAAGGGACGTCAGGTCAAGTCCAAGGCGCGTCTGGCCCGCTACGAGGAGATGGCCGCCGAGGCCGAGAAGATGCGGAAGCTGGACTTCGAGGAGATCCAGATCCCGCCGGGCCCGCGTCTGGGCAGTGTCGTCGTCGAGATCAACAACCTCAGCAAGGCCTTCGGCGAGAAGGTCCTCATCGACGACCTCAGCTTCACGCTGCCGCGCAACGGCATCGTCGGCATCATCGGCCCGAACGGCGCCGGTAAGACGACCTTGTTCAAGATGATCCAGGGCCTGGAGGAGCCGGACGCCGGTTCCATCAAGGTCGGCGACACCGTCAAGATCTCGTACGTCGACCAGAGCCGCGAGAACATCGACCCGAAGAAGACCCTGTGGGCCGTGGTCTCCGACGAGCTCGACTACATCAACGTCGGCCAGGTCGAGATGCCCAGCCGTGCCTACGTCTCCGCCTTCGGCTTCAAGGGCCCGGACCAGCAGAAGCCGGCCGGGGTGCTCTCCGGCGGTGAGCGCAACCGCCTGAACCTCGCGCTCACCCTCAAGCAGGGCGGCAACCTGCTGCTCCTCGACGAGCCGACCAACGACCTCGACGTCGAGACCCTGAGCAGCCTGGAGAACGCGCTGCTCGAGTTCCCCGGCTGCGCCGTGGTCGTCTCCCACGACCGGTGGTTCCTGGACCGGGTCGCCACGCACATCCTCGCCTACGAGGGCGAGTCCAAGTGGTTCTGGTTCGAGGGCAACTTCGAATCGTACGAGAAGCACAAGATCGAGCGGCTCGGCCCGGACGCCACCCGTCCGCACCGCGCCACCTACAAGAAGCTGACCCGGGGCTGATCGATCTTGCGGCACATCTACCGCTGCCCGCTGCGTTGGTCGGACATGGACGCGTACGGCCATGTCAACAACGCGGTCTTCGTGCGCTACCTGGAGGAAGCCCGTATCGACTTCCTCTTCCGGCCGGAGAAGGATTTCCAGCAGGGGTCGGTGGTGGCACGCCATGAGATCGACTACAAGCGGCAGCTCGTCCACCGGCACCACCCGGTGGACATCGAGCTGTGGATCACCCAGATCAGGGCGGCGTCCTTCACCATCACCTACGAGGTGAAGGACGACGACGTGGTCTACGTCCGGGCCTCGACGGTGGTCGTGCCGTTCGACTTCGAGGCACAGCGTCCGCGCCGGATCACCGCGGAGGAGCGGGAGTTCCTCCAGGAGTACACGGACGACACCGAGGAGGAGGCCGTCGCCGCATGACGGTCCTGCACCTCGTCGACGAGGGGGAGGCGGCGGATCTCGCGGCCTTCCTCTCCCGGCTGCTCCACTACGACCGTGGAGCCGCGGTGCGCCTGCAGGCCGCGGGCACCGCACTGGCCGTCTTCGGACGGCCGCCGTCCTTCGAGGTGCTGGCCGTGCGCGCGGTGCGGCTGGCGAAGCCGTACGAGAACGGGCTGGACGTCACGCTCGACGTGACCGTGTCCGCCGGTGAGCTGCTGGAGTCGGTGGACGAGAAGGCTGCAACGGCTGTCGTTCCGGGTGCCGTGACCGGGCCGCCGTGGGCCGGTGTACTGCCGCCGCGCGGCGGCTGGCGGGCCGAGCCGGGGCTGCCGGCGCCGGACGCCCTGCGGTCCCTGGTCGCCGCCGTGGTCGCCGAGTTCCGGTCCCGTACGCAGGAGTTGCCGTCCGATCGGCGCACCAGGGCCGAGCTGGACCGGATCGGGCGGGACATCTGGTCCCGTACAGTCGGCGACACCGGTCTCCCCGTGCGGGTGGTGCACGCCGCGCAGTCGCTCGGCTTCCTGCGGCCGGGGGTGCCGCTGGGGCTGTTCTCCTCGGGCGCGTGGCTCCGGCTGCGCACGCCGTACGGGTCGATCGCCGTACGACGTGCCGGGCTCGGGGCGCTGGACGTCAGCGTCCGCTGACCACCGCGCCCCCTCCCCCGCGGATCAGCCCGGCGCGTTCACCATCGAGGCCGCCGCGTACGTCAGGTAGCTCCACAGCGTGTGCTCGTGCTCCTCGGACAGCCCGAGTTCGTCGACGGCGACCCGCATGTGCTTCAGCCAGGCGTCGTGCGCCGCACGGTCGACCGTGAAGGGCGCGTGCCTCATCCGCAGACGGGGATGGCCGCGGTTGTCGCTGTACGTCGTCGGACCGCCCCAGTACTGGATGAGGAACAGCACCAGGCGCTCCTCGGCCGGGCCCAGGTCCTCCTCGGGGTACATGGGCCGCAGCAGCGGGTCCTCGGCTACTCCCTCGTAGAAACGGTGAACGAGCCGACGGAAGGTCTCCTCCCCGCCGACCTGCTCGTAGAAGGTCTGCTCCTGAAGCGTGCCGCGCCGAATCTCATTCACGCCCTCCATGCTCTCAGACGCGAGGACATAGGACGGAAGGCCTAGGACCGGCCCACTGCCCGGCACCGCTGCCCTTACTGTGGGGGTATGGGCGGGCATGCTCCCGACAGGGACCCGGACGGGCTCGCCGCCTCCGTGCGGGCGGCGCTGGTGCGCCGGATCGACGCGAGCGGGGCCTGGGCCGCCGACCCCGGTTGGCGCGAGGCGTTCGCGGCGGTCCCGCGCCATCTCTTCGTGCCGTACTACTACGTCGGCGTAGCGGGCGGCTACGAACGGCGCTGGGGCGAGAGCCCCGACCCCCGGGCGCGTGAGCGGTGGGTGCGTGGTGCCTACGAGGACACCCCGCTGGCGACGCGGCTGCGCGACGGCGAACTGCTCTCCTCCAGCAGCCAGCCCTCCCTGATGGCGGACATGCTGGCCGCGCTGTGCGTGAGGGACGGGAACGCGGTCCTGGAGATCGGCGCCGGCACCGGCTACAACGCCGCGCTGCTCGCCCACCGGCTGGGCGACGACAGGGTCACCACCGTCGACCTCGACCCGGAGATCACCGAGTCGGCCCGCCGGCACCTGGCCGCGGCCGGGTACCACCCGGTGGTCGTCACCGGCGACGGCGCCCGGGGTGTGCCCGAGCGTGCGCCGTTCGACCGGATCATCGCCACCTGCGCCCTGAGCACCGTGCCGCGCGCCTGGCTGGCGCAGAGCCGTCCCGGCGGCCGGATCCTCATGCCGCTCGGCACCGGCCTGATCGTGCTCACGGTGAGCGACGCCGGGCATGCCGAGGGGCGGTTCCTGCACACGCCCGCCTACTTCGTGCCGCTGCGCGGCGTGAGCCGGCCCTGGGGTGAACCCGCCCAGTTGGGCGGGGTGCCGCGCCGGGCCAGGGAGGACGACCTGTTCCGCTTCCTGCTGACGCTGACCCGGGGCAGCCTCGATCCGCAGGAGGCGCACGCGCTGTGGGAGCAGGAGGGCATGCCGCAGCGGGAGCGCTACGGCATCACGGTCAGCGGCGACCACGAGTGGGCCTGGCTGGACGACCCGGAGGGGCCGTACGCCTGGCCCCTCCCTTCCTGAGCCCGGTGGGGCTCAGCCCCGGCGGATCGTGATCGTCGTCCAGGCGCCGACGTGCACCCGGTCACCGTCCTGCAGCGGAACGGGGACGAACGGCTGGATCGGCTCGTCCGAGCCGTTGACCGTCGTGCCGTTCGTGGAGTTCTGGTCGACGACCGCCCAGCTGCCGTCCGGCTGCTGGACCAGTACCGCGTGCTGGTGCGAGACGCCCGGGTCCTCCGGCGGCACCGCCAGATCGACGTCGGGGGTGTCGCCGGTGGAGTGCCGGCGGCGGCCGATCGTGATCTGGTTGCCGGTGAGCGTGCGCTGCTGCTCGGGCGAGTACGCGGGCAGGTTCAGGCCCGCGGCCTCGGGGCCGGAGCGCTGCATCATCGCCATGAAGTAGTCGCGGTCCGGGCCGATGGTCGCGGTCCAGGTCGCGGGTCCCTGCGGCGCCTGGGGCTGCTGCGGGAAGCCGCCGGGGCCGGGAGGAGCCTGCGTCGCGCCGGGCTGCGGGTAGCCGTAGCCACCGCCCTGACCGGGAGGGGCCTGGGTGGCGCCGGGCGGGGGGAAGCCGTAGCCGCCGCCCTGACCGGCACCGGGGCCACCAGGGCCGCCCGGGCCGGTGGTCGGCGGGGAGATCACCCAGTCCTCGTCACCGCCGCCGAACGGACCGCCCTGCGACGGCCGCTGGGTCTCCTGCGGGAATCCGGGCGGGGCCGGCGGGCCGGACTGCTGGAAGCCCTGCGGAGCACCGGGCGCACCGGGACCGCCGGGGCCACCAGGTCCGCCGGGGCCGGGCGGCGGCGGGAACGGCCGGGAGGGGTCGGCACCGAATCCGGGCGGGCCGGGGGGACCGCCAGGACCGGAGGGACCGCCGGGGCCGGGGGGACCGCCAGGACCGGAGGGACCGCCGGGGCCGGGAGGCCCACCAGGTCCGGGAGGGCCGCCGGGGCCGGGGTAACCGCCGGGGCCGGGCGCGCCGCCCGGTCCGGGGAAACCGCCGCCGGGAGGCGGCGGAGGGCCCGAGGGATCGCTGCCGAACGGCGGGATCGGCTCGGCCGGACGGTTCATCTGCGACGGGCGGGAGCCCTGGTACTCGTACGAGTCACCGCCGCCGTAGGACGGACCCGACGGGCCGGGACCGGGCTGGCCCGGAGGCTGGAAACGCACGCCCGGGCCGGGCGCCTGCGGGGGCGGGGCCGCGGGGGTGTACGAAGTCGCCGTGTTCGTCAGGAAGTTCCACCGGCACTCCTCGCAGAACGGTGCGCCGCCCTCACGCGGCGTACGGCACTGCGGGCAGAGCTCCGGCTCGGCGTTCGGTACTGCGGACAGGTGCGGAGGGCGCCCACCGGGACCGCCGGGCGGGCCACCGGGGCCGCCAGGGCCTCCGGGACCCCCCGGGCCGCCGGGGGGCGGGAAGCCGTAGCCGCCGGGCGGGGGCGGTGGAGGGGGCGGAGGCACGGCACCCGCCATGCGGTGACCGCAGACCTCGCACCAGTCGTCGGAACCCGACTGGTGTCCGTTCGGGCAGGTCGGCATGTCGGCCCGTCCCTCCTTCGATCTCTTCTAGGTCACTTCTTTACACGAACGGTCTTGGTGGACCGGGTCTCGAGCGTCATCTCGTCGGCCTCCTGAACCTTCGCCTTCAGTCGCACAGTACCGGTCGCGGCATCGACCACGTCCACCACCTTCGCAAGCAGTTTCGCAGTATCAGCGTTCCCGGAGGCACTCGCGAGCTGAACGGCCCGGCCCAGTTTGGCCGTTGCTCCATCCATATCCCCCGATTTACGAAGGTCCAGGCCTTGCTGGATGACCTGTGCCAGTTCGGCCTGCCCGGTGTAGTGGGCGACCTGGGGGTTGATCGACGTCGAGGCGACCATGTCGTCGGTCCACACGGCCCGCACCAGGCCCTGCGCGCCGAGGTTCTGGACACTGCCGTCGGGCTGCGGAATGACCAGCGAGATCCGCGCCGCCAGCATCTCCTGCCCGATGTGCGCGGCCGGGACCTCGACACAGACGTGGTAGTCACGGGACTCGTCTCCCCAGGAACCAAGGGGGTAGTCGCCCGCGCGGGGGCCCGCCTCGGTGCGCCTGCCGGTCAGTTCCTCGACCGTCGGCGCGACCTGCTTGACGAACTTCACAGTGGTGTCGACCGGGGTCCACAGCCGCAGGGAGACGTCCGCGACCTCCTTCCCCATCGCCGTCTCCATCATCTGTGTGAAGTCGGCGGCGAGCCCGGCCGGATCGGCGACGATGTCCGCGGTGCCGAGCAGGGCGGAGGCGATCCCTGTGACTTCTTTCACTTCCCAGTCGGTGCCCACGCCGCGCGCGTCACAGGTGAAACGCCCGGCGCACGCGTCGAGCGCGGCCTTCAGATCCTCGGGCGATTCGTGCTCATTGCGGCCGTCGGTGAGCAGGATGCCGTGCCGGATGGCGACGTCCTCGGAGGACAGCAGGCGGTCGGCGAGTTTCAGCCAGGTGCCGATGGCCGTGCCGCCGCCCGCGCTGAGCGAGCGCAGCGCCTGCTTGGCCTGCTCGCGGGTGGTCGCGTCGGCGACCGCGACGCGCCCGCCGCCCGGGTAGACCTCCTTGGCCACGTGCGTCCCGCCGATCACCGCGAAGTGCACGCCGTCGCGCAGGGTGTCGATCGCGGCGGCCGTGGCGTCCCGGGCGTTGCGCATCTTGGTCGGCGGGTAGTCCATCGACCCCGAGCAGTCGACCATGACCGCCACGGCCGCGGACGGGCCCTGGCCGGGCGAGTAGAGGTGGGGAGCCGCGACCGCGCTGCCGATCGTGCCGCCGCCGGTCGCCGTCACCGTGACGATGGCGTTGACCTCGACGGCGCTCTCCGGCAGGTACTCGTTCTGGTACACGTCCACCGAGAACTGCGGCACGTTCGACTTCGAGAAAATGGCCATGCCTGCTTCGATCCCCCTCGAAAGCCCCCACCGGAGCGGGGTGATGACGGTAGGCGGACCGGTCCCCTCCGGTCCGCCGAGGCGTCCCCGTACGTGGCCTCAGGCCGATCCTGCCCCCTGGGGCACGGCGGGGAACGGCACGAGGGCCACTGTTACGTTGTCGTGGCCCCCGCCGTCCAGGGCGTGGCCGACGAGCACCCGGGCGCTGTGCAGCGGATGCGCGGCGGCGTCGACCGGGAGGACCCGGGCCATCTCCTCGGCCGCCTCCGCGTAGTTCCACAGCCCGTCCGTGCAGACCACCACCACGCCCGGCCGGTCCGGCTTGAACGCGGCGGTGTGCGGCTCCAGCTCGTAGGCGTCCGCGCCGAGCCAGCCGGTGATCGCGTGGGCGCGCTCGTCAGCGTAGGCCTCGGCCTCGTTCATCAGGCCCGCGGCGACCATCTGCGCGGCCCACGAGTCGTCCTCGGTGAGCCGGGCGGGGGGAGCGCTCCGGTCGACCGGGACCCAGTAGGCACGGCTGTCGCCGACCCAGCCGACGATCAGCAGGCCGGACGTCACCACGGCGCCGACGATGGTGCACGCCGGGGCGTTCTGGTGCGGGGCCTGCTCACGCGCCGTGGCGGGCTCGTCGGCGAGTGAGTTGACGGCGCGTGAGGCGGCGACGATCGCGTCGTGCATCGCCTGCTGCGGGTGCGCGCCGCGCGGCAGGGCGGCCAGCACCGCCTCGCTCGCGGCCCTCGACGCCGCCTGGGAGGCGTCGTCGGGACGGGTCGCCGAGGAGACGCCGTCGCAGACGATCGCCACGGAGGCGGGAGTGCCGTCGGGCAGCGCGGTGGTGCCGATGGCGAACGCGTCCTCGTTGCGGTGGTGGCGCAGGCCGCGGTCGCTGACCGCGGCCACCGGGCCGGACTCCTGCTCCATGTGGTCCCGTTCACGCGGCTGGGCGTGGCCGCAGTTCTCGCAGTAGCCGTCGTCGTCCACGCGGCCGGCACGGCAGGCCACGCAGACCTTGCCGCCGGCGCCGGCGGCCGGGGCCGCGGGCTCGGCGGACACCCGCGGGTCCGGTGCCTGGAGGAGGTACTCGTCGGGCTGCATCTGATCGGGCTGGGTTTGCTCGGGCTGGGCCTGATCGTGCTGGGTCTGATCGTGCTGGGTCTGATACGTCTCCGGCGGCGCGGCGGGGCTGTCGGGCCGCCGGTCGAACCGGACGCCGGCGGCCGGGGTCGCCTCCGGTGGCATGGGCCCGACCGGGGCCGGGGCCTGAGGTTCCGCCGGCCCTGGAGCGGGCCAGGGCGCGCCGGCGGGTGGCGCCGGCGGGCGCTCGGGATACTCACCGGCCGGAGCGCCCTGGGCGGGCACCGAGCCGTTCATGGTGATGGTCGGGTTGTCCTGCGGCCGTTCGGGCACGGCGGACAGGTCATATCCGCACGCGCCGCAGAAACGGTCACCCGATTCGAGGGGTTCCTCGCAACTCGGGCAGGCGGACAACTGGGGCATCTGCGACATCAACTACACCCACGTCCGGGGGCGGTAACGATTGGCACGTTCCACCAGGTCGATCCTCTCCTCGCCGCCCCGCGCCAGCCGGGCCAGCGTGCGGTACGAGCGTTCCAGGCCGAAACGCAGGCCCCGCTCGTCCAGGCCGCTGCCGAGCAGCGTCCGTCCCCCGGCGGCGGGAGGGACGGAACCCTGGCCCCCGGAGAGTACCCAGTCCAGGGCGCTGCCGAGGACCTCGGCCGACAACTGCTCCCGCCGCGCCGGGTCCAGACCGTACGCCTCCAGCGCCTCGACCTGCGCCGCGGCGGCCGTGAGATCCTCCAGGAACGGTACGTCTGAGGCGGCCGCCGTGCGCTGCCTCAGCCGCGCCCGTACGGCAGCCACACGCGCGGCCGTGTAGTGGATGGAGGACTCCGGGACCGACTCCAGCGTCCGCACGGCGCTGTGCCGGTCGCCCGTGGCCAGTTGTACGCGGGCCAGCCCGAACGCGGCGCTCACATAGCTCGGGTCGGTCGACCACACCAGCCGGTAGTACTCGGCGGCGTTGTCCAGCTGGCCCAGCACCTCCGCGCACAGGCCCAGCGCCAGCTTGGGCGCGATCTCGCCGGGGAAGGCGTCGTAGATCGCGTCGAAGGCTAGCGCGGCGCCCTCGTCGTCGCCGGTGACCAGCGCGGTCACGCCCCGGTACCAGACCACCCGCCAGTCGTCGGGCCGCTCGCCCTCCAGCGCGACCAGGGCCTCCAGCGCGGCGGCCGGCTCACCGGTCTCCAGCCAGGCCCGGATCTGCCGCAGCCGCGTCTCGGTCGACGGGGCCGGGGCCGCCGCGAGGGCTCCGAGCAGCTCGGCCGGCGCGGAGGTCATCAGGCCCGCCAGGAAACCGGCGTTGGGGTCGGACGGGTCGACCCGGGGAACGGGCAGGGCGAGGGTGGCGGCGGGGGCGTCGACGGCTCTGACGAGGCCGGGGGGAAGCGGGGCGTGGGGTTGCTGCGCGCCGGCGGCACGCTGGGCCTGGAGTTGCTCCCCGCCGGCGGTGAGCTGAGCTGCGGCCGGGCCGGGGGCGGCGGACGGCGCGGCCGCGGGCAGCGCGACCGCGGTCGGGGAACCGCGCCGGGTCCGCACCACCCGCGCCCCCAGCCGGGACACCTCACCGTCCAGCCTCGGGAACAGCTCCGTGTCCGTGACCCGCAGTTCGGGCCCGAACAGGGTGGACAGGGCGGGCCGGGCCCGGCCCGTCTGGAGTGAGACGACCTCCCGCAGCACGCCCGTCAGCTGCTCGGTCATCTCCTGCGCGGAGGCGAACCGGCGGGCCGGGTCCGGGTCGGTGGCACGGACCAGGAGACGGTAGAACGACTCGTACTGCCGGAAGACCTCGATGTGGTCCGGGTCCGGCAGGGAGTCCGCGTAGACGTTCGTGTAGCCCTGGAAGTCGAAGGTCAGGACGGCGAGCGTACGGGCGACGGTGAAGAGGTCGCTCGCCACCGACGGGCCGGCCTCGGCCACCTCCGGCGCCTGATAGCCCACCGTGCCGTAGATGGCCGACTCCTCGTCGTCCATCCTGCGCACCGCGCCCATGTCGATCAGCTTGAGCTGGTCCTCGGTCTGGATCGCGTTGTCGACCTTGAAGTCGCAGTACAGCAGGTTGCGGCTGTGCAGATGGCCGAGCGCCTCCAGCGCCTCGATGCCGTACGCGCAGGCCTGCTCCACCGGCAGCGGATCGCGTCTGCCCTGCGCCGTGCGGCGGCCGTTGGCGATCTCCTTCAGCGATTTGCCGCCGACGTACTCCATGACGATGTAGCCGTCGAGGGAGCCCGTGCGCTGGTCCAGGTGCTCCACGAAGTTGTAGATCCGCACGATGTTGGCGTGCTCGATCTCCGCGAGGAAGCGCCGCTCGGAGATCGCCGCGGCCATCGCGTCCTGGTCGCCGGTGTCCAGCAGGCCCTTGAGGACCACCCAGCGGTCCGAGACCGCCCGGTCGACGGCGAGGTAGATCCAGCCCAGGCCGCCGTGCGCGAGGCAGCCGACCACCTCGTACTGGCCGTGCACGATGTCACCGGACTTGAGCTTCGGTACGAACGAGTACGGGTGGCCGCACTTGGTGCAGAACCCCTCCGTGCGCCCCTGCCGGTCACCGCGCGCCCGGCCCACCTGAGCCCCGCAGTCGGAGCGCGAGCAGAACCTCTTCCGCTCGGGCACCTCGGGATTGTCCAGGACCATCTCGCGCGGGTCGGGCCGCGGGATCGGCGGCACCTGCACCAGCCCTGCGCCCAGCCGGCCCCGGGACGAGGAACCGGCGCCGGAACCGGAACTGCGCACCGACACCGAGCGGCTCGTCGACTTGCCCGACAGGGAGCGCGAGAGGCGTCCCGACACCGAGCGGCGGGACTTCGACGACTGGGACGACGTACGCGAACTGCGGCTGCTGGAGCGGGAGCTGCCACTCGCGCCCGAGCCGCGCGAGCCGCCCTTGCCGCCGGCGGTGATGCCGGTGGGGGGCGAGGCGACCATGCCGTTCGCTGCGACGACCGGGGCGAGGCCGCAGGTGTCGCAGTACAGCTCGCCGCCGCCCACGTCTTCGTAGGTGCCCGTGCAGGTGGGGCGTTGACAGGTGCGTGCCTCGGTCATGGACTCCCCCTTGTCGCTCATGCGCCCGGCCCCCTCCGGTCGTCCTCGCGTACGCCCTGATCCGGCACTCGCGGGCCGCCGAGGAGCTCCAGGGCTGCCTGCTGGTAGCGCAGCACGGCCCCTTCGGCGGCGCGCAGATCGCAGGGGGCGCTCCACAGCATGCGGCGCGCCTTCTCGTACCGCTCCACCAGCAGCGCGTCCTCGGCGAAGCCGTGCCGCGCGACCTTCGCCTTGTACGCGTCGAGCCGGCCCCGCAGCTCGGCCCGGACCGCCAAGGGCGCGGTGACCGCGGTCAACGACTCGCGGGCGCGGAGCAGTTCGTCCTCCGCCTTCTGCTCCAGCGACTCCAGCAGCGGGGACAGGCGGTGCCACTGCCCCTGCCTGCGGTACTCCGCGGCCGCCGCCACCTGCTCCTGCAACACCGTCGGCGGTCCGCTGACGACCGGCACCTCCGTCGCCGCGATCTTCGCGAGGACCTCGCCGCGGGCGGTGCGCGCCTCGGCCAGTGTGCGGTCGGCGCGGCTGAGGAGGTCCCGCAGCCTGACGATCCGCTTCTCGGCGTCCTGCCGGACCGTCAGGACCGCGTCGATCTCCCGGCGGACGTCCTCCAGGGCACGCGCCTCACGGTCGTACACCGTGGTGTCCGGCCGGCCCCCTCCCGGGGCCGAACTGCCCTCCGCCGCCAGCCAGAACTCCAGCGGGTCCGAGACGACCTGCTCGCGCAGCTTCGTCAGGGTGCGCGTGATGCGCTCCAGGTCGTCGCCCGCCGGGTGCTCGCCGGGGCGCACGCCCACCGAGTGCGCGAGCCGGCGGGTGCGCTGGAGTTCGGCCGCCAGCAGGTCGATCCGGGCGGGCAGTGCCGACCAGACCGCGTCGGCGGCGACGACCATGTCCAGGCTCGTCGCGTACAGCTCGTTCATCCGGTCGACGAGGGTGGTGAGCGAGTAGCGCTCGCTGAGTTTGTTCGCGGAGCCGTGCAGAGTGGGGGCGTTGGCGGTCGCGGTGGCGCTGCCCGCGACGGTGACGGACTCGCCGTTCAGCAGTTCCGTCAGTTCCACGAGGTCCTCGCGGCTGGACCAGCGGCGGCGCGAGCGGATGTCGCGGGCGGTGCGCAGGGCGTCCGTGTACGCGTCGAAGTACGTCCACAGCAGCGTGATCGACGCCTCCGTGGACGTCCAGCGCTCCTGGGTGACGCCGGTGAGCTCCGCGCCCTCCAGGAGTCTGCGGCCCGCGTGGTCCTGCAGGGCGAGGAGCGAGGTCTCGATCGCCTCGTGCTCCGCGCCGAGCCGCGCCAGCGCACGGTCCACCTCGTCCCGGTCCATCACCGGCCCGGTGGATCCCGTGACGCCCATCGATCACCTCTCGCTGCGGTAGTGCCGGTTGGGTTCGTGGTTGAGGTTGGTGGTTGGGGTTGGTGGTTGGGGTTTGCGGTCGGGGTGTCGGTCGAGTGGTCAGGTCAGGTGCTGCGGAGGTACTGCGGAGCCGGAGGTTCCGACTTCTTCGCATCCTTGCCCAGTGTCGCCGACAGCCATTTGTCGTACGAGGCCTGCCAGCCGTTCGCGGTGTCCTTGCGGTAGTCCACCAGGATCTGGTTGACCCGGCGTACCAGATCGTCGGCGTCCTTCTTCATCGCCACGCCGTAGTACTCGGCAGTGAAGGCGTCGCCCTTGAGCTGGACCGTCGGATCCTGCGCCGCCTGGCTCGCGGCGAGGGCACCGTCGGTGACCACGGCGTCGACCTCGCCGAGCTGGAGCCGTACCAGGCAGTCGAGTTGGTTCGGAACGGTCGTGGAGATGTCGGTGCTGGCGGGGAGTTTGCCGTCCTTCTGGTCGGCCTCCAGCGTGGAGTACGCCGTCGAGCCGGCCGCGGTGCAGATCCTGCGGTCCGCGAGCGTGTCGTCGTAGCCCTTGACGGGCGAGGACTTCGGGGCGAGGACCTGCTGGCCCGTCTTGAAGTAGGGCGCGGAGAAGGCGACGTCCGTGATGCGGTCACAGTTGATCGTCATCGTGCGGACGACCATGTCCACGCGTCCGTCCCGGATCGCCGGGATGCGCTGATCGGTGGGGATCGCCTTGAACTGGACGGCGTCCGGGTCGCCGAGTATGTCCTCGGCGATGCGGTGGACCAGGTCGATGTCGAAGCCCTCGAGCTCCGCGGTCTTGCCGCTGTTGGGGTTGCGGTAGCCCCAGCGGTAGCTGTTCTGGTCGACGCCGACGATCAGCTTGCGCTTCTCGCCTTCTCGGTCCTTGATCGCCTTGATGGTGTCGCCGTCGGCGGAGGAGGGGGACAGCGTCTGCTTCTCGGGGGCCTCGCAGTCCTCTTCGGCCTTTTCGACCGTGGCCTGGGAGGCTTGGCTGACGGCCCGGCCGTCACCGATGCCCGGTCCGGACAGCGGGACGCACAGCGCGAAGACCGCCACCAGGGCGCAGACGACCGCCATCGTCGCCACCCCTCCCCAGCCCTTCAGGCTGGCCCGCAGACGTCGTGCTCGCATGCTCACGCCCCCTTTCACGTCTCCCCTTGTCTCCCGCGCCCCGTTCATCGGTACTCCGACAGCCTGCGGCCAATGCCCAGGACCGCTCCCGCGGCGCCCAGGACCGCGAGGACGGCCGCACCCGCCGACAGGCCCGTCAGGGCGTCCCTGCCGTCGTCGGCCGCGCGCTTGAACTCGGTCTCCTCGTGCGCGAGCGCCGTGCGGAGGTTCGCGTCGACGCTGTCGAAGCACTCGCCGGTCGCGCCCTTGGTGCCGATGACCCGGTCCAGCGCCTGCTGGTAGTTGCCGTTCTCGTCCTGCTCACGGGCCGCGGTGTGGCGCTTCTTCCACTCCGTCATGTTGCCTACGGCGGCGGTGACGGGCTGTTCGCCCGAGGTGTCGTCGGCGAGGTTCGCGGCATCCGCCAGGTACTTGCCGAGGTCGGCCATGTCCGTGCGGAAGTCGTAGTCGTAGGCGTCGTAGGTCTGCGCGCCGACCTTCTTCGTCTCGGCGCCGCGCGCCACCAGGGTCAGGTTCTCGTTGCCCCGTGCCTTGAGGGAGGCGATGCGGGCGTCGTGCAGCACATTCAGGGAGCGGACGCCGTGGTCGTAGGAGTCGTTCAGGCCCGCGCGGGCGATGCTGTGGCCGACGACCAGCCAGAGCAGGACCACCGTCGCGGTGGCTGTGGCGGCGACCAGGCCGTGGTTCAGCACCCGGTTCGTACGCCGGTAGTTGCGGTGCTGGGCCCAGGCGAGGGCGGCCAGGGCGGCGAGGCCCAGGGCGATGGCCGCCCAGGGGTAGGGCGTGGCGTCCTCGTAGTCCGCGCGCAGGCGCTGGTTCTCCTTCTTGTACAAGTCCTCCGCCGCCGGGAGCATCTGCTGCTGCATCTTCTCGTTGGCGTAGCGGAGGTAGGCGCCGCCCACCGGGAAGCCCTGGCGGTTGTAGGTGCGGGCGCGTTCGACCAGGCCCTTGTACTCCGGGAGGAGCTTGTTGAGCTTGGCGATCGTCGCGGTGGACGGGGAGTCCGGGTCGGCGTTGGCGGCGGCGTTGACGAGCTTGTCGGCGGCCGTGCGGATGTCCTGCTCGTAGCGGTCGCGGGAGGCGGCCGATTCCTGGCCGCCGGCGAGGAAGCCGCTGGAGGCGGCGGTGTTGGCGTCCGCCAGGGAGCGGTAGATGTCGGCCGCGTCCGAGCTGAGGGGCTGACTGCTGGTGAGGACGTCGTCGGCGGCGGCCGCGCGGTCGGTCATCTGCCAGGCGGTGACGGCGCCGAAGGCGACGACCAGGAGGGCCAGGAGGGCGCCGATGATGCGCAGGCGGCCGGGCTCTGTGGTGGCGGCGGCGCGGAGCTGGTCGAGGCCCTCCGCGAAGGCGGTGCGGCGGGGCGCCGGGGGTGGGGAGGCGGCTGAGCCGCTGCCGGGGGGCCTGGACGGTGGTGCCGGCTGCGCCGGAACGGCCGGGAGAATGGGCGTGCTGTGGCCCCGTGGTGGTGAACTGCTCTTCGGCAGGTGTGTCAATGTGACCTCCCCCATGGTCATCCGTCACCGCAAGTATCGCTGCCGGCACTGACATCCGCACCGGCCTTGCCTCGATCTTGATCGGATCGCAGCGTGAACCACCACCCCCGCACTGGAACACGTCAGGGCGATCGGTTCGGTTCCCCCGCGCGGATGCGCGCGGCTACTCGACGTAGCGGCGAAACCCCTGCGCCAGGGCTTTGAAGCCGCACGCCTCGTAGAAGCTGTGGACGTACGCGTCGTCCGCGGCCAGCAGCTGCACCTTGTGACAGCCGGCGCACTCACCCAGCCGCACGGCCGCCTCCATCAGCTGCCGCCCGACGCCACGCCGCTTGAAGCGGGCGGCGACCACGACGTTCTCCACGAAGAGGATCGCCCCGACCGCCGCGGGTGAGGTTCGGCATCACGATGCAGTCGGCTGTCCCGGCGACAGTGCCGTCGGCATCAGCCTGGACTCCATCGAAGGGCTGGTGCATCTGAGCCGCGAGTCAGTGTGAGGGCCTGTGGCGTCCCTGTCGAGCCGCCACAGGCCCGTGCCCGTCCAGGCCGGTCAGTCGCTCGTCGGAGTCGACTTGCGGCGGAGGACGATCAGGGTTGCCCCGCCGATGACGACCAAGGTGATGGCGATGCCCGTGATGAGCGGGGTGACGACGGAGGAGCCGGTTTCGGCGAGGTTGGTGTCGGTGGCCGTGCCGCCCACCGTGGCCGGGCTCGGTTCGCTCAGGGTCTGCGTGGCCGTGCCCGTCTCGCTGCTGTGGGTCTGGCAGTCCAGCACGCCCGTGAAGCGCTGGGTGAAGCCGCCGGGGCCATGGATCGTGAAGTCGTACGCCTGGTCCTCCTGGAGCGGGACCGTCACCGTCCTGGTCTCGCCCGCGGCGATGGTGTGCTCAAGGCCTGCCAGTTCGAAGGTGAACGGCTCGTCGCCCTTGTTGGAGGCGAGGATGTCGACGCCGCCCTTGTCGCAGTTCTTCGCCGCCGACAGTGCCGGTATCGCACCCTGCTTCGCCCAGCTCGCCCCGGCCGTCGCGGACACCGTCGACTCGCTGGAGCCGGCCAGGATCTGCGTCTGGCTCCGGCTCTCGGAGGCGAAGGCCCGGCCGACCGGCACGGTGGTCGAGGCCTGCACGGTCAGTTCGGCCGTGCCCGCCGCCGCGTCCTCGGGCACGTCGAAGAACACCTGCCCGCCGTCGGCCGCGGACGTGATCGCCCTGCCCTGCTTGTCGACGATCCGCACCCCGCTCGTGGCGGCGTCGGCGGGCGGCGCCACCGACACGCCGCTCGCGTTGGTGTGCACCGTGACCGGGCCGAGCCGCTCGCCCGGGCGGCCGGAGACCGCGGGCGGGTCGAGGGTGAGCGAGGCCCGGGGCTCGGGCAGATTCCGCGCGTTCTTCTCCAGGTAGTCCGCGAGCTGTTCGGCCTGCGGGTCGAGCGCGTCGACGGCCACGTCGTCCGAGTAGCGCCAGATCGCCACCTGTGTGCCGGATGCCGCGTCCTGCTCGGTCAGCGCACCTCGCACGCCCGCCTTCCGCGCGAGCGCCGCGAGGTCGTTCACCTGCGGGTAGGAGTTCTGCAGGATCCAGCGGATCCGGCCGGCGTCCTTGTTGGCGCCCAGGGACGTGCCGCCCCAGGGCGTCTCGTGGTACCTGGCGTCCCGCTGCGTGGGGTTGTGGAGGTCGACGCAGTACGTCTGCAGCATGCCGCCGCCCTCGACGGACATCTCGAACAGGCCTGCCGACACCTGCTGGTCCCCGGTGCCGCCGTGTATCACCGCGGTGCCGTACGTCTTGAGTCCGGCTATGGTCGCGGTCGCCCCGCCCTCACCCTGCGTCGTCTCGTCGGCGGACGCCTGGCCGGCACCGGCCAGCACGCCCGCGGCGACGAGCCCGGACACCAGCGTCGCGGCGCCTGGGCGGGCCGCCCCTCGCCTGCGTACGAACACCGCCGAGAACGAAGCAAACACCAAATTTCCTTTCGAGCAGGACCCGTTGATGTGGGGGGTACGGTCCCACCAGCAGAAATCAGAAGTCTCACGGGCATCGCGAGCCCCGAGAACCATGTCCGGCATCCTAGGGAGGCGTCGGACCCCGCCCGCCGGTCAGACGGTCGGGATGAGTGATCCGACTCGGAATCGTTATCGCCAAGATCCCTTACGGGCAGGGCTTATCGACAAATCCACCCCCGGTCGCATGGTGCGCACTCGCCGATAAGCCGCAGTTCGGACAGAGCGGTGGTGACTGACGTCACGTCAAGACAGCTGGCTCCGACTGTCGTTGAGCGGACGCGTCCGAGCGCACCGCTGAATCGTCCGGCGGTGTCTCCCAGTTGGGCTCCGGTGAAGCCGGAGAGGCGGCCGTCTCGGGCTTGCCTCCGCGCCGGAAAGCGGAGGTGCCCCAGGCCAGATCATGGCCGATCGCGACCGCGTCGATGTCCGCCGAGGTCCAGCTCTGCCCCTCGCGCACATCGGTCCGCACCTTCAGCCTGCCCTGCACGATCACGGGCTCGCCCACCGTCAGCGATGCCGCCGTGTTCGTGGCGAGCTGGCGGTTGGCCCACACCGTGAAGAAGTTGGTGTGCCCGTCCGTCCATGTGTTCTTCTCGCGGTCCCAGTAGCGCGCGGTCACGGCCATCCGGAACCTCGCCGACGGGCCGGACGCCATCTCCCGGTACACCGGCTGCGTCGCCACCCTGCCGACCGCGCAGACCATCGTCTCGTTCATCGCGAACCCCTCCCTCGCCCGGACTGCGACACCGGGCCGACCTTCGTACGGGTCCGTCCCGTACGGCTGTGTCCGCCAGACTGCCGGGGCCGGGCCGAGCCCGCTGAGCGCTGTGGATCACCGTCTGCCTGTGGACAACTCCGCCACCCCGGCGGGTGACTCCGAGCCACACGCCGAGCCCGCGGCCTGGCCCGACGCCGAGCCACATGCCAAGCCCGCCGCCTAGCCCGACGCCGAACCACACGCCTGGCCCGCCGCCGAGCACACACCAAGCCCGACACCAAGCCCGACACCGAACCCGGCACCGAACCCGACACCAAGCCGGACACGGACGCGGCGAGGGCGGCGCCCGACCGGACGCCGCCCTCGCCGTACCCGCGCATGCGGCCCGTCACAGCCGCCACGCCCTCGCCGTCACCGCCCGGCCCCCACCACCCTCCCGTACTGCTCCCGAACCTCCAGGTACCGCAGCAGCTCCGCCGCCACCGGATCCAGCACCCGGGCCCTTCCGCACCCGGCCGCCGCCTTGCGTAGTCGGCGTTCCGCCTCCAGTCCGTAGCGACGGGCCGGGCCGCGGGCCGCCATCCGGCAACTCCACTCGACCAGCGGACCGCCGACGATGCCGATCACCATCAGCAGCACCGGCACGCCCAGATTCGGCGACATGATCTGGAAGATCTGGCCCAGCAGCCACAGGCCGCCCAGGAACTGAAGGATCGTCATGGACGCCTGGGACAGCACGGCCACCGGCCACCACCCCGGGCGCGGCGGCCGCCCCGTCGGCACTCCCGCGCGCACGGTCAGCTCGTCCAGCGCCTCGGACAGCCCCTGGGAACCGCGGACGGCCGCCTCGCGCACCGCCTGCGCCCAGGGCACGGGCAGCCCGGCCGAGGCTCGGTCGGCCACCGTACGGACCGCCTGCTCGACGCGCTGTCGCGCGGTCGCCTCCTCGTCGGCCTGCGTGCGCGAGGGCAGCCGGCCCGTGGTGGCCTCGCCGTGGTCCTGGTACCAGCGCCACAACCGCAGCCAGGGCGTACCGCACGCGCGGTTGGCGTTGCGCAGCCACGCCCGTTCGGCCGCCTCGCCCGCCGCCGTGGCGCCCACCGCGTCGGCGAGCCGGTCCGCGAACTCCTCCCGGGCCTGCTCGCTGAGCCCCGTCCGCCGCCGGGTGGCGTAGACGGGCCACAGCCGTGCCGCCGCTACGTCCACATCGGCCGAGACGCGGCGGCCCGGCGCCCCGCGCTCCCCCACGAACTGGCCGAGCGCCTCGCGCAGGTCCCCGATGCCCTCCCCGGTGAGCGCGGACACCGGGAGCACGGTCGTACCCGGTTCGCCGAACTCCCCGAGGGCGATGCCGTCCTCGTCAAGGAGTCGCCGCAGATCGTCGAGGACCTGATCGGCGGCCTCCCCGGGCAGCCGGTCGATCTGGTTGAGGACCACGAACATGACCTCCGCGTGGGCCGCCATCGGCCGCAGATAGCGCTCATGGAGGACGGCGTCGGCGTACTTCTCCGGGTCGACGACCCAGATGACCGCGTCGACGAGCGCCAGGATGCGGTCCACGTGCTCGCGGTGCTGTACGGCCGCCGAGTCGTGGTCGGGCAGGTCGATCAGGACCAGCCCGTTCAGCCGGGACTCCGCGTCCGCGGTCGGCAACGGCCGCCGGCGCAGCCGGGGCGGGATGCCGAGCCGTTCGATGAGGCTCGCCGCCCCGTCGCTCCAACTGCACGCGATGGGCGCCGCGGTGGTGGGACGGCGTACTCCGGTCTCCGAGATGGCCACGCCGGCGAGCGCGTTGAACAGCTGTGACTTGCCGCTGCCGGTGGCGCCCGCGATGGCGACGACGGTGTGCTGGCCGGAGAGCCTGCGCCGTGCGGACGCCTCGTCGAGCACCCGGCCCGCCTCCGACAGCGTCCTGCTGTCGAGCCGGGTGCGGGAGAGCCCCACGAGTTCGCGCAGCGCTTCGAGACGCGAGCGCAACAGCCCGTCGTACACCAGTGGTCTCATCGCGGGCGGGGCGGCGGACCTGCTGTCCGCGACGGCGAACTGGCCTCCGTCGGGCGTCTCATTGACGCGGCGCGCGATGAGCCCGTCGTCCCAGGCACCCGTGGAGTCCGTACGGGCGTCCTGCACGCGCGCGTGGGGGTCGTTGACTCCCACGCGCGCGTGGGGGTCATTGCCAGCGCGCTCCTGCTGGGCGGCCTGAGAGGTGCGCGCGGAGGGGCTCCCGGCGGATCCTGCCTTGTCCCTGTCGCCCGGCTGATCGGCGTGCTCGGTGTGGTCCTGGTCAGTGACGGCGGTCACCGGTCACCTCTCCTTCTGCAGTACGGACAGCGCGGCGATGAGTTCGGCCTGGTGCTCGGGGTGGACGTCGAGCGCGTCGAGCGGGGCGAGCCGGCGCTCGCGTTCGGCGTACAGGACCCGGTCGACGTGCTGGGTGAGCAGCCGGCCGGCCCGGTCGCGCAGGCGCAGTGCGCCGTGGGCGCCGATCCGCTCGGCGAGCCCCTCCCCCGCCATCCGGCCCCGGCGGCCGCCCAGCAGGCCGGTGGCGACCAGGGCGGCGACCAGCTCGGGGTCGGGCGCGGCGTTGCGCTCGAGCTCGCTCACCTCGTCCTCGGCGTACTCCTCGAGCTCCCGCCGCCACCGCCGTACGGCCAGCCCGATCCGGTGCTCGGCGCTCTCCGCCGCGGAATCGCGCGGCGCGAGCTCCGGCGCGGCCGCGGCCGGTTCACGCCGCCAGGCGTCGTCGACGCGCTCGTCGGCGGCGGTGACGGCGCACAGCAACAGGGCGCTGAGGCTCTCCACGAGCGCGTCGAGGAGCTCACCGGCGGTGCAGTCCAGGGGGAAGGCACGCCACCGCTTGAGCGCGTCCCCGGCGAGCACCGCCCCGGCCTGCAACCGGCCCCGCACGCGCTTGTGCTCGCTGTCGTACGCCCCCTCGACGGCGCTGGTGAGCCGCAGCGCGGCCGAGTACTGCGCGGCTGCGGCGCCGGCCAGCTCGGGCATCCGGGACTTGAGCGAATCGAGGACGCCGTACGCCGTGCGGGCCAGGACCTGCTGCCGGGCCTGCGGCTCCTGGGCCTGGTGGATCAGCCAGGTGCGCAGCTGGGCGACGGCGGTGACCGGCAGGAGACCGCCGCCGAAGGCCGACTCGGGCAGCTCGGGCACGGTGAACCGCGGCACATGTCCGAGACCGGCCTTGGTGAGCAGCGCCCCGTACTGCCGCGACACCTCGGCGACCACCTGGTGGGGCACCCGGTCGAGGACGGTGACGAGGGTGACGTCGTACTCCTTGGCGGTGCGCAGCATGTGCCAGGGCACGGCGTCGGCGTAGCGGGCGGCCGTGGTGACCATGACCCAGATGTCGGCCGCGCAGATGAGCTCGGCGGCCAGGACGCGGTTGTCGGAGACCAGGGAGTCGATGTCAGGCGCGTCGAGCAGGGCGAGGCCGGGCGGCAGCGTGTCGGCGCTCTCGATGCGCAGCACGCGCGCGGGGTCCTCGCCGGGGAGCAGCAGGTCGTCCGTGTCGTTCCGCTGGGGTGCCCACACGCGCGTGAGATCGGGCAGCACCCTCATCCCGCCGAACCAGTGATGATCCTCCGGATGGCAGACCAGTACGGGGGTCCGGGTCGTCGGCCGCAGCACGCCCGCCTCGCTGACCCGCCGCCCTACGAGAGAGTTGACCAGCGTCGACTTCCCGGCTCCGGTCGATCCGCCCACGACGGCCAGAAGCGGTGCTTCGGGCTCCCGCAACCGGGGCACCAAGTAGTCGTCGAGCTGCGCGAGCAGTTCATCGCGGTTGGCACGCGCGCGTGGGGCCCCTGCCAGGGGCAGCGGGAAGCGTGCGGCGGCGACACGGTCGCGCAGGGCGGAGAGTGCGTCGAGCAGCTGAGGCCTTACGTCCAAGGTCACCACATGCGAAGAATGCCCAATTTTAGGGGAATTCTGAAGCATATGAGCATGTCTGCGCGCCGACAGGACACAAGGGATGGAAGGGGCGACTGGGACACAGGCACACTCCAGGCATAACGAGTGCACAACACCCGATGCCTCTGACGCCAAAAGCGGTGCACGATTCGTACCTGCCTGCGATTATCAGGACCGCTTCACCGAACCTCCACATCGAGCCACGGAGGCGAAGCAACAGGGACAAGGACGCGGGAGCCCTATCCTTGTCCCCGGCAACGTCACGGATCAGCCCACACCAGGGCACCACGACAGAGGCCACCACACCCGGCCCCCGTAGCTCAGTGGATAGAGCAGGCGCCTTCTAAGCGCTTGGCCGCAGGTTCGAGTCCTGCCGGGGGCGCAAGTCTCCGCCCTCCCGTTCGGGAGGGCTTTTTGCTGGTCAGGGTGCATGCCAGACGGCATGGTGAAGCCCCGGAGGCCCTCTTGATGATCAAGGGCGGGCTCCGGGGCTGTCCGGCTGTTACCGGGTTTTTGCGGGTGGCCGTGTCGAATACGTGTCGAAGTTTCTGCGGGCCGCGAGGTCAGTCGGCGGACGGCCGCTCGGGGAGATCTCCGGCAGCTTCGAGTCGCCTTTTTAGGTCGGGCAGCTGGCCCTCTACGCATCGGGCGTAGGTCGCCAGGAGCACGGCAACGCTGTTCCCGGCCCATTCGGCCACCTGGGCGGGTGGGATCCCGTCGTTCAGCCACTTCGTCAGGCGCGTGTTCCGGTTGTCGTAGACGCGCCGTCCGGTGGGCGACTCGAAGGTGTGCGGGGGCAGTACGGCCTCACGCGCGCTGCGCCATGCCCGACGGATGACGGAACCGGCAAGGATGCCGCCAGACTCTCCTTGGAACAGCAGGTCCCCCGGCTTGAGCTCTTCGCTCTCGATGTGCTGCCGCAGGATGCGCGTGAGGGCGGGATGCCCCGGGACAGTGCGAGTCTCACCCTCCGCACGGCCTTTCAGGTCGCGTTGCTCGTGGATCTCTCCCGTGTCGGTCCACTGCTTTCCGACCTCTGGGGTTGCGGTGTGGAACAGCAGCTCGCACCACTGGTCGGCGGCGTCGGGCTCGGGCAGGGTCACGTCCTCCACGCGCATGGCTACGGCTTCCTCGGGCCGTGGGCCGCAGTAGTACAGCGTGGCGAAGAAGGCGTGAAGTCGCTCGCCGCCGCGTGGCCGGCGCCGTATCCAGTCGAGGATCGTTGCCGCCTGCTCGGGGTTCAGCAGGGACCGCTTGTCCACGGCGTTCGTGGTCTTCACGGCGGCTGTCGACTCCTTCCCCTTGGGCAAGGGGTTGGCCCGCAGGATGCGCCGCCGGACGGCGTATTTCATGGCGACGTTGAGGATGCGGCGGTTGCGCTTGCGGGACCAGGCCGCCGCTTGCTTGCCGTCGAGGCGCGTGTCGATGGCGCTCAGGACCTGGTCGGCCTTCTCCGGGTCCTCCCAGGCCGAGACGGGCAGGGAGTTGCGCTCGACCCATCGGAGGATGGCCACCACGTCTTGGGGTGCGTCGGGGCGCCGGTTGGTGTTGAACGCCCACTCACGCAGAGCGGTGCGCACGGCCGCAGGTGCGAACTGGGTGGGCTTGGCCCGCAGCAGCGCGATGGTGGTCGCGGTCAGGGTCTTGGCCATGTTCTTACGGCTGTTGCCGCCGAGTTGTGCCCATCGGGCATCAACGTATTCGACGGCGAACTTGTACCAGGTCATGGCAGCCGACTTGGAGCGATGCGACACCGGGAGTCCGGTATCGATGACGAACGCCTCGCCCTTGCCAGTGGCCCGGATGAGTTCGGAGCGGAAGCCCTCGGCGAGGGCGACGGTGTCGAACGGTTCGCGCCAGCGCTTCCCCGCGACCACCCAGCGCACTGTGTATGTGGTCTTCCGGGCTCCCTTATAGGTGAGGATCTTGTAGACCTTGACGTCGTACGTCGTCTCCATCAGGCGGCGTCCTCGCGGTCGTCGAGCCAGTGATCGAGGTCACTCCGCCGGATCCTGAGGTCGCCGTTCGGGAGCTTGATGCAGCGCGGTGCGCGACGCTTGGCCCGCCAGTCGTAGAAGGTCGAGCGCGAGACGCCCAGTTCCTCGCAGACCTCCGCGAGGGTGAGCATGGTGCGTGACCGGATGGCCGTGGTCATTCCGTACTCCCTTCGGTCAGGAGGGCGTCGCGGGCGGTCTCGCGGTTGGTCTTGAGGTCGCGGGCGATGGTCGCGGCGAGGGCGGCTTCACCCGGTGAGTGGCCGTGGCCGGCGTACTGCCAGTCCGTCAGCACGAGGACGGTGTCCGGCTCGCGGTCGTCGAGGCCGAGGGCGTCTCGTTCTTGGGCGGAGCGGTAGCCGGCGCGCTCCTGGCGGAGGGCGCCGAGGGTGGTGGAGTAGGTGCGCGACTTGGACGAGAAGTGCCCGCGGAAGCCGAGCATGTGAGCCCAGGCCCAGAGGCGCCGGTCCGGGTAGAGGCCGTCCAGGTCGCGGCACGCGGTGATGAGCCGCCGGGTGTGGTCGGGGACCTGGTGGCGGTCGAGTTCGGCGAGTTCGCCGATGCGGCGGTCCAGCGTGCCGGTGTTCTCGGCGGCCTTGGTGGCGTACTTGGCCACGTACGAGGCGACCGCCTGTTCGGTGATGTCGGAGCCGTCGCCGAAGGCCCTTACCGGGCGCACGTCGAGTTGCTGGCCCCATCGGAACGTCCGGGTGGGCTGGTCACCGGCAGCCGGGACCGAGACCGACGTGTACGAATGCTCGGCGGCGGCGAGCAGCGCGTCCGTGAGGAGGCCGACCGTGGCCCAGGCGGGCGGTGGCGTCCCGGGCCCCTCCGGGCCGTCGAGGCGTACGACGGCGTGGAAGTGCAGGGCCCCGCGCTTCTGGAACTCGGCAACCTTGCCGTACGAGAGCCGAAGGTGGTCGGCGAGTTCCCGGCGGGGCAGGCCGGCGCGGGCTGCGAGTTCGCGGCGGAGTCGGGTGGTGAAGCGCTGCCAGAGCTGTCCGGCGTGGTTGTTGAACAGCACGGCGCCCGCGTAGTCGTAGGCGTCCGGGTCGAGGGCAGTGCCCAGCTCCGGGGCGTCGGACGCGTGCGAGGTGCCGCAGCGGCAGGTGCCGTGATCGGGGCGGTTGTGGACCGGGCCGAACGACGGAGCCGTGAGGGTGGCGAAGACGCGCGGGTGGTCGCGGACGGTGGCGGGGATGTCGCGTCGGTCGTCTCCGGCGAGTCCAGCACGGATGAGGTGGTAGGTGTCCCCCGCGTACGTCCAGGCGCAGGCCGGGCAACGGGATGCGCGGCGGTTGCCGCAGGCGAGCCGGAGTCGTCCGCCCGGCTCGTTCGCGGTGGAGTAGTGGTGCAGGGTCTCGCCGGTGGTCTTGTCCTTCTGGATGACCCAGCCGGTGAGGTGGACGGGGTCGGAGCAGCCGCCGGTGCGGCGGACCTGGTCTTCCCAGCGGGCGTAGTCGGAGGCCGAGGCCACCCGGAGCACGTCCCCGAGAGTGATCGGGTCGAGCAATGTGTCTGGCGTGGGCGCACTCGGTGTCGCGCGTGAGGCGCGGTGGGCCATGCTGGGTGTTCCTTCCGGTTGCGAGATCGGACAGGGACGGCGCCCGGGCGGCGGATGCTTGGCGGTATCGAGGCCGCCCGGGGGCCGGTCAGCGTTGCTTGGCGTCGGAGGCGAGCAGGGAGCGCAGGACGACCGCGCAGACGGCGACCGAGACGCCGGTGATGGCGACCGCTAGGAGCAGCGAGACCAGGACGGCGCCGAGGACCAGGACGACTGCCGTACCGCCGCCGACGAGGGCGAGCGCGGTGCCGGGGGTGAGCTGGACCGAGGGCCGGGACGGCGTCGGAGTCGTCGGGGCGGCCGGCGGGGTCTCTACGTTCGGGATGACGGTGGTCGGCTCGACGACGGCGGGCGGGGTGCCAAGGCCCGTCGGTGTGGGCATGGTGGGGATCTTCGTGCGGAACATTGGTGCTCTCCTCTCGCGGGCGGGCTACTTGACGAGGGCGTTGATGGCCGGGGCCAGGACGCTGTCGGCGAGGAGGAAGCCGCCGAGCAGGACTACGGCGATGAGCCACACGGGCGGGCGGATGAGCTTGATGCCGAGGTAGCCGACGACGAGCAGCGCGAGCCAGAGCGGGACCTGCATGGCGGTGGCCTCCTAGCGGATGCGGCAGCGGTGGGTGCGGGCGGCGAGCTGGGCGGCGGACTGACTGGAGTAGTCGGACGACCAGCCGCAGTTGTCGGCGGTGCACACGGCGGCGTGCTTGGTCTGGCCGCTGCGGTCGCGGTGGGTGCCGATCTGTACCGGGCCGATGTGCATCACGGAATGGAAGTGGTCGCGGGCGGGCATGTCAGTGGGTCCCCTTTCGGGCCGTGGTTGGGGCGGGAGAGCCGGAGCGGACACCGGCGGCGGTCAGGCGAGGTGGGCGGCGATGGCGTCGGCAAGGTGGGGCGGGACGCCGAGGCGGGAGCGCAGGGTGTCGGTGTCGATCGGGGCGCCGGTACGGGCGTGGTACTCGTCGGCGACCTTGCGGGCGTGGTCGACCAGGACGGCGGGCACTTGAGGGGCCGGGTCCGCGGCGGGATCCGGAGCCAGAGGGACGGGTGCCGTGGCGAGGGCGGGGGCCGCATCAGGCTCGGGCATTGCTTCCGTGACCGAAGGACGCTGGGCGTCCGGTGCCGGCTGCTCGGTCGGGAGCTCAGCGTCCGACGTATCCGCGACGGGTGTCGCCGGAATCGGCTCGGACTCCACAGCCGCCGAGTGGGCGAGGAGTGTGCCGCCGAGGAAGGCGACCGCAGGCCAACCGGCGATGCCGAGGCGGAGGAGGGCGGGCGGGTCGTTCAGGTCGAGGAACCCGGCGGTGGCCACGTTGGCACCGAGTGAGGCGAACAGTGCGACGAGGAACCAGCACCAGGCCAGCCGGGATGGTCCCTCACTGCGCAGGCGCCGCCAGGCAGCCACGAGAAGCAGGTCGACACTGACCGGGTAGGCCCACGCCTTCCAGCCGTCCTGTCCAGCAGCGGCGGCGAGGTCGTGCAGGTGGGCGAAGGACAGCGCACCTGCGATCACGGCCTGCACCAGGACCGCGTCGACACGGAAGCCGTGGCGGGCGCCCATCAGCAGTCACCCGCGGAGGCGGGACCACCGTCGGAGTCATAGCCGTCCGGAAACATCCCGGGCGGCGGCTCGGGCAGCGAGACGGCGAGAGACAGGCTGACGGCTTCCACGAAGTCGAGGTCGGCGCCAGCCATGTCCGCGTACAGGGCGAGTTGGCCGAGCAGGAGCACGGTCCGGGCGAAGTCCTCGCAGCTGGGGCACATGGCGGGTTCTCCCTTCTTTGGGCATGGCGGGGGTAGGGACTTGGCGCGAAGGCGGTCACGCCGACCGGTGGGAGTGCGAGGGATCAGGCGGTGGCCGGGGACGGCTCGGTCGGCCACAAGGGAGCGTCGGCGGGGCCAGAGAGCGCGGGCCGGTACGGTGCCAGCTCGGGCAGGTCCGGAGTCCGGTCGGCGTGCTTGTTGCAGATGTTCACGGCCTGCCGGAGCGAGGTGTGCGGTGCCCGAATGCGGTGCCACCCTCCGGAGGAGTCGCCCGCGATGGCAAGCCCGCGCTGCTCGGCCGGAATTTGGATGGCGGCGAGGACGGCGTCCGGAGCGACGTCACCGAAGGCCATGTTGGCGGAGGTCTCGTCGTTGACGCGGTGGGCGGTACGGCCGGTGAGCTGGGCGCGGAGCATGGTGATGCCCTTGCCGAGTTCGGAGCCGAAGCGCTGCCCGCAGATCTCCAGGTAGATCCCGGCGGCACGGCCGAGCTGGGCGAGACGGACCAGGGCGGTGATGATGCGGTCCCGGCGCTTCTCCTCCTCCTTGTTGGCGTACAGGGCGAGTTCGGCCACCTCGTCGACCAGGACCACGACCGGGACGGGACGCAGATCGGTCGGCAGGTTCCAGATGTCGGCGGCGATCTCCGCATCCGGCACATCGGCCGCGATCCGCTGCTGAGCCCGGATCAGCTGATAGGTGCGCTCCATCCGAACCACGAGCGCATCGAGCACTTCGGCCGCGGTTTCGGGGTCGTCGGCCAGCGCGGAGAACCGGCGGGCCAGCGGGAACAGCTCAACCCCCTGCTTGCAGTCGATGCCGACGAGGGCAACGTCCATCGGGGCAAGTCCGGCGACAAGATTGCGCTGGTAGACGGACTTGCCGGACTCCGTGGCCCCGAGGGTGAGGGCGTGGGGTATCGCCCGGTAGTCGCGGTAGTGCACTGAGCCGTCCTGCCGCAGAGCGACCGGCACGCGCATCGGCCGGGTGTCCGTCTCGGCTGGCATCTGCACCCGCTTGAGCACGTCGTAGCCGGTCATGCGCACCTCTACGACACCAGAGCGGAGCTCACGCGAGGTCACGCCGTACATCGAGAACGAGTGCCGGAGCCGGTCCGAGGCGGCGGCAATGTCGAAGGCGTCCTGCCCGGGCCGGAGCTTGAGCCGCAGCACCAGGCCAGTACGAGTCGGACGCAGCCGCAGGATGCGCGGGGAACGGGGCTCCGGTAACGGCCGGTTGGTGGCACGGGCCAGGGCGAGCCGCCACCGCGCAGGCGGAACGGTCAGCCCGCACGCGTCCATGACCGAGCCGTACCGGGCCAAGACCCGCACCACGGCCAGCGTGACCCCGAAGGTCAACCAGTACCAGGCGGGGCGCCGCCACCGCAGGAGTCCTACGGCGGCGGCGACCAGCACCAGGGTGACCGTGAAGGCGGTCATGATCAGGCCGCCTTGGACCCTGCGGCGGCGTCGGCGAGCGAGGTGACCGCGACCGCACGGAACGCGATGCCGTGCCGCTTCTGGCCGTTGAAGTCGTTCTCCCAGGGCCGGGCGATCAGGCCGGTGAGCGCGACCGGCGTGCCCATGGACAGCTCGCCGGTGATCCCGGGCTCCGGGACGGTGACGGACAGGATCTCCACCTCCTCGTTGGCCGCGAACATCACGTCGACCGTCATCAGCTTCGCCCCGGTCTCCATGTCGGTCGCGACCTCACCGGTACGACGGTCACGGACCTTGACCTGCGGGGACTTGGCAACCATCACGACCGCACCGGCGGTGTCGACGGGAATCTGACGCACAGAGATCACTCCTCTATAGATGCTGAACTCCGTCACTCATGTATATGAGTGACATGAAGAAGAGTGCATCACTCCTGTACATGAGTCAACCCGCCGCGAAGAAGAACTCGCGACGGGTTGCGGGAAGTTGAGCGGGCGTCAGTCGGCGGCGGGGATCCGATACTCGAAAACGAACTGGTCAGCGGCCATGAGCGTGTCGCACACCTCGACCACGAGACCCTCGGTCGTACGGGCCTCACGGATCAGGTGGACCACGGGCGCACCCGGGCTCAGCGCCAGCTCCGAGGCCTCCGCCTTGGAGGCCGGCCGCGCTTGCAGCGTCTCGACGAACTCCGCGAACTCATGCCCGTGATCTTCGAGTCGGGCATAGATGCCACCACCACCGGGGTTCTCGGCGAACAGCTCCGGGATCTCTTTCACGACCTCCCAGGGGAGGTAGGAGGAGGCGGTCTCGACCGGGGTGCCGTTACGGAAGTAGAGGCGACGGCGGGCTAGGACCTGCGAGCCGGCAGGGACGCCCAGGCGTTCGGCGGCATCTGCGGGCGCCTCCATGGGCCCGATATAGAGGACGCTGACCTTGGCGGTGGCGCCGGACTGGGCGGACTCCGCGAGGTAGGCGGCCTGCCCTCCCTGCCGGAGCGAGCGCCGGAAGCGATCGGAGGAGCGGTGCCGCACGGGAGGCCGGTTCTTCACGATCGAGCCTTTGCCGTGCCGGGTCTCCACCAGCCCACTCGCCCGTACCTCGACCATGGCCTTACGGATCGTCCCGCCGGATACGCCGTAGCGCTCCACCAGCTCGGACTCACTCGGCACCATGTCACCAGGCTTGAGAACCCCCGCCCGAATCTGCTGCACGATCTCTTCCGCGATCTGCACATACCGAGGCCCGGAACCGACCCCTCCAGCAGCAGTTCCCATAGTCCTTCCCTGCCTCCTATGCTCCTCTACATGAGTCAACCACAGGAAGCGACACCGTCCCCCCTGCACTCCGTATCCGTGGCCGGAGTAGTGGTGCGCGAGGACGGCCGCCTCCTGGCAATCCGCCGAGCCGACAACGGCACCTGGCAACTCCCCGGCGGCATCCTCGAACTCGACGAGACCCCCGAGGTCGGCGTTGCCCGCGAGGTCTTGGAGGAGACGGGTATCCACGTCGAGGTGGATGAACTGACCGGCGTCTACAAGAACCTGACCCGCGGCATCGTGGCCCTGGTCTTCCGCTGCAAGCCCTCGGGCGGCACCGAACGCACCTCAAGCGAGTCCACAGCAGTCTCCTGGCTCACGCCCGACGAGGTCAGCGAGCGCATGTCCGAGGTCTTCGCAGTCAGGCTCCTGGACGCCTTGGACGGCAATGGCCCCCACGTACGAAGCCACGACGGCACGCGCCTGATCCCAGCGGGATAAGACCTTCTCTACTTCATCAAGGCGGCTCGCTTCGCTCACCGCGCGCGGCCCGGCCCCCGGCCGGGCCTGCGCTCCTGCCTTCGTCCCGCTCCAGCCCGGCCGGCGTCCGTGCCGCTCACAACAGGCAATCACCCTGGCCGCATCGCTGCAGCCCCTGCTGGGCCCAGTCCCGCGTGGGGGAAGACGCAGGGGCAACAGAATTGCCGAACCGCTCGCCCCAACCCCTGCATATGTCTTGGCAACCTGCTACATCAACGGTTCGGCAGGACCACTTTCGCTCGCAAGATCCTAATGCGCCACATACCCAAGCAGCCTTAACATGGGATAAAGACCTCGGCGAGCGATCTCGCACAGCGCCGAGGGAGGAAAGATGAACAAGGCAATCATAGTTGGAATTGACGCGTACCCCGAGAACCCGCTTTACGGCTGCGTAAACGACGCGCAAGATGTGGCATCCTGCCTGTCTCTCGAACAGTACGATTTCGACAATAAGACGCTCTACAACGGACAGGCAGCGCGCAGCAACCTCTTGCAGCCTCTTTCCGAGGCGGCTTATGGAGACGAGGGAGGCGAGACGCTCCTCTTCTATTTTGCTGGCCATGGCGAAGTTCTCGGACAGGCTGGTCATTTGGTCACATACGACGCCCAGAACTTTGATCCCGGTATATCACTTAGCCATCTCGCCCAAATCATGGAGTCCGCAAGCAGAAAGTTCTCCCACGTAGTCGCTATCTTGGATTGCTGCTATTCAGGGTCAGCCTTTAGTTGGACGAACAGCAGGCCTCTCCAACCAGGGGACATAGAGCGAGAAGTGCCGGCAGTCAACGAAAGTCGATGCATCTTGGCTGCATGCAGACCCGAGGAACCATCAATAGAAATCGAAGGACATGGAGTATTCACAAGCGCCTTGACTGATGCCCTCTTGGGTGCAGCGGTAAATTGGGATGGCGATATAACGCTACTCGGAATCTATGAGTACATCGCGGGCGCCATCAATCCAGAATTGCAGAGACCCGTATTTAAGGGAGACATCGCCGGAACAGTGGTCATCGGAAGAGGGTTCCCTCCCAGGGAAGGTCCTCCGATTGACAAGAGTGAACTGACGAAGACCCTTTCCAAAGCTCACCAACTAGTGGATCAGTACCACTACCTGGCACTCTCTGAACTCACTGAGCGGAATGTGCGACTTGAGGAGGGGGCCAAAAAATGCGCTTACTCTTTGGAATCCATAGTTAGTTGGTTCAACGAAACCGAACGAGCACTACCGGACCTGCGAAGGAATCGAGACTGGGGACCCCTGACTGCGCGAGTGCGAGAGTACCAGAAGAATCTAGCTGATATTAGCCCGGAAGAAAACACACGCTTCGGTCGCGTGGTGAAACATCTTGGGCACGGCGGCTATGGTCATGTATGGGAGATTGAAGGCCAGAATGGCGAATCCTATGCTTTCAAGGTATTTCACGGCAATGAGCTAGATGACGAAGTGAAGGTGCAGCGCTTCACCAACGGCTACAACAATATGCGTAAATTGCAGCACCCCCACATTGTTCGCGTTCACGAAATGACACAAGCACCGTTTGGCTTCCTGATGGATGCCATACCGGGCGACAACTTGCGCAAGGCGTTCATCGACAAGAGCGATCCTGAATCCGTAATACGACTGATCATTGACATTTGCGAAACAGTGCAGCACGCCCATGCCCAGCAGGTTAAACATCGCGATATCAAACCGGAAAACATAATTGGAGAGTATCAGGAAGATGTTCGACTAGTACCTCACCTGACTGATTTCGACTTGGCCTACCATGAGACCAACAGGACAGTCACAGGAAACATCGGTGTTGGGGGTGTAATAAATTACGCAGCCCCTGAGCAACTCTACGAACCAAACGCAAAAACTGCTCGAATCGAAACGGTAGATGTTTTTAGTCTGGCACAGTTGATGTTCTTCATTGCGACTGGAGAAGATCCAAGCGGGGAAGATTTCTCAAAGAATACTCAGAGTCTTACCCGCGAACTCCATAGTTGGATCGACGATAGAGCCGCGGAGGCACTTATAACTCTTTATGTATCGGCTACATCAAAAGACCCTGCCACCCGCCCTCAGCGAGTCATCGAATTCGTTGACGTCCTCAGGCAGGCAGAGTCCGTGATACAAATGGCAAGCGGCACAGACAAAATCGACGAGGAGGACTTCTGTCGCCGCATTGGGCAACTATACGCAAACATAGGCGAGTACCATGCCACCGAAGCAACATGCCGAATGAGTAGCCGATCAGGGCAGGTGGAAGTTCTGGTAACGAAGTTGGGTGTAAAGACCTCTGGGGTAACATCTTTGGAAATTGAATGCTCGGTCAGCCATGCCCTTCCTGTGCCATCTCTAAAAACAGGGCGCTCGGCGCGACAGTCCATCAATACCCGGTTGGATAAGAGCATTGGAAACCTTTCCGGCGTTAGTCGCCATTCAGGCAGCAAGGGGGCTTATCAGGTATTTCTTGTTATGCGTGATGTGCCATTTGATGTAACCGGGATTAATCGCGTCACCCAAGTAATATCCAAGGCAGTTGATGCTATTGAGCAGTGGGGATGAGGACGTTAATAGTGGTCGAAGATTGAGCTCCATCCGGCTCGCAAGGAGACCAGAATGCCATCCGCCGATAACCCCAGTGATCGAAACCCTAAACAACCGGGTGACCAGCTACCAAGCCCGGCTAAGAAGAGCAACGTAAAGCCCAGTCACAGAGGAGGGCAGCGTCTGAGGCCCGGTGTTACGCCGCCGAAGTCGCCTGTCGTTCCTCCTCCCCCTCCCCCTCCCCCTCCTCCCCCAGGTCAGGATCAAGATAGCTAACAAACATCGCCATCATTTTCCGAGCCGAGAGACAAACAGCGCCAGTTGGGTATTCAACCGCGTCGGTGCTTCCAGCTGGACGGTATTGGAGCGGCCCCACCAAGACGATGTCTCGATCTGGGGAATCGTCCGAACTCTTGTTGTATGACGCCAGACGGCCCTGAATGAACGAGCCATCCTCAAGCACACATCCAACATATCGATCTGAATCCTTGTGGAATCTTTCAAAGATCAACCACCATGCTGACATGATTGACTCATGAGGCACGCTTGGTGCTCGCCAAGCTACGAAGGAAGCCAGCAGCGTGGCCAGCACAAGGAGTGAAATTGCCCAGAGGATGAGCGAAGCATAGTGATCCTGCGCATAGTCGGCGCCTTCACGAATAAGTCGTCCAACATCTGGCGTCTTTTCCGGCCATGAAGCTCGCGCGATTGCAAAAATGCCAAGAACGAATAGTTCGCTAATGACGCTAGCGAAGACGACCGAGCCAGTCTCTCTAAAAGTCGACAGTCTACGCTCGGCGCTCCTCCGTTCCCGGATCGTCGCGTAGGCGAGTCCGGGCAGCAGCAGCACGATGAATAGCAGGAGTCCCGAAAGAGTAGTGGGCACAGGGAATGCCTCCTCCATATTTGGCTCGCCTCACAGGGTACTGGCGTCCAAGCAGGACTACGGGCTACAAACGGCTTGTAACGAAAGCAGTCGCCCCTTCGGGTGCAATCAATAGTGGTAACCAAGCCTTCGTCCAATTTTCAGTTTTACGGATTCCTTCTGAGGCTCGCCGCTTCTCCAGTTGCCACGTTCAGCCCCGGTTCTGCGTCATAGGTGATTCTGACCTGCTAGGCACACCTGATGCTGCGACCGCCTTGCAGTAGGTCATCGGGGTACCTCTAGAGCAACAGGCAACAGTGCGCACAAGCCTGCGCGCTTGATCACTGGAGCGCTGCCCAGTTCGCTCGCCCAGGGCATTAGGCCAACAGGCAGCAAGTGAGCGCTCATCAACCACACAAGCCGTTAGCGTGGCTGAAGCCGGTGGGGGTGCGGCGAGGCACACGCGTGCGTGATCGGTCGGCGCACCCTCCGTCGTGTCTGACTTTCGTCGGCTGAGGTTCGTGCCACAACCGTGCCAGATGCAGGGGTCAGTCAGGGTCAACGACGGTACCTGGCGGTCGAATTGCTCACCCCTTCACCGGGTATCGAAGCGGCAAGTCACCGGCCCGCCATCTCCACCGCTCTCCTAAAGCGGGTTTACCAGGCGTGGAGTTCGGCCCAGTTGGTGTGGGTCGTGGTGCCGTCCTCACCGACCGCCCCGGCAGGCGGGGGAAGGGACCACCTCGAGGACGCGGTTGGACCGGCGGCGCGGTGCGCTCGGGCCCCCGTTGGAGCTCGTTCGAGCCAGGCGGTGAAGGTGCCATGTCATCATCGGATGATGCTGACCGAGGAGGACGCGCGCCGGCTGGTGCTTACCGAGATCAACGACGTCTAACGAAGTCAGCGCTGTTACCCTCAGCGGGAATCCGCTGCTCTCAGTCCCATGCTGACTACGCAGTGCGGCGAAGCGCTTGACGTGCAGGCTCTCAGGCAAGCACCCTGAATCGCTGATGACGCGTGGGCGTACCCCCTCGCCACCGTCCCAGCACGGCCGCCAGCCGCCGACAGGAGCACAGTGACCGCTCTGCACGCCCAGCAGCTCGAACACGCCCTCGATGAGCAGTTCACTGGGGTCATCGCCGTTGACGATCTATCTCAGTTTGGGAAGCAAACCCGGCGGAACTCATTTCTCTCCCGTTCCCTGGCTGCCCTTGCGATCCGAGAGTTCACCGGCTATCCGCTGGAGCGCTGTGCTGAGCTCGTCATCGACTCGTTCGGCGACCAGGGCATCGACGCCGTGGCGGTCGATCTCACCTCTGAAGAGCCCCAGGTCTGGGTGGTGCAGGCGAAGTGGAGTAGCGACGGAACAGCCACCTTCTCCAAGAGCGCTGCCCTCGACCTGAAGAACGGTCTGGAACTACTGATCTCACGGGATTACCAGTGTTTCAACGCTAAGTTGACGCCACACATCCCCGATTTGGAACGGGCACTCAGCAATCCGCGGGTACAGATCACCCTGCTGCCGGCCTGGGCGGGGACCCAGCCGATGGGGGCCGAAGCCAAGGAGGTGCTCGACCGGTTCTGCACGGAGTACGAGGACTCCGTGCGCCTGCGCGCCCTTCGGCTGCCGGACTTCATCCGCATCCTGCGCTCCGGAATCGCCGAACCCCAGATCAATCTGAAGGCCTCGGCCTCGGCCGTCGATGTCAGTCAGATCAAGGAGCCCATCCTGGCATACCACGGCACGATCGGAGGCGCGGAGGTCGCCCGCTGGTACGAGGACAACCACCACCGGCTCTTCCAGCGAAACATCCGCAATCCTCTCGGCGTCACCGCGGTCAATCGCACCCTTGTGGAAACCCTTCGTAGAAAGCCCGAGCACTTCTGGTACTTCAACAACGGGATCACGGTTCTGTGCGACAAAGTGATCACGGGCCCTCGAGGAGACCTGGAAATGGAGGGAGCAAGCATTGTCAACGGTGCCCAGACGGTCGCCTCAGTCCACGAGGCCCACCAGCAAACCCCGGGTGTCGTTACACGTGCACGGATCGGCGTCCGCATCATCTCCTTGACGGAGTGCCCAGAGGGCTTCGACCACGACGTCACCCGAAAGACCAACACCCAGAATAGGGTAGAGCCCCAGGACTTCATCGCCCTGGAAAAGGTACAGCAACAACTCCGCGACGACTTCCTACTTCGTTTGCGGAAGACCTACGTCCTACGCCGTGGCGAGGAGCCACCACAGTCCAAGGACGACGGTTGCACCCTCAGGGAGGCCGCAACCGCGCTCGCTTGCGCTCACGCCTCGCCAGAACTGTCCTTCCAAGCCAACGTGGACATCGACCTTCTTTGGGATTCGAAACAGCACCACCGACTATTTCCGCTGCACCGTACCGACGCGGTGAAGACCTGGCGCACCATCCTCGTGCTTCGGGAGGTCGAGCAGCAGATCGACGAACAACGCCCGCATTGGGAGGGGCGCGCCGGCACACTCGCCGATCTTGGGCGACTGCTCATCGCTCACGTGACCTTCCAGCGCTTGCCTAAAGGCTGGCAGGAGATTCCAGAGTCCGATTGGCCAACGGTACCGGCGCGCGTCGCCCCACTCGTTGACGCCTCCGTAGCCACCTTGATCCACTGGATCGACACAGGGTACGGACCCAAGAGCCAGGTGAGCAGCATCTTCCGCAATGCAGAGCGATATTCTGACGTCGCTGGTTCAGCGCTGGCGACCCTACAGGGCGATAACCAGCCTCCGCCCCTCTCGACGGAGTACCGCGCGTCCGAGCGCGAAGGGCACGCACGGAAAGCCAAAGCAGTCACCGTCATCTTCGAGAACAACGCGCTGGAGGAAGGAACGCTCCTGGAGTTCCGCCCAGTCCCCGGCCGCGAACAGCGACAACTCACCCCCTGGCTCACGGCGGATCCGCGCCGGGCGCGTGCAACTTGGACCCGGAATCGCCGTAACTGCCTGGTGTGGGCGGTGGACGGTATCGCCTATTCACCGACCGGCCTGGCCCAGAAGATGCTCGTGGAGGCCGGTCACCAGAGCAAACCGCTTCAGGGCACGCGGCGGTGGTTCGTTCCGCAGCGCGGCTCCCTAGTAGACATCGCCGACCGGTTGCGCCAGGAAGCAGAAGAAGAGGATGAATGAGCTTGTTGCCTAACCTCGCAGGACACGAGGCCAGCTGAGGGTGTCCGAACTGGCAGCCAAGACGACGAAGGTCCAGGCCGCTCAGGGCCGTCTCGTATTCGTCAGTCGACGAGGTAGTGGGCTTCGATGTAGGCGACGGTGGAGTCGTACGGCTCCCCCACCGGCTTCAACATGTACCGGCGGAAGACCGCGGCGGTGGCGCGGCGGGCGCCTCGGTTACGGGCGTCGGCGTTGTCCCATGACTGGGCGAGGGTGTGAGTGACCACTTGGTCGATCTCCTCGGCCAAGTTCCTCTCCGTGACAGTGAGCCCGGACGGTGCGTGGTCGTGGATGATCCGGGACAGGACGCCCACGTGGTCGTCGTCCAGCACGACGATGGCTTCGGCGGGGTGTTTCCCGGCGTCTACGATGGCGCGGGCGACCCGGAGCGCTTCGGACAGGAACTCCAGGGCGTCCTGGGCGTTCTGGATGATCCGCTCCCGCAGCTGCTTTATCCGCTCGGCGAGGGCGGTGTACTTCGCGGAGCCCGGTTCGACGTCCTTGTCGAGGGCGGCCTTGATGTGGTCCAGGATCTCCGCCGCGGACGGCGGCGTCTTGTCCTGGGGGTCGTCCTTGCCGGGCTTGGGGCGGACGAGGGCCAGCAGCTCCTTGAGGATGGCGATGCCTTGGGCGTCCAGGACGAGGGCTTCCTCCTGGGAGGCGACCACGGAGAAGGAGTGGACGTGGGCGTTGATGATCTCCAGGACCATCGGCCCCAGCTCGTTGAGCCGTTCCTTGCGCTCCTCGTCAGAGGACTTCTTGAACAGTGTCGTGTACACGGACCCGAACAGAGCGAAGCCGTCGCGGAACTTGGTGACCCGCTTGTCGGTGCTGATGAGCGAAAACAGGCGGGCCAGGAGCCGGTAGTCCCTGGTGAACACCTCGGCGGCGCCGGGGTGGGCGTCCAGGAAGGTGTTGATGGCGCGCACGGACTCGTAGCCGTGGACCGTGAGGTCTAGGCCGTCCACGTGCACGAGGAGGTCTTCGATGCGGGCGAAGACGGTGCGGAACTCCGCGACCAGCTCGGACACGTCGGTGACGAACCCGCCCCCCCCTGCCGCCGGCCTTCTCCACAGTGGGGTCGGTGACGGCCCGCTGGACCTCTTCGGCCAGGCCGATGTAGTCCACGACCACGCCCTGCGTCTTCATGAACCCGGTCGGGGAGATCCAGGTGCGGTTCGGACGGGTGATCGCCTGGAACAGAGTGTGGGCCTTCAGCGGCTTGTCCAGGTAGAGGACGCCCTCGTTGGGGGCGTCGAACCCGGTCATCAGCTTCGCGGTCACCACCAGAAAGCACAGCGGGTCGTCCGGGGTGAGGAACCGCCGCTTCTGCTCCTCCTCCTGAACTTCCGAGAGCTGGAACTTCCGCAGGGCAGGGTCTTCGTCCTTGGAGTCCGAGACGGAGATGTTCACCTCGGCGGTGATCCGGCCGTGCCTGCCGACCTCGGCGAGCACCTCGGAGGCCTCGAACCTGGCCAGCAGCTCGTTGATCTTGTCCGTGTACGCCACGGCCAGCTCACGGTTGAAGGTGACGACCTGGGCCTTGAGGCCGTTGCGGTAGGCGCCAGCCAGGTAGTGGTCCACGATGTCCTGGCAGACCGTATGTATGCGGTCGGGGTTGGAGAACACCGAGGTCAGGCGCCCGAACTTGCGGGACAGGGCCTCACGGTCGGGGTCATCGAGGTCGAAGGCGTCGGCGAACTGGTCGAACTCGGCCTGCAGTTCCCGGTCGTTCATCTCGAAGGAGACCGGGTGCGGGTCCAGCATCACCGGGACGGTCGCCTCGTCCAGCAGGGACCGGGACACCGAGTACCGGTGCAGCACCCTGCCCGGGTCACTCTCGTCGCCGAAGAGGGCGAAGGTGTCGGTGGCCAGGTTGCGCACGGGGGTGCCGGTCATACCGAAGAACCTCGCGTGCGGCAACGCCGCGCGCATCTGCCCGGCCAGGGACTTCGACCGGGCGGACTGGGTGCGGTGCGCCTCGTCGACCAGCACGATGATGTTGTCCCGCAGAGACAGGTTCTTGCCGGCGTCGGCGAACTTGTGGACGGTCGTGGAGATGACGCCGCGCACGTCGTCGGCCAGCAGGGCGCGCAGCTCGGCGCTGGTGGCGGGCTGGTGGAAGTAGGCGTCCCCCATCGCGGAGGTGAACACCCCGGAGGTCTGCCGGACCAGCTGGGTGCGGTCGGAGAGCAGGATGATTGTGGGCGAGTCTGTGCGGGTGTCGGCCAGCAGCAGCGAGGCGGCGAACACCATCAGCAGCGTCTTCCCCGAGCCCTGGTGGTGCCAGATCAGGCCCTTCGACCCGGCCGCGAGCACCCGCTGGTGGATCAGGAGCGCGGCCTCCATCTGCGGATAGCGGGGCAGGTACTTCTTGTCCACCCCGCCCCCGGCAGTGCCGAACAGGACGAAGTTCGCGAGCATGTCCAAGACCGTGGCCGGGTTCAGCAGCAGCTCGACGGAGCGCTGCACGTCGGCCTGCCCGGACAGGTTCTCGTCATCCGCGGTGGAGCGGAACGGCTGCCACAGGTTCGTAGGCGCGCTGGCGGCACCGAACCGTAGTCTCAGCCCGTCGGAGGCGACGGCGAAGACATTGGGGGTGAAGAACCACGGGTACTCGGTGGCGTACACGTCATTGATCTCGCGGGCGGCATCGGCGCATCCGGGCTTCGCTGTCGGCGACTTCACCTCCACCACAACCAGGGGCAGGCCGTTGACCCAGTACACCAGGTCGAACCGGCGGGAAGTCTTGCCAGGGACGCTGATGGTCACCTCGTCCGACACCACCAGCGTGTTGGCGGCCGGGTGCTCCAAGTCGATGACTTTCAGGGCGTGCCACACGCCCTCGGCATCCCGGAACTCCTTGCGCCCGCGCAGCAGGCGCAGCACCTGCTCGTTGGCCCGCACCAGCCCGCCCTCGACGGCGTTGACCGTGGCGACGATCTCTTCCACCACCGTGTCCACGTCGAACCCACCGATCACGTCCGGGTTGAGCCGGACGAGGGCATCCCGCAGTTGGCCGGCAAGCACCGTCTGTGTCGTCTCACGCGGCAGCGACCTGCCCGCGGTGTAGCCCCAGCCCATTGGCAGGGACCACCGGATCATCAGGTTTTGGAACTCACGCTCCCGAATGCCCCTTGCCACGATTCAGACCCCCCGCTCAGCCGACTAAATCTCGATGGTGCGATCCAGCAGTCCCGACAGCAGCCGTGCTCGGACTTTACGAAGACGGGCGGCCTCCGCGCGGATCGCCTCCAACGCAGACGTCGTTGCGTCAAGTTCCACAGCCATCTCGCGTTGGCGGGCGAGCGACGGTAGACGCACGGCCATGCCCTTTGCCCGCTTGGCACTGATGTGCTTGATGTTGGTGCCACCCGCGACGTCAAGGAAAGCTTTGGACTCGTAGGCCCACATGCACCAGTGGAAGACGAATTCAGGAATGCAAATCCCTTCCAGCGCCCGAAGACGGAGCAGGGTCATCTGGGTGCAGACGGGCCCTGGCAGCTCGTCTCGCCACATGGCGGGCATCCCAACCGCGTTCGCGCTTGCGCTCCCCTCGGACACCACGACGTCGCCGTACTGGAGGCCAAATTTTTTTCGCTCCGCCGGGTCGTAGTTCATCTCGAGCACGTCGGACAGGTCGAGCATTCCGTAGCCGACGTTCGCGGAACGGAGGTAGGGCGTCATGTATGGGCCGGTCGCCCGGTCAGGTGTCCGGCGCACGCCGGTAGAAAAATCGAAGGCGTGCTCGGCCCTCACGGCTTCAACCGAGTCGTCGGTGATGAGGTCAGCTCGTCGGCGACGCAAAACCGCTGCCAGCGCCTCTGCCTCTGGGTCGAGTGCGGTGATCTGGTCGTCTACCGATCCGATGACCTCGATGATCCGCCGCTGGATAGGAAGCGGCGGCACGGGAACCATCCACGCCTCGAAGTCAGCCTCCTTCCAACGAGCACGCCCCTCGGAGCCTGCACGCACGGCACTGATCTGCCGCAGAACTTCTGCCCGCTGGAAGTTGAGGAGCAGGAAACGGGCATCCATTTCCTCTTCGTTCACTTCATAGAGGGGGAATTCGTTCGTCGCCAGCGCGCCATCAAGCTCAGCGGAGACGACAGCGAATGCACCCTTCTGAGTGTCGATCCGGTTGAATGTGAAGTCTCCCTCCCGCGCTCGATAGAGAGACTTGGCCTTCACCGTCTCAGTCGTTACGACACCCCTGCCATAGGCGCCTTTTCCGTACCACCGCACACCCATAGTGCGGTATTCGGCTCCCGATTCCAGGCGAACGGCCTCCCGCCGCTGGCGGACAATATTCCCCGCAGGAAAGTTCTGCCATTCACTCATCGAAGCCCTCGATTCCAGCAGCGGTGAGGACGGCGAGCATGCGCTGCTCGGTCTTCTGGCGCTCGGCTCGGGCGAGGTTGTACGCCTCGATGAGGGTGCCGAGGTCTTCGGCCTCAGCTGCGGCCTGCTTGATGTAGCGGCCGAGGTTGAGGTCGTACCCGTTCGCCGCGATCTCCGTGGTGGGGACGAATCGTGCCGTGAGTCCGCCTTCTACATCGGGGTACACCGGGTTGCCGACGGCGTCGAATTTCGAGTGGTAGGCGGTCACGATGTCGGCGATGTCGGCGTCGGTGAGGATGTTGCGGTTCTTGGCCTTGGCGAACCGCTTGGAGGCATCGATGAACAGCACCCCCTCCTGCCGTTCCGAGGTCTTGGTACCAGGAGCACGGAACACCAAGATCGCCGTGGGGATGCTGGTGCTGTAGAAGAGGTTGGCCGGCAAGCCGATGACGGCTTCGAGCAGGTTATCGTCCAGGACGCGCCGACGGATGGATGCTTCCTGGCCGCCGCGGAAGAGAACGCCGTGGGGCAGAACGACGCCAGCACGCCCCTTCTTCGGGTCCATCGACGCGATCATGTGCTGGACGAACGCCCAGTCCGCCGACGACTGCGGTGCAACGCCGCCGAGGGCGCGCGGGTCGTTGGTCCAGGGCTTCCACTTCAGGCTGTAGGGCGGGTTGGCGAGGATCACGTCGAAGGTCGCAACGGATCCGTCCGGTTTCTTGAAGCGCGGGTCCTTCAGGGTGTCGCCGACCTCAACCTGGAACCGGGTGAGGTTGTGCATGAACAGGTTCATGCGGGCCACACCGGCGGTGTCCGGTACGGCTTCCTGCCCGTACAGCTTGAGCGTGTAGCCCCGGCCGCCGTGGGCCTTCAGGAGGTTCGCGGAGGCGATGAGCATGCCACCCGACCCGCAGGTCGGGTCGTACACCGACTCGTGCCCCTTGGGGTCGAGGAGCTCGACGAGCAGCTCGACGACCTCGCGCGGGGTGAAGAACTGGCCGGCACGGGTGCCGGACCCGTCGGAGAACCGCTTCAGCAGGTACTCGTACGCCCCACCGAGCACGTCGTGGGACATGTTGCCCTCGTGCATCTTCGGAGTGCGGTCCATCGCCTGCATGACCGCCGCCAGCACCTCCCCCGACAGTACCTCTTCGGAGGTCCAGGTCATGGACCCGAACAGGCGGGAGAACTTGTCGGGGTTGGCCGTCTCGATGGCCTGCAGAGAGGCGCGGACCCGCTGGCCGAGGCCGGGCTGGGTGATGGTGGCCAGGATGGACGACCAGGAGGCGCGACGCTCGGCGACGATGCCGGGGTAGATGCACGGAATCTCGAACGACTGGTAGTCGCGGTACTCGATTTCGCGGGCTTCCTCCGCGGAGAGGCTGTCCAGGTCGTTCTCCTCCAGGAACTCCTGGTGGTGGTGCTCCCAGGTGTCCGACAGGTACTTCCAGAACATCAGCGGGAAGACGACCGAGGAGTACTGCGCTTCGGGCATCGCCACGCGCAGCTCGTCGGCGGAGTCCCACAGCCGGTTCTCGATCTCCTGCTGAGTCACTGCCATCAGTCGGGGATGTCCTTGCTCGTCAAAGGGCGGCGGCCCGAAGGCCGTGGTGTCCGGTTGGTCACCCTATTCCGAGCGTGCCCGGCACGTACACGTCGGGCGTGTCTTGCCGATTGCCTGCGCGAGTGACTCGCCAACGATGTCCCTCCCCAAGACTATTGAAATATGGCAAACAGCCCAACCAGACGACGCGGCCAGCGGTGTCAGACTCTCCATTTGTTGATCTTCTTCCCGCTTCAGCAGCAGACTGCCCGCCTGAGCCGTGCTGCCGAACCTCTCGGCCAGGCACGTGCCGTGGTGGCCGTCCTGTCTGGGATCCTGCATAACCTCGGCTTCGAACCCCGCCATGAACCAAAACAGCATGTTCGCCCGGCACCCTGGGCCTGGAGTACTGGGCCAGGAGGCCCTCAGCTTGCAAGGGGCCTTAGGACAGACGCGGTTCCGACAGGCGTCGTGGACCATCCGTGGACAGCCCTCGCTCAGTCGGTCGCGAACGTGGCTTTGACCTGCAACATCTAGCGAGGCAGAACCGGCCTCCGGAGCCGTATGCGCAGGTCGGGCACTCGCCGAGCAGAGACCAAGACCACGTTCTGACCAGGGCGGATGTCGACAGCAAAGGGCGGGAGTCAGTCTCACTGGGATCCCGCCTTTCTCGCTGTCCCTCACGGTGCGCGACGTGAGGAGCGTGTGGATCAGGCCGCAGCGTCTTTGATGACCGTCCGAGCGTGGCGATAGAACCGCTCTCGGCTGTCGTCCAGTCCGTCAGCGTCGGGCAGCGCGATGCCGTTGACGAGGGCCTCGGACGTCTGAGTAGCCCAGAGCCCGTGGACGTGGAAGACGTTGTTGGCCCTCTGCCGCAGGTCAAAGTCCGGCATGACCTCGATCACGGGCAAGCCCTCGTCATGGTGCTTGCGTACTAGCGCCGCGCATTCGCCGTAGAGCTCGGCTGCATCGACGTTGAGCGCCTCAGCTGCTGCCCGGGATTTCTCGCGGAAGTCGTGGAGCATCTTCGATATGGCTGTCGCTGTAGCGATCACCTGCTCCCTCACCCGCTGCTCCTCGGCAAGCTTTGAGTCGTGGCGACGCTGGGACTCTTCTTGCCTCTCAGCATGGTCCTGTCGTGCCTTTTCCGTTCGACCTGTGAAGTAGTGAGCGGTCCACGCGGTCAGAGCAGAGCTGAACAGGACAGCAGCAGCAGATATCAGTGCCGTAACCCACTGACTGTCTTGCACTACCGTGGTCGTCACACCACCAGCCTTTGTCGTGGTGGTCTTTGTGGCGCAACTGGCCAGCAGCGTCATGAGGATGAAGGGCGCAACGCGCCTTCCAAATCTTCGCATGAGGGGTGACTGTAGCGCCCTTGTCATGGCTTTAAAGACCTACGCCGGGCCTGATGAGACGTGGGTTCATCAGGCCGCCATCAAGCTCAGCGAGGGGGAGCTTCACCGCTTGGCCCACTGGTTGGACGAGGCGGAGCGGAACCCGACACTTTCCGCTGGTACGCCGGCGAGCCCACCGACGTGTCATCCGAATCCCACCAGTTCGCGATCGAGTTCATCCACGCGCTGATGCACAAGGATTTCCCCCAACCCGCCAGGGCCGCGGTGAGCAGCGTGCCGGATAGTGCCGGAACCACGGGAATCAGCGGTCACTCAGTAAGCACGTTCACCCGTCGTAGTGCCGCTCCGCAGCAGGTCAGCAAGCCTATCGAGCGCGTGGGCCCCAAGCTTCCCAAGCTGAGGGCTCAGGCACCGTCAGCACGTGCCGGCCGTTGTGTGACCTGGACAGCGGCACACTGGTCGGCGGGTTGACCGACGCCGGAAGGGCTAGCAGGGAGCGCAGTCGGCTTCAGCCTTGGAGCCACCCCGGGAGTACGACTGAACATTTTGAACCCCGTATTTGGTCATCCTCTTGTACGCGGATACCTCGTGCTCGCGAGGGGGTTGGCGTTTCTGACCCTCGGCTACGGGGTCAGGCGACGGTTCGAAGTCCTCAGTTTCCTCAGTGACATCCTGTCCCTTGGCGAGACTGATGAACACGCCGGACCCGCCCTCGTGGCTGACTGTCGGCGGTTGAGGTTCGTGCCACAACGTTGCCAGATGCAGGGCCAGGCACGGTAAACACCGGTGCCTCATGGTCGAGTACCCACCCGCTTCCTCACCCGGTGAAGCCGCAGCTCAACCCGCAGATCACCCAGCCTCTCTCTCCTAAAGCGGTGGTCACAGGGCGAAGTCGCCGCCAGCAGTCTGTAAGGACCGTGGGCAGCCGCAGCACCCGGAGTCCGGTGTATCGGATGCGTCGATCTCCCTAGCGCAGCCAAGGGTGGATGTGCTGAGTTTCGCCGAACCGGATCGTTGAGAAGACAACTTGCGGTACGTCTGCCTTATCAAACGATGGAGCCCGGGTCAGACGGAGGATGAGCATGCGAGGAAGAGAGCTTCCGTATACCAGTGCGTTCGGCCAGCGTGATGCAATGGAGTACATGCAAGAGTGTTACGCGGACGAAGGTGTCGACCGGTCCGGGGAGCCAGCGGTACTGGTGCGCGCCAGCGCTGCCGGTAGCCGGGAGGTCTTCCACGGTAACGAGCGCTGCGGCCTCATGGTCGGCAACGGACGACACCTAGCTCAGGCCAGTTGGATGCTTCTGGGCGATGCACGGGACGTGAGGTATCGACCGTGTGAGCGCTGCGGATCTCCCACCACGAAGACCTAACCAGCCGTTCCCATGCCTTCGTGCAGCCCAATGAAGAGGGAAGCCCGGGTGGATGACCGGACTTCCCTCTCATTGACGTGTACGGAAGGCTGCTTTCAGCAGACGCGGTTTGCTGCCGCGGTCTAGGAACGGTGAGGTTCGCTCACGGCCAGTAGGTGACCGCGGCTGGTTGCAACGCGGAGCACGTCCCGCAGAGCTCCGGTCAGTTCTTTCACCAACCGTCGCAGGTCTTCCGGGCCCGCCTCCTGGTCGACAAGGGCGCCTGAGGTCTCCTCCAGCAGCTGGGCTGCCGTGCCCAGTTGCACCGCTTCGATGTTGTCCGCCAGGCGGGACATGTAGCCGCCGCTGGCTTCGGTGCTCAGGTAGCAGGGCTTGCCCTCCGGTCCCGACCACGGGAGGAGTCGCAGTTCGTTCGGTGCCGTCATTCTTGCTTCTGCCTCTCGTCGGTCACGTGGTGGGTGGTGAAGACGGCGTCGACGCGGTCCCCCGGGAACACCAAAAGCGCGGCCTCGACAACTCGCCCGGTCGTGTCGGTCGCGATGCGTGTGATGGCGACGACTGGCGCGGCGGAGCCGATCCGCAAGGCCGATGCTTCGTCCGGTGACGGTGGGCGGGCAGATACCGTTTCGCGGACAACCGCCGGCGGCGAGCTCAGAACGGCAAAGCGCGTGACCGTCTCCCGCCACGAGGATTCGTCGTCCAGCATTCCGGCCGGTGCCAGATCGCGAGGGATGTAGATGCGGGCCAACCCATGCGGTGACTCTCCCTCATGACTGGTGCAGAGGAACTCGGCGAGAGGGCTGCCCGTCGGCACTGACAGCAAGGTCGCCAGGTGCCCTTGTGCCGGAACCGTGTTGGTGCGAACGGTGACACGCAGGGCCGTTTCAGCGGCGGTCCACGGGTCGAGCGTCCCCCATCCTCCGACGTAGAGGATCTTGCGCGGCGCATGACGAGCGAAGTTCCCCCTGCCGTGGATCTTCTCGACGAGGCCTTCTCCCTGAAGCACTGCGAGGGCTCTCCGCAGCGTCACCGTGCTGACCTTGTACCGATCGGCCAGGCCGGCCTCAGACGGAAGACGCTCACCGGGCTTGATGCCGCCGGTCGTGATCTGGTGCCGCAGATCCTCGGCAATTTCATGATGTCGTGAAGGCACGGACCGATCACCGCCTTCTCTGCATACGGACGGCGGCGAGCCGGGTGCGCGCGTGTATGGTCAGCAGCTCGCCGGACTCGAAGAGGAGTCGCTTGCCGCCTTGGGGTAGCTGGATGAGGTCGCTCACCCGGCATGCTGTGCCGCCGAGTTGGATGACGTCGCCACGCTGCACGGTCGTCGCGGTGACCTCGACGTTGGATGCCAGCGCACCGCCGGGTGCCCAGCCGCTCACCGCTCCACCTCCGCTGGTGTGGAGTAGTGGGGCGCCGAGTGACACGGACAGGCGCACGTCTCGACGACAACCGGCAGGTCGATCGGTGCGGAGACCGGGGAGGACTCCGCACAAGCAAGATGCGAGCCGATGCGGCAGTCGGTCGACCGGTAGGGAACGGCCGAAGCCTCGGTGATGCTGGGCTGTTGGCGAGGAGTCATCAGCTGACTCCCGTGAGGGACGACCAGGCCTCAGCCGGCAGGTGTGAAGCGACTGCCACCTCGCGCGGCCGTACTCGCACCTCCCAAGCCAGCACGTACGGGCGGACAAGCGCGTTCTCCTCCCCCACGAGCGGGTGACGGTGGCTCGCGGCGTCGGGAGACCGGCCCAGGGGGACCGTCGACGCGTCAGCGGACGCAGGGAGAACGGGGGCCGCCAGCGGCCGGGACGGCCGTAAGGGGCGGCGGTGCCTGCCCTTGGGGAAGTACCGCGCTCTGGTGAGCGAGGCGGCACGGCGGATACGGTTGAGCATGCTGCTCAGCTCCTATCGCTGATGGCTCGGTCCCCCGACATCGCCCGTCGTGGGGACCGCTTTGCTTACGACCGCCCAGAGGGTGCGGTCGTTCAGGCTGGTGGCGAGGAGCCCGAACCGATCGGCCTCGGCCACCACTTCCAGGACCTCCCGCCATAAGTCGTTGGAGAGCGACTCCGGCACCTCCGCTTGGACCGACGCGTACCGGTCGTGCTCCTCCATGCGCGCGGGAAGTCCGAGGTCGGATAGCCGGGCAGCGATGGCCGCCGCGCTAACTCCCGAAGCGGGCACAGGGCAGCCTCCGTCACCGGCGATCACTTTCAGTGAAGCTAGTTAACTAGATTAGAGCTAGTGGACTAGATTTTCCATATGTCTGAGCAGCCGCCCTACCTCCGTATCGCCGACGAACTCCGGCGGCGGATCGCGGAACACGTATGGGAGCCCGGGGACCGCCTGCCGTCCCGCACCCAGATCGGCGAGGAGTGCGGGGTGGGCGAGAACGTGGTCCGCCGGGCTCAGGAGCTGTTGATCTCCCAGGGTGTGCTTGAGGGGCGCGCCGGTTCGGGCACGTACGTCGCCGAGCCCCGGCAGCGGGTGCGGGTCGTCCGGTCATCAGCCCGGGAGCAGCCCAGCGGATCACCCTTCCGGGCGGACATGAAGGCCGTGGGCAGGCAAGGGGATTGGGAGAGCCGGACCGAGGCCAAGGTGCCGGCTCCGGCGGACATCTCTGCGCGGCTCGGCCTCGCCGAGGGCGACCTGTGCGTCCGGACCACGTATGAGTTCCTGGCGGACGGCAGGCCCGTGCAGCTCTCGACGAGTTGGGAGCCGTACGACCTGACCGCTGGCACCCTCGTCGTTCTCCCCGAGGGAGGACCGCACGCCGGGGCGGGAGTCGTGAACCGCATGGCCGCGATCGGCGTCACCGTCGGCCACGCCGTGGAACAGCCGGAGCCGAGGCAGGCGACCGCCGAGGAGGCGTCACTTCTTGGTATCCAAAAGGCCGCACTCGTGACGCACATCCGGCGGACGTACTACAGCGACGAGGGGCGGCCCGTCGAGACAGCGGACATCGTGGTGCCCGCCGCTCACTGCGAGATCGTCTACGAGATCCCGATCAACCGCTAGCTCTCCTCACAGGGCGACTGGCGCACCAAGTAGGGTCGCCAGGCATGACCAGTTCTCCTGATCACGTCGAGAGTAGAGAAGACCTGGCAGCCTTCGTTCGTTCCTTGCGTCGCAGTCACGCCGGGGACGGAGGCTCATGGGAGAACGCGGACCTTCCGAGCTTCCTGGACGCTCTGGCCGCCTGGATGGATGACGCGGACGGCTGGTACCGCAACACCGGCCGGGAGTTGCCGCCTGGCGGCGACTGGGCGTTCTTCGCGCAAGCTCTGCAAGCGGCGACGACGTACGAGTAGCCCGAGCCGCGTCGAATGCGTGTCGAAGTCGAGACGATGACGCGCGCTGCACGATAAGAAAAGCAGGTCAGCCAGGGCGTGGCACGCTACCCACCAAGCGCCTTCTAAGCGCTTGGCCGCAGGTTCGAGTCCTGCCGGGGGCGCACACTCCTACCAGCACAAACGCCCCAGAGGGGTCATCTCCTCCAGGGCGCTTCGCGTCTCTGACGCGGCGCTGACGGCAACGACCGCGTCACTCGACGGCCAGCAGGCCTCCTAGCTTGTCCAGGGCAGCCCGGTCGTAGGTTCAATCCCGCCACCCCGACAGTGAGGTACCAGGTCAGGGTCTGATCCACTGGGTGGAGCAGACCCTGACGGGTTTGTGGGGCTGGTGAGTGCGTTCTCGGCTTACGATCTCGCCCGCCGCCTATCGCCCCTCGAAGAAGCCGGAATTCAGGTCCCCGATGACGGCGTCGAGTGGACGCCCACTCACGATGAACGGTCCACCCCATGGCGCGCTGAGTGCGAAGAGCAACGCCAGGCTCAGTCCGACCACACTCGCAACGCCTACGATGAGCAGCGACGTTCGCAGGCTGCTGCGGAAGACCAGGGCGCCGGAGTTCACGATCAAGGCCAGTCCGCTGACCACAAGCGTGACGACGTAAAGCGACGGAACATCACGCGAGGCGGCCGCGACGCGGGCGCGACGACTACTGGTGACACCGTCCAGGGAAGACAGCAACTCCGTCCCTGCCGCACTCCCCACCTTGGGCCGGGCCGCCTCGGCGCGAACACTCCGCTCCATCCGTGCGATCGCGCGAGCGGTGCCCGGGTCATCACCGGACGCCGCTGCTGTGCCCCTCCACTCCCTGGCACGCGTGGTCTGTAGGTAGTCCAGAAGTGCCGCATGGATCGGCTCCGACTGGACTCGCGGACTTGTCGCCGCCCATGCCAGGCGGGAGGCCGCGGCCGCCTCGTCGCTCACCAACCCCTCGGCTGCACGCAGGTAGCCGGCCTCGCTGGCCAGTGAGAGTGCCGCAAAGATCGCGAAGGCAGCACCGAGTGTCGGCATCAGAGGTGTGGCGATCTGCGGCACCCGATCCCGTTCCCCAACGGGTACGAGCATCCGGACGCCGATGCGCGCCGCAGCCGCGACCAGTAGGGCAAGTAGGAGCCCTCCCACAACCAGCACCGCCGCCGGCAGCGAGGTCAACCAGTTCATAGATCACCTACAGCGTGTTTCCACCAGCGCCCCACGGCGTCGACGCTTCGGCCCCCGCGACCAGGAACTTCTCGTCGATCACTTTCAATGAACGCCCCATGATCACAGGTCGAAGTCCTTTGACGTTCTCGACGCACGGCACTTGGCGCGGGTTGCTGTACAGCGGCGGATTACAGCAACCACCACGACCGCAGCCGATGGACTTCCTGCAGCGCGCCGAAAACGAATTCGATCCCATCCCGTTCGACGTGGGGGGGGGCGGCCCGCATCTACGGCAGAACCTGCGCCGCCGTCGTCTCCGCAGGCCGCAAGCCCCGTCGCCATGTGGCCGAGGTGATGATCGCCGCCGTCGCGGCCGCCGAGGGACTCTCCCTTCCAAGTCACCTTCGACTGCGCGGAACCTGAGCGGCTCGCTCATTTCTGGTGCGAGGTGCTGGGATATGTCATACCGCCGCCACCGGCCGGGTTTGCCACTTGGGACGATCTCAAGCGCTCGCAGCCACCTGAGCAGCGGGATTCCTGGTTCGCCTGCGTCGATCCCCGCACTTGAGGGCACATCGCTCAGGCCCTGACACCGGCCCGGATCAAGCTATGGTCGGCAGCGGCTCGTGGCGGTGCCAGATCAGGTATCGGTCCTCGTGGCGTAACTCCGCGGAACCCCACTCGATGCGCATGACGCCTGCTTCCATGGAACAGGTATAGGCGACGAGGACGAGTCGTACGTCTTCGGGAAGCAGTTCCAGGTCTGGATGTACCTCGGATTCGTCGAGTTCTCCCCAGTCCAGGTCGAACGCCTGTTGTCTGGGAGGCGGGCCGTGGCGGCGGATCAGGTCTGCTCGGAAGCCTGAGGCCCGGCGGAGGCGGGCGGCCGTGACGGGGACGTCCTTCTTCGCGTAGCGGAGGGGGTAGATCAGATGGTCCCGGACGAGCATCATGGTGCGTCCTTGCAGGCGCACGGGTTCTCCGATCCCGGCGATGCCGGCAGCCAGTTCCTCGTACTGCACCGCGTAGAGACCATGTCCGTAGGCTTCGAGCGTCTGCGTGTGGACGCCCTCGTGCCCGGTGCGGGCCCGCTCATGGGCCCTGACGAGGCAAGCCGGGATGATGTCCGCCAGTTCACCGGCGACGTCTCCGAACGTCTCACGTGCCCATGGACTGGCTGAACCCACGACGTACCGCCCTTCCCTGGTGGTCCTGGAGCACAGCACCGAGCAGCATCCGCCTCAACCGTGCGGCGCTCAGGCGAGTCACACAAGGTGGCACCCAGCGCACAACGGGAGCGCATACCACCTGAACAGGGTTCACCGCACGTGCCACTCGCGTGCTACAGCGAGCGGATGCTTCTCCCAAGCGCGCCTCTGCGGCGGGGGCAAGACGCCCTTCCGGACCGTCGCGTAACTCAAATGTGGATAGCCTTTCAGCGGCCCCAAGGAAGAAATCCTCGCCCACTTCGAAAGGCACCCGTGTTACGCATCGCATGGCGGACCCTTCCGGGGCGCAGGGCAAGCCGGGCGGCCGGTTTCGTGCTTCTCGTGCTGGCGCTGATCATGACGATGGGCCGTCCCTCATCGGCGGCAGCCTCATCGTGATGCGGGCCGAAGCGGTGCCCGACCTCCTTGACCTCGGTGTCCGCGCGGGCTCGCTCGCCCACCTCGGTGACTCGTCCTTGGCGCTCGGCGACGGCGCGGCCCGCAGCCTGGGCGTCAGGGGGTGGGCGACCGCGTCCGGGTGAACTGGGACGACGGCGGCCGGGACACCTACCGCGTCGCGGCCGTCTACTCCCGTGACCGGGACTTCGCCGACGCGCTGCTGCCCCGCGTCTCGGCGGCCCGGCACGCGGCCGCCCCGCTGGACGACACGGTTCCCGTACGGACAGCCCCCGGGGCCGATCGGAGCGCTGTCGAGCGAGAGTTGACGGCCCTGGCGGCGGATTTCCCTGGCGCGCGGGTCGGTGACGGAGTGACGGAGAGCCGAGCGGAGTCCGGTGCGGCGGCCAACCTGTTCGTCCTGCTGTTACTGACCATGATCAACGCTTTCACGGCCATCGCCGTCGTCAACACCTTGAGCATGGCGACGGCGGGCCGCCGACGGGAGTTCGCCCTGTGGCGCCTGGCCGGCGCACAGTCCGCGCAGGTCCTGCGCATGCTGGCCTGGGAGGCCGTGCTCACCTGCGTGGTCGCGCTGCTGCTGGCCGCTGTGGTCTGTGCGTCGGTGCTGGTGCCGCTCAGTATCGCGGTCACCGGTTCCGCGGTCCCGGCCCTGGCCGGCGCGCCGTTGGCCGCGCTGTGCTTCGGCGCGGCGGTTGTCGCCGTCGTCACGGTCACGATCGCGGGCCGGCTGGCCATGCGGAGCGCCTCGGCCACGCCAGGGGCCTGGCAAGGGCCCTCTTCTGACATGCCGCGACGTCCCCCACTGAGGGGGCTTCCCCCCTGCCGGTCCCAGGCCTGATCATGGTCTGGAACCGGACCTGGCCGAGGAAGGGGCGCGACGTGCGGCTGCGCTGTGCTGTGCTGGACGACTTTCAGAGGGTGGCGACCGAGGTCGTCGACTGGTCGGCGGTCGCGGGTGAGGTGGAGGTCGTCTCGTTCGACACCCATCTGGACGGCGAGGACGCCCTGGCCACTGCGCTGGCCGGGTTCGACATCGTGGTGACATTGCGCGAGCGCGTGTCGTTCCCCGGGTCGTTGATCGCCCGACTGCCCCGGCTGAAACTGATCGTCGCCTCCGGCATGCGCAACTCGGTGATCGACTACGCAGCCGCCGAGGAGCACGGCGTCACCGTGTGCGGGACGGCCAGTTCCTCCACGCCGCCGGTGGAGCTGACCTGGGCGCTGCTGCTCGGTCTCGCCCGTGGTCTGGTCGAGGAGAGCAACGCCCTGCGTTCCGGCGGCCCCTGGCAGTCCACCGTCGGCGCCGATCTGCACGGCCGCCGGCTCGGACTCCTCGGCCTCGGGAAGATCGGCGGCCGGGTGGCCCGGGTCGGCCTCGCCTTCGGCATGCACGTCAGTGCGTGGAGCCAGAACCTCACCAAGGAGCGCGCCGACGAGGTCGGCGTCGAACTCGCCCCCTCCCGCGAGGACCTCCTCGCGAGCAGCGACTTCGTCTCGGTCCACCTCGCGCTGAGCGACCGCACCCGCGGACTGGTCGGGCCCGCCGAACTCGCGCTCCTCAAGCCGACCGCGTATCTGGTCAATACCTCGCGCGCGGCCATCGTCGACCAGGAGGCCCTCCTCGCCGCCCTGCACGAGGGGCGGATCGCCGGCGCCGGCATCGACGTCTTCGACATCGAGCCCCTGCCCGCCGGCCACCCGATGCGCACCGCCCCCCGCCTCCTCGCCACCCCGCACCTGGGCTACGTCTCCGAGGCCAACTACACGACGTACTACGGCCAGGCGGTGGAGGACATCCGCGCGTTCCTCGCGGGCGAGCCCGTACGACGCCTGCCCTGAGGCCGTAGGACACGGGACAGGGACACGGGAGTCGGGACACGGCAGGAGACACACCAATGGCCGGGACCCGGTATCGGGTCCCGGCCATCCTCCGCTGCGCGGGTGGACTCTCGCGAGGGGCGCCGGCGTGGACAGGGCGGCACCTCGGTCTCGGCGGGAGTCAGGCCCTCTTGCCGGGGACGACGGCACTGCTGGTGCAGGAGACCTGGCTGTGCGACGTCGGGCAGTCCTGCGTCGAGTTGTTGACGACGGTGACCTTGCCGCCCTTGTCGGTGGTGTACGTGTACTGGCTCAGTTCCGCGCAGCGAACCTGGCCGTTGCCGTCGTCGACACACTTGCCGGGGTCGCCGAGGGCGGAGGCCTGGACGGCACCGACACCGATCAGGGCGAAGCTCCCCAGGATTCCCGCCACCGCCGCGATCTTCTTCGAATTGAGCATTTACCTTTTCCTTTGCGGTCGACTCCCCGCCGCTGGGCGAGGAGTCGTTCCTGACGCATATACCGGCCGAGAAGCCAATACCGGCTGAGAAACCAAGAGGCAGGCCCCGCGGCTCGGACACCTGGTTCGAGCCCCGGGGCCTGCCTGCATCACCTGGTCGGTGATTACTTGCCCAGGGAGAAGGCCTGCGAGCAGGTCACAGACTCGCGCTCGCTGTTGTCCTGGTTGGCGAGACCCAGGATGGCGAGGTTGACGTTGACGTCGTCGATGTTGATGAGACCCTCACGCGAGTCGTTCTGCTCGCACGACTGGGCCTGCTTGTTCTCGAGCTTGAACTGCTCGTCGCCGTCCGCAGCGTGACCAACGCCAGCGCCAAGGAAGCTGACGCTGCCGAGCATGGCCACGACGACCGCGGCCTTCTGGTACTTGCGCATTACTTCTCCGATTTCTCGAATTGACACAGACCGTTATGGACTGGTCACCGACAGTTGCCAAGCTTAGGCGGGGCGCGCACCTCTTGCCGGGGCGAAACGCCCAATCACGTAATTTTCTGGATAAAACCTGTTGTACGACCGTGCCGACCGACGGAGCGTCAGCCCCACCCGTCAGCCCCTCTTGACGGGAGCGGTGACGCTGTCGACGCAGCTGACCTGGCCGCGAGTACTGGGACAGGTCTGCGTCGAGTCATTGCGGACGGTGACGTTGCCGCTCTTGTCCCTGAGGACCTGATACTCACTCATCTGCACGCAGTGGACGTTGCCCTTGCTGTCCTGGACACACGTGCCGGGACCACCCTGCGCGGAGGCCTGGACGGCACCGACGCCGATCAGGGCGAAGCTCCCCAGGATTCCCGCCGCCGCCGCGATCTTCTTCGAGTTGAACATCTACCTTTTTCCTTCAGCAGGGCGGCAGGCCCCGGGGCTCGGACGAGCCCCGGGGCCTGCCTGAATCAACCTGATCAGTGGCCGCCACGCAGCGAGAAGGACTGCGAGCAGGTCAGCGACTCGCGCTCGCTGTTGTCCTGGTTGGCCAGGCCGAGCAGAGCGCCAACGTTGACGTTCACGTCGTCGACGTTGACCAGACCCTGGGTGCTGTCGTTCTGCTCGCAGGACTGGGCCTGCTCGTTCTCGAGCTTGAACTTGCCGTCCCCGCCCGCAGCGTGACCAACGCCAGCGCCGAGGAAGCTGACGCTGCCGAGCATGGCCACGACGACCGCGGCCTTCTGGTACTTGCGCATTACTTCTCCGATTTCTCGAGTCGACACAGACCGTTATGGTCCGGTCACTGACAGTCGCTAAGATAAGCCGGGTTTGCGACTTTTGCCACGCGAAACGCCTTGTTGAGTGGGTTTCTTGTGAAAGTGCACGTCACAGCGCTGCGACGGTTCCACCGGGTGGTCCATTCCGGGGCGCGACGCCGAACCAACTCCCCTTCGGGCAGCCGCTGCTCGCGACCCGCGGGGCCCGTTCCGCAGCGTGTGCGGAGCGGTCCCGGCCGGTAAACGGGGAGACGGCCGGGAACTACGCGGCCGGCCGCCGATGAGCACCCGTTTGGCGGAGCCCCTGTTCAAGATGGGTGATCCACAGAAGATTTCTCGTGACCGGTCCGGGGCCGCCGCGTTGAACGGGCAGTGCGGTAGCGCGTACTGCTGCCGCACTTACCTAGTCAGTAAGGGAGAACGTGATGTCTCGCATCGCGAAGGTTGGCGCTGTTGCTCTCGGCACGAGCGCCGTGGTGCTCAGTGGGGCCGGTCTCGCCGCGGCGGACGCCGGCGCCAAGGGCGCGGCCATCGGCTCGCCCGGCGTGCTGTCCGGCAACGTGGTTCAGGTGCCGGTCCACGTTCCGGTCAACGTGTGCGGCAACACCGTCAACATCATCGGCGCGCTCAACCCGGCCGTCGGCAACGAGTGCAAGAACAACGACGGCCACAAGAAGGACGACAAGAAGCACGGCAAGAAGAGCGGCCACCGCCACTGACGTTCGCTTGACCCGAGAGCCCCGGCCCCCCGAATGCCGGGGCTCTCCCCATGTGTACGAACCCCCGTAGCGTGGACGAACCCCCATAGCGTGTACGGACCCCCATAGCGTGTACGGACCCCCGTACGGAACCCCTGCCCCACCCTCACGCGTAGCGGTAGATCCGGCCGACGTCCTCCAGTTCCCGCGGCGTCACGTCCCACGGCGGCATGCTCTGGCGCCGTGCCACGATCCGGCCGTGCTGCCGGTCGCCCCGGCCCGGCGGCGTCTCGGGGAGGTAGCGGGCACCGCGGTGCCGGCGCTGCCAGCGATACCACTGCAGGTCGATGAAGGCGTGGTGCAGCCAGAACACGGGGTCGTTGACGGAGGCGCCGCCGAGCATGTCCCCGCCGACCCAGCCGTGCACCCGGTTGTGGTTGCGCCAGGACATGTTGCCCCGGCCGGTGTCCCAGCCCTCCAGCTTGTTGCGGAAGCCCCGTGTGACCGTCGAGTCCCAGGGCGCCACGTCGTAGACCGGGTCCTTCAGCGCCCAGGCCAGCTCGCTCTTCGTGGGCAGGTCCACCGGCTTGCGGGGGCGGCCGAGCTCCCGGGTGAGGAACTCCCTGTCGGCCACGTTCACCTTGATGGTCCAGTTGCCGTGCCGGAAGGCGAACGGACCGGTCATCACCTGGTGGTCGGAACGGCGTCCGTCACCCCCGAGGAGACGGTCCGTCCAGGGCGCGGAGGTGGTCGTGCGGTCGCGTGTCCAGTCCCAGTACGGCACCGTCACCGAGGAGTCCACCCGGCGCAGCGCGCGCTCCAGCTCGAGCAGGAACCGGCGGTGCCAGGGCAGGAAGGAAGGCCCCATGTGCGCGGCGCGCAGCCCGTGCTCGCCGTCCGACGAGAAGTACTCGACGTGCGTCCGGACGAACTCGTCGTACTCGCCCCGCCGTTTGACCTCCAGCAGCGCCTTGACGAACCGGCGCTGCTCGGCCCTGGTGAGCGTGGCGGCGTCCCTACGTACGTACGCCACGCCGGTCCTCCGTGTGGACGTGCCCCGCGCTTCCCGGTCCCGGAGCGCGCAGCCGCTGACCGGGGCCGAGTGCGTCGACCGCGGCGCGGGCTGCCTCGAGCGGTGTCCGGTAGGAGCAGTAGTGGTCGACCATGCTCAGCCAGGTGCCGTCCGCCCGGCGCATCAGATGGAGCGGGCGGCCGTCCACGGTGACATGCCAGCGGTCCTGCCCGGCCGGGCCGTGCGGCGGGGCCCACGCCACTCCGATGCGACGGCCGCGGTAGGTCTCGGCAAAGGCGGTGTCCTTCCCAACGCCCCCAGCGCCCCCAGCGCCCCCGACGCCGCCAACTTCCCCAACACCCCCGGAACCCGGGCGCTGCGGCCAGAAGGCCGCTGCCACCGGGGCCGCCAGGGCCGCGGCGAGGGCGCAGACGCGCAGGCCGCGTGTCACCTCCCGCCGTGTGCTGCCGGCCGGCAGGGGGTCCGCCGGGGCCGGCGCCCCGTCCCCCGCCGGTGCTCCGCCGATGCTGACGGCCATGGCCCAACTCCTCGTCCGGTTTCCGGTGTCGTAGCCGTAACCGCCGGACGTCCCGCGCGGTCACCGCCGCGCGGCCAGACAAGTGATCATCGGTGTCCGTCCGGGGGAGGGGCCCGCGTCAGTGGCCGGACACATGCGGAGGGCCGGTCCTCGGACTTTCCGGGGACCGGCCCTCCGCAGGGCGTGGTTCCAGCCCTAGAACCACAGGTTGCCGTGCGCCGGCTTGGCGTCGTTGACCGTGGACGCGGCGTTCTTCACCGTGTGGACCAGCGACTCCTTGCCTTCGGCGGTCACGTCCAGCGGGACCTTGGTGCTCACACCGCCGGTGAGGTCGGTGGACGCCAGGTCGCGCGAGTTCTGGGCGGCCGGAGCGGGCTCGGGGGCGGCGGCGGGCTGAGCGGCCGGAGCGGGCTGCGGGGCAGGCGGAGCGACCGGAGCGCTCTGAACGGCAGGGGCAGGCTGGGGAGCCGGAGCGGGCTGAGCGACCGGAGCCGGCTGCGGAGCGGGCTGCGGAGCGGCCTGGGCAACCGGAGCACTCTGAGCAACCGGAGCGCTCTGAGCGACAGGAGCGCTCTGCGCCGGAGCGGCCTGGGCAACCGGGGCAGCCGGAGCGGCCTGGGCGACCGGGGCAGCCGGGGCACTCTGGGCAACCGGGGCACTCTGCACATCCGGAGCGCTCTGAGCGGCGGGAGCGCTCGGGGCGACCATGGCGTCATGAGCGAACGCCGGGGTGGCGGAACCGGCGGCGATCAAGGACCCGGCAAAGACGGCGGCAGCCTTCAGAGACTTCATCGTGTTCCTTTCTTCGGCAACGCACGTCGCCGGAGTGGTTTCTGTCGCCGTGCCTAACGAGCCCTGGCCTGGGCGGAAACCGGAACTGCCGAAGATTGCCAATACCTCATACGAGATCTATTAAAGGACCGGACTTCAGGCTGCAAAAGAACAGCAGTCGTGGCGCCGCTCCCTGAGGCCGGCACCACGACTGGACGGGCTCACGGGGCCGGCGGAACCAGCGGCGTCAGCACCGAGGTCTGGGTCGAGAAGAAGTCGTCGGGCTCCGCTTCCGACGTCACCGTCATGTTGGAGGTCATGCTCGACGTCGCCGACGGAACAGTTTCCTGGTCCTGAAGCACCGGTTCGCTCGAGGTCAGCTCGGCGAGGAGTTCGTCCACTCCGCCCAGCAGGTCGTCGACCAGGGGAAGGAGGCCTCCGGCACCACCGGTGATCCCTTCCAGGAGGCCGTTGACAGCCCCCAGCACGAGATCCAGCAGGTCGGTCACGGGGTCGGCGGCGCGCCGCTCGGGCACCATGGCGGGCAGGGCGGGCAGGACGGGAGCCGGCAGGATGACCGGCGCCGGGGTCAGGGGCGCCACGGGGGCCGGGGTGTGCGCGTCCTCGGCGGCCGCCTCGGCCACGGCGGCCTTCGCGGCGTCTCCCAGCTTGATGGCCTCGGCCGCGGTCAGCCGGCCGTTGTTGTCCCGGAGTACGGCGTTCAGCAGGTCGGCGACGGGGGTGAGCGTGCCCCAGTTGATTCTCTGAATCTGTACGAGGCGCACATCAGCGCCGGGAAGCCGGGCATCGGAGGCCACATGGCCATGCCCGCGGGCCGAGTCGGCCGCCATGGCGACGGGGCCGGTGATCCCGACCAGAAGGGCGGCGCACATAGCGCTGGACGCGATGCGCCGTGCGGGCAGAGCACGCATGGGGATTCCTTTCGACGGCGATGGATCTTGAGCCCACCGTGAAAGAAACAGGGACTTTCCGCAAGCATTCATAGGCTTTTCGGGAATACACAATTCCCCCTTTCGCCGCGTCCGGCCTGATCAGACGCTTTGTCAGGTCGCATGACCCTCGGCCCCTGATGGAGTAATGGCGCCGCCCACGCCGGGCGGAGACGGCGCGCGGCGCCGCGGCGGCTGCCGGAACCAGCAAACACTTGCGATTTCACGATTCCGACACACTTGTCAGACTTCACCGAATTTCATCGACTATGTCCGATTGATGACTAGAGTTGCGAACCGCCCGACGCACTCCTCAGCGCGGACACATCGCACTCGTGGCGCTGCTGCCACGGCCACCTGTTCCGAAAGGGCAACGACCGGTCATGCGCCATTCCCTGGGCCCGCTGTTTCGCCGCGCGACCGTGGGCGCCCTCGCCCTTGCCGCCATGTGGGCAGCCAGCAGTTCCCCGGCCGCCGCACCGGCCGCGGCGCCCTCGCCGGAGGCCGAGAGCCTCGCCTTCGCCGAGCGGTACCGCGCGCTCCAGCACGGCGGCATCGTACGCGCTGCCAACGCCTCGATCACCTGCCGCGCGGCCCAGCGGCCCTCGTGCCCGGACGCACAGGCGGGCGGTGTGGCCGCGAACGGCGACTTCGACATGTTCTACGTCGATGTCGACCGCGACCCCAACACCTACAACTCCTCCCGCTCGCAGGTCCGCCTGCCCAGCGGCTCCCGGGTGACGTACGCGCGCCTCTACTGGGGCGGAAACCTGCGGGTGGGCGAGCAGAAGCCGCCGGAGGACAACGGGCGTGTGCTGATCGCCGAACCCGGCGGGGAGTACAAGCAGTTGCTCGCCGACACGCTGGTCGGCCACCGCGTGCTGGACGGCATGGACGCCTTCCAGGCCTCGGCGGACGTGACGGGGCTGGTGCGGGAGGGCGGATCGGGTCTGTACACCGTGGCGCAGATCAACATCGCCATGGGCAGGTCGACGGCCGGGGCATGGGGCGGCTGGACGCTCGTGGTGGCCTACGAGAACCCGTCGGACCCGCTGCGGAACCTCGCGGTCTGGGACGGCTTCACCTCGCTCGGGTCCAATGCCCAGGAGATCCGCGTGACCGGCCTGGGCTTCGCCGCGGGCGCGTGGGGCCGTGCGGGCCTGGTGACGTACAACGGCGACCGCGGTACCGGCGGCGACTCGCTCACCGTGGCGACCGGCCAGTCCGCTGTCGCTCTCGGCAACGGCGCCAACCCCCGGGACGACGTCCTCAACTCCACCATCAGCGAGCCCGGGGCGGACGTCTCGCGGGTGCCCGCCCACGCCAACACCCTCGGCTACGACTCCGATGTGTTCGACCTCGGAGACGGTCTGCAGCAGGGCGGCGACCAGGCGACCTTCCGGATCCAGTCCCAGCAGGACGCGGCATGGGCCGGCGTGCTCTTCGTCGCCGTCGACGCACGGCGGTGAGTACGTCGCCGCCCGCCCCGAACGCCTTCGCGAGCGAGGAATCCGCGCACATGCATCTGTCATCCACCGCTCCCCACCCCAGAGTCCTGCATCTCACCCAACCGGTGGACGGGGGCGTGGCGCGCGTCGTGACGGACCTGGTCGCGGCACAGCTCTCGGACGGCATGGACGTCACCGTGGCCTGCCCCGACAGCGTGCTCACCACGAGACTGCGGACGCTCGGCGCGCGCGTACGGCACTGGCACGCGACGCGGTCGCCCGGTACGTCGCTCGTGCGGGAGGTGCGGCACCTGGCACGGGTCATCGACGAGGTGCGTCCCGATCTGGTGCACGCGCACAGCGCGAAGGCCGGACTCGTCGGACGGCTCGCGGTACGCGGGCGGATCCCCACGGTCTTCCAGCCGCACGCCTGGTCGTTCGAGGCGGTCGGCGGGCCCACCGCGGCCCTGGCGCTCATGTGGGAGCGCTGGGGCGCGCGTTGGGCCTCACGCACGGTGTGTGTGAGCGAGGCGGAGCGCGCGACCGGCATGGGCGCCAGGATCACCGGCCGGTGGACCGTCGTCCCCAACGGCATCGACCCCGAGCGTTTCCACCCGGCCACCGCCGGCCTCGTGCGCTCCGGCCTCGCACCGCTCACCGGCCTCCACCCGGCGGCACCGCTCGTGGTGTGCGTGGGGCGGCTGTGCCGGCAGAAGGGGCAGGACGTCCTGCTGCGGGCGTGGGACGACATCGTGCGCCGGGTGCCCGACGCCCGCCTCGTCCTGGTCGGCGACGGGCCGGACCACGACCGGCTGCGCGAGGACGCCCCGGAATCCGTGGTGTTCGCCGGAGCCGTCGCCGACGCCTCCCCCTGGTACCAGGTCGCCGACCTCGTCGTCCTGCCATCCCGCTGGGAGGGCATGGCCCTGGCGCCGCTGGAGGCGATGGCCTGCGGGCGACCCGTGGTGGTCACGGACGTCGACGGCGCCCGCGAGAGCCTGCCGCCCGCCTTCTCCGCCCGGTGCCTGGTCCCGCCGGAGGACCCGGCGGCGCTGGCCGGGGCCGTCACCGAGCTGCTGATCGACCCGCTGCTGCGCGAGTCGCTCGGCGAGCAGGGCCGCCGGCACGTGCTGTCGACCCACGACGTGCGGCACACCGCCGAGGCCGTCTCGGACGTCTATCGCGATCTGCTCGGCCCATGGACCGCCGCCAACACCGGCGCTGAGCACGGTCAGCGGCTCGACCCCGGACGTGGCGCCGAGCCGAACCGGACGACACAGCGCGTCGAGCCCACCGAGTACAGGGAGTCCATCCACTCGTGACCGCCGAACGTACCGTGCCCTCCCCCGGCGTACCGCCACGGGAGCACGGATCCTCATCAGTCTCGGTCATGCCGCCGCGCGGCACCGCCCCCGGCTTCCGGCTGTCCGCCCCGCGGCGCCCGGCCCGTCCTGCCTCGCCCGTGCCGCTGCTCGCCGCGGACGGCGTCGCCGCCCTGGCGAGCGCGCCCGCGCTCGCCGAGATCCCGCGCCAGCCACTGTTCGTCACCCTGCTGATCGTCCTCTCGCTGCTGTTGCGCCGGCGCGACGGGCGGCCGCCGGTACCGGGGCTGCTGGAGGAACTGCCCGCCGTGTGCGGCCGTGTCGCGGTGGCCTGGCTGGCGCTCGCGGCCCTCCTAGCGGCGTACCGGCCGGAGCACGCGCTGTCCCTCCGTACGGTGCTCATGGGGCTCGCGCTGCAGGCGACGGCCGGCTGTGTGCTGCGCGGAGCCGTGCACGCGCGGCGGCGCGCCGCGCTGCTGCGCCACCCGCACACCGCACTCGTCCTCGGCCCGGTCGCGACCGCGCAGCGCGTGGCCGCCGCCGTCCTGCGTCAGCCGCGGTGCGGGGTACGGCCGGTGGGCATCGTCGCCGAGCAGCCGGACGGCACCGAGACCCTGCCGGTGCTGACGACCGCCGAGGAGGTCGAGCGGGCGGTCATCCAGAACGGGGTGCGGGCGGTGCTGGCCGTGCACCCCTCGGTACGCGCCGAACAGGGGCCGCTGCTGCGGGCGCTGGCCGAGTCGGGCTGCGTGGTCTGGGAAGTGGACGCCGACTCCCCGTCGTACGCGACGCGGGAGCGGCTGGCCGGGTTCTCCTGCCGGCGTCTGGACTTGTCCCCGGCCCGGCACGGCAGCGCCGGCAAGCGGGCCCTCGACATCCTGGTGTCGGGGGCGTTGTTGTTGCTGGCCGGCCCGCTGCTGCTGACCTTCGCCGTGGCGCTGCGGCTCAGCGACGGGCCGGGCGTGGTGTTCCGGCAGGAGCGCATCGGCAAGGACGGGGAGCCGTTCACGCTGCTGAAGTTCCGTACGCACCGCCCGGTCGACGAGCACGAGTCGGCGACCCGGTGGAGCGTGGCGAACGAGAACGAGATGCGCTGGTTCTGCCGGATGCTGCGGCGCACCTCGCTCGACGAGCTGCTCCAGCTGTGGAACGTGCTCCGGGGCGACATGAGCCTGGTCGGGCCGCGGCCCGAACGCCCCTACTTCGTCGCGCAGTTCGGCCAGACCTACCCCGGCTACTCGGTCCGCCACCGCATGCGGACCGGCATCACCGGCCTCGCCCAGATCCACGGGCTGCGCGGCGACACCTCGATCGAGGACCGCTGCCGGTTCGACAACGCCTACATCGACGACTGGTCCCTGTGGCAGGACGTGTGCATCCTGCTGCGCACCGCGGCCACGGTGGTCCGTCCGACGGGGAGCTGAGAGGTGAGCCTCGCTCTGACACCGCTCCCGCGCCGCGTCGTCGCGCTGACGCCGGCCCTGCCCGTGGTGGCCGTACCCGCCCTGCTGGCCCTGCCTCGGTCCCCGGACGGCGCGGGGCCCGCCGATGTGCTCTCCGGGCTCGTGGTGGTCTACTGCGTGATCCGGCTCCTGCGCGAGCGGCGGCGCCCGCTGTCGCCCGCCGCGGCAGTGGTGCTGGGCCTGCCCGTCGTGGGGCTCGCGATCGCCGCCATGGGGGCGTTCTCGCCCGAGGCCGGGCTCACCGGCCTCGGACGCTATCTGCAGACCTTCGTCCTCGTCCCGGCGGCCGTGCTGCTCCTGCTCCGCGACCGGGCCGGCTTCCGGCTGGTGGCCTGGTCCTTCGTGGGGCTCGGTCTGTGTCAGGGGGCCGTCGGCGTCCACCAGTTCGTCACCCGGACCGGAGCCTCCTACCAGGGCGCGAACATCCGGGCGGTGGGCACCTTCGGGCCGCAGGACGTGATGGGCATGGCGACGGCGGTCTCGCTCGGCCTGGTGTGCGCGGTCGGGATCGCGCTCGGCCGGGTCTCCGCCCGGGAGCGGCTCGTCGCCGCCGGGTGCGCGCTGGTGCTGATGCTGCCGCTCGCGCTCTCCTTCAGCCGGGGAGCCTGGATCGCGACCGTCCTGACCTGCGCCGTGCAGCTGGTGCTGACCGGGTGGCGGCGCGCGCTGAAGGTGGCCGCGGCAGCGGTCGCCTCGGGCGTGATCCTGGTGGGCGGGTTCGGCGTGGGCTCGGCGCTTCTGCAGCAGCGGATCGACAGCATCGCCCAGGTCGCCGACACCCCCGACCAGTCCGTCGTCGACCGGTACACCCTGTGGGCGTCCGCCACGGACATCTGGCGCGGGCACCCGCTGACCGGCGTCGGGCTGAAGGGCTTTCCCGAGTACCGGGACGGGCACGCCACGCTGGCGCTGTCGTCGGGCAGCGAGACCGACGGCGCGGGAGTGGCGTACCAGCGGCAGCCGCTGCTGTCGCCGCACAACATGTACCTGCTGGTGCTGAGCGAGCAGGGCCTGATCGGGCTGCTCGCGCTCGCCGGGAGCTGGCTGGCGCTGCTGGTGTGCGGGGTGCGGCGGCTGCTGCGCGTCCGCGACCGCGGCCCGGGACTCGACTGCGGGCTCGTCGCCTGCGGGCTGCTGGTCTGGCTGCTGACCGACTTCGTGTACGGAGACATCGGCGGTCCCTCGACCGTGCTGATCGCCGTGGCCATGGGCCTCGTGGCGTGGTGGGCGCTGGCCGGCGAGACACCTGCTGAACCGCCCCGGGCCCGGGTACGGGAGCGCGCCGAGGAGGCCATGGCGCGATGACGGTGGTGCCTTCGCAGACCCCCGGTCCCGAGACGGACGGCGCGACGACCGTTCCCCCGGCGCGTGCCGCCGTCGAGACCGGGGACGGTGCCGACCCGGCGGCGTCGGCGTCGGGTTCGGCCTCCGGAAGCTTCCTGGCCAGAGCCGCGCTGGTGACGGCGTCGCTGTCCATCGCCGGCTCGCTGCTCGGCCTGGTGCGCGACCAGTCGCTGGCGCGGCTGTTCGGTGCCGGGAGCGACACGGACGCCTTCCTGGTCGCCTGGACCGTGCCGGAGTTCGCCGCCACGCTGCTCATCGAGGACGGGCTGGCGATCGCGCTGATCCCGGCGTTCAGCATGGCGCTGGCCCGCCGCGCCCGGGGCGCTCCGGGCGACCCGGTCCGTGCCCTGGTCGGCGCCACCCTGCCCCGGCTGTGCCTCGCCCTCACCGCGGTGGCCGCACTGGTCGCCGGCACCGCCCCCTACGTGGTCCAGGCCCTGGCACCCGGCCTGCCCGACCCGCGGCTCGCCGCCGACTGCACCCGGATCACGGCGACCTGCGTGCTGGCCTTCGGGCTCGCCGGGTACTGCAGCGCCGCCCTGCGGGCACACCGCTGCTTCCTCGCGCCCGCGGCGATCTACGTCGCCTACAACACCGGCATCATCGCCGCGATGTTCCTCCTCGGCGAGGGCTGGGGCGTGCGCTCCGCCGCGGTCGGGGTGGCGGCGGGCGGCTGTCTGATGGTGGCGGTGCAGGTGCCGTCGCTGTGGCGGCGACTGGCCTCGCGTACCCAGCCCCTCGCCAAGGCCGGGGCCGTCGTCGAGGAGCGGCCGATGCAGGTCGCCCTGGTCGCCGCCGTTCTCCTCTTCGCGCTGTGCCGCCAGTCGCAGGTCCTCGCCGAACGCTTCCTCGCCTCCGGCCTGCCCTCCGGTGCCATCTCGCACCTCAACTACGCGCAGAAGGTCGCCCAGATCCCGATGACGCTGTCGCTGATGGTGTGCACGGTCACCTTCCCGGTGGTGGCGCGGGCGCTCGCGGACGGCGACACCGCACGGGCCCGCAGCCGCGTGGAGCGGGATCTGGCGCTCGCCGCCTGTCTGGTGCTGCTGGGCATGTGCGCGGTGATCGCCTGCGCCCCGCAGATGATCGAACTGCTCTTCCAGCGGGGCGCGTTCACCGCGGGCGACACCGCGGCGACGGCGGACGTCATGCGCGTCTACGCCCTCGGCCTGCTGGGCCAGACCCTGGTGGGAGCCCTTGTGCGCGCCTACTTCTCGGCGGGCCGGGCCAGCTGGTATCCCCTGGGCGCGATGACGGCGGGCATCGTCGTGACGTCCTTCGTCGGCGCCGCGAGCGTGCACCCCTGGGGCGTGGCGGGGATCGCCGCGGCCAACGCCCTCGGCATCACCGTCACGGCCGCCCTGCTGCTCGCCGGGCTGCGCTCGGGCCGGCTGAACAGCCCGCACAGCGTCTCGGTCCGGGTGCCGCAGGTGCTGGCCGAACTGAGCAGGCTGGTGGGCGCCGCCGTCGTCGCCACGCTCGCGGGGACGTTCGCCGCGAGCCGGCCGGACTCCCCCGCGGCGGGCCTCGCGGCCGGCTTCCTGACCGTGACCTTCGTCTTCGTTCCGCTCACCTGGGCCCTCGGTGCCCAGGGCTCCGCGTCCGCTCTGCGCTCCCTACGCGCCGTCACACGAAGGCTCGCACATGGCCGCTTCCGTTGATTCCCTCGACACCGGCAGACCCCCGGCCCCGCACCGGGGCCCCGTCCCCTGGGTGGCGATGTACCACTCGGTGGGCGACTGCTCGGACGACCCGTACCGCATCACGGTCACGCCCGAGCGGCTCGACCGGCAACTGGCGTGGCTGCGCCGCCGGGGGCTGCGGGGCGTGTCCGTGGCCGAGCTGCTCGCCGCCCGCGCCCGGGGCGAGGCACGGGGCCTGGTCGGGCTCACCTTCGACGACGGGTACGCCGACTTCGTCACCGAGGCCCTGCCGCTGCTGCGCCGCTACGACTGCCGCGCGACCCTCTTCGTACTGCCCGGGCGGCTCGGCGGCGACAACGCCTGGGATCCGCTCGGCCCGCGCAAGCCGCTGCTGACCGCTGACGGCATCCGGCACGCGGCCGCCGAGGGCGTGGAGATCGGCTCGCACGGGCTGACGCACGTCGACCTCACCCGGGCGGACAACCTCACCCTCAGGGCAGAGGTCGGCGAGAGCCGTGCGCTGCTCACGGAGCTGACCGGCGCCTGGGTAGACGGATTCTGCTATCCGTACGGCACGGTCGACGCCCGCGCCGTCGAGGCCGTACGGGAAGCGGGCTACACCTACGCCTGCGCCATCGACCCGGGCCCGCTGACCGGGCCGCACGCCCTGCCGCGGGTACACGTCGGCCAGAACGACACGGCCGTGCGCCTGCACCTCAAGCACCGGCTGCACCGGCTGCGCCGGCGTCCGGTGGAGGGCCTGTGAGATGAGGGCTCTGCACATCATCACCGGCCTCGGAGTCGGCGGCGCCGAGCAGCAGTTGCGTCTGCTGCTGCGTCATCTGCCCGTCGACTGCGACGTCGTGACGCTCACCAACCCCGGCGCGGTCGCCGAGGGCCTCACCGCCGACGGTGTCCGCGTCACCCACCTCGGCATGGGCGGCAACCGCGACCTGGGCGCGCTGCCCCGGCTGGTCCGGCTGATCCGCTCCGGCGGCTACGACCTGGTGCACACGCATCTGTACCGGGCCTGTGTCTACGGGCGGTTCGCCGCACGCCTCGCCGGGGTCCGGGCGGTCGTCGCCACCGAGCACTCCCTGGGCGACTCGCAGATGGAGGGCCGCAGGCTGACGGCGGGGGTGCGCCGGCTGTACCTCGCCAGCGAGCGGCTCGGTTCGGCGACGGTCGCCGTCTCCCCGACGGTGGCCGGCCGTCTGGAGCGCTGGGGCGTGCCGGCGCCGCGCATCGAGGTCGTCCCGAACGGCATCGACCTGGACCGGTTCCGCTTCGACGCCGGGCGGCGCGAGCACACCCGCCGGCACCTCGGCCTGCCGGAGGGCGCGTTCGTCGTCGGCGGCGTCGGCCGGCTCAGCCGGGGGAAGCGGTTCGACGTCCTCGTCCGCGCGCTCACGCTGCTCCCGAAGGACCACTGGCTGCTGCTGGTGGGGGGCGGCCCCGAGGAGCCCGTCCTGCGCCGCACGGCCCAGGAGGCCGGTGTGGCCGGCCGTGTCGTGTTCACCGGCGAACGTCCCTACGTGCCCGACGGTTCGCCCGGCCCCGACCTGCCCTCGCTCACCTCGGCGATGGACCTGCTCGCCTCCCCGTCCACCGAGGAGGCCTTCGGCCTGGCGGCCGTGGAGGCACTGGCCGCCGGACTGCCCGTGCTCTACGCCTCCTGCCCGGCCATCGAGGACGTACGGCCGCCCGCCTCCGCCGGTGTCCGGCGGGTGGACGGCGGCCCGGAGGCTTACGCCCGCGCGATCGCCGAGGTCCGGGCGGCCGGTGCCCGGCCGCGCACGGCCTCGGAGGTCGCGCACCACTACAGCATCACCCACTGCGCGGCCCGTCTCACGGACGTGTACGCGGCAGCGGTCTCCAGTTCGACGTCCCCCTCTTCTCCGGGAGCCAACTCCTCATGACCGACACTCCGATCCGTCAGCACCGCCTGTCCCCGGCTCGCCTCAGGGAGCTTCCCCTGTGGTCCGTGGTCGCGGCGGGCACTCTCGTCGGGGGCCTGCTCGGCGGTTCGTACGGCCTGCTCACCCCCTCGACGTACACGGCCACCAGCTACGTCATCGCCGTGCCCGCAGGGAAGTCCTCGCCGGACGCGGCCCTCGGGTTCGCCCAGGCGTACGGCCGGGTCGCCACGCAGCTCGCGGTGCTCGGGGACGCGCAGGTGTACGCGGGTGTGCCGGTGCGCACCCTGCAGCGCAGTGTGCGCACGGCGACCTCGCCCGACGCGCCGATGGTCGCCGTCTCGGCCACCTCCTCGCGCCCCGAGCTCGCCGTCGACATGGCCAACGCGGTCACCCGCTCGCTGACCCGGCACGCGGACGACACCCGGGGCAACACCCATGTGCGGCTGGTGCAGTTCTCGCGGGCGGTGGAGCCGAGCGAGCCGACCTCCACGTCAACGGCGGTGACCGGTCTGGTCGGCGCGAGCGCGGGCGGTCTGCTGGGCGGCCTGGCCCTGCTGGCGCGGCCGAGGAGGAACGGCGGCCAGGAGGACGATCCGGCCCCGGCCCCCTCGGTGCCGAGCCCGGCCGCCGCCGCCGATGTCCGCGGACAACGGTGACGACGGCGGGCCGCGTCGGATCAGCCGGACTACCACCAGTCGAAGCGCAGGCAGAGCTTCCCGCCCAGCCACTCCTCCACCCAGCTGCCCAGGTCCAGTGGCGTGCAGTCCGCCGGGGGCGGCTGTGTGCCGGGCGGGGTCGGCTTCGGCGTGGGCACGAGGGGCGGAGTCGCCTGGTCGGTACGGCCGAACAGGACCGACCGGTAGAGCTGGGACGACTTCGGGTTGGCCCCGCACTGCCACACCCCGTGCGGGCAGTAGTCGGTCAGCGTGTTGTAGAGCGGCTTGTGCTCCTCCATCCAGGCGAGCATGTCCCGCATGTAATCGGCATTGTCACCGTTGCGGAAGAGCCCCCATTCCGGATAGGAAATGGGTTTGCCGTGAGCCTTGGCGAAATCCACGTGGTCCTGCAACCCGTAGGGCTCTTTCACCTGCTGTTCGAACGACATCCCGGCAGGCTGGTCATAAGAATCCATGCCAATGATGTCGACCGTGTCGTCCCCCGGATAGCATTTCGTCCAGGGAACGGCGTCGCGGCCACGGCTCGGCGTGAAATCGAACCGAAATTTCTGACCTGGCACGGAACGCATGGTGGTGACGATCCTGTTCCAGTACTTCTTCCAGGCCTCCGGGTCCGGCCCACAGCGATGCGTGTACGTGGTGCCGTTCATCTCCCAGCCGAGCACGAGGACCGTGTCCGGCACCTTCAACTCCACCAGCCGCTCGGCGAGGACACGGAAGTGGTGATCGAACTCCCCGGCCGCGCCCCGTTGCAGCAGCCGCCGGACCTCGCTGTCGGAGACACCCTCCTCGTTGCGCTCCTGCATGGGGACGTTGAGGACGAGCATCCGGTCGGCCTTCTTGTTGCGCCAGTGCGCCCACACGTCCAGGAACCCGGGAGCGCCCTCGATGTCGCGCCAGCGGTGGCCCGGCAGATAGGTGTGTCCGGCGCGCAGTTCCGTACCGCCCAGCCAGTGGCTGAACAGCGGCATCCGGGCCACGCCTCGGGCATCGGACTTGAGGAAGACACCGAAGGCCGGGGCCTCCTCGACCGCCGCCGGGGTGGTGGCGGCCGGGGTGGTGGCGGCCGGGGCCGGAGTCGACGGCTGGGAAACGGCCGGCGGTGCGAGGGCCGAGGGCGTGGGCACGGGCGGCGGCGGTGGGGTCGGCGCCGGAGCCCTTGGTTCGGCGGCTCGCGCCACCCCCGCCCCGGCGACGGGGCCGGACGCCAGGGCGGCCGACGCGGCGACCGCCGCCGCCCCCAGGGCCAGCCGGCGGACCCCGGCCCGTTTGTGCTGTGGGGCCATGCCTGCTCCATTCTTCGCTCTCGTCCGGACTACTGCCTGGGTTTTTGTTATTGACGGGCAGTCATATGAAGTCAGTCATAGAAAAGGCAATGACGCCACTGCCGTTGCGGCTTTCGAGTGCCGGGCTCGCCCGTGCGGGTGAGCCGACCGAAAAAGAAAGAGAGAATTCGTGTCGCTGCTCGACACCCGCGTCCCCGCTGTAGTACTGCGGATCGACCGGAACCCTTTTCATCACGGAACGCTGGGGGCCGCCCGTTCGCTCGGCAGGGCGGGCGTGGAGGTGCACGTCGTCGCTGATTCCGCGGGAAGTCCCGTCGGCGCGTCACGCTACGTACGCCATATGCATTCCCCGCCGCTCCCGGGAGCCTCCCCGGACGACATCCTCGCCGTGCTGCGCCGTGTGGCCGAGCACGTCGGGCGGCCCGCCGTCCTGGTCCCGATGGACGACGCGAGCGCGATCGCCGTGGGCCGGATGCGGGACGAACTCGCCCCCTCCTATCTGCTGCCGGCGATGCCGGGCACCCTGGCCGAGCGCGTCGCCGACAAGGCGGAACTGGCCGCCGTGTGCGCGGCCGTCGACGTCCCGTACCCGGAGACGCTGGTCCCGGACAGCCCGGCCGAGGTCGCCGACGCCATGCGGCGGCTCGGGCTGCCGGTGGTGGCGAAGTGGAGCCGGCCCTGGCTGCTGCCCGCCGGCAGCGGGCTGCGCAGCACGGTGCTGGTGAAGTCCGTGCAGCAGGCCCGGGAGCTGTTCGTGCGCACCGGCGAGGCGGGCAGCCGGCTGCTGCTCCAGGCGTATCTGGCACCGGGGCCGGACCGGGACTGGTTCTTCCACGGCTACGCCGACCACGCGGGGACCGTGCGCGCGGGCGGTCCCGGCCGCAAGCAGCTGGCCTGGCCGCGCGGGGCGGGGCTGACCGCGGTGGGCTGCTGGACGCCCAACTCACAGGTGCGGGCGCTGGCCGAGCGGCTCACCGACGAACTGGGCTACCGGGGCATCTTCGACCTCGACTTCCGCCGCTGCGGCACCACGGGCCGCTACCACCTGCTCGACTTCAACCCGCGCACCGGCGCCCAGTTCCGGCTCTTCGCCGACAGCGCGGGCCTTGACGTCGTACGGGCCCTGCACCTTGACATGACGGGCCGTCCGCTGCCGGACGGGTCCCCGCTGGCCGGGCGCACGTTCGTGGTGGAGAACTACGCGCCGCTGGCCGCCCTGAGCGCGGCGCCCGGCGGCCGCGAACGCGAACTGGCCTGGTACGCCGGGGACGACCGCTCCCCCGGACGGGTCATGTGGGCCCTGTGGTGCCGGCATGTGTCCCGCCGGCTGCGTGAACGGCTGGGCACGACGACGCCGGCGGTGGCGGCGCCCGCGCCCCGGCTGATCCCCCGGGCGGCCTCGCCCTCCCTGACCGACAACGAGAAAGCGAGCAGTTGATGGTGTACGACCTTCTGGTGGTGGGCGCAGGCCCGTACGGCCTGTCGATCGCGTCCCACGCCGCGGCCGCGGGGCTGAACCTGCGCGTGTTCGGCCGGCCCATGGCGTCCTGGCGGGACAACATGCCCAGCGGCATGTTCCTCAAGTCGGAGCCGTGGGCGTCCAACCTCTCCGACCCGGCCGGGCGGTGGCGTCTGGACGTCTACTGCGCGGAGCAGGGGCTGACGGCGCGTCACGCGAAGCCGATCCCGGTCGAGGCGTTCGCGCAGTACGGCCTGTGGTTCGCGCGCAACGCCGTGCCCGGGGTGGACGAGCGCACGGTGACCCGTGTGGCGGCCGGGCCCGGCGGCTTCACGGCGATCGCCGAGGACGGCGAGGAGGTGCAGGCGCGGGCGGTGGCCCTGGCGGTCGGTGTGATGCCGTTCGTCGAGGTACCGCAGGCCCTGCGCGGACTGCACCCCGCGCTGGTGACGCACAGCAGCCACCACAGCGACCTCGACCGGTTCCGCGGCAAGGACGTCACGGTGATCGGCGGCGGCCAGGCCGCCCTGGAGACGGCGGCGCTGCTCGCCGAACAGGGCACGCGCGTGCGTGTGCTGGCCAGGGCGGAACAGCTGGTGTGGAACGATGTGCCGCCGCCCTGGGAGCGCCCCTGGTGGCAGTCGGCCCGCTCCCCGCACAGCGGCCTCGGCCCCGGCTGGCGGAACTGGTTCTACGCGGAGCGCCCGGGCCTGTTCCGGCGGCTGCCGGAGCCGACCCGGGCACGCATCGCGACCACGGCGCTGGGACCGGCGGGCGCCTGGTGGGTGCGGGACCGGGTGGAGGGTGTCGTGGAGCTGCTGCCGGGCCATGAGGTCGCAGCGGCCTCCGCGGTGCCGGGCGGGGTCCGGCTGGACACGGTGAGCCGGACGGGCGCACCGCGCAGCCTGGAGACCGAACACGTCATCGCCGCCACGGGGTTCCGGGCGCGCTGCGACCGGCTCGGTCTGCTCGCCCCCGAGCTGCGCGGCTCGCTGGCGGCGCTGCCCGACGGCTCCCCCGAGGTCGGGCACAGCTTCGAGTCCTCCCATCCGGGCCTCTTCCTCGCGGGCCTGGTGACGGCCTCGGGCTTCGGCCCGGCGATGCGCTTCGTCCAGGGCGCGGCCTTCACGGCGTCGACGCTCGTCGCGGGAGTGCGCCGCCGGCTCGGTGCGATGCCGGTGGCCGGCACCGTCCCCGCGCCGGTGGACGGCAACCGGAGCGAGTCGGTGTCGCCGGTACACCGCTGACGGGAACCGGAGATGCCCCAAGGGCCGCTGACGGCTGCGGAGCCGTCAGCGGCCCTTCCCGTGCGGGGACCCGCGGCCGGGGCACGCGGGGTGGGGGGACGGCCGACACCCCCCGGATCGTGATCGACGGGGGGTGCGGGTGGGGCGGAGCACGGGTGCCGGACGGATCGCGTCCGGCACCCGGGAACGGCTACCGGGACGAGGTGGTGCGCCCGCGGCGGTACATCATCACTCCGCCGACGATCAGGGCGGCGCTGGCGGCCGAAGCGGCCGCCATGGCCTCACTGCCGGTCTCGGCCAGCTGGGGCACCGTGCCCTCCTCCACTTCCTCTTCCTCCGAGGTGGACGAGGTCTCGGTGTCCGGAGTCGTGGAGTCCGGGGTCTCGTGGTCCGGCCTGGAGGGGACCTCCTTGACCGGAGGCGTCTTCTCCTCGTCCGTCGACGGGGTGTCGTGGTGGTGGTCGTGGCCGTAGCCGCCACCGGACGACTCGTTCTCGCAGTCGTTGCCGTACGCCGTGTTGAACAGCGCGCCGCCGTTGACGGAGTTGCCGCACACGTTCGTGGGCGCGTCGACCGGCAGCTGCACGTTGTTCCCGGAGCCCACACCGGGAGAACCCTTCACGACCGCGGACGCGTCCGCACCCGAGTCGTGGTGCTTCGGCTTGTGCGAGGTGTTCTCGCAGGAGTTGCCGATCGCCTTGTTGAACGCGGCGAGTCCGTTGACGGTGTTGCCGCACAGGTTCACCGGCACGTGGACCGGAGCCTGCACGCTGTTCCCGGAGAGCACGCCAGGGGAGTCCTTCGCCACTCCCGACGCATCGGCGTCAGCCAGGGCGGGGCTGCCGTACAGGGACAGAAGCCCCGTGGCCGCGGCCGCCGCGAACGCTCCCTTGCTCAGGGTCTGTCGCAATGTAGTCGTCCTCCTGCTTGAAGAAAGCGGCAGCGGTGAAAATCGCAGCACCGCATGCTCTACTGCCTCATCAACCCGTCGCGGGAGGATTGGTTCCGCAGGTTCACCCGGTTGGCCCGCCGTGCGGGCGAAGGCCGGGAGGCTTATCGGTCCCGCCCTCGGGCCGCCTGTTCGACGGCCTTGGCGAGGTCTTCCACGGCCCCGTCCTCGGTGCTGTCGGCCAACGTGCGTGCGCGGTCGGCGAGTTCCTTGAAGCCGGCCGGGGCTCCCGGGATGTGGTCGTCTCCCCGGCGGAGGGCGTCGGCGAAGTAGGCGGCCACCGCGGTGACCTGGAAGCGCTTCGGGGCGGAACGCGGGGAGTCGTGGAGGGCGTCGGTCTCGAGGTCGCCGGACTCCTCGTGGGGGTCGCGGGTGTCCGGGTCGAGCCAGCGGACGGTGGCGGTGGCGAGGTGGCCCTCGGCGCCCGGCTCGGTGCGGACGGCGTACAGGGCGGTGACGGTGTGGCCGGGGCCGACCTCGCCGCCGTCGACGCGGTCGTCGCGGAAGTCCTCGTCGGCGACGCGGCGGTTGTCGTAGCCGATCAGGCGGAACTCCTCGACGGTCTCGGGGTCGAAGGCGACCTGGGCCTTGGCGTCGCGGGCCGTGAGGTCGATGTGGCGCGGGAGCTGCTCGCAGAAGACCTTGCGGGCCTCGTCCGGGTCTGACACGTACACGGTGTGGCCGTCGCCCTTGTCGGCGAGGTTCTCCATGAGGGCGTCGCCGTAGTCGCTGCCCACGCCGACGCCGAAGAGGGTGATGCCGTGCTCGCGGCGTTCGCCGGAGATCCGCTCCAGGATGGCGTCGGCGTCGGTGTCGCCGGTGTTGGCGAGGGCGTCGGAGACGAGGACGACCCGGTTGGTGGCGCCCTCGCGCAGGCCCTCGACGGCCTGTTCGTAGCCGGTCTCGACGCCCGCGCCGAGGTTGGTGGAGTTCTGGATCTCCAGCTCGGCGATGGCGTCGTGGACCTCGTCGCGGTTGCCGTCGAGGCGGGTCATGGGCAGGACGGTCTCGGCCTCGTCGCTGAAGGCGACGAGGGCGACCGAGTCGTCGTCGCGCAGCCGGTCCGTCATCACGGCCAGGGACTCCTGGGCGAGGTCCAGGCGGCCCGGTTCGGCCATGGAGCCGGAGACGTCGATGACGAAGGTGAGGGCGGCGGGCGGGCGTTCGCCGGTGCGTTCCGCGGAGCGGGTGGCGAGGCCCACGCGGACCAGGGACCAGTCCTCGTCGTCGGTGCGGGCGCCGTCGACGGTGACCGAGAAGCCGTCGCCGTCCGGGCGTTCGTAGTCCTGGCGGAAGCTGTTGACGAACTCCTCGGGGCGGACCGTCGAGGGGTCGGGGAACCGGCCGTCGGCGAGGGCGCGGCGGGCGTAGTCGTAGGAGGCGGTGTCGACGTCGAGGGCGAAGGTGGAGAGGTGGCGGGGGTTCTCCCGGCGGTGGTCCTCCTGCTCGCTGAGTTCGTCGCCGTGCGTGGGTGCGGTCAGGCCCGAGCTGTAGCCGTCGCGGTCGGCCGCCCTGCTGCCCCCGCTGCTGTCGGCGCCTCCGCTGCACGCGGTGAGCAGGAGTCCGCTCGCCGCCGTGAGAGCGAGCAACAGTTTTCGTGTCCGGTACGGCTCCATCGTCCGTGCCCCCTGGGTCCGTCGGTGTCGGCTTCTTGCGACTGTGACGGCGCAGGGGGTGAGAACGTGCGGTACGGAGCGTTGCGGAAGCGTCTCGAAGCGGCCACGGAGACGGCCCTCCGAGACCGGTGGGAGATCCTCCGTTGACCTAGGAGACGACGTCCTTGCGGGCGAAACCGCGGAAGGCCAGGGCGAACAGCACGAGCGCGTACGTTACGGAAATCGATGTGCCCTGGATCATGTCCGACCACTCCAGTTGCGGCCGGACGGCGTCGAGCCAGGCGTACTGCCAGTGCGCGGGCAGGAAGTGGCGCCAGTCGCCGAGGGCCGTCACCTCGTCGAGGACGCTGCCGATGATGGTCAGGAACACCGCGCCGCCGACCGCGCCGAGCGGTGCGTCCGTCCGGGTCGACAGGTAGAACGCCAGGGCGGCGGTGACCAGTTGGGACACCATGATGTACGCGACGACGATCAGGATGCGCTGGGCGGCCGTGCCCGTGGACAGACTGCCGCCGGTGGGGAGTTCGAGCGGGCCCCAGCCGTAGGCCGCCGTGCCGACGGCTAGGGCGACGACCGGGAGCAGGACCATCGCCGCGAAGCTCAGGGTGAGTCCGACGGCGAGCTTGGACCACAGCAGCCGGGCCCGGGGCACGGGCGCCGCGAGCAGATAGCGCAGGGAGGACCAGCTGGCCTCGGAGGCGACGGTGTCCCCGCAGAAAAGGGCGACGGGGATGACCAGCAGGAAGCCGGCGGCGGAGAACAGGTTGACCGCGGCGAAGTTCGCCCCGGACGCCGTCGCCGTGTCCATGAGGTTCACACGGTTGTTGTTGCCGCCCGGGGCGCCGCCGACCTGGAAGGCGATGAGCAGGATGACCGGCAGGGCGAACAGGACGCCGCCCATGACCATCGTGCGGCGCCGCTTCAGCTGCCGGACCAGCTCGACCCGCAAGGGCAGGGTGCGGCCCGCGCGGTAGCCGTCGGCGACCTCGACGGGCGGCTCGGCGAGCTTGCTCATGCTTCGGCTCCGATCAGGGTGAGGAAGGCGTCCTCCAGGCGGCGGTGCGGGCCGACCGACCGCACCGGCACGTCGAGCCGTACGAGTTCGGCGATCAGACGCTGCGGGGAGCCGTCGGCGTCGAGCTGGACCAGGAGGCCCTCGTCGGTGCGCACGGCCGAGGCGACGCCCGGCAGGGCGGTGACCTTCTCCACGACGGGCTCGTCCACGGGCGTGGCCGTGCCGACCAGAAGCGTGTCGCCCGAGCCGACGATGTCCTCGACCGGGCCCGCCTGGACGAGCTGTCCGTGGTCCATCACGACCAGGTGGGTGCAGGTCTGCTCCACCTCCGCGAGCAGGTGGCTGGAGACGATGACCGTGCGGCCCGCAGCGGCGTAGCGGATCATCACCTCGCGCATCTCGCGGATCTGGGGCGGGTCGAGGCCGTTGGTCGGTTCGTCGAGGATGAGCAGGTCAGGCAGGCCGAGCATGGCCTGCGCGATGGCCAGGCGCTGGCGCATGCCCTGGGAGTAGGTGCGCACCGCGCGGGCGAGCGCGTCGCCCAGGCCCGCGATCTCCAGGGCCTCCTCCATGTGCGCGTCCTCGGCGGGGCGGCCGGTGGCGCGCCAGTACAGCTCCAGGTTCTCGCGGCCGGACAGATGCGGCAGGAAGCCCGCGCCCTCGACGAAGGCGCCGACCCGGGAGAGGACCGGGGCGCCCGCGCTGATGGCGTGGCCGAAGACGCGGATCTCGCCGCCGTCCGGCCTGATCAGGCCCATCAGCATGCGCAGGGTGGTCGTCTTCCCCGCTCCGTTGGGGCCGAGGAGACCCAGCACCTGGCCCTTCTCCACACGGAACGACAGGTCCTTGACGGCGTACCGCTCGGACGACTTCGCGTAGCGCTTGGTCAGGTCCGTGATCTGGAGCGGGACTTCGGCGAGCTCGGGGTCGGGCGGGGCGGGGGCGGCGGTGCGGCGGTGGCCCGTGACGAGCAGGGCCAGGGCGATCACGGCGCCGGCGATCGGCATCCACCACACCCAGGCGGGCAGCCCGCCCTGGGTGTCGCGCTGGCCGAGGGCCGAGGGGACCTTCAGATCGCCCTTGAGGGAGACGGTGTAGGTGGCCGGGGAGGCCGGGGAGGCGTAGCCGAGGTCCGTCGAGGCGAGGACCAGGCGCAGCCGGTGGCCGTCGTCGATCTCGTGGTCGATCGCCGGGAGGGTGATCGTGACGTCCTTGCCCGCCTTGGCGCCCTCGACCCTGAGGGGCGTGACGAGCTGGGAGGGCAGGACCTGCTGGGCGGCGCCGCCCGGGCCGACGTCGTAGACCTTCGCGAAGAGCACGGCGTCGTCGCTGGTGGACTTCACGTGGACGGTGGCGGTGGGCGAGCCGGTGATCTGGACGTCTTCGCTGAAGGGCTTCGACTCGAACGCGGCGAACTGGCCGGGGAAGTCGAGCGAGATGCCGATGCCGAGCGTGGAGAGCTGGCTGAGGCCGCCGGCGCCGCCGAGGCCGGGCAGGGCGGAGACGCCGGGCGGGCTGGCGCCGGGCGGGTTGTCGAAGCGCTGCTCGCGGCCGGCCAGGGCGATGGAGCGCTGCTCGGCCTCCAGGCCGGGGTAGCGGTCCGAGGTCACGCCGGTCAGGCGGGGTTCGCCGTCGCCGGAGCCGGTGCCGAGGGTGCGGGTGACACGGAAGGCGGGGCCGGTGTCGGCGGCCTTGTCGTCCTTCAGATAGCGGTCGAACCAGGTGGTGACGCGGTCCTGGACGCGGCCGGTCTCCATGTCGCCGCCGTCGTGGCCGCCCGCGATCCAGTCGACGTCGACGGGGGCGCCGTTGGCGCGGACGGCCTTCGCGGCCTGGTCGGCCTGGCCGAGCGGGAAGAGGGAGTCGGACTGGCCCTGCATCAGCAGGGTCGGCACGTCGATGTCCTTCCCCACGGCCGACGGTGAGCGCTCCTCCAGCAGCTTGCGCGCCTCGGCGTCCGGTGTGCCCGACTCGGCGACCCGCTCGTACATCCGGCACAGCGCGGGCTCGAACTTATCGCAGCCGCCGCCGGAGTTGACGAAGATGCCGGCCCACAGCTTCTTGAACACGCCGTTCGGGAACAGCGCGTCGGCGAGGTTCCAGTACGTGATCGCCGGGGCGATGGCGTCGACCCGGTCGTCGTGCCCCGCCGTCAGCAGCGCGATGGCGCCGCCGTAGGAGCCGCCCGCCATGCCCACGCGTGGATCTCCGGGCTTGTCCAGCTCGACCTGGGGCTGCTTCGCCAGCCAGTCGAGGAGCTTCGAGACGTCGGCGACCTCGCCCTTGGGGTCGTTCAGGCCGATCTTCCCGTTCGACTTGCCGAAGCCGCGCGCCGACCAGGTCAGGACCGCGTAGCCGTCTCTGGCGAGGCCCTCGGCCTGCTGCCGTACGTCGTTCTTGCTGCCGCCGAAGCCGTGACCGAGCAGCACGGCGGGGCGGCGGCCGTCGCCGCCGGAGGTGAAGTACGAGGTGTCGACGCGCACGCCGTCGGCGGTGGCCAGGGTCCGGTCTTCGCGGTGGACCGGGGGCGTCTCGTCGTTCGCGACGGCCGTCCACGTTCCCGCGCCCGCGAGCACGACGACGGCGGCCCCGGCGGCGAGGAGCCGCCGAGGTCGCCGAAGCAGCCCGTGGAGTCCGGGCAGTCGAAGATCCATGCGTCAACGGTACGGGGTCAACCTGTCGAACAGTTGTCGACCGGAGACGGAAGTGCGGGACCTCCCAGGGGAGTACGGAGCTCCGCCGCTGTACCGCATCCGCAGTACGGAGATCGCAGCCGTCCTTTCGACAATTACCACGGCAGCCACAGGAGCATCGACGCGAGAATGTCCAGAAAGTGCCTGGGAGGGCAATTTCCCTACTGCCATGCTGTGCGGCACCCGAGTGCCCGTTGAGCGAAAGCGGGAAATCCCCTATGCCAGGTGGCACCACCCTGCCGGGTTCAGGACATCTCGACGACCGTCAGCATCGGACACACCGAAGCCCACTACTGTTCACAGCACCTGTTGCTCTACTCATCACACTCGTCACCATGACCATCTGGGAGATGGTCATGAGCAACCTGCCCCGGTCAGTCAGGCAGGAGTGGCCCTGGCGACTCTCCCTGCTTGATCAGGAGGCCTTGGGAAGCCTCCTCGCCGTGGCGCTCGGCTTCGTCTTCGCACGCGCTCAGTATGCGCGGACTGTACGGCCCATCATCGGCTGGGGCGGCCAGGTGAGCAGTGCTGGGCACGGCATGAGCAGCAAGCTCGTGTGGGTCGTCGAAATACGCAGCGGAGGCACACACAACGCCGTGGCCGAAAGCGTCGAGTACTACGTCCAGCCACGGGACACGGAGGTTTTTCCCGAGAACGTCCCGTGGCACGGCTATCAAGCGGCCGTCGAAAAACTCGAGTCACTGGGCCTGCAGATCGGCAAGGACTTCGATATCAACCCGCTCGGCGCCGGGTTCCCGCTCAGCGCCGCCAACGACAAAGGGTTGTACGCGGCCCGCCTGTCCATCCCTGCAATCTCCGTGCTCGACAATCTGTACATCCGGCTACGAGTGACCGATGGCGTAGGGGATACCCATGAGCGAATCCTCCACTGTCTCCGTGGAGCCGAGGTCGAAGTGCGCAGCGCGCTGGCCACCGACGAGTCGTGAGCAGGATTCGACCTCTACCGCACAGAGCCCCGTGGAAGCCGAGGGCCCCGCCCGGAGAACAGAGTGGGGTGACCATGACCAAGGCTGGTCTGCCGCATTCCAATCCTGCATCTGACGCATCTGCAGCCGGGTCCGGTCCGGCATTACGGCAGTTCGTGGTGAAGGTGCACAGTCGTTGCGACCTGGCATGCGACCACTGCTACGTCTACGAGCATGCTGATCAGAGCTGGCGCGGCCGGCCGCGGGTCATGTCCCAGGACGTCGTCGCACAAACCGCCGCGAGGATGGCCGAGCACGTGATCGCTCACCGGCTGAACACCGTGCACTTGGTACTGCATGGCGGCGAACCGCTTCTCGTGGGGCACACGCGACTGCGGCGGATCGCGCAGGAATTCCGTTCCGCACTCGACGGCCTTTGTCGACTGGATCTACGGCTCCAGACGAACGCTGTCCGTCTGGACGAGCAGTTCTGTGAGATTTTCCGGGCGTACGACATCAAGGTCGGCGTATCGGTGGACGGTGACCGGACCGCGCACGACCGGCATCGCCGCTTCGCGGACGGACGCGGCAGCTATGACCGTGTCGTGGGCGCGGTTCAGCTTCTCCAGGAGTCACGCCATCGCAATTCGTTCGCGGGAATTCTCTGCACGATCGACCTCGAGAACGATCCCCTGCGAACCTACGAGACCCTGCTCGCACTGGACCCTCCAAAGATCGACTTTCTGCTGCCGCACGCCACGTGGAACACCCCGCCTCCACGGTCGGGCCCGGGAGCCACTCCGTACGCGGACTGGCTGATCACCATCGCCGAACAGTGGTTCGCCGCCGGGTGCCCCGTGCCGGTGCGGCTCTTCGACTCGGTGCTGAGCCTTCTGGGAGGCGGCCCTTCGCTCGTCGAGTCGATGGGCACGGACTCGGTCGAACTCGTGGTGGTCGAAACCGACGGAACATTCGAGCAGGCCGATTCCCTCAAGATCGCCTATCCCGGGGCCCCTGCGATGGGCATGACCGTCTTCTCGCACAGCCTGGACGAGGTCGCTGCTCATCCGGCGATGCGGAAGCGTCGGCGCGGCATCGCGGGCCTCTGCACCTCCTGTCGGTCGTGTTCAGTGGTGAGGATGTGCGGAGGAGGGCTCTACGCCCACCGTTTCAGGGCCGAGAACGGATTCGACAACCCCTCCGTCTTCTGCCGCGACCTGAAGAAAATGATCTCGTATTTCCAGGACAGGCCTCGGCTCGTGAGGGCATCGCGGCAGACCGACGCAGAAAGGTCATGATGCAGAGACTCCACGACCGTTCAGATCGACCAGCCATCGACGAAGCCACGCTGACCGCTGAACTCCGGGCGTTGGGCATCGGAGCCGGCGACCTTCTGCTGACGCACTCATCCCTGCGAAGCCTGGGCCCGGTGCAGGACGGGAGCCGGGCGGTGGTGCGCGCGCTGCTTACGGCGCTCGGGCCCGATGGCACGCTTGTGGTGCCGGCCTTCACGCCCGAGAACTCGGACACCTCACCCGCGTACCTCCGGCGCGTCCAAGGATGCACCGAGCAACAGGTGGCGGAGCTGCGAAGGACAATGCCGCCCTATGACCCGCAGCACACGCCGGCGCCGTCGATGGGGCGCGTGGCCGAAGAGGTGCGGACCCATCCCGACGGGATGCGCAGCGATCACCCCCAGACGTCGTTTGCCGCCATCGGCCCTCTCGCCCGGAAGGTCGTCTCCGATCATTCCGCCAGTTGTCATCTCGGGGAACGCTCCCCACTGGCACGGCTGTACGAGGAGCATGCCAAGGTGCTCCTCCTGGGGGTGGGGTTCGCCTCCTGTACCGCGTTTCACCTGGCCGAGTACCGCGTGCCGGAACGGCCGCAGCGGGAGTACCACTGCGTCGTCCGGGTCCGGGGCGAACGTACCTGGTGGAGTTACGCGGATGTGGCGCTCGACGACAGCGACTTCGCGGCGCTGGGCTCGTCGTTCGAGCGGAGCGGGGCATCTGTCACCACTGGCACAGTCGGAAGAGCCGCCGTCAGGGTGTTTCCCCTCCGGGACGCCGTCGACCACGCGGTGACGTGGCTGTCCACCCATCGTCCGGGCCGACGAGCTTGAGGGGTCCTCAGTCCCGGGCATCCTCAGGGACCGTCACCAGCCAGCGCGTTTCCCCGCGCGGGCGCAGGTACAACGCCCAGTACAGGGTCGCTGCCGCTGTGATGCCGCCCGTCCAGAGCAGGTACGTCGGGTCCTGCTCGCTCAGGATGTAGACCAGGACCACGATCAGCAGGACCGGGGCCGTCGGCCACAGGGGCATGCGCCAGGCCTGGGTGTGGCGGTGCGGGCCGCGGCGGGTGCGCAGGGCGGCGATCGCGACCAGCAGGTACATGCCGGTGACCGAGACGCCTGTGACGCCGTACAGGGTGTCCAGGTTCACGAAGCACAGGGCCGCGCCGGGGACGCCCACGGCGAGGGTGGACACCCAGGGGGAGCCGAAGCGGCCGAGGCGGGAGAAGAGGGTGTTCACCGGGGCGGGCCAGGCCTTGTCGCGGGCCGAGGCGAACAGGACGCGGGAGTTCTGGATGACCATGACGATCCCGGCGTTGATGATCGCGAGGGCCACGCAGAGGCTGACGAACGTGCCGACGGCCGAGTTGGACCAGGCGGTGACCATGGTGCCGATGTCGCCGCCGGTCAGCTCGGTCAGATCGGACGCGCCCAGGGTGATGGCGACGACCGGGACCAGGATGATCACGGCGGAGATGGCGAGGGTGGCCAGGATGGTACGGGCGACCGTGCGGCGCGGGTTCTCCAGTTCCTCGGAGAGGTAGACGGCGGTGGAGAAGCCCTGGGTGACGAACAGGGCGATCGCGAGGCCGGAGACCACGAGCAGGGCCGTGACGGTGTCCGGGGCGCCGCTCGGGCCGGCCACCTGCATCGAGACCAGGCTGTCCGGGCCGCGCTCGGCGTGGGTGAAGCCCAGGACGGCGACCACGGCCGCCGCGATGACCTCCAGGACCAGGAAGACGCCGGTGATCCAGGCGTTGGCGCGCAGGTCGAGCAGGCCGGCGAGGGTGGCGAGCAGCATGACCGAGGCGCCCGTCCAGGACGGGTCGAGGTGAGCGACCGGGGCGAGGTAGTCGGCCGTGCCCATGGCGATGACCGGCGGGACGATCATCACGACCAGGAGCGAGAGGACGAAGACCAGCCAGCCCGCCAGACGCCCGGCCATCGTCGAGACCATCGCGTACTCGCCGCCGGCGCTGGGGATGAGGGTGCCCAGCTCCGCGTAGCAGAACGCCACCGCGACGCAGAGCAGCGAGCCGACGGCGATGGTGAGGGCGGTGGCGGTGCCGAGCGAGCCGAACAGGTCCGGGACCACCACGAAGAGGGTCGACGCGGGGGTCACGCAGGAGAGGGTGAGGAGGGTGCCGCCGACGACTCCGATGGAGCGCTTGAGCTTCCTGGGGTGACTGTCCGGCGCGTGCGCCACGGCTGTCTCGACAGGACGGAGCGTGTCGGTCATGCGGCGGTTCCCATCGGCTCGGCGGTGGATGTGCGCAGCATCGAACCCCGACGAAAAGCAGCCCGTCAATGCCTGTTTGCCTGCGAAATCCGCAGCAGAAAGACGATCTGACTGTCCTTTTGAGCACCCTGAAGTCAGTGGGAACAGGTCCGGGGGCGCCTGCGAGAACCGCAGGCGCCCCCGGAGAAAAAACCTCAGTGGTTGCGCGGGAAGCCCAGGTCCACGCCCGCCGGGGCGTCGGCCGGGTCCGGCCAGCGGGTGGTGACGACCTTGCCGCGGGTGTAGAAGTGCGTGCCGTCGTTGCCGTAGATGTGGTGGTCGCCGAAGAGCGAGTCCTTCCAGCCGCCGAAGGAGTGGTAGCCCACGGGGACCGGGATCGGGACGTTCACACCGACCATGCCGGCCTCGACCTCCAGCTGGAAGCGGCGGGCCGCGCCGCCGTCCCGGGTGAAGATGGCGGTGCCGTTGCCGAACGGCGAGGCGTTGACGATGTCCAGCGCCTCTTCGTAGGTCTCGGTGCGCAGCACGGTCAGCACCGGGCCGAAGATCTCGTCCTGGTAGGCCTTGGCGGACGTGGGCACCTTGTCGAGCAGCGAGATGCCGATCCAGTGGCCGTCCTCGAAGCCGTCGACGGTGTGGCCGGTGCCGTCCAGGACGACCTCGCAGCCCTCGGCCGCCGCGCCCTCGACGTACGACGCCACCTTGTCGCGGTGGACCTTGGTGATGAGCGGGCCCATCTCGGAGGTCGGGTCGTCGCCGGGGCCGATCTTGATCTTCTCGGCGCGCTCGCGGATCTTCTCCACCAGTTCGTCGCCGATCGAGCCGACCGCGACGACGGCGGAGATCGCCATGCAGCGCTCGCCCGCCGAGCCGTAGGCGGCCGACACGGCGGCGTCGGCAGCCGCGTCCAGGTCGGCGTCCGGGAGGACCAGCATGTGGTTCTTGGCGCCGCCCAGGGCCTGGACGCGCTTGCCGTTCGCGGAGGCCGTGGTGTGGATGTAGCGGGCGATCGGGGTCGAGCCCACGAAGGAGACGGCCTTGACGTCCGGGTGCTCCAGGAGCCGGTCGACGGCCACCTTGTCGCCGTGGACGACGTTGAAGACGCCGTCCGGCAGCCCGGCTTCCGCCAGCAGCTCGGCGATCTTGAGGGAGGCCGACGGGTCCTTCTCGGACGGCTTCAGCACGAACGTGTTGCCGCACGCGATGGCGATGGGGAACATCCACATCGGCACCATCGCCGGGAAGTTGAACGGCGTGATGCCCGCGACGACCCCGAGCGGCTGCCGGATGGAGGAGACGTCGACGCGGCTCGCGACCTGCGTCGACAGCTCGCCCTTGAGCTGGACGTTGATGCCGCAGGCCAGGTCGACGATCTCCAGGCCGCGGGCGACTTCGCCGAGCGCGTCGCTGTGCACCTTGCCGTGCTCGGCGGTGATCAGCTCGGCGATGGCGTCCCGGTTGGCGTCCAGCAGCGCCCGGAACTTGAAGAGGATCGAGGTCCGCTGGGCCAGCGAGGACTGGCCCCAGGTGGCGTAGGCCTCCTTGGCGGCGGCTACCGCCGCGTCCACCTCGTCCACCGAGGCGAACGCGACCTTCGTCGTCACCGCGCCGGTCGCCGGGTTGGTCACCGGCCCGTGCGTGCCCGAGGCGCCTTCGACGGTCTTGCCGCCGATCCAGTGGTTGACGATCTTCGTCATGGCCGGGAACTCCTTCACAGATGGCGGCGTCGGGTGGAGACGTGCCGTTCGTACAGCTCACGTGCCTTGACCGCGGACGGTCGTGTCGCGGTCTCGGCCACAGGTACATCCCACCAGGCCTGCGCGGGAGGCGCGCCCGACACTGTGTCTGCCGTTTGGGTCTCGACGTAGACACATGTGGGAGTGTCGGCGGCACGGGCCTCCGCGAGCGCCTCACGCAGGTCCCGTACGGTCTTCGCGCGCAGTACGCGCATGCCGAGGCTGGCCGCGTTGGCGGCGAGGTCGACCGGCAGCGGCGGCCCCGTGTACGTGCCGTCCTCGGACGGGTAGCGGTAGGCGGTGCCGAACCGCTCGCCGCCGACCGACTCGGACAGCCCGCCGATGGAGGCGTAGCCGTGGTTCTGGATGATCAGGACCTTGATCGCGATGCCCTCCTGCACGGCCGTCACGATCTCGGTCGGCATCATCAGATACGTGCCGTCGCCGACCAGCGCCCACACGGGCCGGTCGGGCGCGGCCATCTTCACGCCGATCGCGGCCGGGATCTCGTAGCCCATGCAGGAGTAGCCGTACTCCAGGTGGTACTGGTCGCAGGAGCGTGTCCGCCACAGTTTGTGCAGGTCGCCGGGGAGTGAACCGGCCGCGTTGACGATGATGTCCGACTCGTCGGCGAGGGCGTCCAGGGCGCCGAGGACCTGCGGCTGACTGGGGCGGGTGTCCGGTTCGTCCACCTCGTAGCAGGCGTCGACGCGCTGCTCCCAGCGCTCCTTGTCCTCGGTGTACTCGGTGGCGTAGGAGTCCGCGACCCGGTACGCGTGCAGGCGGAGGGCGTCGGTGAGTTCCGTGAGGCCGCTGCGGGCGTCGGCGATCAGGGGCTGCCCGGCGAGCTTGTGGCCGTCGAAGGGCGCGATGTTGAGGTTGAGGAACCGGACATCCGGGTTCGAGAAGAGCGTGCCGGAGGCGGTGGTGAAGTCGGTGTACCTGGTCCCCACGCCGATCACCAGGTCGGCGGTGCGGGCCAGCTCGTCCGCCGTCGCCGTGCCGGTGTGGCCGACGCCGCCGACGTCCTGGGGGTGGTCGTGGCGCAGGGAGCCCTTGCCGGCCTGGGTGGAGGCGACCGGGATGCCGGTGGTTCCGGCGAACTCGGCGAGCGCATCCTCGGCGCGGCTGTGGTGGACGCCGCCGCCCGCGACGACCAGGGGCCTGGCCGCCGCGCGGATGATCCGTGCCGCCTCGGCGAGTTCCGTCGGGTCGGCACCGGGACGCCGTACGGTCCAGACGCGCTCGGCGAAGAACTCCTCGGGCCAGTCGTACGCCTCGGCCTGCACGTCCTGGGGCAGCGCGAGGGTGACGGCGCCGGTCTCGACGGGGTCGGTGAGGACGCGCATCGCGTTCAGCGCGGAGGGGATCAGGGCCTCCGGCCGGGTGATCCGGTCGAAGTACTTCGACACCGGGCGCAGACAGTCGTTGACCGACACATCGCCCGCGTACGGCACTTCGAGCTGCTGCAGGACCGGGTCGGCGGGGCGGGCCGCGAACACGTCGCCGGGCAGGAGCAGCACCGGCAGGTGGTTGATGGTCGCGAGGGCGGCTCCGGTGACCAGGTTGGTGGCGCCCGGGCCGATGGAGGTCGTCACCGCGTGCGTGGACAGCCGGTTGGACTGCCGGGCGTAGCCGACCGCCGCGTGCACCATGGCCTGTTCGTTGCGGCCCTGGTGGTACGGCATCGCGTCGGGGTGCTCCAGGAGCGCCTGGCCGATACCGGCGACGTTGCCGTGGCCGAAGATGCCCCAGGTGGCGCCGATGAGCCGCTGCCGTACGCCGTCGCGTTCGGTGTACTGGGCGGCGAGGAAACGGACCAGCGCTTGCGCGACGGTCAGCCGGGTCGTCATCGGTAACCCTCCGTATGGTCCGGGTGGAAGCAGATCCGCCACTCCCTCGTGTCACCCGGTCCGGCCATGACATTCAGGTAGTACATGTCGTGGCCTGGCTGGGCGATGGACGGGCCGTGCCATCCGTCGGGGACGAGGACGGCGTCGCCGGAGCGGACCTCCGTGAGGACGTCGGAGCCGCCCTCACGCGAGGGGAATACGCGCTGATAGCCGAAACCGTTCGGGCCGTCGATCTCGAAGTAGTAGATCTCCTCCAGCTCCGACTCCTCGCCGGGGCGGTGCTCGTCGTGCTTGTGCGGCGGGTACGAGGACCAGTTACCGCCGGGGGTGATCACCTCGACCGCGATGAGCTTGTCGCAGTCGAAGGCGTCGGCGGAGGCGAAGTTGCGGACGTGCCGCAGGCTGGTGCCGCTGCCACGCTGCTCGACGGGGACCTCCGGCGCGGGGCCGTAGCGGGCGGGGAGTTGTCGCTCGCACTTCGCTCCTGCCAAAGCAAAGCGGCCTCCCGCGCCGGAGGCGATCTGGGCCCGGGCGTCACGGGGCGCGTACGCGAAGTCGGTGGCCGACGCGAACACGCTCCTCCTGCCCGAGAGGTGGAACTCTTCGTCTTCGACGCGCACGGTGCACGCGCCCCGCAGGGGCAGCACGATCCACTCGCTGTCCCCGGTGGTGAAGGTGTGGGTGCCGCCCGGTGCCAGCTCCACGATCCGCAGGCTGCAGTGCGTCCAGCCGGCCCGCTTGGGGTCGATGTCCAGGACGTAGTTCACATCGCCGGTGGTGCCCTTGGGAACGTACAGCTCACTGGTCATGAAGCGGCCCTCACAGCAGTCCTACGGCGGTGTCCACGGCGGCGGCCACATCGCCGTCCGCCGGGTACAGCAACGAACGGCCGACCACCAGCCCGCGCACGGTGGGCAGTTGGAGGGCGCCGCGCCACTTCTCGTACGCCCCGTCCTGGTCGTCCCCCACCTCCCCGCCGAGCAGTACGGCGGGCAGTGTGGAAGCCGCCATGACCTCGGCCATGTCGTCGGGGTTGGCGGTGACCGGCACCTTCAGCCAGGTGTAGGCGGAACTGCCGCCCAGGCCGGAGGCGATGGCGATCGACTTGGTGACGGCCTCGGCGGACAGGTCGTTCCTGACCTTGCCCTCGGGGGTGCGGTGGCTGAGAAACGGCTCGACGAAGACAGGGAGCCGGCGCGCGGCCATGGCGTCGATCGCGCGTGCGGTGGACTCCATCGTGGTGAGGGAGCCCGGGTCGTCGTAGTCGATGCGCAGGAGCAGCTTGCCCGCGTCGAAGCCGAGGCGCTCGATGTCCTCGGGGCGGTGGCCGGTGAAGCGGTCGTCGAGTTCGAAGCTCGCGCCCTGGAGGCCGCCGCGGTTCATCGAGCCCAGGACGACCTTGCCGTCGAGCGCGCCGAGCAGCAGCAGGTCGTCGAGGATGTCGGCGGTGGCGAGGACGCCGTCCACGCCGGGGCGGGACAGGGCCAGGCAGAGGCGCTCCAGGAGGTCGGCGCGGTTGGCCATGGCCATGCTGCGGCCGCCGACGCCGAGGGCGCCGCGGGCCGGGTGGTCGGCGGCGACGATCATCAGCCGGCCGTTGTCGTTCAGCAGGGGCCGGCGGGGGCGGCGGGCGGCGGCCTCGGCGATCGCCTCCGGGCGGTGGCTGCGCAGGCGGACGAGTTCGGAGACGTCGACGGTCACTTGACGGCCCCCGCGGTGACGGCCGCCTCGATCTCGCCCGGGGTGGGCATCGCGGAGGAGCACTCCAGGCGGGAGGCGACGATGGCGCCGGCGGCGTTGGCGTGCCGCATGGTCTTCTCCAGGTCCCAGCCGGCCAGCAGGCCGTGGACCAGGGAGCCGCCGAAGGCGTCGCCGGCGCCGAGGCCGTTGAGGACGTTCACGGGCAGCGGGGGGACCTCGGCGCTCTCGCCCTCGCGGTTGACGGCCAGGACACCCTTGGGGCCCTGCTTGACGACGGCCAGTTCCACGCCCGCGTCGAGGAGGGCGCGGGCCGCGGCGTGCGGTTCGCGCACGCCGGTGGCGACCTCCACCTCGTCGAGGTTGCCGACCGCGACGGTGGTGTGGCGCAGGGCCTCCTTGTAGAAGGGGCGGGCCGCGTCGGGGTCGGGCCAGAACATGGGGCGCCAGTCGAGGTCGAAGACGGTCGTACCGGACTTGGCGCGGTGGGCGAGCGCCGCCAGCGTCGCCGTACGGCTGGGCTCCTCGCTCAGGCCGGTGCCGGTGACCCAGAAGACGCGGGCGTCACGGAGGGCGTCGAGGTCGAGCTCGTGGGCATCGATCTCAAGGTCGGGGGCCTTGGGGCGGCGGTAGAAGTACAGCGGGAAGTCGTCCGGCGGGAAGACCTCGCAGAAGGTGACCGGGGTGGGCAGGCCGGGGACCGGGGTGACCCAGCGGTCGTCCACGCCGAAGTCCTTGAGGGCCTCGTGGAGGTAGGTGCCGAAGGGGTCGTCGCCGGTGCGCGTGATCACCGCGGTCCGATGTCCCAGGCGGGCCGCGGCGACCGCGACGTTCGTCGCCGAGCCGCCGAGGAACTTGCCGAAGGACGTGACCTGCGGCAGCGGGACGCCCGTCTGGAGCGGATACAGATCCACTCCGATCCGCCCCATGGTGATCAGGTCGTACGCCATCGGATACCCCTCGGTGTCGGCTCTCCCCGGTGTTCTAGTCCCCTTCCCGAAGCCCTGTCAATGTTTTGTCCGGACATTCGGACCAGATCATGACAGCGCTTTCCGCGTGTTCTGGTCGGCCCGCGAGTCCAGACGGCTGCCGCGGGGCAGGGTGACGGGCACCCCTGCCGCTCGACGAGGTGCTGCTGGAGCGGCTGGGCCTCGCCGCCGCCGCGGTCGTCGAGCGCTACGGGCCCGGGCGCGGCGGCTCCTGGGTTTCGCCGCCGATCTGCCGGTCGGCGACGTGGGTGTCGTCCTGGCCACCACCGTGGACCGGGAGCGCTTCCCGCACGGCGTCCTCGCGGGCATCGGTGCCGCCGACAGCCCCGACCGGTCCTGGCAGCAGGCCCGCACAGCCCTCCGATTCACCACCTCGCGCCGGGCGGTCGTCCCCTACGACAGCCTGGGCGCACTGGCCCTGCTCGCCCAGGTGCCTCCCGACGCCGCGCGGGACAACACCGACGTGGCCGCGATCGCCGGCGCCGCCGAGGCGTGAACTCACCGAGCCAGCAGGCCTGTTGCGCGCCGGGATCGCCCTTACGACATGGCGGCTGCTGGACGGTCTTGACGGCTAGGCCTTGTCCGCGACGGTCCGCAAGGGCGCCTTTGCCCCGGCTGTGTCACAAACGCCCGCTTCCTGTCACACGTGTCGCAAGGACGCGGGCCTTCCGTCACACCTGGCACACAGGCCCTGCCCGCCGTCACCGGGTGTCGTTGGACCCGGCACAGGCTTAGTTGATCGCCAGCGCGATGCCCGGCTCCCCCTGACGGCCCTTCCGCCGTCCCCGTGGCTCGCGCGGGGAGGTGCACGTCATGACCGACCGAAAGCTCTGGTCCTACAAGGAGATCGCGGCACACATCAAGGTGCAGCCGGACACCGTGCGGTCCTACCGCAAGCACGGACTGCTGCCGCCGCCCGACCATGTCGAGAGCGGCAAGCCCTACTGGTACGCCGACACGGTCCGGGCCTGGGTCGCCTCCAGGCCCGGCAACCGCGGGCGAAGAGACGACTGACCTCTCGTGCCGGCCCCGTGCCCCACCGTCGCGTGGGGCACGGTCTTCTGATCTTCTGCGGGGGCGTCAGCTCCACGGCTCGATGACGGTCGCCCCCGCTCCCGGTGCCGTCCCCATCGCCGCCAGCGCGGACGGGACCTCGTCCAGCGTGATCGTGGACGTCACCAGCAGGTCGGGGCGCAGCACACCGCCGCGGACCAGTTCCAGCATCGGCGGATAGCTGTGCGCGGCCATGCCGTGGCTGCCGAGGAGTTCGAGCTCCAGGGCGATGGCGCGGGCCATCGGGACGGGTGTCGTGCCGGTCGGTGAGGGCAGCAGACCGACCTGGACGTGCCGGCCGCGGCGGCGCAGGCCGTTCACCGAGGCGGCGCAGGTGGCGGGTGAGCCGAGGGCGTCGAGCGAGAGGTGGGCGCCGCCGCCGGTCAGATCGCGGACCGCCGCCGCGGTGTCCGGCGCCGCTGTCGCGTCCAGGCACTGCGCGGCCCCGAACCTCCGCGCCAGGTCCAGCGCCCGGGCCGACACATCGACGGCCACGACCCGCGCTCCCGACGCCGCCGCGATCATCACCGCCGAGAGCCCGACCCCGCCGCAGCCGTGCACCGCGACCCACTCCCCCGCCGCGACCCGGCCCTGCCGCACCACCGCCCGGTACGCCGTGGCGAACCGGCAGCCGAGGGAGGCCGCCGTGGCGAAGGACAGTTCCCCGGGGAGCGCCACGAGGTTCACATCGGCGTGGTCCAGCGCCACGTACTCGGCGAAGGAGCCCCAGTGCGTGAAGCCGGGCTGGGTCTGGCGCTCGCACACCTGATGGTCGCCCGCCGCGCAGGACGGGCAGGTGCCGCAGGCGCAGATGAACGGCACGGTGACCCGGTCGCCGGGCCGCCATCCGGTCACCCGGGCACCCACCGCCTCGACGACACCGGCGAGTTCATGCCCGGGCACATGCGGCAGGGCGATGTCCGGGTCGTGGCCCTGCCAGCCGTGCCAGTCGCTGCGGCACAGGCCGGTGGCCTCGACCCGCACGACGACCCCGTGCTCCGCGGGCTCCGGATCCGCGACCTCCCGGACCTCGGCCGTCTCCCCGTACCGCTCGAACACCACGGCCCGCATGGTCCACCCGCCTTCTCGCTCATGTCCGGATCGCGCACGTCCGAGATCCCGGAGTACCCCTACCTTCCCGGGCGATCAGGCATGCGACGCTCCGACCTTGTCTCTGGCCTCTTCCGTCTCCTTCGCCGGTTCCGGTTCGCCCTCGCTCAGGCCGAAGCGCTCATGGAAGCGGCGCAGCGGGCGAGGGGCCCACCAGGTGGCGCGGCCCGTGAGGCGCATGACCGCGGGGACCAGGAGGCTGCGGACGATCATCGCGTCCATCAGGACCGCCAGCGCGATCCCCAGGCCGAGCATCTTGGTGTTGGTCACCCGGGAGGTGCCGATCGCGACCATGACCACGGCCAGGATGACCGCCGCCGCGGTGATCAGCCCGCCCGTGCGCGCCAGGCCGTGCCGGACGGCCTGGTCGTGGTCGCCGGTGTGGTCGTACTCCTCCTTGATACGGGAGAGCAGGAACACCCCGTAGTCCATGGACAGGCCGAAGGCCACACAGAACATCAGGACCGGCAGGGTCGTCTCTATGGAGCCGGGACTGGTGAAGCCGAGCAGGCCGGACAGGTGGCCGTCCTGGAAGACCCAGACGACCGCGCCGAACATGGCCGTCAGACTGAGCGCGTTGAGCACGACCGCCTGGATCGGTATCAGCACGCTGCCCGTGAGGAGGAAGACCAGGAGCAGCGTGACGATCGTGATGAAGACGGCCGCGAGCGGAAGGCGCTCCCCTATGGCGTCCTTGGAGTCGACCAGGGCGGCCGCGGTGCCGGTCACCTCGGTGTCGAAGGGGGCCCGGACCTCGCGCAGTTCACCGACCAGGCGCTGGGCCGGATCGTCGACCGCCTCGCCCTTCGGCAGCACGGTGAAGTACGCCGAGTCGCCCTTCACCAGCGGCCCTTCGACCCGCTGTACATCGGGCAGGCCGGCGATCCGCTCCTTGTAGGCGCCGTACTGCGCCTCGGTCGCGCGGCCCTGGGCGAGTACTTCGAGGCCGCCGTCGGGGCTGCCGGGGAAGCCCTCCCGGATGTGCTGCTGCACTACATGGGACTCGGAGGTCGAGGGCAGCTGGCGGTCGTCGGCGGTGCCGAACTTCACGCCCAGGAAGGGCAGGCCCAGCAGGACGAGGACGGCTGTGGTGCCCAGGGCGAAGAACGGGGCGCGGCGCATGACGAGCGTCGCCGTACGCGCCCACGCTCTGCCCTCTTCCCCGGCGGGCTGCGGCCGGTGTCCGCGCCGGAACACTCGGCGCAGGTCCAGGGCGTTGACCCGGTTGCCGAGCAGCATCAGCGCCGCCGGGAGCAGGATCAGCGCGGCCGCCGCGGCCAGCAGCACCACTGCGATCCCGGCGTAGGCGAAGGACCGCAGGAAGTACTGCGGGAAGACCAGCATCGCGGCCAGGGACACCGCGACCGTGAGCGCGGAGAACAGCACCGTGCGGCCGGCGGTGCGCAGGGTCGTGCCGATCGCCGTCAAGGGCTCGGCGCCCGTGGACAGTTCCTCGCGGAAGCGGCGGACGATGAACAGTGCGTAGTCGACGGCGAGGCCGAGGCCGAGGGCCGTGGTGAGGTTGATCGCGAACACAGACACGTCGGTGAGCTCGGTGAGGCCGCGCAGGATCGCGTTGGTCCCGAGGATGGCGACGATGCCGATGCCGAGCGGCAGCAGGGCCGCGACCGCGCTGCCGAAGACCATCACCAGCAGCACGAGCGTCACCGGCAGGGCGATGAGCTCGGCCCTGGTCAGGTCCTCCTGGATGATCGTCTGCATCTCGTGCCGCACGGCGACCGGGCCGCCGACGGTGACCTCCAGCGGGCCGTGCGCGCCGCGGTACTGGGGCGCGATGCGCTCCAGGGTCTCGGCGGCGGTCTTCTCGTCACCGGTGATACGGGCGGCTATCAGCGCCTCGTGGCCGTCCTCGGCGCGCAGGGCCGGGGTGCCGGACTGCCAGTAGGAACCGATACCGGTGACGCCCCGCTCGCTCGCCAGCCGCTCGGCGAGACGCTCGGCCCGGGCGGCCACGGCCGGGTCGTCGACCGAGGCGTCGCCCGCGTCGACCAGGAGCAGCAGGTTGGGCTGGGAGCCGGGGAACTCGCGCTCCAGGGCCTTGGTCGCGCGGGTGGACTCGGCGGCCGGATCCTCCCAGCCGCCGGCGCCGAGCCGGTCGGCGACGCCGCTGCCGGCCAGCACCGCGAGCGCGGTGATCACCAGTGCCACCAGCAGCGACAGTCTGGGCCTCGCGGTCACGAAGCGGGTCCAGCCGCCGGTGCGTGGTGGTGTGTTGACTTCGGTCATCGTGCGGTGTCCCCTTCACCGTGACCCGTGTCCAGGCGCAGCCTGACAGCGCGGGGCTGCCATAGACTGGCAAACACGAGAGTTCGCTCGCATTTCTGCCGACTCCAGAATGCGAGCGGCCACTCGCGTTTGTCAATCGCGTGATGAGACCTGGGGATAACGCGTGCCCGAGAAGACCGAGAAACCCGCGACGGAGACGACGGCGGCGGCCGAGGACCGGCCGCGCCGACGCCAGGCCCGCGGCGAGCGCCGGATCACCCAACTACTGGAAGCCGCCGCCACGGTCTTCTCCACGACCGGCTACACGGCCGCCAGCACCAACGCCATCGCCCGCGAGGCGGGCGTCTCGCCGGGCACGCTGTACCAGTTCTTCCCGAACAAGGAAGCGATCGCGATCGAGCTGGGCGGGCGGCTCATGCACGAGATGCGGCAGTCGTACGACGAGATCCTCGCCCCGATCGACCCCGCGGCCACCCCGATCGAGGAGGTGATCGCCGGGACCGTCGACCGCTTCATCGAGTTCAACTGCCGCCACCCGGCCTTCTTCGCGCTCCTGCACGGCCCCGACATCCCGGGTCGCATCGCCGAGGAGCACGACGCGCTGCACACGACACTGGTCGCCCGGGTCGAGGCGATCCTCGCCCCGTTCGTGCCCGACGCGCCCGCCCCCGCCGTCACCCGCACCGCCCAGATGTGCGTCGCCATCTACATGGCCGGCCTGGAGCTGGTCCTGGCCCACGAGGGCGCCGAGCGGGAGGCGTACATCCAGGAGCTGAAGGACGTCCTGGTGCGCTACCTGCGACCTCTGGTCGAGGACGTCGTCCACTGATACCCCCTAGGGGTACAGTGGGGAAGTGTGCGGGCCCCTCGCGGGTCCCCACAGCCCCACATGCCTCGACGAGGAGTAACGACATGACCGCCCAGACCGACACCACGGGCCCCGTCACCACCGTCTACAAGGTGAGCGGCATGAGCTGCGGACACTGCGAGGGCGCCGTCTCCGGCGAGATCTCCGAGATCTCCGGCGTCAGTTCGGTGACGGCCGTCGCCAAGACCGGCGAGGTCACCGTCGTCTCCGCGGCCCCGCTCGAGGAAGAGGCCGTACGCGCCGCCGTCGACGAGGCCGGCTTCGAGCTGGCCGGCCGGGCCTGACCCCCGCGTTCACAGCGCGCCGGGCCCAGAGCCCGGAAGCCATGCCTGAGACGCTCAAGGCCTGGCACTCGTACCGACGTACGGGCCGTACGGCCGCCGCCCCGGCCCGTACGGCCCGTTCCGTTTCCCGGGCGCCCCGCCACCTCCTGGAGTGAAGGACATGACCAGCACCACCGCCCAGGCGCCGCCGGACCGCGAGCCGGCGGCCGCCGAGGTCGAGCTGCTCATCGGCGGGATGACCTGCGCCTCCTGCGCGGCCCGCGTCGAGAAGAAGCTCAACCGCATGGACGGCGTCACGGCCACGGTGAACTACGCGACGGAGAAGGCCAGGGTCAGCTACCCCGCGGGCACCGAGGTCGCCGATCTGATCGCCACCGTGGTGAAGACCGGGTACACCGCCGAGGAGCCCGCGCCCCCGCGCGAGGAGGAACCCGCCGCCGCTGAGGACCCGGAGCTGTCGGCCCTGCGCCGCCGCCTCACCGTCTCGGCCGTGCTCGCCGTGCCCGTGATCCTGCTCGCGATGATCCCGGCCCTCCAGTTCGACAACTGGCAGTGGCTCTCGCTCACCCTCGCCGCGCCGGTCGTCGTCTGGGGCGGACTGCCCTTCCACCGGGCCGCCTGGACGAACGCCCGGCACGGCGCCGCCACCATGGACACACTGGTCTGCCTCGGCACGCTGGCCGCGTTCGGCTGGTCCCTGTGGGCGCTGTTCCTCGGCGACGCGGGCATGCCGGGTATGCGGCACCCCTTCGAGCTCACGGTCTCGCGCGGCGACGGCGCCTCCCAGATCTACCTGGAGGTCGCCTCCGGCGTCACCGCCTTCATCCTGCTGGGCCGCTACCTCGAGGCCCGCTCCAAGCGCCGCGCCGGGGCCGCGCTCAGGGCGCTGATGGAACTGGGCGCCAAGGACGTGGCCGTCCTGCGGGACGGGCGCGAGGTGCGGATCCCGGCGCAGCGGCTGGCGGTCGGCGACCGGTTCGTCGTACGGCCCGGCGAGAAGATCGCCACCGACGGCACGGTCGTCGAAGGGGCCTCCGCGGTGGACGCCTCGATGCTGACCGGCGAGTCGGTGCCGGTGGACGTGACGGCCGGGGACACGGTCACCGGCGCGACGGTCAACGCGGGCGGCCGGCTGGTCGTCGAGGCCACCCGGGTCGGCGCCGACACCCGGCTCGCGCGCATGGCGAAGCTGGTGGAGGACGCGCAGAACGGCAAGGCCGAGGTGCAGCGGCTCGCCGACCGGATCTCCGGGATCTTCGTGCCGGTGGTCCTGCTGATCGCCGTCGCCACGGCCGGGGCGTGGCTCGGGCTGACCGGCGACGGTGTCGCCGCCTTCACGGCGGCCGTCGCGGTGCTGATCATCGCCTGCCCGTGCGCGCTGGGCCTGGCCACCCCGACGGCGCTGATGGTCGGCACGGGCCGCGGCGCTCAGCTCGGCATCCTCATCAAGGGCCCGGAGGTCCTGGAGTCCACGCGCCGGATCGACACGGTCGTCCTGGACAAGACCGGCACGGTCACCACGGGCCGGATGACCCTCCAGGAGGTGTACGTCGCCGAGGGCACCGACGAGAAGGAGGTGCTGCGGCTCGCGGGCGCCGTCGAGCACGCCTCCGAGCACCCCGTCGCGCGGGCGATCGCGCTGGGCGCCGAGAAGAGGGCCGGACAGCTCCCGGAGGTCGAGGGCTTCCGGAGCGTCCCCGGGCGGGGCGTACGCGGGCGGGTGGAGGGCCGTGAGGTCGCCGTGGGACGGCTCTTCGACGACGTACCGCCGGAGCTGGCCCGCGCGCGGGACGAGGCCGAGCGGGCCGGGCGTACGGCCGTCGTGGCCGGCTGGGACGGGACGGCGCGGGCCGTGCTGGCGGTGGCGGACGCGGTCAAGGAGACCAGCGCCGAGGCGGTGCGGGAGCTGCGCGCACTGGGGCTCACTCCGGTGCTGCTGACCGGTGACAACCGGGCGGTGGCCGAGTCGGTGGCGAAGGCCGTGGGGATCGACCAGGTGGTCGCGGAGGTACTGCCCGAGGACAAGGTCGACGCCGTACGGCGGCTGCGGGCCGAGGGGCGGGTCGTCGCCATGGTGGGCGACGGCGTCAACGACGCGGCCGCGCTCGCCACCGCCGATCTGGGCCTGGCCATGGGCACCGGCACGGACGCGGCGATCGAGGCGGGCGATCTGACGCTGGTCCGCGGCGACCTGCGGGTGGCCGCGGACGCGATCCGGCTGTCGCGCCGGACGCTGGCCACGATCAAGGGCAATCTCGTGTGGGCCTTCGGCTACAACGTGGCCGCGCTGCCGCTGGCCGCCGCGGGGCTGCTGAACCCGATGATCGCGGGGGCCGCGATGGCCTTCTCGTCGGTCTTCGTCGTCACGAACAGCCTCCGTCTCCGGACATTCCGGTGAAGTCCCCCGAATTCGGCCTAAGTTCGCGGCGAACCTGATATGAGCCCCTCTGGAGTCCCGAGCCCGGCTCACATAAGCTCTTCACAAGGCTCGCGCATCATCCTTACGCTTGAGTCCCGGACGGCATTTCCGGGCTCTTGCGCAGCTAACGGACATATGCAAGAGACGCAGATCACAGTGATGTGAACGTAACCATCGAAGGGGTTCGAAGGTCTAAGTTGACGATGTCAGGGAGCGTCTTGGGGGGCGTGACCTGACATCTGGAGATGTCTTGGGGGACTTCTCCAGAGATGCGTTGCCGGGGCACGCACACCGGGAAGCTTTGAGCGGCCCTCCCGGACGTGCGCTGTCCCGGCAGATCGCACACGACAGAGGCACGACGAGTTTTGCTCGTTGTGCTCACAGCGATTCAGGCGCTGTCCTCACAGACGCCCGGCCGGATCCCGTGGGGGGAATCCGCACCGGGACTGAGAAGGCGCCCTGGCCGTCGGCCCGTGGGGGGACCGGCGTTCCGGGGCGCCTTCTTCATTGCGTAAGAAATCACGTAAGAGATCGCCCCTCTCAGGGCCTACGCGAGAGCCCCCGCACCCGGCAGCCGGATACGGGGGCTCGTGCGGTTACCGCGTCTCAGCGGGCCTCGACGGGAACGAAGTCACGCTCGACCACGCCCGTGTAGATCTGGCGCGGGCGGCCGATGCGGGAGCCCGGCTCCTTGATCATCTCGTGCCACTGGGCGATCCAGCCCGGCAGCCGGCCGAGGGCGAACAGGACCGTGAACATCTCGGTCGGGAAGCCCATGGCCCGGTAGATCAGACCCGTGTAGAAGTCGACGTTCGGGTAGAGGCTGCGCGAGACGAAGTAGTCGTCGGAGAGCGCGTGCTCCTCCAGCTTCAGCGCGATGTCCAGCAGCTCGTCGGACTTGCCGAGCGCGGACAGCACGTCGTGCGCGGCGGCCTTGATGATCTTGGCGCGCGGGTCGAAGTTCTTGTAGACCCGGTGGCCGAAGCCCATCAGGCGGACGCCGTCCTCCTTGTTCTTCACCTTGCGGATGAAGGTGTCGACGTCGCCGCCGGAGTCGCGGATGCCCTCCAGCATCTCCAGCACCGACTGGTTGGCGCCGCCGTGCAGCGGGCCCCACAGGGCGTTGATGCCGGCGGAGATCGAGGCGAACATGTTCGCCTGCGAGGAGCCGACCAGGCGGACCGTGGAGGTCGAACAGTTCTGCTCGTGGTCCGCGTGCAGGATCAGCAGCTTGTCGAGCGCGGAGACCACGACCGGGTCCAGGTCGTACTCCTGCGCCGGGACCGAGAAGGTCATGCGGAGGAAGTTCTCGACGTAGCCGAGGTCGTTGCGCGGGTAGACGAACGGGTGACCGATCGACTTCTTGTACGCGTACGCCGCGATCGTCGGGAGCTTGGCGAGCAGGCGGATCGTGGAGAGGTTCCGCTGGCGCTCATCGAACGGGTTGTGGCTGTCCTGGTAGAACGTGGACAGCGCCGAGACGACCGAGGACAGCATGGCCATCGGGTGGGCGTCACGCGGGAAGCCCTTGTAGAAGTTCTTGACGTCCTCGTGCAGCAGGGTGTGCTGCGTGATGTCGTTCTTGAACGTCGAGAGCTCGTCGACGGTCGGCAGCTCGCCGTTGATCAGCAGGTAGGCGACCTCCAGGAACGTGGAGCGCTCGGCCAGCTGCTCGATCGGGTAGCCGCGGTACCGCAGGATGCCCGCTTCGCCGTCCAGGTAGGTAATGGCGGATTTGTACGCGGCGGTGTTGCCGTAACCGCTGTCCAGTGTCACCAGACCGGTCTGGGCGCGGAGCTTCCCGATGTCGAAGCCCTTGTCCCCTACGGTGCTGTCGATCACCGGGTAGGTGTACTCGCCGTCGCCGTACCGCAGTACTACAGAGTTGTCGCTCACGTCTTCCCTCACCGACGTTGTGCCTCATCTTCGAGGTTGCCCTGACTGTCTCTACCATCCCCCACTTGGCTCAGGAGAGTGCACTCGGGGTCGACCATCGGGCCTATTGGCGGCACTGAGTGCCGTCAACTTGCTCATCCTGCCCCCTGTCTTCCCCATCCGGAAGCCTCTGTGACCTTCACGACTCGTTTGATCGATCATTTTTTTGCGATCCGTGCGATCCGAGCCGGAAATCGAGTGCCGTGCACCGCCGGCCCGCCGACACCGTGCGCACCGCCTGGCCGATGGCCTTGCGCGAACCGACGAGCACGACCAGCTGTTTGGCCCGGGTGACCGCCGTGTAGAGCAGGTTCCGCTGGAGCATCATCCAGGCGCCCGTGGTGACCGGGATGACGACCGCCGGGTACTCGCTGCCCTGGGAGCGGTGGATCGTCACCGCGTACGCGTGCGCCAGCTCGTCGAGCTCGTCGAAGTCGTACGGAACCTCCTCGTCCTCGTCCGTCAGCACGGTCAGCCGCTGGTCGACCGGGTCGAGCGAGGTGACGACGCCGACGGTGCCGTTGAAGACGCCGTTCTCGCCCTTCTCGTAATTGTTGCGAATCTGGGTGACCTTGTCCCCGACGCGGAAGACCCGGCCGCCGAACCGCTTCTCGGGTGTGTCGGGGCGGCCGGGGGTGATGGCCTGCTGGAGCAGGCCGTTCAGGGTGCCCGCGCCCGCCGGGCCCCGGTGCATGGGGGCGAGGACCTGCACATCGCGGCGCGGATCGAGCCCGAACTTGGCCGGGATACGACGGGCCGCCACATCCACGGTGAGCCGCCCGGCCTCCTCTGTCTCGTCCTCGACGAAGAGGAAGAAGTCCTTCATGCCGTCGGTGACGGGGTGTTGGCCGGCGTTGATCCGGTGGGCGTTCGTCACCACGCCCGACTGCTGGGCCTGCCGGAAGACCCGGGTCAGACGGACGGCGGGGATCGGTCCCCCGTCGGCGAGCAGATCCCGCAGCACCTCCCCCGCGCCCACGCTCGGCAACTGGTCCACATCCCCGACGAACAGCAGATGCGCCCCCGGCGGCACGGCTTTCACCAGCTTGTTGGCGAGCAGCAGGTCCAGCATGGACGCCTCGTCGACCACCACCAGGTCGGCGTCGAGCGGACGGTCCCGGTCGTACGCCGCGTCACCGCCCGGCTTCAGCTCCAGCAGGCGGTGGACCGTGGAGGCCTCGGCGCCGGTGAGCTCGGACAGGCGCTTGGCGGCCCGGCCGGTCGGGGCGGCGAGCACGACCTTGGCCTTCCTGGCGCGGGCCAGCTCCACGATCGAGCGGACCGTGAAGGACTTGCCGCAGCCGGGGCCGCCGGTGAGGACGGCGACCTTCTCGGTCAGCGCCAGCTTGACGGCGGCCTCCTGCTCCGGGGCGAGGTCGGTACCCGTGCGGGCCTTGAGCCAGGTCAAGGCCTTCTCCCAGGCCACCGTACGGAAGCCCGGCATCCGGTCCTCCTCGGTGCGCAGGAGGCGCAGCAGCTGGGCGGAGAGGGAGAGTTCGGCGCGGTGGAAGGGCACGAGGTAGATGGCGGTGACCGGCTCCCCTCCGTCCGGCCCCGGGACCTTCTCCCGTACGACGCCCGGTTCTTCGCCGTCCTCCCCCGGCTCGGCCAGCTCGGCGAGGCACTCGATGACCAGGCCCGTGTCGACCTGGAGTAGCTTGACCGCGTCCTTGATCAGCTGCTCCTCCGGGAGGAAGCAGTGCCCCTGGTCGGTGGACTGCGACAGCGCGTACTGCAGGCCCGCCTTGACGCGCTCCGGGCTGTCGTGCGGGATGCCCACGGACTGGGCGATCTTGTCGGCGGTGAGGAAGCCGATGCCCCAGACGTCGGACGCGAGCCGGTAGGGCTGGTTCTTCACGACGGAGATGGAGGCGTCGCCGTACTTCTTGTAAATGCGCACGGCGATGGACGTGGACACCTCGACGGTCTGGAGGAAGAGCATGACCTCCTTGATGGCCTTCTGTTCCTCCCAGGCGTCGGCGATCTTCTTGGTCCGCTTGGGGCCGAGACCCGGGACCTCGATCAGCCGCTTGGGCTCCTCTTCGATGATCTGGAGCGTGTCCAGCCCGAAGTGCCGCGTGATCCGGTCGGCGAAGACCGGCCCGATGCCCTTGACCAGCCCCGAGCCGAGGTAGCGGCGAATGCCCTGGACGGTGGCGGGCAGAACGGTCGTGTAGTTCTCGACATGGAACTGCTTCCCGTACTGCTGGTGCGAGCCCCAACGCCCTTCCATCCGCAGGGACTCGCCGACCTGGGCGCCGAGCAGCGCGCCGACGACCGTGAGCAGATCACCGCCGCCTCTGCCGGTGTCGACCCGGGCGACCGTGTAGCCGTTCTCCTCGTTGGCGTATGTGATGCGCTCCAGCACGCCTTCCAGCGTGGCCAGTCGGCGCTCGCCCTGATCGGTCATGGTGGGACCGTACCGCCTGGGTAGGACAACGCCCTCGGATAAAGCGACCGATCAGTATGCGGCCGGGCTCTCACATTTCACGCTGGATTCACACGAAAGCCTGAAGCTTTACAGTTCAAGCATCAGTGTCGTCCCTTTTGAGCTTCTTACCCGTGGGAGGATCCAGGAGTTCATCAAGGGGGGCGGATTTCGATTCCGGAGTGACCGTGATGCCGATGCGTCCCCCAGGCCCGAACGCCCTTCGGCGCGCGCACTCCGCAGGAACCCTTCTCGTCGGCCTGTGCGCCGTCAGCACGTTGACGCTGCTCATGATGGCTCCGGCGATTTCCGGGGACCACGCGATCGTGGCTCCGGGACCTTCCGCGCCGGACGAGAACACCCCCGGCTCTCCCCCTGCGGACCGGACACCCACACCGGAATTCCGCCCCCTTCCGAGCCCGGGGCCGGGTTGATTCCGCCCCGCCCAGCGAATTCCCCCCGCACCGTATGACAACGAGGAACGATGTCACCCCAGGCTCAGAGCGTCGCCCTGTGGATCATGTCCCTGGCCATCAACATCACGGCGGCGTGCGCGGGGATCGTGTGGGGCTGGGAGGCCTTCGCACAGTTTCTGCTGCCGGCGTTCGGATCGGTGGTGGGGGCGTCGCTGGTCAGTTACAGCTTGCGGCGGTGAGGTGGCCGTCCTTGAGGGCGGTGACGAAGGCGGTCCAGCCGGTCGGGGAGAAGGTCAGGGTGGGGCCGGGGGTGTTCTTGCTGTCGCGGACGGGGACGGTGGTGTGGCCGCCTACCACTTCCAGGCATTCGCCTTGGTCGCCACCGCTGTAGCTGGACTTGTACCAGCCGGTGAGAGGGCGCTCACTGCTGACCATTCGCGTGTTCCTCCGCTGCCGCCCTGACTAGGGACAGTGACTGCTGCTGCGACAACGCGTCGCTCAGGGCCAGAGAGTAAGCGGTCTGACAAGCACTCACCAGGGCAGGGTCGTCCATCAAGTTCCCGGTCTGGAAGCCCTCGACGTAGGCCACCGGGGCCGAGTCCTCGAATGTCATGAGCGTCAGCAGGCTCTGCATGAGCGCGTGCGCCCCCACGCCGTAGGGAAGGACGTGCAGGCGCAGCCGCCCCGACTCGGCCATGTCCGCGATCCTGTGCAGCTGTTCCGCCATGACCTGCGGCCCGCCCACACATCGCCGAAGAACCGCCTCGTCAAGCAGTGTCCAGACCACGGGCTGCGCCGGTCCGTCGAGGATTCGGCGACGCCTTGTTCGGATGACAACGAGTTCGTCAAGTTCCTCGGGCGTGTGATTCGGTCGGTACGCCCGGAAGAGAGCGCGTGCGTAGTCGTCGCTCTGCAGCACTCCGGGGACCAGCGAGAGCGCGAACTGCTGGATCAGCAGGGCGAGTTGCTCAAGCTCGGCCACGGCTGCGAAGTGATCGGTGTACTTCGACTCCAGATCCTCCAGCCACCGCGCGAAGAACCCATCCGTCCCCAGCGCCCGGTCGATCCGCAACGCGTCATCCGGCTTCGGCAGGCGCCTCCCGGCCTCGAAATGGCTGATCAGTGTGGGTGAGCACACGACCTGGTCGCCCAGTTCCTCCTGGGTGAGGCCGACCGCTGTCCGCCTCAGCCGCAGCTCCTCTCCGTATTTCTGACGCGGCGTTCGAAGTGCGCGGCGATCGCCCATCGGCCAACTCCTCTTCTTGACAAGCGCGATGTCAAGCCCAGACCCCTGGCAGCGTAGCCAGAGCCGACCCCACTCTGTGAGTGATTCAGCACAGAACGCAGTCACCGCAGGTGAGAAGGCAGGCCGACAGACATGACCGACCGAATCGCCCGGCTCCTCGAGCCGATCCTCCGCTTCCTGTTCCCGCCTCGCGGGCGGCGACGGCGGCCGTCGGCACCGGTCCCGTGCCGGCGGTGTGCATGCCTGATGACGGAGGCGGGCGCATGACCGGTGGAGCACGGGAACGCCTGTTGCCATGGACCGGTTCCGACGGGAAGCCGTGCTATCTCGTGGGTGACGGGACCGGCTACGTCTCCCGTCTCGCCGACGACATCGAGGACGTACAGCTCGGTATGGCGGACGACCTGCTCGGGCACGCCGACGAACTCCTCGCGGAGCAACGGGTGACGAGTGCGGAGCTGCACTACTTGGCCATGCGGCTCACCGAGTGCCTGCGGGACGTCAGGCGGGTCGCGGAGAGCAGGGGGGAACGCCTCTCCCCGCCCGAAAGTCCATGACCAGGGAGGTAATTGAGGGCCGCGCCCTCCTGCGGCACCCTCGCCGTCATGTCCTCCGTCCTTATCGGCGCCGTCGCACTGTTCTTCCTGGGTATGGGCCTCTTCGGGCTTGTCGCTCCGAGGGCGCTCATCCGGCCCTTCGGGATCGAGCTGACCGTTCCCGAGGCGCGTGCTGAAGTCCGGGCTGTCTACGGCGGTTTTGGTGTCGCTGTCGGTGCCCTCCTCGCCTTGACAGCCCTCGGTGCCTCCGGCGATCTGCGGTCCGGCGTGGTGATCACGGTGGCGGTGTCGCTGGCGGGGATGGCGTTCGGGCGGTTGGGGGCGTGGGTGGTGGAGCGACCGTCGGCGTTCTACCCGTCCTGGTTCTACTTCTGGGTCGAGACCGTGGGAGCCGTTGTGCTGGTCAGCTGTGCGTAGTCGGCGTGGACGGGGCTCAGCCGGCCGGGCCGGTCAGGAAGTCGGTGATGCGGCGGCTCGCTTCGGCGGGGGCGGCGTGCGGCAGGGCGTGGTGGGAGACGTTCGGAAGTGTCGCCGTCGTGGCGCGTGGCAGCAGTTTCTCGGCACGGGCGGCCACCTTGGACGGGTTGTGGGTCCGGGTGTTCTCGGCGAGGAGCACGAGGACCGGCAGGTCCAAGCCGCGCAGCGCGCCCGGCTTCGGGCGTGGTCCCACCACCGGCCGCACGGAGGGGAAACCCACGGCCGCCTCCTGGAGGGCGAGCCAGTCGGGGTCGAGGGAGGCGCCTCCGGTCTCCCATTCCAGGAAGGTCCGGACCCGGCGGGGCGTGGGCCGCAGCGCCATCCGCACCGCGTGCAGTCCGTAGGCCGGCTTCAGCTTGGCGAAGCACATGGTCGGGTCCAAGAGGACCAGGCGGCGCACCCGATGGGGTGCGCGCAGGGCGTACTGCAGCGCGATCCAGGCGCCGTACGAATGCCCGCCCAGGTCCGTCTCCGTGAGGCCGAGGCCCTTGAGGACCGCGTCCAGCCAGGACACCAGGTCGGCGGTCGTACGGGGGTGGCGGCCGGGGACCGGTGTGCTGCGGCCCGGGGCACCGAACAGGTCGACGGCGTACAGCCGGTGGACAGGGGACAGTTCGGCGGCCTGCCGGTACCAGGACGCGGAGGTCGGGCCTCCGCCGCCCGGCAGCAGGACGATCGGGGGCCCGTCGGCAGGACCGCATATGTTGACGTGCGTCGAGCCGAAGGGTGTGGGCACGGTCGCGGCCTCCCGCGCCGTCGGCCACTTGGCCATGACCTTGTCGTAGGCGGCGAGGAAGTTGCCGCTGTCGTACGTACCACGAGCGCTCATGAGCCAGGACCCCTTATTATCTTGCTCAGCGAGATACTTGCTCAGCGAGATGATATCGGAGGCGGCCCGTGTCCGACCAGGAGATGGAGCTCGTCCATCTGCTGCGCGCCGTGACCGTCGATCTGGGGCTGCACAGCGCCCGGTTCGCCCAGCGCAACGGCATGCATCCCACCGATGTCCGGGCGCTGATCGTCCTGATGGACGCCCACCGCGCGGGTGAGGAGACCACGGCGGGGCGACTCGGCGCCGCGCTCGGTCTGAACTCGGCCGGGACCACGGCACTGGTCGACCGGCTGGAGCGGGCCGGGCATGTGCGGCGGGTGCGCGGCGAGCGGGACCGTCGCAAGGTCGGTATCGAGGTGACCGAGGGCGCGATCACCCTCGGCCGGCAGCACTTCGGACCCCTGATCGACCGGACGGTGGGTCTGTTGAGCGGGTACGACGAGCGGGAACTGGCCGCGATCAGGGGCTTTCTGACCGGGGTGCGGGAGGCCGCGGCCGGGGAGGGCGACTAGGGGCGCGCGGGGAGGATGGGCGAGTGGAGCGCTCGGGCCGTCCCCATCCACGAAAGCCCAGGCAGCCAGACTCCCCGTTGTCCCGAACGCTCCACTTGCCTCACCGTCTCCCGTGGCTCACCGTCTCCCGTGGCTCTCACCGCCTCCAGAACAGGTGGTGCGTCACCCCGCTCGGGCTCGGTACGACGTCGCGGTGGAAGCGGTCGAGCAGCTCGTCGGGGGACTCCCAGAGCCGTGAACCCGACCCGAGCTTCACCCCCGGCGAGACCGCCACGTGCAGCGTGTCGACCAGGTCCGCGTCGAGGAACTCCCGGATGGTGGCGGCCCCTCCCCCGAGGCGGACGTCCTTGCCCCGCGCCGCCTCCCGCGCCTGGGCCAGGACCTCGGCCGGGTCGCCGCCGACGAAGTGGAAGGTGGTGTCGGAGAGGGTGAAGGAGGGGCGCTCGTGGTGGGTCATCACGAACACCGGGGTGTGGAACGGCGGTTCCTCGCCCCACCAGCCCTTCCAGTCGTGGTCCTGCCAGGGGCCACGATGGGGACTGAACTTGTTGCGGCCCATGATCTCGGCGCCGATGTTGTTGGCGAAGTCACGGGTGAGGTAGTCGTCGAGGCCACGGCTGCCGCCGGGGTCCGTGCGGTTGGGCCAGCTCGCCGTCGCCCCGGCCCACGCGAACATCGTTCCGGGGTCGGCGTGGCCGAACGGACGCTCCAGGCTCTGGTTCTCGCCGGCGCCGAATCCGTCGCTCGAGACGTTGAAGTTCTGCACGCGCAGTAGCTGAGGCACGGGGCTCCTCCTGTGGTCGATGAGGGGTGGACCCCTCCGGCCGGCGAAACTCATCGGCCCCCTGGGGAGCCCCCTGCCCGTCTCACCCGGACTGCGCCACCACGTGCTCGATGACCTGCTTGAATTCGTCGGTCGGGGAGAACTCCACCAGCTCGCTGTCCTCCAGCGCGAGCGGCACATGGCCCGGAGCCCAGTAGTACGCCTGCCCCGCCTCGTACTCCTCCTCGCCGGATGCCGTGCTCATCCTGATCCGGCCCTTCAGCAGATAGCCCCAGTGGGGGCACTGGCACGCGTCGTCGGGCAGGCCCTTGAGGGCCGGGCCCATGTCCGTGCCGCGCGGCAGGCTGATGTAGCTCACCGACATGTCGCCCCCGATCGGCATGTTGCGGACCTCCACACCGTCGCCTTCGAGGGCGACGGGTACGTCGTTCCGGGTCGCCGCCGTCATGACTCCTCCGCTCGCCTGGAAACGGACCTCCTCCTTCCACCCTGAACCGCCGGGGAGCCCCCCGCGACATCACGATCCGGTTTCGAGGTGCCGCCGGGGTCTTGATTTACCGGCGTGTAATCGATTCCATCCACCCGTCGATGTAATCGATTCCACGAGTTCCCCGAGTGTTCGCACGGGGCGCTCCCACGACTGATCCACAAGGAGGTGGAGCGGCGGTGGCCAGCATCAAGGACGTCGCTGCCGAGGCCGGCGTATCCGTCGCCACGGTCTCGCGCGTCCTGAACGACCACCCGTCGGTCAGCGCCGACGCACGCACCCGCGTGCTGGCCGCCGTCGAGACCCTGGGCTACCGCCCGAACGCCGTCGCCCGCTCCCTGCGCACCGACCAGACCCACACCCTCGGCCTGGTCATCAGCGACGTGATGAACCCCTACTTCACCGAACTGGCCCGCTCCGTCGAGGAAGAGGCCCGCGCGCTCGGCTACAGCGTCATCATCGGCAACGCCGACGAGCGGCCCGACCTCCAGGACCATCACGTACGGAACCTGCTGGACCGCCGTATCGACGGGCTCCTCGTCTCCCCCACCGACGGCGGCTCGCCGCTGATGCTGGACGCGGTCCGCGCGGGGACGCCGATGGTGTTCGTGGACCGGTGGATCCCGGGCGTGGACGTGCCGGTGGTGCGGGCGGACGGCCGGAGGGCCGTACGGGACCTCGTGGCGCATCTGCACCGGCTCGGGCACCGGCGGCTCGCGATCATCGCGGGGCCGGCGGCGACCACGACCGGCCGGGAGCGCGTGGAGGCCTTCCGGGAGGCGCTCGGCGCGTACGGCCTCGAACTCCCCGACGCCTACATAGGGCAGGGCGACTTCCAGGCCGAGAGCGGGCGCCGGGTCACCGAGGGGTTCCTCGACCTGGCCGAGCCGCCCGAGGTCGTGTTCGCGGCCGACAACCTGATGGCGCTCGGCGCGCTGGACGCCGTACGCGCGCGTGGCGTGCGCGTGCCGGAGGACATCGCGCTGGCCGCGTTCGACGACATCCCGTGGTTCGTGCACACCGATCCGCCGGTCACCGCGATCGCCCAGCCGACGGGTGAGCTGGGGCGTGCCGCCGTGCGTGCGCTGGTCGCCCGGATCGAGGGCCGGCCCGGGGAGTCCGTCACGCTCCCGGCCCGGCTCGTCGTACGCCGCTCGTGCGGCGAGCAACCGGATTCTTTGGAGCCGTCCCCCGTAACGAACAGGAGCCAGACGTGAGCAACGCGGACGAGTTGCTGCGCATCGAGGGCATACGGAAGACCTTCCCGGGCGTGGTCGCGCTGGACGGCGTGGACTTCGACCTGCGCCGGGGCGAGGTGCATGTGCTGCTCGGTGAGAACGGCGCGGGCAAGAGCACCCTCATCAAGATGCTCTCCGGCGCCTACACCCCCGACGCCGGGCGGATCCTGGTCGGCGGCGAGGAGACGCGCATCCAGGGTGCGCAGGACTCCGAGCGGCTCGGGATCGCCACCATCTACCAGGAGTTCAACCTCGTTCCCGATCTGACGGTCGCCGAGAACATCTTCCTGGGGCGCCAGCCGCGCCGGTTCGGGATGATCGACCGGGGGCGGATGGAGGCCGACGCCGAGGTGCTGCTGAAGCGCGTCGGGGTCAGCGTCTCTCCCCGCGCGCGGGTACGCGAACTCGGTATCGCGCGCCTGCAGATGGTCGAGATCGCCAAGGCGCTGAGCCTGGACGCGCGCGTGCTGATCATGGACGAGCCGACCGCCGTGCTCACCTCCGAGGAGGTCGAGAAGCTCTTCGCGATCGTGCGCAAGCTGCGCGAGGACGGCGTCGGGATCGTCTTCATCACGCACCACCTGGAGGAGATCGCCGCCCTGGGCGACCGGGTCACGGTCATCCGGGACGGGAAGAGCGTCGGGCAGGTGCCCGCCGCCACGCCCGAGGACGAGTTGGTACGGCTCATGGTGGGGCGGTCGATCGAGCAGCAGTACCCGCGTGAGCGGCCCGAGAAGGGCGACGCGCTGCTCACCGTCGAGGGGCTGACCCGGGACGGCGTCTTCCACGACGTCGGCTTCGAGGTGCGCGCCGGTGAGGTCGTCGGTATCGCCGGGCTCGTGGGCGCCGGTCGTACCGAGGTCGTGCGGGCGGTCTTCGGGGCCGATCCGTACGACAAGGGAGCCGTGAAGGTCTCGGGGGCCGCCCTGAAGGGTCACGACGTCAACGCCGCCATGACCGCCGGCATCGGCCTCATCCCCGAGGACCGCAAGGGCCAGGGCCTGGTGCTGGACGCCTCGGTCGAGGAGAACCTGGGCCTGGTGACGCTGCGGTCGGCCACGCGCGCGGGGCTCGTCGACCTCAAGGGGCAGCGGGAGGCCGCCGCCCGGATCGCCGAGCAGCTCGGCGTGCGGATGGCGGGCCTCGGCCAGCACGTGCGCACGCTGTCCGGCGGCAACCAGCAGAAGGTCGTCATCGGCAAGTGGCTGCTCGCCGACACCAAGGTGCTGATCCTCGACGAGCCGACGCGCGGTATCGACGTCGGCGCCAAGGTCGAGATCTACCAGCTCATCAACGAACTGACGGCGGCCGGTGCCGCCGTACTCATGATCTCCAGCGATCTGCCCGAGGTGCTCGGCATGAGCGACCGGGTGCTGGTGATGGCCCAGGGCCGGATCGCGGGCGAACTCTCCGCCGACGAGGCCACCCAGGACGCCGTGATGGCGCTCGCCGTAAGCAACCCCAGCACTGACAAGGAGGCCTCCCGTGGCCACTGACACGCTCAAGAGCACGACGGGCGCGGGAGCCGCCTCGGGGGGCCTGCGCCGCCTGCTGCTCGACAACGGCGCGCTCACCGCGCTCATCGTCCTGGTCGTCGCGATGTCGGCGCTGTCCGGCGACTTCCTGACCACGGACAATCTCCTCAACGTCGGCGTCCAGGCGGCCGTGACCGCCATCCTCGCCTTCGGCGTGACCTTCGTGATCGTCTCGGCGGGCATCGACCTGTCGGTGGGCTCGGTCGCCGCGCTGTCGGCCACGGTGCTCGCGTGGACCGCGACCTCGGCGGGTGTCCCCGTCTTCGTCGCCGTCCTGCTGGCCATAGCCACCGGTATCGCGTGCGGCCTGGTCAACGGCATCCTGATCTCCTACGGCAAGCTGCCGCCGTTCATCGCCACGCTGGCCATGCTGTCGGTGGCCCGCGGTCTGTCCCTCGTCATCTCCGAGGGCTCCCCGATCGCCCTGCCCGACTCGGTCTCCCACCTCGGGGACACGCTCGGCGGCTGGCTGCCCGTGCCGGTCCTGGTCATGATCGTGATGGGTCTGATCGCGGCATTCGTGCTCGGCCGTACCTACATCGGCCGCTCGATGTACGCGATCGGCGGCAACGAGGAGGCCGCGCGGCTGTCCGGCCTGCGTGTGAAGAAGCAGAAGCTCGCCATCTACGCCTTCTCCGGCGTCTTCGCCGCCGTCGCCGGTGTCGTCCTGGCCGCCCGGCTGTCCTCCGCGCAGCCGCAGGCCGCCGACGGCTACGAGCTGGACGCGATCGCGGCGGTCGTCATCGGCGGCGCGTCCCTGGCCGGCGGTACGGGCAAGGCGTCCGGCACGCTGATCGGCGCGCTGATCCTGGCCGTGCTGCGCAACGGGCTGAACCTGCTGAACGTGTCGGCGTTCTGGCAGCAGGTCGTCATCGGTGTCGTCATCGCGCTGGCGGTGCTGTTCGACACGCTGCGGCGCAAGGCGGGGGCCACTCCGGGGGCCGCCGGCACTTCACCGGGAGGCAAGGGCAAGCAGGCGGCGACGTACGGGCTCGCGGCCGTCGTCACCGTCGCGATCGTCGGTGCCACGTCGTTCCTGCACAACGGCTCCTCCGCCGCGAGCACCCCGAAGATGGGCCTGTCGCTGTCCACCCTCAACAACCCCTTCTTCGTGCAGATCCGGGCGGGCGCCCAGGCCGAGGCGGAGAAGCTGGGCGTGGACCTGACCGTCACGGACGCCCAGAACGACGCCTCGCAGCAGGCCAACCAGCTGCAGAACTTCACCAGCTCCGGTCTCGGCGCGATCATCGTCAACCCGGTGGACTCGGACGCGGCGAGCAACTCGGTGAAGGCCGCCGACAAGGCGGACATCCCGGTCATCGCCGTGGACCGCGTCGTCAACAACGCCAAGCTGGACACGCTGGTCGCCTCCGACAACGTCGCCGGCGGTGAGCTCGCCGCCAAGTCGATCGGCGAGAAGCTCGGCGGCAAGGGCAAGATCGTGATCCTCCAGGGCCAGGCGGGCACCTCAGCCGCCCGCGAGCGCGCGCAGGGCTTCGCGAACGGCCTCAAGGCCTACCCGGGCATCCAGGTCGTCGCCCAGCAGCCCGCGGACTTCGACCGCACCAAGGGCCTCGACGTGATGTCGAACCTGCTCCAGGCCCACCCGGACGTCCAGGGCGTCATCGCCGCGAACGACGAGATGGCGCTCGGCGCGATCAAGGCGCTGGGCTCCAAGGCCGGCAAGTCGGTCTCCGTGGTCGGCTTCGACGGCACGCCTGACGGACTGAAGGCGGTCGAGGGCGGCAGCCTGTACGCGTCGGTGGCGCAGCAGCCCTCGCAGCTCGGGAAGATCGCCGTGGACAACGCCCTCAAGGCGCTCCAGGGCAAGAAGGTCGAGGAGACGGTGAAGGTGCCGGTGAAGGTGGTCACGAAGGAGAACGTGGCCGGCTTCAGCGGCTGATATCGCTGACATCGGGGAACGGCCGGGCGGCGCCCAGCGCATGGGCCCGCCCGGCCATGTCACTCACGTGGGGAGACAACTCATGTACGACTACGACCTCCTGGTCGTGGGGTCGGCCAACGCCGACCTGGTGATCGGTGTCGAGCGCCGGCCCGGTGCCGGCGAGACCGTACTCGGCTCCGATCTGGCCGTCCACCCGGGCGGCAAGGGCGCGAACCAGGCGGTCGCGGCCGCCCGGCTCGGGGCCCGTACGGCTCTGCTGGCCCGGGTCGGCGACGACGCGCACGGCCGACTGCTGCTGGACTCGCAGCGGGAGGCCGGTGTCGACACGGTGGGTGTCCTGGTGGGCGGCGCGCCGACCGGGGTCGCACTGATCACCGTCGACCCGTCCGGGGACAACAGCATCGTCGTCTCGCCGGGCGCCAACGGCCGGCTGGCCCCGGAGGACGTGAGCGCCGCCGCGTGCCTCTTCCAGAGCTCCCGGGTGGTGTCGGCGCAGCTGGAGATCCCGCTGGAGACGGTGGTGGCGGTCGTACGGAACCTGGCTCCGGAGAGCCGTTTCGTACTGAACCCGTCGCCGCCGCGCCCCCTCCCGTCAGAGGTGCTGGCGGCCTGCGATCCGCTGATCGTCAACGAGCACGAGGCGAAGGTGATCCTGGGTTCGGCCGCCGTGGGGGACAGCCCGGAGGACTGGGCCCGGATACTGCTCGCGAAGGGGCCCCGGTCGGTGGTGGTGACGCTGGGCGGGGAGGGTGCGCTGGTGGCGTCGTCGGAGGGTGTCTCCCGGGTCCCGTCCGTGAAGGTGAGCGCCGTGGACACGACCGGCGCGGGAGACGCGTTCACCGCGGCGCTGGCCTTCCGGCTGGGGGCGGGCGAGTCCCTCGCGGAGGCGGCGTCGTACGCGGCCCGGGTCGGGGCGGCGACCGTGACGAAGGAGGGCGCGCAGGCGTCCTTCCCGACGGCGGCGGAGGTCGCTGAGCTGTGAAGAAGGCCGGAATACTGAACCGTCACCTCGCCGGTGCGCTGGCCGGACTGGGCCACGGGGACGGGGTGCTGGTGTGCGATGCGGGCATGCCCATTCCCGACGGGCCCCGGGTGGTGGACCTGGCCTTCCGGGCCGGGGTGCCGGCGTTCGCGGAGGTGCTGGAAGGGCTGCTGGCCGAGCTGGTGGTCGAGGGTGCGACGGCGGCGACGGAGGTGCGGGAAGCGAACGCTGAGGCTTCGCGGCTCCTGGAGAGCCACTTCCCGTCGCTGGACCTCGTCTCGCACGAGCGGCTGAAGGAGCTGTCGGCGGGTGCGCGGCTGATCGTCCGCACGGGCGAGGCACGGCCGTACGCGAATGTGCTGCTGAGGTGCGGCGTCTTCTTCTGAGGCGCCTTGAAAGGTTTCGAGGGGGCCCGGTCCGTCGACCGGGCCCCCTCGGCTTTTCCCCTCCCGTCAGGAACCCCGCGATCCCCCCAGATCTCCCCCCAGAAGTCCTGACACCATGTACGACTGCCAAGGGCCGCAAAGGGTTGCACGCTCGGGTAAGAATTTCTTGCCGGATTCTTGCGAAGATCACCGAGCCGGTCGGGTCAGCACCTGGGTGAGACTCCCGTCGTCCTCTGCGATGTCCCTGACGTGCGCGAATCCGATCCTGCCGAGGAGGTGCAGCGAGGCTGTGTTCCGTGCGTCGACGGTGGCGTGCACCTCGCTGAGCCCGAGCGTCCGGAACCCGTACCCCACGAGCGCCTCGGCCAGTTCCGTGCCGAGCCCGCCGCCCCAGGCCTCGGGAGCCAGCGCGTAGACGATCTCGTGGCCGTCCACGGCGTCGGTCCGCTTGATCTCGGCGTGCCCGATCAGCCGCCGGTCGCGCCGGACCGCCCACACGTCGAACAGGTCCTGGGCGTAGACCTTGCTGAAGATCCGCCCGAACAGGGCCCGGTCGTCCGCCTCGGGCGAAGGACCCTCCCCCATCCACCGCGACACCCTCGGGTCCTGGAACAGAGCGACGAAGCTCTCTTCGTCCTCCGGGGTGTAGGGGTCCAGGAGTAGGCGGGGGGTGCGCAGTGTCGGGGGCATGAGCGGGGACGCTAGCTACGCGGGGGCCGGGCGGCAATCGGGTTTCCGGGGAAGCGTCGGTATCCGCGGGAGCGCGCGTAGGTGTGGTTTCCGCGGGAGCTCCCCGTCACGCCGAGTCGTTCAGCAGCCTGCCCAGATGCTCTCGTCCGGCCCCCAGCAGGTCCGGCAGCGGCTGGGCGGTCTCGTACCAGCGCTTCTCGTACTCCCAGCACAGCCAGCCGTCCCAGTTGTGGCGGGAGAGCACCTCCACGCACTCGGCCAGGGGGAGGACGCCCGCGCCGAGGGGCAGCGGTGTTTTGTCCTCGGCGGAGGCGATGTCCTTGACCTGGACGTAGCCGAGGTGGGGGGAGAGCGCCGCGTAGGTCTCCGAGGGCTGTTCGCCGCCCAGCCAGGTGTGCATGACGTCCCAGAGCGCGCCGACCTGACGGTGGCCGACGAGGCCGAGGACACGCATGGCGTCGGCGGCGGTGCGGTGCGAGTCGTGGGTTTCCAGGAGGATGCGCACGCCCAGGTCGTTCGCGTACTCGGCGGCCGTGCCCAGGCGCCGGGCGGCCGTCGCGTCGGCCTCCTCGGGGGTCTGGACGTCCAGGTCGCCGCCGGGGAAGACGCGGATGTACGGGGCGCCGAGGTCGCGGGCCAGGTCGAGGAGGGCGCGGATCTCGGCCAGGACGGGTTCGTCGTCGCCCGGCGCGGCGACGCGCGCGTATCCCGCCAGGCCCAGGATCTCTACGCCCGACCCCTTGAACTCGGCCGCCACCTCGGCCCGCTGAGACGGGTCGAGGTCGGTGTGGACCGGTTCCTCAGCGTGGGTGCGCAGCTCCACGCCGTGGTAGCCGTGCGCGGTCGCGAGCCGCAGGACGTCGGGCAGGGGCATGCCGGGGACACCGAGGGTGGAGAACGCCAGCTTCATACGGACGGACCCTACCCGGCACCCCCGCCCGCGACTCCCCTTCATCACTCGGGCGTTGCGGAAAGATCCAGCCGCCAGTCCTGGCCGTTCAGGTCCTGGCCGAAGGAGTGGTGCGGCTTCTCCGCGACCAGCTCGAAGCCGTGGCGCTGGTAGATGCGGCGGGCGGCGCCGAGGATGTCGTTGGTCCACAGGACCACCTCGCGGTAGCCGGCCTCGCGGGCGAAGTCGACGAGGGCGCCCACCAGCCGGTCGCCGATGCGCAGGCCGCGCGCGTCCGGCTCGACGAGCAGCAGCCGGAGCCGGGCGGCGCCGGGTGCCTCGTCCCGGACGCACATCACGCACCCCACCCGCCGGCCGTCCAGCTCGGCGATCCAGGTGCGGTCCAGACGCGGGTCGTGGTCCTTGCCGTAGTCGGCGACGATACGGGCGACGAGGCCCTCGTACTCGAGGTTGAAGCCGTACTCGGCGGCGTACAGCGCGGCGTTGCGCTCCACGATCCAGCCGAGGTCGCCGGGGGTGGGCTCCCGCAGGACGACGTCCTCGGGACGCGGGGCACGGCCCTCGCCGAGGAGACTCCGAACGGTCCGCAGGGCCTCCGCCAGCCGGGGCCGGTCCTCGGCCCGCACCGTGTCCAGCATCGCCCCGACCGTCTCCCGGGCCCGCTCGTCGAGCAGTGCGGCGGCCTCCCGGCCGGGCGCGGTGAGCGTGATGCGGCGGCGGCGCGGATCCGTCTCGGACGGGCCGCGCTCGACCAGTCCGTCCTGCTCGAACTTGTTCAGGATGCGGGTCAGGTATCCGGCGTCCAGATGCAGCTGGGTCCGCAGGTCGGCGGCGTCCGTGCGCGGCGCGTGGGCGAGCTCGTAGAGCACACGGGACTCGGTGAGGGTGTAGGGGGCGTACATGTGCCGGCCGTAGTCGAGCGCGCCGATGACGTTCGTGTAGAAGCGGTTGAAGGAGCGGATGTCCTGGACGGTCATGGGCCCGGCCCCCGTATTGATAGTTGACTCAGTCAGAGATCCGATGAGCCGAGCTTAGACCGTCCAGGACTTCCGGGGCTATTCCGTCGCCACGATGCGCTCCACAGCGGCCGTCACCAGTTGTTCGCGCTCCGCCTCCGTGAAGACGTCCGGCAGGGTGAGCTGCTCAACGATCAGCCAGTTCAGCGTCAGCATGAGCAACTTGACCGCCGTGGCGTCGCCGGGGAGGCCGGAGGCCTCGTGATAGGCGACGTTGGCGTCGACGTCGGCCCGGACTCGTTCAGTGAGGACCTTGCGCAGTTCGGGGCGACGGGTGGCCTCGAGGCGGAGTTCCAGCAGCGCGAGGTAACCGGTGCGGAAGGAGGCGACGCGGCCGACGAGTTCGCGCATCAGCTCCGCATAGGCTCCCCGGTCGCGACCGGCCGCCTGCTGGCGGGCGATCGTGGCCTCGTCAGGCTGGAGGCGCTCGTAGACCCGGGCGCCGGCCTGAGTGAACAGGTCGTCGCGGCTGGCGAAGTAGTTGGACGCCGTACCGGCGGGAACGGCCGCCTCGGCATCCACAGCCCGGAAGGTCAGGCCGCGTGCGCCCTCCCGGGCCAGCACCTCGATCGCCGCGTCAACGAGGGCCGCACGCCGCTGGTCGTTCCGTCTCACCATTGACACCACTCCATGTGTAGTACTACTTTCAAAGCACTTCAAGTAGAGTACTACGTGTGGGGGATCGCTTTGCGAAAGCTCGTGTACTACATCGGCGTCTCGCTCGACGGCCGCATCGCCGGCCCCGGCGGCGAGTTCGACTTCTTCCCGCAGGGCGACGAGCAGCAGGCCGCCGCCTACTCGACCTGGATGAACGCGCTGTACCCGGAGACCCTCCCGACGGCCTACCGCGCGGCCGCTGGTGTCGCCGACGCGCCCAACCGGCGTTTCGACACCGTCGTCATGGGCCTCGGTACCTACCGCCCCGCCCTCGACAACGGGATCACCAGCCCGTACGCGCACCTGCGCCAGTACGTGGTGTCCAGCACCCTCAAGCCGGACACCGACCCGGCCGTCACCGTCGTGCCCAGCGACCCGCTCGCCCTCGTCCGCGAGCTCAAGAGCGAGGCGGGCGCCGGCCTGGACATCTGGCTCTGCGGGGGCGGCCGGCTCGCGGGCACCCTGCTGCCCGAGCTGGACGAGCTGCTGATCAAGACCTATCCGGTCGTTGCCGGTACCGGAATCCCGGTGTTCGACGGTGCCTTCGACCCCACGGTCTTCGACGTCGCCGAGCGCACCGCCTTCCCCAACGGGGCCACCTTCACCCGCCTCACCCGCCGCTAGGCGGTTTCGATCCAGCGGGCGGACCAGAGGAGAATGCCCGCGATCACCTTGTCAGCGCCGGCGCCCAGCGTCTGCGGCGTGATCCGAACGCCAGGCCCTAGCCCTCCGCCGGGGCCGCCGGACGGTACACGCACACCTGGGCGCCGGTCTTGGCGGTGGTCGTGGAGACCAGCTCCATGGGGTGCTTCGCCCCGTCCCCGGGGAAGATCGTCTTACCGCCGCCGAGGATCACCGGCATGACGATGAGCTGGAGCTCGTCGACCAGGCCTTCGGACAGCAGCGTCCGCACGAGCGTCGGGCTGCCCATCATCGCGAGGTCGCCGCCCTCGGCCTCGTGCAGCGCCCGGATCCTGGCCACCGCCCGGTCGCCGGGGATGAGGGAGGTGTTGTTCCAGGTGAGGTCGGCCTCGGCGAGCGTGCTGGAGACGACGTACTTCTTGAGGGAGTTCATCCGGTCGGCGAACGGGTCCCCGGCCCGCTCGGGCCAGGCCCCCGCCATCGTCTGCCACGTCCGCCGCCCGAACAGCAGCGCCTCGGCTCTGCCCAGCCCCGCGTCGAAGGCGCCGCCCAGCACCTCCTCGTCGAAGTACGGGTGGGACCAGCCGCCGTGCGCGAAGCCCCCGTCGGTGTCCTCCTGCGGCCCGCCGGGCGCCTGTACGACGCCGTCCAGGCTGATGAACTCGGTGATCACGATGCGCATGGGACTCACTCCGCTTTCTCGCTCGGGCGATGACGGCACTGCAGACCTGCGTACGACGCGAAACTCATCGCCGCCGGGCATCCGGGTGCGTCACGCTCGCGGCGAACGCCGCCAAGGGACTCGCGCGGCGGGACTAGCGTCCGGGTCATGGTGACCTCGAAGACGACGGCCGTGTACGACGAACACGCCGATTGGTACAACGAGTTCATGTCCCCGGCGGGCGGCGGGGACTACATCCGCCGCGTCCATGCCACCCTCGGTGACCTGCTGGGCAGCGGCGACGGAAGCACCTGCCTCGACGTGTGCTGCGGCACGGGCGCCCACGCGCCGACCGTGGCCGCCCTGGGCTGGAGCCCTGTCGGGTTCGACCTCTCCCGCAACCAGCTGCGCCACGCCTCCCACCGCCTGCCCGTGGCCGTCGCCGACGCGACCGCTCTGCCTCTGGCCGACAGCTCGGTGCCCGCCGCGGTATGCGTCCTGGCCAGCACGGATGTGCCCGACTACGCCGCCGTGCTCCGTGAGATCGCCCGCGTACTGGCCCCGGGCGGCCGTTTCGTCCATCTGGGAGTGCACCCGTGCTTCGTCGGCGCCTTCGCCGACCGCGGGGACGCGTCCAGGACCGTGATCGACGCCGGGTACGCCGAACGGTCCCGCACCTTCGCCTCCTGGAACACCACCGGCGTCCGCGCCCGCCTCGGTGCCTGGCACGCCCCGCTGTCGGACCTGCTCAACGGGGCGACGGCAGCGGGCCTGCGCATCGAGCGGACGGTGGAGGCGGGACCGGAGGGGGTGCCGGATCTGTTCGGCTTCGCGGCGACTGCCGGCCCGTCCGGCGTGTACGCGAACGACGCCGATCAGCCACACCCCAGCCCGTCCGGCGATTGAGGACGAGGCCGTTCAGGCCGAAGCGGGGGCCTGGGGGCGGCAGCCCCCAGCAGGACCGGGCGGCAACGCCCAGTACTAGGAAACCCGCGGCACCCCGGAGGACCCCCGCACCATCAACTCCCCCCGCACCGACGCGATCCCCCCGGGCGGCGCCTCCTCCCGCCCCATCGCGATCCGCCCGGCCCGCGCCCCGGCCTCGCCCAGCGGCAACCGCACCGTCGTCAGCGAAGGCACCGCGTCGATGCTGAAGGGGAGGTCGTCGAACCCGGCCACCGACACGTCCTCGGGGATCCGCAGCCCGGAGTCGCGCAGCGCCGCGCACGCCCCGAGTGCGACGGAGTCGTTCGCGGCGACGACCGCTGTCAGCGACGGGTCACGCCGCAGCAGCTCCAGCGTCGCCTCGTAGCCGGACCTGCGGTCGTAGCGCCCGTGCACCGTCCACCGGGGGTCCTCCTCGATGCCGTGCGCGGCCAGCGCGGCCCGGTGGCCCTCCAGCCGGTGCCGGGTCGTGGTCCGCTCCTCCGGGCCCGCGATATAGCCGAGCCGCCGGTGCCCGAGCCCGATCAGGTGCTCGGTCAGTTCCTGCCCGCCCCCGCGGTTGTCGAAGGTCAGCGCGATCGCCCCGGTCTCCGGCGCCGGCGGCCGCCCGCACAGCACGACCCGCGTCCCGGCCTCCATGAGCTTGCGCACCTTCGCGTCCATCGCCGCCCTGTGCGCCGCGTCCTCGATCGCCCCGCCGGTCAGCACCACGGCCGCCGCACGCTGCCGCTGCAACAGCGTGAGATACGTCAGCTCCCGCTCCGGGGAGCCGCCCGTATTGCAGACCACCGCGAGCCTCTCGCCGCCCGCACGGCCGCCCGGGCCGCCGATCTCGGCCTGGATCGCGCTCGCCATGATCCCGAAGAAGGGGTCGGCGATGTCGTTCACCAGGATCCCGACCAGGTCGGAGGTGGCGGCGGCCAGGGAGCTGGCGGGCCCGTTGAGCACATAGTCCAGCTCGTCCACGGCCTTCAGCACCCGCTCGCGGGTGGAGGCGGCAACGGGGTAGTTCCCGTTCAGCACGCGCGACACCGTCGCGGGCGAGACCTGCGCGCGGGCCGCCACGTCCGCCAGGGTCACCGTCATCTCGTCGTCCTCCGGTCGCGCATCTCGTCGTCGCCCTCGTACACACCCGGAGCCATGACAACGGTTCCGAGCAGGTGGGCAGCCCTGGCCTCACCAAATCCGTGGCCAAGGTTTCCGAGCAGACTTTAAGCCCCCGACCCCCGGTTGTTCGCCCCCTCGAACAACTCGTCCTGGTCACGGTCTTGTCCGGACCACGGTTCAGAGGCTAGCTTCTTCGTATGTAGAAAGCGCTTGCTGCAACGCTCACCAGTGGGCGTACGCGGCGCGACGACCGCGTACGAAGGGAACGACGTGACACGCAAGACGGTGCGTATCGCCATGAACGGCGTGACCGGGCGCATGGGCTATCGCCAGCACCTGGTCCGCTCCATCCTGGCCCTGCGCGAGCAGGGCGGCCTCGACCTCGGCGACGGCACCGTGCTGTGGCCCGAGCCGATCCTGGTCGGCCGCCGTGAGCACGCGCTCAGGGCGCTGGCCGAGCGGCACGGGCTGGAGCATGTCTCGACCGACCTGGACGCGGTCCTCGCCGACGAGACGGTGGACATCTACTTCGACTCGCAGGTCACCTCCGCCCGCGAGGAGGCCCTGAAGAAGGCCATCGCGGCAGGCAAGCACATCTACACGGAGAAGCCGACCGCCACCGGCCTCGCCGGCGCCCTGGACCTCGCCCGGCTGGCGGACGAGGCCGGCATCAAGCACGGCGTCGTCCAGGACAAGCTCTTCCTCCCCGGCCTGCTGAAGCTGAAGCGCCTCATCGACGGCGGCTTCTTCGGCCGGATCCTCTCCGTGCGCGGCGAGTTCGGCTACTGGGTCTTCGAGGGCGACTGGCAGGACGCCCAGCGCCCGTCCTGGAACTACCGTGCCGAGGACGGCGGCGGCATCGTCGTCGACATGTTCCCGCACTGGGAGTACGTGCTCCACGAGCTGTTCGGCCGGGTGAAGTCGGTCCAGGCCCTCACCGCCACCCACATCCCGCAGCGCTGGGACGAGAACGGCAAGCCGTACGACGCCACCGCCGACGACGCCGCCTACGGCGTCTTCGAGCTGGAGGGCGGCGCGATCGCCCAGATCAACTCCTCCTGGGCCGTCCGCGTCAACCGCGACGAGCTGGTGGAGTTCCAGGTGGACGGCACGGAGGGCTCGGCGGTGGCGGGCTTGCGCAACTGCCGCGTCCAGCACCGCTCGGCCACCCCCAAGCCGGTCTGGAACCCGGACATCCCCGCCACGGAGGTCTTCCGCGACCAGTGGCAGGAGGTCCCGGACAACGCCGAGTTCGACAACGGCTTCAAGGCCCAGTGGGAGCTGTTCCTCAAGCACGTCTACGCCGACGCCCCCTACCACTGGGACCTGCTGGCCGGTGCCCGCGGTGTCCAGCTCGCCGAGCTGGGTCTCGCGTCCTCGGCCGAGGGCCGTCGTATCGACGTACCGGAGATCTCACTGTGACCATCCAGCTCCCGGACGCGAGCGGGTCCTTGAGGGCCTACGAGCCCCGCCAGGAGCCGCTCGCCCTCACCACCGGTTCCCCGCTCACCTCCCGCACGGTCTTCTCGGCGGCGCATGTCGTCGCCGACCCGTTCGCGGACGTGTCCCCCGACTCGCCCGCGGCCGTCGACTGGGACGCCACCCTCGCCTTCCGCCGCCATCTGTGGTCGCACGGGCTGGGTGTCGCCGAGGCCATGGACACCGCGCAGCGCGGTATGGGACTGGACTGGGCAGGCGCGGCGGAACTGATCCGCCGGTCGGCCGCCGAGGCCAAGTCGGTGGGCGGTCGTATCGCCTGCGGCGTGGGCACCGACCAGCTCACCGGCCCGGCCTCCCTCGCCGAGGTCCGCGCGGCCTACGAGGAGCAGCTCGCGGTCGTGGAGGAGTCCGGCGCCCAGGCCATCCTGATGGCGTCCCGGGCGCTCGCGGCGGCCGCCTCCGGCCCCGAGGACTACCTGGAGGTCTACGGCCGGCTGCTCCGCCAGTCCGCCGAGCCGGTCGTGCTGCACTGGCTCGGCCCGATGTTCGACCCGGCGCTGGAGGGCTACTGGGGGTCGTCCGACCTGGACGCGGCGACGGACACCTTCCTCGAGGTGATCTCGGCCCACCCGGACAAGGTCGACGGCATCAAGGTCTCCCTGCTGGACGCCCGGCGCGAGGTGGACCTGCGCCGCCGGCTCCCCGACGGGGTCCGCTGCTACACCGGCGACGACTTCAACTACCCCGAGCTGATCGCGGGCGACGAGCAGGGCTTCAGCCACGCCCTGCTCGGCATCTTCGACCCGCTGGGCCCGCTGGCCGCCGAGGCGGTCCGGGTGCTGGACACCGGGGACGTCGCGGGGTTCCGCGCGCTCCTCGACCCGACGGTCGAGCTCTCCCGCCACCTCTTCCAGACGCCGACCCGCTTCTACAAGACGGGCGTGGTGTTCCTGGCCTGGCTGGCGGGCCACCAGTCCCACTTCACGATGGTCGGCGGCCTGCAGTCGGCCCGCTCGCTCCCGCACTTCGCGAGGGCGTACGAACTCGCCGACGGTCTCGGTCTGTTCCCCGACCCGAAGCTGGCGCAGGAGCGGATGAAGAACCTGCTGTCCCTGTACGGGGTGAACCAGTGACGGAGCTCGCGCGTTTCTCCATCAACCAGATGACGGTGAAGCAGCTGTCGCTGCCGGAACTGGTCGGCACCTGCCGTGAGCTGGGCGTCGTCAACGTCGGCCTGTGGCGCGAGCCGGTCCAGTCGTACGGCCTGGAGGCCACGGCCAAGCTGGTCCGTGACGCGGGCCTGACGGTGACGACGTTGTGCCGGGGCGGCTTCTTCACGGCGATCGACCCACACGAGCGGGCCGAGGCCCTGGCCGACAACCGCCGCGCGATCGACGAGGCGGCGACGCTCGGCACGGACACGCTGGTCCTGGTCTCGGGCGGGCTCCCGGCGGGCTCGAAGGATCTGCACGGGGCGCGGGAGCGGATCGCGGACGCGCTGGCGGAGCTGGGGCCGTACGCCGAGGAGCACGGCGTCCGGCTGGCCATCGAGCCGCTCCACCCGATGTACGCCTCCGACCGCTGTGTGGTGGCGACGCTGGCCCAGGCCCTGGACCTGGCCGAACGGTTCCCGGCCCGGCAGGTCGGCGTCACCGTCGACACGTACCACATCTGGTGGGACGACACGGCTCCGGCGCAGATCGCCCGCGCGGGCGCGTCCGGGCGCATCCACACCTTCCAGCTCGCCGACTGGACGACTCCCCTCCCGGAGGGCGTGCTGACCGGCCGGGGGCAGATCGGCGACGGCGCCATCGACATGCGGGAGTGGCAGGGGTACGTGGAGGCGGCCGGGTACACCGGCGCCATCGAAGTGGAGCTGTTCAACGACGGCTTGTGGGCCCGGGACGGCCGCGAGGTGCTGGCCGAGACGGCGGCGAGGTTCGTCGAGCACACCCGGTGATCCGCTGCTGAACCAGGCTCGCTGCCCCGCCCCGCGGAACCGGGCGGGGCAGCTGCCGTACCGGCGTGTGGCCGAAAACGTCGGCTCACACGCCCCGTTGGACCACCGGTTCATCCCGAGTACCGACTTCCGGAAATACGGCCCGCGCCGGGAACCCGGCCCGGACTACCGTCGTCCAATCGCAGGCCGCCGGAGAGTCACCACGGTGCGGTGTCGGCCCTCGCTGCTGGCTGCGATCGCTGACCTCCCTCTCCGCCGTACCGCGGCCGGCGGCCCCGCCGCCATCGGCGCGTCCCCCTCCAACCGCGCCGGTGGCGGCCCCTGTACGGTTACCGCGCGTTCCCTTGACTGGCAGAAACTTCCCGGTTATTGGTGACCTCTTGGAAGTTTCCTTCAGCGGATCCAAGAGGATCACCTCCGGAAGGAGCGCACGTGCACGACACCGGCACGGGAAGCACGGGAAGCACCGCACAGCCCTCCAGACGCACCGTTCTCGCCGCCACGGCCGGCGTCACCGCCGCCCTCGCGGCCGCCGGGCCCTCGTACGCCGCCGGCTCGCCGGACGACACACGACTGCGCGCCCTCGTCTCGGGGATGACGCTGGAGGAGAAGGTCGGCCAGCTCTTCGTGATGCGGGTCTACGGCCACTCCGCCACCGCCCCCGACCAGGCCGACATCGACGCCAACCTCAAGGAGATCGGGGTCCGTACGGCCGCCGAGCTGGTCGCGAAGTACCGGGTCGGCGGCATCATCTACTTCGCCTGGGCGCACAACACCCGCGAGCCGCACCAGATCGCCGACCTCTCCGACGGCATCCAGCGGGCCTCCCTGGGACTGCCCCGCGGGCTGCCCGTGCTCATCTCCACCGACCAGGAGCACGGGATCGTGGCCCGGGTCGGGAAGCCCGCGACACTGTTCCCCGGGGCCATGGCCGTAGGGGCGGGCGGATCACGGTCCGACGCCCGGACGCTCGGCCGGATCGCGGGCGCCGAGCTGCGGGCGATGGGGATCCGGCAGGACTACTCCCCCGTGGCCGACGTGAACGTCAACCCGGCCAACCCGGTCATCGGCGTACGGTCCTTCGGCGCCGACCCGCGGGCCGTGGCCGGGCTGGTGGCCGCCGAGGTCGCCGGGTACCAGGGCTCCGGGGTCGCCGCGACCGCCAAGCACTTCCCGGGGCACGGGGACACCAACGTCGACAGCCACACCGGCTTCCCGACCATCACGCACAGCCGGGAGCTGTGGGAGAAGCTGGACGCACCGCCGTTCCGGGCGGCGATCGCCGCGGGCATCGACTCGATCATGACGGCCCATCTGATGGTCCCGGCCCTCGACGACTCCGGCGACCCGGCGACCCTCTCCCGCCCCATCCTCACCGGCATCCTGCGCGAACGGCTCGACTACGACGGGGTCGTGGTCACCGACTCCCTCGGCATGCAGGGCGTACGCACCAAGTACGGCGACGCCCGGGTGCCGGTGCTCGCGCTGAAGGCGGGCGTGGACCAGCTGCTCAACCCGCCGGATCTGGACCTCGCCTGGAACGCCGTCCTGACGGCCGTGCGGGCGGGCGAGCTGACGGAGGCCCGGCTCGACGAATCGATCCTGCGGGTGCTGCGGCTGAAGTCCAAGCTGGGGCTGTTCCGGGCGCCGTACGTCGGTCAGGGCGGCGTCGACCGGACCGTCGGCATCCGCGCGCACCTGAAGGCGGCCGACCGCATCGCCGAGCGGACGACCACCCTGCTCGTCAACGAGGGCCGGCTGCTGCCGCTGTCCCGGCGCCGCCACCCCAGGGTGCTCGTGGTGGGGGCCGATCCCGCCTCGCCGTCGGGGACGACCGGGCCGCCCACGGGTGTGCTCGCGGGCGCGCTGTCGGAACTGGGCTTCACCGCCACCGCCCTGTCGACCGGCACCGCCCCCTCCGCGGCGACCATCGCCAAGGCGGTCGCGGCGGCGCGGGACGCGGACGCGGTGGTGGCCGCGACGTACAACGTCACGGCGGGCAGCAGCCAGAAGACCCTGGTCGAGCAGCTCGTGGCGACGGGGAAACCGGTCGTGGCGGTCGCCATCCGCAATCCCTACGACGTGGCCCAGCTGGCGTCCGTCCCGGCCTGCCTGGCCGCCTACTCCTGGACGGACGTCGAACTGCGGGCCGCCGCACGGGTGATCGCGGGCCGGGTGAAGCCACGCGGGAAGCTGCCGGTCGCCGTGCAGCGGGCGGATGATCCGGAACAGGTGCTGTACCCGATCGGCCACGGTCTGTCGTACTAGCCGTACGCCACGGACCGGGCGCACCACCCCCAACGTGCGCAAACCGCCCCATGTGCCTGGCGTGCGCCCGCGATCGCGGGTCACGCTGGGGCAGGGCCCCAGGGCTCTGAGCGATCAGGGGGACGGCAATGCGCAAGAGGAGTTCGGCGGGGGTGTGCGGGCTGCTCATGCTGGTCGCGCTGCTGGTCGGGTGTCAGAGTCCGTCGGCGGGGGTGGCGGAGGACGGCCGGCTGGGCGAGCCGGCCACGGGGACGAGCGTCGCGGTCTCGCCGTCGGCGACCCGGCCTTCCGGGTACGGGGCGGTGTTCCTCGCGGTCGACGAGTGCAGTTCGTTCGGTACGACGAGCTTCACCGAGGTGCCGTGCGCCGGTGAGCGGGCGGCGGCGCGGGTCGTGGCGCGGCACGACGGCGCGGTGCGTGACGGGCCGCGCTGCCCGCGGACCACGGACTTCGTGCTGCACATCAGCGAGCAGCTGCCCGCGTCCGACGAGGACGGCGACGGGGCGGTGCCGCGGGGCTACGCCTGTATGCGCAACCTCCAGCCGCCGCACCCCGGCGACCCGGGCGGCGGGGGCGGGCCGCGCACCATCGTCGGCGACTGCGTCTACAGCTCCGGCGACGGGCAGGTCCGCGAGACCGCGTGCGACGGGACGGGCGAGCGGCAGCCGGAGTACCGGGTGACCCGGGCGGTCGCCGGACGCGCCGACTGCCCCGGCACGACCGCCCTGTACGTCCGGCTCGGCGGCGATCGGCCGGTGGGGTGCGCCCGGCCGCTGTGAGCGGCCGGGCGCGACAGCGACATGTGTTACGGGCGCAGCGTCATCTCACGCTGCGGGTCCCGCTTGTCGAGCTTGGCGTCGAACTTCGCCAGCGGCTTCGCCGCCTGCGGGTCGGCCTGCACCGCGCCGGAGGCGACACCGGCCCACTCGAGGATGCGGGCGGTGGCGAGGGCCTTCTGCTCGGGCACGAGGCCCGCGACGTTGGCCCCGTGGTTCATGCCCGGGGCGGTCATGACGTAGGAGTCCTTCGCGCCCTTGCCGACACGGAACGGCTCCGCGCCCCACGGGTCGTTCTGGCCGTAGACGAAGAGCATCTGACGGGCGTTGTGCCGGACCCAGGTGTCGACGTCCCGCATCGCCCCCGGCTGGAACCTCATGGGGATGTCACGCGGGACGAAGTTGCGCGGCGGCTGGTAGCCGTAGCGGACGTACTTCTTCTCGATGTGCGGGAAGTGGATCGTCGGCGCGCCGAGCTGCGTGCCAGCCTGGTAGTAGTACGGCGTGTAGGCCGACAGGCCCTGGTCGGCGTAGGCGGAGAAGCCGGCGATGGTGTCGATGGAGGTCCAGATGTCGTCGTCGGTGGCGTTCTTGGCGTCGGCCGGGATCTGGTCGCAGTCCTTCAGCAGGCTGTACTGCCAGAAGCCCCACACGTAGTCGAGGACGGTGGCCTCGTAGGCCTTGTCGAGGCTGCCGATGGTCTCGAAGGTGAGGCCGTTCTCCTTCGCGTAGGCCGCGTACTTCTTCTCCAGCGGCTCGCGGCGGACCAGCGCCTCGCGCTGCACGGCGTTCAGCCGGTCGCGGCACTCCTTGGTGCCGACGCCGGCGAAGAAGCGGTCGTAGGCCGAGTCCTCATTGTTCACCACGTCGTTGGGGGCGACGTAGGCGACGACGCCGTCCATGTCGCGCGGGTAGAAGCGCTCGTAGTAGGTGGCGGTCATGCCGCCCTTCGAGCCGCCCGTGGAGATCCACTTCTTGCTGTAGACGCTCTTCAGGGCCTTGAAGACGCGGTGCTGGTCGCTGGCGGCCTGCCAGATGTCCAGCTTGGTCCAGTCGGCCGGGTCGGGGCGGGACGGGGTGAAGAAGCGGTACTCCAGGGAGACCTGGTTGCCGTCCACGATCTGGGTGGGCTCGCTGCGGCGGGGCGTCGTGGAGACGTTGTAGCCGCTGGTGAAGAAGACCGTCGGGCGGGCGACGTCCTTGTGCAGCACGGTGATGCGCTGCTGGAAGGTGCCCTTGGACGGCTTCCGGTGGTCGACCGGCTGGGCGTAGTTCAGGACGAAGAAGCGGTAGCCGGTGTACGGCTTCTCCTCGACCAGGCTCATGCCCGGTATGGAGAGCAGCCTCTCCTTGATGTCAGTGGTGCTGCCGGTGCCGGTGGCCTCCGGCTCGGCGGCGGTGGCCGCTGTCGCCGTGCCCAGTGTGCCTATGAGCACCGTGAGCGCCAGCAGCCATCTGAGCGCCTTGCGCATGCGCACTCCCCTGTGAGACAGATGTGCGCCGGAAGCTAGCGGACCAACTCACCGGAGCACCAGGGGACATAGGGAAAACCCTGTGCGCGGGCGGGGATTCAGCACAGGATCCAGCCGGTGCTGACGGACTTGGGGCCGACCTTGCCCTTGAGCCAGACGCAGCGGCGCCCGGCGTGCACCGTGACCGGGCCGGCGAGGTAGGCGTACCGTCCCTCGTCGACGACCGGCCGGTTGCCGCGCGCCTGCACGCTCACCTTCATCGCGCGCTTCACACCGGGCTTCTTGGCCACGGTCACGGCGCAGACGTAGCCGCCGCGTTTGTAGACGTACACGGTTCCGGTGGAGAACGGCAGGGTGCGGACCTTGCGGCCGGGGCAGGACGCGGTGCCGGCGGCCTGCGCCTCGCCCGGTGCCGCCACGGCGAGCAAGCCGGAGGCGGTCAGCACGGCCAGGCCGAGCGCGAACCGCCGGCGTATCGCTCCACTGTCCACTGTTGTCCTCCCGTACCGCGTCGTGCGCGACCATCGGCGTACGGCTGTACGGACGCATGACGTATGTCGGACGGTTGCACGACCGTCACGGACACACCGCGCCGCCCCCGTCAGCGGGACGCCCCGACGGTCCCGTCAGCTGGACACTCCGACCGGCTCCTCCGGCTCGGCGGTGCCGATGAACGTGCGCCACAGGTCGGCGTAGCGGCCGTCGCGTGCGAGCAGCTCTTCGTGTGTGCCGTCCTCGGCGACCCCGCCGTCGTCCATGACGACGACCCGGTCGGCGCGGGCGGCGGTGGTGAGGCGGTGGGCGACGACGAGGGTGGTGCGGCGCCCTGCCAGGCGGTCGGTGGCCTGGTTGACCTGGGCCTCCGTGGCCAGGTCCAGCGCGGCCGTCGCCTCGTCGAGCAGCAGGACGTCCGGGTCGACCAGCTCGGCACGGGCCAGGGCGATCAGCTGGCGCTGTCCGGCGGACAGGTTGCGGCCGCGCTCGGCGACCTCGTGGAGGTAGCCGCCGTCCAGCGTGGCGATCATGTCGTGCGCGCCGACCGCCCGGGCCGCCGCCTCGACCTCGGCGTCGGTCGCGTCCGGGCGGCCGTAGGCGATGGCATCCCTGACGGTGCCCTGGAAGAGGTACGCCTCCTGCGGGACGACTCCCAGACGGTGCCGGTACGAGGTGAGGTCCAGGGACCGCAGATCGGTGCCGTCGACGGTGACCCGGCCGCCGGTCGGGTCGTAGAAGCGGGCCACGAGCTTGACGAGGGTGGACTTCCCGGCGCCGGTCTCTCCGACGAACGCGACGGTCTGCCCGGCGGGGATGCGCAGGTCGACTCCGCCCAAAGCCTCTTCGTCGTCGCCGTAGGCGAAGTGCACGTCCTCGAACGCGATCTCGCCGCGCAGGGACAGGACCTCCAGGGGTTCGTCGGCGGACTTCGTCGACGTCGGCTCCCGGAGCAGCTCCTGGATGCGGCCAAGCGAGACGGTCGCCTGCTGGTAGCCGTCGAAGACCTGGGACAGCTGCTGCACGGGCGCGAAGAACAGGTCGATGTAGAGCAGATACGCCACCAGCGAGCCGATCGCCAGCGTGCCGTCGTCGACCCGGGCGCCGCCCACGATCAGCACGGCCGCCGCCGCCACCGACGACAGGAACTGCACGAAGGGGAAGTACACCGAGATCAGCCACTGGCCCCGGATGCGCGCCTTGCGGTAGCTGTCGCTGCGCCCGGCGAACCGCAGCCCGCCGTCCCGCTCGCGCCGGAACGCCTGCACGATCCGCAGCCCGGACACCGACTCCTGCAGGTCGGCGTTGACCACCGACACCCGCTCACGGGCCAGTTCGTACGCCTTCACACTCGCCCGGCGGAAGAAGAACGTGGCGATGATCAGCGGCAGCAGCGTCGCGAAGACGACCAGCGCGAGCTGTACGTCGATCACCAGCAGGGCGACCATGATGCCGAAGAAGGTGACGACCGAGACGAAGGCCGTGACCAGGCCCGTCTGGAGGAACGTCGACAGCGCGTCGACGTCGGTCGTCATCCGGGTCATGATCCGGCCGGTCAGCTCCCGCTCGTAGTAGTCGAGCCCGAGGCGCTGGAGCTGGGCGAAGATCTTCAGGCGGAGCGAGTACAGGACCCGCTCCCCCGTCCGGCCGGTCATCCGGGTCTCGCCGATCTGCGCCGCCCACTGCACGACCACCGTGAGCAGCCCGAGCAGGGAGGCCGCCCAGACGGCGCCGAGGGCGGCCTGTGTGACGCCGGAGTCGATGCCGTGCCGGATCAGCACGGGCAGCAGCAGGCCCATGCCGGCGTCGGTGGCGACCAGGGCGAGGCTGACCAGCAGCGGCACCCTGAAGCCGCGCAGCAGCCGGCGCAGGCCGTAGGACTCCTCGGGCTGGACGGCACGCGACTCGTCGATGTCGGGGACGTCGGTGGCCGGGGGCAGCGCATCGACCTGGGCGAGCAGCTCGGGGGTGGCGGGGCTCTCGGCGAGGGCCAGGTCCTTGCGCTCCCGGTCGCCCGTCCACAGCCGTGGGGTGACGCCTCGCTCGGCGTCGAACTCCGCGTCCAGCTCGTCCCGGACGGAGGTGTCCTCCTCGGGACAGACGGGCTGGGTGTGGCCCGGGGAGACCGCGCCCAGCTCGTCGGGGTCGGTGAGCAGCCGCCGGTAGAGGGCGGAGCGCCGCTGGAGCTCCTCGTGGGTGCCGATGTCGGCGAGCCGGCCGCCGTCCAGGACGGCGATGCGGTCGGCGAGGTTCAGGGTGGAGCGGCGGTGCGCGATCAGCAGGGTCGTACGGCCCCGCATGACGCCCTTCAGGGCCTCGTGGATCTCGTGCTCGACCCGGGCGTCCACGGCGGAGGTGGCGTCGTCCAGGACCAGCAGGCGCGGGTCGGTGAGGATCGCGCGGGCGAGGGCGACGCGCTGGCGCTGGCCGCCGGAGAGCGTGAGGCCGTGCTCGCCGACGGTGGTGTCGTAGCCGTCGGGCAGGTCGCTGATGAAACGGTCCGCCTGGGCGGCCCGGGCGGCCTTCTCGATCTCCTCCTGGGTGGCGTCCGGGCGGCCGTAGGCGATGTTGTTGCGGACGGTGTCGGAGAAGAGGAACGAGTCCTCCGGGACCAGCCCGATCGCGGACCGCAGCGATTCCAGGGTCAGCTCGCGCACATCGTGGCCGCCGACGAGGACGGCACCTCGGGTGACGTCGTAGAAGCGCGGCAGGAGGAGGGAGACCGTGGATTTGCCGGAGCCGGAGGAGCCGACGACGGCGAGGGTCTCGCCGGGGCGGATCTCGAAGGACAGCCCGTCGAGGACCGGGCTGGTCTTGCCGTCGGCGGCTTCATAGCCGAAGGAGACGTCGTCGAACTCGACCGTCGCGGGCGCGTCGGCGGGGAGGTCCTTGGAGCCGTCCTGGAGCGAGGGCTCGGTATCGATCAGCTCCAGGACCCGCTCGGTACCGGCGCGGGCCTGCTGGCCGACGGTGAGGACCATGGCGAGCATGCGGACCGGGCCGACCAGCTGGGCGAGGTACGTCGAGAAGGCGACGAACGTGCCGAGCGTGATGTGCCCGCGCACCGCCAGCCAGCCACCGAGAGCCAGCATCGCGACCTGACCGAGGGCGGGGACGGCCTGGAGGGCCGGGGTGTAGACCGAGTTCAGGCGGACCGTGCGCAGCCGCCCGGCGAAGAGCCTGCGGCCGACCTCCCTCAGCTTCCCGGTCTCCTGCTCCTCCTGCCCGAAGCCCTTCACCACGCGCACGCCGCTGACGGCGCCGTCGACCACGCCCGCGACGGCGGCGGCCTGGGCCTGGGCGTACCAGGTGGAGGGGTGCAGCCGGGTGCGGCTGCGCTTGGCGATGTACGCGAGGGCGGGGGCGACGGCCAGGGCGACGAGGGTGAGCGGCCAGGACAGCCAGGCCATGATCACCAGGGAGATCAGGAAGAGCAGGACGTTCCCGATGGTCATCGGGAGCATGAAGAGCAGGCCCTGGATCAGCTGGAGGTCGCTGGTGGCCCGGCCGACGACCTGGCCGGTGGACAGCTCGTCCTGGCGGCGGCCGTCGAGCCGGGTGATCGTGTCGTACATCCCCGTGCGCAGGTCGTGCTGGACGTCCAGGGCGAGGCGGCCGCCGTAGTAGCGGCGGATGTAGGTGAGGACGTAGACGACCAGGGCGGCGACGACGAGGAGGCCGGCCCAGGTGGTCATGTCCCTGGTGTGGTCGCTGATGACGTCGTCGATGATCACCTTGGTGATCAGGGGGACGAGAGCCATGACGGCCATGCCCGCCAGGGAGGAGCCGAGGGCGAGTACGACGTCCTTCGGGTGGCGCCATGCGTAGGCCCACAGTCGTCGTGCCCATCCCCGTTTCGGTGTCACACCGGTGCCTTTCGGTCGTCCTGAGCTGCCGGAAGACACCAACGCGATCGGGGGCGGATTTCATCCCGCCGTGACACTAAGAGAACGGCGTTGTCCTTACCCGCAAGTAGTAGAAGCGGGTCGTCTGGGTCGGGTTCTGGTTGTCGTCGCTGGCCAGGAGGAGTTTCAGGGTGTTCTTCGTCCGGCCCGTGATCGTCATGGCCTCGATGTTGTCGAGGAGGGGGTTCGGCTGGGGCTGCTTGGCCGTGGCGCCCAGGGGCGGGCAGGTGGCGAGGTCGGTGAGCAGGGTCTTCTTCATGGCGTGGCGGGGGTCGGCCAGGTAGAGGCGGACCGTGTTGCCGACGCCGGAGGTGAAGCCGCGTTCCAGGACCAGGAGGCGGCCGTCGGGGGTCGCCTGGATCTCGGAGACGCCGAGGCCGGGGTCCGTGCGGTAGGCGAACTGGCGCCCGAGCCGGAAGTGGCCCCGGTGGCGGTCCCAGGTCTGGAAGCGGACGGTGTCGGCGCTGTCGCCGGAGAGGGGGTACTCCATGGACGCGACCAGGGTGCGACCGCCGGGCAGCAGGGTCAGGCCCTCGAAGGTGCCGTTGGGCTGCGCGCGGCCCGCGGGGGTCACGCGCAGGTCGTCCGGGACCGGGAGACGGTCGAGGATCGTGCCGGTGCGGGAGTAGCGGCGTACGGAGGGCTCGGTCTCCGAGGTGACCAGGCGGGTGCCGTCCCGGTCGACGACCAGGCCCTCGGAGTCGAGCGCGGCCCCGGTCTCGTCGGTGAGCGGGAGGACGGAGCGGGGCTTCAGTGTCCTCGCGTCCAGGCGGAACAGCGAGGAGCGGTCGGACAGGGCGGCCAGTGAACCGTCGCTGTCGACGGCGAGCGCGGAGAAATTGCCGACGAAGGTGTCCTCGTATGTCGTCTTGTCGAGCGCGTCGGAGAAGCGGTCGATGGAGACGGACGGCGAGCAGGCGTGTGAGGTGTGCGAGGTGTGCGAGGTGTGTGCCTGGGCGGGGCCGGCGGCGGTCAGGCAGGTGACCGCCGTCAGGCCTGCGGTGAGAAGGGCGAGGCGGGTTCTCAGGGGCATGGGCGTCACCGTAGGACGGGCCGGTGACGCCGGGTAGGCCGCGGGGTGAAGGCTGGGCTCGTGGTGAACGGTCAGCTCGCCGCCAGGTCCTTGTGGATGACCTTGGCCACGGCCTGGATGGTGGCGATGCCGTAGTCCATGGTGCTGTTGCCGTGGGTGAGCACGGTCATCACATAGTCGTGGCCGCCGCCCTTGAACGCGCCGACGCTGTGCACCCGCCAGCCGTTCGTGGAGCGTTGCAGCCAGCCGTTCTTGACGGCCACGGTGACTCCCGAGGGCACCCCGTACGGCGTGCCCCAGCGCTGGGACGAGACGACCTGGCCCATCAACTTCAGGATGTAGGAACGGGAGTTGTCGCTCAGGACCGCGTTCTTGGCGGTGAGGAGCTTCAGCAGCTTCTGCTCGTCGGTGACGGTGATCTGGGTCAGGCCCCAGTAGCCGTTCGCGCCGGGCTTGGTCTGGGTCATGCCGGCGGCGCTGAGGAAGCCCTTGATCTTCGTCATGCCGAGCTGCTTCCACAGGGTGGAGGTCGCCGCGTTGTCCGACTTGGTGATCATGGCCTTGGCGAGGGTGTTCTCGCGGTCGGTGAGATACCGGTTCGTCTTCTTCGCGTCCCAGAGCAGGGTGGCGAGAACCGTCACCTTGACGACGCTGGCCGAGTCGTAGGCGGAACTCGCGCGCAGCGTGCAGGTGGTGTTGGTACTGCGGTCGTAGAGGCCGACGGCGACGGTGCCCTTGCGGGTGGCGAGCGCGGCGGTGATGTCCTTTTTCAGCTTGGCGGCGAGGCCGGCCTTGGCCGAGGTGCAGGTCACGGTCGGTGTGGCAGCGGCGGCGGGCGTGGCGGTGGCGACGAGCGGCACGAGCACACCCGTACCCACGGCCGCCGCCAGCACTCTCGCGCGGCGGGATATCCCAGAAGTCATGCACCCTTGACTCGCGGACCGGGGGCAAAGGTTGTAGGCGTTGGTGAAGGCTTGTACGAGTCGTTACCGGGAGGCGACGTGACCGCTGTCGGGTGCGGGAAGTCTGGCGCCCCTGCTCTCCGCGATGCGGTGAACATCGCGCAGCGCCTCGGTCATCCGGGCCACCAGGAAACGGAGCTGCGCGATGGTGACCTTGTGGTCGGCGAGCATGTCGGTGGCGTGGTCCAGGAGCCGGGCCGACATACCCAGTTGCACGCACTCGATGTCGTCGGCCACGCGGGAGAGGTATCCGGTCCCGTCGCCGACGAGGTAACAGGGCTTGCCTCCCTGACCGGACCAGGGGAGCAGTCTCACGGTTTCGGCATGGCCGTCGCCGGTCACGCGGCCGCCTCGACGCCGTGGATGACCCGCGGGGCGATGTCGATGCCGTGCACGGCGATCCGCAGGCCGCGTCGTCGGGCCTGCCGCCGCCGGGCTTCCTCGCGCCGCTCATGGGCGACCAGATAGGGGCGGACCAGGGCGTTGTCCTCACCACGCAGGGGGCGGGAGCCCGCGTGACGGAACCGCAACAGCGGCTCGGCGAGACGGGCGATACGGTGACTCATGTCTTCAACTCCGCAGGTCTGTTAGGGGCGTTGATAGCCACGCCCCCGGACCGGTCGACACGGTCGCGGGGGTATCGCTTTGTGTAGCGATCCACTCACAGAGTGAGAGGTGCCGGGCTAGGCTCGCCAGAGGGTGCGGTGTGACCAGGCATTTGGCGCAAGGGAGTGGCCATGACCAGCACGTACGGTGACTGGCTCAAGCAGCAGCGCGAGGCGGCAGGGCTGACGCAGCAGCAACTGGCCGACATGGCGGTCATGACCCGGTCGCACATCTCGCACATCGAGGCGGGACGCCCCTGCCGCAGGATGACCGAGCAGTTGCTGATCACTTCGCGGCGGCGCTGGAGCTCGAACAACAGGCAACAATGATCCGCGAGTTCGCGCTGTCCCATGTGCCCGGCATCCTGCAAACGGAGAGGTACGTACGTGCGGTCCTGAGCACCGCCTTCCCCCCGTGGAGTGAAGAGGAGTGTGACAGGCTCGTCGTCACACGGCTTGAGCGATCAAAGATCCTCTCCGACCCACTGACGCCCGTAGTGTGAGGGCCTCCATATGGGCGATGCACTGCCATTGAGGGAGTCACTCGCCCTGCTCAAGGCGACAGCGAAGGAATACGGACACCATGACTGAGCGCACGATACCGAACGCCGCCACACTCAGCGGCTGGCGCAAGTCGTCGTACAGCGGGAACGACGGAGGCAGCTGCGTCGAGGTGCTGGACGACTACGGATCAGGCCTTCCGGTCCGGGACTCCAAGAACCCGCAGGGCCCGGCGTTGGTCTTTGGCTCTGATGGTTGGTCATCGTTCATCACCGCCATCAAACAGCACCTCTCCCAAAACCCCTGAGCACTCCTCCCTCCCCCGTTCACCCGTCGCTCATTCGAGCGCATCAATGGCGACTGCCTCCCACGTGCTCACGCTTTACGAAGGATGGGTGGCATGAGCCCGGGATTCTCGTACCTGCACGACCCTCACAGCACGGGGCACGTGATCGCCACAGTGCGCACACTCATGCGCACCGACGGCTTGCATGTCTCTCTGGCGGCCATCGCCCGTAGCTGCGGAACGTCACGCAACTTCCTTTATGCCAACTGGAAGTCGGCTACCGCGCTGCACCTGCTCGCGCTCAGGACGGAACTGGCGCACGCCTTCGACAAGGCTCAGCGCACCTGTCCCAGCGACGGCACCGCCACAGGAATCACCCACCACCTGACCGAAGTCGCGCGCACCATCCGTCGCCATCCGACCACGGCCGCCATCGCCCGCTCCTCCCCTGGGGCCTTCACGACCGCGCACAGCGTGATCGAGGGCCCACTGGTACGGGTCGCCACGGAACGGATCAGCGATCTGCTACACCCGCTCTCCCCGCACGGCGGGATCTGGGGCGACGCCGCGCTGAACACCAGGCCCTGGAAGATCCTCTGGATCGCCCGCCCCACCGCCCTGTGCCCCGAAGCCGCCGGCAACCAGGCCTGGGAGGACACGCTGGACAGCGTCTTCGCCCAGCTGCTCCAAGACCTGCTCACCCCCTGGAGCACATCTCCGTAACGTCCCGTCCAGCGGGTCATCCACAGCCTGCTCCCAGACAGGACACAGTCCGCCCCCATCGGCGGTGTGCATCGTGCAGGGGTGACATCTGCCACCGAACCCCAGATCCGCACCGCCGAGCCCGCCGCGCCCCCGCCCGGGGACACCGCCGCCCCGCGCTGGTCGCTGCCCGCTCTGCTCGCGATCCTCGCCCTGGCCGCGGTGCTCTACTCCTGGAACCTGTCCGGATCCAGCCTCAACAGCTTCTACAGCGCGGCCGTGCTGAGCGGCACACAGAGCTGGAAGGCGTGGTTCTTCGGCTCGCTGGACGCCGGGAACTTCCTCACCGTCGACAAGCCGCCGTTCGCGCTGATGGTCATGGGCCTGTCGTGCCGCGTGTTCGGTTACGGCACCTGGCAGATGATGCTGCCGCTGGTCCTGGTCGCGCTGGCGACGATCTGGATCGTGCACGCCTCGGTGAAGCGGGTGTGGGGCCACGGCGCGGCGACGGTGGCCGCGCTGGTCCTGGCCCTGACCCCGATCACAGTCGCCATCAACCGTGACAACAACCCCGACACGCTGCTGGTGTTCCTGATGGCCGGCGGCGCGGCGCTCGCCCTGCGGGCCGTCCACAACGGCAAGCTGCTGCCGCTGGTCGGCTCCGCGGTGTGCTTCGGCCTCGCCTTCAACACGAAGATGCTCCAGGGGTACATCGCGCTGCCCGCTGTCTTCGCGGTCTACCTGTACGCGGCGAAGCCGAAGCTCGTGAAGCGCGTCGTCAACCTCCTCGTCGCGGGCGTCGCCCTCGCCGTCTCCAGCTTCTGGTGGGCGGCGGCGGTCTCCCTCGTCCCGGCCGACGACCGCCCCTACATCGGCGGTTCGGCGGACGGCACGGCCTGGGACCTGATCATGGGCTACAACGGCCTGGGCCGAATCCTCGGCGGCGAGGGCAACGGCGGAGGCGGCGGTGGCGGAGGCGGCGGCTTCTCCGGTACCGCGGGGCTCGGCCGCCTCTTCAACGACATCCTCGGTGGCCAGATCTCCTGGCTGATCCCCTTCGCGGCCATCGCCTGCGTCGGCGGACTGGTGCTGTGCGGCCGCGCCCCGCGCACCGACCTCACCCGCGCCGCGCTGCTGCTGTGGGGCGGCTGGACGGCCCTGCACTACCTGACCTTCGCCCTGGCCGAGGGCACGATGCACCCGTACTACACGACCGCGCTCGCCCCTGGCATCGCGGCGCTGTGCGGAGGCGGCGGTGTGATGCTGCTGCGCGCGTTCCGCGCCGACAAGCGGTGGGCGTGGGTGCTGCCGGCGGGGCTGGGCATCACGGCCGTCTGGGCTGTCGTACTCCTGCGGCGGGCCTCCGGCTGGAACACCTGGCTGTGGCCGGTGATCGCCGTGGTCATGGCGCTGGCGATCGTGGGACTGCTCGTCTTCCGCTCCGCGTCCGGTGTACGGGTACGGCTGCTGGCGGTATCCGTGGTGACGGCGGTCGTCGCCGCCGTGGCGGGTCCGGCCGCGTACGCCTGGTCTGTGCCGTCCGGGTCGGGCGGCGGCGGTGGAATGGGCGGTACGAACCCGACCGCCGGGCCGTCGACGGGCAGCGGCTTCGGCGGGCCCGGTGGCGGTGGCGGTGGCGGTGGCGGCCGGGGATTCCCGGGCGGTTCCGGTGACGGGATGCCGGGTGGCGGTGGCCAGCAGGGCGGGAACGCGCAGGCGGGCGGCGGCAACGCCCAGGCCGGTAGCGGCTTCCCGGGTGGCGGGGTGCCGTCCGGCGGGCAGGCCCCCGGCGGCGGTACGGCCGAGAACGGCGCGAGCGGTCAGCCCGGCGGCATGGGCGGCGGCGCGAGCAGCGAGCTGATCGCGTACCTGAAGAAGCACCAGGACGGCGCCAAGTGGCTACTGGCCGTGTCCAGTTCGCAGGGCGCCGCCCAGCTCATCGTGAGCAGCGGGGAGCCCGTCATCTCCATGTGGGGCTGGTCCGGCAGCGACAAGGCGATGACGCTCGCCAAGCTCAAGGAACTGGTGAAGAAGGGCGAACTGCACTACATCCAGCTCGGCGGCGGCATGGGCGGCGGCCCGGGCGGCGGCTCCTCCGTCAGCTCCGAGGTCACGGCGTGGGTGCAGAAGCACGGCACCGCGGTGAAGGAGAGCGACTACAGCAACAGTACGAGTACGGACTCCGGCAACGGCTCCGATTCCTCTTCACAGTCCGGCCAGTCGGCCGTCTACCGCCTGGACGCGTCCGACGTCAGCTGACCCGACCCGACCACACGCAGTCGAACGGCCCCGGCCTCTCGGTCCGGGGCCGTTCCCGCGTCCCCGATCATGTACACGGGTGTCCGGCGAACGGGTGAAGGGAAACGCAGCGGTGGGCTACTGCCTCGAGATGAGCACCGGCGACATGAGAACGGTGGTGCGGCTGCTCACGGCGGTGGAGCGGACCGAGCGGCAGGAGCGCACACTCGCCCGCGTGCGCACGGAGTGCGAGCGGACCGACGCCCGCTTCCGGGAGCAGGGCATCTGCCTCGACGTCTCCATCAGCCGGGCCCTGGACGAGCTGATCGACGGCACCCCGAGCACCGACCTCTGCCCCGCCTACAGCTACGCCTTCTACCAGGCCGTCGCGGCGCACTTCTCCGACCCCGCCGACCTCGGCGCCTGGCGCCGGCCGACGTGGTTCCTCGCCATGGACGACGAACTGGCCCGTCACGGCGTACCGTCCGACCTGCTCCCGGGCACGTTCCTGTTCAGCGGCCCGCCGCTGCGGCTGCCCCACCCCGGCGACGCGGTGCCCGCGATCGGCACACTGCCGGCCCGGCGCGCCGCCGACCTCGCCGACGCCTACACGCGCGTACTCGACCGCCTCGACCCCGAATTCCGTGGCGCGGCCCGCCGGTTCGTCGACGCCATGCGGTTCGAGGCGGAGGAGTGGGAGAGCGCGCGGAAGCTCGGGACGAACCCTGACACGCTGCTCTTCTGGTTCCACTGATCCCTGCCGGAACTCTTGACGCCTCCTTTCCCGCCGGGATACTTGCGGTCGACAGCGCGCCAACTGCCGTGTCGTTCAAGGGCTTTGTGCGGACGGTGGCGCCGCTTGTCCGAGATCCCGAACGTCGTGCGAAGTTTCGCAAGTTTCGTGACGACCACCCCCACAGGAGGATCCGCACATGAGCCCACGCAAGGCACTCATAGCCGCCCTGACCGCCGCCCTGCTGGCCGGCCCCGGTGTCGCCCAGGCCGCCACCCCGCAGACCACCGCGGCCCCCGCCCCGGCACGCGACCGCGCCGCGGCGGCCACCATCACCTGGTCCCTCGTCCGCGCGAGCAACCCCACCGAGGACCAGCGCTCGGCCTACGACCTCATCACCAGGGCCATGAACGCCGCCGTGGCCCGCTACAACAACCTCAGCGACCTGGGCAAGACCCTCACCGTCCGCTACGAGCCGGGCGTCCCCACCGCCGACGGCAACATCAACGGGACGATCCGCTTCGGCAGCAACCGCAGCTATATGAACGAGCGGACGGCCCTGCACGAGATCTCCCACACCATCGGCGTGGGCACCAGCTCGGGCTGGTCCCGCCTCGGCGGCAGCGGCACCTGGACCGGCGGACAGGCCACCGCCCTCGTCAGGCAGTACGACGGCTCCGGCGCCAAGATCTCCACCGGCGGCGGGCACTTCTGGCCCTACGGACTGAACTACGACAACGAGTGGTCGGGCACGGCGGCCGACCGGCACGTCCACATCGTCGCCGCGATGGTCCGCGACGGCTTGTAGACCTGTTCGAACCCGGCATCCAGGTCTGTCGCCGCGGGTGCCGGGTACCCGGTTCAGGCACGAGCTGCTGTGTGCACGAAGGACGGGAGGCCGGGCAGTGGCGGTGAAGGCGATGGGGTGGGCGCACTCGTTCCCCATGTCCGAGGGAGTGCGCGCCGGGCGGCAGTGGACACGTGAACGTCTCGAGTCCCTGCCCTGGGCCGCTGCCGAGCCGGACATGGTGGACGCCATCGTGCTGGCCGTGTCCGAGCTGATCACCAATGCGCACATCCACGCGCACAGCGACGCGCACCTGGTCCTCACGTGGGACGGTGACTGCCTTCATGTGAGCGTCCACGACGAGGACCCGACGCTGCCGCGCCGGCGCGACGCGGAGCCCGGGGATGTCTCCGGCCGTGGCGTGGCCATCGTGCGGAAGCTCGCCGATGCGTGGGGGATGAGGTGTCAGCGGCACGGCAAGACGGTGACTGCGTGCTTCTGCCCCGCCGGGGCCGGCACCGATACCGGCACCGGCCCCGGTGAGTGAGTGTCAGTCGGTCCCGGGGTGCTTGCCGGGCCCGTCGGCGCCGGCGGACAGCGGCGTCGGTGACAGCGTGGTGTCCTCCTCGCCGGGCTCCAGGAGGGTGTCGGCGGCACCGACGATGAGGGGGTCGGGTGTGCCGACCGCCTCACGGTCCTTGCTGGCGTAGTCGATGCGCGACAGCAGACTGCGCATGGTCTCCAGCCGGGCGCGCCGCTTGTCGTTGCTCTTGACCACCGTCCAGGGGGCGTGTGCGGTGTCCGTGGCGCGGAACATGTCGACTTTCGCCTCGGTGTAGTCGTCCCAGAGGTCCAGCGAGGCCAGATCGGTGGGCGAGAGCTTCCACTGGCGCACCGGGTCGACCTGCCGGATCGCGAAGCGCGTGCGCTGCTCGGAGCGGGACACGGAGAACCAGAACTTCATCAGCAGGATGCCGTCGTCGACCAGCATCCGCTCGAAGGCCGGGCACTGGTCGAGGAACAGCTCGTACTCGTCCTTGGAGCAGAATCCCATCACGCGCTCCACGCCGGCCCGGTTGTACCAGGAGCGGTCGAACAGGACGATCTCCCCGGCCGTCGGCAGCTGCGCGATGTACCGCTGGAAGTACCACTGCCCCGTCTCGCGTTCGGTGGGCCTGTCCAAGGCGACCACGCGTGCGCCGCGCGGGTTGAGCCGCTCGGTCAGCCGCTGGATCGTGCCGCCCTTGCCCGCCGCGTCACGCCCCTCGCACACGACGACCACGCGTGCGCCGGTGTCCCTGACCCAGCGCTGCAGCTTGAGCAGCTCTATCTGCAGGACGCGCTTGGTCCGCTCGTACTCCTTGCGGCCCACCCTGTGGTCGTACGGATGGTTCTCCTGCCACGTCCGGATGGGACGCCCGTCCGCGTCCAGCACGATCGGCCGCTCCCGTCGGCTGGCATCCACGGTCAGCCCGTCCAGCAGCTTGTCCGCGTTCTCGGCGTTCTCGGCGTTCTCGGCGTTCTCGGTGTTCTCGGTGTTCATCACCGCGCTCCCCGCTCGGCCCGCACCGTCGCTCAGAAGGGCATGCGGCCGCGGGTGCGGCGGCCTGCGGAACCGCTGCGGCTCACCGCCCGCGAGCTGCTGTGGAAGGGCTTGCTGAAGAGCCGTCCCAGAACGCCGGGCGCCTTGCCACCGGCCCGCGCCCCGGCCCCGAGCGTACGCTGCGTGCCGCGTTCGGGATGGCGGGAGAGACGGGGGACGAGGAACGCCAGGACGGCCAGGACCACACACACGCCGATGACGACGGCGACTACCATGATCGACTCCTCTCGCTGGTGGACTGCTCCACGAGTGCCCCGCCTTCTCCCACACATGTGAGGAGGGAGAGAACGCGGCCCGGCCGGTCCGGCCGGCGCTCAGTCCAGATGCGTCGGCGCGAACATCCGCAGCACGGCCGGGAGCAGGACCACCGAGGGGCCGGGCGACGCGAGTGCCTTGGCGAGGTCCTGCTCCAGGGTCTGAGGGGTCGTACGGACCCCGGGGACGCCGAAGGACTCCGCCAGTGCCACATAGTCCGGCCGGGTCAGTTCCGTCGCGGTCGCCTCGCCGAACGCGTCGCTCATGTACTCGCGCAGGATGCCGTAGCCGCCGTCGTCGACGATCAGCCAGGTGACGTTCAGGTCGTACTGGCGGGCCGTCGCCAGCTCGGCGATCGAGTACAGGGCGCCGCCGTCGCCGGAGACCGCGAGGACCGGCCGGGTCGGGTCGGCCGCCGCGGCGCCGAGTGCCGCCGGGAAGCCGTAGCCGAGGCCGCCCGCGCCCTGGGCGGAGTGCATGTGGTTGGGGCCCTTGGCGTCGAAGGCCGACCATGCCCAGTACGCGAGGATCGTCATGTCCCAGAAGGACGGGGAGTCGGCCGGGAGCGCCCTGCGGACGGACGCCAGCACGTCCTGTTCCAGGGTGAGTTCCTGGGAGGCGATGCGCTCGGCGACCTTCCCGAGCACCTCGCGTACGCGCTCCGGAGCGTCCGGGTCCGTTCGCTGCGACACCGTCTCCAGCAGCGCCTGGAGCGCGAGGCGGGCGTCCGCGTGGATGCCCAGGGCCGGGTGGTTGGACTCCAGCTTGCCGAGGTCGGCCTCGATCTGGACGACCCGGCCGCGCGGCTCGAACGTGTGGTAGTTCGAGGAGAGTTCGCCGAGTCCCGAGCCGACCACCAGCAGGACGTCAGCGTCCTCAAGGAAGTCCGTGGTGTGCCGGTCCTCGATCCAGGACTGGAGCGAGAGGGGATGCTTCCAGGGGAAGGCGCCCTTGCCGCCGGGGGTCGTGACGACCGGGGCCTGGATCAGCTCCGCCAGCTGCTTCAGCTTGCCCGAGGCGTCCGCCCGTACGACTCCCCCGCCCGCGATGATCGCCGGGCGCTCGGCATGGGACAGCAGGTGGGCGGCCACGGCGGTCAGTTCGGGGCGCGGCGGCAGCTCCTCGGGGAAGGCGTCGCCGCCCGTCACCACCGGGATCGCCGTCGTCGCGAGCAGTACGTCCTGCGGGATCTCCACCCACACCGGTCCGTGCGGGGCGCTCAGTGCCGACTTCCAGGCCGCCTCGATGGCGGACGGGATCTGCGACTGGGTGCGGACGGTGTGGACCGACTTCACGACGCCCCGGAACGAGGCGGCCTGGTCGGGCAGTTCGTGCAGATAGCCGTGGCGGCCGCCGCCCAGGCCGGCGCTGGGGATCTGGCTACCGATCGCCAGCACGGGAGCCGAGGCGGCCGCCGCCTCCTGGAGCGCGGCGAGGGAGGTCAGGGCGCCGGGGCCCGTCGACAGCAGCAGGGGCGCGGCCTCGCCCGTGATCCGGCCGTAGGCGTCCGCGGCGAACCCGGCGTTGTTCTCCACCCGCAGGCCGATGTACCTGAGGTCCGAGCGGCGCAGGGCGTCGAACATGCCGAGCGCGTGCTGGCCGGGCAGACCGAAGACGGTCGTCGCGCCCAGCCCGGCCAGCGTCTCCACGACCAGGTCCCCGCCGTTGCGGCCGGGTGGAGGGTTGAGGGCGGCCTCCGTCTGGGCGGGCGTCGGGCGGAGCACCAGGTCGTGGTCGTGAGTCACTTCGCTTCCGAGTCCTTCCGGGCCGCGGCGATCTGGCGGGACATGATCGTGGTCAGTTCGTACGCCGTGTGGGACGCGGCGACCGACGTGATCTCGGCGTGATCGTACGCGGGGGCCACCTCGACGACGTCCGCGGAGACCAGGTTGCAGGAGGCCAGCCCGCGCAGGATCTCCAGCAGTTCGCGCGAGGTCATGCCGCCGGCCTCGGGCGTGCCGGTGCCGGGCGCGTGGGCCGGGTCGAGGCAGTCGATGTCGATGGAGATGTACAGCGGCCGGTCGCCGATGCGCTGGCGCAGCTGGTCGGCGACCTCGTCGGCGCCGCGCCGGTAGACGTCCGCCGAGGTGACGATGCCGAAGCCCATCTTCTCGTCGTCGGTCAGGTCCTGCTTGCCGTAGAGCGGGCCGCGGGTGCCGACGTGGGACAGGGCGGAGGTGTCGAGGATGCCCTCCTCCACCGCGCGCCGGAAGGGGGTGCCGTGCGTGTACTCGGCGCCGAAGTAGGTGTCCCAGGTGTCGAGGTGGGCGTCGAAGTGGAGCAGGGCGACCGGGCCGTGCTTCTTCGCGACCGAGCGCAGCAGGGGCAGCGCGATGGTGTGGTCGCCGCCGAGGGTCATCATGCGGGCGCCGGTGCCGAGCAGGTCGTCGGCGGCCGCCTCGACGGTCTCGACGGCCTCGTTGATGTTGAACGGGTTCACGGCGATGTCGCCGCCGTCCGCCACCTGCGCGAGGGCGAAGGGCGAGGCGTCCTGCGCCGGGTTGTACGGGCGCAGCAGCCGGGACGCCTCGCGGATCGCGTTGCCGCCGAAGCGGGCGCCCGGCCGGTACGAGACACCCGAGTCGAACGGCACGCCCACCACGGCGACATCGGCCCGTCCGCCGACCTCGTCCAGCCGGGGAAGCCGGGCGAAGGTCGCGGGGCCCGCGTACCGCGGCACACGGGAGGAGTCGACGGGCCCGCGGGGAGTCTCGTTGCTGCTCATGAAGAAATGCCTTCTTTCCTACGCTTCATCGCGTATGTACTGCTTGCCTTATGACCTTACCGGGGAGTCGCGGCCGGTTCGGACGCGAGTGCGGACTCGGGTTCGGGTGCCCGTCCCGCGAGCCGCTCGCGCCAGGCGGCGAGGACGGCGGCGTCGGTGGCCGGGGTGGCGAAGGAGACGACCAGATAGGCGGCGAGCGAGGCGAGCAGCCCGTAGTAGACGGGCTCGTTGGCGAGGATGCCGTACGTCGCCATCAGGGTGACGACCGCGAGGCCGCCGACCACGACGGAGGCGAGGGCGCCGTAGACGGTGCCCCGCTTCCACACCAGCCCGCCGAGGATCGGCACGAGCAGTCCGCCGACGAGGAGGTTGTAGGCGACGGTCAGCGCCTCCACGACGTTGTCGATGGCGATGGCCGTGCAGATGACCGCGAGCCCCATGATCAGGATGAAGGCCCGGTTGCCCTTCACCTCGTCGTGCTCCTCCGCGTTCTCGGCGCTTTCGGCCGGTGCCTTGACGACGCCCCGCAGCCGGGACCAGATGTCGTTGTTGGCGACGGTGGCGCAGGCGATCAGCGCGCCGGAGGACGTCGACATCACGGCGGCCAGGGCGGCGGCCAGCACCAGCCCGCGCACTCCGACGGGCAGTTCCTCCTTCACGATGGTCGCGAAGGCGTCGTCCGGGCTGGCGAGCTTCGGGTACAGCACCTTGGCGGCGGTACCGATGACGGCACCGGCGAGGGCGTACGCGAGGCAGTAGGTACCGGCGACGGTCCCGCCCCACTTGGCGGTCGTGTCGCTGCGGGCGGTGAAGACGCGCTGCCAGATGTCCTGCCCGATGAGCATGCCGAAGGTGTAGATCAGCACATAGGTGAAGATCGTCTCGCCGCCGATGCCGAGGGGGTCGAAGTACTCGGTGGGCAGCTGGGCCTTCATCTCGCTGAACCCGCCGGCCTTCACCACGGCGATCGGCAGCAGCAGGAGCAGCACGCCGATGGTCTTCACGACGAACTGCACCATGTCCGTCAGGGTGATCGACCACATCCCGCCGAGGGTGGAGTACGCGACGACGATCGAGCCGCCGAGGACGATCGCGAGCGTGCGGTTCATGTCGAACAGGACGTCGAAGATCGTGGCGTACGCGATGGTCGAGGTCACCGCGAGCATCAGGGTGTACGCCCACATGACGAGGCCGGAGATCACTCCGGCCCGGCCGCCGTAGCGCAGGTCGAGCATCTCGGAGACGGTGTAGACCTTCAGCCGGGCGATGCGGGCGGAGAAGAAGACGGACAGGGCGAGCAGGCCGAGGCCGATGGTGAAGACCATCCAGGCGCCGGAGAGGCCGTACTGGTAGCCGAGCCCCACACCGCCGATGGTGGAGGCGCCGCCGAGGACGATGGCCGCCATGGTGCCGGAGTACATGGCCGGGCCGAGCCGGCGGCCCGCCACCAGGAACTCGCTCTTGGAGCGGGCGCGGCGCATGCCCCACCAGCCCATGGCCAGCATTCCGGCCAGGTAGACGACGATCACGAGGTAGTCGACGGCCATGGGGCCTCCTTCGCGCACGCACAGGGCGCAGGGCTCGGTCGCGGGGGACGAGGTTGACGAGGACTGACACTAGGTGGCCGGAAAGCGAATGCGAAGTGTACGTTTCATCTATTCGAGCGGCATCGAATGGAGGGAACGCACACCATGCCGGACCCGGCGGTCCCCCCGACACCCCCCGTCCTCCTCACGTCCCTCCTGGCCAGAGAGGACCTCTCCCTGCGCCGGATCGCCGGTCCGGAGGACCCCGGGACGGTCGTCCACTGGGTGCACACCTCGGAGATGGCGGACCCGTACCCCTATCTGCTGGGCGGGGAGCTGCTGCTCACGGCGGGCGTGCACATCCCGGAGGCGGCGGGGTCGGGTACATACTTCGACGACTACGTCTCGCGGATCGTGGCGGCGGGCGGCGCGGCTCTCGGCTTCGGGGTGGCGCCGGTGCACGACACGGTCCCGAGGGCGCTGGTAGCGGCCTGCGAGACACACGGCCTGCCGCTGCTGGAGGTGCCGCCGCAGACCACCTTCTCGGGCGTGGCCCGCGCGGTCTGGCAGCTGATGGCCCAGTCCCGCCTGGCCGAACTCCGCCGCGTCACAGAGGCCCAGCAGAGCCTCACCTCCGCCGCCTCCCGCCCCGACCCGGTCCCCTCGGTCCTCCGCCAGCTCGCCCAGCGCCTGGGCGGATGGGCGGTGCTGTACGGACCGGAGGGCGCGGAGATCGCGGGGGCGGGGCGGAGGCCCGGGGACGAGGTGCGCGAGGCGTTGGCGGGGCTGGCGGAGGTCGTACGGCCGGACCGCCCCACGCCTCCGGCGGGTGCGGCATCGCAGACCGGCTCCACACCGCGTGCGCACTCGACCAGGGCCCAGGCGGGTGAGCCCGAGGCGGCACCCTCCCGCTCGGCCCACGGCCCCGCCTCGCCGGCCGGCCGTCAGCCACCCGCCGACCCCGGCCGCCCCTCCCCCACCTCCGCCACCGACACCGTCGCCGCCACGCACCTCGCCGCCTACGCGCTAGGGGCCGGGCACGGGTTCGTGCTCGGGGTCGCGAGCCCGCAACGGGCACCCGGTGATCACACCGTCGTCTCCGTCGCCGCCGTGCTTCTCTCGCTCCTCACCGGCGAGCAGCAGAGCGGCACCGGTGCCGCTCGTTCCTCGGCGCTGGTGCGGCTGCTGCTGGGCGCGCCGCCCGAGGAGGTCGCTCCGCTGCTCGGGGGTGAGCGGTGGGTCGTCGTACGGGCACGGCCGGACGGGGAGGGCGCTGCGGACGCCGTCGCGGCCTCCGCGCTGGGCGCCGCGCTCGGTTCCGCCCTGGTCGACCCGGCGGGCGACGTCGTGAGGGTCCTGGTCCCGGCCGACCGGGCACCGGCCCCGCTGCCCGGCTGGACCCTGGGCGTCAGCGCCGCCGTCGCCCCGCACGACTGGCCCGCCGCCGACACCCAGGCGTCCCGCGCCCTGGCCCGGGCCCGCGCCACCCGGACCCCGCTGCTGCGGCACGCCCCGCGCCCCGCCCTCGCCGACCTGGTGCCGCCCGACGAGGCGACGGCCCACGCCCGCACCCTCCTCGCCCCCGTCACGGCACACCCCGCGCTCACCGAGACCTTGCGCACCTGGCTGTCCCTGCACGGCAGTTGGGACCGCACGGCCGTCGCCCTGTCCGTGCACCGCAACACCGTGCGGCAGCGCGTCACCCGGTGCGCGACGCTGCTGGAGACGGACCTCGAGGACCCGGACGTGCGGATGGAACTCTGGTTCGCGCTGCGGCACATCTGAGTATGTGAGCGGAGCCCTTCTGAGTACGTGACGCACATCCCAGCGTTCGATACGCCAGGGACGCCCACAGGCGGCTGCTCCACAATGGTTGTCATGCCGATACCCGGGACACCCAGCCGCGCCGAACTCGTCGACCACCTCGTCAGGACGCGCATCGCGGGCGACGTCGCCACCCCCCGCGAGAACAACCTCTCCCACTACCGCAAGCTGGCGAACAACGACCGCCACTACTGGCTCGGCCTGGAACTCGGCACCCGCTGGACCGACGAACAGGACGTCCTCGCGGTGATGGCGGAACGGGTGGGCGTGAACGACGATCCCGAGCACCGGTACGGCCAGGACACCATCGACCCGGAGCTGACCGTCGCCGGACTCGAGCGCATGGCCGGGCGGCTGCGCAAGGCGGCGGACGGACAGCAGCGGGTGCTGTTCGCCACCGGCCACCCCGGCGGTCTGCTGGACGTGCACGGCGCGACCGCGTCGGCGCTGCGCGCAGCGGGCTGCGAGATCGTCGTCATCCCGGACGGTCTGACGACCGAGGAGGGCTACGTCATGCAGTTCGCGAACGTGGCGGTGCTGGAGCACGGCGCCACCCTCTGGCACACCCACTCGGGCGAACCCATGAAGGCGATCCTGACCGCCATGGAACGCGAGGGCCGCCCCCTGCCCGACCTGGTCGTCGCCGACCACGGCTGGGCGGGATACGCGGGACAGCACGGCGTCGACTCCGTCGGCTACGCCGACTGCAACGACCCGGCCCTGTTCATCGCCGAGGCCGAGGGCACCGTGCAGGTGACGGTGCCCCTCGACGACCACGTGGTCAGCCCGCGCCACTACGACCCGATGACGGCGTACCTGCTGGCGGAGGCGGGCCTCAGCTAGACGACGGGCCCTGCTCGCGCGGGACGCGGACCACGCCCTCCTGGATCACGGAGATGGCGAGGCGCCCGTCCTGTGTGTAGATACGGGCCTGTCCCAGTCCCCGGCCGCCGTACGCGGACGGGGACTCCTGGTCGTAGAGCAGCCACTCGTCGGCCCGGAACGGCCGGTGGAACCACATCGCGTGGTCCAGCGAGGCCCCGACCACGTCCCCTACGGCCCAGCCGCCGCGCCCGTGCGCGAGCAGCACGGAGTCGAGCAGCGTCATGTCGGAGACATAGGTGGCGAGGACGATGTGCAGCAGCGGCTCGTCGACCGCGCCGCCCAGCTTGCCGTTGGTCCGGAACCACACCTGCGAGTGCGGCTCGCGCGGCTCGCCGAACTTCCCGTACGGGGGCTCCTCGACGTACCGCAGATCGACGGCCGCCCGCGCCTGAGCGAACTTCTCCACCACGGCCGGGTCGATATGGCCGTACCCGCGCAGCCGTTCCTCACCGGTGGGCAGCGTGGCGGGGTCGGGCGCGGCCGGCATCGGCTCCTGATGGTCCAGGCCGTCCTCGTACACCTGGAACGACGCCGAGAGATGGAAGATCGGCTTTCCGTGCTGGACGGCGACCACCCGGCGGGTGGTGAAGGAGCGGCCGTCGCGTATCCGGTCGACGGTGTAGACGATGGGCGCGCCGGGATCCCCGGGGCGCAGGAAGTACGCGTGCAGGGAGTGCGCGGGCCGGTCCTCGGGGACCGTACGCCCGGCGGCGACGAGCGCCTGCGCCGCGACCTGCCCGCCGAAGACCCGGGGGACGACGGCGGACCGGGACCGGCCGCGGAAGATGTTCTCCTCGATCTGCTCGAGGTCGAGCAGATCGAGCAGATCCTGAAGTGCCTGGCTCATGAGAACTGTTGTACCGGCCTTCGACGACGGTCGGTTTACAGGCCCATGTCCTTCGCGATGATCGACTTCATGATCTCGCTGGTGCCGCCGTAGATGCGGTTGACGCGGTTGTCCGCGTACAGGCGCGCGATGGGGTACTCGTTCATAAAGCCGTAGCCGCCGTGCAGCTGGAGGCAGCGGTCGATGACGCGGTGCGCGACCTCGGTGGTGAACAGCTTGGCGGAGGCGGCCTCGGCGGGGGTGAGCTCACCGGCGTCCAGGGCTTCGGTCGCGCGGTCGACGACGGCCTCGGCGGCGTCCACCTCGGCCTGGCAGGCGGCCAGCTCGAACTTGGTGTTCTGGAAGGACGCGACCGTCTTGCCGAAGACGGTGCGGTCCTGGACGTACTGCTTGGCGAACCGTACGGCGGCCTTGGCCTGGGCGTAGGCGCCGAAGGCGATGCCCCAGCGCTCGGAGGCCAGGTTGTGGCCGAGGTAGTAGAAGCCCTTGTTCTCCTCGCCGAGGAGGTCCTCGACGGGGACCTTGACGTCGACGAACGCCAGCTCGGCGGTGTCGGAGGTCTTGAGGCCGAGCTTGTCGAGCTTGCGGCCGACGGAGTAGCCCTCGGACTTGGTGTCCACGGCGAAGAGGGAGATGCCGTGGCGGCGGTCCTCGGCGGTCGGCGCGGAGGTGCGGGCGCAGACGATCATGCGGTCGGCGTGCACACCGCCGGTGATGAAGGTCTTGGCGCCATTGAGGACGTAGTGCGTGCCGTCCTCGGAGAGCTTGGCGGTGGACTTCATGCCCGCGAGATCGGAACCGGTGCCCGGCTCGGTCATCGCGATGGCCCACATCTCCTCGCCGGAGACGAACTTGGGCAGGAACCGCTTCTTCTGCTCGTCGGTGGCGAGCATCTTGATGTAGGGCAGGGCGAGCAGCACGTGCACGCCGGAGCCGCCGAACGCGACGCCCGCGCGAGCGGTCTCCTCGTAGAGCACGGCCTCGAACTTGTGGCTCTCCAGGCCCGCGCCGTCGAACTCCTCCGGCACGTTGATGCCGAAGACCCCCAGCTCACCGAGCTTGTAGTAGAAGTCGCGCGGCGCCTGGCCGGCGGCGAACCACTCGTCGTACACGGGCACGACCTCGGCCTCGATGAAGGCGCGGATGGTCTCCCGGAACGCCTCGTGATCCTCGTTGAACACCGTACGGCGCACGCCGCCACCTCCACGGACCTCGGTATGTCTAAGCGCTTGCTCACCCCAAGATACCGGCGAGTATCAACAAGCGTCCAGGGTGGGAGTGGGGTAACGCTCGTCACGCCGAGGGGCGGAGCGCCTTGGGGGCGCGGCCGGCCGTCACTCCCCCGCCGCCGCGAACGCCCCCCGCGCCATCCGGTGCAGCAGCTCCGCCACGGCACCCCGCCCGGCCAGCGCCCCGGCCCTCCCCAGATGCGGCGTCGAGTTCAGCAGCCCGAAGACCGAATGCACGGCCGACCGCGCGGCGGGCTCCGCCAGGCCGGGATACACCTCCCGCACCACTCCCACCCACAGCTCCACGTACTGCCGCTGCAGCTGGCGCACCATCTTCCGGTCACTGTCCCGGAGGCGGTCCAGCTCCCGGTCGTGCAGGGTGATCAGTGGACGGTCGTCGAGCGCGAAGTCGATATGCCCCTCGATCAGCGAGTCGAGGACCACCCCCGCCCCCACGCCCCCGTCCGCCTCCGCCTCCGACAACCGCCGCTTCGCCCCGGTCAGCAACTGCCCGCTGATCCCCACCAGCAGCTCCGCGAGCATCGCGTCCTTGCCCGCGAAGTGCCGGTAGAGACCGGGCCCGCTGATCCCCACCGCGGCACCTATCTCGTCGACTCCGACCCCGTGGAAGCCCCGCTCGGCGAAGAGCCGGGCGGCCTCCTTGAGGATCTGCTCGCGGCGGGTGGGTGCGTCGGTCCTGGTTGCCATGAAAACAATTCTAGACAGGGAGGTTAGCGGTCGTTAACCTGAAGGAAATGCGTTAACGCTCATTAACAAGGTGAGGGGACCCGCAGGATGTACGAGGCACCGGAGCTCACGACCGCGGCGGACCCCGCGTCGGAGCCCTTTCGGGCCAACGAGGAGGCACACCGCACCCTCGTCGACGAGCTGCGCGCCAAGCTGGCCACAGCCGGCCAGGGCGGCGGCGAGAGGGCCCGCGCCCGCCACACCGCGCGCGGCAAGCTGCTCCCCCGCGACCGCGTCGACACCCTCCTCGATCCGGGCTCCCCGTTCCTGGAGCTGGCCCCGCTCGCGGCCGACGGGATGTACGAGGACCAGGCCCCGGCCGCCGGTGTCATCGCCGGCATCGGCCGGGTCAGCGGCCGCGAAACCGTGATCATCGCCAACGACGCCACGGTCAAGGGCGGCACGTACTACCCGATGACGGTCAAGAAGCACCTCCGCGCCCAGGAGGTCGCCCTCGACAACCGCCTCCCCTGCGTCTACCTCGTGGACTCCGGCGGCGCGTTCCTCCCCATGCAGGACGAGGTCTTCCCGGACCGCGACCACTTCGGCCGGATCTTCTACAACCAGGCGCGTATGTCCGGCGCCGGCATCCCTCAGATCGCCGCCGTCCTCGGCTCCTGCACGGCCGGCGGGGCGTACGTCCCGGCGATGAGCGACGAGGCGGTGATCGTCCGCGACCAGGGCACGATCTTCCTGGGCGGCCCGCCCCTGGTGAAGGCGGCCACCGGCGAGGTCGTCACGGCGGAGGAGCTGGGCGGCGGCGAGGTCCACTCCCGTGTCTCCGGCGTCACCGACCACCTGGCGGAGAACGACGCGCACGCCCTGCGCATCGTCCGCACCATCGTCTCCACCCTCCCCGCGCGCGGGACGCTCCCCTGGGAGGTCACGGAGGCGACCGAGCCCAAGGTCGACCCGCAGAGTCTCTACGGCGCTGTCCCCGTGGACTCCCGCACCCCTTACGACGTACGCGAGATCATCGCCCGGGTCGTCGACGGCTCCCGGTTCGCCGAGTTCAAGTCCGAGTTCGGCCAGACGCTGGTCACCGGCTTCGCCCGGATCCACGGCCACCCGGTGGGCATCGTCGCCAACAACGGCATCCTGTTCTCCGAGTCGGCCCAGAAGGGCGCCCACTTCATCGAGCTGTGCGACCAGCGCGGCATCCCCCTCGTCTTCCTCCAGAACATCTCCGGCTTCATGGTCGGCAAGGACTACGAGGCGGGCGGCATCGCCAAGCACGGCGCCAAGATGGTCACGGCAGTGGCCTGCACCCGGGTCCCGAAGCTGACGGTCGTCGTGGGCGGCTCCTACGGCGCGGGGAACTACTCCATGTGCGGCAGGGCGTACTCCCCCCGCTTCCTGTGGATGTGGCCGAACGCCAAGATCTCCGTCATGGGCGGCGAGCAGGCCGCCTCGGTCCTCGCGACCGTCAAGCGCGACCAGTTGGAGGGCCGTGGCGAGTCCTGGCCGGCGGAGGACGAGGACGCCTTCAAGGCCCCGATCCGCGCCCAGTACGAGCGCCAGGGCAACGCCTACTACGCGACGGCCCGGCTCTGGGACGACGGCGTGATCGACCCGCTGGACACCCGTCAGGTCCTGGGCCTGGCCCTGACCGCGTGCGCCAACGCGCCCCTGGGTGACCCCCAGTTCGGCGTCTTCCGGATGTGAGGGGACGGACGACGATGTTCGAGACAGTGCTTGTGGCCAACCGGGGCGAGATCGCCGTACGCGTCATCCGGACGCTGCGGTCGATGGGCGTGCGCTCGGTGGCCGTCTTCTCCGACGCGGACGCCGACGCCCGGCATGTCCGCGAGGCGGACACGGCGGTCCGGATCGGACCGGCCCCGGCGTCGATGAGCTATCTGTCGGCGGAGCGCCTGCTGGAGGCCGCCGCCCGCACGGGTGCCCAGGCCGTCCACCCCGGCTACGGCTTCCTCGCCGAGAACGCCGCCTTCGCGCGCGCCTGCGCCAAGGCCGGCCTGGTCTTCATCGGCCCTCCCGCCGACGCGATCTCCCTCATGGGCGACAAGATCCGCGCCAAGGAGACGGTCCAGGCGGCCGGAGTCCCCGTGGTGCCCGGCGGGCGGGACCCTGACCTGGCCGAGGCGGCCCGTGAACTGGGCGCGCCCGTGCTGCTGAAGCCGAGCGCGGGCGGCGGCGGCAAGGGTATGCGCCTGGTGCGGGACCTGACCTTGCTGGAGGAGGAGATCGCGTCGGCCCGCCGTGAGGCCCGCGCCTCCTTCGGCGACGACACGCTCCTCGTGGAGCGGTGGATCGACCGCCCCCGGCACATCGAGATCCAGGTCCTGGCCGACGGCCACGGCCAGGTCGTGCACCTCGGGGAGCGCGAGTGCTCCCTCCAGCGCCGTCACCAGAAGATCATCGAGGAGGCGCCGAGCGTCCTCCTCGACGAGGAGACCCGCTCCGCGATGGGCGAGGCGGCGGTCCAGGCAGCCCGCTCCTGCGGCTACCGGGGCGCGGGCACCGTGGAGTTCATCGTCAACGGCTCCGACCCGTCCTCGTACTACTTCATGGAGATGAACACCCGCCTCCAGGTGGAACACCCGGTCACGGAGCTGATCACCGGCCTGGACCTGGTCGAGTGGCAGCTGCGGGTCGCGGCCGGCGAGCCTCTCGGCTTCGCCCAGGAGGACGTACGCCTGACCGGCCACGCGGTGGAGGCCCGTATCTGCGCCGAGGACCCGGCCCGCGGCTTCCTCCCCTCCGGCGGCACGGTCCTGCGGCTCCGCGAACCACAGGGCGACGGCATCCGCACCGACTCGGGCCTCACCGAGGGCACGGAGGTCGGCAGCCTCTACGACCCGATGCTGTCCAAGGTCATCGCGTACGGCCCCGACCGCGCGACGGCCCTGCGCAGACTCCGCTCGGCCCTGGCGGATACGGTCACGCTCGGCGTGCAGACGAACGCCGGGTTCCTGCGCCGTCTGCTCGCCCACCCGGCGGTGATCGCGGGCGACATGGACACGGGCCTGGTCGAGCGCGAGGTCGAGGGGCTGATCCCCTCGGACGTACCGGAGGAGGTCTACGAGGCGGCTGCGGCCGTACGCCTGGACGCCCTGACGCCCGAACCCGGCGGCTGGACGGACCCCTTCTCCCTCCCCACCGGGTGGCGACTCGGCGGGACCCGGAAACCGCCCGCCTTCCCCCTGCGCGTCCAGGACCCGCTGGAGTACACCCCCCGGGGTACCGCCGCGGTCACCGGCGACCGGGTCGCGGTGACCCTGGACGGCGTCCGACACACCTTCCACCGTGCCGCCGACTGGCTCGGCCGCGACGGCGACGCCTGGCACGTACGCGACCACGACCCGGTGGCGGCGTCGCTCAGCCGCGCGGCCCACGCGGGCGCCGACTCCCTCACCGCGCCCATGCCCGGCACGGTGACGGTGGTGAAGGTCGCCGCCGGCGACGAGGTGACGGCGGGCCAGAGCCTGCTGGTCGTCGAGGCGATGAAGATGGAGCACGTCATCTCCGCCCCGCACGCCGGCAAGGTCACGGAGCTGGACGTGGCGCCGGGCTCGACGGTCGCCATGGACCAGGTCCTCGCGGTCATCGCACCCCACGAGGAGGCGGAGTGATGACGGCCCACGGTCTCCCGATGACGGTCCCGGCCGAGGACCTCCCCTCCCGCGTGCGCATCCACGAGGTCGGCGCCCGCGACGGCCTCCAGAACGAGAAGGCGACGGTCCCCACGGAGATCAAGGCGGAGTTCATCCACCGCCTGGCCGCCGCGGGCCTGACGACCATCGAGGCGACGAGCTTCGTCCACCCCAAGTGGGTCCCCCAACTGGCTGACGCGGAAGCGCTGTTCCCGATGGTGAGCGATCTCGACGCCGCCCTCCCGGTCCTGGTCCCGAACGAACGCGGCCTGGACCGCGCCCTGGCACTGGGCGCCCGGCGGGTCGCGGTCTTCGCCAGCGCCACGGAGTCCTTCGCCAAGGCCAACCTCAACCGCACGGTGGACGAGGCGCTGGCGATGTTCGGCCCGGTCGTCACCCGCGCGAAGGCGGAGGGGGCCCATGTCCGCGGCTACCTCTCCATGTGCTTCGGCGACCCCTGGGAGGGCGCGGTCCCGGTCCCCCAGGTGGTGCGGGTCTGCAAGGCCCTGGCGGACATGGGCTGCGACGAGCTGAGCCTGGGCGACACCATCGGCGTCGCGACCCCGGGCCATGTGGTCGCCCTTCTCGCTGCGCTGGACGAGGCGGGCATCCCGCCCACCACCCTCGCCGTCCACTTCCACGACACCTACGGCCAGGCCCTCGCCAACACGCTCGCGGCGCTCCAGCAGGGCGTGACGACGGTCGACGCCTCGGCGGGCGGCCTGGGCGGCTGCCCGTACGCGAAGTCGGCGACCGGCAACCTCGCCACCGAAGACCTCGTGTGGATGCTGCGGGGCCTCGGCATCGACACCGGAATCGACCTCGGCCGCCTCGTCGCCACGAGCGTCTGGATGGCCGCCCACCTGGGCCGACCCAGCCCGTCCCGCACCGTCCGAGCCCTGTCCCACGAGGACATCGTGGACACCGAGGAGCACTGATCACGATGGATTACCGACTCTCCCCCGAACTGGAGGAACTCCGCCGCACGGTCGAGGAGTTCGCCCACGAGGTGGTGGCGCCGAAGATCGGCGACTTCTACGAGCGGCACGAGTTCCCGTACGAGATCGTCCGCGAGATGGGCCGCATGGGCCTGTTCGGTCTGCCGTTCCCCGAGGAGTACGGCGGCATGGGCGGCGACTACCTGGCGCTGGGCGTGGCCCTGGAGGAACTGGCGAGGGTCGACTCCTCGGTCGCGATCACACTGGAGGCCGGAGTCTCACTCGGCGCGATGCCGGTCTACCGCTACGGCACGGAGGCCCAGAAGCGCGAGTGGCTCCCCCGTCTCTGCTCGGGCGAACTCCTGGGAGCGTTCGGCCTGACGGAGCCGGACGGCGGCAGCGACGCCGGCGCGACCCGTACGACGGCCCGCCTGGACTCCGCCACGAACGAGTGGGTGATCAACGGCACGAAGTGCTTCATCACCAACTCGGGCACGGACATCACGGGCCTGGTGACGGTCACGGCGGTCACCGGCCGGTCGGCGGACGGCAAGCCGCACATCTCCTCGATCATCGTCCCGTCCGGCACCCCCGGCTTCACGGTCGCGGCCCCGTACTCGAAGGTCGGCTGGAACGCCTCGGACACCCGTGAGCTGTCCTTCTCGGACGTCCGGGTCCCGGCCGCGAACCTCCTGGGCGAGGAGGGCCGCGGCTACGCCCAGTTCCTCCGCATCCTCGACGAGGGCCGCATCGCGATCGCCGCCCTGGCGACGGGCCTGGCGCAGGGCTGCGTGGACGAGTCGGTCAAGTACGCCAAGGAACGCCAGGCCTTCGGCAAGCCCATCGCCGCCAACCAGGCCATCCAGTTCAAGATCGCCGACATGGAGATGAAGGCCCACACGGCCCGCCTCGCCTGGCGCGACGCGGCGGCCCGCCTGGTGTCCGGCGCCCCCTTCAAGAAGGAGGCGGCCCTCGCCAAGCTCCACTCCTCCACCATCGCGGTCGACAACGCCCGGGAGGCCACCCAGATCCACGGCGGCTACGGCTTCATGAACGAGTACCCGGTCGCCCGCATGTGGCGCGACTCCAAGATCCTCGAAATCGGCGAGGGCACGAGCGAGGTCCAACGCATGCTGATCGCCCGGGAGTTGGGACTGGCAGGCTGAGAAACCGAAGGGCCTGCGCCGGACACGGCGCAGGCCCTTCGCATGTCCGTCACCCACCGTGCCCGCGGCACATAATCTTCACGCCCGGCGCTCAAGCGGCACAGGCCACAGGGCCCCCTGGACTCCTCGTGAGGTTAGGCTAGCCTAAGCTTGATTCCAGCCAGGCGGCTCTCAGCCGTGCCCGCAATGGCTCCGTACGCACGAAAGCAGACTCAGCCATGTCGAACGCCAGAACCGCCCGCTTCTCCCGACGCGGCATCCTCGCCGCCGGGGGCGCCCTCGGACTCGGCGCCCTCGTGACCGCCTGCGGCAGTGGAGACTCCAAGAACGGCGACTCGGACGCGGCGGCGGGCGCCAAGTCCGGCCCGTGGTCCTTCAAGGACGACCGCGGCAAGAACGTACAGCTGAAGAAGACCCCCACGAACATCGTCGCCTTCACCGGCGTCGCCGCCGCCCTCCACGACTACGGCGTCTCCGTCAAGGGCGTCTTCGGCCCGACCAAGACCCAGGACGGCAAGCCCGACGTCCAGGCCGGCGACATGGACATCAGCAAGGTGACCATCCTCGGCAACACCTTCGACCAGTTCAGCGTCGAGAAGTACGCCGCCCTCGCCCCCGACGTGCTGATCAGCACGATGTTCGACGACGCCGGCACGCTCTGGTACGTCCCGGAGGCCTCGAAGGACAAGATCGCCAAGCTTGCCCCGAGCGTCGGCATCTCCGTCTACGACCGCCAGCTCACCGGGCCGCTGCAGCGCATGTGGGAGCTGGCCGAGTCCCTCGGCGGCGACGTGAAGTCCGCCAAGGCCAGCGACGCCAAGAAGCGGTTCGAGGAGGCCTCCGAGCGGCTGCGCAAGGCCGCCAAGGCGCACCCCGACATCAAGGTGCTGGTCGGTTCCGCGAGCCAGGAGCTCTTCTATGTCTCCGGCACCAACCTCTCCGTCGACCTGGAGTACTTCAAGTCCCTCGGCGTGAACTTCGTCGAGCCGCCGGAGAAGGCCAAGGCGCAGGGTGGCGGCTGGTTCGAGAGCCTGAGCTGGGAGAACGTCGACAAGTACGCGGCGGACGTCATCATGATGGACGACCGTTCCTCGGCGATCCAGCCGGCGGACATCTCCGAGGCGACGTGGAAGAAGCTGCCGGCGGTGAAGGCCGGGCAGGTCATCTCGCGGTCGGCCGAGCCGATTCTGTCGTACGACAAGTGTGTGCCGTTGGTGGAGAACCTGGCGAAGGCCATCGAGAACGCGAAGAAGGTCGGCTAGGCGTTCAGCGCCGTGGGGGCTGCGCGACGGCTGCGGCTGCGAGCCGTATATGGCTTGTCGCGCAGTTCCCCGCGCCCCTGAGAGGTAGGCCGCACCACCCCCTGACGACAACTCAGGAGCCCCCATGACCACCGCCGTAGCCGCCCCCTTCCGTTTCTTCTCTCTTCAGGTCGTGCGGACGAGGCGGCTCGGTCCGTCTCTGGTCCGTGTCACCTTCGGTGGGCCCGATCTGCACGCATTCCACTCCGACGGGCGTGACCAGTCGCTGTCGCTGTTCCTGCCGCATCCCGGGCAGCCCGAGCCGGTCGTGCCGCTCGAGCTCGGGGACGGGTGGTGGCAGGGCTGGCGCGAACTGCCGGACGACGTACGGGCCGTGATGCGGTCGTACACGCTGCGCGCACTGCGCCGCGACCCGGACGAGATCGACATCGACTTCGCCCTGCACGGCATCGGGCCGGGCGCCTCGGTCCAGGCCGGCCCCGCCTCCCGCTGGGCCGACCGGGCCGCCGCCGGGGACCGGGTCCTGCTGCTCGGCCCGGCCGTCGCCGACAACCGGGCGATCCGCTTCCGGCCGCCCGAGGACACCGACCTCGTGGTCGTCTGGGGCGACGAGACCGCCGTACCGGCCGCCTCGGCCATCGTCGAGGCGCTGCCGGCCGGCACCCGTGCCCGGGTCTGGCTGGAGGTCCCGCACACCGGGGACATCCAGGACCTGGTGACCGAGGCCGACGCCGAGATCACCTGGCTCGTCAAGGACGAGACCCCGAAGACCCCCGGGGACCCCAAGTCCGTCGAGGGCTCCCCCATGGTCCTCGACACCCTCCGCGACGCCCAACTCCCGTCCGCCGAGCGGCCGTACGTCTGGATCGCCGGCGAGTCCGGCTGCGTGAAGCAGCTGCGCCGGCATTTCGTGCGGGAGCGCGGGATCGACCGCCGCCGGGTGACGTTCGTCGGCTACTGGCGCCGCGGAGTGAGCGAGGAGCAACTCCGCGCCGAAGGCTGACCGACGGCCTTCGATGACCCACGCGTGACCACAGTCACGGCAGAGCCAACTCTCCCCCCAAGCAACTTAGGTTAGGCTTACCTAAGTTAGACCCGCGGCTCAGCCCACCCCTGTCCCGCAACCGGACTGTCCCCACCGGAGGACCCCCACATGCGCTCGCACCTGCTCAACGACACCACCGCGGAGCAGTACCGCCGCTCCGTGACCGACGGAGTCGAGCGGGTGGCCGCCAAACTCGCCGCCACCGACCGGCCCTTCACCGGCGTCAGCGTCGACGCCCTCTCTCCCCGCATCGACGAGATCGACCTCGACCGGCCGCTGCACGACACCGCCGCGGTGCTGGACGAACTGGAGGACGTCTACCTCCGGGACGCGATCTACTTCCACCACCCCCGCTACCTCGCCCACCTCAACTGCCCGGTCGTCATCCCGGCCGTGCTCGGCGAGGCGGTCCTGTCCGCCGTCAACTCCTCGCTGGACACCTGGGACCAGTCGGCCGGCGGCACGCTCATCGAGCGGAAACTGATCGACTGGACGAATGAGCGCATCGGCCTCGGCCCCGCCGCCGACGGCGTGTTCACCTCCGGCGGCTCCCAGTCCAACCTCCAGGCGCTGCTGCTCGCCCGTGAGGAGGCCAAGACGGACACGCTGGCCAAACTGCGCATCTTCGCCTCCGAGGTCAGCCACTTCAGCGTGAAGAAGTCCGCGAAGCTGCTCGGGCTCGGCCAGGACGCCGTGGTCTCCATACCCGTCGACCACGACAAGCGCATGCAGACCGTCGCCCTCGCCCGCGAGCTGGAGCGCTGCAAGGAAGCCGGCCTCGTCCCCATGGCCGTCGTCGCCACCGCCGGCACCACCGACTTCGGCTCCATCGACCCGCTGCCGGAGATCGCCGAGCTCTGCGAGCAGTTCGGCACCTGGATGCACGTCGACGCCGCCTACGGCTGCGGCCTGCTCGCCTCCGTGAAGCACCGGGACCGCATCGACGGCATCGAGCGCGCCGACTCGGTCACCGTCGACTACCACAAGTCCTTCTTCCAGCCGGTGAGTTCCTCCGCCGTGCTCGTGCGGGACGCGGCCACCCTCCGCCACGCCACCTACCACGCGGAGTACCTCAACCCGCGCCGGATGGTGCAGGAACGTATCCCCAACCAGGTGGACAAGTCCCTGCAGACCACCCGCCGCTTCGACGCCCTCAAGCTGTGGATGACCCTGCGGACCATGGGCGCCGACGGCATCGGGCAGCTCTTCGACGAGGTGTGCGAGCTGGCCCGGGAGGGCTGGAAGCTGCTGGCCGCCGACCCGCGCTTCGACGTGGTCGTGGAGCCGCGCCTGTCCACCCTGGTCTTCCGCTACATCCCGGCGGCCGTCACCGACCCCGCCGAGATCGACCGCGCCAACCTCTACGCCCGCAAGGCCCTGTTCGCCTCCGGTGACGCCATCGTCGCGGGCACCAAGGTCGGCGGCCGCCACTACCTGAAGTTCACCCTGCTCAACCCCGAGACGCAGGCGTCCGACATCGCCGCCGTCCTCGATCTGATCGCCGGCCATGCCGAGCAGTACCTGGGAGAGTCCCTTGACCGCGCGTCCTGAAAACCCCACCAAAACCCATGACTTCGTGGGGATCGGGCTCGGCCCGTTCAACCTCGGCCTCGCCTGCCTGACCGAGCCGATCGACGCACTCGACGGCGTCTTCCTCGAGTCGAAGCCCGACTTCGAATGGCACGCGGGGATGTTCCTCGACGGCGCCCACCTCCAGACCCCGTTCATGTCGGACCTGGTCACCCTCGCCGACCCGACGTCCCCGTACTCCTTCCTGAACTACCTGAAGGAGAAGGGCCGGCTGTACTCGTTCTACATCCGCGAGAACTTCTACCCGCTGCGCGTCGAGTACGACGACTACTGCCGCTGGGCCGCGAACAAGCTCAGCAGCATCCGCTTCGGCACCACGGTGACCGAGGTCCGCTACGAGGACGACCTCTACGTCGTGCACACCGGGGCCGGAGACGTCTACCGCGCCCGCCGGCTCGTCCTCGGCACGGGCACCCCGCCCTACATCCCCGAGGCCTGCCAGGACCTGGACGGCGACTTCCTGCACAACTCCCGCTATCTGAGCCACAAGGCGGAGCTGCAGAAGAAGGACTCGATCACACTGGTCGGCTCCGGCCAGTCGGCCGCCGAGATCTACTACGACCTGCTCAGCGAGATCGACGTCCACGGCTACCGGCTGAACTGGGTCACCCGCTCCCCGCGCTTCTTCCCGCTGGAGTACACCAAGCTCACGCTGGAGATGACGTCCCCGGAGTACGTCGACTACTTCCGCGAGCTGCCGGAGGCGACCCGCTACCGCCTCACGGCCGAGCAGAAGGGTCTGTTCAAGGGCATCGACGGCGACCTGATCAACGAGATCTTCGACCTGCTGTACCAGAAGAACCTCGGCGGCCCGGTGCCCACCAGGCTGATCACCAACGCTTCGCTGAACAGCGCGGCGTACGAGAACGGCACGTACACGCTGGGCTTCCGCCAGGAGGAGCAGGGCAAGGACTTCGAGCTGGACTCCGAGGGCCTGGTGCTGGCCACCGGCTACAAGTACGCCGAGCCGGAGTTCCTCGCCCCCGTCAAGGACCGCCTGGTCTACGACTCCCAGGGCAACTTCGACGTCGCCCGTAACTACGCCGTCGACGTCACCGGACGGGGCGTCTTCCTGCAGAACGCCGGCGTCCACACGCACAGCATCACCAGCCCCGACCTGGGCATGGGCCCGTACCGGAACGCGTACATCATCCGGGAGCTGCTGGGCAGCGAGTACTACCCGGTGGAGAAGACCATCGCCTTCCAGGAGTTCGCGGTATGAGCGCCACGACCGGCATCGGCACACTGACCGTCCGCCCACTCGACCCGCTGAAGGACGCCGAGCTGCTGCACTCCTGGGTCACCCACCCCAAGGCGTCCTACTGGATGATGCAGGACGCGAAACTGCAGGACGTCGAGCGCGAGTACATGCGCATCGCGGCGCACGAGTACCACCACGCGTACCTCGGTCTGCACGAGGGCCGCCCGGCGTTCCTGATGGAGTCGTACGACCCCCGGTACGTCGAGCTGGAAGGCCTGTACGACCCGGAGCCCGGCGACGTCGGCATGCACTTCCTGGTCGCGCCGACCGACCGGCCGATCCACGGCTTCACCAAGGCCGTCATCACCGCCGTGATGGACGAGCTGTTCGCCGACCCGCGCACCCGCCGGGTCGTGGTGGAGCCCGACGTGAGCAACAAGGCAGTACACGCGCTCAACGAGGCCGTCGGCTTCGTGCCCGAGCGCGAGATCGACAAGCCGGAGAAGCGCGCGCTGCTGAGCTTCTGCACGCGCGATCAGTACCTGGCCGCACTAGGAGTGGCGATATGACCCTGTCCGACGCCGTGGCGCACCTGTCCCCCGAGCGCTGGGACCAGGCCAACCGCCTGCTGATCCGCAAAGCCCTCGCCGAGTTCGCGCACGAGCGGCTGATCACCCCCGAGGCGGACGGGGAGCGCTTCGTCGTCCGCAGCGACGACGGCCTCACCCGGTACGCCTTCTCCGCCGACCGCCGGGCCCTGGACCACTGGCAGGTGGACGCCGGCTCGATCACCCGGCACCGGGACGGCGCCGAGCTTCCGCTCGCGGCCCTGGACTTCTTCATCGAGCTGAAGGACACCCTGGGCCTGAGCGAGCAGATCCTGCCGGTCTACCTGGAGGAGATCTCCTCCACCCTCTCCGGCACCTGCTACAAGCTCACCAAGCCGAAAATCACCGCGTCCGAGCTTGCGCGCGGCGACTTCCAGGCCATCGAGACCGGCATGACCGAGGGCCACCCCTGCTTCGTGGCCAACAACGGACGGCTCGGCTTCGGCATCCACGAGTACCTGTCGTACGCCCCGGAGACGGCGAGCCCGGTCCGGCTCGTCTGGCTCGCGGCACACCGCTCGCGGGCGGCGTTCACCGCCGGTGTCGGCATCGAGTACGAGTCGTTCCTGCGCGAGGAGCTCGGCGAGGAGACCGTCGAGCGCTTCCACGGCACCCTGCGCGACCAGGGCAAGGACCCCGAGGACTACCTCCTCATCCCGGTCCACCCCTGGCAGTGGTGGAACAAGCTCACCGTCACCTTCGCCGCCGAGGTCGCCCGCGGGCACCTGGTGTGCCTGGGCGAGGGCGGCGACGAGTATCTGGCCCAGCAGTCCATCCGGACCTTCTTCAACAGGACGAGCCCGGAGAAGCACTACGTCAAGACCGCGCTGTCGGTCATCAACATGGGCTTCATGCGGGGTCTGTCGGCCGCCTACATGGAGGCCACCCCGGCGATCAACGACTGGCTGGCCCAGCTCATCGAGGGCGACCCGGTGCTGAAGTCCACGGGCCTGTCGATCATCAAGGAGCGCGCGGCGGTCGGCTACCGGCACCTGGAGTACGAGCAGGCGACCGACCGCTACTCGCCGTACCGCAAGATGCTCGCCGCACTGTGGCGGGAGAGCCCGGTGCCGTCCCTCCAGGAGGGCGAGTCCCTGGCCACGATGGCGTCCCTGGTCCACGTCGACCACGAGGGTGCCTCGGTCGCGGGCGCACTGATCGAACAGTCGGGCCTCACCCCCACGGAGTGGCTGCGCCACTACCTCACGGCCTACTTCACGCCCCTCCTCCACAGCTTCTACGCCTACGACCTGGTCTTCATGCCGCACGGCGAGAACGTCATCCTGGTGCTGGAGGACGGGGTCGTGCGGCGCGCGATCTACAAGGACATCGCCGAGGAGATCGCCGTCATGGACCCGGACGCGGTACTGCCGCCGACGGTCGAGCGACTGCGCGTCGAGGTCCCGGAGGACAAGAAACTCCTGTCGATCTTCACGGACGTCTTCGACTGCTTCTTCCGCTTCCTCGCGGCGAACCTCGCCACCGAGGGAATCCTGGAGGAGGACGACTTCTGGCGCACGGTCGCGGACGTCACCCGCGCCTACCAGGAGTCGATGCCCGAACTCGCCGACAAGTTCAAGCAGTACGACATGTTCGCCCCCGAGTTCTCCCTCTCCTGCCTCAACCGCCTCCAGCTCCGCAACAACGAACAGATGGTGGACCTCTCGGACCCCTCCGGAGCCCTCCAACTGATCGGCACCCTCAAGAACCCGATCGCCGAGTTCTGACCCCAAGCAGACGAGCACCCCGGAGTACGGTCCTCCGGGGTGCTCGTCCATTTTGCTATCAGGGGCGCGGGGAACTGCGCATCTTTTAGGGGCGCGGGGAACTGCGCGACCAGCCCCCACCGGCCCGCAGACGAATCACAACCCGGCGGCCCCCCACGGAACCTGCGGCGACCGATACCACTCAATCCCCAGCGCATCCCACCGCTCAGCCTGCGCAGCAAGCCGCACCTTGTACCGCGACCAGTCATGCGAAGCCGCCGAAGACCACCCCAACTCGGCAACGCCAGGCAACCGAGGAAACGCCATGAACTCGATGTGCTCGGAATTCGACAGCGTCTCCGACCACATCGGCGCCTCAACCCCCTTCACCGCACCGCCCGGCACCCCCGGCAGATAGGCCCCGGGATCCCAGTCGTAGGACCGCCGCACCTCGACATACCCCGCCCAGGACAGCCCCAGCGGCGTGTCCTTCGTGTACTTCATGTCGAGATACACCCGGTCCGCCGGCGAAAGGATCAGCCCCGTACCACTCTGCGCGGCCTTCGCCACCCGCGCCTTCTCCTCCGCACTCGTACTGTCCAGCCCCCAGTACTGCGCGAGAGCGCCCTTCGCCGGCGTCGCCCCGGTCAGCTGGTGCCAGCCGACGACCGTCTTGCCGTACTTCGCGACGACCGGCTGCACCCGGTCCATGAACGCGACATAGTCCTCATGGCTGGTGGAGTGCGCCTCGTCGCCGCCGATGTGCAGGTACTTGCCCGGAGTCAGCGCGGCGAGCTCCCGGACGACGTCGTCCACGAAGTCGTACGTGATCTCCTTGCCGACGCACAGCGAGCTGAAGCCGACCTCGGTCCCGGTGTACAGCGGGGGTGCGACGCCGTCGCAGTTGAGCTCGGCGTAGGAGGCGAGGGCCGCGTTGGTGTGGCCGGGCATGTCTATCTCGGGGACGACCTCCAGGTAGCGGGAGGAGGCGTACCGCACGATCTCCTTGTAGTCGGCCTTGGTGTAGAAGCCGCCGGGTCCGCCGCCGACCTGCGTCGAACCGCCGTAGGCGGCCAGCCGCGGCCAGGAGTCGATGGCGATGCGCCAGCCCTGGTCGTCGCTGAGGTGCAGGTGCAGCTTGTTGATCTTGTAGAGCGCCAACTGGTCGATGTAGCGCTTGACCTGGTCGACGGTGAAGAAGTGCCGGGAGACGTCGAGCATGGCGCCGCGCCAGCCGTAGCGCGGGGTGTCCGTGACGGTGCCGCCCGCGACCAGCCAGGGGCCGGGCTGGACGGAATTCTTCTCGACGGCCGCCGGGAGCAGCTGACGCAGGGTCTGCACGCCGTGGAAGAGGCCTGCGGGCGCCGCCGCGGTGATGGTGACGCCCTTGCGCCCGCTGTCGAGGCGGTAGCCCTCGGCGCCGAACGGGCCTTTGGCGAGCCGCAGCCGGATGCCTCCGGCGCCAACGTCGGTCACGGGCAGGCGGTAACCGGTGGAGGGCCGGAGAAGCTTCGCGAGGTACTCGCCGATGCGCCGGGTCTCACGCGAGCCGTCGACGCGTATGTGCGTGCCGCGGGTGATCCGGTAGGCGGACCCGCCCGGGGCGACCGAGGCGGGCGCGGGGACCACACGGTCGAGCGGGGTGGGCGAGGCCGCCGGCGCGGGGGCGGCTCCGGTCACGGAGACGCCCATCGCGACCAGCAGCAGGGAACCGAGAAGGCGGAGCGTTCTGTGGTGCTGTCTCACACGGCCGTCTCTCACAAGCGTGTCCCTTCATCGAGCCATTGAGCCCTAAGAGGTCTGGACCACTCTCTCGTGAGACTGGTGGAACAATCCACCCCATGGCGGAAATCATCCAGAAGGACGGCACATGGGCCTTCGACAGCGATGCCCTGCGACTGACTCCCGGACGGGACAAGAACGTCAGCCTGCTGCGCAGGGAACTGGGTGAACTGGTCGTCCCGCTCGGGGCGTTGGCGGGAGTCTCGTTCGAGCAGGGCAAGAAGAGCGGCCGTCTGCGGCTGCGCCTGCGCGACGGTGCGGATCCCCTGCTGCACGCGACCGGCGGGCGGCTCACCGAGCCCCACGACCCGTACCAGCTGCTCGTCGAGTCGGACCGCTACGGGGTCGCCGAGTACTTCACGGACGAGGTGCGGAGCGCGCTGCTCCTGGACCAGGTGCCGGCCGACCCGGTGACCGCGTATCTGCTGCCCGGGCCCGCCGTGCCGCTCTCGGTCTCCGCCGGGGACGGCACCGCGAGTTTCGACGGCGAGCGCATACGCCTGGAGTGGAACTGGAAGACGGAGGACGCCAAGGCCGCCGCCGGCGCCCGCACGCTCGCGCTCCGCGACATCACGGGCGTGGAGTGGCAGCCGGCGGCCGGCCTGGAGAACGGCTACGTCCGCTTCACCGTGCGGAACGCGCCCACCAAGGCCCCGCCCAAGTACGACCCCAACTCCGTGGAGCTGTGGGGCTTCAAGAAGGACCCGCTGATGGCACTGGTCGCGGCGGCGGTCCAGGCCAGGCTTCCACACCCGGCCGGAACCACCGCCGACGTACCGGACGAGCGACCGGAAACGCCTTCCCTCCCGGTCGCGCCCACGGAGGACGACCACGACGCCCTCCTGCGCCGCCTGCGCGAACTCGGCGAACTGCACCGCACCGGCGTACTGACGGACGACGAGTTCGCGCTCGCCAAGCAGGCGATCCTGAAGCGGATGTAACACCCCGGAGAAGCCGGAACACTCCCCCGGGAGGCGCTACTTCGCCCGGCGCGCGATGGTGAAGTGGTCCACCTGCTCCCCGCTCTCGGCGATTCCGCGCACCTTCAGCGTGGCCGTCCGCCCCTTCGGCGCGGGGGTGACGTCCACGCGCAGGAAGGAGTAGTCGAGGTAGCGCACCCGGGACCAGGCGACGGTCTCGTTCTGCTTGCCGCCCTTGACGTTGACGAACGAGGCCACGGAGTCCACGTTCTGCTCGTTGCCCTCGTAGGACAGCGGGGCGCTGAAGGCGTAGAGGCTGCGGCCCGCCGCACCGGCTGTCACGTACACGACGCCGTCGGTCTCGGGGTAGGCCGTGCCGCCGATCGGCAGCTTCTTGGCGACCTTGTTCCCCTTGATGACGTCCGTGCGCTCGTACTGATGGTTGTGGCCGTTGATGACCAGGTCCACCGTGTACTTCTCGAACAGCGGCACCCACTCCTGGCGCACACCCCCCTCCGAGGCGTGCGAGGTGGAGGTGCAGTAGGCGCAGTGGTGGAAGAAGATCACGATGAAGTCGACGTCCTTCGACGCCCGGTACTTCTTCAGCTGGGCTTCCAGCCACTTGGTCTGGGTGCCGCCCGAGATGCCGAGGTTGGCCGGGATCTCGAAGGAGATGTCGTTGGCGTCGAGCGAGATGACCGCCGTGTTGCCGTAGACGAAGGTGTAGACGCCCGGCAGGTTCTTCTTGTCGGGGCCGTTGCCCGGGAGGTTCCAGCGGGCCTCCTCGCCGCCGTAGCCGTTGGGCGAGTACCAGGCCTCCATGTCGTGGTTGCCGTAGGCGGGCATCCACGGGACGGACTTGGCGACGGACTCGGTCTGGGCGAGGAACTGGTCCCAGATCCGCGAGTCGAAGCCGGTGTCGGAGGCCTGGCCCGAGCCGGACGGGTCGGCGTAGGCGATGTCGCCGGCGTGCAGATGGAAGGCCGGGTTCTGGCCGAGCAGCAGGCTGTTGTTGGCGAGGCCGTGGTAGCTGACGCCCTCGTCGCCGAAGGCCGTGAAGGTGAACGGCGCCTTGTGCGCGGGGGCGGTGGTGAAGGTGCCCAGGGTGCCCAGCAGGTGCGGCTCGGCCGGGTCGAAGCCCTGGTGGCCGACGCCGTAGTAGTACGTCCGGCCCGGGCGCAGATGCGTCAGCTCGGCGTGCACGTAGTACTGGGTGTGGTTGCCGCTGGCGCCGACACCGGCGGGCGTGAAGAGGGTGCGGACCTCGGCGTCGATCTTCCGGGAGAGGTCCGTGGGGTGGGCGCCGATCCGGATGAACGGCTTCTTGACGGCGACCGGGACCTGCCAGGAGACGGTCATCTCCGTGCGCGGGTCGGCGCCGTAGGCGAGGTGGCGGCCGAAGGGGGCGACGAAGGCACCGTCGACGGTCTCGGTCGCGGGAGCGGTGCGGGCGGTCGGTACGGCCGCCTGGGCGGTGGCACCCGGAACGAAGGCGCCACCCGCGACGGCACCGAGGGTGACGGCACCGCCTCTGATCATCGTGCGCCGGGAAAATCTGGCGCGCAGGTACTCGTGCTGCTCAGCCATGCTCATGCGCTCGGCGAGCCGCTCGGGTACGCCCATACGAGGAATGTCCATGGCGCCACAAATTGCTCGCCCTACACATCCGCCCGGGGAACAATCACCCATCAGACCCCCATGGGCGTCCCATAAGTGTTCCAACACTCATCTGCCCGAAACCGGGCAGATTTCTTGCGAAAGTGCTGCCGGTGCCTCAGGATCTAGCGAGTGCACGACGAACTCGTTGATCATCTGACGCGGTCCAGCCCCCTCAGCCGGGGCGAGGCGCTGCGCGTGATCCAGGACGTGCTCGCCTACTTCGACGAGACGACCGAGGAGTACGTCCGTCGCCGCCACCGTGAGCTCCAGGCCCAGGGCCTGGTGAACACGGCGATCTTCGAACGGATCGAGGCGGATCTGAAATATCGCGCGGTGGCACCGCCGGAGCTCTCGCTCCGGCAGCTGCGACGCATCGTCTACGGCTAGGAATACGTATACATGTGCGGAATCGTCGGTTACATCGGCAAGCGTGACGTCGCGCCCCTCCTGCTGGAGGGCCTCCAGCGCCTGGAGTACCGCGGCTACGACTCCGCGGGCATCGTCGTCACGTCCCCGAAGACGTCCGGCCTGAAGATGGTCAAGGCCAAGGGCCGCGTGCGCGACCTGGAGGCCAAGGTCCCGGCCCGCTTCAAGGGCACGACCGGCATCGCCCACACCCGCTGGGCCACCCACGGCGCCCCCTCCGACGTCAACGCCCACCCGCACCTGGACGCCGAGGGCAAGGTCGCCGTCGTCCACAACGGCATCATCGACAACGCCTCCGACCTGCGCCGCAAGCTGGAGGCGGACGGCGTCGAGTTCCTCTCCGAGACCGACACCGAGGTGCTGACCCACCTCATCGCCCGCTCCCAGGCCACCAAGCTGGAGGACAAGGTCCGCGAGACCCTCCGGCTCATCGAGGGCACCTACGGCATCGCCGTCATGCACGCCGACTTCCCCGACCGGATCGTCGTCGCCCGCAACGGCTCCCCCGTCGTCCTCGGCATCGGCGAGAAGGAGATGTTCGTCGCCTCGGACATCGCCGCGCTGGTCGCCCACACCCGCCAGATCGTCACCCTGGACGACGGCGAGATGGCCACCCTCAAGGCCGACGACTTCCGCACCTACACCACCGAGGGCACCCGCACCACGGCCGAGCCCACCACCGTGGAGTGGGAGGCGGCGTCGTACGACATGGGCGGCCACGACACCTACATGCACAAGGAGATCCACGAGCAGGCCGACGCCGTGGACCGCGTGCTGCGCGGCCGCATCGACGACCGCTTCTCCACCGTGCACCTGGGCGGCCTCAACCTGGACGCCCGCGAGGCCCGGCGGATCCGCCGTGTGAAGATCCTCGGCTGCGGCACCTCGTACCACGCGGGCCAGATCGGCGCCCAGATGATCGAGGAACTGGCCCGCATCCCCGCCGACGCCGAGCCCGCCTCCGAGTTCCGCTACCGCAACGCGGTCGTCGACCCCGACACCCTCTACGTCGCGGTCTCCCAGTCCGGCGAGACCTACGACGTCCTCGCCGCCGTGCAGGAGCTCAAGCGCAAGGGCGCACGGGTCCTGGGCGTGGTGAACGTGGTCGGCTCGGCGATCGCCCGCGAGGCCGACGGCGGCATCTACGTCCACGCCGGGCCGGAGGTCTGCGTGGTCTCCACCAAGTGCTTCACCAACACCACGGTCGCCTTCGCCCTGCTCGCCCTCCACCTGGGCCGTACCCGTGACCTCTCGGTCCGCGACGGCAAGCGGATCATCGCGGGCCTGCGGAAGCTGCCCGCGCAGATCGCCGAGATCATGGAGCACGAGGAGGACGTCAAGAAGCTGGCCCTGCAGTTCGCGGAGGCCCGCTCGATGCTCTTCATCGGCCGCGTCCGGGGCTACCCGGTGGCCCGCGAGGCCTCCCTGAAGCTCAAGGAGGTCTCCTACATCCACGCCGAGGCCTACCCCGCCTCCGAGCTCAAGCACGGCCCGCTGGCCCTGATCGAGCCTGCCCTCCCCACGGTCGCGATCGTCCCCGACGACGACCTGCTGGAGAAGAACCGCGCGGCCCTGGAGGAGATCAAGGCCCGCAGCGGCAAGATCCTCGCGGTCGCCCACCAGCACCAGGAGAAGGCCGACGAGACGATCGTCGTCCCGAAGAACGAGGACGAACTCGACCCGATCCTGATGGGCATCCCCCTCCAACTCCTGGCGTACCACACGGCCTTGGCCCTGGGCAGGGACATCGACAAGCCCCGCAACCTGGCCAAGTCGGTGACGGTTGAGTAAGTGACCCTCTTTTAGGGGCGCGGGGAACTGCGCGAACAACCCCAACGCACCCGCACAGGCCAAACAAGAGGACGGACCCCCAGGTGCTGCCACCAGCGCACAGGGGGTCCGTTTTCACACGCCGGGTTCGCCCAATATCCCGGCGTCGGCTGCCATTTCAGCCGGTGGCCGTCACGCCCCGACCGGCAGCACGCCGTCGCGGAACCGCCGTGGGCCAGTGCGCCAGGGCCGCGGTCGCCGCATACCAGGCCACCGCCCCCGCGGCGACGGCGAACCAGCCGCCCGCCTTCACGAGCCCGTCATTGCCGGCGAAACTCGCGATCGCCATGAGCAACAGGGCGACGAAGAACAGCCCGTACATCCCCTGACCCAGCTGGTCCCCACCCGCGAGCGTCAGAGACAGCGCCACGAGGGCGAACAACAGCAGGAACAGCCCGGCCTCGTTACCGGCCGCGCCGTCCGCCACGGCCCACGTGAACCACAGCGCCCCGAGCACCGAGAACGCCGTACCACCGGCGGAGTCCCCCTCCCGGAGGGCCATCAGCCCGGCGGCGAAGAGGGCAATGCCGCCCACGTACTGGGCGATTGACGCGGCGTCAGCGGCTGACACACCGTCGATCACGGCGGTGTGCCCCAGCCCGAAGGCCAACAGGGTGATTCCGAGGGCGAGTCGACCGGCCACGGTCGTGATGCCGCTTCCCGCGGAGACGTCTTTGTCCACGGCGGGCTCCCTTCGTGCATGTGCAGTTGTGCGGTGTCCCGTATATGCCCTTCACAAGGGCACAAACACCTTCTGCACACAAGTCGATACGCGCGTTGCACAAAGGGAGTGGAGTGTCAGGGAATCACGATGACGGGCCGCTGCGCCCGCTTGGCGAGCCGCCCCGCGACCGAGCCGAAGATGCGCCCCACGATGCCGTGACTCGACCCGACGACGATCGCGTCGGCCTCGTACTCCCGCCCGACCTCTTCGAGTTCGTGGCAGATGTCCCCGCCGCGCTCCACGAGGATCCAGGGCACCTCGGCGAGATACTCCGCACACGCCAGCTCCAGCCCGAGCACCTCGGTCCGGTGGTCCGGCACGTCCACGAAGACGGGCGGCTCGCAGCCGGCCCACACCGTGGTCGGCAGCCGGTTGGCGACATGGACGATGATCAGGCCCGACCCGGAGCGATGGGCCATCCCGATCGCGTAGGCCAGGGCTCGCTCACTGGACGTGGAGCCGTCGAATCCGACGACGACGCCGTGCTTGAAGGCGGGATCGCAGGAATGGCGTGACTCTTCCGCCGCCAGGGGCTCGGCCGCCGTGGGATCGGCGACGGGCCGCTTGCGGTCCGCTGGTTCGAAGAATTCGTGACCGGCCATGGCTGTCTCGGCGTTGTGATCCTTATATGGGGGACAACAGTGTGCGGCGGAGCTGTGTCCGGGAATGGTCTTCCCAACCCCATACCCCCAAGGGTACGGCGGCACGCCTCCTTAGCCCAGAACCCGCTCGCCGTGCGTGCGGGTTCCAGGGAGCATGCACGAGGCGACGCCCGTAACGCAATGGTTGCTGCGCTGTACAGGCGGTTTGCACAGGATTCACTTACCCGTGGGGGTGATCCGCTCACCCAGTGACCGACGCCCCGGCCGCGCGTTGAACTCCGTGAGTCACGCCACAGGGAGCGCCCATGTCCGGACCCAGCATCGCCGCCGAGGCGGACCGCGCGGCCCCGCCGCCGCGGGACACCGCGACGGATGTGGTTCGCTGGGCGGCCTTCAGCTGCCTGCTCGTCCCGGTCGTGCTCCTCGGCTACGGCAGCTCCCTGGCCGGTGCCGCCGGCACGGCCCTCGGGCTCGCCGCCGTCACGGGCGCCTGCCGGGTGCTGCTGCGCCAGTCGGAGCGCGGCGCGGCCCGGCTCGCGGCCGAGGACCGGGCACCCCACCGGGGGCGGCACCACCGCACCGGAACGGGGTCACACCGGGGCGGACGGCACACTGGAGGAGATACACCGGTCGGCTGACCGGTTTCAGTGCACGTGCACGTTGGTTTTCAGCCAACTTCTCGCACCTGTGCATCACCCTGCCGGAGCACCCCCCAACCCCCGTTCGACCTGCACGGAAAGGGCCTCAGGGGGCCTGCGCACCCTACGCGGATTGGCCACTGCGACAAGGCGCACTTCCCTGCACGCCCCACGAGTGCAACGCTTCGTGATCGAATGCTTCACGCCAAGTTGCCAAGTCGACAATGTGCCGAGTGCCGAACCGGCCACCTCGGCACGACGGGACACAGTAGATTCGATCTTGACTGTCTACGGCGGGGGACTCGTGCAGGACCGAGGGGAAACGTGCAGGAGCGACACAACCGAGGAGCCGCGACCACCGAGGGGGGCTTAGCAGTATGAGCCACGACTCCACTGCCGCGCCGGAAGCCGGCGTCCGGAAGCTTTCCGGGCGACGCCGCAAGGAGATCGTCGCGGTGCTGCTGTTCAGCGGCGGCCCCATCTTCGAGAGTTCCATACCACTGTCGGTGTTCGGGATCGACCGCCAGGACGCCGGCGTGCCGCGCTACCGACTGCTGGTGTGCGGCGGTGAGGACGGCCCGCTGCGGACCACAGGGGGCCTCGAACTCAGCGCACCGCATGGCCTGGAAGCGATCTCGCGGGCGGGCACGGTCGTCGTACCGGCCTGGCGTTCGATCACTTCTCCGCCACCGGACGAGGCGCTCGACGCGCTGCGCCGCGCCCACGAGGAGGGCGCCCGCATCGTCGGGCTGTGCACCGGCGCCTTCGTCCTGGCGGCGGCGGGCCTGCTGGACGCCCGGCCCGCGACGACACACTGGATGTACGCGCCGACGCTGGCGAAGCGCTATCCGTCGGTGCACGTCGATCCGCGCGAGCTGTTCGTCGACGACGGGGACGTGCTGACGTCGGCGGGCACCGCGGCCGGAATCGATCTCTGTCTCCACATCGTGCGGACGGACCACGGCAACGAGGCGGCCGGTGCGCTGGCCCGCCGTCTGGTGGTCCCGCCGCGCCGGTCGGGCGGCCAGGAGCGCTACCTCGACAGGTCTTTACCGGAGGAGATCGGCGCCGACCCGCTCGCGGAGGTCGTCGCCTGGGCGCTGGAGCACCTCCACGAACAGTTCGACGTGGAGACACTGGCGGCACGCGCGTACATGAGCCGGCGTACGTTCGACCGCCGCTTCCGCTCGCTGACCGGGAGCGCCCCGCTGCAGTGGCTGATCACCCAGCGGGTGCTCCAGGCGCAGCGCCTGCTGGAGACGTCGGACTACTCGGTGGACGAGGTGGCGGGACGCTGCGGCTTCCGGTCGCCGGTCGCCCTGCGCGGGCACTTCCGCCGCCAGCTGGGCTCGTCCCCGGCCGCGTACCGGGCGGCGTACCGCGCCCGTCGTCCGCAGGCCGAGCGGCCCCAGGACGTCGACGGCGGACCGGGCGGTCCCGGGGGCGGCATGCCGGGCCACCCGGGGCATCCCGGCCAGGCGCCCGCCGCACTGCACCCGGAGCACCCGGTCCCGCTCCAGTCCCGCCGTACGGCGGCCGCGAGCGCGGTCGGGGCGTCCCAAGCCCTGTCGGCGTCGGCCGCGTCCGACAACGGGCGGGAGGCCTACATATCGGCCCGGGCGAGTCTGCCGGGGCAGCGCAGCGCGACATGAGCCGGCGCCGGGCCCGCGGGGGGGGGCCCCCCCCCCCGGGGGCGGCGCCCGGGGAGGAAGCCCTCCCCGCGGGCCCGGCGCCGTTTCCGGAGCGGGCCGGCCTTCGACGACAAGGTCACTGCACGGCCGGGCCGAGCTCGGGGCAGTGGGCCGTAAGGTTAGACACATGAACGATCGCATGGTGTGGATCGACTGCGAGATGACCGGCCTCTCGCTGTCGGACGACGCGCTCATCGAGGTGGCCGCCCTCGTGACCGACTCCGAGCTGAACGTGCTCGGCGAGGGGGTGGACATCGTCATCCGCCCGCCGGACGCGGCGCTGGAGACGATGCCGGAGGTGGTGCGTCAGATGCACACCGCGTCCGGACTGCTCGACGAACTCGCCGCCGGCACGACGCTGACGGACGCCGAGGAGCAGGTCCTGGCGTATGTACGCGAGCATGTGAAGGAACCCGGCAAGGCCCCGCTGTGCGGCAACTCCGTCGGCACGGACCGCGGCTTCCTGCTGCGCGACATGCCGACGCTGGAGGACTACCTCCACTACCGGATCGTCGATGTCTCGTCGGTCAAGGAGCTGGCCCGCCGCTGGTACCCGCGGGCGTACTTCAACAGCCCGCAGAAGAACGGCAACCACCGCGCGCTCGCCGACATCCGCGAGTCCATCGCGGAACTGCGCTACTACCGCGAGGCCGTGTTCGTCCCGCAGCCCGGGCCCGACTCGGACACCGCGAAGAAGATCGCCGCGAAGCACGTCCTGCCTGCTCAGTAAGGGCATCCGGGGGCCCGTCGAGGGGCGCCGCGAAAGCCGGGCGCGAGCACCCCTTCGGACCCTGTACACTTTTTCTCGGCCGGTCAGGGAAGTCACTGACCTCCAAGCCGGTCATGGTGGGTGTAGCTCAGCTGGTAGAGCACCTGGTTGTGGTCCAGGATGCCGCGGGTTCAAGTCCCGTCACTCACCCTGAGTAATCAGCCGGTGGCTTCGATGAAGCCACCGGCTGAAGCTTTTTGCGCGCCTCTCCGGGGCGACGCGGCAGGCGGGACTACGGTCGGCGGCATGGACGGTGGACGCCGAGGGTGGCGCGCGTGTGTGCTCAGCGGTGCGGTGTTCGCCGTATGCATGGCCGGCACCACGCTGCCGACCCCCCTCTACCCCCTCTATCAGGACAAGTTCGGGTTCTCCGAGCTGACGGTGACCGTGGTGTACGCCCTGTACGCCTTCGCGGTCATCGGCGTGCTGCTGCTGGTCGGCAACGCCTCGGACGCCGTGGGCAGACGCCCGGTGCTGCTGTGCGGCCTGGGCCTCGCCGCGGCGAGTGCCGTCTGCTTCCTGTGCGCCACCGGGCTCGGCTGGCTGTACACGGGGCGGCTGCTGTCGGGACTGTCCGCCGGGCTGTTCACCGGGGCGGCCACCGCGTACGTGATGGAGCTGGCGCCCGAGGGCGGCGCCTCCCGGGCCACGTTCGTGGCGACCGCCGCCAACATGGGCGGACTGGGCTGCGGTCCGCTGCTGTCCGGGGTGCTCGCGCAGTACGCGCCCTGGCCGCTGTATCTGCCGTTCCTCACGCATCTCGTCCTGGTGGCCGCCTCCGCCGCCGTCCTGCTGCGGCTCGCCGAGACCGTGCGGGAGCGGCGGCCGCTGCGCACCGTACGGCCCGAGCGGCCCGCTCTGCCCCCGCAGGTGCGGGCGGTGTTCGGACCGGCGGCGACCGCCTCTTTCGTGGGGTTCGCGCTGTTCGGGGTGTTCACGTCGGTCAGCCCCGAGTTCCTCGCCGAGTCCCTGGGTGTGACCGACCACGCCGTGAGCGGGCTGATCGTCGCGCTGGCCTTCTTCGCCTCGACCGCCGGTCAACTCGCGGTCGGCCGGGTCGGTGTACGGCGCTCCCTCCCCCTGGGCTGCGCCGGGCTTCTCGCCGGTCTCGCCCTGCTCGCGGGGGCGCTGCGGTGGGACCTGATGGCGCTGGTGGTGCTGAGCGCGCTCATCGGCGGGACCGGGCAGGGACTGGCGTTCCGCGGCGCGCTGTCCGAGGTGGCGGGGGCCTCGCCCGCACACCGGCGTGCCGCGGTGATCTCGGCCCTGTTCGTGGTGGCCTACGCGGGCATCTCCGTCCCGGTGATCGGCGTGGGCCTGCTGACGGGCCCCGTCGGCCTGGAGGGCGCGGGCCTGGTGTTCATCGCGTGCATGGCCGTCCTGGTCTCGACGGCGGCCGCCTATCTGCTCCGGCGGCCGGCACCGGCCAGGACGTGACTCCCGCGGCCGGAGTCATGTCCGCGGACGGCTCGCCGTTTCACGAAGACGCCCGGGACACCAGCTCCGTGGCCAGGACCATCTGGCGTCGTTCCAGGCCCCGGGAGGCCGAGGGGCGGCGGTCGGCGATCTCCGTGAGGAGGAGGTCGATCATGCGGTGGCCCATCTCCTCGATGGGCTGGCGGACGCTGGTGAGGGGCGGGTCCATGTGGCGGGCGATGGCGGAGTCGTCGTAGCCGACGAGCGCCACGTCGTCGGGGATGCGGCGGCCCGCCTCGCGCAGGGCCTGGCGGGCACCGGCCGCGGTGACGTCGGAGGCGGCGAAGACCGCGTCCAGCGTGGGGCGGCGCTCCAGCAGGGCCGCCATGGCGCGGCGGCCGCCCTCCTCCGTGAAGTCGCCCGCCTCGATCAGCGCCTCGTCCTCCTCGTGGCCCGCGTCGCTCAGGGCCTCGCGGTAGCCGTCGATACGGCGCTGGGCACCGTAGACGTCGAGATGTCCGGTGATGTGGGCTATCTGGCGGCGGCCACCGGACAGCAGGTGCTCGACGGCCTGGCGGGCGCCGCCGTAGTTGTCCGAGTCGACCGACGGGAGGGTCTCCGCCGACGAGCGCGGGCCGCTGATCACCGCCGGTATCTCCAGCTGGGCCAGCAGGTCGGGCAGCGGATCGTCCGCGTGCACGGAGACCAGCAGGACGCCGTCCACCCGGTGGGCCGCCAAGTACTGGGCGAGGCGGCGGCGTTCACGGTCGCTGCCCGCGAAGATCAGCAGCAGCTGCATCTCCGTGTCGGAGAGCGCCGCCCCGACGCCCTTCAGCATGTCCGAGAAGTACGGCTCCGCGAAGAACCGGGTCTCCGGCTCGGGGACGACCAGCGCGATCGCGTCCGTGCGGTTCGCCGCCAGGGCTCGCGCGGCGGTGTTCGGGACGTATCCGAGCTCCGCGACCGCCGCCTCGACGGCCACGCGGGTCGCGTCGCTGACCCGGGGCGAACCGTTGATCACCCGGGAGACGGTGCCGCGGCCGACACCGGCGCGCGCCGCCACCTCTTCGAGGGTGGGCCGGCCACCGCTTCGGCCCCGCGCTCCGTGGCTTGCCATGGGCTCCGCCTTCCCGTCCACACCCGCACTCTGCGGCTGGCCTGGAATTTAACAGGCTCGTCAGCTGTAGTGACCGCCACCGAGGGCCTCCCGCCCCCGGCCTCCGCTTGAGCCGGACGAGCCGGACCGACCGGCTCGATACCGCCGGCCCGGGCCGCAACAGGCCCCGGCCCGGGTCCAGTTAACGGCCCGATAACTGAACGCATCTCTCCCTGTCCGGTCCCTTGACACCCCCGCCCCGACCGGACAACCTTCAACACATCACCGGTGGGAGCGCTCCCACAGTACCTGACACATACACAACCCGCACGTTCCCCGCCCGAGCCGAAGCGAGCAAAAACGGGTCCAACAATGCAGTTGGCCGGGGGGTCGGCACGTCAGGGCAACAGGAGGACGACATGCGAGCACGCATCCGAACCGCCCGCAAGGCGATGGTCGTCGCGGCCGTCGCGTCGCTGGGCGCCGGGCTGCTGGCCGGCTGTGCCGACGACGGCGGCGACGACAGTTCCGGCTCCTCGTCCGGCGACAGCAGCGGCAAGACCACGATCTCGGTGGGGCTCTTCGGCACCATGGGCTTCAAGGAGGCCGGCCTCTACGACGAGTACGAGAAGCTCAACCCGAAGATCAAGATCGAGCAGAACGTCGTCGAGCGGAACGAGAACTACTACCCGGCGCTGCTGAACCACCTCACCACCAACAGTGGTCTGCTGGACGTCCAGGCCGTCGAAGTCGCCAATATCGCCGAGGTCACGGCCACCCAGGCCGACAAACTCGAGGACATGTCCAAGATCTCGGGCGTGAGCGAGAGCAACTGGCTCGACTGGAAGTGGCAGCAGGCCACGACCAAGGACGGCAAGACGGTCGGCCTCGGCACCGACGTCGGCCCGATGGCGATCTGCTACCGCACGGACCTCTTCAAGCAGGCCGGTCTGCCCACCGACCCGGCCGAGGTCGGCAAGCTGTGGGCCGGTGACTGGGCCAAGCTCGTCGATGTCGGCGAGCGCTACAAGTCGAAGGCTCCCGACGGCACCTTCTTCATGGACTCCCCCGGCGGTCTGATCAACGCGATCCTGGGCAGCGAGAAGGAGAAGTTCTACGACGCCTCCGGCAAGGTCATCTACAAGACCAACCCCGCCGTGAAGGCCGCCTTCGACCTGACCTCCGAGGCCGCCGAGAAGGGCCTGGTACAGGCGCAGACACAGTTCCAGCCGGCCTGGAACTCCACGATCGCCAACAACAAGTTCGCCGCGGTCGCCTGTCCGCCCTGGATGCTCGGCCACATCAAGGCCAACTCGAAGCCGGACGCCGCCGGCAAGTGGGCCGTGGCCGAGGCGCCCAAGGGCGGCAACTGGGGCGGCACCTTCCTCACCGTGCCGAAGAGCGGCAAGAACGTGAAGGAGGCCCAGAAGTTCGTGGCCTGGCTGACCGCGCCGGAGCAGCAGGCGAAGCTGTTCAAGGTGCAGGCCAGCTTCCCGAGCGCCCCGTCCACCTACACGATGCCCGAAGTGACGGGCGCCACGAACGACATGACGGGCAAGCAGGAGATCGGCCCGATCTTCGCGGAGGCCGCCAAGGCCGCCCCGGTCCAGGTGATCGGCCCGAAGGACCAGATCATCCAGCAGGGCCTGTCGGACAACGGCGTGTTCCTGGTGACGAAGGGCAAGTCGGCCAAGGAGGCCTGGGAGTCCGCGGTCAAGACCATCGACAACAAGCTGGACCAGTGACCCGTATGGCCACCCGTCATGACACCGCCGCGCCCCCCGTGGAGGGGGGCGCGGCCCCGGGCCGCCCGCCCGGGGACGCCTCGGGGGCGGAGAAGGAGCGGCGGCGCCGGGACCGGCTGTCCCGCCGCTGGCAGCGGGACATCCGCTGGAGCCCGTACGCCTTCGTGTCCCCGTTCTTCCTACTGTTCATCGCGTTCGGCCTGTTCCCGCTGATCTACACGGGCTGGGCCTCGCTGCACCAGGTGGAGCTGACCGCGCCGACCGACATGAACTGGGTCGGGCTGCGCAACTACACCCGGATCTTCGACGACGACTTCTTCTGGAACGCGGCGAAGAACACCCTGACCATCGGCATCATCTCCACCGTCCCGCAGCTGCTGATGGCGATGGGCATCGCCCACATCCTCAACTACAAGCTGCGGGCCTCGACCTTCTTCCGGGTCGCGATGCTCGCGCCGTACGCGACATCGATCGCCGCCGCCTCGCTGGTGTTCGTGCTGCTCTTCGGCCGCGACTACGGAATGATCAACTGGGCGCTGGACTTCGCCGGCATCGACCCGCTCGACTGGCAGAACGACAAGTGGCCCTCGCAGATCGCCGTCTCGACGATCATCATCTGGCGCTGGACCGGCTACAACGCGCTGATCTACCTGGCCGCGATGCAGGCGATCCCCCATGATCTGTACGAGTCGGCGGCCCTGGACGGGGCCAACCGCTGGCAGCAGTTCATCCATGTGACCCTGCCGGCGCTGCGTCCGACGATCCTGTTCACCTGTGTCGTGTCGACGATCGGAGCGAGCCAGGTGTTCGGCGAGCCGCTGCTGTTCGACGCCAACAAGGGCACGTCCGGCGGCGCGGAGCACCAGTTCCAGACGCTCGGCCTGTATCTGTACGAGCAGGGCTGGGTGGCCCAGCATCTGGGCCGTGCCTCGGCGATCGCCTGGACGATGTTCCTGATCCTGATCGTCATCGGCATCGTCAACTACGTCATCTCGCGCCGGCTGCGCGCCAGTAGTTAAGGAGTGGTGGCCGTGACGACGACTGTGACGCCCCCCGACGCGCCGCCGCCCGGTGTGCCCGTGAAGGATTCCAAGCGCCCGCGCCTGCCGAAGTCGGCCCGGGCCGGCGGGCAGCTGCACGGCGGTCCGATCGCCTACGCGATCCTCATCGTGTTCACGATCGTCTCGTTGTTCCCGCTGGTGTGGACGGCGATCGCCGCCTCGCGTGACAACCAGCGGCTCGCCGAGACGCCGCCGCCGTTCTGGTTCGGCTCCGGTCTGTTCGACAAGCTGGAGATCGCCTGGAAGGACGCCAATCTCGGTGAGGCGTTCCTCAACACCACGATCGTGGCGGGTGTTTCGGCGGCCACGATCGTCTTCCTGTCGACGATCGCCGGTTTCGCCTTCGCCAAGCTGCGGTTCCGGGGCCGTGGCGCGCTGATGCTGATCGTGATCGGCACGATGATGGTGCCGCCGCAGCTGAGCGTGATCCCGCTGTACATGATGGTCGCCAAGCTCGACTGGACGGACCAGTTGCAGGCGGTGATCTTCCCGTCGCTGGTGAGCGCGTTCGGTGTGTTCTTCATGCGGCAGTACCTGCTCCAGGCGCTGCCGGACGAGATCATAGAGGCCGCCCGGGTCGACGGGGCGAGCAGCTGGCGCGTGGTGTGGCACGTGGTGTTCCCGGCGGCGCGGCCGGCGATGGCCGTGCTCGGCATGCTGACGTTCGTGCAGACCTGGAACGACTTCATGTGGCCGTTCCTGGTGCTGACCCAGATGGGCAACCCGACCGTGCAGGTCGCGGTCGCGGGCCTGGGCCGCGGGTACACCCCCGACCAGTCCCTGATCATGGCCGGCGCGCTGCTGGGCACGCTGCCGCTGCTGCTGGTCTTCGCGATCTTCGGCAAGCAGATCGTGGGCGGCATCATGCAGGGCGCCGTGAAGGGCTGACGCCCTCGCCCGTTCTCCAGGGGGCCGGACCGGTGCCGCTCCGGCCCCTGCTCGTGAACTCCCTTTTCCCCCTCCACCCGTCGCCTCTCCACGACCCCCAATGGGAGCGCTTCCATGCCTGACTCCGAGAACCCGGCCACCGCGGTGACCTTCCCTCCCGCCTTCGTCTGGGGCGCGGCCACCTCCGCGTACCAGATCGAGGGTGCGGTGCGGGAGGACGGCCGTACGCCGTCGATCTGGGACACCTTCAGCCATACGCCGGGCAAGACCGTCGGCGGCGACCACGGTGACATCGCTGTCGACCACTACCACCGCTACCGCGAGGACGTGGCGATGATGGCGGACCTGGGCCTGGGCGCCTACCGCTTCTCCGTCTCGTGGTCGCGGGTGCAGCCGACCGGCCGGGGCCCGGCCGTCCAGAAGGGCCTGGACTTCTACCGCCGGCTGGTCGACGAGCTGCTGTCCAAGGGCATCAAGCCGGCCGTCACGCTCTACCACTGGGATCTGCCGCAGGATCTGGAGGACGCGGGCGGCTGGCCGGAGCGCGACACGGCGTACCGCTTCGCGGAGTACGCGCAGATCGTCGGTGAGGCGCTGGGCGACCGCGTCGAGCAGTGGATGACGCTCAACGAGCCGTGGTGCAGCGCGTTCCTGGGCTACGCGTCCGGGGTGCACGCGCCGGGCCGTACGGATCCGGCGGCCTCGCTGCGTGCCGCGCACCATCTGAACCTGGCGCACGGGCTGGCCGCGTCGGCGCTGCGGTCGGTGATGCCGGCCCGCAACCAGGTCGCGATCGCCCTCAACTCCGCGACCGTACGGCCGCTTTCGCAGAGCCCGGCGGACCTGGCGGCGGCCAAGAAGATCGACGACCTGGCCAACGGGGTCTTCCACGGCCCGGTCCTGCACGGCGCCTACCCGGAGTCGCTGTACGTGGCGACGGCGGAACTCACCGACTGGGACTACGTCCTGGACGGCGACCTGACGCTGATCAACCAGCCGCTGGACGCGCTGGGCCTCAACTACTACACGCCCGCGCTGGTCTCGGCGGCGGACGCGGCGGCGCGGGCGCCGCGTGCCGACGGCCACGGGGCGAGCGACCACTCGCCTTGGCCGGCCGCGGGCGACGTCGCCTTCCACCAGACGCCCGGTGACCGCACGGAGATGGGCTGGACGATCGACCCGACGGGTCTGCACGAGCTGATCATGCGCTACACCCGGGAGGCGCCGGGCCTGCCGCTGTACATCACGGAGAACGGCGCGGCCTACGACGACAAGATCGACTCGGACGGGCGGGTGCACGACCCGGAGCGGGTCTCCTATCTCCACGGCCATCTGTCCGCGGTCCGCCGCGCGATCACCGACGGCGCGGACGTCCGCGGCTACTTCCTGTGGTCCCTGCTGGACAACTTCGAGTGGGCGTACGGCTACGGCAAGCGCTTCGGCGCGGTGTACGTGGACTACGCGACGCTCCAGCGGACGCCGAAGTCCAGCGCCCTGTGGTACGGACAGGCGGCACGCACCGGGGCGCTGCCGCCACTGGAGCCGGCCGCGTAGGCCACCCCCTGGGGGAGCGGGGAAGGGGCGCGGCACCCGACGGGGGGTGCCGCGCCCCGGGCGCTCAGGGGGAGGAGGTGAAGGGGTGCTCCTTGCCCGTGTTCAGGTCCTTCGCCGACACCCGAATCAGATTGTCGGCGTCGGCATGGAACGTGACCTCGATCTGCGGGACGCCCCGCGGCGCCGGCGGCAGGTCGCACAGCTCGAACGTCCCGAGCAGCGTGTTGTGTGCCACCAGCTCATGCTCCCCCTGGTAGAGCCGGATCTGGAGGGACGGCTGGCCGTCCTCGGCTGTCGTGAAGATCTCGGAGCGCTTCGTCGGGATGGTGGTGTTGCGCTCGATCAGTTTGGTCATGACGCCGCCCTTGGTCTCGACCCCGAGGGAGAACGGCGTCACCTCGAGGATCAGGACCTTCTCGATCTGCTCCTTGAGGAGACCGGCCTGCAGGGCGGCGCCCATGGACACCACCTCGTCCGCGTTGATGCCTCTGCCGGTCTCCTTGCCTCCGGTCAGTTCCCTGACGAGTTCGGCGACCGCGGGCATCCGGGTGGAACCTCCGACGAGCATCACCCGGTCGATGTCGGCCAGGCCGGTGCCGGAGTCCCGGAGCACGGTGTGGAACGGGGTTTCGCAGCGCTTCAGCAGATCGGCCGTCAGCTCCTGGAACCGGACCCGGGTGAGCTTCTCCTCCAGATGCAGCGTTCCTTTCGCGGACGAGGCGACGTACGGCAGGCTGACAAAGGTCTCGGCCGAGAAGGACAAGTCGATCTTGGCTCTCTCGGCGGCCTCACGCACGCGATGCAGAGCCATCCTGTCCATGCGCAGGTCGACCCCGTGGTCGGCCCGGAACCGCTGCACCAGGTGGCCGACGATGCGCTGGTCCCAGTCGTCACCCCCGAGCGCGATGTCACCGCTCGCGGCCTTCACCTCGACGACACCGTCGCCGACCTCCAGCAGGGACACGCCGAGGGTGCCCGCGCCCAGGTCGAAGACGAGGACGGTCCGGTCGTTCCTGCGGCGGCCGTAGGCGGCGAGTGCGGCCGCGGTGGGCTCACTGACGATACGCAGGACGTTCAGGCCGGCGAGCTCCCCGGCCTTCCTGGTCGCCTCCCTCTGGGCCTGGTGGAAGTGGGCCGGGACGGTGATGACGGCCTCGGAGATCTCGCACCGCAGGCGGGCCTCGGCGTCCCGCTTCAGCTTGTGCAGGGTGAAGGCGGCGATCTGCTCCGGGCGGAATGTCTTTCCGTCCAGCTGGAACGTCCAGTCGGTGCCCAGGTGACGCTTCACGGAGTGGATCGTCCGCTCGGCGTTGACGACGGCCTGGCGTCTGGCCTCCTCGCCGACGAGCACCTCACCGTTCTTGGCGAAGGCGACGACGGACGGGGTGCTCTTCGCCCCTTCGGCGTTGACGAGGACGATGGGCTCGCCGTCCTGCAGCACGCTGACGACCGAGTTGCCGGCCCCGTAGTCGACGCAGATACAGACGGGGGTCACGGCGGCAGGGGACAAGAGCCGCCACGGAGGTGGAGTGGTCCAGGTGACCCGCTGTCTCCAGAAGTCACGGCTGGCCTGTGCGCTGCGCACGTTCGGGGAGTCCGCGCCGTACAGCGGGAGGAGCAGTTGGGTGATCTCCGTGTACCGGCGGACGGCCGACGCCGCGTCGCCACCGTGGCCGAGCTGTTCGGCGTCCTCGACGACCAGTCGGCCGCCGCCGGCCGTGCCCTGGTATGCGCCGTCCCGGGGGCTGTCGGCGGATGGCGGGCGGTAGCCCCGGTTGTGGGCCAGCACCAGGTCCTCGACGGTGTCCGTGCCCTGCCGCCGCGGCTCGGGCAGACCGCGGCTCTTGAGCCCGCGGAAGAGGGACCGGTAGACGTGGTCCAGCGTCAACTGCTCGGGGGCTCTGGGGTCTCCCTCCCGCAGCAGCCTCAGCAGTTCGCCGGTGAAGGCGGTGTTGCGCTCACCGCTCGGGGCCAGGGCGGTCACGCCGCTCGCGGTCGCGGTGAGGGTGAACGTACCGGTGATCTGGGTCTGTTCCCTCACGACGTCGTCGGGTGCCATGACGTCGATGGCGCGTCCCGAGAAACAGCAGTCGAGAATGACGACTCGATTGCGGGCCGGGCTGTCCGCAACGGCTTCCCGCACCCCGTCGTACGGCATGGCCGTGTAGCGGAGCAGGTTCCGCTTCGTTGTGGTGAGTCCCAGGTGGAGGTTCCCGCGGCTGTCGAGCAGTCCGTGACCGGCGTAGTAGATGAGCAGCAGGTCCTCCGCCTGCCGGGCACGCAGGTTGAGCCGGTCGGCCAGGTACTCGGCCGTGCCCGGGTCTCGGACGACCTCGCAGATCCCCGGGTCGAACCAGCCGTGGGCGGGTTCGCTCAGCTCGCTCCCCAGGTCCGTGAGGTTGTTCAGCACCGCGGGAAGGTCGGGCAGTGAGCCGTCGGCCGAGTACGCGGCCGTGCCGATGAGCACGACACGGGAGGTGGCGCGGTCAGGCCGTCTCATCGGAGTCCGTGCTCTGCCGCCGTTCCAGGAAGTCGAGGAGTTCGGTGACCAGCGTGTCCTGTGAGGTCGCGCGCCGGACACTGATCTCGAGGCTTTCCCCGCCGGGTTCGACCACCTTCAGGGTCACGTCCCGCGTGCGGTGCTTGACCCACTCGACGGCCGCGCGGGCCAGCACGCTCACGGCGCCGCCCGCGGCCACGGCGACGACCACGGCTTCGGGCAGCCCGCCCATCTCGCCACCGGCGATCTCGCCGTGCTCCGTGCGCACCCGGCCGCGCAGTTCCCGCTCGTGGCGGAGCCAGTCGGCCAGTTCTCCGAGTTGTGTCGCCGCCGCCCCCGGGCCGGCGTCGTCGATCAGCAGCCGGTACTCCACTGTTGCCCCCGTACGAAGAGTCACTGTCTCGGCACCCTACGAGAGGATCACCCAGTGACGCACGGAGAGTTGGAAAGAGTCCGGCCCGTCAGGGGAATGGTCAGCCCTTGTTGGCCCCCAGGGTCAGGCCGCTGACGAACTGGCGCTGGAGCACGAAGTAGACGATCAGGGTCGGGATCGCGGTGAGCAGGGCGCCGGCGGCGACCAGGTTGGGGTCGGTGAAGTACTGGCCGGAGAGGTTGTTCAGCGCCGAGGTGATCGGCATGTTCTCGCCGGTGGAGATGAGCACGATGGCCCAGAAGAAGTCGTTGTAGATCCAGATGGAGAGCAGGGTCGCGAGGGCGGCCATCGCGGGCTTGCACAGGGGCAGCACGATCTGCCAGTACAGCCGCCAGACGGAGGCGCCGTCGACCAGGGCGGCCTCGGTCAGCTCGTGCGGCAGCGAGCGCATGTAGTTGCTGAGCACGAACGCGCAGAAGCCGGACTGGAACGCCACATGGATCAGCACCAGGCCGAGCGCTGAGTCGTACAGCTTGCCGCTCATCGTGATGCCGGGCAGGTCGATCAGCAGGTACAGCCGGTACAGCGGGGTGATGATGACCTGCTGGGGCAGCAGATTGCCCGCCGTGAAGAGCAGCAGCAGCGACAGATTGACCCGGAAGTCGAAGCGGCTGACGTAGAAGGCGACCATCGACGACAGCAGCAGCGTCAGCAGCACCGCCGGGACGGCGATGATCAGGGTGTTCACGAAGTAGTGCGTCATGTCGGACTGCGTGAACGCGTCGGTGAAGTTGTCGAGGGTCAGCTTGTCGGGCCAGGAGACATAGCCCTTCTCGCTGGTCTCCGCGTATGGGCGCAGGGCCGCGAGGACCGCCCACAGCAGCGGGGCGAGCCAGGCGAGCGCCGTGACGACGAGGAAGGTGTGCAGCAGGATCCGTGCGGGGCGGATCGGGGTGCGCTGCTTCGGAGCGCCTGCGACGGTGCTCATGCGCGCCGCTCCTTCCGGAAGGTGGCGATCAGATACGGAATGATCACCGCGAGCGAGATCACCAGCAGGACGACGGCGATGGCGGAGCCGTATCCGATGCGGCTGGACTCGCCGATGATGTTGTTGGTCACGAGGATCGACAGCAGTTCGGTGCCCTGGGCGCCCTTGTTGAAGACGAAGACCAGGTCGAAGGCGCGCAGCGCCTCGATGATGGTGACGACCAGGACGACGGTGTTGGTGGGCCGAAGGGTGGGGAAGACGACGTTCTTGAACGTCTGCCACTCGTTGGCGCCGTCCAGGGCGGAGGCCTCGCGCAGGGCGGGGTCGACGCCCTTCAGGCCGGCCAGGTACAGGATCATCATGTAGCCGGCGTGCCGCCAGGACGCGGCGATCAGTACGGCCCACAGGTTGAGGTCGGGGTCGCCGATCCAGTCGATGTAATGGCCGGGCTTGTTGGCGCCGATGACGCTGTTGATCAGGCCCGTGTCGGGGTTGTAGACCAGCTGCCAGACGAACCCGATGACCGCCAGCGACATCACCACCGGCAGGAAGAACGCGGTCTGGTAGACGCGGCTGAAGCGGATCCTCTTGTCCAGCTGCACGGCGAGGAACAGCCCGAAAGGCGTGGGCAGCAGGATGAGCACCACGAACCAGACGACGTTGTGCTCGAGGGCCGGCCAGAACTGCGGGTTGTTGGTGAACAGTTCCCTGAAGTTCTGCAGTCCGACCCACTGGATGGAGTCGAACCCGATGCCGTTCCAGCTGGTGAAGGCCAGCGCGATGGAGGCGAGCGCCGTCAGCCACACCAGGGCGATGTGCAGGATCGTCGGCAGGCCCGCCATCAGACCGAGCGTGATCCGGTCGCGGCGGGTGAGGAGGCGACGGTGGCCCGTCGGGCTCTTGCGCGGAGCGGCCCCCGGAGACGGCTCGGCGGCCGCCTCCGGGTTCTCGATGGTCGTGTCGGTGCTCATGCGGAGGCGAAGATCGTCTTCTTCTGGCGCTCGATCGACGAGAGGATGCTGTCGACGTTCTTGGGGTTGCGGACGAAGTTCTGCAGCGCGGGCTGCATCACCGTGGACGTGAAGTCCGGGCGGGAGTCGCGGTCCATGAACTGCGTCAGGCTCTTCGCGCCCGAGATCATCTCGAAGGACTTCTTCTGCAGCGCGGTGTAGGAGGAGGTGTCGGCCTTCGCCGAGGCGGCCACCACGCTGGAGTCGGCCTTGAGGTAGATCTGCTCGGCCTCAGGGGTGCCGAGGTACTCCAGCAGCTTGACCGCGCCCGCCTTGTTCTTCGGCGCCTTGGAGAGCATGAAGCCGTCGGTGGGCGCCTCGACCGTGTCCTGCCCGAAGGCCGGGTCGATCTCCGGGAAGGCGAAGAAGTCCAGGTCGTCCAGGTCGGCCTTGTCGGTGAACTGCTGGCCGACGAAGGTGCCCAGCAGATACATGCCCGCCTTCTTCGCCACCAGCGTCTGTGCCGCGTCCTGCCAGGTGCGGCCCACCGCGCCGTCCTGGTGGAAGGGCAGGATCTCCGTCCAGTGGTCGAAGACCTTGCGCACCTTGGCGTCGGTCCAGGAGGCCTTGCCCGCCATCAGCTCGACATGGAAGTCGTAGCCGTTGGTGCGGAAGTTGATCTGGTCGAAGGTGCCCATCGCGGGCCAGGCGTCCTTGTCGCCGAAGGCCATCGGGACGAGTCCGTCCTTCTGCATCCGCTTGCACAGGGCGACGAAGTCGTCCCAGGTGGTGGGGACCTCGTAGCCGTGCTGGGCGAAGACGCTCTTGCGGTAGAAGACCGCCCACGGGTAGGTGTACAGCGGCACGAAGTAGTACTTGCCGTCCTCGCCCTTGCTGAGCTTCTTCATCGCCTCGGGGAAGTCCCCGCCGATCTTCTGCCACACGTCGTCGATCGGGGCGGCGAGCTTCTTCGACGCGAAGAACTGCATCCGGTAGCCCGCGAACCAGGTGAACACGTCGTCCGGCGCGCCCTGCAGATAGGAGTTGATCTGCTCCTGGAACGTGTTGTGGTCCTTGGTGTTCACATCGACCTTGATGCCGGACTTCTTCGTGAAGGCGGCGTAGATCTCGGCGAACGCCTTCTTCGGCACCGCGTCCGAGGAGTTCGACCCGAGGCTGACCGTCTTCGGGTCGGCGGCCGTGCCGCTGCCGCCGCAGGCGCTCAGCAGGGGTATGCCGGCGCCGAGCAGGGCGGCGCCGCCGACGCCGCGCAGCAGGGTGCGGCGGCTGGGAGCGGGGAGAGCGAGTCCGGAGGGGGTGAGGTCGTGCATGAACGGCTCCTGAGGGCAGGGTTCGGCCACGAGGGTGTGGCGTGAAACCCGGTCGTAATCGACCAGAAATCAACTTGACCGAACACGGTGGCGCAATAACAGCCGTATGTCCGGTCATGCGTCAAGAGCCGTCGAGTTCATTTGTCGAAACGTGACCGACCCGTGCGCCGGGCGTTCCGGCAGGGTCAGTGAGAAGACCGGGAGCGCTGATAGGCGGCGGCCAGCCTGCCGGGCCGCCGGCGTCGCACCGCCCCGCGATGTCCCCCGCTGACCGGTGCCCTCCCGTCCAGCTGGATCCAGATCCGCACCTCGGTCCCGCCGAGCACGGAGGAGCCGATCCGTACGTCACCGCCGGTCGTCTCGGCGAGCCGGCGCACGATGTCCAGGCCGAGCCCGGTCGAGCCGTCGCTCCCGGAGCCGCGGCCCCGGGCCATCGCGGCCGCCGGGTCGGATATGCCGGGGCCCGCGTCGGACACGAGGACGATCACCGCGTCCTCGCCGTTGTGCAGGTCGACCGCGAAGGCGGTGCCCTCCGGGGTGTGCCGGAAGACGTTGCCGAGCAGCGCGTCGAGCGCGGCGGCCAGGTCGGCGCGGGCCACAGGTATGCGCACCGGCCGCTCGGCCCCGGCCACCCGCCACTTGCGGCCCTCGTCCTCCGCCAGCGCCGACCAGAACGCCATCCGCTCCCGGACCACCTCGGCCGCGTCGCATCCGGCACCCGGACCGGCCGCAGCCGTCTGCGGTTTGGCCTCCCGGGCCGTGCGGATGATGGTGTCGACCTCGCGCTCCAGCTGCTCGACCGCGGTCCGGGTCTGGTCGGCCGCCGGTCCCTCGCCGAGCGAGGCGGTGTTCAGCCGCAGCACGGTCAGGGGCGTACGCAGCCGGTGGGACAGGTCGGCCGCCAGCTCCCGTTCGTTCGCCAGCAGTTGGACGACCTGGTCGGCCATGGAGTTGAACGCGACCGCCGCGAGCCGCAGTTCGGTCGGGCCCTCCTCGGGCACCCGGGCGCCCAGCTTGCCCTCCCCCAGTTCATGCGCCCCCTCGACCAGGCGTTTCGCGGGCCGGACCATCCGCACGCCCAGCCGGTCGGCGACCGCGACCGAGCCGAGGATCAGCGCGACACCGACCGCGGCGAGCACCGCCCAGGCCGTGCCCAGGCCGTTGGTGACCTCGGACTCCGGTACGTACACCTCGACGACCGCGATCTCGCCGGTGCTCAGCGCGACCGGCTGGAGCAGCGTCGAGCCGCCGGCGACACCGGTGGAGGAGGCGCGGCCCAGCTTCCGCACGGCCGCTATGTCCTGGTCGGCGGCGCGCTGCCGCCCGAGCTCGATGGCGTCCTGGCCGTCGCCCGCCGGCAGGTGCACGGCCATCCCGGCGTCGGAGCCGGCGGAGGCGACGACCCGTTCGAGCTGATCGCGGTCGGTGGTGATGGACAGGGCGGGGGCGACGGCCGCGGCCTCCCGCTCGGCGTTGGAGAAAGCGCGGTCCCGGGCCATCTCCCGGATGACGAGCCCAAGGGGCACCGCGAAGGCGAGCACGACCATGGTGGTCACCGCCAGCGACACCTTGACCAGGGCCCACCTCATCGCGGCACCTCCGCCCCCGGCGGTTCGAGCTTCACACCGACGCCCCTCAGGGTGTGCAGATAGCGCGGGTTCGCGGCCGTCTCACCCAGTTTCCTGCGCAGCCAGGACAGATGGACGTCGATGGTCTGGTCGTCGCCGTAGGACTGCTGCCACACCTCGGCGAGCAGCTCCTTGCGGGGGACGACGACGCCGGGCCTGCGGGCCAGGAAGGCGAGCAGGTCGAACTCGCGGCGGGTGAGGTCGAGCCGGGCGCCGTCGAGCTCGGCCTGGCGCCGCAGCGGGTCGACGGTCAGACCGCCGACCCGGATCACCGGGGACGGCTCCCCCTCTCCGGCTCCGGAGCGGGCGCGGCGCAGCACGGCCGCCATGCGGGCCGACAGGTGCTCGACCGAGAAGGGCTTGGTCAGATAGTCGTCCGCTCCCGCGTTCAGCAGCCGGACGATCTCCGTCTCGTCGTCCCGGGCCGTGGCGACGATCACCGGCACGTCCGTGATGCCACGCAGCATCTTCAGGGCCTCGGACCCGTCGAGGTCGGGCAGTCCGAGGTCCAGGATCACCACGTCGAAGCGGACATGGGCGACCTCGCGCAGCGCCTCCAGCGCCGTACCCACGCTGCGCACGGTGTGCGAGGCGTCGGTCAGGTGCCGGATGAGCGCCGAGCGTACGAACTGGTCGTCCTCGACCACGAGTACACGTGCCATGCGCCGCACCGTACGCCATCTCGAACAGCCGGGTACGGGCCTGTGGACAACTCTCGCTTGTGGACAACTCGTGGGATGCGTGGGGCAGTATGGCCCGCGATGCGCAGAGGACTCGTACACGTACTGGCCTGGCTGCTCGCCACGGGCGCGGCGGTCACGCTGTCGTGGTGGGGTGTCCACACGGTGATGGCGGGCACGGCCTATGACCCTCCGCGAGCCCTGCCCATCAAGGCCGCCGACGGGACCGGGCAGAAGCCGGAGCCGTCGGCCACACCGACGCGGGTGCCGAGTCCGCCGCAGCGCACCCCGAGCGCACGGCCCGCCCCGAAGAAGCCGAGTCCGGCCCCCACCGAGCCGTCCAGCCCCTCCCCCAGGGCTCCCGCCTCCGCCTCCGCACCCGGAGAGGTCAAGAGCTACGACACCGACGGCGGGCGGGTCGTCTTCGACCTCGGGCGGACCTCCGCCTCCCTGGTCTCGGCGACCCCCGGGGCGGGCTGGTCGATGCAGGTGTGGAAGACGGAGTCGTGGATCCGCGTGGAGTTCTCCTCGGGCGCGGACCGGGTGTCGGTGTTCTGCACCTGGCACGACGGACCGCCGCGTGTGGAGATCGGGAACTACTGAGAGAAGTCGGGAAGTACTGAGAGAAATGCGGAGTGCCGTACCGGTCAACTGCCGTACGGGGTCATCTGAACACCGACGCGGGCGGCGCCGGTGACGCCACCGCCGCGAGGTCCGTCACGGGCACGGCCCCGCCGGTGAAGTCGGTGAGCGACCTGCCGTGTTCGACCCGGCCGGGATGCGGGTCGGTGGCGGCGCGGCGGGTCAGTTCGGCTACGGGCAGCGGGTGGTCGGAGGCGACCAGGACGGCGTTCCCGAAGCGCTTGCCGCGCAGCACCGTCGGGTCGGCGACCAGCGCGAGCTGCTCGAAACGGGCGGCGGCGGTGGCGATCTGGCCGCGCAGGTGGGCCAGCGGCGGCCCGTCGGCGAGGTTCGCGGCGTAGACACCGCCGGGCTTGAGGGCCCTGCGCACATCGTCGAGAAACTCGGTCGAGGTCAGGTGGGCCGGTGTCCGGGCCCCGCTGAACACGTCGGTGACGACGAGGTCGGCCCAGCCGTCCGGCACCTTGGCGAGGCCCTCGCGGGCGTCGACGGACCGCACCCGGATCCGGGCGTTCGAATCCAACGGCAGCTCGCGGCGGACCAGTTGCACGAGGGCGGCGTCCCGTTCGACGACCTGCTGGGTGGAGCGGGGCCGGGTGGCGGCGACATAGCGGGCGAGGGTGAACGCGCCGCCGCCGAGGTGCACGGCGTGCACGGGCCGGCCAGGCGGGGCGGCGAGGTCGACGACGTGCCCGAGCCGGCGCTGGTACTCGAAGGACAGATACGCGGGATCGTCCAGGTCGACGTGCGACTGCGGGGCTCCGTCGATCACCAGGGTCCAGGCGCGGGCCCGCTCGCGGTCGGGGATCAGCTCGGCGAGCCCGCCGTCGACGCTCTCGACGACGGCCTCCGCGTCGGCCTGTCTGCGCCGGCCGCTCCTCGACTTTCCCATGGGGTCATTATCGGGGTCCGGTCGGTAGGCAGGGCATACGCTCCCGGGCGGCGGCTCCGGCGCCTGAGCGGCAGCTGTCCGCCGCGCGCCTCAGCGGCAGCTGTCCGCCGCCTTGATCGTCCGGGCCGCCTCCCCCAGGGCCTCGCGCAGCACCGCGGGGTCCGTCGCGAGGTCCGCCTCCCCGGGCGGCAGCAGCCAGTCCGAGCCCTCCACCGGCGGCTCGGGGGCCAGGGTCGTGCCGCGCCCGTCGGTTCCGGTGCAGGTGCTCCCCGGCATGTCCCAGGCCTCGGCCGTCCCCGGCGGCACCAGGAAACCCAGCGTGCCGCCCCCGTCATCGTGCAGGACGGGTCCGACCGCTTCCGCGGTGCCGCGCCGGAGGATGTCGACCGCCTCCAGCCCCTGCCGGGCCGGCACCGTCACGACATCGCAGCTGATCTCCATCCCGGCCTCCACCACGGAACCCCTGCTTGGACGAGCGGTCGGAAGTCGGGGGCCTCCCGGTCCGCGGGGTTCAACGCGGCCGCCCGTCAACGGCTACGGCGGAAGTCAGCCGCAAAGGATGGCAGTTCATGGCAGATCACGTATGAGATATCCGGTTTGTAGCCAAACCCAGCGTGACGACTCCGGCACAGCAGGTACGTTCTTGCTCGCCGGACACAGGGCATGGCCTTACGGACAACTCGTACAAGTCTCCCCATTTCCGGCATGGTTCGACGGTTCGCACGAGAGGACCCGGCCATGGCGTCGTCAACAGTGACCTCGTCCCGACCCGATCGGCCACCACGGCCGAACCTCGCCTTCCGGCAGCTGCGCGGACAGCGCTCGCCGGCCGAGTTCGCCGCGGTGATCCGCCGGGCCGCGCTCGAGATCGGCGAGCAGGTCAGCTGTGACGCGCGGTACATCGGCCGCGTCGAGGCGGGTGAGATCCGCTGCCCCAACTACGCGTACGAACGGGTGTTCCTGCATATGTTCCCAGGCCGCACGCTCACCGACCTGGGGTTCGCGCCCCGATCGTCCGTACGCGGACGCCGGGCGCGCGACACCGAGGACGCGCCCCTGACGTGCACCTCGAACCCGGCGGACGCCACGAGTGAGACCAGCGGGGCGTGCGAGCCGTATGAAACGCAGAACCCGTACGACCCGTACCACCCGCACGACACCTACGAGGAGAGCGACGTGCTACGTCGCGCATTCATGACCAGCGGGGGCGCCACAGTGGCCGCCGCCTCGCTGGGACCCGTCGGCCTCGCCCTCGACGCCTCGGCGGCACAGCGCCCCGGGCGCCGCGCCGGGGCGAGTGACGCGGGTGCCCTGGAGGAAGCGGTCCGCCGCATCCGGCTGCTGGACGACCGGCACGGGGCCGACGGCCTCTACCGCCGCGCGGCCGCCCCGCTGCGTGCCGCCTACGCCCTGCTGGACGCCGGCGCGACCCGGCAGACCACCGCGGACCGGCTCTACTACGGCGCCGGTGAACTGGCCATCTCCGTGGGCTGGCTGGCCCACGACTCGGGACGCTTCGACGACGCCCGCTCCCACTACGCGGAGGCACTGGCGACCGCCCGGATGACCGGCGATCCCGGCCTGGAGGCGCACGCCTTCTGCAATACGGCGTTCCTCGCGCGCGACGCGGGCCGGCCGCGCGAGGCGGTCCGGGCGGCCCAGGCCGCGCAGCGCGTCGCCCGGCCCGTGGCCTCGGCCCGGCTGATGTCGCTGCTCGCGCTGCGCGAGGCGGGCGGCTGGGCGGGACTCGCCGACCGCGTCGGCTGCGAGCAGGCACTGGCCCGGGCGCAGACCCTCTTCGACCGCGGCACCTCGGAGGCCGACCCCGAGTGGATGAGCTTCTACGGAGAGGCCGAACTGGAAGGACTGGAGGCGCAGTGCTGGTCCGCGCTGGGCGACTGGCGCCGGGCGGCACGGCACGCGCGACGGGCGGCGGACCTTCAGGATCCGCACTTCACCAGGAACATCGCGCTGTACACGGCGGAGCTGGCGGACGACCTCGCGCGGGGCGGACGGCCGGACGAGGCCGCGGTGGCGGGGATGCGGGTGCTGGATCTGCTGGAGGAGGTCCAGTCGTCCCGGATCCAGACGATGCTGGCGGCCACGGCACGCGTGCTGTTGCCGCATCGCCGGGCTTCGGGGGTGTCGGCGTTCCTGGAGCGGCATGCGTCGACGCCGAGGATCACCTAGCCCCCCAGATGCCCGGTGTCGTTCCAGCTCTCGATCGCCGGCTCGCCGTACGCCCACCCCAGGACCGACAAGGACGTCGGGTTCAGCCGTATCCGTGCCGCGAAGTCGATCGGCAGGCCCAGCCATCGCGCCCCGAGGGTGCGCAGGATGTGCCCGTGGGCGAAGACCAGGACGTCACGGTCCTCGGAGCGTGCCCAGGAGACCACCTCGTCCGCCCGGGCCGTCACCTCGGCAAGGGTCTCGCCCTCGGGGACGCCGTCGCGCCAGATCAGCCAGCCGGGCCGGACGGCATGGATGTCCGCCGGGGTCATGCCCTCGTAGGCCCCGTAGTCGACCTCCAGCAACGCGTCCCACGCACGCGCGCGGTCGCCGAAACCGGCCAGTTCACATGTCTCACGCGCGCGTGCCAGCGGGCTGGTGCGCACCTCGACGCCGGGCAGGCCGTCGTACGGGGCCCGGTGCAGACGCTCGCCGAGCAGCTTGGCGCCACGCCTGCCCTCCTCCAGGAGGGGTACATCGGTCCTGCCGGTGTGCTTGCCGGACAGGGACCACTCGGTCTGTCCGTGCCGGGCCAGCAGGATGCGCGGAGCCATGGAGGACCTTTCCGGGAGAAAAACGCGAGCGGAACTCCTCCATCATCGCGCACGCTGGTCGCGGGCAACCCGGGGGGCGATCTCTGCGTCTTTGAGGTCCGGAGGGCGCCCCCAGGGTGCGCACACGCACCGTAAAGTGGCACGACCGGCCGGCGGGGAGCCGTGACGACGAAGGGGGAGGGCGATCGGATGCCGCACACCGAGACACCGGGCACCGAGGCGGCCCATGCGCCCCGGCTGCGCTGGTGGACGGAGCTGCCGCTCATCCTGCTGGTGTACGCGTGCTACTCGGCGGGCCGGCTCCTCGTGCGGGGCGACGTGTCCGGGGCGGTCGACAACGGTCTGGCGATCCTGCGAATAGAGAAGGCGCTGTTCCTCAACGCCGAGCACCCGCTCAACCGCCTCTTCACGAACGAGGCGTGGATAGGCATACCGGCGGACTTCTGGTACGCGTCGCTGCACTACCTGGTCACGCCGGCGATCCTCATATGGCTCTTCCGCTCCCGGACCGTGCGTTACCGCGCCGCCCGCACCTGGCTGTGGACGTCGACGTTCGTCGGCCTGATCGGCTTCACCCTGCTGCCGACCTGCCCGCCCCGGCTGCTCTCCGCGAGCCACGGCTTCGTGGACACCATGGCCCAGTACAGCTCGTACGGCTGGTGGGGCGGCGAGGCGAGCGCCCCGCGGGGCCTGGGGGGCATGACCAACCAGTACGCGGCCATGCCGAGTCTGCACGTGGGCTGGGCCCTGTGGTGCGGAGTGATGCTGTGGCGCTACGGCGGTACGCGCACGGCGAAGGCGGCCGCTGTCGCCTACCCGCTGATCACCACGATCGTGGTCATGGGCACCGCCAACCACTACTTCCTCGACGCGGTCGCGGGCGCGGCCGTCATGGGCGTCGGACTGCTGCTGGCGCCGCTGGTGATGCGCACGGCGGACCGGGCCAGGGCACGGTTCGTGCCGCGGTTCGCGCCGGTCGCGGCGGACACCTCTTCCGCAGCCACTTCCGCGGCATCTTCAGCAGCCTCTTCCGTCGCGGGTTCCTCGAATGTCAGTGCCGGATGCCAGACTTCCGCGGGTGAGCGAATTCCACGGCAGCGCGATGCGCGGTTCGGAGCGGGAGCCGAGCCGAGTGCCTCTCCCCAGGACGCGGGGGACGGCGCTCCGGCAGCGGCTCGCTGAGCTGCGCGGGCCCGACGTACCCGCGAAGGCACTGGACGCGCGCGCTCTGGCGGCGCTGGCCGCCAACCCCGGTTGTGCGCGGCGCGCGATCCTCGACGGTGCCGGGGTGAACAAGGCGGAGCTGGCGAGCGCGCTGGGTGCGCCGTCGGTCTTCGGGCAGTCCCAGTTCGCGCTCACTCGGGGCAACGCGTTCGAGGCGCGGGTCAAGGCCGACGGCGGCGCGGAGCTGCTGCGGCTGGTGCACGAGAAGCTGGACCGGGCGGCCGAGCCGCCCGCCGAGGCCCGCGTGCCCGACCTCACCGCGACCGGCCCCCAGGGGCGTACGGCGCGTACGGCGCTGGAGCTGCGCGAGGCCACCGCGCACCCGGGCGCGTGGACACTGCTCGACCACCCGATGCTCGCGCTGGACGTCGCGGGCTCCCCGGCGTTCCTGGAGCCGGACGCGGTCGTGGTGCACCCGGACGGCAGCTGGACGGTCGTCGAGATCAAGTCGTTCCCGCTGCTGGACGGTTCGGCGGACCCGTCGAAGGTCGGGGCCGCGGCCCGGCAGGCGGCGGTGTACGTGCTGGCGCTGGAGGAGGTCGCCGCGCAGCTGGATCCGTCCCCGCGCGTGCGGCACCGGATCCTGCTCGTCTGCCCCCGGGACTTCTCGAACCTGCCTGCCGCTTCGGCCGTCGACATCCGCAAGCAGCGGGCGGTGACGGCCCGCCAGTTGACCCGGCTGACCCGTATCGAGGACATCGCCGACGAGCTTGCCGAGGGGACGTGCTTCTCCCCCGAGCTGCCCGCCGACGAGCTGACGGCCGCCGTGGAGTCGGTCCCGGCGACGTACGCGCCCGAGTGCCTGTCCGCGTGCGAGCTGGCCTTCCACTGCCGGGGCCGGTCCCGCAAGGCGGGTGCGGTGACGACGCTCGGCCGCCCGGCGCGGGCGGAACTGGGCGGCCTCGAGACCGTCGAGGACGTCCTCGCGGCGGCCCGCGGGGAGGCCGGGGATCCCGGCGACCCGGCGGTGGCGGCGCTGCGGCGTGCTGCGGCCCTGCGTGCGGAGGCCCTGGAGGCGGCGTGTCGCTGATCTCCACCCTGGCCCGCCTCGAGGCCGTCAGCACGGGCCGCGCCCAGCCCGCCGCCACCGTCCGGCACCGGCATCTCGGCGATCGCCCGCTGGTGTTCGTGCCGCTCATCACCGCCGGTGAGGCGGGCGCCCCGCTCGGCGCCTTGGTCGGCACCGACCGGGACGCGCCGCGCCTCCTGGTCGTCCCCCAGCCCCGCGACCGCGACCTCAGGTTCGCGTTCCTGGCCGAACTGGCCGACGTGGTACTGCCGTACATCGACGCGTACGCCGAGGCCGTGGAGGCCGCCGAGCGCACCGAGACCGACCCGGAGACCGGCAAGCGCGTCAAGGTCGAGGTCGACCTGTGCGCGGACGCCCCGCAGCTGATCGTGCCGAGCCGCGCGGGCATCGACCTGGTGCGGCTGCTCGGCCGCTCCACGCGCTTCCGGCGTACGGCGGAACAGGATCCGGACGCCCCGTATCCGGCGCCGCCCCGGGTGCCGTTGCTCGGGCGGTGGCTGACTCACTTCGGGGAGCGGGCCCGGGTGCCCGGCTCCTCGCTGCTGCTGGCGATGACCGATGTCCTGGGCCGGCACTGGGCGACCGGGCAGTCCACCCTGGAGGACCAGCACCTGGGGGCGCTGCTCGCCTGGATCGACCCGCCGGAGGGCCTGTCCGGTGCGGAGGCGGCGCTGCGGGCCGAGCTGGAGCGGGACGAGCGGGGCCAGCTGACATGTCCCCCGGCGGGTCCGGCCACCGACCCGGCGTTCGACAACAAGCTGCTCGCCCCGGCCATCGAGCGCTACGACCGGGCCCGCACCGCCCACGCCGTCGCCGAGGACGGTCTGCAGGCCGACGGCCGGCTCGGCTCGCTGACCGCCGCCGAGCGGGAGATCCGCGACCTGGTGCTAAGCCGCACCCGGCCCACCTGGGACACGATCTGGCGGGGCCTGGACCTGCTGCGGGAGCTGCCCGCGGGGGCGCATGCCGAGGAGCGGTGGACGCGCGACCGCTGGTCCTTCACCGGCCACCGCGACCGGGTCCTGGCGGGCGAACCCCCGCAGCCGCGCCGCGACGACGCGGTCACCGCGGCCAACAAGCTGGCCACGCGCGAGCGCGAACAGGCCCGGCTGGAGGCGCAGGAGGCCCTCGACGACCCCTTGGTGATGGCCGGACGTCGGCTGTCCGGGGAGGCCTTCGCGGGCGAGGTCACCGATGTCGTGATGACGTACAGCGAGGGCAAGCGGCCCAGCCCGCGCCCCCTGGTCACGGTCCGTACGGACGACCGGCCGCATCTCGGGGAGCGGACGAAGGTGTACCGGTCGCTGGGCGGGAAGCCGCAGTCGGCGGAGTTCGTCGGGGACGAGGAGGACGGCGCGTACGTCGTGCTGCGGGTCCTCGACAAGATGGGCCGCGCCAAGGAGCCCGAGCGGGGGTCGGTGCCGGAGAAGGGCGACCGGGTCTGTTTCACGCTCTTCGAGCACGAGCAGCGGGGCGGCGCGAAGCTGCCCGACCCGGAGGAGACGCCGTGGACGCACGGCGGGCCGCCCGGCGAACCGGCGCTGGAGTCGGCCGACCCGGTGACCGAGGAGGATGTGCTTTGAACCCTCCCTCTCGCGAACGAGCGGGATTCCTGGCTCACGCCGCTCGATTGCTCAGCGAGCGATCGAGTCTTCCGCGATCAGCACCAGCCGGGTTGGAACCAGCCCGGTTTCCCCAGAGATTGGAGGTTGCTGTGCTGGCTTGGTTCTCGCTCAGCACACCGCGGTACTACCATCTGTCATGCGAGCGGCACTGCCGGTGATGACTCAGGAGACCGCCTTCAACCCCGGCGCCGAAGCCGCCAAGGCCACCGACGCGATCCTCCACGACACGCTGCACGGCACCGCGCGCGGTGTGGTCGTCGATTCCCCGCCCGGTGCCGGCAAGTCCACGCTGGTCGTCCGCGCGGCCCTGGAACTCGCCGAGGCCGGCCACTCCTTGATGGTCGTCGCGCAGACCAACGCCCAGGTCGACGATCTCGTCCTGAGGCTCGCCGAGAAGAACCCCGAGCTGCCGGTGGGCCGGCTGCACAGCAGTGACGCCGATCCGTACGACAAGGCGCTCGACGATCTGCCGAACGTCCGCAAGTCGGCGAAGGCGGGCGACCTGACCGGACTGGCAGTGGTTCTCTCCACGGCGGCGAAGTGGGCTCACGTCAAGGTCGACGAACCGTGGCGGCACGCGATCGTCGACGAGGCGTACCAGATGCGCTCGGACGCGCTGCTCGCGGTGGCCGGGCTGTTCGAGCGGGCGCTGTTCGTGGGCGACCCGGGGCAGCTGGACCCGTTCGCGATCGTGGGGAGCGAGCAGTGGGCGGGCCTCGCCTACGACCCGTCGGCCTCGGCGGTGACGACCCTGCTCGCGCACAACCCGGAGCTGCCCCAGCACCGCCTGCCGGTCTCCTGGCGGCTCCCGGCCTCGGCGGCTCCCCTGGTCTCGGACGCGTTCTACCCGTACACGCCGTTCCGCAGCGGCACCGGGCCGGGCGACCGCGCCCTGTCCTTCGCCGTCCCCTCCGACGGCTCGGGCCCGGACCGGGTGATCGACGAGGCGGCCCTGTCGGGCTGGGGCCTGCTGGAGCTGCCCGCGCGGCACACCCCGCGCACGGACCCGGAGGCGGTACGGGCGGTGGCGACGGTCGTACGGCGCCTGCTGGACCGGGGCGGCGCGGCGACGTCGGAGCGCTCACCGGACCCGGCGCCCCTCACCGCCGACCGCGTCGCCGTCGGCACGGCGCACCGGGACCAGGCGGCGGCGGTACGTGCCGCCCTGGCCGACCTCGGCGTCACCGACGTGGTCGTGGACACGGCGAACCGGCTGCAGGGCCGCGAGTACGACGTCACGGTGGTCCTGCACCCCCTCTCCGGCCGCCCCGACGCCACGGCCTTCCACCTGGAGACAGGCCGCCTCTGCGTCCTGGCCTCCCGGCACCGGCACGCGTGCATCGTGGTGTGCCGGGCGGGAGTGAGCGACCTGCTGGACGACTATCCGTCGACGGAGCCGGTGCAGCTGGGGACGGTGGTGAAGTTTCCTGATGGGTGGGAGGCGAATCACGCCGTGCTGGCGCATCTGGCAGAGCACCGCGTGGTGTGGCGTTCGTGACGTGGCCGAACATCGTGGGTTCCGGCGGCCCCGGCGAACGCCGGGTGGTGTGGCAGCCGTACCCACTCCCGCGATGCCCACTTGCGCGCCCGCGAGACAATGGACGGTGGCCCGCTCCACCGGGAGGGCCGTGCGCGACGTACGAGGAGGAGAAGACATGGCGGAGCCCACGCCGCGTCGGAACGAACCGCGGCTACGCCCCGCGCCCCTGCTTTTCGAGCCCGCGGAGGCGGCCTCCGACCCTGAGCACTTCTTCGACCTGGAGTCGATCGACGATCCACGGGCCCTGCTGGCCCGCTCGACGGAGTTGACGCTGGCGTTCCGGGCCGCGGCGGACCGGGCCCTGGAGTTCCAGGCGATCGCGGCTGCGCAGCTCGCCGATCCCCGGCGGTTCGACCGGCTGACGACCGCGGACATCGCGGAGCGGGCCGAGTGGACCGAGGACTACGCCAAGAAGATGGTCGAATTCGGCCGGGACCTGATGCGAGGCGCTGTCGAGGGCCGGGGTCCTGTCGACCCGGTGTGACAGCGGAGGGCGGAAATCCGCCCCTTCCCGATCTACGTGGCATATGCCAGGCGGGCAAGATACTCCCTCCCACCCCCTCCTGTCCCGGTTTCCCGCAACCCTCGGGAACCGCGTGCTCACGGCCGGTAGATGTAGATGTCATGAGCAGCGGATGGAACGCCTCCCATGTCACCCCGGACGGAGCCGCCTGGCTCGCTTCGGCAGGAACGTATCCGCGAAGCACTCTCGCCCTCTGGGAGGAGCGGCCGGCCGCGCCGGTCGTGCTGCCCTGCGGGGCGGTCTTCGACGTGGTCAGCGCGCCCTCGATGTTCGGGCGGCGGATGCTCGACCGGCTCTGGGACCACGGCCCCGGCTCGGGCCCGGTCGCGGAGTTCCGCGGCCGCATGCTGCTGTTCGCCGCCCCGGGCACGGCACAGCGGCTGCCGGCGCTGCTGGAGTGGGAGGAGTGGGGCACGCACGGCCGCGACGGCGGGGAGACCGGCCGCACGGGCGCCGTGCCGCCGCTGCTGTGCCACGGCACGGGCGACGCCGTGACCATCCCCGCACCGGCGGAGGCCACCGCCCCCACCCGCTCCGGCTCCCGCTGGCTCGTCGCCCCGGACACCCGTCAGCCCTGGCTCCCGGGCCCCGAAGTACTGCTGTGGGCGGCCGTGCGGGCGGCCCGTTCGGCGGTGCGGATTTCGATTTTTCCTCCCGCCGACCAGGGTGCTAAGGTCTACGACGTCAGCAGGCGCCGCTAGCTCAGTTGGTTAGAGCAGCTGACTCTTAATCAGCGGGTCCGGGGTTCGAGTCCCTGGCGGCGCACAGACGGTGAAAGACCCCTTCGCAAGAGCGAGGGGGTCTTTCGCATGTCCGCAACCGCCCTCAGCGGACCGTGATCTTCACCGTCCACGCCCCCGAGGCCGTACGTCCCTCCACCTCCACCCGCACCCCCTCCCCCGGCACCGTGAAGCTCTCCCCGAGGGCGATCGGCGCGTCCGCGAGGGGCGGGTACACCGAGTCCTCCCAGCACGCCTCGGTCCGCGGATGGGCGTCGATCACCTCGATGGGACCGCCCCCGGACTGCGCCTCGCCCCGCACCCGGTACACCAGCACCCCCTGCCGGCACGCGGCCACGTCGTTGCCGACCGGCCCCCGCGCCTCGAGGGCGAGCACGCTGTCGGGGCCCGTCCGCACCACCGCGAGCTTGGTGCCCCGCCCCAGACCGAAGGCCGGTGCCCCCGCGGCACCCGAGACCGGCACCCCGGGCGCCGCCGCCAGCGGTTCCAGGGTCAGCCGGGCGGGCCCGGCATCCTGGACACACCGCACCTGCCGCGGATTGAGCCAGCCCAGCTTCCATTTGTGCCAGCCGAACAGGTCGGGGGCGAGTCCGAACTGGCTGCCCATCAGGTCCCAGTCGCCGACATGGGTGTCCCAGTCGCCCTTGCCGTCGGCGGGCCGGTGGTAGAGGTCGGGCAGATCGAAGACATGCCCGGTCTCGTGGGCGAGGACGAGCCGGTCCGGCGGATGCTGCTCGAACACCGTAACGACCCGGCGCAGGTCGGTGCCGTCGGCCCGCATCGGGCTGGTGAGGTTGACGACCTTGGTCGCGTCGGAGTCCACGCCGGGCGCGTCCGGGTCGGCGACGAAGTACACGACGTCGTAGCGCGAGAAGTCCACCTCCGGGTCGGCCGCGGAGAGCGCGTCCCGGAGGTACGCGGCCCGGTGCTCGGCGCTCCAGTCGCGCTGTATGGCGTACGCCGTGGACGGGCGCGGCATCTGGATCCAGTGCCCGAGCGGGTGCGGGCGCAGGGTGAACCGGCCATAGGAAGCCTGTTCGAAGAATCGGGTGGTGTCCGGGAAGTGGTCGGCGGTCAGTTCCTGCGGCGTGGCCAGCGGACGGGCGTCCGGGAAGGACAGGAAGACCATGACCGCGTCCAGCGACCGGGCGGGGCGCGGATAGGCGGCGTTCCAGGTGTCCAGGCCCTCCGAGTGGTGGGCGTCGGTGCGGGTCAGGGCGCAGGGCTCGGCCGAACCGGGCCCGGCGGCCGAGTGGCCGGTGCCGAGGGAGGTCGCGGCGAGCGCCGACATGGTGGTGAACACGGCCGCGGTACTGCGCAGTCGGGCGCGCGAGAACTGACGCGGCACGGATACCTCCGGGTACGGTTCGCGGGACACCGCACCCAGCCTGTGGCGATTTGTAGTACTGCGCCCTGTTTGCCTGCACCAGTCGGGTGAAGGAGCCGAAAAAACACGGAAGCCGACACCCCAGAAGCACTCACGGAACGTCACAACTGGTCGGGGGCCTGAAGAAGCCGTCCAGGTGCGAGCAGAAACGATCTGGCAGAAGGGCCGGTTGGTCGGGAACACTGGACACCGGCTGGAAGGCCCTGGGGCCAGCCTCTATGATCGGCACACTTTCCTGACCTTTCCTGCACGGACAGAGATCGAATACATGCGGGAGCGAGCGGTGAGCGGAACCTCCGAAGGGCCGACGCCCGCGGCAGACCTCGACCGGCCGGTCGTCACAGAGAGTGAGATCGATACGTCCCCCCGTACCGAGCACCTGTCGCAGTCGCCCTATCGCTCCGTCTTCACGGCCGCCCCGCTCGCCATGGCCGTCGTGGACCGCGAGGGCACGGTCGTCAGCGCCAACGACTCACTCGCCGCGCTGCTCGGCACCGCCCCGGACGAACTCGCCGGGGCCGTCGCCGCCGATCTGGTCGACCTCACCTCCGACGCCCGCACCTGGCACGCCTACCGCGAGGTGCTGCGCGGCCGGCAGTCCCGGCTGCGCTGCACACGCCGCCTCAAGCACCCCGACGGGCACTCGCTGTGGGTGCAGGTGACGGTCGCCCCGCTGCCCGCCGAGGACCGGGGCGTGCTCATGTCCGTCGCCGACATAAGCTCCCGCCGTGAACTCCAGGCCCGGCTGCGGCACTTGCAGATGCATGACGCGGTGACCCGGCTGCCCAACCGCACACTGTTCTTCGAACGCCTGTCTGCCGCACTGGAGGCCGAGTCGTACGAGCAGAGCGGCACGGGCCGGATCGGGCTGTGCTACCTGGACCTGGACGGCTTCAAGGCCATCAACGACACCCTCGGCCACCGCGTCGGCGACCGGCTGCTGGCCGCCGTCGCCGAGCGCCTGATGCGCTGCGCGGACGAGACCGGTTTCGCCCGGGCCAGCACCCCGCTGGTGGCCCGGCTCGGCGGTGACGAGTTCGCGCTGCTCGTCGAGGACTCCACGGGCACCGAACAGCTGGCCGAGCTGGCCGAAGCAGTGCTGCGGGCGATCCAGGACCCCTTCGACATCTCCGGCCAGCGGCTGTCGGTGTCGGCGTCGATCGGGGTGGTGGAGCGGCACGCGGCCGGCACCACCCCGACCGCCCTGGTGCAGGCGGCGGACACGACGCTGTACTGGGCGAAGGCCGACGGCAAGGCCCGCTGGACCCTGTTCGACCCGGAGCGCAACGCCCACCGCATGACCCGCCAGGCCCTCGCCTCCACGCTCCGGCCGGCCATCGACCGGGGCGAGTTCCGGCTGGAGTACCAGCCGCTGGTGGGCATGGAGGACGACCGGCTGCACGGGGTCGAGGCCCTCATCCGCTGGAATCATCCTCAGTTCGGCGTACTGACGCCGAATCGGTTCATCGGACTTGCCGAAGAGGACGGTTCGATCGTCCCGCTGGGCCGCTGGGTGCTGCGTACGGCCTGCCGGCAGGCCCGCCGCTGGCAGCGGGAGCACCCGGACGAGCCGCCGATCTTCGTCAGCGTCAACGTGGCGGTCCGCCAGGTCTGGGACTCGGACCTGGTGGCCGACGTGGCCGAGACCCTGGCCGAGACGGGCCTCGCGCCGCACCTGCTCCAGCTGGAGCTCACCGAGTCGGCGGTGATGGGCTCGGGCGGCCGGCCGTTGCAGGCCCTGAAGGCCCTCAGCGACATGGGCGTGCGTATCGCCATCGACGACTTCGGCACGGGCTACTCGAACCTCGCGTATCTGAGCCGGCTGCCGGTGTCGGTGCTGAAGCTGGACGGTTCCTTCGTGCGGGGCTTCCAGTACGACGACCGGGACGCGGCAGCGCGCCCGAACCCCGCCGACGAGGTCGTGGTCGAGGCGATGATCCAGCTCGCGCACCGGCTCGGGCTGACCGTGACGGCCGAGTGCGTGGAGACCTCGGCCCAGGCGGTCCGGCTGCGGCGCATCGGCTGCGACACCGGACAGGGCTGGCTGTACTCCCGTCCGGTGTCGCCGGACCGTATCTCCGAGCTGCTGGGCACGCCGGACGTTCAGGCGGGCGTCGGCAACCCGTAGGCGTCGGCGATCAGTTCGTAGCTGCGGACGCGGACGTCACCGCCGTGCGCGTTGGCGGTGATCATCAGCTCGTCGGCGCCGGTGCGCTTGGCGAGGTCGTCCAGGCCGGAGCGGACCTCGTCCGGGGTGCCGTGGATGACGTTGGCGTTCCAGGAGTCGACGAAGTCGCGCTCCATGGGGCTGAACTCGTAGGCCGCCGCCTCCTCGGGGCTGGGCACGAGGCCGGGGCGGCCGGTGCGCAGCCGGACCATGCTGAGGGCCGCGGCCAGCACTTGGCGGCGGGCTTCCTGCTCCTCGTCGGCGGCGAGGGCGGAGACGCCGATGAGGGCGTACGGCCGGTCGAGCACGGCGGACGGCTGGAAGGACTCCCGGTACAGGTCCAGGGCCGGGAGGGTGTTGTGCGCCGAGAAGTGGTGCGCGAAGGCGAAGGGCAGCCCGAGGACACCGGCGAGGCGGGCGCTGAAGCCGGAGGAGCCGAGCAGCCAGACGGGCGGCCGGTGCGGGGACTGGACGCCGCCGGGGGACGTGGCCTGGACCGGGCCCGGCACGGCGTGGATACGGCGGTAGCGGTGCCCGTCGGGGAAGTCGTCGTCGAGGAAGCGGGTCAGCTCGGCGAGCTGCTCGGGGAAGTCGTCGGCGCCCTCGTTCAGCCGGTCGGTGCGGCGCAGGGCGGCGGCCGTGGCGCCGTCCGTGCCGGGGGCGCGGCCGAGGCCGAGGTCGATACGGCCCGGGGCCATCGCCTCCAGCGTGCCGAACTGCTCGGCGATCACGAGCGGGGCGTGGTTGGGCAGCATCACTCCGCCCGAGCCGAGCCGGATGCGGTCGGTGTGGGCGGCGAGGTGGGCCAGGATCACGGCGGGGGACGACGAGGCCACGCCCGGCATGGAGTGGTGCTCGGCGACCCAGTAGCGGTGGAAGCCGCGGGCCTCCGCGAGGCGGGCCAGCTCGACGCTGGTGCGCAGCGCGTCGGAGGCGGTGCGGCCGGCCCCTACGGTGACCAGGTCCAGTACGGAGAGGGGAACGGGGGCGCTGCCCTGTGCCGCGCCGCGAATCTCGTCGCCGCGAATCTCGTCTGCCGCCACGGTGGGGTGCCTCCTGCTGTGGGCCGTGTGCTGTCGTCCCGGCTCTAACAGGGGACTGTCTCCGGTTATTCCCCTCGGGGCGGGCCCGACAAAGAGGTGTGGCCGATTCCGGACCCCATGGAGCAGAGGTTCGAGGGAACAGCACCTGGTGAGGAGGTGCCTGCGATGGGAACTTCGGCAGACGACGTCACGCTGGCCTACAAGGGCCTGGGGCTGCTGCCTGACTGGGCGGCGATCGCCCTCGCCGTGCTTCTCTGTGTCTGGCTGGTCGTCTTCCTGGTCCGGCGCAAGCGGTCATAGGCCGAACTCGTCCCCGCCGCCCGGGCAACAGCCCGACGCGGCGGGGACGGTACTCGTCACTCACGCCTGGATGATCGGCTCCCTCGTGAACAGCGCGCCCAGTTCCGGCGCGTTCACCCGGCGGTCGGCCAGGCGCAGGCATTCCCAGACCGTGACCTGGTTGGCGGTGAGGATCGGCTTGCCGAGTTCCTTCTCCAGGGCCGGGATGTGCGCGGCCGTGTGCAGGGCCGTGTCGGGGAGGAGGAGGGCCTCGGCGTCGGGATGGTCGGAGTTCCGGGCCAGGGCGAGGAGTTCCGCCTCGCCCCAGGTGCCGACCTCGGCGGCCGTGATGATGCCGGAGCTGTTGACCGACACGACCTCCACGCCGTCCGACCGCAGGAACTCGGCGAAGAGCCGCGCCACGTCGTCCGGGTACGTCGCACCGATCGCGACCCGCCGCGCTCCCAGCTCCTTCACCGCGTGCGCGAAGGCGAAGGACGTCGAGGAGGCGGGCATGCCAGCCGTCTGCGCCAGCGAGCGGACCTGCTCCTGGGCGCCGTCCCAGCCGTAGACGAAACTGCCGCTCGTGCAGGCCCACACGACCGCCTCCGCGCCCGCGTGCCGCAGCTCCTGGACGCCCGCCGCGAGCCGCCCGGCGGAGCCCATCTCCAGCAGCGCGTCCACCCGGTGCGCGTCCTCACCGATATCGGTGTGCACCAGGTCCACCCGGATGTCGCTGCCCAGCAACTGCTCGATGCGCGGATAGTCGTCCTCGGCGGAGTGTCCCGGGTAGAGAAATCCCAGTGCTGTCATGTCCAGCCTTCCTGCTGCTGTTCTTCTTCCGGCACTACAGATCCGGGGTCGACCCCCGGCGATACCAGACCGGAACGCGCCTCCGGATTGATCAGCGCTTGATACGGTCCCACCGCACGGGTACCCAGTCGGCGCAGCGCAGCCCACATCGTCACTTGGTTGGCCGAGATCACCGGGATCCGCAGCTCGGCCTCCAGCTGGGGGATCACGTCGTAGGTGGGCAGGTTGGTACAGCTGATGAACAGGGCGTCGGCGTCGCCGCGTACGGCCTCCCGCGCCATGTCCACCACCTCCCGGTAGGGGACCTTCCAGATGTGCCGGGTCAGGCCCATGAAGGCGCACCCGGAGATCGAGACGCCCGCCTGGGCGACGTACGCCTCCAGCGACTGAGTCACCGACACCGTGTACGGCGTCACCAGCGCGACCCGCCGGACGTCCAGTTCCACCAGGGCCTCGAGCAGTGCGCCCGAGGTGGTGATCGCCGGTACGGCACCCGCCCGGCTCATCGCCTCGCACATCGCGCGCTCGCCCATGACACCGCCGACGAAGCTGCCCGACGTACAGGCGTAGGCGATGACCTCGGGTGCGATCGCGTTGATGGTGCGGACCGCCTCGCTCAGCGTCTCGTGCTCGCTGACCAGGCGGGCCAGATCGAGGCTCACCTCGACCGGCACGAACGGTGTTCGTGTCATATGGAGGGAGACCTCGTCCGGCACCCAGCGCCACAGCTCGCGGTCGAGTGCGAAGTCGAAGGGGGCGACAACGCCGACCCCGCGCTGCGGGCTGGGCCCGCCGAGAAATGAGACGTCCATGGCAGGCACCGGCCTCACGCTGGGCAACTAGTGTGCAACGGATCGTGGGAACGCCCGTGTTGACGACGGTAGGTTCGGGTGCGAGCGTGGTCAATCCGCCCGGATCACTCCTTGGTCAACACCCGGTTAACTCGTCGTCACCGGCCGGCGCCCGAAACCCGGCCTGTCCCGCCGCACGGCTGGAGAAACGGCTGCTCATGCCCACTCCCACCCTCCTCGTCCTGGACGCCGAACCCCTCCCCCGGCTCGGCCGACTCACCGGCCGCGCCCGTATCGAACACACCGACGCGGAGGGTCTCGCCGAGCGCCTCCCGCGCGCGGATGTACTGCTGGTGTGGGACTTCACCTCGCGCGCCGTGCGGGAAGCCTGGCCGGGCGAGGGTCCGCGGCCACGCTGGGTGCACACCGCGAGCGCCGGAGTGGACCATCTGATGTGTCCGGAACTCGCCGCTTCCGACACGGTGGTGACCAACGCGCGCGGCATCTTCGACCAGCCGATCGCCGAGTACGTCGCCGCGCTCGTGCTGGCGATGGCCAAGGACCTGCCGCGCACGCTGGAGTTGCAGCGGGAGCGGACCTGGCGGCACCGCGAGTCGCACAAGGTCGCCGGGGGCAAGGCCGTCGTGGTGGGCTCCGGGCCGATCGGCCGGGCGATCGCCCGCACGCTCGGGGCGCTGGACATCACGACCGCGCTCGTGGGCCGCGCCCCGCGCAACGGCGTGCACGGCCCGGAGGACCTGGACCGGTTGCTGGCGCGCGCCGACTGGGTGATCGCGGCGGCACCGCTCACCGAACAGACACACGGCATGTTCGACGCCCGCCGCTTCGACGTGATGCAGCCGTCCGCCCGGTTCATCAACATCGGCCGGGGCCAGCTCGTCGTCGAGGACGCGCTCGCCGACGCCCTGGGCAAGCACTGGATCGCGGGCGCCGCACTGGATGTCTTCGAGGCCGAACCCCTGACCCCGGACAGCCCGTTGTGGCAGCTGCCGGAGCTGATCATCTCCCCGCACATGAGCGGCGACATCGTCGGCTGGCGGGACGAGCTCGGCGCCCAGTTCGTGGACCTGTACGAACTCTGGGCGAGCGGGGAGCCACTGAAGAACGTGGTCGACAAGCAGCGTGGGTACGTACCTGGTCACTGACGTTCCTTGGAGGGTGGATGACCGAGCTCACCGACCTGACCGCCGTACGGCTCCTCGACGGGTACCGCAAGGGCGAGTGGAGTCCTGTGGAGGCGACCCGGGCGGCGCTGGAGCGGGCCGAGGCGATCCAGCCGGAGGTGAACGCCTTCGTCCGGCTGACCGCCGAGGACGCGCTGGCCCGGGCCCGGGAGTCCGAGGAGCGATGGCGGCGCGGTGAGCCGCGCGGACTGCTGGACGGGGTGCCCGTCACGGTGAAGGACATCCTGCTGCAGCGCGGCGCGCCGACCCTGCGCGGGTCGAAGGCCGTGGATCCGGCGGGGCACTGGGACGAGGACGCCCCGTCCGTGGCCCGGCTGCGGGAGCACGGGGCGGTCTTCATCGGCAAGACGACGACGCCCGAGTACGGCTGGAAGGGCGTGACGGACTCGCCGCTCAGCGGCGTGACGCGCAACCCCCACGACCCCTCACGCACCGCGGGCGGGTCGAGCGGCGGCAGCGCGGCGGCCGTGGCGCTCGGCGCGGGGCCGCTCTCGCTGGGCACGGACGGCGGCGGCAGTGTCCGTATCCCGGCGTCGTTCTGCGGGATCTTCGCCCTGAAGCCGACGTACGGGCGGGTGCCGCTCTACCCGGCGAGCGCGTTCGGCACGCTGGCGCACGTCGGGCCGATGACCCGGGACGCGGCGGACTCGGCGCTGCTGATGGATGTGATCGGCCGGCCGGACTCGCGCGACTGGTCCGCGCTCGCCCCGCCGCCGGGTGCGTACACGGACGGCCTGACGGGCGGGGTGCGCGGGCTGCGCGTGGCGTACTCGCCGTCGCTGGGCGGGCAGGTGGCGGTGCGTCCGGAGGTCGCGACGGCGGTGCGGCGGGCGGTGGAGCGGCTGGCGGAGCTCGGCGCGTACGTCACGGAGACCGACCCGGATCTCACGGACCCGGTGGAGGCCTTCCACACCCTGTGGTTCAGCGGGGCGGCCCGGGTGACCGAGCATCTGGGCCCGCACCAGCGTGAGTTGCTGGACCCGGGCCTGCGGGAGATCTGCGACCAGGGGGCCCGCTACTCGGCCCTGGACTATCTGGCCGCGGTGGACGTCCGGATGGGCCTGGGCCGCCGGATGGGCCGCTTCCACGACACCTACGACCTGCTGCTCACCCCGACCCTGCCGATCACGGCGTTCGAGGCGGGCGCCGAGGTACCGAAAGGATCCGGCCACCGGCGCTGGACGGGCTGGACCCCGTTCACCTACCCGTTCAACATGACGCAGCAGCCCGCGGCGAGCGTGCCGGTCGGCACGGACGGGGACGGTCTGCCGATCGGTCTGCAGCTCGTGGCCGCCCGGCACCGGGACGATCTGGTGCTGCGGGCGGCCCACGCGCTGTACGAGGCCGGGGTGGCGTCCGCCGGCCGGGTCAGGCCCTCCGGAAGCTGAGCGTCTCCCCCGCCGCTCCCGACCTCCACAGGTCGTTGCACGCCTCGGCCATGTTCTCCAGGCCGTCGACGACCTGGCCCCAGACGATGCCGGGGACCCAGCCGACATCGCCGTTCAGCAGCAGGTTGTTGCGCTCGTAGAACAGGGCCAGGTCGACGAGCGTGGTCCCGGCGCGGACCTCGCGGTCGTAGCCGTAGGACTTGGTGCCCAGCTCCGCCCCGGCGAAGGTGAAATAGCACAGATCGCCTGGAATGGGGGTGATGGTCGGGTTTTCCAGGGGCGGTTCGGTTTCGGCGAATGGCGGGAAAAGGGCGTAAATCTCATTGCGTGCGTACTTCGCGTGGTAGACGTCGCCGGCCAGCGGAAGGGAATCCCAGACGGCGGCGCAGGTGATCGGCGCGCGGTCGTCCAGCAGCTTGGCCGTGCAGGTCACGTCACGCTTGACCAGCGAGAGTTCGATGTAGCGATCAGCCATACCTCCATGGGAGTGCCCCTCGGGCCCGCGGTCAAGGGCGCATCGCCGGAGTGCGGGGCTTGAAAAGATCGGCATAACTCAGGTGCGGTCGGGTAGCCGCGCGCCCATGGCTCCACCACAGAGAAGCCCCCTCAGAATTCCGCCACCCGTATCCCGGACCGTGTCCGGGTCCGGGTCCGTGTCCGGTCCCACACGCCGATCGCTGCTCGCGGGGGTCGCGGCGCTCGGCGCGCTGGGCGCCGCCGGATGCAGCCGGGTCGCCACCGCCTCGGACGTCGAGGGCGGTGATCTGCTCGAACGGCTCCGGGCCGCGGGCGTCGTCCGCCTCGGCATCGCCGGCGAGATCCCGTTCGGGTTCATCGACAAGAACGGCAAGCTGACCGGTGAGGCACCGGAGCTGGCCAAGGTGATCTTCAAGAGTCTCGGCGTCGACCGGGTGCAGCCCGTGCCGACCGAGTTCGGCTCGCTCATCCCGGGCCTGAACTCCCAGCAGTTCGATGTCGTCGCGGCCGGCATGTACGTCAACCCGGAGCGCTGCGAGCAGGTCATCTTCTCCGACCCCGACTACCAGATGCTCGACGCGTTCATCGTGCGCAAGGGCAACCCGAAGGGGCTGCACAGCTACAAGGACGTCGTCGCCAAGAAGGCGAAGTTCGCCACCGGGACGGGCTACGCGGAGATCCAGTACGCCGTCGAGGCGGGGTACAAGGAGAGCGACATCCTCATCGTGCCGGACCAGGTCGCGGGTCTGAACGCCGTCGAGGCGGGACGCGTGGACGTGTTCGCCGGTACGGCGCTCACCGCCCGTGAGGTGGTGAAGAAGTCCGCGAAGGCGGAGGCGACCAAGCCCTTCACGCCGATCGTGGGCGGCAAGCCGCACGTCGACGGAGGCGCCTTCGCGTTCCGGCCGACCGAGACGAACCTGCGGGACGCCTTCAACGTCGAGCTGAGCAAGCTCAAGAAGAGCGGCGAACTGTTCCGCATCCTGAAGCCCTTCGGTTTCACGAAGGCCGAGATGACGGATCTGACCGCGAAGGAGCTCTGCGGCGGATGACCCCGGGACTCTGGGAACTCGTACTCAAGGGCGTGTGGACCACCGTCCAGCTGCTCGTCTGCAGCGCCCTGCTGGGCGCTGCCGTCTCCTTCGTGGTCGGCGTCGCGCGCAGCCACCGGCTGCGGATCGTCCGCTTCCTCGCGGGCTTCTACACCGAGGTGTTCCGCGGCACCTCCGCCCTGGTCATGATCTTCTGGGTGTTCTTCGTGCTGCCGGTCGCCTTCGGCTGGCAGCTCGTACCCCTGTGGGCGGGCACGCTCGCGCTCGGACTGACCTACGGCGCGTACGGCGCGGAGATCGTGCGCGGCGCGCTGGGCTCGGTCGACCCGGCGCAGCAGGAGGGCGGCATCGCCCTCAGCTTCACGCCCTGGCAGCGGCTGCGGCTGATCCTGCTGCCGCAGGCGGTGCCGGAGATGATCCCGCCGTTCTCGAACCTGCTGATCGAGCTGCTCAAGGGCACCGCGCTGGTGTCGATCACGGGCATGGGCGACCTGACGTTCAGCGCGAACCTGGTGCGTCTCGCGCTGCAGGAGAGCGCGGAGATCTACACGTACATCCTGCTCATCTACTTCGTGATCGCCTTCCTGCTCACCCGGGTCATGCGCGGTCTTGAGAAGAAGCTCAAGGCCGGGGTCGGGAAGAAGCCCGACGGCAAGACCCGGGCGCCTGAGCCGGTCGTGGTGGAGGGGGTCCGATGAACTGGGACTGGAGCGCGGTCTCCGACTTCATGCCGGACTTCTGGGAGGGCCTGCTGGTCACCCTCCAGATCCTGCTGTTCGGCTCGCTGATCTCGTTCGCGCTGGGCCTGGTGTGGGCGCTGCTGATGCGGGTGCCCTCGCGCTGGGTGACCTGGCCGGTCGGGGCGGTCACGGAGTTCGTCCGCAACACCCCGCTGCTGGTGCAGCTGTTCTTCCTCTTCTATGTGCTGCCCGAGTGGGGCCTGACCTTCTCGGCGCTGGCCACCGGCATCTTCGCGATCGGGCTGCACTACTCGACGTACACGATGCAGGTCTACCGGGCCGGCATCGAGGCCGTGCCGGTCGGCCAGTGGGAGGCGGCGACGGCGCTGAACCTGCCGCTGCGGCGGACCTGGACCGCGGTGATCCTGCCGCAGGCGGTGCGCCGGGTGGTTCCCGCGCTCGGCAACTACGTCATCGCGATGCTCAAGGACACGCCGATGCTGATGGCGATCACCGTCCTGGAGATGCTCGGCCACGCGCGCCTGTTCTCGCAGGAGCACTTCCAGTTCACCGAGCCCCTCACAGTGATCGGCGTGGCCTTCATCGTCATTTCCTACCTGGCCTCCCTTGCCCTGCGAGCCCTGGAGCGACGCCTTGCCCACTGACACTCTCCCCAATCCCGAGAAGAACCCCGCCAAGAGCACCGGCGAGCTGATCCGGCTGGAACAGGTCACCAAGCGGTTCGGCCAGAACACCGTTCTGGATCACCTGGACTTCTCGGTCGACGCCGGCAAGCACGTCACCCTGATCGGGCCGTCGGGCTCCGGCAAGACCACGATCCTGCGGCTGCTGATGACCCTGCTCAAGCCCGACGAGGGCACGATCACGGTCGACGGGCAGCAGCTGTTCCCCGCCTCCGACAAGGAGGTCCGCGAGGTCCGCAAGAAGATCGGGATGGTGTTCCAGCAGTTCAACCTGTTCCCGAACATGACCGTGCTGCGGAACCTCACCGAGGCTCCGGTCACCGTCCTCGGCATGTCGAAGGACGAGGCGGTGGAGCGGGCCAAGGGCCTGCTGGACCTGGTGGGCCTGGCCGACCGGTGCGACGCCCACCCCGCCCAGCTCTCCGGCGGCCAGCAGCAGCGCGTGGCGATCGCCCGGGCGCTGGCGATGCAGCCCAAGGTGCTGCTGCTGGACGAGGTGACCTCCGCGCTCGACCCGGAGCTGGTCGCGGGCGTGCTGGACCTGCTGCGGGACATCGCCCGCAGCACGGACATCACCATGCTCTGTGTGACCCACGAGATGAATTTCGCCCGGGACATCTCCGACCAGGTACTGATGTTCGACTCGGGCCGGGTCATCGAGTCGGGCCCGCCGGAGAAGATCTTCAGCGACCCGGAGCTGGACCGCACGAGGGAGTTCCTCAGCGCGGTGCTGTGACTACGGCCCGTGAACAGGCCTGACACCGGGCCCTCGGACTGGGGCATGCTCCTGGCATATGCCAGAGGGTCAATGCCCCAGCCCGAGGGCCCGGAATCTTGTCAACCCCCGCTCTCCACAGCCCCTTTGCCGGTTATCGTGGAGGTGATTCGCTGTCCGGATTACGGCCCAACAGCAAGCGCAGGGGGAGACCACCGTGGCGCTGAGGAACGAGCCGACCACCCCGTACCACTCGGCCCAGGAAGCCCTGCGCGTCCTGGAGACGGTGGCGCGAAACAGTTCAGGCGTCACCGACGCCGAGCTCGCCCGGCGCACCGGCATCGGACCGGAGCGGCTCACCGCACTGCTGCTCATGCTGCGCCGCGAGGGCTACGTCGAGCAGATCGCCGACGGCGCGTATGTCACGGGCGAGGCGCTGACCCGCCTGGGCTCGGCCCGCCATCGCGAGCAGGCCCTGCGCGACAAGCTCCAGCACACCCTCGACCGGCTGCGCGACTCGGTCGGCGCCGCCGTCTACATGAGCCGCTATGTCGACGGCGAGATCAGCATCACCCAGTACGCCGACAGCCCGGCCACGCCCAAGGTCAACGAGTGGGTCGACTTCCGCTCCTCGGCCCACGCCACCGCGATAGGCAAGAGCCTGCTGACCCAGCTCGACCACGCCGGCCGCCGCGATCACCTCTCCCGGCACAGGATGGCCCGCCTCACCTCGCGCACCATCACCAGCGACCGGCTGCTGCTCTCCCGGCTGGAGGCCCAGCCGGCCACCGTGCCCGTCCTGGACCTCCAGGAGTACGCGGTCGGCACGGTCTGCGCGGCCGTCCCCATCACGGCCGGCTCCTCCGTCGGCTGCCTGGCCCTGTCCCTCCCGGTCGAGCACGCCCACCGCCTCCGCCAGGCCGCGGACGCCCTCAACCGCAACGCGGCACCGGTCCTGCTGTCCATGGCGATCTAGCCGACATGGGGTGGTCAGGAGCACCCCTGGAGACCGGGTAGTATTTTCCCGTCGCCCACCGCGGAACACGGTTCCACCGGTCGGCGCGAGTCATGCGCCGCTAGCTCAGTTGGTTAGAGCAGCTGACTCTTAATCAGCGGGTCCGGGGTTCGAGTCCCTGGCGGCGCACCGGTGAAGGGCCTCTCGTGGGAGCGAGAGGCCCTTCGGCGTGTTCGAGGTCCTCCCCGGTCAGCCTGCGGTACGTGCCCTTCCCCGGCGGCCGCCACCACACCGGATCGGCACACCGGAAGCCCTCCCGCCGTAGGGCCGCCCGGTGGATCTTGTTCGTGGCCGTGACCGGCATGCGGTCGGTCACCCGGACGAACCGGGGGGCCATCTTCGTCCCCAGGTCGGGCTGGGCGAGCAGGAACTCCGCGAAGGACAGCGGGTCGAAGGTGCCGGCGATCGTCGCCATCACCTGGTCGCCGGTCACCGGGTCCGGCACCGCGTACACGCAGACCGCCGCCGCCTCCTCGTAGCGCGCGAGGATGTTCTCGATCATCGCGGCGGCCAGGTTCTCGCCGTCGACGCGGAGGCGGTCGTCGGCGCGCCCGGCGAAGTGGAGGTAGCCGTCGGCGTCCCGGCAGAAGAGGTCGCCCGTCCAGTACCAGCCTCCCTTGCGGCGCTCCGCCTCGGCCGCCGGATTGCGCCAGTAGCCCTCGAAGGGGCTGGGGCCCTGGTTGACCAGTTCGCCGATCGCCTCGTCCCCGTTGAGCAGCCGGCCCGCCGAGTCGAAGCGGGCCGGCGGGCACTCCCGGCCCGTCTCCGGGTTCAGGACCACCAGCCCGGGCGTCGCCCGGCCGACCGCTCCCGCCGGCGTGCCCGGCGACCACTGCACGGCCGCCCCGCCCTCCGACGAGCCGTACCCCTCGACCAGCCGCACCCCGAACCGCCGCTCGAAGGCCGCCGCGTCCACCGCGCCCGCCTCCGTGCCGAAGCCCAGACGGAGGGGGTTGTCGCGGTCCTCGGGGTGGGGGTCCGTGGCCAGGACGTACTGGATCGCCCGGCCGACGTAGGTGAAGTAGGTCGCCCCGTAGCGGCGTACGTCAGGCAGGAAGCGGGACGCCGAGAAGCGGCGGCGCAGTGCCACGGCAGCCCCGGTGACCAGCGCCGGCGCCCAGTCGGCGATCACCGCGTTGCCGTGGAACAGCGGCATGCAGAGGTAGTGGACGTCGTCCGGGCCCAGGGAGAACTGGCCGGCCAGGGAGCGGCCGGCGGCCGCCAGGCGGCCCTGGGAGCAGAGGGCGGCCTTGGGCGCGCCGGTCGAGCCGGAGGTGAAGTAGAGCAGGAAGCGGTCGGTCGGGGTCGCGCGGGACGGGTCCGGCCGGGCGCCCGCGTAGGGGGCCAGGAGGCCGGCGTAGTCCGCCGTGTCCGTCACCAGCAGGCGCACCCCGGGCAGGTCCAGGCCCCGGAGCAACGGCAGGTGGGCCCGTTCGGTAACCAGGACACGGCACTCGGTGTGCAGGATGTCGCGGGCCAGTTCGGCACCGCGGCGGGTGGGGTTGACGCCGGCGACCGCCGCCCCGGCCAGGGCCGCCGCGCCCAGCCAGAGCGGGAACTCGGGGGTGTTGTCGAGCAGCACCCCGAGGTGGGGTTCGGCGGCCGGGAGCAGGAGGTCCGCCAGCAGCGCCGCCCGGGCCGCGGCACCTGCCGCCACCTCGTGATGGGTCAGCACCCGGTCCTCGCACCACAGCCCCGGCCGGTGGTCGCCCCACCGGCCGGCTACGAGTTCCGCGACCGTGCTCGCCCTGGAGTCCATGGGCGCGCACGGTAGTTGACGTATCGTCAGATGTGGAGGGTCACGGCATCACGGTCGCGTCGCCGCTGCCCCCGAACACGAAGTCGCTGTACGGGGCGAAGATCTGCGCGTACGTGACGACGAAGCCGGCACAGAACACGGCGACGACACCAAGGAACGCCAGGATGCCGACGACGGCCATCACATGCCTCGCCCGGCTCGGCGCCTGGGCCGTGGCCACGACCTGGCGGCCGGCGGTGTAGTACACGGTGACGTAGTCGCCGTCGAGAGCCGTCCCGGGGCCGCCGTCCTCCTCGAAGCGGATGACCCGGCCGTCATGCGTGATGAACTCGTACACATGACGGAGCGTGGTGCGCCGGCCCTCGGCCGTCAGCCCGCTGTTCCAGGCGCCCCGGATCTCCAGCCAGCGCCGCACGATCCGGTAGGCCATGAAGAGCGCCAGAGCCATGATCAGGCCGGGCACGACGTAGAAGATCACGTCCATCGCATGTCCCCCGAGGTCCGTGCGCCGGCCCCGATGGGCCGGCGTGGGAGGAACCTACCCACACCGGCCGCACCGGTGACTCAAGAGAACCTCAGAAGGTTCGGACGGTTCAGAAGGTGACGTCCGAACAGGCGTAGAACGCGTTGGCCGTGTCGGCGATCGTCCATACGGCGACGATGACGTGACGACCGCTCAGCCCGGACGGCAGCCTGCCGCTGTGGGAGAGCGTCTGCGGTGGCCGCTGGCCGTTGTACGGGACCGTGAAGAACGGCGTCAGGTTGAGGTCGGACCGGGCCAGGTTGTGGTTCTGGTTCCAGCCCGGCTTGGTGACGTAGTACCTGAAGTCGGTCGTGGCGTGCATGGCCGTGAACTGCCAGCGGAACGTGTAGTTCTGGCCGCCCGTCACCCTCGTGGCGGGCCAGGCACCGCCGGACGGGGTGCGCGGTGCGCTGAGCTGGCCGAAGTGGCCGAGGCCGGCGTTGCATATCTGCCCGTCGGCCGGGCCGGACGCCGGGAAGCCCTTCGGGCCCTCGACGCTCTGCGGCTCCCACTGGATGGAGCCGCAGTTGGTCACGGTGCCGTTCTGGCAGAGCTTCTGCCGGCTGATGGGGAGGTCGGTGTAGCCGTGGCCGCTGGCGCCGCCGGAGGAGAGTACGAGGGCTCCGGTCGTGGCCAGTCCCACCGCGGCTGCGGACAACTTGGTCCTAGTGCGCATGCTGCCGCTCCTGGAGAACGTGGGGGATGTTCAGTGAGCCGTGCAGGTAGGTCTAGACCAAGTTTGAATGTATGGCGGTTAGTTGAACATGTCCATACCAATCACGGAGGCGTTTCCCCGCGCCCCGCGCAGAACGCCACCGTCAGGTCCTTCACCAGCGCCTTGCGCTCGTAGTCGTCGAGTTCGACCAGCCCCCGCATGGTCAGCCGGGTCACCGTGTCCTCCACCGAGTCCACGACCGAGGTGAGCACACTCGCCCGGTGCTGGGCGTCCAGCGCCGCGATCCGGCGGCGGTGCATCGCGGCGGCGACCTCGGGGTCGTACTCCGCCCGGAGCGGCTGCACCGAGAACACCTCCAGGCCGACCGGGGCCGCCTCCGCCGACACCAGCCGGGTCAGCACCTCGGCCGCAGCCTCCCCGGCTCCCCCCGAACCGCCCGGCATCACCACCGGCACCCGGGCCAGCGCCGCCTCGACGCACTCGCGCAAGTACGACTCGTGGTCCTCGACGCCCAGCGTGGCCCGCGCGGTGTCCCGCACCCGCCACACCACCAGGACGACCACCCGCAGCGCGACCCCGTGCGCGTCGGCCGCGGGCACCGGCTCGCTGCGCCAGTGCCGCAGCCGTACGTCCACCCGGCGGCGCAGCAAGAGGGGGTTGACCCACAGCAGGCCGGTGCGCCGGACGGTCCCCCGGTAGCGGCCGAACAGACCCAGCACCCAGGCCCGCCCGGTCCGGCCCCGGGCCAGCCCGCCGAACCCGAACAGCGCGAGCGCCCCGGCCCCCGCGTACGCGGCCCACTGCGCGGGACCGAGTCCTGCCCCGGCGTGGGCGGGCAGCCGCATCACCTCCACTGCGAGCGGCGGCAGCATCCCGGCCCACCACGAAGTGGCCACGCACCCGGCCACCCCGCACGCCCCGGCCAGCACGCCCGCCGCACCGGGCAGCACCCGAGCGGTCCGCTCCACCAGGTCAGGGTCGACTTCCGGCACCGGACGCGGCGTCAGGGCGGCCGGGCGCCTGAGACGCGGCTGTTCCCCCGTGCCCTGCCGGCGGCCGACGACCGCCGGCTTCAGGGGTACCGGCGCCGGGTCGGGCTCGTCGCGGAACAGCAGATGGACGGGGATCTCGGTGGTCGACTCGTTCTGGATGAGCCGGGCGGTCCTGGCCGGCCCCTCGGCCGGTCCCTCGGGCTCGGACGTGTGGGAAGTGGTCGTGGTCATGCGTGCCTCCAGCCTCCGCGCCAGATGCGTCACAACGGGTGGGCCCCCCGTGCCGGGAGTGCTACGAGAACAGCCGCCGCCAGGTCTCCGGCCCCGGGAAGCCGTCCGCCGCACCGCCCCGCCAGCCCTGGGTGCGCTGGAAGGCCTGGACGGCCCGCCGGTCCGACTCGCCCCAGCGCGGCCCCGGCTCGTCCGGGTAGAACCTGCCGAACCCCTTCCGCACCAGTTGTTTCCCCAGCTTGGTGACGTACGGGTTGCTCGCACCGGGCCGGAACATCGCCCGTCCCGGGTAGCCGGGCACACCGTGGGAGGAGGGCGGCGGCCCGGCCTCCGCCGCGGTGACGTCCTTGCCCTTCCCTGTGACCAGCAGCTCCCAGGTGCGTGGGCCGGGCAGCCCGTCGGCGTCCGCGCCCTTCCAGCCCTGGGCCCGCTGGAAGGCCCGGGTCGCCTGCCGGTGGGCGTCCGACCAGCGCGGTCCCGGTTCCGAGGGGTAGGAGGCGCCGGCCCCGCGTGCGACGAGCATGCGGCCTAGCCGCGTGACGTACTTGTTGTTCGCGCCGGGGCCGAAATACGTCGCTCCCGGGTAGGGCGTGGCGGCCGGTGCGCCCGGCATCCCGCGGTCCTTGGCCGGGGCCGGCTCCTCCTGCCGGTCCTTTGCCGTGGCCGGTTCCTCCTGCGCGGTGACGCCCTTGTAGCGGTAGGGGACGTACCGGTCGGAGTCGCTCGTGTAGGCGTACGGGGTGGTCTGCCGGCGGGTGTGCGGGCGGGCCTGTTCATAGGCCGTGTAGGAGGTGTGCCTGGTGTTCGTCCAGCCGCCGAAAATGACGACGTGCGAGCCGCTCTCCGGGTTGGCCGGATTGTGGAACAGCAGAATGTCGCCCGGCTGGAGTTCCTCCTTGGAAATCCGTTCACCGAATTGGGCGAGGCTGCCCGTCCATTCGTTTCCGGGCAGCTTCCAGGCCATCGACACATAGCCCGAGCAGTCCTGCCGGTAACCGTCGGACCAGTACGCGTTCATGTTGTACGGCACTTTCGCGGCGACCCAGGTCTTGGCCCGGTCGATGATCTCCGTTCGGGTGATGGCGGCGAGCTCGACGGAGTCGGAGGGCTTGCCCTCGCGGCCGTCCGAACCGTGCAGGGGGGCAGTGTCGCCCTGCGGGGTTTCGGGATCGTCATCTGCGAAAACACCCGATCGGTGGGGTGCCTGCGGGGCGGCGGCGGCCGGTACGGCGTGGCCCGCGCCGAGGGTGGCGGCGGCCACGGCGGCCAGGGCGAGAGCCCGGTGCGCGGCCGGATGGGTGGTGGTGCGGCCGGCCGGGGAACGCGGCAGGACGCGGCGCCAGTGGACGCAGCCGGGGCAGTCGCAGTCGCCCCCGGGGTCGAATTCCTCGAATACCGGCGACTTCATGCGATTCCCCTCACAGTTCCGGCGGAAAATGGCGGCGCCCGGTGCAGCCCCGGGCGCGCGCCGTCAGTTTCTCAACTGTCTTCCGCACTCGCATGCTGACGGTCCGAATGATGTAACCGGCCGCCCTCGCCGGGGCTGCCCCGAGCCCGTTCCGGTGGTCCTGAGCACCTCCGGGCGTCCTGTAGAGTTACGACGTCAGCGCGCGCCGCTAGCTCAGTTGGTTAGAGCAGCTGACTCTTAATCAGCGGGTCCGGGGTTCGAGTCCCTGGCGGCGCACGATGCCGGTGGCGGCTTGGTTTCGCAGAAAGCGCGAACCCAAGCCGCCACCGTCTTTTCTGCGCGGCTTCGCCGCGCGCCGGGGAAGAGAAGCCCGGCGGGGCACAGTCGCACCGACCGGAACGCCCCTCGCGGAAGCGGGGGCTTTCTTGTATCGCCTTGAACTCCTTCCACCCCTGAGGCCCCTCCCTTCCTGGCCGGAACCAGGTGCACCGCGCGATTGGCCGGATACCCTCTCGCCATGGCAGCGCGTGACCTACAAGAGCGGATCAAGAAGCTCATCATCGACCGCCGGCTGGCCTCCGGGGCCCCGCTGCCGACCGAGCCCGAGCTGATGGAGTACCTCGGCGCGAGCCGGAACTCGGTGCGTGAGGCGCTGAAGGCCCTCCAGGCGATGGGCATCGTGGAGATCCGGCACGGCTTCGGCACCTATGTCGGCCCGATGTCCCTGGCCCCGATGATCGAGGGCCTCGCCTTCCGCACGGTCGCCGGGCACTACCGGGGCGAGGACTCCCTGCTCCAGCTGCTCGAACTGCGGGAGGCGGTGGAGACGGGGCTCGTCTCCCGGCTCGCGGGGCGGATACCGGACGCGGACCTCGTTGAACTGGACGCGCTCGTCGACCGTATGGAAGAGGAGGCCGCGCGCGGAGCCGGCCTCGCCGAGACCGACCGCGCCTTCCACGCCACCCTCTACCAGGGGCTGGACAACGTACTGCTGTGCGAGGTCCTGGAGGCGTTCTGGGACGCCTTCCACCGGGTCCGTACGGACCTCGGGGGCGAGCCGCAGGACCCGAAGGTCACCTGCCGGCAGCACCGGGAGATCCTCGACGCGGTCCGGTCCGGTGACTCGATGCGGGCGGAGGAGGCCATAAGAGAGCACTTCGGCAACATCCGCGCCCGTCTGTCCACAACGGCTCCACAGAGTCCCCACACGCGTCACAATGAACGCGTATGACCGGTAAACACCGCGTTTCGCATCTTGCGATCATGATGAACGCCGTAGAACCCTGGTTATCTGGTTTTTCAAGATGCTGCGGATTCGTGGCAGTTGGGGGGCAGGAGGACCGGTTGCCGGCCGGGCGGGGGTAGGGGCCCGTTCGTGGAGCGATGCCGAGGGGGGCATCATGCAACCGGAAGGTCGCGTTGCCGTGTCTATAGGGTGTGGATGACGTGGTGACTGCGATCCACCACTGATACGTCTGTGAAGGTCGAGGGGGACCTGGAGCAGACGGTACGAAGCGACGAAACACGCGGATGTCCGCGTGTGGGGGGATGACTCATGACGTCGAGGCCCACGGGTGCCCGGCAGGACCACGACCCGTCCCAGACCACTCAGCTCAGGGTGCCGGGGCACCGGATGAGCACGACGGGGACGTTCCGGCGGATCAAGAAGAATCTGCCGAGATACGACTACGAGCATTACAGCCGGCTCGCGGGTCCCCTCACCCAGCCCGATCCGAACAAGCCGTACAAGGTGCAGTACCGCTCGCTCATCTCGCAGGAGCCGCACCGCATCAGGGTCGCCCTGATGCTGGCCGCGGCCCCGGTACTGTCCCTGGTCCTGCTGTTCTGGCTGCTCCAGCCCGAGCACTGGACCGAGCGCGACTACCCGGCCTTCGACTGGCTGCCCGCGCTCGACATAGTCATGCTGGTCTCGATCGGCCTGATCGAGTTCTTCCGCTGCATGAACGTGCTGTCGAACGCGCACGCCACGCTCGTGGCCCGCGACCCGATCCCGGTGGTGCCCGAGACCGGCACCCGAGTGGCCTTCCTCACCTCCTTCGTGCCCGGCAAGGAACCGCTGGACATGGTGACGAAAACCCTGGAGGCCGCGGTCAAGATCCGGCACCGGGGCCTGATGCACGTCTGGCTGCTCGACGAGGGCGACGACCCCGATGTGAAGGCCGTCTGCCAGCGCCTCGGTGTGCACCACTTCTCCCGCAAGGGCGTCGCGAAGTGGAACCAGGCCAAGGGCCCGCACCGCGCCAAGACCAAGCACGGCAACTACAACGCCTGGCTCGAGGCGCACGGCGACGACTACGACTTCTTCGCCTCGGTCGACACCGACCACGTACCGCTGCCCAACTACCTGGAGCGGATGCTCGGCTTCTTCCGCGACCCGGACGTCGGCTTCGTCATCGGCCCGCAGGTCTACGGCAACTACGACAACGCCATCACCAAGGCCGCCGAGTCGCAGCAGTTCCTCTTCCACGCGCTGATCCAGCGCGCCGGCAACCGCTACGGCTCCCCGATGTTCGTCGGCACGTCCAACGCCGTGCGCATCAAGGCGCTCAAGCAGATCGGCGGTCTGTACGACTCGATCACCGAGGACATGGCGACCGGCTTCGAGATGCACCGCCACAAGAACCCGGCGACGGGCAGGAAGTGGCGCTCGGTGTACACGCCGGACGTGCTCGCGGTCGGTGAGGGCCCCAGCGCCTGGACGGACTTCTTCACCCAGCAGATGCGCTGGTCGCGAGGGACGTACGAGACGATCATCGGGCAGTACTGGAAGGGCTGGTACTCGCTGCCGCCGAGCAAGCTCTTCAACTACACCATGATGATCATCTTCTACCCGATGTCGGCCCTGAACTGGATCCTGGCGGCGCTGAGCTGCTGCCTGTTCCTCGGCCTGGGCGCCTCGGGTGTGAACATCGACCCGGCGGTCTGGCTGATGCTCTACGGCAACGCCTCGGCCCTGCAGATCGGCCTGTACGTCTGGAACCGCCGGCACAACGTCTCGCCGCACGAGCCGGAGGGCTCCGGCGGTGTGGCCGGCATGGTGATGTCCGCGCTGTCGGCGCCGCTGTACGCGAAGGCGCTGATCGACTCCGTGCTGCGGCGCAAGAGCAAGTTCGTGGTCACGCCCAAGGGCGACTCCGCGAGCCCCGACCGCTGGTTCGGGACGTTCCGCTACCACTGGTACTTCGTCGCGATCTTCGGTGGGTCGATCGCCGCCGGCTTCGTCTTCGGCCACGCCCACCCCGCGATGATCATCTGGGCGACGTTCGCGCTGCTGATCACCGCCTCGCCGGTCTTCGCCTGGCGCTGGCAGCTGAAGCAGGACGCGAAGAAGCCCGCCGAACCCGCCGTGGAGCAGCCGCAGGACTCCGCGGGGCCGTACCGGACGCAGCCGCTGCCGATTCCGCAGCAGCCCGCGTCGCACGCCCCGCAGCACAAGCCCAGTTGGGCCGCCGCTCCCGGCGGCGACGGGGAGGTCGGAGGATCCGACCAGACCATGCAGATCGCCCTTGGTGGACTTGGGGGACGTAAGGAATGAACGACCGTGCAGGCCGCCGCCGGGCCCGTCGACTCGCGATCGGCACGGCGGTGGTACTCGCGCTGGCCGGGATGAACGGGCCGTGGCTCTACCGCTTCGGCACCGAGAAATACCACCAGTACACAATCAACAAGCCGGAGTACAAGGCCGCGAACGGCAAGTGGGAGATCATCGATTTCCCCGAGGAGTACCGGCAGAACACGATCCACGCGGCGCTGCTGCGCACCGGCAAGGTGCTGCTCGTCGCGGGGTCGGGCAACAACCAGGACAACTTCGACGCGAAGAAGTTCGACACGCGGATCTGGGACCCGGTCAAGGGCACCATCAAGAAGGTCCCCACGCCCGCCGACCTGTTCTGCACCGGCCACACCCAGCTCGCCAACGGCAATCTGCTGATCGCGGGCGGCACCAAGCGGTACGAGAAGCTCAAGGGTGACGTCACCAAGGCCGGCGGCCTGATGATCGTCCACAACGAGAACCCGGACGAGCCGATCACCCTGCCCGCGGGCACCAGGTTCACGGGCAAGGAGAACGGCAAGACCTTCGTCTCCAAGGACCCGGTGCTGGTGCCGCGCGCGAAGAAGGTCTTCGACAAGGCGACGGGCAAGTTCCTGCGCAACGACCCCGGACTCGGCCGTATCTACGTCGAGGCGCAGAAGCGCGGGCACAAGTACGAGACGGGCACGCAGGACAACTACAAGGTGCAGGGCCTGAGCGGCGCCGACGCCAAGAACACCTACGGCATCGCCCAGAAGATCGCCCTCGACAAGAAGGACTTCCAGGGCATCCGGGACGCCTTCGAGTTCGACCCGGTCGCCGAGAAGTACATCAAGGTCGACCCGATGAAGGAGGCCCGCTGGTACCCGACGCTCACCACCCTGAGCGACGGGAAGATCCTCAGCGTCTCCGGCCTCGACGACATCGGGCAGCTCGTCCCGGGCAAGAACGAGGTCTTCGACCCGAAGACCAAGAAGTGGACCTACACGGACAAGGTCCGGCAGTTCCCGACCTACCCGGCGCTGTTCCTCATGCAGAACGGCAAGGTCTTCTACTCGGGTTCGAACGCGGGCTACGGACCGGACGACGTGGGCCGTGAGCCGGGCGTCTGGGACGTGGACAGCAACCAGTTCACGAAGATCCCGGGGCTGAGCGACCCCAAGCTCATGGAGACGTCCGGCACGGTGCTGCTGCCGCCCGCGCAGGACGAGAAGTACATGGTCGTCGGCGGCGGTGGCGTCGGTGAGTCCAAGGAGTCCAGCGAGAAGACCCGGATCGTCGACCTGAAGGACGCGGACCCGAGCTTCGAGGACGGCCCGTCCCTGGAGAAGGGCACCCGCTACCCGAACGCCTCGATCCTGCCCGACGACAACGTGCTGATCTCCGGCGGCTCGGAGGACTACCGGGGTCGCGGCGACTCCAACATCTTCCAGGCGCACCTCTACGACACGGAGAAGAACGACCTCAAGCGGGTCGCCGACCCGCTGGTGGGCCGCAACTACCACTCCGGGTCGATCCTGCTGCCCGACGGCCGCCTGATGTTCTTCGGCTCGGACTCGCTGTACGAAGACGAGGCCAACACCAAGCCGGGCAAGTTCGAGCAGCGCATCGAGATCTACACGCCGCCGTACCTCTACGGCGACGGGGATCGGCCCTCGCTGTCCGGCGGGCCGCAGACCATCGAACGCGGCGGGACGGGGACGTTCACCTCGTCGAGCGCGTCCTCGGTCAAGAAGGTCCGGCTGATCCGGCCGAGCGCCGCCACGCATGTCACGGACGTCGACCAGCGGTCGATCGCCCTGGACTTCAAGGCGTCCGGCGACAAGCTGACCGTGACCGTTCCGAAGAACCGGAACCTGGTCCAGGCGGGCTGGTACATGCTGTTCGTGACGGACGCCAAGGGGACGCCGAGCAAGGCCCAGTGGGTCAAGGTGCCGTAGTTTCCTGCTGAAGGTGCCGTAGTTCCCTGCTGAAGGTGCCGTGGTTCCCTGCTGATCGGGGCGCTCTCCTGTGCGGAGGGCGCCCCTTTCGCATGTCCGCCGCGAGGGCGTGACGGGAAACGTACTTGACCTGTGCACGTAATTCGGTGTGATCTCGGGTACGACATCGGCAACGCGTGTGGTCAACGGTGGCGGGGGATACGGGAGATGACCGAGTCGACCACGTCGGACCCGGTGGCCGAGGATGTCCTGGCGGCCGCGACCGTCCAGGTCTCGGGCACGGACGGGCGCATCGGCGGCCTGGGGGTGCTCATCGCGCCCACCCTGGTCCTGACCTGCGCCCATGTCGTACTGGACGCCCTGGGGCTGCCGACCGGGCGCGAGGAACCGCCCGAGGGCCCCGTACGCGTCGGCCTGGTCCTCCGCGGGGGCGAGGCCGGCGAAGCCGTCGTCCGCGACTGGGTGCCCGTGCGTGCGAACGGCACCGGGGACGTGGCCGTACTGTCCCTGGCCGGCCCGCTCTCCGAGGCCCGGCCGGTCGTCATGGTCGCGCCCCGGGACGTCTGGGACCACAAGGCCATCGTTTTCGGACTGCCGAGGGACGACACGGGCGGCGGCTGGCACACGGCCCGGCTGCGCGCCCGCACCGGCACCGGCCGCTTGCAGATGTCGCCGCAGGACGGCCAGTCGGACCCGGTCCAGCCCGGCTTCAGCGGCTCCGCCGTGTGGGACGACGACCTCGGTGCCGTGGTCGGCATCGTCGCCTCGATATCCCCGGCGCACCGGGGCCAGAGCTTCTGCATCCCGACCCGCACGGTCCTCGACGAGCTGCCGGACCTGGCCGAACTGCTCGCGCCCTCCTCCCCCTTCCCCGGGCTGCGCCCCTACACCGAGGAGCACAGCGCGCACTTCTTCGGCCGGGACGAGGACGTCACCGCGGTCGTCGACCTGCTGTGCCCGCGCGGCTCCCTGCCCGAGGGCTGTGTGACGCTGACCGGCCCCTCCGGCTCCGGCAAGTCCTCCCTCCTCATGGCCGGCGTACTGCCCCGCCTGAGGGAACAGGACGTCGAGGTCGTCACCCTGCGCGCGGAGGGCCGCCGCCCTGACGCCTCAGCGGTCCACGAGGCTCTGCGGACGCACAGGTCGGCACGCGGGCTCGTCCTGGCGCTCGACCAGTCGGAGGCGCTGCTGCTGCGCCCCGAGGAGGAGCTGCGCGCCCTGGTGGACGCGCTCCTCGACGTCTGCCGCCACCCCGGAGTCGCCGTCCTGGTGGCAGTGCGGACCGACTTCCAGGACGCGGCCCTGCGCCACCCGGAGCTGAGCCGGCTGGTCGGCGGCGCGCCCGCGCACCAACTGGGCCTGATGACGCGCGAGCAGCTCACCGAGGTGGTCCGGCTGCCGCTGCGGGCCTTCCCCGGTGTCGAGTACGACAGCGGACTGGCCGACCGCCTCATCGAGGACGCGGCGGGCCGCCCCGGAGCGCTGCCCCTGCTCGGATTCGTCCTGACCACCCTGTGGGATCGGCAGCTCGGCGGCCGGCTCCGCCTCGACGCCTACCGCGAACTGGGCGGCCTCGGCGGCGTGCTGAGCAGCAGGGCCGACTCGGCGTGGCAGCGGGCGCTGCGGGGTGCGTCGCCGGGCGCGGGGGCCGGGCTGCTGCGCGCTCTGATCCAGGTCCCGCCCGGCAGCGCCACGGCCCTGCGCGCCCGGCTCGCACGCCGCGACGCGGGCGAGGAGCGGTGGACCGTCGCCCGTGAGCTCACCGAGGCCCGGGTCCTGGTGGTGGGCGCGGACCCCGAGCGGGGCGAGACGGTCGAGCTGGCCCACGAGGCCCTCATCGAGCACTGGCAGCCCCTCGCGGAGCAGCTGGAAACCGACCGTACGTTCCTCACGTGGCGCGGCGAGCTGCGCTACGACCGGGCCCGCTGGTGGCGGGCCGGGCGGCCGGACGGGCTGCTGCTGGAGGACCCGGCGCTGTCGGCGGCGGAGCGGTGGCTCGCGGACCGGCGTGACGAACTCACGGAGGAGGACCGGGAGTACATCGAGGCGGGTGCCGGGCTGCGGGACCGCAAGGCGCGGGAGGCCGCGAGGTCCGAGCGTCGCAAGCGGTATCTGCGGATGCTGTGGGCGGTGGTCACGGTACTGGCCGTGGTGGCGGCGGCCGTGGTGTCCGTGCTTTACCTGAACCTGCTGACGGAGCAGCGGCGGCTGGCTTCGGATCGGTTGGCGCAGCAGGCGGCGAGTCTGGACAGCACGTCCCTGACCGCCTCTTCCCTGTACGCGGTCGGCGCGTATCGGGCGGAGGCCCGGCCCGAGGCCCGGTCGGCCTTGCTCGCGCAGTACCTGCGGTTGCAGGACGTGGAGCGGGTGGTGATGGAGGGGCGCAACGATGTCGAGGACGTGGCGCTGACGGACGACGGCTCGTACGCGTACGCCGTGCTGGCCAACGGCGCCTTCGTGCGGCTGAACCTGCGGGGGAAGCAACCGCCGGAACCCCGTTACTTCTCGAAACAGCTCGACACCGAGCGGATCGCCATTTCGGCCGACGGGCGGAGGGCGGCCCGGGCGAGCGACTGGGGGCTGATCTCCCTCGGGGTATCGGTCCCCTCCGACCCGGACAAGTTCCGGACCATTGCCCTGCGCAAGGGCGAGGCCGTCGAGAAGAACCCGCGCGCCCCCGACGACCTGCGCTTCGACGGGGACGGAAAGCGGATCCTCGCCGCGATCCCCGGCGAGGGCGTGCTCGTGTGGAACGCGGACGACGGCCGCCGCACGGGCCGGACCCTCGCCCCGCCGAAGGGCTGGGCAGCGGCACAGGCCTGGTTCGCCGCGGACGACACGGTCGTGGCGCGGATCGTGCCCACCGGCGCGGAAGCGGACGACCCGAAGGGCCGACTGGTCACCTGGGACCTGGGCAGCGGTTCGCTGCACCGCCCCTGGGACGAGCGCACCACCGCCTCCGCGACGGTCAGCGGCAACGGCCGCGTCCTGGTCACCTGTACCGAGCAGGGCTCGCTCGAAGCGTGGCGGCTGGGTTCCACACCCCGGCGTTTCCAGAGCTGGAACAACAGCGGCTTCCAGGGCCTGTGCCCGCTCTACGCGCCCCGGCTCGACGCCTCCGGCCGCTATCTGATCAATCCGACCGGGCGCATCGGCACCGACCTCGGCCGGATACGGTTCCTCGTCATCGATCTGGAGAAGGGCTGGCCGGCCACCTTCGACACCCCGGCCGCGGCTCCCGAGGACCAGAACATCACCGGCCGGGGGTTCGCTCCGGCGGTCGGCCTGGCCGGCCCTCCCGATGACCTGCGCGCTGTCGTCTCGGCCGGCGGGAGCATCGTCACCGTACGCGTCGAGCCGCCCACCTCCTTCGACACCAACTCCCTGGTCAACCGCATCCGCACACCGGACGGGCCGAGCGGCAGGATGGCGGTCGTGGACGCGGCCGGCACCGGACTCCAGCTGTGGAACCTGGCCGACCACCGGCTCCTCGCGACCGCGCGGCCGTCCCGGCCGCTGGCCCGCCTGTACGCGGCCTTCAGCCCGGACGGGCGACGGATGCTGACCGTCGCCGAGGACGAACGTACGGTCCTCGTCTGGCGGATCGACGGCAGTTCCCTGAAGGAGGAGCACGTCCTCGAGCTGCCCGCCCCGCCCGGCATCACGGCCTCCGGGCCGGACCCCGAAACGGGTCTCACCCCGTCCTGGATCAACCTGAGCTTCTCCGACAACGGCCATGCCGTGATCTCGGGGCTCTCGTACGTATCCCGCTGGCGGCTCGACACCGGCCGCATGGACGGCGAGATCTACCGGCCACCCGTCCAGGAGCGTGCCCAGCTCGCGAACGAGGCGGCCGGCACCTTCGCCACCGCCCTGCCCGGCAAAGCACAGGCGGTGGTGCGGACGGTGGCCGAGGTCGGCGTCTGGGACTTCACCACCGGCGAGTTCAAGAGGTGGATCGGGAGGGAGGACGACGAACGTTCGATCCGGTCGTTCGCGCTCTCCCCCGACGGCAAAGTGATCGCCCTGCAGTACGCCGGCGGCCGAGTGGACCTGTGGGACGTCGAGAAGAAGCGGTACCTCCCCGAACTCACCTACAGCGGCGTCTACTACCTCGGCCGCTTCCTCGGCGACCGCCTCCTCCACACCACCACCGCCGCCGGCGAACAGGTCGTCTGGGACGTGGCGGACCGTCAGGACACCTACCGCTACTACGTGGGCTACGGCTCGGTGCTGTCCCCGAGCACCGACGGCACATCGCTCACGATCGTCGACGGTTCACGCACCTCGACCATCCCCCTCGCCCCCGAACGCTGGATGGACCGGCTCTGCTCCCTCGCACAGCGGGAGCTGAGCGAGGCCGAGAGGGACCTGGCCGTCGACCCGGACCAGGTCGACGACGTCTGCCCGGACCTCTAGGAGCTGGCCTTGGTCAGCTTCAGTGCGTAGTCCGACCACCACTGGCCCGCCTTCGGGCCGCCCTTGCACTCGCCGTCCGACTCCCCCGGCCGCTTGACCCAGAGGTACGCGTCGACCAGCGGGTCGGCCGTCTTCGTCGTGGGCGTCTCGCCCAGCGCGCGGCCCGGCGGGTTGCACCAGCGCTCGTCCGGGTTGCCCTGGGTGTAGGGGCCCTTGCCGTTGCGGCTGGTGTCGATGACGAAGTGCTTGCCCCCGACCTTGGCGGAGAGCTGCTTGCCGTAGGCGATGGACTCGTCGGTGGAGTAGAAGTTGGAGACGTTGACCGAGAAACCGTCGGCCTGTTCGATGCCGGCCCTGTTCATCGACTCGAAGATCTGGTCCGGGTTCCCCCAGCCGGCGTTGCCCGAGTCCAGGTACACCTTCGTGTTCTTCAGCGACTTCAGCTTGGCGACGGCACCCTTGAGGAGGTCGTAGCGCTCCTCGTGGAACTGCTCCGGAGTGCAGCCGTCGACGAGGTGCAGCAGGGCGTCCGGTTCCAGGATGACCGTGGCCGACCGGTCGCCGATGCCCTCCGCGACGCCGTCGAGCCATTCGCGGTAGGCGTTGCCGTCGGCGGCGCCGCCCTGCGAGTACTGGCCGCAGTCGCGGTGCGGGATGTTGTAGAGCACGAGCAGCGCCGTACGGCCGGCCTTGTCGGCGGCCTCGGTGAAGCCCTGGGTCTGTTCCCTCGGGTTGTCCGGGCCGACCCACTCGGCGACGGGCTGCTCGGCGATCTTGCGGATCTGCTCGGCTTCCTGCTTCTTGCCGGACTTCTCCAGCGCGGCGACCTGCTGTGCCGCGGTGCCGTCCGGGTTGACCCAGAAGGGCGCCTTTTCCTTGGGCTGTTGGGTGATCCCGGCGCCGGCGTCCGCGCCGCCGTCCGATCCGTCTCCTCCGTCGGAGGAGGAACACCCCGTGATCAGCAGTGCCGCCCCCAGCACCACTGCGGACATCCGCCTCCCGGCGGTCGTCCCGGCCCCCCTGCTGCCGTACATCCAACTCCCCCTTGGGTGCACCATTCCAAGCCTCAATCCTGACATACGTCCCGCGACACCTAGGCCTGGGCGTCCCTTTGGTTCTACAGTCTTCATCAGCACGACCCGGCCTCCGGCCAGAGTTTCACCCACCGTGGCTCCCGTGGCCTCCCGCGCAGTTCGCCGGGTTACTCCCGCAGCCCGTGCGCGCGTGGTCGAGGACCGGCCCGGTCGTCGACTTCAGGGGGAGCGGGTCGTCGGCCGGGTTGGGTGGAGGCCTGATCAAAGTCCCGTACCGGTGAGGTACGCCGACACCACGACGTTCGCCGTGTAGCTGCCGGTCGTACGGTCGAAGCTGCCGCCGCAGGTGACCAGCCGCAGTTCGGCCCGGCCCGAGCGGCGGGGACCGTAGGCCTGGTGGGCGTCGAAGCGGTCGCGGGTGAGGACCTGGACGGACTCGACGGTGAACTCGGCGACCTTGGCGTCGGCCCGGATCACCCGGATCGTCTGGCCCGGCCGCAGGGCGCTGACCTTGTAGAAGACGGCGGGCCGGGTCTCGCTGTCGACGTGCCCGACCAGCAGCGCGGTCCCCGGCGCCCCGGGCGCCGCCCCGCCCGCGTACCAGCCGACCACGCCCGGCTGGTCGTACGGCGGCGGATCGAGCGCCCCGCGCCGGTCCAGGCCGCGCGCCACCACCGGTGCCTGGACGCCGATGCCGGGGATGTCGACGCGCTGCGGCAGCGCGTCGCCGAGCGGGCGGTGCGCGGGGGGCAGTTTCACGTCCGGGGGGCGTCCGGCCGCGGCCATGTCGCCCGTGGTGGGCGCGGAGATGCCGTGCCGTACGTCGGTCACCTCGCGGCCCCAGAGCCAGAGCCCGAGCAGCAGCACCACCCAGGCCACGCCGGCCAGCAGACGGCCGGTGCCCGAGGGGCGTCTGCGCACCCGGTCCATGTCGAGGTCGGACATGGTCAGTCCGTTCCGCGCTTCCGGCGGACACTGTCCAGCGCGACGGCCACCGCGGCCACTCCCGCGAGGACCAGGCCGATCACGCCCTGCGCGGCGCCGGGCCCGGCGCCACCGTCCTCGGCGGCGACGAGGTGGGCGGCGCCGCCACCGCCGGCCTCGACGGGAGCGACGGGCGAGGCGTGCGCGCCCGGCCGCCGGGAGGCGGAGAACCGGTCTTCGTCTTCCGTCCCGGGGTCGAGCTTGGGCTCAAGCTCGGACTCGGGCTCGGGCTCGGGTGATGGCTTGCCGCCCTCGGGCAGGGGCTGCCGCCCGCCCGTCCCCGGTGCGGGTGGCTGCCCGGCGGCCCCGGTCGCGCCCCTGGGCGCGGACGGGCCCGCACTCTCCGGGCTCTCGCGGCTCTCCCGATTCTCCCTGACGGTGAACGTGCTGGTCCGTTCGGCGCCCCCGCAGGTGATCTTCACGGTGTACGTCCCCGCCTTGAGCGTGGAGGGCACGCGGCTCTCGCCGACGAGTTCACCGCCGGTGACCGTGAGCGGGGCGTCCGCGACGAACGCCGCCGAGGCGGCGACGGCCGTCCGCGCCGCGCAGCCGGTCACGCGAAGCGCGACGTCACCGCCGGGTGCGGGGGTCGCCGGGGTCACCGAGACGCCCCCCGGGTCCGCCGCGAACGCCGCCGGGGTGAGGGCGGCCGCGACCAGGACGCTCGTACAGAGAGTGAACCTCAGGGAACCCATCGTGAACCTCCAGATGCCTGGAGCCTCCCCCGCAGGGTGGGTCGCCGCATCCTCAGGGACGCGGCGACTGCTCCGAACGGGTGGCGACGGGTTTGGGTGCCGCCCTTGCGGGCCCCGGCCGGCTAGACCCGGTCGACGAGGTCCGCGATGGAGTCCAGGACCTGCGAGGGCCGGTACGGGAAGTCCTCGACCTGGTCGGGCCGGGTCAGGCCGGTGAGCACCAGGAACGTCTGCATCCCGGCCTCCATGCCGGCCAGCACGTCGGTGTCCATGCGGTCGCCGATCATCGCGCTGGACTCGGAGTGCGCCCCGATGGCGTTCAGCCCGGTCCGCATCATCAGGGGGTTCGGCTTGCCCGCGAAGTACGGCTTCTTGCCGGTCGCCTGGGTGATCAGCGCCGCCACCGCGCCGGTCGCCGGCAGCGGGCCCTCGGTGGAGGGACCGGTCTCGTCGGGGTTGGTGCAGATGAAGCGGGCGCCGCCCAGGATGAGCCGCACCGCCTTCGTCATGGCTTCGAAGGAGTACGTGCGGGTCTCGCCGAGCACGACGTAGTCCGGCTCGTGGTCGGTCAGGATGTAGCCGATGTCGTGCAGCGCGGTGGTCAGGCCCGCCTCGCCGATGACGTACGCCGATCCGCCCGGCCGCTGGTCGTCCAGGAACTGGGCGGTGGCCAGGGCCGAGGTCCAGATGCTCTCGATCGGCACGTCCAGGCCCATGCGGCGCAGCCGGGCGTGCAGGTCGCGCGGGGTGTACATCGAGTTGTTGGTGAGGACCAGGAAGGGCTTCCCCGACTCACGCAGCTTCTTCAGGAAGGCGTCGGCGCCGGGGATCGGTACGCCCTCGTGGATGAGCACACCGTCCATGTCGGTGAGCCACGACTCGATGGGCTTGCGGTCTGCCATGTGCGGGATCTCCTGCCGTACGCGTCCGGTCCAGCGTGCGACCCAGCCTAAACAGTGGCCGGATCATGTGGAATGGGCCGGTCACGGCGTCCCGAGGGGCGGGACGGCGCAGAGCCCCGCGCCCCGGGACGGCTGCCTCAGCGGCGGCGGCGCGCCAGGAGCAGCATCCCGCCCCCGGTCAGCAGCAGCGCCGCGGCGGCCGCGGCGACCCGGACGCCGATTCCGGTGCGGGCGAGTTCCTCGGCGAACGGGAAGCGGTCCTCGCGGGGCGGGACCGAGGACTCCGGCTCCGGCTCGGTCTCCGGCTGGGAGTCGGTGCCGCCGTCGATCTCCCCGTCACCGCCGTCGACCGGGGCATCACTCGCGATGCCGAACCGGTAGTCGTTGGACTGCCCGACCCAGTCGCCGTCGTCGTCGTGCCGCTGTACGACGGCGGCGTTGGCGGTGACGTCGTTGGGCACGGCGTCCGAGGTGATCGCGAGCCGTACCCTCACGGTGACGGTCCTGCCCGGCTCGACGGTGAACCCGGCGAACCGGTTCTCGTCGTCGGCCAGCGCCCCGACGAGCTCGTCCTCACCGGTCTTCTCGAACCGCACGGTGTGGGACCGCGCCCCCTCGAAGAACTCCAGCCGGGGCTGGGACGGCTCCAGGGCCCGCTTGTCGTCCACGAGCACGACGACGGGATGGATCCCGGTGCAGGTCCGGTCGGTCGTGTTGGTCAGGTCGAGGTACCAGGTCCCGAACCCGCCCCCGGCCGCGTAGGCGTCCGGGCCGCCATGGAGGCGGGTGGTGAGCGGGAAGGTGTGGTCGTCGGGCGCGGCACAGGCGGGCGCCGGATCGTCCGCGTACGCCGGGTGAGCACCGGGGAGCAGGACGGCGGCTGCCGCCGCCAGGCAGAGGTGAGCGGGCGTGCAGAGTCGCATGGACATGTGACATTGCCGGATGCGGGCGATCGCGAGCGACACGGCCCGCAACGGCCCCCGAACGGCGGTGCGAAACCGCCCGGTCGGCGGACAGCCGGCCCCCGGGAGCGGGTCTCAGGCGCTTCCGCTCCCCCCTCCGGCACGGAGCATGCGTACGACGGCCGCGTTGCCGGCGCACCGCTGGGCGTGCCGGAGATGCTCGACGACCTTGGGGTCGGGTGGTTTCTGCGCCGGCGGCACCAGCGGCCCTTCTCAGCGGCGCAGGGTCAGCGTGAGCGTCGCGCCCAGGAAGCCGTTGCCGGCGGAGGCGGTCCAGCCCTCGTGCCACGTCCGGCCGGTCTCCTTGCCGTACATCCGGAAGTACCAGAGGGGATCGTTGCGGTCGAGGGTGCTCATGCTGTCGGCGTGCTGTTCGCGCGCGTAGTTCTCCATGGTGATGTAGTCGCTGCCGCTCACGGCGACCACACCGCCGTAGTGGTAGTCCATGTGGTCGTCGGCGCCTTCGCGGCGGGCCTGCGCACGCGTTTCGTGCTGCTCGGCGTCGGGCCGGGCCATGGTCACCATTCCGTCGCCGACCCTGGGGATGGCGGCGTGCTGGTTGGCCTCCAGGTCCTGAAGCACCCGTTCGGCGTTCTCGGGGGACTCCCGGACCAGCTGCTGGAAGCGACCGCTCATACCGAAGGTGATCCGGTCGTATCCGGCCGGGTCGCCGCCGTCGATGGCCTCCTGGAACTTCCCCTGCCAGCTGCCCCCGGGCTCCATACGCGCGAGGAACTTCTCGATCGTCTCCCAGTAGCGGTTGTCCGCCTCGCGGTACATGGACTGCTTCCCGGTCACCCATCCGATCATGTCGTTGCAGCGCTGCGGCGTGAGGACGTCGAGGCCCTTGGTCTTCTCGCCGCCCTTCTCCTTGCGGTACTTGGGCTCCACCTCGTGGAGGACGACCTTGCGGCCCGATCCCTCGATGGTCAGGGTCCTGCCGGTCTTCGACAGCGAGAGCCCGCGCTTCTGGCCGGCGCCGGGGAGGTTCTTGATGGACGCGCTGAGCTGTTTGTCGGTGGCGAAGAAGTTCTTCGGTTCCTTGCCGTCGCCGGCGTGTTCCACGGCCAGGTCGAAATTGTCCGACACGGCGAGGTCCACCTCGCCCGCATAGACGAGGTGCGGCTTGGGCGGCGCGTAACGGGAGCGCTCGTCGTACCAGCTGCCCTGCTCGTTGGTGTCCTGGCCCACGAAGAAGTCGTCGGAGTCGGGCTGCTTCTTGGGGTACTCCGTGGAGCCGGCCTTGATGACGTGGAGGCGCTGGACCGCCGCACCGTCGCCGCCGCAGCCGTCCCCGTCCGCGCAGCCGGCGGCCGCGGCCTTCTGGGTGCCGGCGGCGGTGCGCTGCACGGGTGCCGGCCCGCTCATGACCCGGTCCGCCTTCGTCTCCGCGTGGCGTTCGCCCGGGTCGCCCGGGGCGGACATGCTCATGCCCGCGCCGTTGTTCGTGCCCGGTACGGGTCCTGCCTGCTGGTCCTCGAAGTGGGCCAGCTCGTGCGCCCAGTCCTTCTTGGTCATCCCGCCGCCGTCGACGACATGGCGACCGCTGGTGAACGCCTTGGCGTCCAGGACCGCCGCCGACTCGCGTGCCTGGGGCCCGTCGTGCACGAGGACGCCGCTGAAGTCCGTCCCGCCGAAGCGCTGCTCCATCTCGGAGCGCAGGCCCGGCTCCATGGGCCTGGCCGGGGAACCGAGGGCCCGGTCGAGGGCGGCCCGCTGCACCTGGGCGTGCTCGGCCTCAGGCGCTGCCTCATGGGTGTCGTGGCCCGCCCCGGCCACGCGCTGCACATGCCGGATCCAGGCCGCGCTCAGCGGTGACGCCGGTGGCCTGGCGGAGGATCCGCCCGCCGCCCGGCCGACCGCACCGGCATGCCCTTGGTGGAAGGCCCGCATGTCTTCTCCTTCTCCCCGGAACCGGACAGCCGATCAACCGATGAACCGATCTACGTCTACCGAAAGCGCCGCGGGATGAAAATGCCCGTACGCGCACACCTGGGGGCAGTGTCCGAGGCCCGGAAGGCCCTGCCGCCCTAGCGGCGCCCCAGGGCCTTCGCGCGCGAGTGGGACCAGCCGGTCAGGAGGACACCGGCGGCGTCCGGCTCCTCGTCGACGACGGTGAGCGGGGGCTGCTGGGCGGACCAGCAGCACCATGCCTCGGGGTTACCACCTGGCACGGCTCTTCCCCGCCGAGGGCTCGATCCGCCCCCGTTCCCGTCACCCGCCCCCACGCCCGAACACCGGCCCCAGCACCAGCTGAGCCGCCCCCACCGCCACGACTCGCCCGCCCCCGGGGGCGACCCGCACCGGCACGGCCTCCTGGCCCGTCCGCCGGGCCCAGGCCTCCAGTACCGCCCCGACTCCCCGCACGAACGCCTCCGGAGCCGTGGCCACCGTACGGCCGCCGAGCAGGACGACGTCGATGTCGAGCAGGCCCACCAGGTTCGCCGCCCCGGCACCCAGGACCCGGGCCGCCTCCCCCATGTCGCCACGCGCCACCGCCCCTAGGCACAGCGCCTCGACGCAGCCGCGGTCGCCACAGGTGCAGGGCGGGCCGTCCAGCTGGATCACCTGGTGGCCGAACTCCCCCGCCCCGGTCCTGGCCCCCCGGTGCACGGTCCCGCCGATCACGAGACCGGCGCCCAGCCCCGTGCCGAGGTGCAGATAGGCGAAGGAGCCGCCCTCGCCCCCGGCGGCCAGGCCCAGCGCCGCCGCGTTGGTGTCCTTGTCGACCACCACCGGCACCCCGAGCCGCTCCGCCAGCGCCTCGCGCAACGGAAAGCCGTCCCACTCGGGGAATCCGGTCACCCGATGCAGCACCCCCCGCCCGTGATCGAGCGGCCCGGGCAACGCGACACCGACCCCGAGCAGGGACCCGGCCCGGCCGAGCGGCGTGGAGACCGACGCCTGGCCCACAGCGTCCCGGGCGGACCCCGCCCCGGCCGGCCGGGCCTCACCAACCGCCTCCGGCGCGAACTCCGGCCCGGGCAGGGAATCCGCCCGGCCTAGCGGCCCGGAGGCCGACGCCTGATCCGCCGCATCCCCGGCGGACCCCGCCGCCCCGCCAGCCGCCTCCCGCGCGACCTCCGCCCCGAGCAGAGAATCCGCCCGCGCGAGCGGCCCGGCAGGCAGCACCCCTTCCGACCGGGCCTCGCCAACCGCCCCCCGCACGGCCCCCGCCCCGAGCACGGAATCCGTCCGGGCAAGCGACCCGGCAGGCAGCACCCCGGCCACCGTCTCCCGCACCGCTTCCGTCACCGCCGTCAGCACGGCCGGGGCCCCGGCCCCGAGGTCCAGCGGGGCCCGCCGCTCCCCCACCACGGTCCCCCGCAGATCCACCAGCACGACCCGCACCTCGTCCCGGTCCAGATGGACCCCCACCGCGTGCCCCGCCTCGGGCACCAGCCGTAGCACCGTCCGCGGCTTGCCCCCCGTAGAGGCACGCCGGCCGGCCTCCGCCGCGAGGCCGGCCTCCCGCAGCCGGGCCGTGATCTTGCTGACCGCCTGCGGGGTGAGCCCGGTCCGCTCGGCGAGTTCGAGCCGGCTGATGCCGTCGGCCCCGGCCGTCCGCAGCAGGTCGAGCACCAGCGCGGCGTTGTGACCACGCAACACGAGCAGGTTCACCCCGCCTCCGGTGCCACGCATGCCGCCCATCCCGCCCGTACGGTCGTCCGCCCTGTTCACGCCCCCATTGTCCCCGGCGCTTGCACTTTGGCAACAGCGTTGCGAAAGTGGCACCATGACTGGCACACCCCTCGGCACGGGCCCCGGCACAGCCCCCGGCTCGCCCCTCCGCGTCGGCCTCGTCGGCTACGGCCTCGCCGGCTCCGTCTTCCACGCCCCGCTGATCGCCGCGACCGAGGGCCTCACCCTCGACACGGTGGTCACCTCGAACCCCGAACGGCAGCAGCAGGCCCGTGCCGAGTTCCCGGACGTACGCTTCGCCGCCACCCCGGACGAGCTGTTCGACCGGGCCGCCGAGCTGGACCTGATCGTCATCGCGTCCCCGAACAAGACGCATGTGCCGCTCGCCACCACCGCCCTCAAGGCCGGCCTGCCGGTCGTGGTCGACAAGCCCGTCGCGGGCACGGCGGCCGAGGCCCGCGAGCTGGCCGCCCTCGCCGAGGAGCGCGGCCTGCTCCTCTCCGTCTTCCAGAACCGCCGCTGGGACAACGACTTCCTCACCCTGCGCAAGCTGCTGAGCGAGGGCGAGCTGGGCGACGTCTGGCGCTTCGAGTCCCGCTTCGAGCGCTGGCGCCCGCAACTGAAGGGCGGCTGGCGGGAGTCCGGCGACCCCGCAGAGATCGGAGGTCTGCTCTACGACCTCGGCAGCCATGTCGTCGACCAGGCCCTGGCCCTCTTCGGCCCGGCGGCCTCCGTCTACGCGGAGTCGGACATCCGCCGCGCGGGCGCCGAGACGGACGACGACACGTTCATCGCGATCACGCACACGAACGGCGTCCGCTCCCACCTCTACGTCTCCGCGACGACCGCCCAGCTCGGCCCCCGCTTCCGCGTCCTGGGCTCCACCGCCGGCTACGTCAAGTACGGCCTCGACCCCCAGGAGGCGGCACTCCGGGACGGCCTGCGCCCCGGGCCCGGCTGGGGCGTCGAGCCCGAGTCGGAGTGGGGCCGCGTGGGCTCCGGCGAGTCCCCCGTAACAGGCGGCGGCCGCCCCGAACCGACCCTCCCCGGGGACTACCCCGCTTACTATGCGGCCGTGGCGAAGGCCCTGCTGGAGGGCGGCCCCAACCCGGTGACCGCGCTGGAGGCGGCCGCCGCCCTGGACGTACTGGAGGCCGCGCGCCGTTCGGCCCGCGAGAAGGTGACGGTGACGCTGTGACGCACAAGAGCTCGCACAACCCTTCGCACCACCAGGAACTCGGCCCCAAGTTCCAGCCGGAGCTCACCCCGAGCCTGGAGGAACTGGAGACACAGGAACGCCGCCTGGTCTTCCGCCAGTTCGGCTACGACGACGCCTGGGCGCTCGGCTCGCTCCTCGTCGAACTGGCCCGGGAGCGGCAGGCCCCGCTCGCCATCGACATCCACCGCGCCGGCCAGCAGCTCTTCCACGCGGCACTGCCCGGCTCCACCCCGGACAACGACGCCTGGATCGCCCGCAAGCGCCGGGTCGTCGAACGCTACGGCTCCGCCTCCTACCTGGTGGGCGCCCGCTTCCGCGCCAAGGGCACGACGTTCGAGGAGTCCTCGCGCCTCGACCCCGACACCTATGCGGCACACGGCGGCTCCTTCCCGATCACCGTCGAGGGCGTGGGCGTGATCGGCGCGGTGACGGTGTCCGGGCTGCCCCAGCTCCAGGACCACCGCTTCGTGGTGGAGGCGCTGGAGGAGTTCCTGAGCAAGGACCGGTAGCGAGCCGGAATGAGCGGGCCGGAATGAGCGGGGAGTCCCTCTGGTTGGCACCGCCGTACGCGTGATCAGAAACGGCGCCCACCCGGAGGGATCGCAACCGATGACCACCGCTCTGAAGGAAACCGTCGGCCGGTACGGCATCTGGAGCGTAGACCTGCGCTCGGAGGACCCGGACCGGCGCGGCGAACTCGCCGAGGCCGCCGCCGAACTGGAGGAACTCGGCTACGGCGCCGTCTGGCTGGGCGGCAACAGCTCCGCCGCCAACGCCGCCCCGCTGATCGAGGCGACCTCCCGGCTCACCGTCGGCACCAGCATCCAGAGCATCTGGCAGCACGAGGCGGACGCCACCGCCGCGAGCTTCGCCGAGCTGGAGGCCGCCCACCCCGGCCGTTTCCTGCTGGGCCTCGGCGTCAGCCACGCCAAGCTGGCGGAGCAGTACCGCCGCCCGTACTCGGCCCTCGTCGCCTACCTGGACGGCCTGGACGCCGCCGGGCTGCCCGCGGACCGCCGGGTCCTGGCCGCCCTCGGCCCGAAGAGCCTGAAGCTGACGCGCGACCGTTCCGCCGGCGCGATCCCCTACCTGGTCACCCCTGAGCACACCGCCCACGCCCGCGAACTCCTCGGCGAAGGCCCCCTGCTCGCCCCCGAACTGGGCGTGGTCCCGGAGACGGACCCGACCCGCGCCCGCACCCTGGCCCGCGAGTTCATCAGCTTCTACCTCTCGCTGCCGAACTACACCAACAACTTCCTCCGCCACGGATTCACCGAGGAAGACCTGCGCGACGGCGGCAGCGACCGCCTCATCGACGCCCTGTTCGCCTGGGGCGACGAGACGGCGATCCGCGCCAAGATCGACACATTCTTCGAGGCGGGCGCGGACCACCTCGCCCTCCAACTGATCGACGACTCCCCGAAGGACACCCTCCCGAGGAAGGCGTGGCGCGACTTGGCCTCAGTGCTCAACTGACCCTTCTCCGGGGCGCGGTTCAGATCAGGGCCATGGCTGTCAGAACGGTCGAGCAGGCCGCGGCCGTCGTCGGCCACAGCAGCCACCTCTGGCGCCCGTCGGAGACAGCGGCGGCGGCCAGTATCTCCGCCACGGCGGCGAGGGCGGCCGCCGCGCCGAGATACAGACCGCGGCCGCTGGCCCGCTCCGCCAGACTCACCTGGCGCTTCTGTTCGGTCCGAAGACGTGACAACAGGTGCTCGGATTCCTTGCCCAAGGCCCTCACCGCCGCGGCATCGACGCGGTCGGCGCGTGTGGGAGGACGCCCCATGTAATCGGCGATCTCGCGCACACGCTCCGCGGCACGTGTCTCGACCACGGCCACCACTCGCTCGTGCCGTGCCTGAGCGGGCGTGACCCCGGTTTCCAGCGAGGCGCGTTCGCGGGCCATCGCCTGGAGTTCGGTGAGCTCTGCCGTTCGGCGGCTTCCGTCCAGGAATGCCGTGCGCTGACCGTAGGCCAGGGCAGCGGTACCGAGCTGGGTCGTCTTTCGGGCCGCCTCGGCCTGGGCCCGCTGTTCGACGCCCGACGCGTAGATCCCCCCGAGGGGAAGCAGCATCAGCAGAACCACGATGAACAGACCGAGCAGCGCGGCGGGGTGGCTCTCACCGCTCGGAGTGACGGCCGGCTGAGGGATGAGCTGCAGATCCCTGACAACGCGCCGGCGGTCAGGACCCGGCGGCCTGCGCAGAGCGGGTGGCCGCACGACGTTCGCGGCGGCCACACCCGCGATCACGGCCATTCCGACGAGCGCGGCGAACACGAGCCCCCACATGACCCACGTGTTCCCGGACCTCATCGTCGCCTCTGGAGCGAGTCCGTAGGACTTGGGTTTGTCCCGTTGCAGGTCCGCGAGTCGGCGGGGCAGGTCGTAGCCGAGTTTCTTGTGCCGGTAGGCGTCGTGCAGAAAGCTCCCAGAATCGGCCGCGCTGCGCAGAGCGAACGCGGTCTGGGCAGCGATCTCGTACTCCGCCGCGGCAGTCCTGCCCTCGTGACGGATCGGTCGCAGCGCGTCGGCGCGCGCCGAGGCCGCGGCCACGTTGAAGGCCAGACGCGCGTCCTCGGTGTAGACCTTGCGCACATCGTCCAGCAGCGTCTCCTGACGCGTGATCTCCTGACGCACCGCGTCCTGGTACGTCCCGGACGCCTCGCTGAACGCCCAGGCGGACAAGGGTGTCGCCACGGAGATGACGGCGAGCAGCCAGATCTGCACCCGGATGCGGAGACTGAACCGCGAGGTCGACGGGTTCACCGCGCCCCCCGTTCGTACGTGACCTTCAGCCCCTTCTTGTCGGTGAGAGCGAGGGCATCGCCCGTCACCTCCCAGGTGTGACGCTCGGCAGTGAGCGCAGCGGGCCTCGCCCTGAAGTCGCCTTCAGGATCGCCCGGGTCCCGGCGGGATGTGGCGGCCTTCTCGGGCTTCAGGACGAGCTGCGCCCCTTCGACCCGTGCCGCGCCTTCCGAGGTGCGGGTGACCTGGACGATGCCGTCCGGGGAGTCGTACGCGAGGACGCCCACGAACGTGTAGTCGCCGTCGGCCCGGAAGCTGTAGGTGAGGCCGGCGTCACTGTCCTTCGAGTCGCTCTTCCATGTCCCGACGAGGGCCTGGGGGAGCACCTGTTCTCCCGTGGCGGCATCGGTGGTCCGCGGTGCCGGCGGGGGTGAGGCAGTCCTGGAGGTGGGCCCCGGGCCGGTCGGGTCACCTCGTGAGACGCACGCCGTGACGCTCCCGAGCAGCAGGGTGGCGCAGAGCACCGCGCGGACCGCACGGGTGACGACCACGTCAGCCACCGGCGATCTGACGGACATAACTGATCCCGTCCAGCTTCAGATTCTCGAAGGCGTATCCATAGCCGGCGTCGACTTCCTCGATCGACCAGTCGTCGTACGGGATGGGACCTATCGGCACGTACAGAGTCATGGAGGTACCTTCGACAACCGCTGTCCCATCGAGCACGAGGCCGTTGTTGTACAGGAGGCGCACACCGCCGTCCGCGGAGAAGCGGATCTTGTCGAAGCGCACGGACGTGCCGTCCCCGTCCCATTCGCCGACCAGTTCGCTAGGAACGTAGCCCTCCGGCGCTTCGAACGTCGCTGATGGCGGGGTTTCTGGTGGCGTGGGCGTGGGCGAGGGCGGCTCTGTGCTGTCCTCCGTCGTTTCAGTGGGTGGCGGCGGATCGGGGGTCTCATCAGCCGATTCGGTGGAGGGCGGTGGACTGGGCGGAAGGGATTCTCCGGAACTTCCTCCGCACCCCGCGACGATTGCCGCGATCAGTACAGCCCCTGCGATTCTGCGCACACGTAAGAAAGTCATGAGCTGAGCCCTGTTTTCTTTGTAGCCGACTACTCGGCGACCACGAACCGGAGACGGCGCCGGGGGCGCGGACCCGAACCGCGGTCGCGGCCGCGCAACTCCTGGACGAGAGCCACGAGTGCGGTGAGGCCCCAGGCGACGAGGAACGCTGTCATCTGGGCACCGGTTCCGACAGCCAGCCAGCTCACCCCCAGCCCGGCCAGCGTGATACCGGAGGCCGCGAGAAGAGCCGAGTGCCGCCGGGAACGCAGAGTCCGGACCAGGCACAGGACAGCGAGGACGAGGACCGGAACAGCCAGGACGGACATCGGTTCGTGCCCCGTGTAGTCCGGGAAGATCAGATCCGACGCAGGCTCGTACTCTGCGTCGTACCCCTCCTCGAACAGAGTGTGGCCGGAAGGGTCCTCGTCCAGTTCGTAGTAGTCCTTGGTGTAAGTGCTGTAGTAGTAGAGAGGGTCGGTGAAGTCGTCTTCGGACACGGTGACGAGGTCGCTCTCCTCGACTGCTGCCCCGGCGGTGACGCCCGCGATGACCAGGGCGCCGGCTCCCCACCACAGAAGAGCGGATGTCAGGGGGCACCAACGGAACGCGACCAGCCCGAGGACGGCGATCGCCGACAACAGTACGAGGTAGCCGCTCCCCGGCTGAAGCTCCTGGTAGCCGAGGACGACCACGGCCGAGACCACGATCCCCAGTAGGGCGACGACGCGGTTCCCGGCCGCGAGGTGACGCCATCTGCGCGCGGACGGCGTGACGGCGGAGTCTGTCTGGTCGGGACCGGTGGCGGTCGCGGCAGATGGTGCGGCCGGTGCTTGATCGCCGCGGGTGGTCGCCGTCTCGCCCGGGACGGCGGGAGGTGCCGGGGTGGTGGGGGGCGCCGGGGTGGTGGAGGGCGCCGGGGTGGTGGAGGGCGCCGGGGTGCTGGGAAGGGCCGGGGCAGCGGGAGGCGCCGGTGTGGTGGAAGCCGCCTGCTTCGGCGTCGATGCGGCCTGGGTCTGCTGTTCGGCCATCATCGTCCGCCCGATCCCCGCCCCGAGTGCCGGGGCTGGTGCCGGTGCCGGCGGGGTCGGAGGGGCCACCGGCAGAGCAGGGGCTTCTGCCCCAGCAAGGGCCAGAGCTCGCTGCATCTCGTCTATGCCGGCGAAGCGTTGCTCCCGGTCCTTCGACAGCGCCCGGAGCACGACGGCATCGACCGCCGCCGGGATCTGCGGCCGCAGCCTGGACGGGGCGACGGGCTCCTTGCTGATGTGCTGGTGCATCACGGCGAACGAGGAGTCGCCGATGAAAGGCGGGCGTCCCGTGAGCAGTTCATACAGAAGGCAGCCCGTGGAGTACTGATCGGAGCGACCGTCGATCGCTTCACCCGTCAGCTGCTCCGGTGACAGGTAGGCGGGGGTCCCGACCGTCATTCCCGTTGCGGTCAGGCGAGTGGTGGTCTCCGCCACCACCTTGGAGATCCCGAAGTCCAGGACCTTGACGCCGCCTTCGGAGGTGAGCATGACGTTGGAAGGCTTGATGTCCCGGTGAACCAGGCCCCGCCCGTGGCTGTGGGCCAGGGCCTCGGCGATCCCCTGGCTGACATCGAGAGCACGGTCGACCTTGAACGGCCCCTCGGCCAGTGCGTCCGCCAGGGTGCGGCCGTCGATGAACTCCATGATGAGGAATGGAGTCGTCTCGGCGTCCCGGACGTCCTCACCGACGTCGTGCAGGACGGCGATGTTGCGGTGGCTGAGAGATGCGACGGTACGGGCCTCCCGGCGGAACCGGACCCGGAACTCCTCGTGTCTGGTCAGCTCCGGCGGCAGAAGCTTCACGGCGACCGAACGGCCGAGCTCCCGGTCCATGGCTCGCCAGACCTGGCCCATGCCGCCACGTCCTGCTTCTTCGATCAGTTCGTACCGCTCGGCGAGTACCCGCACGGCGCTCCCCCCGTTCAGCGTCAGGGTGCGAACCCTCCACGCAAAAGCCGCCCCTGGAGCGCGCCATGAATCAGCCCACCCGCACGCCAACCGTACTGGCTGATTTCCACACGTTGAGCGTCATGAGTGTCCGAATAGGAGCGCACACCTTGCGCGCGCTCCTACCGCGCACAACTGCGCTGGGGGCGCACCCCCGACCTGCCATATGCGCGCCATACGCCGGGCGGGGAGCCGCCGACTGAACGGCAGCTCCCCGCCCCCAAGGCGTCACTCAGCCCTACGCGTCCTTGAACTCCTGCCGCTGCCGCCCGAGCCCCTCGATCTCCAGCTCCACGACATCCCCGGCCCGAAGGTACGGCTTCGGCTCAGGCTCCCCCATCGCCACCCCCGCCGGCGTCCCGGTATTGATCACATCGCCCGGGTACAGCGTCATGACCTGACTGAGATACCGCACGACCTCCCCCACAGCGAAGATCTGCTCAGCCGTCGTCCCGTCCTGCTTCAACTCCCCGTTGACCCACAGCCTGAGGGACAGATCCTGCGGATCCGGCACCTCGTCCGCCGTCACCAGCCACGGCCCGAGCGGATTGAACGTCTCGCAGTTCTTGCCCTTGTCCCAGGTCCCGCCCCGCTCGATCTGGAACTCCCGCTCGGACACGTCATGCGCCACCGCATACCCGGCGACATGGGCGAGCCCTTCCTCCGCGGACCCCAGATACCTGGCCGTACGTCCGATGACGACGGCCAGCTCGACCTCCCAGTCGGTCTTCACGGACCCCCGCGGCACGAGCACCGTGTCGTGCGGCCCGACGACCGTGTCCGGCGCCTTCATGAAGACGACCGGCTCGGCGGGCGGCTCGGCACCCGTCTCGCGCGCGTGGTCGTGGTAGTTCAGCCCGATGCAGACGATCTTGCCGATCCGGCCCAGCGGCGGTCCGATCCGCAGCCCGGTGGCGTCCAGGGCGGGCAGCTCACCGGCGTCCGCGGCGGCCCGCACCCGGCCGAGCGCGGCCTCGTCGGCGAGCAGCGCGCCGTCGACGTCCGCGACGACGCCCGACAGGTCCCGCAGGATCCCCTCGGCGTCGAGCAGCGCGGGCCGCTCCGCCCCCGCCGTACCGACTCGCAGCAGCTTCATGATCACGTCTCCCTCGATCGCGGGCGCCCGCCGATGCGCGCGACCCGGATGCGGCGGGGACAGCGATCGGAGGACTGGTCGATCCTCCAAGCTGGGAGTCCACTCCGCAATACCCGGTTCACGTACTGGACCCGGGTCGCCTGGTCACCGGTACAGCACGGCCCGCTCCACGACACTCCACGTCGTACTGGTCACGACGTACAGCGCGGCGGCCAGCGGCACCACGGCCACGGTGACCAGCGTGAAGAAGGACATGAACGGCATGGCCTTGGTCACCGCCCCCAGCCCGGGCAGCTGCTCTCCACCACCGCCCCCGGCCGGGACGACCGGGTTGGCGGCCATCATGCGCTTGCTCAGTCGGTAGCTGAACGCCGCGACCCCGGCGACGATCACGAACAGCCCGGCGTAGACGAGCCCCGCGCCGCTCAGCGCACCGCCCCCGCCGAGCGCGTCCGTCCACCGCTCACCCAGCGGCGCGGCGAGCAGCTCATGGCCGAGCAGTTCATTGGCCCGCCCGCCGATCGTGTCGCTGGAGAACAGGTGGTAGAGCAGGAAGAACGCGGGCACCTGGAGCAGCCCGGGCAGGCAGCCGGCCAGCGGCGACACCTTCTCCTCGGCGTGCAGTTCCAGTACGGCCCGCTGCAGCTTCTCGGGGTTCTTGCCGTGCTTCTTCCGCAGCTCGGCGATCTTCGGCTGGAGCGCGGTCCGGGCCTTCTGGCCGCGCGCGGCGGCCCGGGACAGGGGGTGGACGAGAAGTCGTACGAGCGCGGTGAACAGGACGATCGCGGCGGCGGCCGCGGAGGCGCCGAACAACGGCTGGAGCAGGTCGGCGAGGTGCTCGACCAGGTTGGCGAAGACGGACATGCGTGAGCCCTCCGGGGGTCTCGTCGTGCCGGGAGTTGGAGACGGCGGCATGACGACCCGCGCGGGGTCAGCTACGTGTGATGCGTGGTGCCCCTACGCGCAGGTCGCCCGGAGGGCGTGTCCGGGTGCCCGGGGCCGGGGGCGCCCCTTGGCGTCCGGATCGCGTTGCGGCAGGAAGGCCGTACGGAGGTCACGGTCGCGGATGGCCGTACGCACCCGGGTGCGTGGCACGGCGGGCGCGCAGCGCGCGGCGACGACGGCGCAGACCGCGAGCGCGGCCGATGCCGCGGCGGTCGCGGCGAGCGCGACGGTGGCGGTGAGGCTGCCGGTGTCCAGCAGCGCCACTTCCAGGATCAGGCAGAGCAGCACGAGAGCGGGACGCGGATTCGCCCAACTGCGGTTCATCGACGGCCCCTCCTCTCGTACGTGCGTATGTCCTGCTCTTCGTTATACAGGATCACCTCGCCGAGTGCGTCCGAGACTTCGTACACGGGTTTGAGAAAGGTTCGTCACAACTCTCGACAACCCACCGGCCACACCTGATGCTTCTCGTTGCCATGTACGGGCCAACCCAGGGGGCCAACCCGAATTCCCCTACGGAGGAGCCGTGATACGACGCAGAACCCTGCTGTCCGCAGCAGGCGGTACGTTCCTCGGCAGCGCCCTGGCGACCGGCACCGCGCACGCCGACGCCACCATCGCCGTCACCCCCTCGACCACCTACGGCACCTGGGAGGGCTGGGGCACCTCCCTCGCCTGGTGGGCCAACGTCTTCGGCGCCCGGGACGACTTCGCGGACCTCTTCTTCACCACCAAGTCGGTGACGTACAACGGCCGCTCCCTGCCCGGCGTGGGCCTCAACATCGCCCGCTACAACCTCGGCGCGTGCAGCTGGAACAGCGTGGGCGGCGAGACGATGGTGAAGTCGCCGAACATCCCGGGCTTCAAGCAGATCGAGGGCTTCTGGCAGGACTGGAACAACGAGGACCCCGCCTCCTCGGCCTGGAAGTGGTCGGCGGACGCCAACCAGCGCGCGATGCTGGTGAAGGCGACGCAGCGGGGCGCGATCACCGAGCTGTTCGCCAACTCCCCGATGTGGTGGATGTGCGGCAACCACAACCCCTCGGGCGCGGCGGCCGGCGGCAACAACCTCCAGACCTGGAACTACCGCCAGCACGCCTCCCACCTGGCGGCGACGGCCCTCTACGCGAAGAACAACTGGGGCGTGAACTTCGCGACGGTCGACCCCTTCAACGAGCCGGCCTCCACCTGGTGGACCGCGACCGGCACCCAGGAGGGCTGCCACATGGACCCCGCGGTCCAGGCGGCCGTACTCCCCTACATGCGCAGCGAGTTGGACAAGCGCGGCCTCACGGGCCTCCGCATCGCCGCCTCGGACGAAACGAACTACGACACGGCCCGCTCGACCTGGGCGTCCTTCAGTTCCTCCACGAAAGCCCTGGTCTCCCAGGTCAACGTGCACGGCTACCAGGGCTCGGGCGGCCGCCGCGACCTCCTCTACACGGACGTGGTGACGACGTCCCGCAAGAAGCTGTGGAACTCCGAGACGGGCGACAGCGACGGCACGGGCCTGACCCTGGCCTCGAACCTCTGCTCCGACTTCCGCTGGCTGCACCCCACCGCGTGGTGCTACTGGCAGGTCATGGACCCGTCGGCGGGCTGGGCGATGATCGCCTACGACGCCAACACCCTCCAGCCGACCACGGTCCAGACCAAGCACTACGTACTGGCCCAGTTCAGCCGCCACATCCGCCCCGGCATGACGATCCTGGACACGGGCGTCAGCTACGCGGTAGCGGCATACGACGCCGCCTCCCGCCGCCTGGTCCTGGTAGCGGTCAACACCTCCGCCTCCGCCCAGACCCTCACCTTCGACCTCTCCCGCTTCACGACGGTGACGGGCGGCTCGAACGGCACCGTCCCCCGCTGGAACACGGTGACGACGGGCGGCGGCGACCTCTACACCCCACGCTCGGACATCCGCCTGAACGGAAAATCCGTAAACGTCCCCTTCGCGGCGAAATCAGTGCAAACGCTCCAAGTGGACGGCGTCACACTGTAGGTCGGCGGCGGTTCGGGGCGATCTGTAAAGCCTGGGTGGCGAGCACGGGGAATCCGCGGGTACAGGTGTCTGGCCTGCACATCTCTCACGCTCGTCACCTCCCGGCAGTACGGTGTCCCCCATGCGCCCCGACACGCCTGCCGAAAACGTCGACCACACCGCCGAAGCGGCACGCCTGGAGCGGACCGCCGGCCTGTACCCCGAGGACGCCGAGGCCCTGCTGCTACGAGCCGCGGCCCACCTGGAACTCTCCGGCGACCGCCCCACCGCGTCCACGCTCTACGACCGCCTGCTGTCCTCCGCGGCCGGCCTGGACAACCCCCACCTGGTACGGGCGCTCAAGGCCTCGAACCTCTGGGAGTACGGCCATGAGGCCGAGGCCAGGGCGATCATCGAGGGCGTCCGGGCAGCCTCCCCCCAGGACCCGGCCCCCTGGGTCATCGTGGCCGAAGCCCTCGAATCCCACGACGAACTGGAAGCGGCCCACGAGACGTTCACGGAGGCCGTACACCGCCTCCTGACGGACGTGGCGGAGCCCCCCTACGCCACCCACCCCCTCCTCTTCGGCCGCCACCGCGTACGGCGCATGCTGGGCGAGTCCCACGACGAATGGGACGCCCTGGCGGACACGGTCCACTCCCTCCCGATCACCCTGGACGAACTCCACGACCCCAAGCGCGTCTGGTCCCTGGGCTCGGAGAACCCGGCAGAACTCGAGGCCGAGATCCTCCGCCTCCGAGCGGAACTCGGCGCCTACAGAGAGGCCCTGTCCCGCCCGTTCCCGGTGGCGATCCTCCACTGGCCGGCCACGGAACTCACCGAACTCCTCGAGGCGTACCCGTCCCTCACGACGGAGTACCCGACCCACGAGACCCACCTCGCGACCATAGAGTCCGCCCTCCGAGAACTCGCCTCCTCCGGCACCCCAAACCTCGGCATCGTCACGGGCACGGTCCCCTCCTACGAGGCCTTCGCAGCATCGGAACTGTCGTCCCCGTCGGACGCGACCTTGCTCCCCCAGTACGCCACGACACTGGCGGCCCGGGGGCGGGCGGTGCCTTGGCCGCCGCAGCAGGGGGCAGCTTGTTGGTGCGACTCGGGCCAGCCTTACGGCCAGTGCCACGGCACCACCACCTGAGCCGAGGGCGCACCACCCACCGTCCCCACCCCGCTGAGCCGACCCGGCGTGCCCAGAGCCGCTGACGCGTCCGCCACCGCCGGGCGGCTGAACAGCTCGCAGCCGCGCTACGAACCCGTGACCCCCGCTCCCCCGGGCCGCCCGCTCGCTTCTCTCCCGCGCTGGAGCGGCCCGGGTCAAGGGTGGCCCGCAGGGCCATCGGCGCAGCCGACGCGGAACGCAGCGCAGCGGAGTGGAGCGCCCTTGATGCGGGCCGTGGAAGCGTGACACTGACAAGAAGCGGGCGGCCAGCAGCAACGGCCGCCCACCTTTCGGTATGGCCCCTCGAATGTCAGTGATTGCTGTTAGAACAGATCCACATCGTCACGCGTGATCGTGTACGAGAACCACGAGGGATCAGGGGAGCAGTCGTGGCAGAACATGGGGGCCTGTCCAAGCCGATCGCGGGTGTCTACGAGAAGCTGATCACCCATGGTTTGCATGACGAGCTGGAGCGATTCACCGCCGCAGGGTGGAAGGCAATCGATGCCGAAGTCACGCCAGAGTCCACGCCCCATGTGCTAGCTCGCTACATCAGTGAAGCCGTCAGTCAGAGGCTCAGCGAGCTTCCGCCCGAAGACCGTGTGGCCGTCGCGAACCGCATCCTCGAATCCCTGGTAACGGGCGCCGCCGACCCGAGCGAAGCCAAGGCCATAGGCACGAGCACCATCGCCGAAGGCCCTCGACAGCTCCTTGCTCTTGCCCAGCAGGAGGCTCCGGGCGTCTACGCCCTCCGCCCCCTCACTCCCTTGTCCGAGACATCGCTCATCACAAACTCTCCAGAAGACCTCAGTCTCGGCTCCGAGCTCAGGGCAGAGCTCGCTACGGCAGACCGCATTGACCTGCTCTGCGCGTTCGTGAAGTGGTACGGCATTCGCGTCCTCGAGGATTCACTGCGCGCTGCTAAGGAGCGGGGCGTGCCGATCCGTGTCATTACGACTACCTACATCGGCGCAACCGACCGCCACGCACTCGACCGCCTCGTTCGCGACTTCGGCGCTACGGTCAAGGTCAACTACGAGATTCGATCCACGCGACTGCACGCCAAGGCCTGGCTCTTCAGGCGCCACACGGGCTTCGACACGGCGTACGTCGGCAGCTCCAACCTCTCGAAGGCCGCACTCCTCGATGGCTTGGAGTGGAACGTCCGCCTGTCCTCCATCGCTACACCGGCGGTGCTGAACAAGTTCGAGGCGACCTTCGACGCGTATTGGAACGACTCCGCGTTCGAGACGTACGACCCCGATCACCACACCGAGCGCCTCGACCACGCTCTGGCTCAGGCAAGCGGTACCGCCTCCACCACTGACCTGAAGATCAACCTCTCTGGGCTGGAGGTGCGCCCGTTCCCCTATCAACAGGACATGCTGGAGCGCCTACGGGTAGAGCGTGAGCTCCGAGGGCGCAATCGCAACCTGTTGGTCGCAGCAACCGGCACAGGCAAGACCGTCATGGCCGCCGTGGACTACCGGAGCCTGGCCAAGAATTTTGACGACCGTCGACCTAAGCTGCTGTTCGTCGCACACCGCAAGGAGATCCTCAAGCAGTCTCTGCGGACATACCGAGAGGTCTTGGACGATGCCTCATTCGGCGAGTTGCTCTACGGCGGCGAGGACCCGCAGGCATGGGACCACGTCTTTGCCAGCGTCCAATCACTGAACGTCCAACGGCTTGAAGAGCTGGCTCCCGACCACTTCGACATCATCGTGATCGACGAGTTCCACCACGCCACGGCCACCACCTATCGCCGAGTTATCGATCATTTCAAGCCCAAGGAACTTCTCGGCCTGACCGCTACCCCCGAGCGGATGGACGGGCTCAATGTCCAGGACGAGTTCTTCGAGGGCCGCATCGCAGCCGAGATGCGACTCTGGGAGGCCCTTGAGAACGACCTACTCTGCCCCTTCCACTACTTCGGGATCCCCGATGGCACAGACCTGACGAACCTCACTTGGCAGCGGGGCGCGTACGCTGACCAGGACCTCGGCAACCTCTACACGGGCAATGAGGCACGTGCCCGTATCGTCGTCAAGCAGATCCGAGACAAGGTCTCCCAGCCCGGAGCCATGCGTGCGCTGGGCTTCTGCGTGGACAAGAAGCACGCCCGCTTCATGGCGGACTTCTTCCGAAGGGCGGGCTTTCAAGCAACCGCGCTCACCAGCGACTCACCTGCTGCATCGCGAGCTCAAGCTCTTGCTGATCTGCGAGCAGGGAAGCTGCAAGTCATCTTCTCCGTGGATCTGTTCAACGAAGGCCTCGACATTCCCGATGTCGACACGCTTCTGCTTCTGCGCCCCACCAACAGCGCCACGGTCTTCCTCCAGCAGCTAGGCCGTGGACTACGTCGCACCGAGATGAAGCCCGTGCTCACTGTCCTCGATTTCATCGGACAGCACCGGGCAGAGTTCCGCTTCGAAGAGCAGTTCCGAGCTCTGACGAACCTCTCCAGGAACCGGCTCGTCGATCACATCGAGCACGACTTCCCGCTCCTTCCATCGGGATGCCAGATCATCCTGGAAGGCAAGGCCAAGAACTTGGTGCTGGACAACATCCGTACGCAGCTGAGCGCTACCGTCAAGACCTTGGTCCAGGAAGTCAAGGCCTATGAGACGCCACAGCTACGCGACTACCTGCGGGAGAGCCGCAGGGAGATCAAGGAGTTGTACAAGAGCGACAACTCCTGGACAACCATCCTGCGCCGAGCCGGCCTACTCAGAGCTGCTGCTCCTAGTGGCGAACCGGCACTCCTCAAACGCGTCCACGCTTTCCTGCACGTCGATGACCCTGCCCGAGCCAACGCCTACCTCCGTCTACTCGCTGACGAAGTACCGCCATACGACGAGCTGAACCCCACGGACCAGGCCTATGCCCGCATGCTCTTCTTCAACTTGTGGGACAACGCTGGTGGCTTCACCAGCTTCCAGCAAGGCCTCGACGCGCTCCGCGACCAACCGGTCCTGCGCGACGAGCTGCGCCAGGTCCTGTCCTACGTGATCGAGCAGGCGGACCACTTCCCGATCCCCTTGTCGGGCAGCCACAGCCAACTCCCGCTAAGGGTCCACTCCTCCTATAACCGCTCTGAGATTCTGGCCGCCCTCGGCGTAGCACGCTTCGGCGGCCAGATGCCCAGGTCCTTCGCGCAGGGCGTCCAGTGGGTCGAGGACCTCCAGACGGACGCCCTTCTGATCACCCTGGAGAAGAACGAGAAGGACTTCTCCCCCACTGTCAGGTACAAGGACTACGCGCTGAGCCCGACGCTCTTCCACTGGGAGTCCCAGAACTCCATAGCCGAGAGCTCCCCAACAGGACAGCGCTACCAGCATCACGCCGAGCGAAGCAGTCATGTCCTGCTCTTCATGCGTCGCTACAAGAACACCGACATCGGTAAGTCTCAGCCCTGGATGCTTCTCGGGCCTGCCACCTACGAAGGCCACGCTGGCAGCAAGCCGATGGCGATCACGTGGCGCATGGAGCATGAGCTGCCGGCCGACGTCTGGTCGTACGCGGCCATCAACGCAAGCTAGTTGGCCACGTTCGATGTCAGAGTGATCAGCTAACGTCAGAGCATGGACTTAGCTTCGATCAAGCCCGGGCTGATGACCACGCGCGCAGCGATGAAGAAGCTGTTCGGCGGAGGGACGCAAGGAGGGATCATCCCCTCCGACACCACCCCGAACATCCTCATCTACGTAGATCACGACAGTGGCAAGAAGTACGGCTACGAGGACGGCTGGCTAGAGGAAGAGGACGAACGAGGGCCGGTGTTCGAGTACACCGGCCAGGGCACCCGCGGAGAGCAAACGTTTCTGGGGCTGAACGGCTCCCGCAACGCAGCCGTCTTATGTCACGCAGACAGCGGAAAGTCACTGCGAGTCTTCATGGCAGCAGGGAAGGTTCCCGATCCAACATCCTCCGCTAAGCAACAACGGTACGTAGGCGAATTCGAGCTCGATGCAGAGCTGCCGTACACAGTGCGTGAGGCACATGACGAGAACCGTGAGCGCCGTCGCATCATCGTCTTCCGACTTCGCCCTAAGGGAGACTCTGAGCGCCTCACTCAGGATGTCATCAGTCGCGCGAAGGAGACCGACACCCACAGGGTTTCCGCCACTGTAGTCGCCTGCAAAATGTTGGAGCCGAAGACGAAGCGTGCGTCAGAAAGCAGGCGGGCTGCACAGCCGAGCCTCATAGCCGATCTACGCCAATCTGCATTGCGCGAGCAGTACCTCGAGGAGTTGACAAACCTTGAGCATCAAGTCTTCGCGTACCAAATAAAGATCTCCGGTACGACCAAAACGCTCAAGACCGACCTTTACGACGCCACCATGCATGAACTGTATGCGATCAGAGGCGCCAGCAGTCGGGACGAAGTACGTATGGCCATAGGCCAACTGAAGGACCTTGTACGGCACATCAAGCCGCGCGACCCCAAACTGACCGTACTGCTTCCGGAGAAGCCGCAGGACGACTTGCTGAATCTACTTCACGCGGAGGGCATCGACCTCGTCTACGACGATGTCGATGGCTACACGAGATGCGCGACCAAGTAACAGCACCCTGCAAACCTCTTTGGAGCAATCATGGCAGAGTCACCAGAGCATGTTTTCCTGTCGGACACGGCTCTCCAGATCATGGACAGCGCCTCGAACTCAACACTGTTTGGCTACACAGAAGGCCAGCGCAAGCGCTTTGACTTCTCCTGCGACTTAAAGAAGGACTGGTCAAAGGTAGTTGCAGGGCAGACTCTCTGGAAGCACGACGGGGACGGAATTGACAAGGATCTCAGAACCCTGCTCCTTGAGAAGGACATCGCCGCGGCGGTATACATCGCGCGGCACCAGAGCCGTAGCCGTGCGCGCCTCGCCGAGGTAACACAGGACTACCTTCGTAGCATGCCCGGGAGCCTGTCTCGCCTGCGCGTCTTCTGGGTGCCGGCGGACTTTGACGCGGACGACGATAAGTCCCGCACGACCGTCCACAACCTCTTGAAGGAGGAGATAACCAAGGATTTACTCCTCCAAGTAGCCCTAGGAGGGATTACTCCCCCGGATGTGACGCGCTTCGCGTCGTCACGGCGCCCCGGCCTCCCGCTCAGGATCCTGTCTCACGTCAAGAAGCAGGGCTTTCGCAACCACCGACACATAGCCAAGGCTCTAGACGTCAACCTGGGCGCTCTCCAGTTCGAAACGGAGCGGCTCTTCATCATAGGATTCCTGTCGAGCGACAGCCCGCAAGGGGGTCTCTACAGCGTGACGGACAGTGGAAATGCGATGCTCGATATCTGCTCGCGCCTCCGCGACTACCTCCACGGAAACCTCGGCGACGGAAACAAGAACGAAGATTTCGAGCACATATGCAAGCTGCTGGGTATCGACTACCCATCGATACCCCAAACGTCACCCCTCCTCGTCGGTGACGATGACCGCGACATAGAAAATCCCACAGCACTGCTCCTACAGCACGTGGCCCAAGCCGACGCAGACGGCTCCGTTGAGTGGCCCGAACCCTACTTCGCCATACCTTCGAGCTCTGAGATATCCACTTCCCAGTGAGCCCGACCCGTTCGGCTAGGGCACCTCTTGGATAGTCTTTCCACATGATTCGCGCAGTGGTCTTCGACGTAGGTGAGTGCCTCGTGGACGAGACTCGGGAGTACGGCACTTGGGCCGACTGGCTGGGCGTACCGCGGCATACGTTCCACGCGATGTTCGGGGGCGTGATCGCCCAGGGCCGGGACTACCGGGAGACGTTCCAGGCGTTCCGGCCCGGGTTCGATCTCTACGAGGAACGGGAGAAGCGGGCCGCTGCCGGGCAGCCGGAGAGCTTTGGGGAAGACGATCTGTATGAGGACGTCCGGCCAGCTCTGGGGCAGCTCCGGGCCGACGGGCTGTGGCTCGGTATCGCTGGGAATCAGACCGTCCGGGCCGGGGGGATCCTGCGGGACCTGTTCTCCAACGACGTCGACCTGATCGGTACGTCCGACGACTGGGGCGCCAGCAAGCCCGACCCCGAGTTCTTCAAGCGGGTCGCCGAGGCGGTGCCCTTTGAGGTCGGCGAGATTCTGTATGTCGGCGATCGGTGCGACAACGACATCAGGCCGGCCGTTCAGGCGGGCATGCACACAGCGCTTGTGCATCGCGGGCCGTGGGCCACCATTCAGTGGGACAGCACCGAGGCCAGGGAGCTGCCGACCTTCCGCGTCGAAGGGCTGCTGGAATTGGGTGACCGAGTGCGCGCGTTCAACGCCTCAGCACACTGAGTGTCGTAGACCAGTCATACAGGCGGTCGTCGAGGTCGCGGACGCAGCTCTGGTGTTGGTGAGGAGTCAGCGCACGACGGACTTCGCGTACGCGGTCCATGCCGGTGGCGTACCAGGTGCGCGCCAACTGGTCGAGCGCCTTGCCCGCGTACTCGCAGGCTGCGTCGGGGTTTCCGGATGCAGCCTCGACGGCTGCCAAGTCTCCGTAGACAACGGTGCGTTGCTTCTCTTCTCCTGGGGTCATGGCTTCCAGCGCCTGGAGCAGTGCCGCTCGGGCTTGCGGGAGGTGGCCGGCGAGCAGTTGGGTATTGCCCTTGAAGGCCCCGAGCCGCGCTGGGGAGAACCAGTCCATCCATTGCGGTGAGGAGTGTTCGTTGCCGTCCCCGAGGATGTCCTCGGCGTGGCCGATCAGGTGCAGGGCGGTGCGGGTGTTGCCGCACCTCGTCTCGCATTCGGCCTCGACGGCGTCCAGCCACGCGAGGAATTCCGCGGAGGCAGGAGCGCGGCGCGCGTAGGTGCGCGCCGCGATCATGCGTTCCTGGGCTCCCTCCTGATCTCCTGCCCAGCCCGGGATGAAGGCCATGTGCGCGATGATCGCCGCACCGAGCAACGGATCGTCGGCCTCGCCTGCGGCTTGCAGGGCGAAGAGCAGCGTCTCGTGTGCGGTGGTCGGCTCGGAGAGGTCGAAGAACTCGATCCGGCCCGCGAGGAGGTAGGTCTCCGCCAGCGCGGCGGCGATCGTACGTCGGGTGGAGTCGGACGTCTCCGGAAGTAGGGCGCAGCCGAGCGTCGCGTGTGCCAGGACAGCCGGGTGCAGCTTGGTCGGCGCGACCGACCAGTAGAGCCGACGGTGAGAACGGGTGACTGCCTCGAAGTCCGTTCCGGCCGTGGCCGGTTGCGATACGGCTGTGGCCCTGCTTGGCCGCATCGCCAAACCCCAGGCCGCCGCCCCACCGGCGACCAGTGTGCGTCGGACGGGGTCGGGTGTTGCACCCTCCGAACCCCACGGGGGCGTGAACCCGAGGGACTCCATGTTCTGGCCAAGCAGGTGTACGAGTACACGCTGGCAGTCCGGTTGCGGCCATGGTGGATTGTCCGACTCCCAGCGGCGGACCTGGCGGACCCCGACGGACAAGCCACGGATGCCCATGCCCTTCGCGTGCTCGGTGAGGGCATCGGCCAGGTCCTGCTGTGAGTTGAAGCCGGCGGCCACCCGAGCCGCCTTGAGTCGAACGTTGCCTGTGGGCCTTGGCACGGGGCCACCTCCTCCTGCTGACAACTTGGCTCCCACCCTCCCACGAAGGTCCGCTACAGGACACCCTCTCCCTCTCAGGGAGTCATACAGGCCCTTTCCAGGTCCCTTTAACGGCCCCTTGAAGTCCTCGAATAGTCGACGCCAGTCGACGACTCTGTTTGCCGTACCGACCGACGGACAGCAAGGGGAGCACGCTGTGCATACACACGAGGGCTTGGACAGAAGGATCTCGGAGTGGCTCGCTCGGACCCACCCGGTGCCCGAGCGCGTACGGACGGAGTGGGCCTCACAGGGCATCGCGCTTCTGCCTCTCGGTGAGCGGTTCGCGGCAGTGCGTATCGCGTCCGAGGTCGTGCATGCCGCTGTTCAGTCAGATGATCAAGACCGAGTGGCGACGGCTCTGCGCGAGTTACTGGGAGGCGCGATCATCTACGACCGCCGAGTGGCGGGTGGCACGTATTACGCACTGGTCGACGGGCATGCCGGTGACGTCTGGGCCCACGACAGCACCGCGACGTGCCTTGGTCACGGCACCTACTTGGGAGTGCCGCGAATCGACCGACAGCAACCACCGGGCACGTACTGGGTGGTTCCACCGCGGCACGCGGGTGATCTGTGTCCACCGCATTCAGTCATCGGCCTCGTCGAAGCAGGCCGCTCTCGACTGGCCGTGGAGGCTGAGGTCTGTCCGCACGACACGGGTGGACTCAAGACGACTGTGGCAGCTCAGCGCCCGTGGGCCATGCAGCTGGTGACCGACCGGCTTCCCGTACGCCCGCCGTCATACACGACCGTCGCGCTGGACGGACCTTCCCAGACAGCTCGGTATACGGATGCCGTCGGCCAGGTGGTCGAGATGGGCAAGCACGGCACATCGAGGACGACCGGTACCGCGTCAGTCTCCGGGGGTGGCGACGGGCAGAATCCGCAGCCGCAGACGCAGGACGACCAACACGACCGACTACGAGTCGGACTGATCGATGGCCTCCACTGTCCTGGTCGTCACAGCCCTGGAAGACTTCACAGCGGACCGCGTCATCGGGGCTCTGAATAGGCGTGAGTTGCGCGTCGTACGGGTCGATCCCGCCGACATCGGGCCCGACCTGACCTTCGGATTCCTCCTCGGACCGGACACCCATGTTTGGCGTGGGACATTGCGCACGCCGAGTCGAGACGTGGAGGTGGAGGACGTGGCGGCGGTCTACTACCGGCGCCCCACCCCGTACACCACCCGTTTCGAGCTTCTGCCACAGCAGCAACGGGACTTCGCGATCGCCGAGGCCAGACACGGACTCGGCGGTGTTCTGAACGGCCTCCGGGAGGTGCTGTACGTCAATCATCCGCACGCGGTGGCGCGTGCGGACTTCAAGCCAGCTCAGTTGCAGAAGTTCGCCGAGCTTGGGTTACGTGTTCCGCCGACCCTCATCACCAATGAGTGGGAAGCGGCGCAGGAGTTCGCTGCGGACCACCGGCATGTCGTCTACAAGACATTCCGCGGACTGCCCCGTAGCGAAGACGGGCACACCGGCGCGATCTGGACCCAGCGCGTGGAGCCTGGCACGTTCGACGACACGCTGGCAGTGACCGCGCACATGTTCCAGGCCGAGGTGCCCAAGAGCGGGGACGTACGAATCACCATGGTCGGCCATCGGATCTTCGCCCAGCGAATCACTCCGCCCGAGGGGGCCCTCGACTGGCGTCGGGGTGACTGGGACGAACTGGTGCATGCCCCCATCGCAGTTCCGGCCGTGGTCGAGATTGCCCTGCATGAGTACCTGGATTCCTTCGGCCTGGTCTTCGGCTGCTTCGACTTCGCACTCACCGGGAATGGGAGCGATCCCGAAGACTGGTGGGCCATCGAGTGCAACCCGAACGGGCAGTGGGGCTGGCTCCCGGACGCCGCGGACATCGCCGAGGCGTTCGCCGACATTCTGAGCACGGAAGTACGGAAGGAGACGCCAGGTCATGGCGATGCCCGCCGACCCTGAGACCGACGCGGTCCGCCTACGCGAAGCCATGGCGGACACCATCGCCCAAGACGGTGTCCTTGTGGAACCGGCCTGGCGGGCGGCAGTGGAGGCGGTGCCACGGCACCGGTTCGTGCCCGGCTTCTACCTGCCCGCCGACAAGCGCGACGAGCAGGGACTGACGGTGTGGGAGCCGGTCACCGCCGAGCTCGACTACGGGCGGTGGCTTGCAGCCGCGTACTCCGACACCACGCTGATCACCCAGTTCGACGGGGAAGAGCCCGAGTGGAAGGCTCCGGTCGTCCGCTCTGGTGGTGCGCCTACCTCGTCGTCCACGCTGCCGTCCCTGGTGGTGCGTATGTGGGCCGACGCCGAAGTGGCAGAGGGGCACACGGTGCTGGAGATCGGGACCGGGACCGGGTACTCAACCGCTCTGGCCTGCGAGCGCCTCGACTCCGGGGATGTCACCAGCATCGAGGTCGACCAGCGGCGACTGGAATCGGCGGCGGGTGCGCTGCACGGCTGCGGATACACCCCGACCCTGGCCGTAGCGGATGGACTGTACGGTTACTGGCCCGAGGCCCGCTTCGACCGAATCGTGGCTGCCTGTTCCTTCCGTGCCGTCCCACCCGCGCTGCTCACCCAGACCCGACCGGGTGGAAAGATCCTGCTCAGCCTGTCGGGATGGCTCTACGGATACGCCCGTGTCTTGCTCACCGTGGCCGAGGACGGCACGGCAGAGGGGGCGCTGCTGCCCGGCGCGGTCTCCTTCATGGCCGTCCGGACTCATGCCGCACCGGCGTTCGGTAACCCGGCCCACTGGGCCGCCGGCCTGTCGGACAGGCCCCGCCAGGCCCAGCACGGTCCGCAGCGCCTCATGGCAGCGACAGACGAAGCACACCACCTGCGGTTCCTGGTCCAATGCGCGGTGCCGAACGCCCAGTTGATCACCATCGGCGAGGTGGTACACCTCATCGACGTCGTGAGTGGATCCGCGGCCACTCTCACGTCTGGCGAGGGTGGTTGGGATGTGCGCGAGGGCGGACCGGTGAAGTTGTGGGAACACATCGAGGAAGTTCTGAATGCCTTCGACGCGGCAGGCCGCCCAGGGCCCGAGACATTCGTGCTGCGCGTGTGCCACGGCAGGCAGCTCTTGCAGCACCCGAAGATGCCTGGTCTGTCGCTGCCCGCAGTCACTCAATAGTTGCCGGAGCGGGGAGCGAACACGTCATGAGAAGCCGATTGCCCGGAGGAGCTCATGTGAAGTTGGAACCAGCGTCCAGCGCGACCGGTGTCCAGCATGACCTAGCAACTCAGGAAGTCAGCGCTAGGCACTTGCGGTACTTTCTTCCCGCGATTCCCACCGGCCTGATCCAAACGCCCGAGTACATGCGACAGGTCATGACGCGGACGTCGGCGTCCGCCGTGGGGGACACCGAGCGCGTAATCGCACAGAAGCTGGAGCGGCAGGCCGTACTCGACGACCTCGACAAGCGGTTCGAGTTCTTGCTCACAGAGTCGGCGATTCGGTGGCAGTTGTGCGATTCCGCCGTCATGGCACGGCAGATCGAGCATCTCGTAGCCCTCTCGCACCGTCCGAATGTGGATCTCCGGGTTCTTCCACTGTCGGTTCGGGTCTCCGAAGCTCCGTTCAACACCTTCACCGTCTACGACACCACCATGACGACGTTGGAAGTCTTCACTGGTCGGGTGGTATTGCGCGATGCGGCGGGCGTTCAGCACTACGGTCGGTTGTTCGACTACTTTGCCGAGCATGCGTGTGTGGACGATGCTGCAAGGGAGCTGCTCGGCGATTGGCTGGCGGTCCTGCAATCGTGACGTTGGCTGAAAGGTACTCACGGCCGCCCGGTTCTCCTGAGGTTGGCGGTTCCGGGGTGAGTGTCAAGAGCGCCCTTCGGGCGTCGGCTGGCGCCGATTGCGCTTCGCTTCACTCTTGACGCTCGCCCCTCCACCGCGGGGATCTACCGGCCGGGCGGCCCGAGGGTGGGGCGGCGGGGATGGTGGGGAGGGGTGCGCGGCCGTGGCCGGGTAGCTGGTGCGTTGGGGGGGCGGCTCTTGCCTCGGGGAAGTCATGGTGCTGCCCGGTCGTTTCGGGTCCAGCCGGTTGCCGTCAGTACGTCGCGCGCGATGTCGACGATCCGGCGTCCGTCGGTCCGTACTCGTACCGTGTCGGCCGGGGCCAGCTCCTCCAGCAGGCGGGCCTTGCGGGCGCTGCTTCGGAGTTCCTTGTCCAGTTCTGAGCCCAGCTCGCGGCCCGTCAGGCGTTGGTGGGTCGTGGTGTCGGTGGCTGTGAGGAGGACTCGGGTGATGTGGACGTCCGGGCCCAGGGCGCGGTGGAAGGTGGGGGCCGTCTCGGGGAGGATGCTGAGGGTGTTGGTGTAGATCAGGCGGTGGAAGCCGAGTCGGGCGTAGTTCGTCCAGATGGCTTTGAGGTTGCGCTCTGCGATCGTCGAGAGGTGGGGGTCGTTCTGTGGGGGCGGATAGACCTGGCCCATGAAGTCGCCCTCGATGATGGCGTGGGAGATGTCGGCGGCGCGGAGTTGTGCTGCGACCTCCCACGCCACCGTTGTTTTTCCCACGCCGGCCCGGCCTCCGATGAGGAGGGCCGAGGGAGCGGCGGCGGGTGTGTCTGCGGTTCCGGCTTTGTCCATGAGGGGAGCGTGGCAGTGCTCCGTCTCGGGGTGCGCTCGGATTTCTGAGAGGGGGAGGGGGGTCAGGGGGCGGGTTCGTCCTGTCGAAGGCTGCGGAAGACCTCGGGGGTCGTCCAGCCACGCAGTGTGGCGAGGATCGTCGATCTGAACGCGGCCTCTGCTGTGGGGGCGTCGAAGGCTCCGGCGAGTTCGAGGGTCACCAGCCCGTGCAGAGTCACCCAGAGTGAGAGGGCGATGGACGTCGCTTCGCCGTCGAGGACGGACTCTGTCAGGGCCCGGTCGATCGCCGCGATGAGGGGCCGGACGGGGTCATCGGTACCGATCGTCTCCGACGGCTCGAAGGACTGCACTCCGCCGAACAGCACCGAGTACAGGTGACTGTGTTCGCGTCCCCATCGTCGGTAGGCGGTGGCCAGCGCGTAGATGTCGGCGAGGGGGTCCTCGGAGGTCGGCACCGCCGTCACGGCCTGGAACAGGCTGGCGACGGCTCTGTCGCGGACCGCTCCGATCAGGCCTTTCTTGTCGCCGAACAGGGAGTACACCGCCGCCGTCGACGTCTCGGCGGCCGTGGCCACGGCGCGGACGGTGACCGACTCCTGCGGACGGGTGGCGAGCAGCTCGGTCGCGCACTCCACGAGTCGGGCCTTGACGGTCGCGTCGTTCGTTCTGGGCCTGCCCATGACGAAGAGCCTACCTTCTTTGGTAACGTCGTTTTGAAACAGTGTTTTGAAACTTCGGAGGTCGTCGTGCCCACGTTCGCCATACGCCTTGCCCGCTTGACCGGACGGTTACTGCTGGCCCTTGCCGCCGTCGCGACGCTGGTCGCCGTCTTCCTCGTCACGATCGTCCTCACGGACGGGGCGGGCTCAGGGATCGGCGCATGGCTGACGGCCCTTGGAATCGGGACCGTCGCCGCACTGTGGCGGGGTCGGCGTCGCACCCGGGCGGCGCGGCTCGCGCCGTTTCTGCCGGTGGTCGTCGCGGCGGCGTTGACGGCGTCGGTCTGCGTCCCGACCGAGCCCGCGGCACGGCGGTCCCCGCCCGCCCTGCCGTTCGTGGCCACCCAGCACTGGACCCTGGACACAGGCAGCCGGGTCGCGGTGTATCACTACCCGCCGGCGAAAGCGAAGACCGGCACCCGGCACCCCGTTCCGCTGGTGTACCTCAACGGCGGGCCGGTTCGCGGCATCTCGGTTCAGGACCACCGGTTCCTACAGCTCCTGGCGCGGCAGGGCCACGACGTCTACGCCTACGAACAAGCCGGCGGCGGGCGAAGCGACTTGCTCCCCATGGACCAGTACACGATCTCCAGGTCGGTCCGCGACCTCGCCGCCTTCGTCGACCGCCTGGGCAAGGGCAAGGCCGACGTCCTCGGGTTCTCCGCGGGCGGGGTCGTGCTCACCCGGGCCCTGGCGAACCCGCGTGTCGCCGCGCGTCTGCACCGGGCGATCGTCGCAGAGCCCGGCCCTATGGACGGACCGACCGCGCGTATCGCCGGGCACAAAGGTCGGCCGACCGCGCGCGGCCTCGCGCCGGCGATGACCGGGCCGCGGTCGACGCATCTCCCGCGGTACGCCGTCGCGTTCGGCCTCATGCGGCTCGGGCTCCTCACCCCCGGCACGGGGCTGATCGGGCAGGCCGAAGGGGTCAACGCCTTCACCGCCGCCGACCTCGGCAGCGACACCGCGTCCGCCTACTGCGCGCGCGACGCGCACCACATCCCGGCCGAGGACACCGCGCAGAACTTCTCCTTCAGCGCCGCCGCCAGCCTCCGCGTCCAGCAGACGATCAAGGACTCACCCTCCCTGGCCCCGCGGCTGAGGCGCTCCAAGACCCCAGCGATGCTGATGATCGCCGAGTGCTCCTCGCAGGTCCGTCAATGGGCGACCGCCGTCCTTGCCGGTGATCCCGCCATCCAGCGCACGCAGTACATGCCCGGCGTCGGACACCACATGTGGAACGGCCTCGACGACAACAACGACCGAGCCGCCGCCGTCATCACCGCGTTCCTTCAGGACGGGCCCGCGCCCCTGCCGGACTATCCGACCAGGGACGGGATTCCCGCCTTCCTGCGCGACCACAAGTGAGTCAGGGGGGTGGTCCTCCCGCCATGACTGCCGGACTATTTGCCCTCGTCGGGGAGGTTTCCGTCGCCGCCGAGGTTGGCGACTATCCGGCGCAGGACGTTGATCGTGGTGACGAAGTCGGCCGGGTCGATGTTCTGGTGGGTCTGGTGGTGGACGCGCTGGTTGCGGTCCCTGGCTCGGAGGCGGGCTGCCTCGCCCGCGTCGGTCAGGGTCATGGTTCCCGTGGTGGGGTTCTCGGTGAGCCAGCCGCGGGTGACCAGGTCGTCGTAGACCTCGTCGAAGTCGGTGTCGAGGTCGTCGTACGGGAGCAGGCGGGCGGTCAGGGTGGGGCGGGTCCATGTGCCGGGGGCGCCGGCCGCGTGGTTCAGGGTCCACCAGTGGGGCTGGGTGAGGTCCTCGACCGCCAGTTGGGCGCGGATGGCTCCTACCACCGTGCGGTAGGCCATGCCCGTCCATGCGCCGATGGGCTGGGCGGCCAGTTCCTCGTGGGTGTACTCCTTGAGGTCCATGGTGGTGTCGGTGCTCATATCCGTCCTCGCCCTCTCGTGGTTGCCCGGACGCGATCAACGTAGGACCTCGACTTTGGTTGAGGTCAAGGACCAGAGCGCGGCCAGGAGTTGAAGGTTCTGATCGCCTCGTAGAGGCGGTCCGGCTGGTCCAGGTGGACGTCGTGGGCCGCGTCCGGGATGCGGGTGAGGTGGGTGGCCGGGCGGTGGGTGAGCATGGTGGTGGGCTCGTCGGGGCGCATGGTGCCGTGTTCGCCCTGGATGAGGAGGGTGGGGCAGGTGATCTGGGACCACTGGGGCCAGTAGGCGGTGGTGGCCAGTTCGGCGACCGACGCGATGAGCGTGGCGCGGTCGAAGGTGGGGTGCCAGCCGTCCTCTCGTTGCTCCAGGGTTCTCGTCCAGGCCTCATGACCCAGGAAGGCCTTCGCGGCCTCCAGCGACTTGAACGGTGTCGGCCAGCTGTCCAGCCAGGCCGCGATCCGCGCGGGGAGTTCCGGGGTCGGGCCCGCCGGGCCCGCTTCGACCAGGATCAGGGACGTGACCAGGTGGGGGTGGGAGGCGGCCAGCAGCATCGCCGTGTGGCCGCCGAGGGACTGTCCCAGCAGGGTGACGGGGGCCAGGGCCAGTTCCTCGATCAGGGTCACCGCGTCTTGGACGTGGGCCGCGCGGGTCGTGGTCGCGGGGGCGCGGGTACTGGCGCCGTGGCCTCGGGCGTCGTACGTCACCACGCGGTGGCCGTCGGACAGGAGCCGGGCGGCGACCGCGTCCCACTCGCCCTGGTGGCCGGCGAGGCCGTGCAGGAGGAGGAAGGGGGTTGGGGATTCCCGTTCGGGGCGGTGGTCGTGGTGGGCGATGCGGGTGCCGTCCGGGGTGGTGAGGGTCGTGGAGGTGGTGCGGACGGTCTTCAACTGGCCCTCCTTGAGCGGCGTTGGTCGGGCCAGCCTGGCGGTCCGCGGCGGTCGCCGCCAGTCGTTTGACGGGGGGAGGTGCCATCCCCGGAGCGCGTCCGTGATTCGCACAGTCGGACGGTTACGTCACTCGTTCGTGAGTTCCTCCGCCCCCGCGGCCCGCGCGAGCGGATGCTCGAAGGGGCGGTGCGTGACCAGCGCTGCCCGGATGTTCATCGTCGGGTGGGGGATGACATGACGCAGGAAACGGAACGATGCCGGGGCCTGGAGGGTCAGGCGGTGTTATTGGCGGCCGGGCTGGCCGATCTGGCGGTGAGTACGGTGGGTTCGGCCGTGGGGACGGTGCGGGGGCTGTTGCGCCGTTCGGACGCTGCGGAGCTGGCGGCGGAGGCCGAGCACGACCTCGTGGCGCGGGGGCGTCTGGCGCTGGACCGGTACGCGGCCGTGCCTCCGGCCCACTTGGAGATCCTCGCGCAGCACGCCCAGGCCCGGAGGGCCGCCGGTGGCGTCTGACCGGTGGGAGCCGGCCGCGTTCAAAGTCCGTGTCGACGAGGTGCTGCGGGGGTTCGTCGCCGAGGAGGCGGACGCTTTCGCGGCGATCGATCCGGTGCTTGCGGACGTGGCGGAGAACCTGGAGGCGGCGGTCGCGGACGGCAAGCGGCTGCGGGCGGCGTTCTGCTACTGGGGGTGGCGAGCGGCGGGGCAGCCGGACAGCGACGCGCTGGTGCGGGCGGCGGCCTCCATGGAACTGGTGCACGCCGCCGCCGTGGTGCACGACGACCTCATCGACGACAGCCCGCTGCGCCACGGGCGGCCGACGGCGCATGTCGCGCTGCGGGGTACGGTCGGGAGCCGACCGGACGCCGACGCCGCCGCCCGGTCGCTGGCGATGCTGGTGGGTGATCTGCTGATGGCGCTGGCCGGGCAGTTGTTCGCCACCAGCGGTCTGCCCGCGGCGTATCTCGTCCGGGCCCGGCCGCTGTGGTCGCTGATGGCCCGTGAGCTGATCGCGGGCGAGTGTCTCGAGATCCTGCGGACCGGCGCCGGTCCGGACACCGCCGTCTCGCTGAAGGTGATCCGGTACAAGACCGCCAAGTACACCGTCGAGCAGCCCCTGCTCATCGGCGGCGCCCTGGCCGGAGCGGGCGGGCGTCTGCGCGAGGGCTACTCCGCGTACGGACTGCCGCTGGGCGAGGCGTTCCAGCTCCGGGACGACCTGCTCGGCCTGTTCGGGGACCCGGACCACACCGGCAAGGCCAACGCCGACGATGTGCGCGGCCGAAGGCCCACGGCCCTGCTGGCGGAGACATGGCGGCTGGCCGGGGAGGAGGAGCGGGAGTTGCTGCGCGCCCTGCTGGGCCGGGACGACCTGGACTCGGAGGGTCTGGACACGCGGGAGCTGGACGCCGTGCGCGAGGTGATGTGCCGGTTGAAGGCGCCCGACCGTATCGAGGACATGATCAGCGCGCGGGTCGAGGAGGCCCTCGATGCCCTGCACGGGCTGGATGTGCCGACGCCCTCCGCCGCCGCCCTGACCGCGCTCGCGCATTCGGCTGCGGTCCGTCTGTTCTGACCGGCCGTCGTACCGGGTCGGCGCATGCCTGTACCGGCCCGGGCGGCGACCGGTCTCCCGTCTGTCGTGGACACGAACCCGTGGATGACAAGTGGATGACAAGGAGCCCTGCCATGACCTGTACCGAGGCATCGATGGACGCCCTTCGGCAGGCGGGTGACGAACTCGCCGACGCCACCGTCGCCACGCTCTTCGAACGCGGGGAGGTGGGCAAGTTCAACACCCTGATGCGGTACGTCTCGACGGCAGGCGCTCCCCTGCCGGACGGGCTGCCCGATGTCGCCCGCGAGTACCTGGAGAGCACCCGCACCCCGCCGGCCTGGGTGGACTGGGGGGAGATGGAGAAGGCCCGGCTCTTCTTCATCGACAACAACGTGCACATCTCCACCGCGCTGTCTTTCGCCTCCATGCCCGCCTGCTACCTCGTCCCGCGTGTGGCGAAGCTGCTGTCGGCCACCCACGGGCTGAAGTACCCCTCCAAGCGGATGGCGGAGACCGGGCAGTTCACGGTCTATCTGATGCAGCCCGACGCCTTCGAGGCCGGCGGTCGCTTCGTTCCCGCCGCCCAGAAGGTCCGCCTCCTGCACGCGTCCATCCGTCACCATCTCGCCCGCGAGAACCGCTGGGACACCGAGGTCCACGGGACGCCGATCTGCCAGGAGGACATGATCGGCGGGCAGATGTTCTTCTCCATGCTCGTCCTGGACAGCCTGCATCGCCTCGGCATCCACATGTCGGAGGAGGGCGCGGACGCCTACTACTACGCGTGGCGCGTCGTCGGCGCGATGCTCGGCGTCGACCAGGACGCCGTGCCCCACACCCTCGACGAGGCCCGCCGGTTCCTCGACCTGTACATGGTCCGGCACATGGGCCCTTCCGAGGAGGGGACTCACCTGACCCGGCAACTGATCGACCTCTACGAGGAAGTGGTGCCCGGCACCTTCTTCGACCCGGTCGTATCCGCCCTCATCCGCTACCTCGTCGGCGACACCTGCGCCGACTGGCTCCAGGTGCCGCGCACGTCGTGGGACACCGTCGTCAAGGCCGCGCCCCATCTCCTGGGCGTCCTGGAGAGCATCGAGGACCACTCCCCGTTCGGCGCCTGGGCCCTGGACCGTCTCGGCCATCTCACCAGCGTCCTGGAGCTGTCCACCCTCACCCGCGGACGCGTCATGCACTACGCGATCCCCGAACAGCTCAGGAAGGACTACGGCGTCTCCAGCGCGGTGCCCCGCACCAGCCGGTGGGCTCCGCCGGCCCCCACGCTCTTCTGATCCTCTGCCGGGTCCGGCCTGCTGGGGATCGGGTACCGCGAACAGCCGCCGACCTGCGGAGTTAGCCTTGGGACCCGCACGAGTGCAGCAGGAGGCAGGTATGGCGAAGGTTCCCAGCGCGGTGGTCGCCGCGAGCGGGCTGGTCGGCGGGTACGGCGTGGCCCGTTGGACCAGGCAGCGGCCGCTCGGCGGGGCCGTGCTCGCGGTCGCCGGGGCGGCGGCCGCGCGGCAGTGGCGGCAGCAGGCCGGCGGGGTGGCCGCGGGGGTGTTGTCGGCCGCGTATGTCGCCGCCTTCGCCGGGTCTCATCCGCTGGCCAAGAGGGTGGGCGCCTGGCCCGCCGTGTTCGGAGTGGCGGGGGCTGTGGCCGTGGCGTCCTGGGTCGTGGCCGACCGGCGCGGCTGACCCGACCAGCGGCGGACACGACCGGCAGCTACGACCGGCAGACACGACAAAGAACCCGGCCCTGAATCCCAGGGCCGGGTTCTTGTTGTGGAGCGCCGGGCAGGCCTTGCACCTGCATTTCCCCGCAGGAAGCGGGGCGTCTTTCCTTGGACCACCAACGCACGATCCTTCAGCCGGATTTCCGGCGGCCGGATGCAGATCAACTGTACCGCAGTTTTTGTTATCGCCGTCACCGCCCGCCGTCTCCTCACCGTCCCCCACAGGCACGCGACTTACGACGCTGAGGTACGACGACGTGACACGACAGATCAGCCGCCGGAGCATGTTGAAAGCAGCGGGTGCGGCGGGCGCCGGTATCGGTATCGGTACGGTCGCCCTCGCAGCCCCGGCCTCCGCCGCCGACGCTCCCTTCGCCCACCCGGGGTTGCTGCACACCCGGGCCGACCTGGGCCGTATGGCCGCCAAAGTGAAGGCGGGCGCCAGGCCCTACGCGGCCGGGTTCGCCAAGCTCACCGCCAACCGGCATGCGCAGAGCGGCTGGCGGGCCAACCCGCAGGCGACGGTGTACCGGGGGTCGGGGTCGCCCCAGAACTACGCGGCCCTCTACAACGACATCCACGCCGCCTACCAGAACGCCCTGCGGTACCACGTCAGCGGCGAGGACGCGCATGCCGACACCGCCGTGGCGATCCTGAACGCCTGGTCGGGGAAGCTGACCTCGATCCAGGGCTCGGCCGACCGGTTCCTGGCCGCGGGGCTGTACGGGTATCAGTTCGCCAACGCCGCCGAACTCGTACGCGACCACGCTGACTTCGATCTCGGGCGGGCGCGGGAGCTGCTGTCGGAGGTCTTCCTTCCGCTCAGCGACGACTTCCTGAGCCATCACAACAACGCCGTCGTCACCAACTACTGGCCCAACTGGGATCTGACGGCCCTCGCCTGTGTGCTCGCGACCGGGATCTTCTGCGATGACCGGGCCGTCGTGAAGCGGGCCGTTGAGTACTTCAAGCACGGGGAGGGGATGGGGTCGGTCCGGCATGCCATTCCCGTGGTGCACGGCGACGGGCTCGCGGAGTGGGTCGAGGCCGGGCGCGATCAGGGGCATGCGCTGCTCGGGGTCGGGCTGATGGGCACGGTGTGCGAGATGGCGTGGAACCAGGGCATCGATCTGTACGGGTACGACGACAGCCGGTTCCTCAAGGGCGCGGAGTACGTGGCCAAGTGGAGCCTCGGGGGTGATGTGCCGTATACGGCCAACACGCGGAGGAAGGGGGCGATCGGGGGGTGGTCGGGGAGTGAGACGGCTTCCGACGCGGCGGCTGTGGATCCGGGGATGACCCGTCCGATCTGGGCGATGATCGCCAACCACTACACCAAGCGGCGGGGGTTGTCGGCGTCGTTTGTGACGCGGGCCGCGGCGAAGGCTGCGCCTGAGGGTGGGGGTGGGGATTACGGGCCCAACAGTGGGGGTTATGACCAGCTCGGGTTCGGGACGTTGGCGTTCACCCGGGGGCGGGACGAGGCAGTCGGCGAGGGGGCGCGGCCGCAGGGGGCGGTGCGTGCGTCGGCTTCGCCCTCTGCCGGTGTGGGGCGGGATCTTGCTGCGACCGGTGTTGAAGGTGGGGTCGGGTGGGTTGCGGCGGCCGGGCTTGCCGCTGTCGGGGGTGGGGTGCTGATGCTTCGGCGGCGGGGTGGGGCCAAGTAGCGGCCGGCGCGGTTGCGGGGTGCTGCGGGTCGGGCTGAGGGCGGGTGGGTGCGCAACCCGGCGCGACGGGGTGCCTCCCCCACTCTCGGCTTCGCTCGAGCGGGGGGACCCCCACCGCCCACCCGTGCCGCCCTGGGGGCACCTCCCAGGCCCTTAAGGCACTGGGGGAGGCACGCATGCCCGCAGCTATGTCTCCGCCGTCAGCGGCTTCGCGATGTCCTCCAAGGACCGGCGTTCCGCCTTCACCGCCAGGATCGCCGCTGCCAGGCCCGCCAGGCACATCAGGGCCGCTCCGATCTGGAAGGCGAGGGCCGTGTCGGCGATCTTGCCCGTGCTGGTGAGGTCGGCGAAGAGGAGCGGGCCGCTGATGCCGCCGGCCGCCGTGCCGATGGCGTAGAAGAAGGCGATGGACATGGCGCGGGTCTCCATCGGGAAGACCTCGGAGACCGTCAGATAGGCACTGGACGCGCCCGCCGAGGCGAAGAACAGGACCGCGCACCAGCACGCCGTCATGGTGGTCGCGCTCAGCGAGCCCTGGTCGAAGAGCCAGGCCGTGCCGAAGAGGAGCAGGCCGGAGAGCAGGTAGGTGCCGGAGATCATGATCCGGCGGCCCACCGTGTCGAAGAGCTTGCCCAGGAGCAGCGGGCCGAAGAAGTTGCCGAGTGCGATGACCGCGAAGTAGTAGCCGGTGCTGCCGCTCGGGACGTCGAAGAACGTCGTCAGGATCGCGCCGAAGCCGAAGGTGATGGCGTTGTAGAGGAAGGCCTGGCCGATGAAGAGGGAGAAGCCGAGGATCGCGCGGCGGCGGTAGTCGGAGAAGACCGTGCGGCCGATCTCCAGGAAGGAGACGCTGCGGCGCTGGTGGATGGTGATCTCGCCCTCGGGGCGCGGCAGCGGCTCGTCCCGCTCCTCCTCGATCTCGCGTTCGATGGCGGAGACGATGCGTTCCGCTTCGTCGTCGCGGCCGTGGATGAGGAGCCAGCGGGGGCTCTCCGGGACGTGCCGGCGGACCAGCAGGATCACCAGGGCCAGGACCGCGCCGAGCGCGAAGGTGAGGCGCCAGCCGACGTTCGCCGCGAAGATGTCGGTGTCCAGCGCGACGATCGACAGCAGGGATCCGCCGACCGCGCCCAGCCAGAAGCTGCCGTTGATCATCAGGTCGGTGCGGCCGCGGTATTCCTTGGGGATCAGCTCGTCGATCGCGGAGTTGATCGCCGCGTACTCGCCGCCGATGCCGAAGCCGGTGAGGAAGCGGAAGAGGAAGAACCACCAGGTGTCGAAGGAGATGGCGGTCAACGCCGTCGCCCCCAGATACACCGCCAGGGTGATCATGAAGAGTTTTTTGCGCCCCCACTTGTCGGTCAGACGGCCCCAGAACAGGGCGCCGATGCAGGCTCCCGCCACATACAGGGCAGCTGCCATGCCGGTGACCTGGCCGGAGGTGATGGGCAGGCCGCTGTCGGGCTCCGACAGGCGGCTGGCGATGTTGCCGACGACGGTGACTTCGAGGCCGTCGAGGATCCACACGGTGCCGAGGCCGAGGACGATCGTCCAGTGCCAGCGCGACCACGGGAGGCGGTCGAGCCGGGCGGGGATGTCGGTGGTGATGGTGCGGCCGGTCCCGGCCTGCGCGGTGGTCATGGGCCCCCTCCTCGTCGAGCGGAACCGGGGTCGAGTGCCCTGACCGGCTTCTCTTACGCCTGAAGCATCACGCCCCCAGCGCGTGCGAGATCGTGTAGATCAGCAGGCCCGCCAGCGAGCCCACCACCGTGCCGTTGATCCGGATGAACTGGAGGTCGCGGCCGATGTTCGCCTCGATCTTCCGCGTGGTGTGCTCGGCGTCCCAGCTCGCCACCGTGTCCGTGATCAGGGAGGTGATCTCCTTGCGGTAGGTGGTGACGACGTAGACGGCCGCGTCCTCCACCCACTTGTCGACCTTGTCCTGCACCTTGCGCTCGCCCGCCATCCGGGAGCCCAGCGAGATCAGCGAGGCCCGTACGCGCAGCCGCAGCTCGCTGCGCTCGTCCTCCGCCGCGGCGACGATCATGGATCGTACGGCCGTCCAGGCGCTGGCGATGAGGTCCTGGACCTCGCCGCGGCCCAGCACCTCGCCCTTGAGCCGCTCGACGCGGGCGCGGGTCTCGGTGTCGGACTGGAGGTCGGAGGCGAAGTCGGTGAGGAAGCGGTCGAGGGCGCCGCGCGCGGGGTGGGCGGGCATGTCGCGCATCTCGGTGGCGAAGCGCAGCAGCTCCTTGTAGACGCGCTCGCCGACCTTCTTGTCGACGAACTTCGGCGTCCAGCCGGGGGCGCCGCCCTCCACGGCGTCCATCACCTCGTCGCGGTGCAGCACCAGCCAGTCGTGCGCGCGGGTGACGATGAGGTCGACGACGCGTTTGTGGCCGCCGTCGGCGACGACCTTCTCCAGCATCTTGCCGATGCCGGGTCCGATCTCCTGGGCGTTGGCGCGCCGGGTGATGGCCTCGCCGACGACGGCCTGGACGTCGGAGTCGCGCAGGACCGTCAGGGCGCCCCTGAGGGCGGTGGAGAGCTCCGCCGTGACCCGGTCGGCGTGCTCGGGGACGGCGAGCCAGGCGCCGAGGCGGCTGCCGATGCCTACGGCGCGCAGCCGCTGCCGTACGACGTCCTCGGAGAGGAAGTTCTCGCCGACGAACTCGCCGAGGGAGACGCCGAGCTGGTCCTTCTTGGTGGGGATGATCGCGGTGTGCGGGATGGGGATGCCGAGGGGGTGTCGGAAGAGGGCGGTGACGGCGAACCAGTCGGCGAGCGCACCGACCATGCCGGCCTCGGAGGCGGCGGCGACATAGCCCGCCCAGGGGCCTGCGCCGGAGTTCTGGGCCCATTTGGCGAGGATGTAGACCACGGCCACGAACAGCAGGAGACCGGTGGCGGTGAGTTTCATACGGCGTACGCCGCGCTGTTTCTCCTCGTCCGCCGGGCTGAAGCTCGCCATCGCACGGTTCACGGCGGCGCTGGGGCGGGCATGCTGCCCGTCGACGCCGACCTTTTCTTCCACTTTCATCCGTTCCATCCGCTCCACCCGCTTGGTGATCCCGCACACATTGTCCCTTCCTGACCGACTACTGGAACGGAACAGGAGTTCCCGGCGTCTGTCGGAAGGGGGTAATGCCAGGGGTCCTGTCAGCTTCCCCCTGCCCATGACGCATCATGGGCACATCAGATCGGAGCCTTGGGCTCCCATCGCCTGAGGAGAACTGCACAGCATGACCCGGGGTCGTGGTTACGCCCTGCTCGCGGCGATCGTCGCAGCGGTTGTGGCCCTTTCCGCCGCCATATATGTCGGAGTGGCGACCGACGACGGCACGCAGACCCGGAACACCCGGGCAGACGGCCGTCTTCCGAACAACTCCGCCGCCCCCGCCTCCACCGGCACCTGGGTCGGCACCTGGTCCACCTCGCCGGCGGGCGCCGAGCCCGGCACCGAGACGACCGGCATGGCGGACCGTTCGGTACGCAACGTCGTCCACACCAGCGTCGGCGGTACGAGTGCCCGCGTGACGCTGTCCAATCTCTACGGCCAGTCGCCGCTGAGCATCACACAGGCGTCGATCGCCGTGGCCGCCGCCGCGGGTACGCCCGCCGCGCTGTCGGACACCATGCGGCAGCTGACCTTCAACGGCGGCCCCACGGTCGTCATCCCGCCCGGCCGGCAGGTGATGAGCGACGTCGTGCGCGTCGTCATCCCGCACGACGCCGACGTCCTGATCACCACGTACACACCGACCAGCTCCGGCCCGGTGACGTACCACCCGCACGCCCGGCAGACCTCCTACGTCGCCCAGGGCGCCCACGCCCAGGACACGACGGGCACGCCGTACACCGAGCAGAGCACCTACTGGCGCTACCTGACGGCGCTGGACGTGCTGAGCAACGAGTCCGACGGCACGGTCGTCGTCCTCGGCGACTCCCTCACCGACGGCATCACCTCCACCACGGGCGCCAACAACCGGTGGACCGACGTGCTGTCCGAGCGGCTACGCGCGGAGACCGCCGCCGGGCGGGACCTGCCCCGCTACAGCGTCGTCAACCAGGGCATCAGCGGCAACCGGGTCCTCACGGACGGGCTGGGCCGCCCGGCCGACAACCCCAGCGGGCTCAACCGCTTCGGGCGGGACGTGCTGGAGCGGACGAACGCCAAGGTCGTCGTCATCGACCTCGGCGTCAACGACATCCTGCGCAACCGGCGGCTCGCCGACCCGAACGCGATACTGGACGGCCTGCGCACCATGGTGGGCCAGGCCCACGCACGCGGCCTGAAGGTCGTCGGCGCGACCCTGATGCCGTTCTACGGGCACCGCGGCTACACGGACCCGCGGGAGTCGGTCCGGCAGCAGATCAACGCCGAGATCCGGGCGGGCCGGGTCTTCGACGCGGTGGCCGACTTCGACAGGGCGCTGCGCGACCCCTACGACCCGCGCCGGCTGCGCGCCGACTTCGACTCGGGCGATCATCTGCACCCCAGCGACAAGGGGTACGCCCGGATGGCCGAGGAGTTCGACCTGGAGAGCCTGAAGGGGTCGGCGCCGGCCGAGCTCTAGGAGGACGACGCCGGGTACTGGCCGACGACGCTCAGTACTCGCCGTTGCTCCGACGCTCCAGCTTCTCCCGCCGCCGCTCCTCCTTGAGCCGCTGCTTCTCCGCCCGCGTCACCTTCCGCTGGACCCCGACGCCGCCCCAGAAGGCGAACCCGGTCACGATCACGCGCGGCGCCCCGGGCTCCCCCGGCACACCCTCCTCGCGGTGGTCGAAACCGCCCATGATCCCGATGCCGCGCACCACGACCTCGACGCCGGGCGGCACGATGACATCCACCCCGCCCATGATCGCGATCGCGTTGATCTCGACCTCGCGCTCCGCGAAGTTCGCCTCGCGCAGGTCGATCTCCCCGCCGCCCCAGAAGGCCAGGCAGGTGAACCGGCGGGGCATCGTCCAGTGCCCCTTGCGCTGGAAGCCCGACATCACGGCGACGGCCCACGTCGAGGACCCCTCGCCGCTGACGATCCGCCCGGACCAGCCCGACCCGGTGGCGGGGTCCTTGCTCAGCGACACGGCGGGCACAGTGACGCCCGCGGCCGGCAGGTCCCGGGTGATCGGCACCAGTTCCCCGTACGTCCGCGCCTGGTAGGTCGCGTCCAGTCGCTCCTCGAACTCCGCCATGTCGAGACGTCCCTCAGCGAGGGCGTCCCGCAGGACTTCGGCGACCCGTTCACGGTCGGCGTCGGAGGCGCGGAGATCCGGGACTGCGTCGTCGGTCATGTAGAGCAGCCTACGAGTTACCCGTGCCGGGCACTATGCGGTCGCACGCTCGGCGTACATTTTCGCGATCACCGCTTCGATGTCCGGCTCCCGCACCGACAGGTCGACCAGCGGGTACTGCGCCGCGATCCGCGCCACCAGCGGCGCCGCCGACTCTGCCGCCGGGAACGCCAGCCACTGCCGCGGACCGTCCACCCGGACGACCCGGGCGGGTGCCGGGGCGTCGATCGGGGGCAGTTCCCGCTCGAAGTCCACCACCAGCGTCCGCTCGCTCTCCCCCGCCTCGTGCAGCCCGGTGAGCGGACCGTCGTACATCATGCGCCCGTGGTCGATGACCATCACCCGCTTGCACAACTGCTCGATGTCCTGCAGATCGTGCGTGGTCAGCAGCACCGTCGTACCGCGCTCGGCGTTCATCTCCCGCAGGAACTCCCGCACCTTGGACTTGGAGACGACATCAAGACCGATGGTCGGCTCGTCGAGGTACAGCACCTCCGGGTCGTGCAGCAGCGCCGCCGCGATGTCGCCGCGCATCCGCTGCCCGAGGGAGAGCTGCCGTACCGGCACGTCCAGCAGGTCGCCCAGGCCGAGGAGTTCGACCAGGCGGTCGAGGTTCTCGCGGTAACGGGCGTCCGGGATCCGGTACATACGGTGCATCAGCCGGTAGGAGTCGACCAGCGGCAGGTCCCACCACAGCGTGGTGCGCTGCCCGAACACCACACCGATGCGGTGCGCGAGCCGGGTGCGTTCGCGGGAGGGGTCGATGCCCGCGACCCGCAGCCGGCCGGCGCTCGGGGTGAGGATGCCGGTCAGCATCTTGATCGTGGTCGACTTGCCGGCGCCGTTCGGGCCGATGTAGCCGACCATCTCGCCGCGTTCCACACGGAAGGAGATCGAGTCGACGGCCCGGACCCGCCGTACTTCCCGCTTCATGAAGCCGGTCTTCTTGCGTACGTCGAAGACCTTCTCGACACCGTCGAGTTCGATGAAGGCGCTGTCCACCTCGGTCACCTCAACTCCCTGTACTCCGGTAGGAACGAAGCCCCGTCCGCCACGCCGCCCCTGCCAGCAAACAGCAGGCCACCGCCACCAGGGGCGAGGCGAACGCCGCCCAGGACGGCAGGCCGATGGGATACGACCGCCCCAGCACATGGGCGGCCGGGACCCAGTTGACGAAGGCGAGCGGCACCATGAAGGTCACGCCGCGCACCAGGTCCTTGCCGAACACGCTCGGCGGATACTGCAGCAGCGTGGTCCCGCCGTACGTGAAGGCGTTCTGCACCTCGGCGGCGTCCTGCGCGAAGATCTGGAAGGCCGCGCCCGCCACGAACACCGCCGAGAAGATCGCCGCGCCGCTGACCACCATCATCGGCACCAGCAGCACCTTCGTCGCACTCCAGTCGACATCCACCGAGAACAGCGCCCAGCACAGCACCACGGCGCCCTGGGTGATCCGCCCCAGGCGGCGCAGCGCGAAGCGGTCGGCACCGACCTGGGCGAGCACCGGCGCGGGCCGCACCAGCAGCGTGTCGAACGAGCCGTCGCGCATCCGGGCGCCCAGGACGTCAATCGAGCCGAGCAGCAGGTCGGCGATCCCGAACGCCGTCACCGACAGCCCGTACAGGAAGGCAACCTCGGGCAGTGACCAGCCGCCCAGGGAATCGACCTGCGAGAACATCAGCAGGATCCCCACGAAGTCCAGGCCCGTCACCGTGAGGTTGCCGAGCACCGTGACGACGAAGGAGGTGCGGTAGGTCATGCTGGACCGGATCCACATCCCGGCGATCAGCCGATAGGCCCGCAGCCCCTCGGCCAGGGCATTCCGCTCACCCACCCTGCACCACCACCCGCCGTGTCGCGGCCGACTGCAGCAGCCGTCCGGCCGCCAGCAGCGCCACCGCCCACGCCGCCTGGAAGGCGAACGCCCGCAGCGGGTCGGTCTCCCCCATCAGCACATCCGCCGGCATCTGGATCTGCGCCGCCCACGGCAGCACCCGCACGACCTCGCCGAGCGCCCCGGGGAAGGCGTTCAGCGGCAGCACCATGCCCGAGAAGAAGATCCCCGTGACCATCAGGAGCTGGTTGACGCCCATGCCGTCCATCAGCCAGAACACGCTCAGGGCCGCCAGATAGCGGATCGCGAAGCTGACCACCGTCGCCAGCAGGAGCGTGACCACGAAGGCCAGCCAGGGGGTGACCGACGTCGGCAGGGCCATGGGGAAGAAGACCGCGCCGAACGCGAACGGGATCACACCCCGCCCCAGCATCTGGAACAGCGCCCGCCCCACGTCACCCGCCAGCCACCACAGCTGGAGATCGGCCGGCCGGTACAGATCGACGGCGATCTCACCGGTGCGGATGCGCTCCATCAGGTCCTTCTCGGCGCCCCCGCCCTGGATCGCCAGGGTCGCGTAGAGACACTGCCCCAGCCACACATACGTCACGGCCTGCGCCTGGTCGTACCCTCCGAGATGCGGCTTCTCGTCCCACAGCGCCAGATACGTGTAAACGAGGATGACGCCGAAGACCGTATTGGTGAACACCCCGGCCACCGTGGCCGCCCGATAGGTCGCGTACCGCCTGAAGCCGCCCGCCGCGACGGCCGCGTACAACCGTCCCGAGCCCACATCCACAGCCCTCCTCGCCTCCGGACACCGAAGCGCAGGAGCCTAGTGGGCCGGGGATCACGCGTGCCATGGGTTTTCGCGTGCCGTGGGATGCGGGGCGTGGGATGCGGGGCGTGGTCTTCCCGCCCGGGAACGCCGTGGGGCGCCCCGGGCCGTGCCCGGAGCGCCCCACGCGGAGTTCGGTCAGGCGTCGGTCTGCGCCCAGCCGCTGCACTTGTCCCAGATGATCCCCGCGGTGGGGTTGTCCGGGTTGCCCTTCCAGTCGCCGATGCACGCCTTGATGGTGATCGGCGTGCCTTCCTTGATGTCGAGGTTCAGCGTGCGGGTCGTGTTCACGCCGTCACGGTTCCAGTAGTAGTACGTGTTGCCCTCGCCGCCGATCGAGATGATCCCGATGGTCGAGTGACCGTCCTTGGCCAGGTCGGTGATGGTGAAGACCTCGCCGTACGTCTGGATGTGGGCCTTGCCACCGGAGTCCGCGTGGGGCGTGACGTTCCAGTCGGCACCGGCCCAGACGGTACGATCCGTTCCGTCCGCGTGGGCCGAGGCGCCCGTGGCCAGGGCGAGCAGCGTGGCGGCGGTGCCGGCCAGGGCGGAGCGTGCGAGCAGTCGCATCTTCGGTCGAGTCCCCCTTCAGGCGAATCTCGCGCAAGCAAGATCGCGATTCGAACAGGCGTGCAGGATAGCCCAGTTGACCCTGCGGCCGCCTGTACGTTCGCCCGCACGCCGCCCGCCTCACCACACGGCTCGCGACACGGCCCTCGATCAGGGAACTGATCGCCGGATGGGACAGTCTTCATCACAGGGGCGCAAGAGCGAGCAGAGACGTACGGGAACGACGTACGACGCGAAACAGGAGTCCGTGCACGACATGAGTGACGAGCCTCAGCCGCAGCAGCCGACACCGGGGCGGGCACCGAGAGAGCCGCAGCCGGACGGCGCCCCGGGCACGCCACGGGACCGGGCTGACGACGACCCGGGCACGGCACGGGACCAGACGGACGGCGACCCGGTCCCGCCACGGTCCAAGAGGGACCGCGAGCCGGGCACGCCGCAGGCCAAGGGGGACGGTGACCCGGGCCCCGCACGGGCCAAGGGGGACAGCGCCCAGGACACGCCACCGGCCGAGGCGGACGGTCAGCCGGGCACACCGCGGTCCAAGGCTGACGACGGCCCGGGCACGGTAGAGATCCGGGCCGTCGGCGCCGCGGGCACGGCACGGGGCCGGACGGACGGCGACCGGGGCACGGCATCGGCCCGGACGGACGGCGACCAGGGCACGCCATCGGCCCGGACGGATGCCGCCCAGGGCACGCCCCGAGCCAAGGCGGACGACGACCGGGGCACGCCCCGAGCCAAGGCGGACAACGACCCGGACACGCCACGGCCCCAGGCCGACAACGACCCGGGCACGGTACAGATCCGGGCCGTCGGCGCCGCAGGCACGGCACAGAGCCGGACGGACGCCGCCCCTGGCACGCCATCGGCCCGGACGGACAGCGACCCGGGCACGCCACGCCCCCAGGCCGACAACGACCCGGGCACGCCACGCCCCCAGGCCGACAACGACCCGGGCACGGTACAGATCCGGGCCGTCGGCGCCGCAGGCACGGCACAGAGCCGGACGGACGCCGCCCCTGGCACGCC